>NZ_JAFMYU010000012.1 GCF_017353255.1 Fibrella aquatilis | reverse complement strand
ATGAAGTCTCCCTGCTATGCAGGGAGACTTTTTTTGTGTCTTGTTCCTATAAGAATCCTGAACTTTTGTGGCCAACACTCAGAAAAAATACTTAAGAATAGATAGTGTACATCAAATAAATGATAAAATTTGGTTTCCGTAACCTAACCTTATCATGACCTTGACTGTAAGAATAATTGTGATTTTACTAATTTGTCCATTTTTAATGAAAGCGCAAGGCCGTTTTTTTCGATGGCGCGAAAATATAGGCGATTGGTATTTGGGATTTAATACATCAACAAGTCGTTATTGCGGTGACCTCAGCGAGCGCTGTAATGTTGCTCATCTACAATTGAGTTGGAGTGTGGGTGGGTTGGTTCAATATCGCTTTGATGAATATATGAGTTTGAGAGCCGATGTAGGTTTAACACACCTAAGAGGAGATCAGCAGTACACAAAAAATAAGCTTAACAATTTGTCTTTTTCGTCAATTAACACATCAGTTTCAGTTGGTGTTCAGGTTGATTTTCGTTCAATAGATTATCCCCAATACAACATTCCATATGGGTGGCTGAGTCTTGGCGTAATAAGTATCAATCCAACTACTCTATGTAATGGCCAACGCATTTCGTTAATTGATTTAAAGACTGAAAACGTAACGTATGCCGACTGGGCCGGTGCGATTTCTTATGGCGTGGGCCTTCCACTGCGAATAAGTAGAAAGGTTCAGCTTCGTTTGGAAGGCCGCTATACGCATGTATTGAGTGATTATTTGGATGATGTTAGCACCGTTTATGTGGATAAATCAACTGGGTCACTCTTAGCTCAGAAGCTGGCAGATCGGCGGTCAGAGTTGGGTATCGCTGCCAATCGGGTGGGAGCGCAACGAGGTGATGCTAGTTATAACGACGGCTATTTTCTGCTTTCTTTACAAATCGTTTACAAAAAGTAATCCGCCTAAACCCCCATAACATGGCATCTTACGTTGCAGCAATTGACCAGGGAACAACCAGCACTCGCTGCATAATTTTCGATCAGAAGGGCACTATCATTTCAGTAGCTCAAAAAGAGCATACCCAGTATTATCCGAAGCCAGGATGGGTAGAACATGACCCTGAAGAAATATGGCGAAACACGCTGGAAGTAATTGCAAAGGCTCGCATTGACCTAAACCTACAGTTGAAGGACGTTGCCGCGTTGGGTATTACCAACCAGCGGGAGACAACCGTAGTTTGGAATAAGCATACAGGTAAGGCGTATCATAATGCGCTGGTTTGGCAAGATATGCGCACGGCTGATGACGTGACGGCTTTTGCAGCAGATGGTGGAATTGATCGGTTTCGGGATAAAACAGGTTTACCCCTGGCTACCTATTTCAGTGGGTTGAAGCTCCGCTGGTTACTCAATCATGTACCTGGTCTGCGGGCCGATGCCGAAGCAGGAGATGCGTTATTTGGTAATATCGACAGTTTTCTGATCTGGCATCTTACGGGCGGCGTTCATGGGGGAAAGCACCTGACCGACGTGACAAATGCCAGTCGTACGCAGCTGATGAACCTCCACACGATGGCGTGGGATGATGAGCTGCTCGAAACACTGTCTATTCCCCGCGCCATGCTGCCTGACATTAAGCCCAGCAGTGGTCTGTTTGGCGAGGTTAAATCGGAAGTGCTGCCGGGGGTGCCAATTACCGGTGTTCTGGGGGATCAACAGGCGGCTCTGGTAGGACAAACTTGCTTTGAACCAGGGCAGGCCAAAAACACCTATGGCACGGGCTGTTTTTTGCTGCTGAATACCGGCACGGCCATCCGCCCATCTACCTGCGGGCTGCTGACTACGGTGGCGTATCAGTTTGGTGATGAACCGCCTCATTATGCCTTGGAGGGTAGTGTGGCCATCGCGGGCGCACTAGTGCAGTGGTTGCGCGATAACTTGGGTATTATTCAGACAAGTGCCGAGGTGCAAACGCTGGCCGCCGAAGTATCCGATAACGGCGGTGCTTACATTGTCCCGGCCTTTTCTGGCCTCTATGCACCTTATTGGAAGAGTAATGCACGGGGCGTAATGGCCGGACTTACCGGTTTTGTGACCAAACAGCACATTGCCCGCGCCGTGCTTGAGGCCACGGCCTTTCAAACGTATGACGTATTGAAAGCTATGCAGGAAGATTCAGGGGTGACGTTGAAAGCGTTGCGGGTAGATGGTGGTATGGTGGTGAATGAACTGCTCATGCAATTTCAGGCCGACATTGCTGATGTCCCTGTCGACAGGCCTATCATTACAGAGACGACAGCATTGGGCGCGGCATATGCGGCTGGACTAGCCGTGGGCTACTGGGCATCTAAGGCCGATTTAACTGCCAACTGGGGCGTCGAGGCTACGTTCAGCCCTGTCATGGAGGCAGCCCAACGCAACCAATTACTGACGTCATGGCATAAGGCAGTTCAGCGGTCATTTGATTGGATCGATTAAACAGCTAAGAATTGGTGGCCTGATTCGATTTAAGTAAATTGATGAAAATTTAGTACGAAAAAAAGACAAGCCATGTCGTACGATTATATCATCATTGGGGCCGGATCGGCGGGGTGCGTGTTGGCTAATCGCCTGTCGGCGGAGGCGGGTGTATCGGTGTTGATGCTGGAGGCAGGAGAACCAGATAAAAAACTGGAGATCCACGTGCCAGCCGCCTATTCTAAACTCAACCGGACGTCGGTAGACTGGGCTTTCTGGACCGAGCCGCAGGAGCACGTCGACGGGCGGCGTATGTACCTGCCCCGTGGCAAGACCCTGGGTGGAAGCAGTTCCACCAACGCGATGGCGTACATCCGCGGCAACCGGGCCGATTATGACGCCTGGGCAGCAGAGGGTAATGTCGGCTGGGCCTATGACGATATCCTGCCTTACTTCAGACGGTCGGAACATAATGAGCAGATCGATAGGCTAAACGCTAATTATCACGGTGGTAGTGGGCCGTTGAACGTGACCTACGCTACCCGGTTTAAGACCCCCCTGGCCGATGCGTTTGTGGCTTCATGCGTGGAGACGGGTATTCAGGAAAACCATGATTTTAATGGGGCCGAACAGGAAGGTGCTGGTTTGTTCCAGTTTACCATTAAAGACGGCAAGCGCCACAGTACGGCAACTGCTTTTCTGAAACCCGTTATGCGGCGGCCTAACCTGACCGTACGCACCAGGGCGCACACCAAACGGATTATACTGGAAAACGGGCGGGCAGTGGGCGTTGAGGTATTTACGGGCAAACAAACTACCGAAACCATCCGGGCCACGCGTGAAGTAATTCTCTCGGCGGGGGCATTCAACTCGCCGCAGACGCTGATGCTATCGGGGATTGGGGCGGGTGATGAACTGCGTCGGCACGGGATCGACGTGCGGCTGGATCTGCCGGGCGTGGGGCAGAACTTGCAGGACCACTTGTTTGCGGGGGTAAGCACGCTGGCCAACGGGCTGGTGGGGTCGAACAACTGGCTGAGGCCACATAAGCAATTGCAGGGGCTGTGGCAGTTTCTGATGGCGAAGAAAGGGCCATTTACAACCAGCCCACTAGAGGCCAACGCCTTTGTGCGCACCGAAGCCCACCTGAGCCAGCCTGATTTACAACTGCATTTTGCACCTATACATGTAGGCGATACCTACGAGGCTGATTTTTACGACGTCAACACGTTTCCAAAAAACGGTGATGGCTGGTCTATTCTGCCTACGTTACTAAAACCTACCAGCCGGGGCTACGTAGGCCTGCGCTCGGCCAACGCGCTGGATGCGCCCGTGATTCAACCCAATTTTATGTCGACAGACAAGGACCGGCAGTTGCTGCTGACGGGCACTAAACTAGCGATGGACATTAACCGGGCCACGGCATTTAGTCAGTTCCGGCAGCGGGCACTGATACCAGCAGAATCGGCGTCGGATGATGAACTGATGGCGCATATTCGCAGGATTGTGGAGACGGTTTATCACCCCGTAGGTACCTGCCGGATGGGGGCCGACGAAGGCGCGGTAGTCAACGACCGGCTTCAGGTGCGGGGCGTGGAAGGCCTACGCGTGGTGGACGCGTCGATTATGCCAACTATTGTGTCAGGAAATACCAACGCGCCCGTAATCATGATAGCCGAAAAAGCCGCTGACCTTATTTTAGGTCGTGAATTGGCCAAAGTGGCAAACCGCCAGGCAACTACGGCGTAAACTGACCTTACTAAGGTTACTTTTGGGGCTGCAAGGCCCTTTTTTTGTGCATGAACCGTTCGCTATCCCTATCTACTACCACCGTTGATCGGCTCGTTTTGGGCTTTATTGGGCTATTGGCGGCTCTTTTCTACGCAGCCATCTACCGGTACGCCATCAACGTGCCGGTTGTCGATGACCTGCTATACATAGACAGCATCCGACGAATTACTACGCCCGGAACGGGGTTTGCTGAGCAAATGCGGGTGCTGGTGGAGCAGCACAATGACCACCGCATTTTGCTTTCACGGCTGCTGGTGCTGACCGATTATTGGCTGGAAGGGCAGGTAAACTACCGGACGCTGACCCTGGCGGGGAGCTTGAGTGTGGCGGGTATAGGCTGGCAACTGTACCAGATTTTTCGGCAAGCCGGGCTGTCGCGCTGGCTGGTGTTGCCCTTCGCTTTGGTGCTGTTTCAGCCTTCGTACCAGGAAGATGTCTGGGGTGTTTTGTGCCTTCTGCAACATACCGTAACCCTCTGGCTGACCATCATCGTGTTTCGACTGCTGGCCCGGCCCGAACCGTTGGCGCAGGCGGGGGCACTGGCGCTGGGGGGGCTGGTGCTCTATTCAAACAGCAACGGGCTGTTTATGTGGGTGGCGGCGGTGGGGCTGTTACTGCTGATGGAACGCTGGCGCTGGGCGCTGGCCTGGGGGCTGGGAGGTGTGGTCTTGATTGGCCTCTACTTTGGGGTCGACTACACGTTTGTCTCGAAAAATTCGCTGGCGGTGGCGGCTGAACATCCTGGCTGGGTGGTGAAAAGCGTGCTCAGTGCCATGGGCGGCGCGGCTTATTTCGACGGGCGCAAATGGCTGCTGGTGCCTATGCTCTGGGCCGTAATGGGCTTGGGCATACTGGTGTTGCTAGTCATCACAATCAGTTGGATTCGCGCGTTGTTTGGGTCGAAAAAGGTTCTTTCTGCGTCGCTGGTGCCGTTTTTAGGTATTGCGTTTGTGCTGGCTTGTAGCACGGGGGCGTCGGCTATAACCCGTAGCGACGGGGGGCTAATGCTGCCCGACCGCTACCAGCTTTTTTGTGTTGCCTACCTGCTGGTGGTCTACGGACTGCTGCTGTTGCAACTGCCCCAACGTTGGGAAACTACGGTTGGCCTGGTGGGCGTGGGGTTTACGAGCTGGTTTTGGCTCAATGCCTGGCTTTACTACGGCCCGCTGCTGAGCGAACACTACGATGCTAAGGTGGCCGAGGCAATGTCGCTGAAGCATTACCATTACTCTATTATAAGCCAGACATTTGGGCTGGACCGTGACTGGCAGCAGCGCTGGGAAACGGCCATGAACCGGGGCATTTACCAGGTGCCCGATTTGCCCGAAATAAGAAGCGTGGAGGCGGCTATGAAAACAGTGCCGACCCAAGATTCTATTACCCGCTTCATTACCCGAACCGAGCGATTGGGCTTTCTGAATAATGACGCCTTGTTTCTTCAGCAAGACACCCTGCCCACGCCTCGGTTCCTTTACATACGATCAGCCACCGACTGGTATCTGTTACCTGCTCAGCCGCTGCCCAAACCAATTTTAAAACCCTGGTTACCCAACCGGGGGGCCAAATCAATTGTGGTGCCGGTCATGCTGAAGCCTGGCACGTACCGCTTGGGCTGGCTCCGGCAAATGCCAGCAGGCTGGATACCAACGCTTACTGAGCAGGCGTTGATTGTCTCTAATAAACCACAAACAAATAAGGCCACTCAGTGAGTAGCCTTATTTGTTTGTGAACGCGGCACAACAAATCAGAAGAACTGAATCCGAATCACAAGCGGTGAGTTACCGTAGAGTGACTGAGATGTATTGGAATAGTTTGAATAGGACAGGTTATATAGTGCACTGATGTTGGCTGAAAAAAGCCTGCCAATCGGTTGTGCGTATGTCAGTCCAACCAGTGTGGCCGTGCCGCTACCCGTGAAGCTATTTGCCTGCCCGTCGATCTTTTGCGTGTAAGACCGTTGGTCTAATTCACCATGTAGGTAGAGGTTGGGCAAAATACCCGGAATGAACTCGTACATACCGAAAGCACGTCCCGATAACTGGTTTATGGTAGCGGGGATGTAGTAGGGTAGCTTTTGCCGAGTGTAGATATAGCCTACGCTGATACCTACCACAAAGTGTTCAGACACCTGATAACCAACAATGGGTGAAATACCAATGCTAAACGGGTTGCCAATTTGGAGCGACGGTATCCCTAACCCAAAGCGTAGTCGGTCTTTAAACGGTAATGGTTGGCCTTCTGGTGTTTGCGATTTAAGCGGGCTTTGGCCCTGGTCGCGGCGTTCTTCGGGATCTTCCGAAATCTGGCCGTAAGCAACGCTACTGCTCAACAGCGATATAAGCAGGAGTAAACGATAAATGGATCTCATGGTTGTCCGCCGGGGCGGTTATTAGTCAAAAATCAAGATGAATAACGTTAGAAATACAGTGTTTCGCATGAGAATGGGGTTAAAACACAAACTCCTTTACGTCGGGATCGTTGAGTAGGCGTTTGATGCATTTTTCGTGCGCTTTCTCTGGCCCCGACACCCGCCAGCGACCACTGATTTCATTCCCTATACGCTGTTGTGGGCCTCTTCGTGGCGACAGACCGGCATCGGTAAACATGCGCTCGTATTGATCCAGCGTTTTGTGTTTGTATAGCGTAACAACCTTGTATTCACGGGTTTGGTTTAGCTTGGCAATTCGATACGACAGTTTACTCAGAAACAGTAGCGACCCCATGATAAGCACAAAACCAACCAGCGCAATGTCGTAATATCCCCCGCCGATGCTCATGCCCAGTGCCGACACCGACCACACGGTGGCTGCGGTGGTGAGGCCCTTCACGCGGCTTTCTTCCTTGAAAATAATTCCTGCGCCCAGAAAACCGATGCCCTGTACAATGTTGGCGGCAATGCGGCTGTCGCCGAAGCGGCTGGAGATCATAGTGAACAGGGCCGCACCCACACAAATCATGATCATGGTGCGAAATCCGGTGGCTTTAGACCGGTACTCGCGCTCGGCCCCGATCAGCCCGCCAATAAGCAGCGCCGCCAGCAACCGATACATATCTTCCTGGTAGAATGACATGGGTGAAATAGAACCTACCGCCGTGAATTTCCGTTGAAAATTAGATACGATTACCCCAATCCAACGCATGATGCAACCTACTGAAACCGACGTTTTGCCAGCAGTACAAAACGGTTCGGTTGATCACCTCGACCCCAAACAGTTCATCATTATTAAGGGGGCGAAGGTACATAATCTAAAGAATATTGACGTGGCCATACCCCGCAACAAGCTGGTGGTGGTCACGGGGTTATCAGGGTCGGGCAAGTCGTCGCTAGCGTTTGATACCCTCTTCGCCGAAGGGCAGCGGATGTACATAGAAAGCCTCAGCAGCTACGCCCGGCAGTTTTTGGGCCGCATGGAAAAGCCGGAGGTGGAGTACATCAAGGGTGTGTCGCCGGCCATTGCCATCGAGCAGAAAGTGACCTCGCGCAACCCGCGTTCTACCGTAGGCACGTCGACCGAAATTTATGATTACCTGAAGTTGCTCTTCGCCCGTGTAGGCATTACCTACTCACCTATTTCTGGCGGGGAGGTGAAGAAAGATACCGTTACGGACGTGGTCAATTTCATCTTCGCCCAACCCGAAAACGAGCGCGTATTGATTATGGCCCCGCTTCGCCCACGCGAAGACCGGACGCTGGTTAGTGAACTGAAAATTCTACTTCAAAAAGGCTATTCACGTCTGGTAGCCGATGGCGAGGTGTTCCAGATTGAAGACCTGTTGGAAGGAGCCAGCAGACTATCCGCCGAAGGTCGTGAGGGTGATCTTGTCCTTGAGTTACTGCCCTCGCCAGACGCAACCCTCGAAATTCTGATAGATCGGGGTACGGTTATTTTTGATGAAAATGGCCAACCCGATGAGGAAACGCAATATCGCTACTCCGATTCGGTGCAGACCGCCTTTAGCGAAGGCGATGGGTCATGCCGGGTGCAGGTGATGGGATCGAGCGAATCGCGGACGTTTTCGGACCGGTTCGAACTGGACGATATCGCCTTTGAAGAGCCAAGCGTAAACCTGTTTACGTTCAACAACCCCTACGGTGCCTGCCGCCGTTGCGATGGCTTCGGTAAGGTGCTTGGTATTGACCCCGACCTGGTTATTCCCGACAAAAACCTGTCGATTTTTGAAGGGGCTATTGCGCCCTGGCGGAGCGAGAAAATGAGCGAAGAGTTCATGAAACCCCTGCTACGCAACGGCATCCGGTTCGACTTTCCTATTCATAGGCCTTATAAAGAACTGACGCCCCAGCAACAGGAACTGCTCTGGACGGGCAATCAATATTTTACGGGTCTGAACGGCTTCTTCGACTTCGTGGAAAGTCAGTCATTTAAGGTGCAGTACCGGGTGATGATGTCGCGCTACCGGGGCAAAACTGTTTGTCCCGAATGCCGAGGGTCACGCCTGCGCCGCGATGCCAGCTTTGTGAAAGTTGGCGGCAAGAGCATCACCGACCTGGTGCTGATGCCCCTGGCCACCACGGCCCAGTTCTTCCGCGACCTCGAACTGCCCACTAGCCAACGCCGCGTGGCCGACCGGATTCTAGTCGAGATCCAGAACCGCCTCGATTACATGGAACGTGTGGGGCTGGGCTATCTGACCCTGAACCGCCTCACAAATACGTTGTCTGGTGGTGAGTATCAGCGCATTAAGCTGGCCACATCCCTCGGATCGGCGCTGGTAGGGTCGATGTATATTCTCGACGAACCCAGCATTGGCCTCCACCCCCGCGACACGCAGCAGCTGGTGAGTGTGCTGGAAACCCTCCGCGACATGGGCAACACCGTAATTGTGGTGGAACACGAAGAGGAAGTCATGCGCGCCGCCGACCAGATTATCGACATCGGCCCCGAAGCCGGCTCGCAGGGGGGGCACCTGGTCTGGCAGGGAACGTGGGAGGAAATGGGGGAGATCGTAGAGCAAAGAGCAGACAGGGTAGAGCAATCAGCTCTTAGTCCTACGCTCTCAGCTCTTCGCTCTTATACCCTCGATTTCCTCACGGGGCGCGAGAAGATGGAGGTGCCTACCTACCGGCGGGTGCCGACGCATTGGCTGGAGTTGACGGGTGCCCGCGAAAATAACCTTAAGGACGTTGACGTGAAGTTTCCGCTCAATACCATGGCCGTCATTACAGGCGTATCGGGGTCGGGTAAGTCGACGTTGATTCGGCGGGTGTTGTTTCCGGCGCTGTGCCGGTTGAAAGGCGATGGCGGCGAAGAGGCTGGTAAGTACAACGAACTGAAGGGGTCGCTTGACCGAATTTCGGCCATCGAGATGATCGACCAGAACCCCATTGGTAAGTCGAGCCGGTCGAACCCGGTGACGTATATCAAAGCTTATGACTACCTCCGGCAGGTGATGGCCGATCAGCCCATTTCGAAATCACGCGGTTATAAGCCAAGCCACTTTTCGTTCAACGTAGACGGTGGCCGGTGCGAGGTTTGTCAGGGCGAAGGCGAGGTGAAAGTAGAGATGCAGTTTATGGCCGACATCTACCTGAAGTGTGAAGGCTGCGGCGGCAAACGCTTTAAACAGGAAGTGCTGGAGGTGACGCTTTCGGACAAAAACGTGTCGGATATTCTGGACATGACCGTCGACGAGGCCGTTGATTTCTTTCGCACCGCCGACCCGAAAATGGCCGACAAACTGGCGCCGTTGCAGGCGGTTGGGCTGGGTTACATTGGCCTGGGTCAGTCGGCCAATACGCTAAGTGGCGGGGAGGCGCAGCGGGTGAAGCTGGCGTCGTTTCTCGGAAAAGGTAACCCCAACAAAGGGCAGACGCTGTTTATTTTCGACGAACCCACCACGGGCCTGCACTTCCATGACATCCGTAAGCTGCTGAAAGCCATCAACGCGCTGGTCGATCAGGGTGATTCGGTGATCATCATCGAGCACAACATGGAAGTGATCAAATCGGCCGACTATGTTATTGATCTGGGTAAAGAAGGCGGCGACGCGGGTGGCTACGTCACCTTCACCGGCACACCTGAACAGATGGTGAAACTGGAAGAAGGGGTGAGCTACACGGCTGATTTTTTGAAGGGGAAAGTGTAGTCATTGGCCTGCGGCCGCACCGGCGGACAAGTCATTCGCTTCGCAGTCATACCATTGTCATTCAGTAGTCATTTTGCAACGAATGACAATGGTATGACTGCGAAGCGAATGACGCCCGCAGGGCTTAATGACCAATATGCTTTATCTTGCCCTTCCATCTGCCTACCCTGCTACGTATGAAAGCGCTGATCGTTTGCACCAACCACACCGACTACCCTACCAAGCCCCAAAAGACGGGTTTGTGGCTCAGCGAGGCCACCCATTTCTACGATGAGTTACAGGATCGAAACATCCAGTTCGATTTTGTAAGCCCCAACGGCGGCCCCATTCCGCTGGACGAACGCAGCGTAGAGTCGCGGGATACGACCAACGAGAAGTGGCTGCATAATCCGACGTTTGCCGACAAACTAGCCAATTCGCTACGGCCCGATCAGATCAATCCTGCTGACTATCAGATCATTTACTTCACGGGTGGGCACGGTACCATGTGGGATTTCCCGGATAATGCCACGTTACAGACTATCACGCGCTACATCTACGAACACGGCGGCATGGTGTCGGCAGTGTGCCATGGGGTGGCGGGGCTGCTCAACGTGACGTTGTCTGACGGGTCGTTGTTTATTGCGAATAAGCAGGTGACGGGCTTTTCCAACATGGAAGAAAAACTGGTGCGCCTGACCGAAGAGGTTCCGTTTCTGCTGGAAGACGCGCTTAAGCAGCGCGGTGCCGCCTACAGCAAAGCCCTAATTCCGTATATGCCCTATATCGAGGTCGACGAACGCCTCGTCACCGGCCAAAACCCCCTCTCGGCCCGAAAAGTAGGTCGCAAAGTAGTGGAAGAGATGTTTGAAAAGTAGAGACGCAATCCCTTGCGTCTCAGTACATATAGTGATAGTGGCGTCTCCAAGAAACCCGTTACATCACCCCCGAAAACAGTGCCTTAAACGTGGGCAAAATCTGGTCTTTTTCCGAGACATTGGGGTTGGTGATGCCCCAGTCGATGCCCAGGTCGGGGTCGTTCCAAAGCAGGCCACCTTCGGCGGTTTTGTTGTAAATGTTGGTGCATTTGTAGCTGAAAATGCTGTCTTCCAGCGCTACAAAGCCGTGGGCGAAACCTTCGGGTACCCACACCATGTTGGCCAGCGTGGCGTCAAGCACAAACGTCTCGTGCTGCCCGAACGTGGCCGAATCGGGGCGAATATCAACCACCACGTCGAGCACCTTGCCCGTGATCACGCGGACGAGCTTACCCTGCGCAAACGGCTCACTCTGGAAGTGCAACCCGCGTAGCACACCTTTGGTAGAAAACGACTGATTGTCCTGCACAAAGTCCATGGGCAACCCCAGCGAGGTAAACAGTGTCTTGTTGTAAGACTCGAAAAAGTGGCCGCGTTCATCGTGGAAGATGCGGGGAGTCAATTCGATGAGGCCGTCGATGGCAGTTTGGCGTACTTGCATGCGGTGGTTATTGATGACGAACTAACCGCAAAAATAGACTTCCCTGCCCTACGTTTGTACTTTTGGCAGTGGAAAAGCGTTGAATACAGCCCTATCTCTATGAACTACCAGGCACTCTCGGCGGCTATAAAAGCCAAAAAATCATACCTCTGCGTTGGCCTCGACACTGACTTGGCCAAACTGCCAAAACATCTGCTGGGCGACCCAGACCCCGTTTTTGCGTTTAATAAGGCCATCATCGACGCCACGGCCGAGTATGCGGTGGCTTATAAACCCAACATTGCGTTCTACGAGGCTCAGGGACCCCGCGGCTGGGAAAGCCTCCAAAAAACGCTGGACTACATTCCGAAAGACTGCTTCACCATTGCCGACGCCAAACGCGGCGACATTGGCAACACCTCAGGCCTTTACGCCCGCGCTTTCTTCGACAAAAGCGCCGCCGGTCTCGACTTCGATGCCATCACGGTATCGCCCTACATGGGCCATGATTCGGTGCAGCCGTTTCTGGACTACCCCGGTAAATGGGTGATCCTTCTGGCACTGACCAGCAATGCCGGTAGTGCCGATTTCCAGCGACAACTTGTTGACAATGAGACGCAGGAGTTATACGAGACGGTCATTGAAAAAGCGCAATCCTGGGCTACGCATGAGCAATTGATGTTTGTGGTGGGGGCTACACAGGCCGAACAAATTGCCCACGTCCGCGAACTGGCACCCAGGCATTTTCTGCTCGTGCCGGGCGTAGGAGCGCAGGGTGGTTCGCTGGAACAGGTGTCTAAAAACGGCCTCACGCCCGATGGTGGCTTGCTGGTCAACGCCTCGCGCAGCATTCTCTACGCCTCATCCGGGAGCGATTTCGCCCAGGCCGCCGCCGCCGAAGCAAAGGTGATGCAGCAGGAAATGGCGGGGTATCTATAAGTAAGATTCTATCGTGACGGTTTATGGTTAAGGGGCCATGTGGGCAACATTCATCAAGCGAAATGTTGCCTACATGGCCCTCGTTTGTCAATCGAATAGTGTATACAGTTAAGTTTACGCAGACACCATTTATCCACCAACACTCAACCTACGGCAAGGTGTTCCTGCTGCGTATTTATGCGAAACAGCTACGTTCTTTTTATTATCAGTCTGCTCGCTACGTGCCTGACCAACAGCGCGTTGGCTTGCGACATACCTTCGACGCCCTACATCTACACCATCACTCACGACCGGGCCGAATTCAACTGGTACGCCAACAACACACCATCGCTTGGCTATCAGATTCAGTGGCGGGTGGTGGGGGAAGCGGCGTGGCAGTCGAAACCACTGCAAACGTCAACCTACGGGACGGTGACAGGCCTGACCAACAACACCAACTATGAGCTCCGGGTACGTTCAGTCTGTGCTGCGGGCGATACTTCAGCAGCTTCGACCGTCAGTCCGTTTCGCACGGTTTGCCTAACTCCAACCAGCGTAGCAACAAACAAGGTCACGCACCGGTCGGCCCGGCTATCGTGGTCAAACTACGCGGTTTCGAGTACAACATACGAAGTACACTGGCGGGCCGTGGGGACTACCGACTGGACCGTCGTGTCGGGAATCGACGCCTATGCGTCTGGCTATGTGCTGACCGATTTGCCCAACAACACCTACATCGAATGGCGAGTACGGGCTAGCTGCTCACCTACGGCACAGTCAGATTTTAGCCCAACGATCCAGTTTCAGACGCAGTGTGCGCCGCCTACAAGCCCACAACTCCTGCGTTATACTGCTAATGCCGCCGAGGTACGCTGGCAACCTGCCCTGCTCAACCTCCAGACCGATTTCCGCTGGCGGGCACTTGGTGCAACTGTCTGGAATACAGCCGATAACTTGCCCGATACAGATTATACACTGACGGGACTGTTGCCCAGCACCACCTACGAATGGCAGGTTCGGTCGGTGTGTTCAGCCACCGAGAAGTCGGCTTATACGACCTCCAACACAGTTACGACGCAGTGCGACGTGCCAGCTAATCCAAACCTGATAGCCGTTAACCACAACCAGATTACGGTAAGCTGGCAGGCCGCCAGTCCGGTTGAGGTGCAAATTCGTCCGGTCAATACCCCGACATGGACCACCTACCCGGCAACAACATCGCCCCTTACGCTGACGGGACTAACTAACACCACTACTTACGAATGGCGAATGCGGGCACGATGCCTCCCTAACGTTGATTCGGATTACTCAGCTAGTCAGACGGTTACAACCAAATGCGTTGCACCGGCTAGCCCGTCGGCCTCTTACCGGCCCAATAACAAGCTGGCTTTTTACTGGGCCTCTGGCACTGCTTCCGTTGATCTGCAATGGCGGTTAGCCGGGGCAACGTCCTGGTCAGAAGTAACGGGCATTACAGACGCGAACACGTACCTGCTGGCCAATGTGGTTCCCAACGCAACCTACGAATGGCGCATCCGACAGGCGTGTTCGGCCACGGTAGCCTCCGATTATACCCCCATCAACACCGTTACGACGCCCTGCGGGGCAATACCGTATGTCAGTACCGGTAACTTAACAAAATCGACGGCAGCTCTTTACTTCCTTTGGAGCAATGACTTCAACATCACCGTTGAGATTCAGTGGCGGGCCGTGGGGGCTACTAACTGGACGGTTGTTCCCGCCGTGAGCACGTCGCCCTACACGCTGACCGGCCTTGTTCCGGCCACACCTTATGAATGGCGTGCCCGTCGGATGTGCAGTGCCACCGTCGGCGGCAATTATTCGGATGTACAGACCTTCCAGATTCCCTGTGCCATCGTCGGCAACCTGTACGCCGATGCTGATGGAGGCACGGCTGCGAACCTGGGTTGGTACGAGTCGATAGCCAATACGCCCTATACGGTTCAATGGCGGGTAGCGGGGCAGTCGGCCTGGCAACAGCTCGACGGGATTATTACGAACGGGTATTCGCTGACCGGCCTCACCAACGCCACCACCTACGAATGGCGGGTGCGATCTTTCTGTACGCCCGCCGGCGAAACGGGCTATGCAGCCATCCAGACGTTCACCACCCGATGTGGTGCCCCGATCAGCAATTTGGCCGTTGCCAACGTCAGCCCGGAATCGGCCCGGCTGAGTGGTTTTGCGTCGTCAGGCAGGCCAATGGGGATTGAGCTTCAGTTTCGGGAGGCAGGAGGAACCACCTGGCAAAGCCGCATGCTGACCAGAGAGGACCTGAACAATGGCTATGTATTGGCTGGTTTGCTGGCCGACAAAACCTATGAGTGGCGCACAAGATCGGTCTGTTCCGCAGGTATCTACGGGGATTTCTACAATGGACCCACCTTCAGTACTACCTGTCAGATACCTACCGTCTATGTATATAGTAGCACAAGGTCATCGCTCACCCTGCAATGGGATTCTCCCCTGCCCGGTAGCCGTTACGAGTTAAACTGGCGGCCCGTGGGCAGTCCCAACTGGCAGTCGGAGACTGGTCTGTCGGGGGTAAATCACACCATCACGAACCTCGCCAGCGGGACAAATTACGAGTACCGGGTCCGGCAGTTTTGTTCAACAACCAGGCAGAGCGATTTCTCCCCGACCACCACCGCCCAAACGGCCTGCTATTTCGGGTCAAGCCTGAATCTTAGCCAGCCCACGATTTCGTCGCTGACCATGAGTTGGATAGTCGACAGCTATCAGGCGTACCCACCACTGACAGATACCTATGTCGTTGACTATCACGTAGCTGGAGCTACCGCATGGGTCTCGAAAACTATCTCATTGACAGGTATTTATGTAAATGCATCCTACCAAAACACGAATGTCAAACAAGTACGCTACAGCTATACCATCCCCAACCTGACCCCCGGCCAGACCTATGAGTGTCGGGTTGGCGGTACGTGTGCCACAACAAATTACGCTACGGCCAGCCTGTATCTAACCTGCCCGCGGCCCACCAACCTTGTCACAGAGGCAAGGGGTACAACGGCCAGCCTGTCGTGGCAGGCTAACATAACGGGTATGCATCAGGTGCAGTGGCGGGCCGTGGACGCGGGTACCTGGACCACCATCCCCGTGGCTGGTGAGGCAGGCGCAACCTCGACAATATCGCTCACGGGCCTGACCAACAACACCGATTATGAATGGCGCGTTGGCTCTGATTGTGGCGCACCCTATTCCGTAACTTATTCCACCGCTCAACCTTTCCGGCTGGCCTGCTCCCTGACCGGTGGTGTGGTAGCGAATGAGGTCGGGTACAATCAGGCTACACTCACCTGGAGTCAGCCAGCCGACGCCCCCAGTGTTGATGTTCAGTATCGCCTGGCGGGTTCAGTTCCCTGGACGTTATTGGCGGGCTTACCGGGAAACACCCTGACGTTACCCAATTTGCGTCCTGGTTCGGGCTACGAATACCGGAGTCGCAGCACATGCACTGGGGCAACCTGGTACGGGACCAACTATTTCACAACCCAGTGTCCATCGCCGGTTTCTGTTAGTTTCATCCGAAACTCGCCTCAATCGGTGACGGTAAGCTGGACACCTGCCACCGGAAACCCCGTTTTTGAGTTCAAATGGCGGGTAGCAGGCACCAACGCCTGGTCTGTGGTGACGGCAATGTCGGGCACGGTGCTGAGCCTGACGGGCTTAAGCCCAACCCTGACCTACGACGCAAGCTGGCAGTCGGTTTGTTCGGCCACAGACCGGTCGTCGGCTAGCAGCACCATATTCAATACGCAGTCAACCACCACTAATTCACCTCGTGTGTATGTTCAGTCTACAGGCACAGGCGCCCTCACAACCCAGATAGAAGGTGTTGACAATAAACCGTATGTGTTGCAGTGGCGCGAAGACGCTAGTCCTAACTGGCTCAGCACGGGCCTGCTCACCGCGACGAAATATCAGCTTCAGAATCTGAAGCCGGTGGGCGTTTATAAACTCCGTATCTACGTGACCGAAGCCGACGGCAGCCTTACCTACAGCCCCGAAGCGACCGCGTATATGACATGTCCATCGGCTACCGGCACGGTTCAGTATACCACCGGTACCGATGCCCTGCTGAGTTGGTCCTGGGCCAGCCCTGTTGCGTCGCAAACCGTGCTGTGGCGAGTGGCTGGAGCCACCACCTGGACGTCCGTACCGCTCAGTACGACGGCGACGACCTACAAATTAACTGGCTTGACAGCCAGTACGTTGTATGAATGGCGGCTGCAAACATCCTGCGAAACGGGTACACTGGCTTCCTTGTTTTTCCGGACGGTTTGCCTGCCTCCCGACCAGCTTCTGAGCGCGCCTGTTACCCGTACCACCGCCCAGTTGTCGTGGCGAAGTCTGATACCAGGTGGCCAGTATACGGTTCGCTATCGCCTGACGGGCACGACCACCTGGACCACGGTAACGGGTATAACCAGCGCGACTTATGCACTCGTTGGCCTGCTGCCCAACAACGTCTATGAATGGGCCGTGGCAACTGAATGCATAAGCCCACTGATTTTTAGCGGTGCTGCTTACTTCGCTACGCAATGCGCGGCACCGTCCGCTTTGCAGGCATCAACCTACATGCCCGACCTGACGCGCAACCAGGCGTTCCTGTACTGGACAGGCGGCGGGGCGGTCTACACGCTGCAATGGCGGGTAAAAGGTGCCTCTACCTGGACCACCGTCCCTGGCGTTACCGATTCGTATAAGCTAACGGGTCTGTTGCCCAACATCACCTACGAATGGCAACTCCGCACAGTCTGTACCCAACCCGACGACCCGGCGGTGGTGGGACCATCATTTCAGTTAAGCTGCCCTGCCACAACGCTCTACGGTGGCACGGCTACCAATCCCGCGTCAACGTCGGTACAATTGTCATTCAGTAGTTCGGGCTCTATTGGTCAGTATACCATTCGGTACCGTCCGCAGGGCAATAGCAACTGGCTGTTGGCAACGGGGAGCGCCCTGCCCTTTTCACTCACTGGTCTGACCAACAATACCACCTACGTCTATCAGCTACGTAACGAATGTCAGCCTGCCTTTGGGGATACCTATAGCTTCCAAACAGCCTGTGTGCCACCGGTGGGGCATCTCGTTGACCAAAAAACGGCGTCGTCGGCGCGGCTGCGCTGGGCGGCTACCAGCGAAAACGTGGCCTACGAACTGCAATGGCGGGTGTCGGGCACCAACGCCTGGACCACCGTTTCAAACCTAACCGCCACAGCCTACGTGCTTACTGGCCTTACAATGGGCGTTGCCTACGACTGGCAGGTGCGGGGGTTATGCGCGGGTGGATCGGGCTACCAGACAACCAGTTCCTTTACGCTCACTGACGACCGCATTCGCAGTGTGGTGGCTGGTTTGTGGACCAGTCCCAATACCTGGTCCTGTGCCTGCGTGCCTACAGCGGGAAGTACGGTACTGCTGCGGCATCTCGTTACGGTGCCAGCCAACTATGCCGGGCAGGTGCAACAGTTGATGTATGAAGCCACGGGCAGGCTGAAAGTCAGCCCCGGCGCATCCATCCGGCATGGGCTGTAGTACCAGACGATTCGCTGGAACAAGCCAACTATGAACTCAGTTGACAATGCCCCGGATGGCTTCACGGATTTGAAGACTGGCGGGTTGGGAGGTTTTGAAATCGGCCATCGTGAAAATGATACCGGCGGTCTTGGTTTTGTAGTTGATCCAGGGGTGCGTACCAAACGCGCCGGGGCTGCTGCTTTCAATGACGGTCCCGGAGCCATCGACTACGTCGAGCCAGTTGCCGATACCGTAGCGCACGGGTGCCGTTTTGTAGGGCGAATAGGGGTTGGCCGGGTAGGGCGTATACTGGATCGTAGCGGCGTTGGTCTGGTCAGTAACCAGGGTCTTCACGGCAGCTTCGCTCAGCACCCGTTTGCCATTGTAAAGGCCATTGTTCACCAGCATCTCCAGAAAATTCAGATAGCTCCGTGCCGACGTGACCACGCCACCGCCAATAAGCGGGTTAGTTGGATTGCCTGGGTTATATGTAGCTACAAGTGCACAGGGTGTACCAATTTTTTCGTTGAAAAGCGCCTGCCATGACTTGCCCGACACCACCTCGGCTACCCGCCCGGCAATGTGCATACCTACCCCGCCATAATAAAAGGCTGTTCCCGGTGGATTAATTAGTTTAGTGTAGACGGCCAGTGAATCTACGGCTTGCGCAAGACTAAGCAGTCGGCTGTTTTCGTAGCCCTGCGGCGAGTCGCCGGGAAAGCCGGAGGTGTGCGAAAACAACTGCCGGATGGTGATGCCGCCTTTTCTATACTTCGTGAAAATGGGCAGAAACTTGCCCAGCGTATCGTTGAGGGCTACTTTCTGCTCATCTACTAGCGTCATAATCACCGCACCCGACAGCCATTTCGAGGCCGATGCAATACTGCGCGACGTAGTCTCGTCGAAAACAATATTTTTTCGGTAAATGATCTGCCCATTCTGCGACACCAACACCATCACGTTGTTATTGTACAGGCCAATGTTGGCCGTAACGAGCTGATCAACAGCAGCAAAATCATACGTCGGGGCCACGGGTGCCGGGGTCACTGTGGCTGTATGACAAGCGATCAGCAGGGGTAGTAAAATAAAGGGTAGCTTTTTCATAGGAAAGCGCGGATGACTAAACGATGCATTTTTGATGCACCAAGTTGCATTGCATTCGCTTGGAATTACCACAAGCCGAACCAACTTTAAACTTTAGACATCAAACTTTAAACGCCTTCCTCCTTGTCCTACATTCCTGCGTCTGAATCGCCCGCCGAGCTTTCGGTGAAGGCCGTTATCGTGGGTGCGCTCTTTGGCGTACTCTTCGGGGCCGCCACGGTCTATCTGTCCCTCAAAGCGGGCCTGTCGGTGTCGGCATCCATCCCCATTTCCGTGCTGGCGATCTCGTTGGGTAGGCGGTTTTTGGGCACCACTATCCTCGAAAACAACATCATCCAGACCACCGGTTCGGCAGGCGAAAGCATTGCTTCGGGGGTGGTGTTTACCATGCCCGGCTTCCTGTTTCTCACCGACGGGGCCTCGGCCGACTTTTTCAATTACTGGACCATTCTGACCCTGGCTATTGTGGGCGGGCTGGTAGGCACACTCATGATGGTGCCCCTGCGCCGGTCGCTGATTGTGCAGGAACACGACACCCTGCCTTACCCCGAAGGCACGGCCTGTGCGTCGGTGTTGATTGCGGGTGAAAAAGGCGGCGACTTTGCCAAAACGGCTTATCTGGGCCTGGGGGTGGCTTTTTTGTATGCCGCGTTGCAAAAAGTATTGCACATTATTGCTGAAGTGCCGGTCTGGGCCACAAAGCAGGCGAACCGGTATTTTCCCTCGGCGCAGGTGGCGGGCGAGATCACGCCAGAGTACCTGGGTGTGGGCTACATCATCGGTTTTCGCATATCGGCGGTGCTGGTGGGGGGCGGTTTCCTGGCGTGGCTGGGCATTATTCCGCTGCTGGCCTCTGTCGTTCCCGGCGAAACCATTGCGCTACAACTAAACAAGCTCGGCTACCTGGCCGACCTCACCAAAGCGGGCGGTCCCGGCGGCTGGCACCCCGAAACCAAAACCTTTACCGACACCGCCGCCGCCATCTACCGTGCCTATATCCGTCAGATCGGGGCGGGGGCCGTTACGGCGGGTGGTTTTATGACCCTGCTGAAAACCATTCCAACGATTGTTTCGTCGTTCAAAGCCTCCATTGGCAAAGGGACTGGTTCTAATGCCGAACTGGCCGGGCAGCCCGGTGGTGTGCTACGTACCGACCGTGAGTTGAGTGGCCGGTTTGTGGTCATCGGCTGCGTGGTACTGGCTCTGCTGATGGTACTGCTCCCCCAAATTCCCGGCGACACCTACCTGACCAAGCTGTTGATTGCCATTCTGGTGCTGGTGTTTGGCTTCTTTTTCGTCACCGTAGCCAGCCGCATTGTGGGCCTGATCGGGTCAAGTTCGTCGCCGGTGTCGGGCATGACCATCGCCACCATTATGGGTACGGCCCTGATATTCATTGGCATAGGCCTCACGGGACGTACCTACGAACCTGCCGTGTTGGTAGTGGGTAGCCTCATCTGCGTGGCCGCTGCCAACGCCGGGGCCACCTCGCAGGATCTAAAGACGGGCTACCTGGTGGGGGCCACCCCCCGGTCGCAGCAACTGGCCCTGCTGGTGGGCGTGGTGGTATCGTCGCTGGTGGTGGGGGCCACGGTCAAACTCCTCGACATCCCCACGCCCGACCTCGTGGCGAAGGGCGTCACCCACGCCATTGGCACCGACAAGTTTCCGGCCCCGCAGGGTACGCTCATGGCCACGCTCATCAAAGGCCTGCTCTCGTTCAACCTCGACTGGCAGTTTGTGCTGGTGGGGGCCGTGCTGGCGTTTGTGTTTGAACTGGTGGGCGTGAGTGCGCTGGCCTTCGCGGTGGGTCTCTACCTGCCGCTGTCGACCACCTTGCCCATTTTCGCTGGTGGCTGCGTGAAAGCCTTCACCGACTGGCGAACCAAGAGTGCCAATAAATCGGCCGAAGACGAAGACCTCAGCCGGGGTAATCTCTTTGCCACGGGCCTCGTAGCAGGTGGTGCGCTGGCGGGGGTGCTGGTGGCCCTGCTGTCTGTTAACGACAACGTGTTTAACTCCTTAGCCAAGCTCTCGCTCGAACCCGCCCTGGCCGGTGCCCTGGGCGAAGGCGGCTACATGTTGCTGGGCGCGCTGGCCTTCGTCGGCTTGGCCGTCATGCTTGGCCGAATTGGGGTGAGTAAACGGGAATAGAGAGTTATGGCTACGCGCTTTAGGCCCTTCGACAAGCTCAGGGTGACAACGACGTTGAATCAAGCTAGTGAACATGAGTCAACTTCCCTGTCACCCTGAGCTTGTCGAAGGGCCTAAAGCGCGTAGCCTACAGCATGAAGCTACACATATATGTTAAAAAAAGTCAAACCAACCCTTTGCTCCATGAAACAATATCTGTTCCTCGTATTTATATCCCTGATAATCAGTCATTCGCGCGCACAGATCGTCAGTGATTCGGTGCTGATTGAGGGGCATTACCGATCGTTTCAGTACAATACGCCAACCAGCCCCCTGCGGAAGCCAAGCCTTGTTTTTGTGTTGCATGGATCGGGTGGCAATGGGCAGCAGATGATGCAGGCTGCGGTGGCGATGGATAGCACCGCGCGCGCTACTAATACGCTGGTGGTGTACCCAAATGGCTATAAAAACTTCTGGAATGAGTGCCGCAAAGCGTCGCCCGCGCAGGCCAACGTAGAAGACGTTGACGAGCAGGCCTTTTTCGACGGCATGATTCAGCGGCTAAAAAAACGGTATGACGTAGATACCAAACGGGTCTTTGCCGTAGGTACGTCGGGTGGGGGACATATGACCTACAAACTGGCCATGACCATGCCTGATGCCTTCCGGGCTATCACCGCCATCATTGCCAACCTGCCCGATTCTACCAATTCCGACTGCGTGGCAACGGGCCAACCCGTGGCAATAATGATCATCAACGGCACCCAGGACCCCATCAATCCCTACAACGGCGGCCCAGTCATTCTGGGTAAAAACATGAACATGGGTAACGTGCTTTCCACCGACCGTACCCTGGCCTATTGGGCTGATTTGGCACAATACAGCGGCCAGCCGACCCTGGAAAAACTCCCCGACACCGACCCCACCGATGGCCGCACCATTGAACGCTACGCCTACCACGCTCCCGGCAAACCCGACGTGGTCCTCCTAAAAGTCATCGGCGGTAAACACGACTACCCCCACGACATCGACGTGCACCTGGAAGCGTTGCGGTTTTTTGAAAAGCAATGAAGCGAGTTCAAGGTTTAATGTCTAAGCGGTCCGCCGGTGCGGCAAGCACCTTCTCGCGTCAGCCAACTTTAGACCCGCGGCGGCGGACCGCTTAGACATTAAACCTTGAACCCCTTTCACATTTCCACGCTAAACGCTGAAAGCTTTACAAACTCATTGACGCGGTTCTGAATCTCTTCTTTAGATAGGTTCAGGATGCGTTCGGCTCCGAATTTCTCGACGCAGAACGAAGCCATGGCTGATCCGTAGATGACGGCGCGTTTCATATTGTCGAACGAGATGTCGTCGGTCTTGGCGAGGTGGCCGATGAATCCACCCGCGAAGGTGTCGCCCGCGCCGGTGGGGTCGAACACTTCTTCCAGCGGTAGGGCCGGGGCGGCAAAAATTCGATCTTCGTGGAAGAGCAGGGCGCCATGTTCGCCTTTTTTAATGATCACCGTCTTAGGCCCCATCGCCTTGATCGTGGCGGCGGCGCGTACCAGGGCATAGTCGCCGGTGAGTTGGCGTGCTTCTTCGTCGTTCAGCACCAGCACGTCTACGTCGCGGAGCAGGGCTTTCAGGTCGGCGTTGGCAATCTCGATCCAGAGGTTCATCGTGTCCAAAACGATCAGCTTGGGCCGGTTTTTCATCCGCTTCACCACCATGTGCTGAATGGCCGGGGCGGTGTTGCCCAGCATCAGGTACTGGCAATCCTGGTATTGGTCGGGAATAATGGGGTCGAAGTGCTCCATCACGTTTAACTGCACCTCCACCGTGTCGCGGGTGTTCATGTCGTCGTGGTACTTGCCCGACCAGAAAAACGTTTTCTCGCCCTTCCTGATCTCCAGCCCGTCGACGTTCACGCCGTGGCTCACGAGCGTGTCGATCATCGACTGCGGAAAATCGTCGCCAACCACGGCCACGAGGTTATTGTCTTTGGTGAAATACGATGCCGAGAGGGTGATGTAGGTGGCGGCCCCGCCAATGATCTTGTCGGTCTTGCCGAAGGGGGTTTCCAGCGCATCGAACGCCACGGACCCAACCGTTAGTAAACTCATGCTGTGTATCTTAATTGAAACGGCAAAGGTAAGGTTGAGCAGGTTAATCCTCCCGCATCAATTCCTGAGCCAATTCCTTGACAGTTTCCCACGAAAAGGGTAGCCACCGGTCGTTGGTGGTGTCGAGGACTTCGGTGGCCGATTCGGCGGCGGCAATCTTGTAATCGAATTTGGGGTAGTAGCTCACCACATAGCCAGGGTAGTAATAGTCGAGGCGCTGTTGCTGAGCGAAATTGATTTTTAACAACATCAGGTACTTGCCGAGGCTATAGCGTTTATAATCGGGGTCATAGACATTCATGATGCCCGCAATAGTCCGCATCCCCCTGTCGAAAATGCCCGCCGCAATCAGCCGGTCGCCATCGCGGACGGTCATCACGTAGGTGTCAAACGCGCTGCTATCGGTGGGTGCACCGTCGAAGAGCGACGCCTCTATAGATTCGGGCGCGTCGAAGTCGATACTGGCGCGGTAGCGGGCGTAGAGGTCGGTTAGCTCGTGGGTCAGCACCAGGGGCGTTACGGATACCGAAAAAGCCTTATTACGGTTGATCAACTGCCGCTGACTTTTGCCAAACTGCACCCGCCGGAGGTCGACCCGCAGCCAATGCACGGGGCAAACGGTATCGTCGAGCATCAGGTACTGGCACGTAAACACGTACTGGTGCATCCGAAAATACCCCCTATCAAGCGCAATATCAAGGTGGCGACCAACCATAGGAAGTGGTTCAATGTCTAAAGTTTAAAGTCTAATGTTGCTCCGCGAACTGTGTAGATCACGGAGCAACATTAGACTTTAAACTTTAGACAGTAAACTCAGATTACCTTATGTCGTTTAAACTCTTTTTCTCTGTCGAATAGATAGCGGTAGGTGATATGCCGTTTACTGATTTTGCCGCCGAGCATTTTGGAGAAACGAATCATGCGCACGTTGAAATCGCCGATCCAGTTTAGCTCCAAAGCGTTAAACTGGTGCTTCTTTCCGCCCCATACCTCCCGCGAGGGATACGCAATAGCAATGGCCGATTCAATGCCTTTTCCCTGAAAATCGGGCACCACGCCGAAAATCACGCCGAAGGCTTTGTTGGTGGGTTTCAGGAGCTTATGGTACAAAAACGTCAGCTTGCCCTTCAAATCCATCTTGCCGTTGACGTGCTTGAAGTACTGGTTCAGTTCGGGTAGCATAATGAAAAACGCTACCGGTTGCCGGGTAGGACCGCTGCCGTGATAGCCGAACCAGACGAGGTTTTCTTCCATCACCGGCTTCATCTGCTGCATCAGCTTCAGGGCCTTCTCGGTGGTCATATCAGGCGTGCCCAGAATTTTTGCCCAGGCTTTGGTATAGATCTCGGCGAAATCGGCGGCGTACTGAGGCAGCTTGTTTTTCTGAATATGCTCAAACGTGTATTCAGGGTTGTCGAGAATGGCCTGCGCCCGGTCGAGCACCTTTTGCTGCATCCCATTTTCCATCAGTTCGTCGTAGTTGATGGCCAACGAAAACGTGTGCTGCTGGAAATAATCCTGGAAGCCATACGCCTCGAAAAACGGGACGTAGTAAGGCTTCGTGTAGGGCATCCCGTAGTTTGGCTCCTTGTCGAACCCCTCTACCAGTAAGCCCCACCACCGGTCGCGGTCACCGAAATTGATTGGGCCTTCCATCGCTTCCATGCCCCGCGCGGCCAGCCATTCGCGGCAGGTGTCGAAGAGAAAAAACGCGGCTTTCTGGTCGTCGATGCACTCAAAAAAGCCCATGCCGCCCGTTGCGGTTCCGCGTCCGGATTGGTCTTTTTCGGCCTTCAGCGTTTTGCCATTCACAAACGCCGCCACGCGCCCAATGGTCTGTCCGGCCTCATTTTTCAGCACCCACCGAATGCACTCGCCGGTCTCAAACAGCTTGTTCCGCTTCGGGTCGAACACGCTTTCGAGGTCATCATCGAGCGGACGAATCCAGCAGGGGTCATTGGTATAGAGCCGAACGGGCAGTTCGAGAAACTCACGACGGAGGGCAACATCAGTGCCTACTTCAAGCAATTGCATAGGGCAAAAGTAACGGTAAGTGCTGAACGGTGAGTGGTAAGTAAGCTGTCGCAAGTGTATTCGTTCGCGACAGCCTACTTACCACTCACCGTTCAGCACTTACCACTAACTTTGCCTTATGCAACCTCTCACGCTTTATAATACGCTTTCCCGGCAGAAAGAACGGTTTGAACCCATCAGTGCGCCCCACGTGGGCCTGTACGTTTGTGGTCCAACGGTTTATAACTACGTGCATTTGGGCAACGTCCGCACGTTTCTGTCGTTCGATACGCTGTTCCGCTACCTGACCCACATTGGCTACAAGGTCCGCTACGTGCGCAACCTCACCGACGTGGGTCACCTCGTGGGCGACAGTGACGAAGGTGAAGACAAAATTGGACGGATGGCCAAGCTCGAAAAGCTGGAACCGATGGAAATCGTACAACGCTACACCCTCGATTTCCACAATGTAATGGCAACCTTCAACGCCCTGCCGCCAAGCATCGAACCCACCGCCACGGGCCACATGATCGAGCAGATCGAGGCCGTGAAAGAGTTGATCGACAAGGGGTTAGCCTACGAATCGAACGGGTCGGTGTATTTCGATATTGAACAGTACAACCGCGAAGGGGGGCAATACGGCAAGCTGTCGGGTCGAATTCTGGACGACCTGCTCAACGAAACCCGCGAGCTGGACGGACAAAGCGAAAAGCGCAACCCACTGGATTTTGCGATCTGGAAAAACGCTTCGCCCGAACACCTCATGCGCTGGAAATCGCCCTGGGGCATGGGCTTTCCGGGCTGGCACCTGGAGTGTACCTGCATGAGCACTAAGTACCTGGGTACGCAGTTCGACATCCACGGCGGGGGCATGGACCTGAAATTTCCGCACCACGAATGCGAGATTGCCCAAGGTCACGGCCTCAACAACCACGACCCCGTGCGCTACTGGATGCACTCGAACATGCTGACCGTGAATGGCCAGAAGATGAGCAAGTCGCTGGGTAATTCATTCCTGCCATCGGAATTGTTTGCCGGTACGCACCCGCTGCTTGATCAGGCCTATTCGCCCATGACGGTGCGGTTTTTCATGCTTCAGTCGCACTACCGCAGCACCCTCGACTTCTCTAACGATGCCCTCAAAGCAGCTCAAAAAGGCTACCGGCGGCTCGTAAACGGCCTTCGGTTGCTAAAATCAATGACGTTTGAGGCGGAAGAAGGAGCCGTTGTCGAGCCAAAGCACGGCGAGGAAGTGGCCCGCGACAATCAGGCACTGTACGATGCGCTCAACGACGATCTGAACACGGCTGTGGCCATCGGGCATCTGTTTAGTCTGCTGAAAAAGATCAATCAACTCGACACCAAACAAGTCTCGATGGAGCAGTTTGGCGAGGCCGCGTTTGCGCAGTTGCAGACTACGTTCGTCCAGTTTTTCGAGGAAGTGTTAGGCCTGAAAGAAGAGACCAGCCGTGATCAGACTGCGATGGTAGGCGGTATGCTTGACCTCTACCGTGAGTACAAAACCCAGCGCCTGTACGACAAAGTAGATCAGGTACGTTCCTACTTCAAAAGCCAGGGCCTGGTCATCCGCGACATGAAACACCGCATCGACTGGGCGTATGAAGAGTAATGGCGAAAGATCTCTTTCACGAGGCCGTTCGGCAGGCCTTACTTACTGACGGGTGGTCAGTTACGCACGACGGGTACCGGCTCATGACCGATTTACTCAAAGATGCATTGACAGTGGATCTTGGTGCTGAGAAGCTGATTACCGCTGAACGAGGAATCGAAAAAATAGCCGTCGAGGTAAAGAGCTTCCTTGGTGATTCGCTGATCTACGATTTTCACAGTGCTGTAGGTCAGATGCTGGTCTATCAGGTCAATCTTGACTTGCAGGAGCCAGACCGTGTTTTATACCTCGCCATCCCTGAACCAACCTATGAACGAATGAGCCGTCAACGCGTTTTTGAGGTAGTTGCCGAGCGGTATAAGCTCAATTTTGTTGTTTATGAACCACTCAATAAGCAGATTGTGAAATGGATAGCGCACAACAAATAAGTCATTATGCCTTGATTATCAGTCAGTATTTGGCTGAACACCAGGATCAGGAAACCAGTGGCGAAGAGTATCGGCGGTTGGTTATCGCAGATCGTGACAACCATCATTATCAACTGGTAGCAATGGGTTGGGCCACCCCTAGCCGATTCGTTGATACGTTGCTTATTCATATTCAACTAAAAGCAGACGGTAAAGTCTGGCTTCTGGAAAATACTACCGAATTACACGTTGCCGAAGATCTGGTGAGCCGGGGCATTGCCAGAGAGGCTATTGTACTAGGTTTTCATCCACCACAATACCGGGCTTTAACTGGCTACGCTGTAGCTTGATCAGGTACATTCTTACTTCAAAAGCTAAGGCCTGGTCATCCGCGACATGAAACACCGCATCGACTGGACATATGAAGAGTAAATTGCCTCATTAATAAGTCAACATGATAAAGTATCTCCTTGCTGCTACGCTGGCAGTTACCCTTTTCGCCTGTGGCGATAGCGGCAAAAAATCAACGGAATCTACCTCGTCCGAACCGGCTATGGTGGCTGCACCTACCTTTGTGGGTGACTCGGCCTACAAGAGCATCGAGCAGCAACTGGCTTTTGGTCCGCGGGTGCCCAATACGCCTGCTCACGAACGCGGTGGTGACTATATCGTGGCCAAACTGAAGCAGTATGGTGTGGAGGTGATTGAACAACCCTTCACGGCCAAAGGGTGGGACGGCATCATGGTAAAAGGGCGCAATATTATTGGCGTCATTAATCCCAAAGCCACCAAGCGCATTTTCTTCTCGTCTCACTGGGATTCGCGTCGCTTTTCCGATCATGATAGCATTCCTGCCAATGTGAAGAAGCCCGTGCCCGCCGCCAACGACGGGGCCAGTGGCGTGGCGGTGCTGCTCGAAATGGCCCGGACTATTCAGCAGGCCAAAACCAAACCCGCTGTGGGTGTCGATCTCATCTTTTTCGACGCCGAAGACTGGGGTGACGGCGACAAAGCCGTTGGCGACACCGAACCTGCCAGTGGCCAGTTCGATTACATTGGCTTTTGCCTGGGTTCGCGGCATTGGGCCAAAAATCCACATAAACCTGGCTACACAGCCTATTATGGCGTATTGCTCGATATGGTGGGTGCCAAAGGAGCTACATTCCAGCGCGAAGGCTATTCTATGCAGTATGCCCCCAGCGTAGTGCAAACGCTCTGGAATACCGCCAGCCGGTTGGGCTATGGCCAGTATTTTCTGGAACAAAACGCCACGCCCATCACCGACGACCATATGGCCCCCAACCTGATTGCTAAAATCCCCACCGTCGATATCATCCACCTCAGCACCACCACGGGCAGTTTCTTCCCCGACTGGCACACCGCAGAAGATGACATGCGCAACATCGACAAGAACACGCTCAAGGCCGTGGGGCAAACGCTGGTGCAAGCCGTTTACAACGAACAGGTGCAATAAAGGGTCAGCAGGGAAACAAACGGGTCTGAACCATGAAGTTAGTTTACCGTTTTTGCTGTTTTCTGCTACTGACCATACCCGCGATGGCGCAACAAGCCGATTCGCTACGGGTATCAGCAGACACCAACGCTTATTTAAACGCTACTCGGAGCTTCAACGACAGACAAGGCCCCGCCGAGCATGTCTTCTCGCTTGTTAATATCCCTGTCTTCAGGTTCAAGGAAGGTGTCTTCAGAATTACGGACAGGGCTTTCCCGCTCGTTTTCTCTCCTGATTCGTTGGTCAGCGTACCCGCCAAACGTGCAAACCGGCAGAGTAGAAGAGGGCTTTTTGCGGGAATAGCTTCGGTTGTTCCGTTGGTGGTTTTGAGTTATTCGGTTGTCCGGCTGGCTGCTGCTCCACTTGTGGTAGTGAGCGGACAAACCTATCAGCGTGATGACCCAAAGCCACTTATTATTGTGTCAGGGGCCACGGCAATGGTGGGCGTTGTTGTCTCGGCCACGTTCAACATTACCTCGATAGTTAACACAACGAGAGCCATACGACGACACAATGCCCAGTTTGGTCGCCGGGTACCAACCTTGTTCAATCCAAAAGGCCTGTAAAAGAGTTTAGTACTAGCGGCCTTATATGCCCGTTCACTCACCACCTATTTGATGCTACGTAGAGGAATTATTCTGTCGAGCCTTTTGCTCAGTTTGGGTTGCGCTGGTCCCGATACGCTGGGTACGTTAAACCTGAAAGCGTGGCGCAACGACCGGGGCGGCTGTAAGGGAGATCGACAAAGTCAACTGGCTAACTTTCAACAGGTTAAAGACCAGTTGAAGGGTATGCACGCCAACGATTTGGGCAAATACCTGGGTCGTCCGGATGTGAATCAGATCGAAGACCGGAACCAGAAGTACTACGTCTATTACGTGGAAAAAGGCCCGCAGTGTGTTGGCGACAATACCGGAGCGAAATCAAGAGCCAAAAGTGTTGCTCTGAAGGTCAGCGCCATCGGCCTCGTCACCGAAATTAGTGTGCAGGCAGGGGTACCATGAGTGAAAGAGTGGAGCGCTACAAATAGAATTTCTTACGGGTAATCATCTCCTCTACCACGTCGGGCACCATGTAGCGGATCGACCGGTTGGTGCGGATGGCCTCGCGGATGAACGTGGCCGAAATGTCGAGCAGGGGGGCACTCACCAGCCGCACGTTAGCATGTGTCAGAAACGGGCTGGGCATAGTTACTGACTCACGCGCCGGACGGGGATATACGTAGAGGCCAATCTCTGTCAGGATGCGCTCGTGGGCCTTCCAGTTGGCAAACTGTGCCAAATTGTCTTCCCCCATAATGAGCCGGAATGTGTGCTGCGGAAATGTTGAACGTAGCTTATCCAGCGTGTCAATCGTATAGCTGGGCTTGGGCATCGAAAACTCAACGTCGGTGGCTTTCAGGCGGTTGTTGTCGGCAATGGCTCGTTCCACCATGTCGAGCCGGTCGAACTCGTGCAACAGGCTCTTGGTCTTCTTAAACGGATTCTGCGGCGATACTACAAACCATACCTGACCTAGGTCTGTGGTCGTGGCCATGGTGTTGGCAATGATCAAATGCCCAACATGAATAGGGTTGAACGATCCAAAAAAAAGACCAATGTTCATGGGAAGGGAGTTTACTGTCTTCTGTTGCTTCGCAAGCGTACTGCTGACCGGTGCGGCGAAGCAACAGAAGACAGTGAACAGTAAACTGTTAAATGACCGTCGCTTTGGGCGGGACGATGTCATGTTGAATAAAATCGTCGATGAGTTTCTGGGCTTTGAGGAAGGATTCTTCCAGTTCGTCGTTGACCAGCACCACGTCGAAACGATCCTGGAACGACATTTCGAAGTGGACTTTAAACAGGCGCTTCGAGAGGCTGTCTTCGGTTTCGGTGCCCCGGCCAATGAGTCGCTGGCGCAGGGTTTCTTCGTCGGGTACTTTCACAAACACAGATAGCGCCTGATCGCCGTAGTATTCTTTCAATTTTAGCCCTCCCTGCACGTCGACGTCGAATAGCACATGCTTGCCCGAATCCCAAAGGCGCTGAATCTCAGCCTTTAACGTGCCGTAGAACGCACCCACATAGACCTCTTCCCATTCCACAAACTCGTTGGCGTCGATCTTCTGCTTAAACTCTTCGGGGGTCAGGAAGTAGTAGTCCTTGCCGTTTTGCTCATCGCGGCCCCGGCGGTCGCGGGTGCAGGCCGAGATAGAGAAGCCCAGGTTGGCGTTAGTGTTCAGCAGGTGGTGAACAATGGTGGTCTTGCCCGAACCAGACGGAGCCGAGAAGATGATGAGTTTACCTTTCAAAGCCGGTTTTTTGGTCAAAAGTACAAAAAACGAATCGGGGTAAGTGAATGGGTTGAAAACTCAACCTAGTCACTTACCCCGATTTGATGCCTGTGGCGGCTTACTTAGCTAAATGTGGCGATGCGCGTTCGGATCGATTCGATTAGCTGCTCAGGGCAGCATCGTTTCTCCATCCGGTTTTGCAACAATGCTTTCACTTCTTTTTCAAGATGATACATCTCGATGCACGGTTGGCAGGATTCCAGATTACGTTGAAGTTGGTCAAGATCCTTCTCGGTCGCAGCACCATCAAGAACCATCTGAATAAATTTCAGGCAGTCGGACTGATGCTCACACGTGTGTTTCATACTCCTCGGGACCTCCGACGGCGATTTTGGCAAAGACGTTTGCATTGGAAAAATGTTATTTATTCCAAGATTAGTGATATTGTTGCTATCAGTCTAACCAACGTATGTATCGTAAAAGTTCGCTTTAGTCGTCAATATTTTCGTTGTATCCCATTGACGCCGCATAATCGCGCAGCTTTTCTTTCAATAAGTTACGTGCCCTGTGCAACCGCGACCGAACCGTACCAATGGGAATGTCCAGAATTTTGGCCATCTCTTCATAAGTAAATCCTTCAATGTCGCACAGAATAATGACGGTACGGAAGTCAACCGGCAACGAGTTCAGGGCTGTTGCCACTTCATCGCCAATCAGGTCCGACACGGTCTCGGCCCGCAGGTCGACGGTGTGTTCGGTTTCTGAGTCTTCGGAGTTGTAGGTCGTCTCAACGTCCTGGTAATCAACCTTTGCAGGCTCCTTACTTTTCTTCCGATAGTCGTTGATGAAGCTATTCTTCAGGATTCTGAACAGCCATGCTTTGGCGTTAGTTCCTTGCTCAAATGACGATATGAAGCGGAAAGCCTTCAGATACGTGTCCTGCACGAGATCGTTGGCGTCGTCTTCGTCCATCGTCAAACGGAACGCGAAGTTGTACATGGAGTCGATGTGGGGCATGAACTCCTTGTTGAAGATCTGGTATTTCTGATCGTCGGTGTATCCGCGTGTGGGCGTGGTGTCTGACATGGTTTCGGGCATTGTCGACATAAAAGTAGGCGTTAAAAAACGTTCAGCCACGACTACTGATTGATTTGTGGAAAGCACATCAATCGTTCCTATGAGAGAGTCGCCGACAGAGACTATACCGCAAAAACCAAACCTTTGTTTAATATTCCCGCGAATCGGCCAAAATGGCAGAACCAACAAGATAGGCTTTGTGTTGTTATGCGCTTTTGCCAGTAACGCCAGGCTTAATTACGGGTGAAAAACTGGATTAGTACAATGCTAATCGTTGTAAATAAGGCGCTGGCACCAATGCGAAACAGCGTGGGCAGCAACAGACTCAAGCTACCTGCCTCTATCAGAAAAAGGGCACTGTGGTGGATGAACACCAGCACGATCACGTAGCGGAAGAATTCGGCGAAACCCAACTCCTGAAGCGTAAACAGCACTCGTGCCTCCTGAATGCGTTGCGCCATCTGCACCCGCACCACCAAGGGCCGCACATAGGCCATAAGCACCGTGGCGGCGGCGTGCATTCCCAGCGTATTGTAAAACGTGTCTACGATAACGCCGGTGGCAAAGGCAATAAGCAGGACTAGTGTTTGGCTTAACTCATTGGGCAACAGCAAAATACAGGCTACATAGAGAAAGCAGAAGCCATAGTCGAACAACACCAGGTTTCTGACAATCAGAATTTGGAGCGTCAGGTACAGTACAAAAAGCAGAATGGTGGAAATGATTTCGCGTAAGGTCATGGGCGGGGACAACAGCGGCGGGCCTATCGGTCGCTGTCAACTTGCTGCTCAACTTGTTCCTGCTGAGCACGTAACTGATTGTCGACCACGTAGACGAACGAAAGATTGCCAAAGTTAGTCGACAGATCGATGGTCAGTTCGTGGAAAGGCTGGTTGGTTTGTGTACCTATGGTCCGCACGCGACCAATAAGAATACCCGGCGGAAACACGGTATTATGGTCGGAGGTGACGACCGAATCATTTTTGGCCACTGGCTTGTAGCGTGGAATGTCGAGCAGGCTCATGCGGGTGGGGTCGGCACCCATCCAGCGGGCCGTACCAATTTCATTGGCTTTTATTAAACTGGCCGACACGTAGAACTTAGAGTGCAGAATGGACGTGACAACCGAGAAATGGTCGTTGCACGATTTCACGCTACCAACAATGCCCGTTGGCGAGATAACCCCCATACCTGGCTTAAGGCCGTCGGCAGTGCCTTTGTCGATGGTTAGGTAATTGTTGGCCAGCGTAGTGGTATTGTTAATCACTTTGGCCACCGTAAACTTAAACCGGTTGGCAAAAACTGAGTCGGCGCGGTAAGCGGCTGGCGCGCTGGGCGATCCCTGTTGCAATTTGGTAAGCTGCTGGCGTAGCTGCTTGTTTTCCGAAGCCAGGTCGGCGTTTACTTGCCGCAGGTTGGTATACTCCTGCGCCGTGTTCGACCAGGCCAGCATCTGGGCGGCGTAGCGGTTAGACGTGTTGAAGAAACTCGCGCTCCAGTAGTTGTTGGTATTGACAATGAAGTAAAAACATAGCACCTCCAGCAACACAAACAGGATGAAGTTGCGGCTTTGGGCTATAAAGGCAAAGAGTTGTTCCACTGTTAAAAAAGAGACAAGAAGCGAGAGGCAAGATACAAGATGAATCGCCTTCGTCGTCCTGCATGTTGCTTTCTTGCTTCTTGTCTCTTACCTCTTGTCTCTTATGATATCAATACTGACTTATAGAGATCGAGGTTTTTGATGACCTCGCCGGTGCCTTTCACCACGGCCTTGAGCGGGTCGTCGGCTACGTGAATAGGGAGCTTGGTTTTGCTGGCCAGGCGCTTGTCGAGACCGTGCAACAGCGCACCGCCGCCCGTGAGGTGAATACCGTTGGTGTAAATGTCGGCCGAGAGTTCGGGTGGCGACACTTCGAGGGCTTTCATCACGGCTTCTTCAATCTTAGAGATTGACTTATCCAGTGCGTAGGCGATTTCGCTGTAGGTAACCTTGATCTCTTTAGGAATACCCGTCATCAGGTCACGACCCCGAATCTCGTAGTCGGCGGGTGGGTTGTCGAGTTCGGGCAGGGCCGAGCCTACTTCCATCTTGATTTGTTCGGCCGAGCGCTCACCAATGAGCAGGTTGTGCTCGCGACGCATGTAGTCGACAATGTCGCGCGTAAACACGTCGCCGGCAATGCGGATCGACTGTTCGCAAACAATGCCCGACAGCGCAATCACGGCGATTTCGGTGGTCCCCCCCCCGATGTCGACAATCATGGTGCCGTTGGGCTGAGTAATATCTATCCCGATACCGATAGCGGCTGCAATGGGTTCGTGCACCATGTATACTTCTTTAGCACCAGCGTGTTCGGCTGAGTCCTTAACGGCGCGTTTTTCTACTTCAGTGATGCCCGATGGAATGCAGATGACCATCCGGTGTGAGGGAGAAAACAACCGGTTGCCCGACTCAATCATCTTAATCAACCCCCGAATCATCAGTTCCGCCGCCGTAAAGTCGGCAATTACGCCGTCTTTAAGGGGACGAATGGTTTTGATGTTTTCGTTGGTCTTTTCGTGCATTTGCATCGCTTTATGCCCAATGGCCAGCACTTTACCGCTGACCTTGTCCATCGCGATGATCGACGGTTCGTCGACCACAATCCGGTCTTTATGAATGATGAGTGTATTGGCGGTGCCTAAGTCGATGGCAATGTCGCTGGTCAAAAAATTAAAAAGTCCCATTTCAGGCTGGTTACGTATCGGATGCGTTGTTTGGCTACTAAGAGAGGATGAGAGCAAATGATAAGGCGCATAAAACAGCTTCCTGTACCCAAGAAACAGCCGTTGCTAACTGGTCAATGAGTCTTGTTTTCTGCGCTTTACGGATTGTCTCCAAAAATGCACACAAAAGTAGGGATAATTAAAGAGAACTTTAGCCCACTGCCTGAATCGACTTTTGTTTTTGCCGTGACTGTCAGCCCTATAAACACAGAACCCACCCTGCTGAGAGCAACAGGGTGGGTTCTGGGCAAACAGAACGGGATTACTTTTTTGCCGAACCGGGTGCGGTCGCGGCATTCTTTTTATTCTGAACCTCAGCCCGAATGTCTTGCGCCATTGTTTTCAGGTCTTGCATACCTTTCCGTACACGAGTTCCGGCGGCCTGATTCTCTTTGTCGTAAAATTTGTCGAAGTCACCTTCGAGTGACATAATCAGGTTTTTTACTTCCTCAAAGCGTGTCATACGATTGGGGTTTATGTGTGAAAATGTGCTTAAATACGCTAAAAACGCGGATTTGGGCGAAATATAACTATTCTCACATACACCGCAAGAGAGGTGTCAAAAAAATATCCGAATAATGCAACTAAAGGCTGATAAGATTACTCAGCGGCAGACTCGGAGACGGCTATTTCGGCCAATTCAGCCGAATTTGGCCCATTTTCGCCGTTATAATCGCCATTTACCAGCTTCGCGTAGATCTCGCTAAACACCTTCAGGGTGTACTGTACGTCGTCGAGCGAGTGGGCCGCCGTGGGAATGATACGGAGCATTACTACTTCCTTCGGAACAACGGGGTAGTGCACGATTGAGCAGAAAACACCATAGTTCTCGCGCATGTCGCGCACCATGGCCGTAGCTGCTGGCAAACCGCCGTTGTGCTGCAATAGCACCGGCGTAACCGGCGATTCCGTCTCGCCGATGTTGAAGCCGCGCTCACGCAGGCCATCCTGCAACGCCCGCACGTTCTCCCAGAGTTTCTCGCGGAGTTCAGGGTGTTTCTTAATCAGTTCGAGGCGTTTCATGGCACCTACTACATACGGCATGGGCAGGGCCTTGGCGTAGGTCTGCGACCGCATGTTGTATTTCAGGTACATGATGATGTCGCGGTCGGCGGCTACAAACGCACCAATGGCGGCCATTGATTTGGCAAACGTAGAGAAGTACACGTCGATACCATCCTGGCAACCCAGCATTTCGCCTACGCCCGCGCCGGTGGCGCCCATCGTACCAAATCCGTGAGCGTCGTCGACAAGCAGGCGGAAGTTGTATTTTTCTTTCAACGCCACAATCTTGTCGAGGCTACCCACTTTGCCCGACATACCGAAAACGCCTTCGGTGATAACCAAAATACCACCGTTTTTCTCGGCGGCTTTTTTGGTAGCCCGCTCCAGGTTTTTCTCCAGGCTGGCCATGTCGTTGTGGTTGAACTTATAATACTCGCCCATTTTAGCCTTATGCAGCCGAATGCCGTCGATCAAACAGGCGTGCGATTCGGCGTCATACACGATCACGTCGCGATGGTCAACGAGCGCTTCAATAGCCGACATTACGCCTTGGTAGCCGTAGTTGAGCAGAAACGCATCTTCTTTGCCCACAAACTCGGCGAGTTGCTGCTCGAGTTCTTCGTGCATATCGCTGTTGCCCGACATCATACGGGCACCCATGGGGTAAGCAAGGCCCCAGTCGGCAGTGCCCTGGGTATCGGCTTCGCGCACCTCAGGGTGGTTGGCCAGGCCCAGGTAGTTATTCAGACTCCAGTTCAGCACCTGCTTACCCTTAAACGTCATGTAAGGTCCCAGATCACCAGTGAGCTTAGGAAAAACAAAATAATGATGGGCGTTAAATTCGCGGGAAGTCGAGCCAATAGGGCCGAGATTGGTGCGCAGTTTCTCAAATAAATCCACTTTATAAAGCCGTTTTAGGCCCTAAGGCCCTGTTTCCAATGTATTTAGTGCAAAAATAATGAATAATGTAAAATGAATAATGTAGAATCGGTCGGCCGATGCGGTAAAATGAAGAATCGGTTAAGGACGGCTGGTCGGGCAAGTATGTCCGTTTTTTACCACCAGACTCCTCTGCCAGGGGCAGACTTTTGCATAATCACGTTTAAACCAATGGATTATGCAACGCAGAACATTTCTTGCTTCCAGCCTGGCGACTACTTCGTTGCTGGCACAGGCCGCGCCCGGTAAGCCTGCTCCGGCCAAACCATTTACGGTAAAAGCGGGGGAGGCCCGCTTTGGTGTGCACACGCCTTTTCAGGGTGTCAACGCCAACGACCTGAAAGTGTCGGGGAAGGACACGGGCGGGATGCTCGCCGTGTTTGAATACATGGGCCATCAGAAGGTAGGACCACCACTGCATGTCCATACCGATCAGGACGAACTGTTTTATGTGGTTGAGGGAGAATACCGGTTTCAGGTGGGCAAAGAAACCTTCACGGTCAAGGCAGGGGATACCGTGTTTGGCCCGCGCAACATGCCCCATACCTGGATACAACTGACCGACGTCGGTAAGCTGCTGTATCAGGTACAACCGGCGGGCAAACTGGAGGACTTCTTTCTGGTAATGAACGAGTTAAAGGGTCCGCCAACCGAGGCATTAATTCAGAGAATTCACGCTGACCACGGCATGACGGTGCTTGGCCCACCTCTATCTTTGACGTAGGTAAACCGTTGTGCTATGGTCGCCATTTTCGATTACCGGCTTCCCAGTCCGCCCCTGCGCGAGTATGTGCGGCTGTTGCAGATTGTAGGCTGCGAATTTCCGGCCACGATGCCTGTATTGCCCGTTAAAGCCTATTGGCCCCGGGCCGAAAACTGCCTGTCGTTTTTCCCGAAAGACCCCGAAAAAGTAGCTTACGGGCTTGACGGCAACCCCATCGAGAGCGCCCGGTCGCGGCTCTACGGCCAGCACACGGTTGTCACGAACCGGCACGTGGGGCGCGATTTTATGGTGTTTCAGGTGCAGTTTCAGCCGGGGGCCTTGTTTCGGCTCACGGGCATTCCGGCGCACGAACTGACCAACACGTTTGTAGATGCCGAAGCCGTTTTTTCGGGCGAGATCAGGCTGGTGAATGAGCGCCTGAGCTACACCCGGCACTATACCGAGATGGTGGCTATTGTGGAAGACTTTCTGTTTTACCTCATTGGCCGGGCCAGAAAACAGCTGCGCCCCATTGACCGGGTGGGCCAGTTTCTGCTTCAGCATCCCGGCACGGTCCGGCTCGACTGGCTGGCCGATCAGGCGTGTCTGAGTCAGCGGCAGTTTTACCGGCAGTTTCTTGAACGTGAGGGTATTAGTCCTAAAGTGTATGCCCGAATTGCCCGTTTCGAGCAGGCAATGAAACTCAAAAACGCGCAGCCTGCCAAAGACTGGCTGAGTGTGGCGCTGGAACTAGGCTACTACGATTACCAGCACCTTGTCCGCGATTTCAAGGAGTTTACGTACCTGACACCCAACGAGTTTCTGCAACAGGATGCCCACGCCCCCGAACGTACGTTTGGCCGGGCCGAGACGTAGCTGCGCTGACAGCCTGACCGGGGCCTAAAAATGAGTTGATAAAATGGCTGTAAATCAGGAGTTTTAACCATGGTTTTTCAGCCCAACATACGGCCACATCCGGCGTTGCGCCCCTACATACGGCATTATTTGCTCCTGCACGTAGACCTTACGAACGTACCTGACCGCCAGCGTATCAAGCCCGTTCCGCCCGATGCCGAGCAGTCGCTTTTCTTTTACCCCCGCAGCGAGGTGCGGGTGATTACCAACAGCACCGACGAGACCCGCCTGAGCGCAACCAGCATTTTTGTGGGGCAGCAGACGTCCCGGATCAACATCCAGTTTGGGCAGGATCACCTCATTATTCAGGTCTGTTTCAGGCCGGGGTTTTTGCACCAGTTTTTGGGTGAAATGCCCATCACCGCGTTTCAGGGAAAAGAAATTAGCGCCGAAGACCTGCCCGATGCCGACATCAACGAGTTGAACCGTCGATTGCGCGAAGAGGTCGATTATGATCGGATGATCGCGTTGATTGACAGTTACTTATTGAAGAAAATAGGCCGTCTTCGCCTCGGTATGCAGCCAATAGACCGGGCTATTGTGGCCCTGCGGATGGCTGAAAAACCGCTTTCTTTAGATTGGCTGGCCGATCAGGCCTGCCTGAGCAGCCGCCAGTTTGAGCGCCGGTTTCTGGCCCGTATGGGCATGAGTCCCAAATTTTACGCCCGCGTTGTGCGGTTCGACCGGGCGTTTAAACTTAAAACGCAGCGCCCTCAACTCGACTGGCTCGACGTGGCCTATGCCTGCGGCTACTACGACTACGCCCACCTGATGCGTGACTTCCGGCAGTTTGCCGAGGTGACACCCGCCATGCTCCTGGCCCAGGAAGCCGCCTCGCCCGACCGGAAAACGGGGTTGTAAGGATGTCGTTTTTTTACAGTCGGTGGCCCATTGGGTAGCGCTAGGTTTGTGCCGAACAAAAACCAACCCGGTTATGAACCGATACCTCATGCTAGCGGCGCTCCTGACATTGCTCTTCGGTACGGCCTACGGCCAGAAAAGTACCATGGCGGCCGATGAAAAGGCCATTCAAAACACCGTAGATGCCATGCTGAAAAGCTGGCATACGCACAATTACAACGACATTGCCACCTGGGCCACGCCCGATGCCGACTGGGTAAACGTGGTAGGGATGTGGTGGAAAGGCCGCGAAGAAGTACGGCTGGCTCACCAGGTGTTTCACGACATGTTTTTCAAGACCACCCCCCTGACTCAGCAAAGCCTGACCATCCGCTTCGTCACGCCCGAAGTGGCCATTGGGCACCTTTTGTGGCATATCGGGGCTTATTACCCACCCGACGGTATCGACCACGGCACCAACAAACGGCCCGAAGGCGACGATCTGGCTACCCTTGTTTTCGTGAAAAAAGACGGTAAATGGCTCCTGACCGCCGCTCAAAACGTGTCGATCAATGCGCAGGCAGCCGCCAGTAACCCCGTGACTATGTCGCGGAAGTAAGGGGTTGGGCAAAAGAGTAGCGGAGTCTGGCAAGGAGTCTGATGATGCCATCAGGCTAGCCGCCAGACTCCGCTACTCTTTTGCCCACATTACAGAGCCGGGTGTTGCTTGTGCCAGTTGGTGGCTTCCTGGTAGGCTTTGGCCACGGCGAGGATCTGACCTTCGGCGAAGAGCTGGCCGTTGAACGTGATGCTGCTGGGCGTTTTTTCGGCGTTGAAGCCGTTGGGCAGCACCACGCAGGGGTGGCCGGTGAGGTTGGTGAGCGTGAGGTTGCCACCCGCGTAGGTCGGTGACATATACACGTCAACGTTTGCTTTCTTCAGGACGGCATACATCTGGTTGACGAGTTGGGTACGGATGCGGTTGGCCTGCACGTATTCAACAGCGGGGATAAACCGCGCCGAGCGAAACCGGTTTGGCCAGGCGTTTTTCTGTTGCCGCACCAGCATGTCGTCGCGGCCGTCGCGGGTAAGCTCGTCGAAGGCGGCGGCACCTTCCACGCCGATGATCATGGTCAGGGCACCGTAACGGAAGGCGGGCAGTTCGATGGGTACGAGCGTGGCACCTAGTTTGGTGAGCATGTCGAGCGTGGCTTTGTCGTTGGCTTTGTTAGGGTATTCGCCGTCGAACGCTTTCTGCACCACCCCTACCCGAACCCCCTTGAGCGACGCTTTGGGGGCATACCGGAAGGGCACGTTCAGTACGGTAGGGTCGAAGCCGTCGGGTCCCTGAATGGCGCGGAACACCAGGGCCAAATCACCTACCGAACGCGTCATGGGGCCAATCTTATCCATCGACCACGACAGGGCCATGGCCCCGTGCCGGCTCACGCGCCCGTAGGTAGGACGCAGGCCTGTGACGCCGCAGACCGTTGAGGGTGAGACGATTGATCCCAGCGTTTCGGTGCCAATGGCAAAGGGCAGCAATCCTGCCGCCACCGTGCTCCCCGACCCCGCCGATGACCCGCTCGACCCGTTTTCGGGCTTCCAGGGATTGCGACTTTTCCCCCCAAACCAGACGTCGCCCATGGCTAGTTCACCCATGGCCAGTTTGGCGCAGAGTACGGCCCCGGCAGCCTGGAGGCGCTGGATCACCGTAGCGTCGTAGTTGAGGGTTTGGTTTTTATAAGGCACTGAACCCCAAGTAGTATTGTAGTCTTTTTGGGCCAGCAGGTCTTTGGCACCGTAGGGAATGCCGTGCAGCGGCCCCCGGTAATTACCGGCCTTAAGGTCGGCATCGGCCTGGCGGGCCTGCTTCAGGGCCAGGTCTTCGGTGAGCGTGATGACGTTGAATAGTTTAGGGCCGTGGGTCTTCAGTCGGTTCAGGAAAAACTGCGTCAGTGCTTCCGACGAGATCTGTTTCGTCCGAATCAGTTCGCCCAGTTGGGCTACGGTGTAGAAGGCCAGTTCGTCGCGGTTGGTGGGTAGCTTAATACCGGTGGGTAGGGGGGGCACAAACGAGTCGGTGCCCTGTGGTAGCTGAAAGCCCGTAGGTAATGGGTTGAAATACAGCGCCGGAGCAACGTCGTTGGTGAGCTTGGCCGTGCGGATGGTTTCGTAGTCGCGGCGCTGTTCGTTCAGGTTGTCGAGCATAGAATCGCGCTCGGCGGGGGAGAACGAGAGGTCCATCAGCCGCGACGCTACGTCGGCGACTTCGGCGGTGAGGGGTTGCTTGGGGTCGTTGTGGGCGTTGAAAAAGGCACCAGCCATGAAACATACGGCACAAAGGAGGGTGAAGCGGAGAAATTTTTGCATACAGCAATATCGTCAATCTGCGCAATACCTGTCGTTGCCCTGACCCTGGCACCTCAAAAATCGATCAGCAGCGTCATGCGGTCATGCTGTAGCGTGATGGGTTCGGGCAGGAAGTAGGCTTTCAGATCCAGGCGCTTGCAGAGGGCCAGCCACTCGTTGGGGGGAATGACCAGAAAGCCATTCTGCTGCCGAACGCCGTAGTAGGCCGAAAAGCGCAACCGGAACAGTAGCGACAGCATCTTTGCCAGCCGCCCCTGCCGCAACGACTGTCCCAGCGCACTGACCACGTCTTTCAGCATGGCCTCGCCCACGATGAGGTCGCAAAGCAGGATTTTCGTGCCGGGTTTGGCCAGGCTTTTCAGGTTGGTGAGCAGCGTTTCCACCGCTTCGATGTTGGGGTAATACTGCAACACACTCATCACGATGATTACGTCGAAGGTGTGGCCGTCGAGCATCGGGAAGTGCAGGAAGTCGTCGGCGGGCAGGTCATGCACCGTCACGTTGGGGTGGTCGGCATGGCGGGCGCGGACAATATCATTGTAGCGTTTGGCGATGTCGAGGCCGGTTAATCGACCCACCCGGTGGTGCCAGGCATCGGCCAGGTGGCCGGGGCCAGAACCAACGTCGAGCACGGAGGTAGTCGGCGTAAGGGTGATGTATTGTTCAACACGGTCGAGGAAGTACGCGTAATTCATCGACATCGACTGGTCGAAGGCGTTCTCACCTTGCCAAAAATCAATCCAGGTAGCGGTTTCGGTCATAAACGGAATCTACTTAATAGAAACCGCTAAGATATTAAGCCGACTGCAACGATTGGCGTTCGGGTGTGTACGTGTGTACTAAATAAATCAGTCGGAACCAGATTAGCACGCAGGGCAGTGCTTTCAACACATAGGGGCGCACAAATTCATCGCGCAGAGTCTTCGGAAACAGGTCGGATGGGGAGAGGACCGTAAACACGAAACAACTGATGAGCAGCACCCGGTCATACCAGGTTTTGGGGCCGACAGACCACCAGATCATCACGCCCGTAACGGCAATAATGTAGGCGGGCGACTCGGCTACGGGGTTGAAAATGACCTGGAAAATAAGCACCGAGGCCAGCAGCAGGAGCCTGAACCAACGTTCGCCGTAGTGCCGCACATGCACAAACACCGAACAAAAAATGACCACGCCCACCCCGATAATGACCGAGCCAGAAATGTCGGGCGAGATGGTCTGGTGCACAAGCCGGTGGGTAGACGTGTTCACCCACTTGTCGACGTCGTTTTTATTGAGCAGTTCGGTGAGCCAGTTTTGGTATTGCCAGAGCAGACTGCTGGGCGTAGTAAAGAGCAGCGGAAACAAGGCCATCACCACGGCCCAGCCAATCATACTGAGCAGGAATTTCCCCTTCTGTGGATACAGCAAAAAGAGCGCACCACCCACCAGGCTGTATATCTTGATGTTGAAACCCAGGATAAGGAAGAAAGCCGCCCACAGAGGTTGCCGTTTTTCGAAGCTCAGAAACGTGAAAATGGGAATGGCCGTAATGAGCGGGTTGGTCTGGCTGTTGGCAAGGGCCGTAAACAACTCATGCAGACAAAACCAGTAGCAAACCACTTTTTGGCGGTGCGTCAGCGGCAGGCGGTAGATGGCATATACCCAGACGGCGGCAAACAGAAAATGCCAGACGAACAGCCCTACCGAATAGGGCAGCGCAAAAATTGGCGAAAACAAGGCCCCAAAGCTGGGGGCGTAATGGTTGCGGTCTTCGTATTCGGCGGGGTACTTGGCGTAGAGGTCGGTGCCCTCAACGAGGTGGTCGAGGGTGTGGTAGAAAATAAGGTAATTGTTCGATTGGCTGATAAAGACCGTGCGGATGCTGATGAACAGGGCCAACGCGGCGATCACACCGAAAATGAAACGAAAATCGCTGAAGAGCGGCTTTTTGAAAAACTCGAGCATAAGGGGGGCAAAAATAGTCGACAGACGCCGTTCACCCACCCTGACTTATTTTCCCGTACCGGGCGTGGGCATGGCCGGCTGAAAATCCTTGACGTAGGTGCCGGTCTTGAAATCGTCGAATTTCTCTTTGGTCTGAAAATCGCCGCCGAAATAGGTGATGATCTGGTGGAACGTACGCGGCTCCAGAAAACCCGAAATGGGCTGAATCAACTCCATCTTTTCGTTCATGAACACCGTGGTGGGGTAGCCCATCTGTCCCTTCAGCAGCGATATGGCCAGTTCGTGGGCGTTGCCCTGCTTCTTAAACGTGTGGTCGCCGATGGTTACGTCTTCGTTCATTTCGGCGTTGAGCTTCACGGCGTAATAGTGCGCGTTGACGTAGTCGATGATGGCGGGCTGACTGAACGTGCGCTGATCCATCACTTTGCACCACCCACACCAGTCGGTAAAGACATCGACGATCACTTTGCGGGGGGCTTTTTTGTTTAGCTCATAAGCCTCTTTAAACGTGATCCAGTTGATTTTAGACGCGGTCGGTTTGGGCACGAAACCTGATTTGAAGCTCGACAACGTGGTGGCTAACAGGCAGATAACTAACAGGGGCAGGGCAAAACGGCGCATACGGATTTATGGTTGGGGTATTGGTCATTTTGCTGCGCGGTCATTTGCCTGCGGCGTCATTGGGTGGTCATTCGTTGTGGCTATTGAATGACGCGAAGCCAATGACGCCGCAGGCAAATGACCGCGCAGCAAAATGACTATCAACCAAATAACGGCAAAAAGTGGGCCGGGAATGTGCGGCTGTGGGTGAAAGGTGGTGTTTGTGTGCCACTTACATAAAAAAATGGGCCTCAACAATTGGTTGTCATTACTTTAACAAGGCCTGATCGTCTAATTCTGTTATTAAGTCTATCGGCCTAAGCTGACAATACAGTTACCGGTTGCAAGACACTGGCGGGCGGGTATCCAATTGGTCCACACATGTTCGTTTATCAGATAAAGCAGCCCAGTGCGGGAATGGTACGGAAGGGGAGAATGATCTTGATTTTGTTGCTGTGGCTACTGGCAGGCGGCCCCGATATGTATGCTCAGACAACAGACGTAGTCACCCTAACCCCCACCGACGACGTACTGGCCGACCTGCCCATCGAGCGTTCGCTGAGCGTCTATATCGACTCGCTGCATCATCGCAACCTGCGTGACATACAGATGCTAACGTTTAGCCCCGTTGGCAAAACCGTGCCCAACGCAGGCTACACCAGCGAACAGCGGCAGGCCAACCCAATCTGGCTGCGGTTTCGGGTGCAGAACGTGACGGGTCAGCCCGTGCCCCTGTATGTGCGCGTTAATTTCTGGTGCTTCGAGTCGCTGCAACTGTTTGTGACGCAAACGGGCGGTGGGGCTACGCAGGCCATTTTTTTGCCGGATAATAGCGCCTTACCGGGGCTGGTGTCGGCCTCGCCGGTGGTGGGCTGGCGTACGCCGGTGGCTCAGCGACCGGTGCATAACCGGCACTTTTTCTTTCCCTTTACCGCGCCCGCTGGTGCCGATTATACCATCTATCTACGGGTGGTGAAAGTGCGGGGGGCGCAGGTGGTGCCCATCACCTTGCTCCGGCAGGGCGCCTACGAAACCTGGATGCAGCGCGACTACCTGTTTTGGGGTGGTGTGCTCATGACACTGCTGTTTGTGGCCCTGATGAGCCTGTTTTTCTTCGCCACCACCCGCGACTCTATCTACTGGACCTACCTGCTGTGCGTGATCTGCCTCATCGGCTTTATGGTCATCAACAACGGCTTTCTAAACCAGTTTGCCCCATCGATGCAGTTTTGGGTGCCCCGCCAAAATTGCTACTTCCTGTTTCCGCTGCTGCTGTTCTATTCCAACCTGGTGTTTGTGCGCACGTTTTTGCCGCTTAAGAAAACACCCCTCCGCTGGCTGCACCGGCTGAGTGCGGGCGTACTGCTGGCGGGGCTTTTCTGTGTACTGCTGCTGGTAATTGAAAACTGGGTGCAGCTGTCGCCCTGGATTGAGACTGTTTTTCTGCGGCTGTTTACCCTGTTCTACTGGCTACCCATGCCCGTGATGGCCGCCTATGTGTTCATGAGCCTCTACCGGCGCTATTACCGCAGTGCCGCCTGGCTCTACCTGGTAGCCATTACCCCGTTTTACGTGCTTAATTTTGGGCAGGTGATAGCCAACTTCGGGCTGATTCCTACCTACAGGCCGTTGGTCAATTTCGACATCTACGCCGCCATGGGCCTGTTTGAAGTGCTGGCCCTCACCTTCGGGCTGGCCTTCCGCTACAAGCTCATGCGCGACCATACCGACCGCCTGCTGAGTAGTCAGCGCGAGCAGGAACGCACCACCTACGCCTCTGAGGTACAGACGCTGGCGCAGAAAAACAGCTTGCTGGAAGAGCGCGAACGCATTGCCCGCGACCTGCACGACAACGTGGGGGCACAACTGGCATTCATGATTACCAGCCTGTTGCACATTGGCCGGCAGGTGGAACAGCAGCCCATCGTGAACGGGAAAAACCAGGCCGATCAACTGCGCACCATCGTGGGCTACGCCCGCGATGCCATCCGCACCCTGCGCGAAACGATCTGGGCCATTCAGCAGGAGCGGTTTACCCTGGCCGAGTTCGACGAACGCCTGAATCAGTACGTAAACCGCTACGTTCAGCAAACCGACGGTCTGGAGGTAGACATCGAGATTGAGGGCGATTCGGGGCAGCCGCTTACGTCGGCGCAGGTGTTGAACCTGTTTCGTATTGTGCAGGAGGCATTGAGCAACGTGGTGAAACACGCCCACGCCACTGAGGCCACCGTACGCCTGAAAACTCAAAACGACGGCACGTTTTGCCTCACGATCCAAGATAATGGGCAGGGCCTTAACTTCTCGCCCGATGATGCCGACACGGGCGAACGCCATTACGGTATTAGTAACATGAAACGCCGCACCGAAGAGCTGGGCGGTCATTTCCGCATTTATGCTAACGAAGGCACCGTAGTAGAAGCGGTTCGCTCCTAAATCTGCATGTTCCGTTCCAGGGCGTAACGTACCAGGGCGGCTGAGTTCTTGCAGCCGGTCTTACCCATAATATGTTTCCGGTGGGTATCGATAGTGGTGCGCGAAAGGCAGAGTTTCAGAGCCATTTGTTCGTTGGTGAGTCCATCCAGAATGAGTAGCATGATCTCGCGTTCGCGGCGGGTGAGCGGCTCGGCATAGGCCTGACGGTTGATGGGCCGTTCGGCAACGCCGTGTACGAGCACCGGCGATAGGGCGGGGCTGATAAAAATGCGCCCTACGGCCACGCTCTCCAGCGCCCGAACCAGTTCGGCTTTGCCCATGTCTTTTAACAAATACCCATCGGCCCCCGCTTTCAGCATCTGCTGCACGGTGGTGTAGTCGCCCATCATGCTAATGGCCAGCACCCGCACGTCGGGCCATTGCCGTTTGATGATCTGAGTAGCTTCGATGCCGTTGAGTTCGGGCATTTCCACATCAATCAGTACGCAGTCGACCTGGTTTTCGGCCAGGAAATCGAGCACTTCGCGACCGTTTTTGGCGTCGCCCACCACCTCGCAGGTGTCGATACGGTCGAGGAGCATACGCAGGCCATCCAGAAAAAGCTGGTGATTGTCGGCAATGAGAATACGCTGGGGTGTGGTCATGGTGTGGTTTTTTAGATTGGCCAATGACTCCTACTGCTTGAGTAAGCTGCTTGTTTTTCGTTGATTATCAGTTGTTTGTATGTCGAAAAATAAGTGGCCGGTGGCGAAGGTGCTTAGGTCTACTTCTTCTTTCTGGCCGAATCCGGTGCCGGTGCGCTGTGCCTGCCAGCCTACCCGGCCCAACAGCGTAACCAGCCGCAGGGTAACGCCCACGCCCGCCGGGGCCTGCCAGCTCAGCGTAACCCGATTGGCGGCGGGGCTGGGGTACGCCAGCAGCGAAAGGGTGGAGTTGGGGTCGGGCTGGGTGGCCAGGGGTTGCTGAATACGAAGGGTATAGGTGTTGCCTACGTCGCCGGTACCGCAGTCGTTGCGCAGGGCCTGGAGCTTGTAGGTGGCCGTGGCGGCGGTGGGGTTTGGGGTTTCCCACTTCACAAAGAGCTTGTTGCTGGTGGTGATGGACTGCCCACTCCAGAGCGTAAACGACCAGGGGCCGTCGCCTTCGAGGTTAATACGGATGGCCGTGCTGTCGTAGGCCAGCACGGTATCGTCGCCGGTGAGCTTGGCAACCGCTTTGGCTCGTACCCGCACCGCCACGGCGGTGGTGGCGCTTTCGCAGCCATTTCTGGTCTGGGTGACGTAGTAGGTCAGGTTCTGACTTTTGTCGGTGGGGGGCGTAATGCTGGCCTGGGCTGGGGTGCTGCGGTCGGCGGTGGTGTACCAGCGGAGGGCATCGCCTGCGGCTATTAGGGCGGTGCTGGGGTCGTTAATGCAGAAGTCTTTGCCCGCTGCTACGGGGGCAGCAGGCACGGCAAAGACCGTGGTGAGCAGTTTGGCGCGAGGGCCTTCGCAGCTGCCGAACCGCTGGCTCACCCAGTAGGCTTTTTCGCCCAGGGTAACTGTCTGGGGCGTGAGGGCCGTTTGAGAGGTGCCCGCGGTTTCTACGTCATACCACAGGAGGCCGTCGCCGGCAGCGGTAAGGGATTTGGGCGTCTGATTCTGACAGAGCGACACCGGTACCACGCCTGGCGCACCAGGGGTATTGCGTACCTGTACCAGCAGGTCTACCTTCTTGCTTTCGCAGTTGAATGCATTGCTGGTTTGCGACACCCGGTATTTAAAGTCGCCGGTTTGGTTGGTGGGCGGGGTGGGGGCGCTGGCCAGGGGTGTGTTGCTGTTGGCATTGTACCATTTCAGACCCTGCCCGCCCGCCGCCAGGGGCGTTGTCTGCTGATCTTTGCAGAGCAGCACGGGGTTGGTGGTAAACGTGGGGTCGGGCGAGGCAGGGTTGATAACCTGGTCAATCTGGGCGCGGGGACCTTCACAGCCGTTTACATACTGGCTTACCCAAAAAGACGTCGTGCCCGCGTTGTCGCTGGCCGGGGTAATAGCCCCCTCCGCATTGCCGCCCGTTTTGGCCCGGTACCAGCGCAGGTCCTGCCCTTTGGCCGTCAGGGTGGGCACACTCACCGACTGACAAATAGGCGCGGGCGGCACAACAACTGGTTGGTCAGGCAGGGCAATAATCTTTACCGTGAGTTGAGCGCGGGGACCTTCGCAGGCACCAAACCGCTGGCTCACCCAGTAGCTCTGATCGCCTACCTGCGCCGTCGACACAGGCGGGGGACTCTCGGTGCCGTTGCCCCCCGTAGCCGCCAGGTACCAGAGAAAACCGGTACCCTGCGCCGACAAAACAGGGGCTGTGGCGTTGTGGCAGGCGCTGATGGTGGCTACGACCGGCGCACCGGGGCGGTCTTTCACTTCCACTTTTAGGTCTACTTTTTTGCTTTCGCAGTTGGCCGCGTTGCTGGTCTGTGTTACCCGATAGATGATGTCGCGCACCTGGTTGGTTGGTGGGGTAGGGGCGGCACCCAGCTTATTGTTGTTGGCATCGTACCAGATCAGGTTCTGCCCGTTTGCGGTTAATGAACTGGCCTGCTGGTCTTTACACAGCGTCACCGTACTGGTAACGGGGTCGGGCGAGGCGGGGTTGATTACCTGGTCAACCTGGGCACGGGGGCCTTCGCAACCTTTGTCTGACTGGCTCACCCAGTAGCTGGTCGTGCCGGGCTGGTCTGAATTAGGCTTTATAGTGTTTTGGCCGCTGCCCCCTGTTGCGGCGGTGTACCACTTGAGACCATTACCGCTGGCCGTCAAATTGGGCACGTCGGTATACTGACAAACGGCACCGGGGTTATTCACGCCGGGCTTACCGGGCAGGGCATTGACGGTGACAGTCACGGTGGCTTTGTCGCTGTAGCAGCCGTCCTTTTGTTGGTCTACTTTAAACGTCTGCGGCCCCGCGCTGCCGGTGCTTACCACAGGGGTGCTGCCGTTGCCGTTCCAGAGGGCATCGCTGCTGTTGTACCACCGCAGGTTGCTGCCGCCCGCCTCCAGCGTATAGCTGGGACCGTTCTGGCAGATCTCTTTTGGTGATACGCTGGGGGCACCGGGCCTAGTCTTCACCTTGACGGTAATGTCTACCTTGTCACTTTCGCAGGACCCAACCACCTGTTTTACCCAATAGCCGTAGTCGCCGGCACTACCTGTCCCTTGCGTGGGAGCGCCGGGTTGAAGCGTACCATTAAAATCATACCATCTCAACGTACCCGACCCCGTGGCGCTGAGCGTGACGCTGGGGTCGCCCTGGCAAACCGTCGGGTTGGTGTTGGTTACGATGGGCTTGTCGGCTTTGGTGATGGTAACAGCTGCCGAACGTGGACTAATCAGGGCATTGTAATCGGCGCGGGGCGAAATAATACGAATCCGGTAGCCGTTGCCCGCCGCTACATTGCCCGGAATGGTAACGTTGGTAGTAGCGGTGCCTTGTACGCCCGTTGCCAGGTCGATAGGGTTGCCGAAGTTGCCGCTCGCGTCAGATAGCTGAACGAGTGGTTTAAAATCGGACTGGAGGCGAATGCTGCTATTTCCCGTGGCATATTGTGCATTGAGCGTACCACCCGCGCAGACAGCCGATTTATCCAGAAACGTGGTCAGTTCCAGGGGGGTTGACGTGACAGTGGCACTGCCGCCAACGGTGTTGGGGCCGGGGCACCCACTGGCATCGCGCAGGTTTCTGACAAAGACGTTGTCATAGTTCCGCTGCACATCAAACGTGGGCATTCGGGGCGTTACCGTGGCCGTATAGGCGTTGAAGGTCTGGTTGCTGCGCAGAAAGCCAACGCTGGCATATTCGCTGGAATAATCGTTGTAGTCGACGGTAAAAGGGGGCGTTCCTGTAAATGTAAAATTGATAGGGGCAGGGGTGCCCGCTGTTATGGTTGGGTTGCCCGAAATGGTCAGCGTGGTGAGGGGTTTGATAGTAAAGGTGGTACTTTGGGCCGGGACCGATTTTTCGAAATTCATCCCGAATAACTGGATGTAATAGCCACTGCCTGCCGTGAGGGTTCGGGGCATGGTAAACTGCACCCGGATACGGTTGGTGGCCGAGTTTACCCCTGCTGTCCGCGTACTAACCACACCGGTATAGGTACCCACGTTTTCGACAATGCGAAGGCCGTTGGGCAGGGCGGGCGAATAGAGACCCACCAGATACTTGCCGTTTTGCCTCCCGTCATCAATTACAGTGGCGTTGAAATCAACGGCAGCACCCTGACAGATGGTGCTGAACGGCAGGGCATCGGGTGTGGTGGTGGGATATTGCTGCGCTGCCAGCCGCCACGGAATCAGTAGCGAAAGGGTGATGGTGAGGGCGATAATCGTTTTCATGGTGTGGAGGTGTAACAGAGTGCATGCTTACTTCTTTTTGCCAACTTTTCCGGCCCGGAACAGGGTACGGATGCCGTTGACGGTGAGGCCAATGCCAACAACGCCGCCACCAAAGACCCCGTAAATAGCCGGGGCACCGTAGGCTGTCATCGACAGGGGTTCGGGGGCGGGGGGTACCGGCCGCTGCGACAGGCTTTGGAAAATGGTGTAGTTGGCGTTGAGGACGCTGGCTTTGGCCTGGTAGACGTCGTAGTCTTTTTTGATGCCCGAATACACCACGTAGCTACCGCCCAGTGCCGCCAGGCCACCCACCACCTGAAGCCAGCCCCGCAGCCGCATGCCAGCTACAAGACGGCGTTGTTCGTTGTTGAGCGACTTCGTTAAAGCGGGCGAGACAGACAGGGCAGCGGGCTTCTGCACTACCGGTTTGGGCGGCTTTGGCTCAGGGGCCTTCGCCAGGGCCGGTGCGGGTTTGGCCTCAACTACTTTGGTCTCAGCTACCGCCGGTTTCGTGTCGGAACTAACCGGTTTTTGTTCTATCGCTATGGGTTTAGTCTCGGCCACAGTGGGCTTAGGTGGGTCGTTGACGGGCTTGTTTTCAGGGCGGGTGGGCGCTTCGATAACCGGCGTTTTGGCCACTGTCTTTGGCGGTTCCGGCTGTGGCTTAGGAGCTAGTTTTGGCGTTTCCGGGGCTGGCCGGGGTGTTTCCTGAGCCGGTTTTGGTGTGACAATGGCTAGGGCAGGGGCTGATTTAACGGTGTCGGCGGCGGGTTTGACCTTGCGTTGGCGCTGGCTTTCGTCGGGGGGGAGGTAGCCGGGTGTCACCACTGTGGGCGCGGGTTTGGTGGCCAGCGCGCGGGTGGTGTCGGGCCGGGGCTTGGCCGGTTCCACCCGCGAAAAAATGAGGAGATTCCGGTCGCGGTTGGTGAACATAAACTTGTTTTTACCCTCGAAAACAATGCGGTTGCCATCCAATTCGTAGGCACCATCGTCGCGGCGGCGATACTGCCCCAGCGGCAAGCGGGGCAGCTCAGATTTGACCACGTCGAGGGCCTTGCTGTTGTAGCGGATGGTGGCGTTGAACTCGTAATCTTCCTGCCGAAAAACCACCGTTGGCTCACGAATCTCCAGCAGGGGCGGCGGTGCATCAGTAGTCGCTACGGTGGCTACGGTGGGGGCCGTGGTCTGGGCCAGGCCTGCGCCGCGCCGTTCGAAGATGATCTGCTGAATGTAGACCTCCCACTTCTTGCCCACTTTGGTAGCCAGCAGCGTAGCTACCCGGTTGACAGTCTGGTAACTACGCCCTTTTTTGTCGTTGCCCTTGTAGGCCGAACTGTAGAACACGTCGATGGTGGCGGTGGTAGGACTTTGGGGTTTAGGTTCAATTGTGCGTGGCACCGAAACCGTAAAAATGGGTCGGATTGGGTCCTCATTTTTCGGGTAAAAACTCACCAGATCGCTCAGGTACTGCCCCACCTGCTTGTCTACGTGACCGGCGGGATCGATGCGGGTGGGGTCAACGTCGTCTTCGATGATGACTTCGTCATTGACGAACAGCTGTTGCCCGGCACTGTTGGGCAGGTAGCTGTTTTGAATGATGTAAGTAATGTCGGCTTCGGTGATAGCGTCGGAGGTGACGTTGTTTATTTTATCGGGCAGATCTTTCGAGATACGAAGCAGCGCCTGCCGTTTTATTTCGCGTTTGTCGCTCTCGGTCAATGCCTGTGTCTGCGCCTGTACTGATCCTGTTTTTAACAACAAAAAACTGATAATCAGCAGTATGCCGCTGATTTGGCTTATGGTTGTGCCTGCGCTGGAACGTGGGTTGGTCTTCATGGCGCGGGGCAGTTGGTGTAATAAAACTTGGCCCGTTCGCCGGTGGTGCAGGCATACCCCAGGGCATAGCCTGAGCTGTTGTAGGTATAGCGAAATAGGCCCTGCTGCGTTAGCCTGAGCACATTTTGTATGGACTGGTTGAGTACGTAGGCCGTGAGCAGACCTGGTTTTCCGCCGCCATCAGTCACGTTGGGAATACCCCGAAACAGCAGCTGGGTTTCGCCATAGAACTTTTTATCGTCGTCAGTGATATAGGTATACGTTGAACTGGTGAACTTGCTTAGGGCCGGTTCGTTATACGTTTTCACGAGGTGGTTGCCCTGCGCGTTGACCGTAAACGTCTCAACTACGCCGTCGGTATGGGTGTAGGAAGTTACGTAGCCCGTGGCGGGGTCAACGGCATAGCGTTCGCCGGTTTTGGTGCGGGAAGCCAGCTTGCCGTCAGCCTGGTAGGTGAGTACTTCGGTGGTACCGCCGCCTGTCTTGGTAATGGTTTTCAGCCGGTCGCCGTCGTAGGCGTAGGCCCAGGTAGTGCCACTTCCCTGCGTAGGCGTGATGCTCACGATCCGCTTCGGCGACCCCTCGTAGGCGTAGGTGTAGCGCACGGTGCCACCAGCGGTTTTGTCTTCGCGGCTGATGGCGTAGTGGGTGGTGTCGTAGGTGTAGGTCTGGGTCAGGATGCGGCCATTCTGGTTTTCTTCGTAATACTGCGTCAGGCTGCCAAAATTGTTGTAGAGGTACCCCTGCCGCCGCACGTTTCCGCCCTCCTGTATCACCTCTACCAGCCCAATCCGGCACAGTTGCGGTATGGCCGCGCCGCTCAACTCCGGCTCCTGATGGCAGCCCACAAGCAGTAGCAGACCCACGAAACAAAGAAGTACAGATCGGTTCATAACGTGCTTACTTATAATTACTTACGGTAGCCGTTTGCGGCTGGGCGGGAATCAGTTTCAGCGTAACGCGGCGGTTGCGGCCCCGGCTCTCGGCGTTGTCCTGCGCGCCTACCAGAAACCGGCTGCCATAGCCTTCGATGTGCAGCCGGTCGTCGGCCACGCCCTGCCAGTGGAGGCAGTTGGCGACCACTTTTGCCCGGAACTCGCCGAGGTATTTGTTCAGGTTTTCGTCGCCGAGACGGTCGGTATGGCCTACCAGCCGAAGGTGAACGTCGGGGTGTTGCAGGAGGTAAGCCCCCACCTGTTGCAGCGTGGCGCGGGCGGCTCCGGTGAGTGCATAGCTGCCTTCGTCGAAAAAAACAACGGGCAGGTTATCGGCCAATACCGGGGCGGCAGAGGGAGTTGCCAGGGGAGCAGTAGGTGCGGCCGTGACCGAAACCGGCCGCGTGGCCATCGTAACCGGCTGCACATTCAGGCCGGTCACCACGCTGATGGGTCGGCGCTGAAGCACATTGGATGCCTGATCTACCAGCCGTAGTTCATAGCGGCCGGGCACCAGGTCGTTGGCCGTGAACACCCCCGCCCTGCCCGCCACGGCCAGCAGCCGTTGGGGGGTAGAGGTACCTTCGCGCTGTAGTTCGCCCTGTGGCAACAGGCCCGGCCCAACAGGCCCGCTCTGCACCGCCAGGATGGTTAGTTCGCGCAGCAGCCGCACCTCGTGCCGAAGGGCCGGGCCACCCAGTTGTTCTACGCTGATGTTGCCCTGATAGGCCTGATAACCCGCCGCCTGCACTTCTATGGCCACGATGTCTTTGTCAGTGAAATCAATGGTGCACAGGCCCGCAGCGTCCGTATCGAGGCAGGTTTTTTTGCCGGTTTTGGTAAAGAAGAAACAGACCTGCGCCCGCAGGGGGGCGCCCGCCAGGGCATCGGCCACGGCAAAGGTGCTGTGCTGCACCTGCCCCGCCGAAAGGCCCCCTGCGGGTTGTACGTAGTGTTTTTGCTCAGTCTGTAGGTAAGGGCGGTCGGTACCCTGCCGGTCTACGGCCACCAGCGGAATCACCACATACACCTCGGCCGGTGCTGAAAACATGGTCAGGTTTAGGGGCAGCCGCTGGGGTCGATAGCCGGTTCGTTCAATCAGTAGCGCCGTAGCCGTACACGCCACGTCGACGGTGAACTGACCGGTACCGTCGGCACTGGTACCCAGCGCCATGCGCCCGGCCCCCACCCGTACCGACAGCTTCGCCGACAAGGGCTGGTGCGTGGCGAAGTCCTGCACCACGCCCACCAGCCGCACGCACACCCCCGCCCGAACAGCCAGTGTGTGTAGCAGCGTAAACCCACAAAGTAGCAGTAGTCGCATAAGGAAGTAGCAGTAAGCAGTGAACAACCAACAGCGAAGAGTTAGCAGTGAACAACCAACTACTAACTCTTCGCTGTTGGTTGTTCACTGTTCACTGCCTCAGTTTGACCCCACGCCGACGTTACCGAGCAGGACTTGCCAGTTGGTTTCGGCCTGGCCTTCAATCATTTTCTGGTAGGGCTGCAACTTCACCCGGACATTTTTTTGGGTCACGTCGCTGTAGCTCACCGCGTCGGCTTTGCCATAGCCGGTGAAGGTTTGCTGGCCCGTGATGACGCCGTAGTAATTGCCGTCGGGGGCCTGGGTCAGCTCTTTCACATACTGCACCTCCGACCAGCTCACTTTGGTGTAGGTGTAGGGCAGCAGTTTCAGCCGGGTCAGGTACGTGCGCACGTCGAGGGTGCGGGGGGGATTGGGCTTGCTGGCCGAGGTTACCGCCACCGTGGCACCGGGCATAAACAGCCGTACGGCCTGGTCAATGGCCCGGTCTTTGTCATCGCCCGTCAGGGTTTTGTCGGTGATGATGTTGATGTACGATACAAACTCGTCTACCCGCTGCATGGCCTTGGCGCGGTAGGTGATGTACTCCGACTCGTTGAGCGATGCCTTGGCACCGCTGGCGGCCGCTGCCGGGGCGGGACTTGCCACCCCGGGCGGAGGGGTGGATGTGGCCGCAGGGTCAGGGCGAGCCGGGGCGGGGCGGCTGGGGGCTGTTTTGGCCTGCCGAGCGGGTGCTGCCGGGGCCACCGTCACTGGTTCGGACGCAGGAGCCACTACCGGGGCCGGAGCCGGTTCGGGTGGAGCCACGTTGGGGGCCAGCAGTTGCGGGCGTAGTTCGGTCAGGATCGGGGCAATCTCGTTGGGGTCGCCCAGGATTTGGTGCTTACCGTCGCGGTGGAGGATCACCAGGAGTTCAGTCTTACTGATCGACGCCGCGCCGCCCGTGGTGGGCTGGTAGTTGATCACGTCGTCGCTTTCGTAGGAGATCACCCCCCGAAGCACTTCCAGCGGTACGCGCCGTACCATCAGATCGGTGGGGGCGGTGCGGGCGGGGGCCATCAGGAAATCTTTGAGTTGCTGCCCGGCCTGGTCGAAATCGCTACTGAGGTCTTTGATAATCAAGTAGTTGCCTTCCTGCGTAAAGGCCATAATCACGTTGTCGCGGCCATAGGTGTAGTTGGTCAGTACCTCGCCGCGTTTCACGGTAAACTTCACTTTGTCGGCTGTAACCGATTCTAGCTGGGCATCTTTGAAACGGTCGCCATTGGCGAAATAGATGGCATCACCGAGCGCTTTGTTGGTGGTTTGGGCGTGAACTGTGCACACGAAGCACAGCCCCGCCAGGGCGAAAAACAGGTATCGGATCATGGTGTGGTATGAGAAATACTATTGGCCAAATAGATAGCGGAGGCCAACGCCAAACGTAGCCTGGGTAACCTTGGGTGCGCCCGTCGGCGGGTTGGCTATCATGGTCATAAGGCCGTAGTCGCCCTGGGCATAAACGGTCAGCGCCTGGCTAAAGCGGGCACCTAGTTTCAAATCGCCCCCCGCGTGAAAGTCGCTCAGACCCACTTCTTTAAACGTGGCGCTTTCGCCTTCGGCCGTTATGTTGAAGCCATAGGCACCATACACCCCCAGCGAATAGAACAGGTTGACGCCCTTGGCTTCATTGTAGAGCGGCACAATGGCCAGGGTAGCTACACCGTAGTTGAGGGCTGTGGTGATCTTGCTTTCGGTGCGTGAAAACCGCATATACTCGACAGAAGGGGCCAGGGCCACGCGGCTGCCCAGCGGAATTTCGGCGGTAAGCCCCCCGCGCAGGACCATACCCATATCTGAGTTTTCGCCCGGAGCCGGGATGAGGAACAGCCCCGCACCCCCACCAACCGTGAGACCAAAGCGGGTGCGTGGATCGGTTGAGGAAGCCACGGGGGCTTGCCGGGCTGGCGTGGCCTGCCGGGCGGTGGACTGGTTGCGGGCGGGTGAGGCAACGGGGCGGCCGTTGGGGCTGGCTTTACCTTTGCCGTCGAACCGCTCCACATCGTTGTTGGCATAGCGCACGTAGCTGACGTCGCTCTTTTTTACCTGATATAGCTGGCCTTGCGGAGCCGACGCCTTGCGGTACGAAATAGACGTCTCGCTGATTTCATTGATCAGCGCGTCGATCACCGTATTGTCATAGCGCACAATCTGGTCTGGGCGGCGGCTGGTTTGGCCATAGCTGGTCAGTTGCACAAATAGGCCGCCAAGTAACAGGCTCAGCGTCAGTAGGGTACGGGCATGGTTCATGGTAAAAACAGATTATGGTGTAGATAGTGCCAGGCAGCATGCAGGGGTGCTGATTAGGGTAAGCATGGGTCAAATGTCGGTGCATCAACGACCGGGCGAATCCCACGAAAGGGGGATATTTCGGCCTACTGATTAAACGGTAGTAGGCTGAACGACAGGGCTTATTTGGCCAGGTCGATTCGGATGGGTCGGTTGAGTTTGATGGTGAGCGCACTGCCGCCCGGCCCACCCACGTCGAGGCCAGGGGTGTTGGCCTGCACCTGAAACGTAAACAGCCCGTCGGCCACCGAAAACAGGTCGTCCAGTTGCGTGCGGTCGGTGTAGTTGATGCGCCAGGGGGTGTTTTGCGGTGCCGAGATAGCCGTGATCCGCAGGCCTGGCGGGGCGGTATAGAGTTCATAACGCTCCGTGGTTTTGGCGAAGGTGCTGTTGTCGCCCACCTCGAAATAGACGCTCAGAATCACCCGCGCCTCATCGACCACGATCACCTGCGCCGAGGCGTTCACCTGCGGATTGCTACCCCCAAACTCGCCCGAACCACGAACTAGTAACGGCTTGAATGGCCCATAATGGCCCGTGAAAATGGCGGGGTGCAGGTTGGTGGCCTTGCCCGTAGGTGGCGGTGGGGGTGGAGCACCTCCGCCGCCACCAGCTACCGCCGCAATAGCCTTGTTCAGCGATCCCAGAGCTGCCTGAAGACCCGCCTGCTTGGTTTGCAGTTCGGTACGTTGCGCGGCCAGCTGTTGCAATTCGGGATCGCCGTTTTGCTTGCCATCTTCATATTCGGCCACCAGTCGGCGGTAGCTAAGCGTAGTGGTCCGGAAAGTGGGGTCGGTAAACTGCCCGTCGAGGGCGTCGGCCTGCCCGAAGAAGGTACGTAGCCACGGGGCATCAATAGGGGTACCCTTGCTCAGCGCAGCCAGGTGCAGGTCGGTCCGTGTGAGCTGGTTGCGGTACATGGCCAGCCGCCCCGCCGACTGGCTCTGCTGGGCGTCTGACAGGGCCGGGATGGTGCGGAAAGACACCCAGCTACAAAGGGCCAGCAGGCCTAGCAGCATCAGGTACGACAACCCAAAGCGGAGTTGTCGGCGGCGGCGTTCGGTGTGGTTCTCGGGTTTCATGGGCGTTGGCTGGCTTTCATGGCGCGGAGGTTATCGAGGCTAGCCTGTTTCAGCATCACCTGTGTTTGCAGGGCCTGCACCCCGGCGGTGAGACCGTCGAGCTGGCTTTTTATCTGCGCTTTGGCCGAGGTCTGACTTTGGCGATTGGTGGTTTGCAGGGCCACCAGGTCCAGCAGTTTCTGGTAGTTCTGGCCCGTGGTGCCGGTTATCTGGCTAAAGAGGCTGTCGGGGGCATAGCTTTTCCCTAGCCGCCCAATGGTTTCTTCGAGCTGAAACCGCACCGACGAAAACTCGCTGGCTTTCTCCACAGGGTCGGTCTTTTTCAACTGCCGAAACAGGCTGTCGGCCAGTTGGGCATCGGCGATATACTGGTTTTCCTGCTCGGCGGTGATGGACTGCCGCCCCCCGCTGCCGCGCCCGGCCACCCAATACATACCGCCCACCACGCCCGCCCCCAGGACCAGCGTGACGAGCAAAAATTTGACAAATGATGCGTTCATGGGAGAAGGGGAATTTGGAGTTTTGAGTTTTCTGTTCACCCCCCAATCAGCACCGTGGGTAACCCCATGATGATGGTGCCTCCGTGGGCGGTGGTGTCGCCCATGCGGGCGGCAGGCTTACCTCCGATCAGCACCGTTTTCGACCCCAGCAAAATGGAATCGGGCGGGCCAACGCACAGACACATATCGCCCATGCAGGCGGCGGGCATGCCACCAATAAGCACCGTTGGGGTGCCTGGCGGCAAAATTGGCCCACCCACGTGGGGTATGGGCGGCAGGCCCGGTGTGACCATCGGGCAGAGGTGGTTATCGCCAATGCGAGCAGCGGGTTGTCCCATGAGTGAACGAGTGAATGGTGAAAGATTGAACGAGTGGATGGTGAAAGAGTGAGACGGTTCTGCACCTGGCCTGTGTCCCCACAGGCCAGGGTGCGGAAAAGGCTGGTGTCAGCAACTTTCGCTCTTTCACTCTTTCGCCATTCACTCGTTCACTACTTGCTCCAGAAGCCCACTTTAGCGGCGGGTTTTGGGGTTACGATGTCTTGTTTTTCCACGAAAAATTCATCTTTCGAGCGTTCCAGATAATTCAGGTCGCTCAGCTTCGAGAAGAGGCGATACAGGCAGTCGTTCATGCGGATGAACGACGCCATAATGGGTTGGCAGTCAGCGTGTTCGTAGGTAGTGTCGAGCATCTCCTGAAGGGTCGTTTCCCACTCTACGGGTGTTACGGGCGTCCAGTTTTTGATGTAGTTGAACATGGCCTCACGCTCCCGGTCGGGGGTGCTCTGGATGGCTATTTGCAGGCTCCGGGCCAGGCGTTTCCCCACCTCGGCCAGCCCCACCGGCGACTCGTGCATACCCCGCAACTGAAACGAATCGAGCTGGTTGCCGAGGCTGTGCAGACAGGCCTCGGCCACGTAGCCGATGCTGGTAGCCAGGGCGTTGGGCTGCCCCGACCGGGCGTTGGTGCGTACCCGCACCAAAATGGCCGTGGCGTGGGTGAGCAGTTCGCTCAGCCGCTTGCGAAGGCTGTGGTAGAGGTCGCGGTAGTCAGGCACGGACCCTACCATGCGGGTGGGCGGCAGGTAGCCTTCGGCCAGGCTGAACACCCCGTTGGCCAGCAGCAACTTGGCTACAGGCAGGTGATAGGCCGCCGCCAGGGTCGTGTGCAGGCTGGCTACGGGCACGGCGCTCAGCCGCAGACCCGTCCAGACAAAGGGGTAGCGGAGCGGCTCTTCGTCGGGGTCGGGCTGCCCGTGGGGCTGGGGATCAAACGGGTTGGCCTCCACCACCACATACCCCACCGACTGCCCCATGCGCACCCACGCCTCCCGCACGGCGGTCAGGGGCAGGGTTAAGGCATCGGCAGGGTCGGTGCTGAGTTCAATGCGGGCACCCCCCGGCGTGATAGCCCGGCACACCGACAGCACCACCGACTGCCCGTCGCAGGTGATACGCAGGGGCGTATCCTGCCCGGCGGCGGGCGGTAGCAGGCCATAATCAAGTCCCGACAGCATGGTCCCCGCTGCGTCGCGGGCCATGTCGCGGGTGGCATCGTCGGTGGCCAGCAGGTGGCCCCGGGTGATCTTCATGCCGTCGGCCCAGTTTACAGGCCAGTGGGTGATTGAGGGAAGCATTTTCTAAGGGAGTTTTCAGTTTTAGGCGCGGGGCAGGGAGCGTAGGGCAGGGAGCGGATTGCTCTACGCCCTCTGCCCTACGGCCTTTGCTCTTTTTCTACGCTGCTCACATAGCTGCGGGCTACGATAACGGCGTCTGACTTGAGTTGACTTCGGTTTAGGGAGAGGCTGGGGTCGAGGTATGATTTCACGAGGCCGCGCAGTTTGGGTCGGTAGAAGACCCAGCCCAGCAGGCTCCCCTCTGTGTCTACCTCGTGGTACTGAATGGGACTTTCGGGGTCCTCTTCGTGGTTGTGCGAATAGATCATGTAGTGAAACAGATCGTGCAGGGTGCGGTCTATGGGGGCCTTCACGGTGTAGGTGGTCAGCTGCGGATTATCGGGCGCTTTGCTCACCTGCACATGCAGCCGGATGGTGTCAACTAACTCAATAAGAGGCACTTCGCGGTCTACGGGGTAGAACCATTTGCGGTACACCCGCGCCGGAATCAGCGCAAATGCTTCGTAGGCCAGCATAAACACGGTGGGCAGATAAAACGGTAGCCACCCCAGCGACATGGCGGGCAAAAACGGGCCGGTGGTGCGCAGGAGGCCGTAGCCCAGCGTTTGGGCCATGGCCAGCAGCGTGGCCGTAAGGGTAAGCAGAGCCAGTTCGTCGCCGATGAAGGCATCGCGCAACCAGGCAAACTGCTGCCTGGCCATTACCAGGTGGGCCACCCCCAGCACCAGCACCATGCCTTCGAGCCAATAGAACCCCGTGGTTACCGACTCTACCCTGGCCAGGGCAGCCCCCAGCGCACCAGCAATAACCAGCCCGGCCAGCAGATACAGGCCCATCTTTTTGTTGAGCACGTCGGGTTTTCGCCGCAACAGCAGCACTGTCAACGCCGCCAGCGCTACGCTTAGCAGGCTAACAAGGGTGAGGAGGAGGTCGGTAGTCATGGAAGTTCAGTTGTCATGCCCAGCCGTCCCGTGGTTGCTTCTTTCGAGAGGCGGAAGGCCGTGGCAGCGGGGTTGGCCAGGGGTTGTATGGTATAATCGGCTTCGGCGGGCAGCAGGTAGTCGGCCAGCATACGCACCTGCTGCAATCCAACGCCCCCCGGTAGGTAGTGGGTAAGTTGGCTGTTGGTTAGCGGACCAATGAGCAGGTGAATACGACCGCCCAGGGTGGCATTGGGAGGCTGGGTAAGTACAAAGTCGATACCTACCCGCCCGCTGCCCAGTCGCGCCGGATTCCAGGTGGCAACAGGCATAGGGGCGGGCATTCCACTGCCCGCCTGCCACCCAAACCGAACCTGCACTGGAACCCCCAGAAACTGGCTGAAGCAGGCAGCCGTCTGCTCCCAGTTGCCCACGGTTTGCCAGGCACCGATGATAATCAGAAAGAGGGTTAGTTTCTGGGACATGGTTAGCGTTTTGGTATGTATCTCAGGGGCCATAACGTGCAGTAAATCAGTGAGTAGCTGGTCGTCATCGCCCGAAAGTGTATTGGTTTCAAACTGGGCAATCTTTACTTTCTGATGGTTGAATGCATTGTCGAAAGGCAGGAAAAAATGCCGCGATTCCTGCTCCTGTTTTTCTTCTTTCTGTCGAATTTCAGCCCATTCATCTTCGTCTTTCGTTCGTTTCTTGGCCCGGTGAAACAGGCGTTCCGGCAGGGTATCGTAGAACCCGTCGCGGGGGATGGTCACCTGCCAGCGGGGTTCGGTTTGGTCACCCGCCCGGTTGGTCACTGTCAGCACGTCGCGCTCAAACTGATAAGCCGACGATGCTTCTGGCTGTATCACCAACCCCGTTCTGGCAATCAGCCCGTTGGACAGCAGGTCGTCTACGATGGTCTCGAACCGCAGCCGCCTGGTGGCCATCTGATTCAGGAGTGCCTCTACTTCATCGACCGGTATCATAACCTCGTTCGTTTAGGCGGACACCAGCTACGGGAGACGCTTGTTTAGATACCAGCACCCGGTAGGGTAAAATCGTAAATGACTGCTGATCAATGATATGCTTCAGCCGGTGGCAGTATTCGTCCCATTGGTCGGGTGGGGTTGCTTTGGCGGGGTTGGGCGTCAGTACCACGTCGATAGTTCTGACCAGCCCCTGGCTTTTCGACACGCCCGGCGTAACGCCTTTTGTCACGGCCACGGCACTGAGCTTATCGCCGAGTTCGGCAAAACAAACCGCCCTGATGTCGGCCACGGTCACGATGCGCCCGCGGGTGAGCAGGGCCTGCCGAAAAGCCGGTAGGGTGTCGTCGGGAGTCAGCGCGTTTCGGCCTCCGGTGGTGGTGGTCAGCAGTACCGATTCGTCGTCGACAAATGCCAGTTGGCTCCGGTCTTTGCTCAGCTTGGTGCCGAAAGGGATCCTGTTGGCCTGTTCGGCGTAGGTGCTCCAGAATTTAATAGTGAGCCGCCCCGCTTTTTCGGGGGTTTTCACCGTCACAAAACTGCGCTGTTCGCCCCCGGTGCCAATGGCCGCGTTTATTTTTTCCAGCCGTTTTCGTATCTCTTCGATCTCGGTTTCCAGTTCGCTGCGCCCCAGCGTCATAAACATGGCACTCTCGTCGCGCAGCAGGGTGGTGAGGTAGGTCAGCATATCGTAGCCGTCGCGCTCGTCGAACCGGGTGATGCCCCCCTGCCGCAACACGTACTGGTACTGGCTGTCGCGGCCCAGTTGCTGAGCCTGACTAATGCTACCGCCCCCTGGCGTTTCTACGCTGGCTATTTCCAAAAAAGCCTCCTGTGCCTCTACCCGAACCGGAAAAACGTTGAACAGCGGTCGCAGTTCATGCGTGTCTACGCACAGCCGCCGGTTTAGCACCGGAAAGGCGTTGACCTCGATGTGGGTGCGGTAGGTTGTTTCGGCGGGCAGACTAGCCGGAAACACGATCTTCAGCCACAGCAGGTTCTGGACAAAGTGTTTGGCCAGTTCTTCGGGCGTGAATGCCCCGTCTAATTCAGCCGGGAAGCACCCCTGACCATTTATCAGCGAAATGGGTTGCCCGGTCTTTTGGGCTATGCTGCTGATTGTCAGGAAATGACTGCCATAAAACCGCTGGGTGTGTTCGTGCATCTGCCCGGCAAGCGAGTTGGTGTCGGCCAGAGGCATGTCGGGCAGACCAGGCTGACAGGTAAGCTCGGTATCGGCCATGAACACCCGTGCGTCCACCATCTTGTCGGCATGGGCCAGGCGTAGCGGGTCGTTGCGCCAGTCGAAAAACAGCGTCATATCGGTCAGGGCGGTCGTGTCTTCATCTACGGTCAGCCCCAGCCAGCAGGCATCGCCGGGGAGCACCTGGTTCAGAAAGGCCTCTTTAGCCCCCGCCCCATAGTCGCGCACTTTGTTTTGGATGATACTGGTTTTAAGGGCTACGTTGCTGAGTTGGAAGGTGCCTGCGGGCGAAAAGTGCACCTCGCGCCCCCCCGTATTGCAGCTAAAGACGTGGGTAGGCTGCACTGTAAACTGAGGGTCAACTACGCGCGTCCGCATAACGGCATGGGCGGGCTGAGCACCCGTTAGCGTACCGGGCGTAAGCAACTGAGCCAGCCGCTGAATAATGCGGCTGCGGGAGTTCTGCAACTCGTGGTGCAACCCCTCAATACCCGTGGCGAAGGCACCCAGCAGCAACCCCACGAGCGGGTCGAACCGCTCGACGGCCATGTCGGTTTCGTCGTAGTTCCAGAGCCGGGCTACCTCCCGAATCATTTCGCTACGGATGTTTTCGCGTGATCGCTGGCGTTGTGGTGTCATCATCGGGGTTGATTAAGAGTAGCGTACTACCCGAAACTTCATGTCGGGCAGCAACTCGCGGGTTTGCACCAGTCGGCAGCGCACTATAATCTGCACGTAGCGGCAGATGCGAGGGTTGCGCCCATCAATTTTCTCTTCTACGTCGGCCACGTCTACCGTCACGCGCTCCGGTTCAATGCGCTTGTCGAACTTGTGGAGGAACTCCTCTACCGCCCGCTTGATCTGGTCTTTGCTGGGCGTGTCGTTGAGTTCCTGAAACTCGTAGTTGTGCAGTACGCAGCCATAGGTGGGGTCGTAGTGGTATTCGTTGGGGCGCGTGGCGAGGTAGAGCGCAATATTTTGCGCCACCGATTCTTGCAGTGGCAACTTGTCGAGCACCTGCTGTTTGGTGAGCGCACCAAAGGAGGGCGGAATGGCATAGTAGTCGGTCATGGGTTGGCGGTCAGTTAATCATGACGACGGTTCCTTTTAGTGAGGCCTGCCCGCTGCTTTCCAGGGCCAGTTGTGCATTGGCTTTGAGGGTAGCGGTGGCGTCGGCCTCTATAGCAATCTGCGCGGCACTGACCGCCAGCTTGGCCGTAGCGCCCAGGGTAGCGTTTGACATGGCCGACAGGGTGAGGTCTTTGCCGCAACTCAGTTCAAGGTCGCCCGACCCGGTTCTGAGCAGCATCGCCTGGTCGGCTTTCATCTCAATGGTTTTGGCCTTCATCGAGATGGTGTCTTTGGCTTCGATATTGATCGTGCCCTCGCTCTTAATATTGATCGTCGTGTCGCCGTCGAGTGAGAGCGCGATCTCGTTTTTGTTGGCTTTGTTATAGATTCTGATGTTTTCCTTACCGTCTGTGTCGTCGATGATGATGTGGTTCCCTCCCCGCGTAATGATGCCCTTGATGTTGTTGTCTTTGTTGAAGAGTGGGCCGGGTGCGTCGTCTTTCTTATACGTGCTCCCCGTCACAAAAGGCAGGTCGGGGTCACCGTGTTCAAAATCGACAAACACCAGTTCACCCATTTCAGGCACGAAATAAACCCCCTGATCTTGGCTGCTCATGAGGTTGGTAACCCTGATCCAGGGGGTGGTTTTGTCGTCGGCGATTTGCCAGTAGAACTGCACTTTCACCCGGCCCAGGCTACTTTCGTCAGCCACTTTTTTCACGGCAGCTACCTGCGGGCGGGCCACGGGTGCCACAATGCGGTAATCGACCGGTGCAAAGTCAGCGTCGTGGGGAACAGCCCCGAAGGTAGCCCGGTACACCCCCCGCGAGTCGAGCGAGTGATTGAGCCGGGTTACTACAAACGTGCCGTAGTCGATGGTGTCCTGGAGCGTAGCCCCCTGCCGGGCATCGGTGGTTGCGTAGATATTGTCTTTTACTTTAATCAGGCCCCCCAGTTTGATTTCCATTTCGGGGGTTCGCCCCTGTAGCACAGCCAGTTTGTTAGCCTGTTCGCTTTTCTTAAGTTTCACGGCCTGCTGAAGTGCCGGGCCACTTTCGTGGAAATCAAATTGCTGGAGTTCGTCTTTGAACAGCTTCTCCGATTTGTCGTAGCCAATACGGGCCATAGCCTGAAGGCCAGCCACAGCGGCATCTTTCGAGAGATGTTCGGAGCCAATGTTGGTTTCGTAGTTGTAATAATTGGCCTGAAAATTCAGGGACGTAACGCACACGCCATACTCCATGTCGAAGAAGTTGACGCCTTGCCACAGTTGTACTGCGGGTGCCGATGCCCGGCCACTTTTGCCAAACACTAGTTGCTTTCCGTCGTAGTACATCCACTCGCCATATTTTTCGGCCAGCCGTTGCAGAAAATGAAAGTTATCTTCTTCATACTGCGTGATATAAGGTATAGTGCCGCCAAAGGATGGTGAGACCGTTTTCTGCATCGAACCGAAGGGTTGAAGCACGTTGCCCACAATGGCCGACAGCGACATCTCCGTAAACGAGCGGGTGGTGCGACCTGCGTTCAGCAGGGCCGTGGGACTCAGGCCCGAAATGAGATAGGTCGTGGTATTATTCTGCTCTTTAACCAAGCGGACGTTCATAATCAGGCCAACGAAAGTCATGGTCTGCTCAGCGGCCCCCACCCGCCCCTGCTTTAGCTTGATGGTGATTTCTTCGCCCACCAGTTTGTCGGCCAGTTCCTCCAGCTTGCTCGCCGGGTTAGGGAGCATATCGGGCGATACGCTGACCTCGAACGTGTGGTGCGTGTCGAACTGCTGATTGATCTGCACGTAGTTGACCCGTTTCAAGGTGGTAGCCTTACTGGTAATTTCGGCAGAGGCGATATACGTGTTGCTGTTGGCAGGCATGGCATTTCCTAGAAAGCAGGTGAAGGAATAGTGTTCGTTTCCGCATTTATCTGCCGAACGGCGTCCCGAATAGTCTGGTCGTTGTACTGATTTAGCTCTGGGTAAGAGGCTCTATATCGCTCCCGGAACTCCTGCCAGGTGAGCAAGTCCTGATCTTCCGGTTCGTAAGGGTCGAATGATATGCCGCCGGTACGTTCCGTAATCCGTCTTCGCAGCACGGTGATGTACTCACGTTGCGCCCCGGCGTCCTGGTTAAAACAGGCCATCGGAATGCTCCGCCGTCCGTCGTAAACGGAGTCCACGCAGGCTTCCTGCCGCCGTCGGATCATGATATCAACGGCTTGTTCGGCCATTGAAAAATCGTCTATCACCTGCGCCAGCGATACTTTGTTCGTGGCTAATGTTGGCCGTAGGTTCATGGGATTACGTTGTGCCATCGTATCGAAGAGCTGATACAAATCGGTCAGGTAACGCCTCATCAAGGCCCGTCGTCCCAGGCCCCAGGGTTCGTCGGGTGTATGACCGTGCCGTAGGTGCCCGTGCCCCGCCCGGTCGGTCAGCGGAAAGGCGGGGTCTGCAAAATAAAGTATGTCTGGATGGTCAATCTGCGTATGGGCGTAGGTATCGCCAAAGCGGTGGAGCAGCAAACCCAACCGGACAAAATCAGTGTCGCGGGTGGCCAGCAGCAATTGCCGGGTTCGTTCTTGTTCAGCCGCAGCACTGCGGCCGGTGAGTGCATGAAGGCCATGCTCAACGCGAAGCCGCCAACTGTTAGGCACTAAACGCGAAGACGGTATGTCGCCCGTTCGAAAGAGGTAGCTTACTTCAAGGTCGGTGGCATCGAGCATGCTTACCTCGTCGGGCATTTGGGCGAAAAAAGCGTGCTGCCGGGCAATGCGGTTCAAAAAGCCAACGGCAATTGACACGTAATACACCGAATAGTAATGTCCTGACTCTTCCATGGTTAAACGACCTGTGGTTTCATGGCCCAAATGGGGTAATACAACGTGCTGAGCTGGTAGAAGCCATCGGCCTCGCCCGCCACCACCGAAGCCCCATTGTTGAATAAATGCTTGTTGGCTTTGTTGCGCGGAATCACGCCCGGATTACCAGCCTCGCGGATGCGGCAGTTCTCGGCGGCGGTGTCGAAATCCATGCGTTCGCAGGCACCAGCAAAGAGCGTCCACTTGTGCAAGTTGCCCGGCCCCATGGCCCATGCCATGCTCAGAATAGCCATTTGGGCGTCGGCGGGCCAGTTATCAAAATTCCTGAATGGCTTTTGCCGTTTCAGGAAGGCCTCGTTCTGAAGCAGCCGCTGCTGAATCAGGTTGTCGATGGCCGTCTCGCTCAGTTCAAGGTTGGTGAATTTTTTGCACGCCCGGTGGCCTAGTTTGGCTAACTCCTGGTGGCTTTTCAGCAACTTCCACTCAGCCTCAATAACGGCCCGACTAGCCGGGGCCTCCGGGGTTTTAATGCCCGGTTTGTTTTGGTACTGGAACGGTAGGCTCAGGGCCGCACTGATGGGGTCTATCAGGTTACCAACTCCCACGGTTACCAACCCCAGAATGTCGAGATACATGTACTTAACTACACCTTCAAATGGTTCGTTAAACCCCCGGAATGACTGATTGACGCTGGTGTGCATAGTTGTAAATGCTTATCGTGTGAGTGGTAAACTGCCCGAAAACTCCTGTTAATGAGTGCGTCGGATTTTTTGAAAGCGGGCACCGTCAAAGGCTCCCCGCGTTCCGCAATAGGCCCCCTGGCAGCGCAGTTCGGTGTCCTGCAACGTCAGCACCGACCCGTTCAGGCGCAGCACCAGCTGGCAGGGTTTTGTTTCGTCGAGGCCGTCGGCCGTTAGTGTCAATTGCCCCTTGGCCCATACTGCCCTGCCCTCTAGTTCGCAGACCTGCCCCTGATCGAAGGTGAGGCTCACCACCACGTTGGCATCGCCGTCCTGACTACGCAGTATACGTACCCTATCTGGCTGACCGACCTTGTTTTGATGGGTATGTCTGCCTTTGACTGAGGTAGTCAGCCGACGGCTATAATCGCCGAAGAGTGCGTCTGGTGGTCGGGCCGATTCTGTTAGAAACAAGCTGATTATCAGCGCAATAAGGGTCTGTTTGCCGATGATAAAGAGTGGACTCATGTGGATTTAGACCAGTACCAGACTGGTTAGAAAGTCAACAATGGCCGTTGTGTCGTCGCGAATCAGTACGGTTTCGGCGGGTACTACCTCGGAAATGTGGCTGCGTTGCAAGCCCGGTAGGTAGACCTGGCTGGCACCACCCCAAAAGGAAACGGGAGCGGTGAAAGGCCGGGCATACGCTTTGCCTTCCCGGGCGTACCCTTTCTCGGTTTGTGGACCAATGTTGCCCGTGAATCCGTAGACATCCTGACTGATGCGGATGACCAGCAGCGAGTTAAGGCCGTTCCAGTTGTGCAGTACGGCGTTTCGTTGCCGAATGCAGTCTGGCAATGTTTTACCAGTTTCCTGACAATAATCCAGCACGTCGAGCAGGTCATCAATGGTGCCCCAAAAGGCCGACGTTGATTCCCTTGGCAATCCGTTTTTATCTGTGTACGCATTGAACACGTCCCAGTCCGTGAATTTGTAGAGGAGGGTGCCCGGTTTTATACGTTCATGCTTCGCTACCAAGCCGTTGAACGAGTTACGTACGCTGGCGGGGAGTTGATCAAAGCGGAGATCTTCATTGAGTACCATTGGCTGGCTATTGACAGGTGAAAACTTAAGCCCGCACTGCCTGTCTGGCTGGTTAGCAGCAGGCAGTGCGGGGCATAATCCTACGCGCTACTCCCGCTGGAGTTTCAGCTTCTGGCCGTTCACGTCCATATCGCGTGAGCAGATCGTGAAGCTCTGCGTACCCGTGCCACTGCCCGACAGGCTAAACGATTCGCTGAAATTGATGACCGCCGAGTGCGAAAACTTGATCGTGCGCAGTTCTTCGCCCTTCTGGTTTTTCAGTTCGATACTGCCGCTGATGTCGTCTTTGTGGGGCAACACCATAAGCTCAATGATCTTGGCATCGGCGTTGCGGGTTTCAATAGATACGTCGATGTTGCCTCCAAATACCTCCGACGTAGTTTCGTTGGTGTTGGGATTCACGTGCTGGTGGAAGCTGTACGAGCAAGAGAGGATTTCGTAGTCCTTGCCGTCGATTTTCAAACTGGATTTGTGTGCCATTGTGTTGGTTGGTTAACTTGAGACAGAAATTGGTTTATTGTTTTAAGTCCGAATCCCACTGGCCTTTGGTGCCCGTAAGGTTGATCTCGAACACTTTGGCCGGGAAAAAGGGCCGCAGTTTCACGTTGACGATGACGTGCGTGGGCTTGTCGGGATGCCGCCGGATGTCGAGGTTGCTGAAGTCTTCGATGATCTTGCCCGGCCCGCGAATCTGGCTCAGGAAACTGGCCACCTGCCCTTTGATTTCTTCGATCATTTTGTTGTCGATGTTCTCGAAGGTGCGGCGGTTCAGAAAGTCCTGAAACACCTTGCCGATCCAGTCGAAAACCCGGACTACGCTATAGGTTTGCAGGCCCACGTTGTCGCCGTTGAAGAGCGTTTTGGCCGAAAACGGAATCACCCGGCCATATTCATACACCATCGGAATGAGGCCTTTGTCTTCAAGCTGGGCAATTTCGCCTTTGCGCATACTGAACCGCACCCCGCTGGCCATTTTGAGCTTACCATGCTGCACCCCCGCCGAGGGCTGGGCAATGTGGCCTCCCCAGAGCATGCCGGCCAGGGCCATGGCCGGCGATACGTAGAGGTGTTCTTCCTGCCCCAGTTCGGTGTAAGCTTCGCGGCCCACGATCCAGTTGCAGGGCATCATTACGTTAGCTTTGTGAGCATCGGCCCCCGACAGCTTGTCGCGCTCGAAGGTGGCCTCCACGCTGTCGGGGTCGTCGAGGTGGCGGTAGTCGGTCAGCAGCATGACCTTATTTTGGTGGGCCAGCGCCGCCCATTTATCAACGATGACGTTTTTCTTGAGCCAGCCCGGCAGCACCAGCAGCGAATAGTTCTCCGAGAGGTCCATTTTGTCGTAATTGTCGCGGAGTTCTTTGGCAATCTGCTCGTAAATGCCCGTGGGGTTGCTAAACCCATCAGCATCGGTGGTCATGTCGTTGCCCGCATCGAAGAGCACCAGGTTTTTGACCTTTTCGGCTTCGGTATTTTCAAAAAACAACGACAGCGACCGGTACGAGGCTTCCAGCTCTTCGGTGTGGGTGAGGGCACTAGCCACATTTTTCTTCAGCGTCTGGCTGGCCGACGTGGCTTTTTCCTGGGCTTCGGCCACCATATCGGCCACGTTGTCGTGGGCGGCCAAGAGCTGGGCGAAGTCCCGCAGCCGTTTTTTCAGTTGCTTCCGGTCGGCCTTGTTGTCTTCTTCCGACAGGAAAATGTTTTTGCGGGCTTTCTTGGTGGGGTCCATGTTTTCGGTGCCGTCCACCACGGTTTTGATGAAGTCAAAACCACCGTATTTCGTCAGTTGCTGAATGCTCTCGGCCAGTGACCGGGTGGGCGGGGCCGCCACCCGCTCTTTCACGAGGGGCGCATTTGCCAGATGTTGTTCTTCCTGTGCCATCGGTTTGCTGCGTTGGGAGAGGTTGTGAGGGGGTAGAGGTTAGTTGGCGTTTTTATCGTTACTCTCAAGCTCGTCGGCCATCACGTTGAGGGCGTCAATAAATGCCTGCTTCGCCTGCGGGTCGGCCAGCACTTTCTGGAATGTCTTGTTCGACATGAGCCGCTTTATCAGGGTCTGGTAGTTGTCTTCCTGGGCTTGCAGGGCCTGCAAAAACGCGCTCTGGTCAATGATGCCCTGCTTGCTGAAGGCCGTCAGGTTCTGAAAAAACAAGGTTTCGTTTACTTCTTCGCCGCCTTCGGTTTCGTGGGTCACCTCCACCTGCGGCTGAAAGGTGTCGAAGGCTTCCTGTAATTTCTGCACCCCCATAACGGGGGCCTGACTCAGCGAGTCGGTAGTGAACTTGCCGACCATCGCGGTTTTGTTCTCCTGGAGGAATTTGATGGCCTCGCTGGTTTCTTCGGGAATGATCACACCCCCGATCTGAGGTTTATTGACTGCCATATAGCTATTGATTGAGTTTACGTGTTATCAGCGCCTGGCCGTTACAGGCGTTTTGACCATTGAATCCAGTAGTCGAATCCGGTGCCCCCACTGCCTCGGTACGTATATTTCGCCGCTCGTAACGCCGATGTCTGAATCGGCAGCCTGCACGATTTTGGCTTGATTTTTCTCATCCAGATACACCATGCCGATGTGGTGCCACTTGCCACCGCCGTCATCGTGACTCACCAAATCAGCGTTCAGGATATCGGTTGGGTCAGTGACAATGGCGAACCCATAGTGGCCTGGATTATTGAACAAAACGGCGATATCTATCTGGAAGACAGTGGTTTGACTCCATACTTTGCCAATGCAGTATTCAACAAAGCCAATACAGTCGAAGTGTCTTTTGCCAATACACGACTCGCCCCACACAAGCCCGTTGCCACTGGCACCACGGGGTTGCACTTTACCCTTAAACTTCCATATTCGGGGAAACAGGCCGTTTTTACCTGGCTCGTCTTTGCCCGCCTTCAGGTAGTTGCTGATGCTTTGACTCGATTGTTGTGAATACTTGCTGGAGCAACCGGCGCAGGTGTTTACGCCCTCAATGCCTGTCCAGGCCGTTCGCACCAGCGGCTCCTGCTGACTGAACGAGGTGGGTAATAGTTTAACCAGGTCACGTCGGAAGCTGGCTCCGTCGGCCAGGCCGGGCGTGTTACCGGCGGCGCCCCACACGTAGTGCGCTTTGCCAACGTGACTGAGCGCTTCGTCGACAATGGCTTTACGCTCGGCCAGTTTACCTTGTGGGGTAGAGAGTTTCTTGGTCACCTTAACCTCAATAGGAAAGGCAAAGTCGTAGAGACCCGCAAAAGCTCGCAGGCTGGTTTGCCCGATTTTTAGTCCGGTCAGGTCAAAGTAACGGGAGCCGTTGACCCGTCTTTTTTCCTGCATTTTTACCAGATCCTGATCGACAACTACGCCGAGATCATTCCCTAGGAAATCGCCGCCCCACAGGCCAACTGTTCTTGTTTCGCCGGGGTGAATTTCATAGGTCACCAGAGGGGAGTATGAAACTGCATCGAAGAAATGTGCCATGAGCTACCAGTTATGTTGTTCGTGTGGATATAGTTGACATCGTAAAAACCACTACCCGATCCCGTGAACCGTTTCAAATGTCAGTTCACCCGCTTCATTTGCCGTCAGATTGAGCACACTGCCTTTGCCGATTTCGCCGGCGATAATCATGCGCGAAAGGGGGCGGCGGAGGCGGTTGCGGATCACGCCGCGCAGGGGCCGGGCACCGTATTTGGGCGTGTAGCCTTCCAAAGCCAGTTGCTTTCGCGCCTCGTCCGACACCGTGAGCGTGATGCCCTGCTTGGCCAGCGCCGCCAGCAAGGGTTTCAGCTGAATGCTGAAGATGCTCATCACCGCCGCTTCCGAAATAGGCAGGAACGGGATGATCTCTGTGAGGCGACCCAGGAATTCGGGCCGGAAAAAACGACCCATGATGTCCAGCAACTCGCCCGAAGTGGCCAGTTCGTTGTTGGCGGCTTTCTCCACCACCCAGTCCGAGCCAATGTTAGACGTGAAGAGGATAATGGCGTTGGAAAAGTCGCCCTCGCGGCCCAGGCGGTCGTGCAACAGACCTTCGTCCAGGATTTGCAGGAACAGATCGAACACCGACGGGTGGGCCTTTTCGATCTCGTCGAAGAGCACCACGGCGAAGGGTTGCTGCCTGATTTTGGTAACGAGCAAGCCGCCATTTTCGTAGCCTATGTAGCCGGGAGGGGCACCATACAAAAGCGCCGCCGAATGCTCTTCTTTGAACTCCGACATGTCGAACCGGATCAGGGCGCGCTCGTCGTTGAACAGGAAATCAGCCATCGACTTGGCCAGCTCGGTTTTGCCGGTGCCGGTGGGGCCGCTGAAAAAGAACGACCCAATGGGTTGACCGGCCCGGCTCAGGCCAGAGCGGTTTTCCAGAATGGCGTCGGCAATGATGGTAGTGGCGTGGTCTTGCCCCACCACGCGCTGCCGCAGGTGTTCGGCCAACACCAGCAATTTCTCCCGCTCTTTCGACTGGATTTTTCCCAGCGGAATACCCGTGCGGCGGGCCACTACGGCGGCAATTTCGGCGGAGCCAACCTGTTCGCCCAGGGCCGTGCTGAGGCTGTCGAGGTGGTCCAAAAGTGCCTTCAGGTGGTCGGCAAGGGCTTCTGGCAGGATAAAGTCGGTAGTGTCGGTTTCGTCTTCGATCTTACCCAGCAGCACCGGGCTGAGGCGGTGGTTCAACTGCCGTTCAAACCAGCGGAGGTCGGTCAGGGCTAGTTCGGGCAGGGCCTCGGTTTGCCCGTCGGTCAGGCTGTGCAGCTCGGCGCGGAGGCGTTCCAGTTCGGGCGCAGTAGTAGCGTTGGCCAGTTTCAAGGCCGACATCGTGCGGTCGATGAGGTCAATGGCCGCATCGGGCAGGCGGCGGTCTTTGAGGTAGCGCCTCGCCAGCCGCACGGTCTCGGCCACGGTGCCGGGGGCCAGGTTCACGCCGTGGTAGGCCTCGAAAGCCGGCACCACCTTACTCACCATGCGAGTGGCGGTTGCCTCGTCGGGTTCGTCTACGGTGAGCACCTCGAACCGCCGGGCAAAGGCCTCGTCTTTCTCGATGTACTTCCGGTATTCGTCGTTGGTGGTGGCGCCAATCAGGGTCAGCTCACCCCGCGCCAGTTCGGGTTTCAGCAGGTTGACGGTGCCCACCGCCCCGCCGTTGGGGTCCAGCAGCGTGTGTATCTCGTCGATGAAGAGCAGGGCTTTATCGAACGTCTTTAGCTCGGTCAGGATGGTTTTGAGCCGCTCTTCTACCTCGCCTTTATACGAGGCCCCCGCCACCAGCGAACCAACATCCAGTTGCAGTAAAGTGGCTTCCTGAAGCTGTGGGGGTACATTGCCAGCCACAATCTGTTGCGCCAGGCCTTCTACCAGTGCTGTTTTACCCACGCCCGGCTCGCCCACAATGAGCACGTTAGGCTTCAGCCGACGGCCTAGAATTTCCAACAGTTGCCCTGTTTCGCGGTCGCGGCCCACAATAGGGTCCAGCTTACCATCGCGGGCGGCGGCGGTGCGGTCGGTGCAGTATTTAAAAATGGATTTGGCCGATTTGTCAACTGCCGCAACTGCGCCGTTATGGGGGGCGGCTTTACCATTGCTATGTCCATTACTACCCACGGCCTGTTGAAGCACAGCATCGCGCAGGGCGAATTCGAGCAGTTGGTTTTCGGTGAGGGGAAAGGACTTAAGCTGATCGGCCGAAAACGCCAGGTTGGGTTTGGTCATAGCCGTTAGCACCGCCAGTGGGCTAAGGGCTGTCTCGCCGAGTTTCATGCGCACCACATCGGCTACTTCCAGCAGGGCGCGGGTGGTTTCGTCGGCGCGGGGGTCTTCGGTGGGCCGGGCCGATTTGGGGCTGGCTTCCACCCTAATGTCGGCCCAGTCGCGGAGGTAGGCTACGTCAACGTCCCAGAGCACCAATTGTGAGGCCAGGCCCACATCATTATGCAGTACCCCTGTCAGCAAATGCCCCGGAGCCAGCGCGGGGTGCTGATGTTCGCGGGCCACGGCCTGCGCAATTTGCACAGCCTGACGTAGTTCGTCGGTGTAGGCGAGTGAAAGCATAATGACTTGAAGGTGTGGATGTGTGGTACTGGGCAAAGGGCAAAGCAGCAAAGAGCCTGGAGCGTAGGGCAGGGGGCAAAGCGTATGGGCTAATCAGCGTTCCAGGCTCTTCGCCCCCTGCTCTTTGCTCAAGACAAACGTACTAGGTAAAGGCAGGCTGCCGCGTCCCATAAAAAGGGGACAACCCGGCAGTAATGGGCACTTGGGGTAACAGGTTCTTGTTGGTGTGGATTTGGTGCCCAGACAGCGCTACTACGGATTACCTGCCGCCGAGAGCTTGTTTGGACAGGTCAAAATTCGATAGGGTAGCGGGGGCATACCTCCCCTGAACAGGGTATTTTTCGCTCTACACCTTACCGCTTACACAGTTCGTGCTGCGTTGCGTTGTTACAAATGGTCGGTTAATCATTAGATGATGTGGGTTTTGACCTAAACCTGGACCCGCCGGTTAAGCCGCACAACGAACCGCCAGAGGGCAGCCGATTATGTCGTGTAGATGAGATGGCAGAAATAAATGGGTGAGCGAGCCAGCGGTAGGGGATTGGGACCAGGGATAGCGAAGAACGATCACTGCCTGCTACCAGGTCCCTCCGTGAACTGATGGTCATTAATGCCACGCTTGACGCTTTTGTGAACAAAGCAGCAGTGACCTACACACACTATAAAGAATCTTCGTAGATAAGTAGTTAAATGATAATTGGTTGAGGATACAAAAAAATAGCAACAATCAACATAATATATACGTAACGACCGTTTACTCAAAGCTACCGGCCTTTTTCGTTTTAAGCTTAATCCATAGAATACATAGCCCATCGAAGGGAGCATACCAGCTATTCTTAACCTGTGAGTTTGCCAATCTGCCCATCCGACAACTCTAGCCTGATATCGGTTAACCCCCGCCCTACCTTGTTATGAAACAGACTCTGCTAGTGCTAAGCGGCCTCTGGTTGCTGCTTGGCTGCCGCACCAGTTCCGGTACGTTTGCGCCACCCCGCTCCCTGATTGGCCACAGCACCGCTTTTCCCGTTCAAGGTTATTGGGGCATCACGTCGGGCAAAAACATGCAGATTGGGGCATTCCGCCTCACCGCCGTACATACCGACCGCCGGGGGAGCCGTTCGCGCACGGCAGCAGTTGGACCACGCAACATATGGGTGGGCCGCCGCCGGGCAATACGCACAACATACGCGCAGGTGCTTGATTTTGAGGCTATTGGATTTGATGAGCTGCCTGTTCGGGTGGTGGCTACCGACGAAGTGAATGCATAGGCTATCAATCAGCTTATCATTCCAACGGGCGCAGGTGGTTTGCTTCGGTGGGCCGACAATACCCGACAGACTATTGAGTTTGCCGGTACGGTTGCTTACCCAACAGATAGCACCAGCGCCAAATGGCAGTTTGCGTTGGCCAGTAACTGGCAAACGGGCATGCCACCCGAAGAGGCCCTGGAGCAAGGTATCCTGACCAACGAACGCAGTTTGATCCTCATTAGTCCGTCGATGAGGACGGAGGTGGTTAATCAGGCTACCGACGAGCTAGCCCGTTTGCCAGGGTTGATGGGGCGTATGCAGATCGGCTATAACTTTTATGAAGACGACACGCTCATTGGCCACTTAAACAGCCTTGACGGAAAAATGTGGTTAGATAATGGGTTGTCTGACCAACGAAAAACGCTGATCTGCGCCGTAGCCGTAGCGTTACTGAAGCGATGGTCGACTAATGAATTGGCGCGGTGAACCAAGAGCTAAGAGCCAAGAGCCAAGAGCCAAGAGATGAGAGCCAAGAAACTGACGTAAACCCATTCACGCAAAAGTTCTTAACTCTTATCTCTTGGCTCTTATCTCTCACCTCTTTGCTTACTGCTCATTCAGCGCCCAGTCGTAGGTCTGGTACGAGATGTTGGTGTCGTCGGTGATTTTGGTTTTCGAGAACTTGTTCACCACATCCCTTACTGACATGCCTTTCATTTTCTTGAAATCGCCGCCGTACCAGTCCAGAATTTTCGAGAGGCTCGCCTGCTTGGCCGTGATCGAATTTTTGGCGGGGTTGTTCATGAAATCGCTGCCCTGATCGTCCAGTTGGGCATCCAGCTTGCCGGATTCATAAGCCTCGTTGCGCAGGCGGGGGCATGACTTGGCTGCACACACCAGCGCAAAGTGAATGCGCGGCTCTGAAAACTTCTTGCGGATGATGCCGTGTTCGAGGTTGTTCAAGTCATAGGTCTCCCCGCCGATCTTGATGAACTTCACGTCCCAGGGCGTGTTCACAAACGGGATCTTGATTTTTGCGCCAATGTCTTTGATGCTTTTCACAGGGTAATGGTCCAGGATGAGCTGAATCGTGAAAGCGTTGTAGGCGTTGATCCAGTAGGCGAGCTGTTCATCTTTACTCCAGCTATCAGCGGGCGCATTTTTACTCAGCAGGTCGAGGTAGCTTTTCAGTTCGGCCTTGTCTTTGGCAAAACCTTTATAATCAACCATGCCTTTGCCGTCGACATGTTCTTTGAGCAGTTTGCTGAATTGGGCATGGCTGGGGGCCGCGGCAGTGCTTACCGGCAGGTTCACATTGGTTTTGTAGGAAACAAAGCCGAAGCAAAGGCCAACGGCCAGGCCCAGAACGAGTAAGATCTTCATAAGTAGTGATCGTTTTTGTAAGATATACGCTATAAGCATAGGGAAAGTTTTTGGCATTAATTTAGTAAACAGATGGGTTGTTTATGATATTATTCAGCATATTAATTTGTATATCTACTCATAAGGCAAATAATATTTTATATTTGGGTTAAACTAACCAATATTACCTATGCACGTTTCATTTACTATAAGGACTGGAAGCCTCTTTTTGGTTGCCTGTCTGCTCACCGTTTCTTCGCTACTGGCCCAGGGCATCCGGGGCCGCGTGACCGACAAGGCCACCAATGTCGCCATACCCGGCGCTACTATTGTGGTGGTGGGCACCAACATTGGAGCCACCACCGATGCCAACGGTAATTACCAGATTAAGGTTGCCGCCGGTACCTATAGCATTGCCACCAGCTTTGTCGGCTACAAAACCAATACCCAGCCGGCCATCGTGCCAGCCACTGGCGAAACCGAGATTAACACCAGCCTGGCCGAATCGGCCAGTAACCTGACCGAAGTGGTCGTCACGGGTTCGCGTGCCGCCACCGCCCGCACCAACGTACAAACCGTAGCCCCCGTAGACGTAATCACCGCTAAGGAGATGAAAAGCTTCTCGCAGATCGACGTGGGGCAGATTCTGAACTTTGTGGCCCCCTCGTTCAACTCCAACCGCCAGACCGTGGCCGATGGTACCGACCACGTTGACCCGGCGTCGCTTCGCGGCCTCGGCCCCGACCAGGTGCTGGTGCTGGTCAACGGCAAACGCCGCCACACCTCGGCCCTGCTCAACATCAACGGCACGGTAGGTCGCGGGTCGGTGGGGACGGATATGAACGTGATTCCGGTGGCGGCCATTGAGCGCATCGAAGTGCTGCGCGACGGAGCAGCGGCCCAATACGGCTCCGATGCCATTGCGGGCGTGATCAACGTGGTGCTCAAGAAAGACTATACTGGCCTGACAGCTTCACTCACGGGCGGGCAGAATGTGACCAACCTAAGCTACAACGTGCCGGTGCTGGGTGGCGGATCGAGGAGCATAAGCCAGAGCATTAGCGATGGGCAGGTGCTACAATTCGACATCTCGAAAGGGTTCCGGCTGGGCGACAAAGGCTACCTCACCGTGAGCGGCCAATACAACAACCGGGGCCGGAGCAACCGCAGCGGTCTCGACAACGCCCCCACGATCTACCTTGGCGCGTCGGGTGGTTTTCCGGGCACACCCACGGGACAGGTGCAAAATGATTTCCGTACCAAACTCATTGCCGACGATGCCACGCTGGTGCAGCAACGCAACTACAACCGGCAAAACATGATCATCGGCAACTCGGCCTCAGAAAACGTGGGCTTGTTCATAAACGGCTCACTGCCAGTGGGTAAAAACAGCGAAATCTATACCGCTGGTGGCATTACTTACCGCAAAGGCACGGGCTACGGCAACAACAGAGTGCCGGTGTCGCGCGCGCAACAACCCCTCAACGCCGACGGGACGTTGTTTTACCCCGACGGTTTTTTGCCGGGCATTGGCTCTACAGTGCAGGACCAGTCGTTGATTGCTGGGTTTAAAACGCGGTTTGGGGCGCTTACCATGGACCTAAGCAACACCTACGGCCACAACTCGTTTGCGTTCTCGGTCTTCAATTCGGGCAATGCCTCACTGCCTAATACCAGTACGCCACAAACTACCTTCGATGCGGGTAAGCTGAGCTTTGCGCAAAACACCGTCAACCTCGACTTTGCCCGGCTGTTTGCGAGACCGGGGGCATTTTCATCGATTAACCTGGCCTTCGGTGCTGAAGCGCGGTTCGAGAATTACGCCATTACGGAAGGTGAACCAAACTCCTACATTGGTGGTGACCTGAAGAAATCGGTACCAGCAGCCCCGTTGCTCATCAGCGGTCCCGCCAATGGTACGGCGTTGGCCCTGCCCGGTGCGCAGGTGTTTCCCGGTTTCCAGAAAAGTGATGCCATCGACAAATCGCGCACGAGCCAATCGCTTTATATAGACGTGGAAAGCGAAATCGGCAAACTGCTGGTTGATCTGGCCGGGCGTTTCGAGAATTACAGCGATTTCGGGTCGACCATTAATGGCAAAGTGGCTGCCCGCTTTGGTATTCTGGAGGGCATCAACCTGCGGGCGGCCATCAGCACGGGCTTCCGCGCACCAAGCCTGCACCAGCGCTATTTCCAAAATACCAGCACCCAGTTTGTGAGCGGAAACCCCTCTAACACGCTGACGGTCAATAACGAAAACCCGATTGCCCGCACGTTTATTGGCGTAGATGCGCTCAAGCCCGAAACGTCGGTAAACATGACGGTGGGGGCCACGGCCAAGTTTGGCCGGTTCTCAGCTACCATTGACGCCTACCAGATCGACATCACCAACCGGATTGTGTATTCGGGGGCGTTTTCGCGGGCATTGCTGGGCTTCACGGCAAATGAATATGTGGGCGTGAACAACGTCAATTTCTTCGCCAACGCCGCCAACACCCGCACCCGCGGTATCGACATTGTGCTGAACGAACGGCTTCAACTGGGCAAAGGCCAACTGACGTTGACGGGGGCGGTGAACTTCAACAAAAACGAAGTAACGGCCATCAATTCGACCCCGCTCATTGACGATCCGAAGCAGAACGAAACCAGCGGCCGCAGCCCGGATCAGTGGTTCCGCACCCTGCTATTCGACCGGCAGCAGCGCTCACGCATCGAGGTATTCCAGCCCCAGAACAAGCTGAACCTGAGCGCGAGCTACAGCATTGGTAAGTTTGATATTACGGCCCGGACGGTGCGTTTTGGCGAAATCAGGTATATCCACAACGTTGACCCCACCGTGAAAAAGGCCGACGGCACCTACTGGAACACGCAGTTCGCCCGCGACACCGACGGCAGCGCCTTCATCGACCAGACGTTTAACCCCGTCTGGATTACGGACCTGGTGCTGGGCTACCGCCTCAACAAGACCCTGAACGTCTCTATTGGGGCTAACAATATCTTCGACGTGTATCCCGATCAGATCTACATCGACCCCCGCAACGCGCCGGGTTCACTCGACTACGTGTCGGGCCGCGACGCCTCGAACCGGGGCCGACTGCTCTATCAACCCAACCAGGGCGGCTACAATGGCCGGTTCTTGTTTGGCCGGGTAACGGTGTCGTTGTAAGAAGGAAGTGTAAAGTCCAATGCCTAAGGTTGGCTGACGCGGGAGTACGCTCGCGTCAGCCAACCTTAGGCATTGGACTTTACACTTTACACTTAATTTAGTAGCCGAAACACGACGATCATGGCTGCAGTGAGGCCCATAAGAAGCCACGAAATCTGGCTCAGGGGCACAGTGGGCTGGCCGGGGTCAGTACGGCGGAAGGTGCCGTAGATGCTCAAGAATATAGTTGGTGTAATCGCCGGGGCAATGATACTTAACGGGGTAGTAACGGGCAGATGCAACACCGCCGAGGCCACCGAGGCCAGCATTGGAAACAGGATCAGGGCGTTGGCGCGTTGCTGAACAGACTGCCCTATACTGCCATAAAAGCGAAATGCAAAGGCCATTCGCTTGAGAATCACATTGAGCACGACAAAGCTGCTCACCGAAATAACGATGACCAGCCACGTAGGCAGGCCCAGTTTAGCAAAAATAAACCCTGTGTCGCCGTAGGTGAAAAAGGGCGCGGCAAACAGGTAGCCAAAAAAGGCAAGCACCCCCTGCAAACCCATCCAAAGCAAAAACAGGCTGAGTAGTCCCTTTTCTGTCAGGCGCGTAGACAGCCATAGGCAAACCACCCCCAGCAGCAGCGAAAACCCTGGTCCGGCTGCGGCAATCAGTAGTTGTTGGCTCACCAAACGCCCCGCCGAGTCGTAGGCCACATAATTATGGTGCAGCACTGGGTTGAACCCATACAGGTAGGCGGGCACGAAATGAGCGCATTCGTGCAGCACTGTTGTAAGCAAACTGGTCAGGATAATCAGCGCAATCGAGTTGATTAGTAGGCCGTTAGAACGTACGGGGGCAGTAGCAGGAGTCTGTAGCGTTGGTTCAGATAACATGGTTCAGGTAGGAATTAGCTACCCGAAACATAAGCAAAACAGTTTAAGGTTTAATGTCCAAGGTCTCGGCGACCCCGTCCAATGTTGGCTGACGCAGGAGTACGCTCGCGTCAGACAACATTGGACGGGGTCGCCGAGACCTTGGACATTAAACCTTAAACCTAAATCGTTGCGCCTTCTTTCAACCGTTCGGCGTTTTCAGCGATGCGGAGTTGCTCGATGAATTGGGTGATGTCGCCTTCCATGACGGCGGGGAGGTTATAGACCGTGAGGCCGATGCGGTGGTCAGTGACGCGGCTTTGAGGGTAGTTGTAGGTGCGGATTTTGTCGGACCGGTCGCCGCTGCCCACCATCGTTTTGCGTTGCGAGGCAATGGCGTCGTTGTGGGCTTTCAGCTTGATCTCATACAGCCGCGAGCGCAGCACCGTCAGGGCTTTGTCGAAGTTTTTAAGCTGCGACCGTTCGTCCTGACACTGCACCACCAACCCCGTGGGGATGTGGGTGAGCCGCACTGCCGAATACGTCGTGTTGACGGACTGACCACCCGCTCCTGACGAACAAAACGTGTCTTTGCGGATGTCGTTCATGTTTATTTCCACGTCAACTTCTTCAGCCTCCGGCAGTACCGCCACGCTCGCCGCCGACGTATGAATGCGCCCCTGCGTTTCGGTAGCGGGTACGCGCTGCACCCGGTGCACGCCCGACTCGAACTTCATCTTGCCGTACACATCTTCGCCTTCCACCTCCACCACAATTTCTTTGTACCCTCCCGACGAGCCTTCGGTGAAGTCGACGAGGGTCATTTTCCAGCCCATTTTTTCAAAGAACCGCTGGTACATGCGGAAAATGTCGCCCGCAAAAATGGCTGCTTCGTCGCCGCCGGTGCCGCCGCGGACTTCCAGAATGATGTTGCGGCTGTCGTTGGGGTCTTTGGGCATCAGCATCTCTTTCAACACCGATTCCTGCTCATCGCGACGGGGCACCAACTCGTCCAGTTCCAGCTTGGCCATATCCCGAAATTCTTCGTCTTTCTCGGTGGCGATTACCTCACGGGCATTCTCAATTTCGGTCAGCGTTTGGCGGTAGGCCATATACTGCTGCACCATCTTGTCGAGTTCTTTATATTCTTTGCTCAGTTTCATGAAGCGTTTGGGGTCTGCCGACACCTCCGGCTGCACAATCTGCTGGGCCACTTCGTTAAAGCGTTCGCGTATGGCTTCTAATTGCTCAATCATAATACAAAGATAGGGAGGAAGGGAGGAAAGGAGGAAGGTGCTGACGCTAGAGTAATATGCCTGCGTCAGCACCCTCCTCCTTTCCTCTCTTTCCTCCTTTCCTCCTTTTTCTTCTACCTTTACACCACCGCCGTTCCGAACGATTCTGGGGGGTGGCGGCGTTACCCCTCTGCTTACGTACACTTCCAACTGCGCTGGTTTGCGCCAGTGCCAAACGGGTAAAGCTTCTTATGAGCGACGCCATTAAACACGAGTGCGGCATTGTGCTGCTACGCCTTCGCAAGCCCTACCAGTACTACATCGACAAATACGGAACACCCCTCTACGCGGCCAATAAGCTGTTTTTGCTGATGGAAAAGCAGGTGAACCGGGGTCAGGATGGGGCAGGCGTCGCCAACATCAAGCTCGACGTGCCGCCCGGCCATCGATACATCAGCCGCTACCGGTCCGTCGAAAATCAGCCCGTGGCCGACGTGTTTGGCAAGATCAACAAGAAGTTTAGTAAGGCGCTGAAGAAAAATAAAGACCGCGCCAATGATGCCAAATGGCTCCAGGAAAACGTAGCCTTCACCGGCGAAGTCTGGATGGGCCACCTGCGCTACGGTACCCACGGGGCCAACGACATTGAAAACTGTCACCCCATGCTCCGCCAAAGCAACTGGCGCAGTCGCAACCTGGTCATGGCGGGTAATTTCAACATGACCAACGTCGATGAGTTGTTCAACAAGCTGGTGTCGTTGGGGCAGCACCCCAAAGACTTTGTCGACACAGTGACGGTGATGGAAAAAATCGGGCACTTTCTCGACGAAGAAAATCAGCGCGTGTTCGACCGGTTTAAGGGTATTTACGAAAACCCTGACCTCTCAGACATCATTGAAGACAACCTCGATTTGCAGCGCGTACTGCACCGCTCGTGTCGCGATTTCGACGGGGGCTATGCCATGGTGGGTATGACCGGTTTTGGGGCCTCGTTTGTGGCCCGCGACCCCGCCGGTATCCGCCCCGCCTATTATTACGCCGACGATGAAGTGGTGGTGGTGGCCTCAGAAAAGCCCGCCATCAAAACGGCGTTTAATGTCGAGTATTCTGAGATACAGGAAGTTAAACCCGGTCATGCGTTGGTTATCGATAAGTACGGCGAATATGGCGAATACGAGTTCATTAAGCCCATCGAGAAGCGGTCGTGCAGTTTCGAGCGCATTTATTTCTCCCGCGCCACCGACCCCGATATTTATAACGAACGCAAAAAACTGGGCCGGTTGCTGGTGCCGCAGATTCTGGAGGAAGTCAACTACGACCTCGAAAACACAGTTTTCAGCTACATCCCGAACACCGCCGAAACCGCTTTTTTCGGTATGGTGGAAGGTATTGAAGAATACCTGGCCAAGCAGCGCAAGAAGGCCATCATGGAGGGTATTCTGTTCGAGCAGGACCTGGAACGGGTGCTCTCGTTCCGCCCCCGGATAGAAAAGCTGGTGTCTAAAGACGTCAAGCTCCGCACCTTCATCACCGACGATGCCCACCGCGACGAGATGGTGGCTAACGTGTATGACACGACCTACGAGGTTATTAAAAAAGGCGTAGACACCCTGGTGGTGGTCGACGATTCCATCGTGCGCGGCACCACGCTGGAAAAGAGCATCTTGCGGATGCTGGACCGGCTGGAACCCAAAAAAATTGTGATCGTATCGTCGGCCCCGCAGATTCGCTTCCCCGACTGCTACGGTATCGACATGTCGAAGGTGAAAGATTTTGTGGCCTTCCGGGCGGTGCTACAACTGCTGAATGAGCGCGGCCTGAACCACATCGCCGACGAGGTGTATGCCCAGGCGGTGGCGGCTATTGAGTCGGGTAATGCCATGCAGGAGAACTACGTGAAGGCACTGTTTGCCCCCTTCACCCACGACGAGATTTCGCGCAAAGTAGCCGATATCATCACCCCCCGCCGCAACGACGTAGTAGACCTGAAAGCCGAAGTAGCGGTGATCTACCAAACCGTTGAGAACCTGCACATGGCCTGCCCCAACCACTCCGGCGACTGGTATTTTACGGGCAACTACCCCACCCCCGGCGGCAATAAAGTGGTGAATAAGGCCTTCGTCAACTTCATGGAAGGCAAAGTGGTCCGGGCGTATTAGACATGCTCACCACCAACGCAGCACCTTAGCTACCACTGCAAACGAGATCAATATTGTTTGCACGATGGCCGTGTACGACAGAATTTTCAGGGTCTTACTTTGACTTTGGAGGGTCGTCTCCAATTCACCTACTCTTCCAACAAACAGGCTACTGAGTTTCTCCACCTCGCGTTCAACGATCTGCCTGATCTCCGAACGGTGATTATCCAGTCTCGTTTGTATGGTGCCTGACAGGTCAACAAAGTGCTTGTTTTGCCGAATATGAAGTTCGCTGAACTGGTCAGTAAACAATCTATTTTGCTGCTTGACTGCTTCGTTTTGTTGCTCACCAAACCGCTTAAATACTAATTGTTGATCATCCAGTTTTATTTGTACAATGTTTGAGTGGTTATCTAACTGTTTATTCTGTTGACTGAGCGACTTATCGAGATGGTCGTTTAATTGCTTATGCGCCTCTTTTTGATGAGTAATGAAATGTCTATTTTCCAAATGATAGCCATCCATTTTTGTTTTTACGTTGTTAGACAGTTCAACGAAATTCTTGTCTTGCTGATCACGCGATTTGTTGAATTGGTCGGTTGACTGTTTGCTTAGTTGGATTCTACCTTCGTTCTGTTGCTTTTCTAAATTGTCAAGTTGTTCTTTGGTAGATGAGGCAGACGTAAAGCTAATCTCATTGAACTTCTGAGTTGCCTTTATAAGTGAAGAAGACGTAGCTATCAATTGCTCCCGTGCTTCGTTGAGCTTGCCCGACTGATCCCGACTTTCTTGCTGCAAACGGGTAGCCAACTGATTAATTGATTTAGTCAGGACTAATTCGTTTTCAAATTCGCCGATTAGCTTATCTAACTCGTGTAGTTTGCTCATGTAGTTGCCGATTAAGGCGTTTGATTTGGTTTAGTCGCTGCCGATAGTCAGTGAATAATAGTTCGGGAAGTTGCAGGCTGTCGGCCCATTGTTCAATATGTTTTTGCTGGTCAGGAAAGACACGGAGGATGGATTGCGCTATTTCATATCGCCCCTCTCTGTTTGCGATATGACTAGCTACGCGCTGACATCCGATGAAGAAAGTGTTCACAATATTTGTCTGCTTTAATGCACTCAAAGCTTCTTCAAAACGAACGCGTCCGTCATTGTCTTCGTAATCGTCATTTAATGCTCGTACTAGGCCACTCATCATATTTAAGCCAGTGTTATTTCCGCGAGCTTCCAGAACACGGCTTAGTTGCGCCTGCATTGTTTTAATCTCATCTGTTAAAATGAAACGGCTTTTGCCGAACTCTACTTCATCCGTTGGAATCAGAGAACGGGTTTTGTCCGTCGATAGCGATGAACGCGCTGGGGCAGTAAACCGGAAGAAATTATAGAACCAACTTTGTATCTGCTTGACAGTAAGGTCGATAAGTGTTTGTTCAGAGATTCCTTGTAGCACGTAGCTGACATCATCGAACTTAAAATAATCTTCTAGCGCCCGCTTAAATTCACCCGGTTTGTAATGGCCTTCCACTTCTTTCAGGCAGTTTTCGTAAACCGTTTTAAGCGACTGTTTTCGATTGGCTACGATGCTGACATACGTCCAGACAACCAGTACTTTCATATATAGTTTTAGTACTTTTTGGTTAAACTTATCAGCGTCGTAATTCGCGAAATAGGCCGGGTATTGTTTTGCGAATTGGTTAAGCTGAAAATCAGGTTCATACTTCACTATGTGCTCCATAAGTGCTTTCTGACAGTACTCAGCGTTCCATTCGGGCTTGAGAATGACCTTAAAAGTTCTGCCGGGGAATTTCCAGGTAACTGTCCAGTCTTCTACTAGTCCAAGCAGCATGAGCCTGTATATTGCTTTTTCGGTTTTACCCGCATTAGTTTCTCCGTCGACTCTAATAACTATACTTCCTTTATCTTGATTATCAATTAATTTCAGAGTTAATTCTTTGAGGTCTTTTACGTCATCAAGTACAGTGCCTAATCCATTAGTAAGTAAAAATAATTGAGAAAACACGTCAAATTGTTCTTCTGGTCCTAAATTATCACACGCTGATTTGATATCTTCCAAAAACGTATCCTTCGATAGAATTGTACTGATTACATCAGGGTATCTCTCTTTCGTTAAGAATATTAGGCAATTTGCGTCGCCTTTATCACGCCCGGCCCGACCTGCTTCCTGATATAACGATTCCATTGATGCAGGTAAACCATAGTGTGCCGTGATGCGAATATTGGGTTTGTTAATACCCATGCCAAATGCTTTGGTAGCAACCATCAACGAAAATCCATTCTTCTTATATTCGTCCTGAACGTTCTGCTTATAAATATCAAATTCTGACTCGGCCATAATGCCCCTCACTTCTTTTTTAGACTGTCCTTCGCTGTTTTTGCTATAACTGGTGATTGTCGGTATGCTACCAGCGTACCATTTAACAGTTTCATTGAGTGTAGTTGCCAGGCTATTGGCAACGCTGTAACACCCCTTTCCGCCGTTCACATTCGGGGTAAAAATTAAGCCACAACCAAATTTATCGCTCAGTTCGCCCGCAGTTTCTCGTTGAGAATTTCCTAACGATTTCCCCTGATATAATTTTAGTCGTTTGGTCAAATAGTCTAGTTTCTTTCCTCCATCGTCGATAACTTCAAATGTCAACTCCTCGCGGCCATAATCGGGTAATGTTTTAACGTCGTTGCTGTCATCAACGCCCATTTCAGCCTTTAAATCTTTGAGTACGTTTAGTGAGGCCGTGGCTGTTAAACCCACTAGCGTAGCGGCGGGACAATGCGACTTGATGGTTTTGATTAAATTCAGGTAAGACGTGCGGAAGTCGTGGCCCCATTCCGACAGGCAATGAGCTTCGTCAATCACTCCGTAGGCAATTGGGTTTTCGGCATAGGCTGCTGTAAGCGCATCGCGGAAGGTTTGACTTTGAAACCGTTCGGGCGAAACAAAGACGAAGAAATAGCGGCCCTCGCCAAATTGTTGTTGAGCCCGTGCTTTCTCTGTAGCACTCAACTCACTATTGATGTAAGCAATCTGGTTGATGCCCGCTTTCTGTAAATCCTGTGCCTGATCACGCATCAGGGCTTTAATGGGGCAAACCACAAAGCTGAGGGCTGGCTGAAGCAGCGCAGGCAGTTGAAAACAAATCGATTTGCCGCTGCCGGTCGGCAATAAACCAATGGTGGTGCGCAGATTCAGGGCGTTGGCAATGATGCCAAGTTGGCCCGATCTGAATTTGGGGTAGTCGAAGAGGTTTTTCAGGAAAAAATCCAGACTGTTTTCGTTTTTGTGTTTGCCCTCATAAACGATATGGTACTGAACCGGCGAGGCTGTGCTAACCCGGAAATGATTGGTAAGAAGGGGACAACTAAGCTGCTTACCTATAACCGCGTGGTACTCATCGATGTAATCGGTACGTACAAAGAGCGTGTTGGAGTTGGTATCGGCTTCGTCGGTCCACCGTTTTAGAACACTAAAGTCGATGTTAATGCCATTATCTGCGGGAAAGGCTTCCCTAATAGCCACCGGATTAATGATGTAGGCAGGGCGCAGTTCGGGATCAAATCTCAGTTTGTATGTTTTGCCAACTTTGTGGGGAGCCTGGAGTTTGAGCAGATGCCCGAACCAGATAAACAGATCATCGAGGGCAAGTTTAGCAAAGTCGGTGGCGTCATGTTCACGCAGATTAAACCGCCATTGCTTATCGGTCAGGCGGATTTCCCCCCGGTGCAACAACTCCAGCATGAGTAATTGAAACCGCATGATGGCGGCCAACTGGAGCTTTCTTTTGGGCTGTTCGGTAAGTGGCATTGCGGCATTAAGGCGGTATTGCCTGAGCCGACTTTCGTGTTCAGCCAGCCGCTGACACAAGTCGCTGATGCTTTTGGCAAACGCTTCATTTTTTGCCAGTAGGTCAGCTACGACAAAACGAATGACCTTGACCCCGTGTGCTTGCAGATAGGTATCGCGTTGTTGGTCATCCCACTGTTGCGCGGACTCTTTGTGCTGACTACCGTCAATTTCGATGACGACAAACGCCTGCGGAAGGTAAAAATCAACTTGCTGCTGGGTGAACTTGTCTGTATCGCTTTCGGGTATTATGTCGCTGATGAACGCCTCTGGTAAGATCAATGACCTGATAAATGCGTACTCAGGCAGGTAGCCGGGAATGATGGTTTCGTAGAAATCGCGGGCTGGATAAAAGTCGTTTTTCTCATCGCCCCGAATGGTTCGCTCCCAATTAGGTAGGTCGCTGTCGATGAGTGCGAACTGATTTTGGTCTTGAGCATCACTCCCTAACCTGCCTTCAAGAAACTGGCTCAGACCAGTTGGTTTACCACGTTGAAGCAGATTTTTGAGAACACAAATTGTCGGTGTAAAAACGTCTGTTACGTAGTTACTAGGCAGGTTCTGAATGATAAAATTAGGATTGGTACGGTTATAACTAGCCGTAAATGCCTTAGCACTCATTCTTTCCACAACGTTTAAACAAGAGTTTCCTAAAAGTAAGGTTATTTAACCCTGATTGTTAATAATCTACTTTCAGCGTTAACCGCGCCTTCGTCAACTTCATGGAAGGCAAAGTGGTCAGGGCGTATTGATGTTATTTGTCGTCCCGTCAGGGACGTAAGAGCGCAGCGTCGGTAGAGACGACACGCCATCAACATCAAAAGTCCCGTCAGGGACGAGACAACGGAGCGTTGGGTTGTACCTGCTGCTACGATGTCTCGTCCCTGACGGGACTTTTGATGTTGATGCCGTGTCGTCTCTACCGACGCTGCGCTCTTTTGCCCCGCTGGGGCAATCCCTCACTGTTTGATGAACTCGACGCGGCGGTTGTTGGCTTTGCCTTCGGGGGTGGTGTTGGGCGTGGCGGGCTGGGTTTCGCCTTTACCGTCGGTGGTGAGGCGGCTGGCGTTGATGCCGAAATCACTGCTCAGCGCGGCCTTAACGGCCTCGGCGCGGCGTTTGGATAGGGTCAGGTTGGTGGCATCGTCGCCATCGGCATCGGTATGGCCCACAATGAGCACCCGCAGGTCGGCGTTTTCGGTGAGCACGTTGGCAATGTCTTTCAGCGCACCAAACGATTCGGGTTTGATCGTGGCCTGCCCTACGTTGAAGAGGATGCCCCTCGTCACGAACTTGCCCTCGGTCACGAGTTTGTTGCGGGTGTCGGGTGCCCCCACGGCCAGGCGCAGGTTGCCCAGGTAATAGCTGTCTTCGGGCCGGTGCATGTCGCCCAGGGCAAACACTACTGAGTTATAGGCCACGTCGGGTAGGAACGCACGGGGCAGGTCCCAGATCTTTTCTTCGTTTACATACACGCGCAGCCGCTGCCGTTGCCGCCACACCGACACCTTCACCAGGTTGCGTCCGCCCGCCCAGAACTGGTTCACCAACAGGTCGTTATTCATGGTTCGTTCGCCGTTTTCAAACACTTCGACGTGGCTGCTGCCCGATTTGGCACCTGCCGCCATGGGGTGCATAGATACCGACGTGCCCGTGCCGATGTTATGCTTGAAAACGCCCCAGCCGGCAAACTCTTTGGCCGGATTTTTCAGGGCCGCAAAGGCTGTATGCAGGCTTGTTGAATAGAAATTGAAGGGATTGGAGCAGGCCAGATCGAACTGGAGCGTGAAGTTGTCGGGCAGGTTGCTGATGTATTCGGGCAGGTATTGCCCTTTCTTGCCCAGGGCCAGCCAATGCCCCGGTACACCTTCGATGGTCACGATCTCGCCTGATCCGGTGGCGTTCCATTTGGCCGGAAAATCGCCCACGGCATCCTGCATGAAATCGTCGGCCACAAGGAGTTTTTCGCCCGGCACAAAGTCGAACCGGCTGTAGGCTTTCAGCGTGGTAGGTGCCTCACTGGCGTTGGTCGAGGAGGTCCGGTTGTTGCCGGGGCGGGCGTAGGTATCGTCGGCGGGTGGGTTGTCGGCGTCGGTGGTGCTGGTTTGGCCGTTTTGGTTTTGCGGCTGGGGCTTAGCGGGCTTCTTCTTAAACGCGTTGATGATGCCTTCCTCCACTTTGTCCAGCCCCCGGTCTATGCTCTGGTTCACCCGACTGTTGGCGCGGTATTCCACGCTGCGCTCTACGGTGCGGGCGGGATCGTAGATGCGCACCTGAGCACGGCCGACGAAACAAACTAGACTAAAGCATAGGCAGGTAAGGATTCTCATAAGAGTCTGGTAGTTAGTAAATTGTAGTAGCTAAAAGTAAAGGCTATAACTGTATGTTGTGATTTGTTGATGAGCAAGCGGTAGCAGGATGTATTGTTTGGCCACTTATGGTATCATAATCGCAACATTTCGGACCTGACCAGGTTGAGCATACATAGCTTATAACACCCGTTATGCCTACCCACAACCGTATCCTGTACTGGTTCCGAAATGACCTTCGCCTGCACGACAATGCCGGTTTTGCTGCTGCCTGTGAAGACGCTACCCAGGTGCTACCCGTTTATGTATTCGACCCCCGGCAGTTCCGTGAACTGGCCGCCATCGGGGTGAAAAAGACGGGTATTTTCCGCACCAATTTCCTCATCGAATGCGTGGCCGACCTGCGGGCCAGCCTCCGCGCCCGCGGGGCCGACCTGATTATCCGGGTAGGTGAGCCGTCCCAAATTCTGGCCGACTTGGCCGAAACCATCGACGCACAGGCCATCTACGCCAGCAAGGAAGTGACCTCCGAAGAAACCGACGTAGAATCGGCCCTGTCCAAACGGCTGAAACCGCTCAACATCGACATTGAGTTTTTCTGGACCAGCACCCTTTACCATGTCCGCGATTTGCCGTTTGGCGTGGCTAAACTGCCCGACATATTTACCCAGTTTCGGAATCGGGTGGAGAAGTACGCCCCTGTGCGTGAGTTGGTGCCCACGCCCGATGCCCTTCAACTCCCCGACGATGTTGACTCTGGCGACATGCCCACGCTGAGCACGTTTGGGTTCGACAATGCGCTGAAAAGCGACGTGCGGGCGGCAGTGCCATTCAAAGGCGGCGAAACCGCGGCGGTGGCCCGGCTGGAGCGGTACTTGTGGGAGAAAGACCTGATCCGCACCTACAAAGACACCCGCAATGGTATGCTGGGCGAAGACTATTCGAGCAAGTTTTCGGCCTGGCTGGCGCACGGCTGCCTGTCGCCGCGCTTTGTTTTCCACGAAGTGAAACGCTATGAGCAGGAACGCATCGCCAACGACTCGACCTACTGGCTTATTTTCGAGCTGATCTGGCGCGACTTTTTCCGGTTTGTAGCCCTCAAATTCGGGACGCGGCTATTCAAACCAAGCGGTATCAAGCACGACCTGCAAAAACACTGGCGGCGCGATTTCGACCTCTTTCAACGCTGGGCCGAGGGCGAAACGGGCATTCCCTTCATCGACGCCAACATGCGCGAGCTGAACCACACGGGCTTTATGAGCAACCGGGGTCGGCAAAACGTGGGTAGCTTTCTGGTCAAAGACCTGGGCATCGACTGGACCTGGGGTGCGGCTTATTTCGAGAGTTTATTAGTCGATTATGACCCTTGTAGTAACTGGGGCAACTGGAACTACGTGGCGGGCGTGGGCAATGACCCCCGCGAAGACCGCTACTTTAATATCCTGACTCAGGCCAGCCGCTACGACGAACGCGGCGACTATGTAAAACACTGGCTCCCCGAACTGGCCAACGTCCCCGCCGACAAAATACAGGTAGTCTCGACCCTGACCCGGCAGCAACAAACCGACTACGACGTGGCCCTCGGCGAAGATTACCCCATGCCAATAGTGAACCCCGCCAAGTGGATGAAGAAGTGAGCAGCAAGCACTGCCTACTACTCACTTCTTCGGGTACGGCTTATGACCCTTCTACTTCGGGTAGCCCGGATTCTGGTCTTTCAGGTTCGGGTTGTTGAGCAGTTCCTGCCTTGGAATGGGTAGCAGCAGGTGCTTTTCCTGGAGGGTCGCGTTAGAATTAAGGTTGACGTGGCCCACGAAATTGTCGAAGCCTTTGGTCTTCTCGTTGAACACTTTCCGCAGCCGGACCATGTCATACCAGGTGATCTGCTCAAAGCACAGTTCCCACCAGCGTTCGCGCCAGACGGCCTCGCGGAAGCTCGCCTGCGAGAACGTACTCAGGGCGGGTGTGGTTAGCTTGGCTCGGTCACGGATGCGCTTGTAGGCATCGTAGGCCGCCTGCGTGGGCGCACCCAACTCGTTTTGGGCTTCGGCAAATAGGAGCAGCACCTCGGCATAGCGAATCTGGGGCACGTTCAGGTTATTGAGGCGCGTACCAGCCACGCCCGACGTACCGTTGGCGATGACGTTGAAGTGCTTGAAAATGTAAGGCTTGCCCAGGTTAAATCTGGCACCGTTGCCATTGGTGAAATAGGTCGTGTAGAACCAGCCCTCCTGATCCTTTGTCCGCAGATCGCCCGCCTCAAACGACTCGTAGAAAGACGACGTCGGCACGGTACTGCCCGTGCCGCCTTGTCCGGCATACGTGACGGCCTGAAAGTTGGGGTACATATTGTCCATCGGGTTAGCGGCTACCGCGGTGTTATACTGAAGCGAAAACAGGTGTTCGATCCGGTTTTCCAGGTTTTCGCGGTGCACCTCCAGGTAGGTTGGAAACAAGTTGATCACGCCGGGGTTGGCGTTGGCGTAGGTGATAATCTCAAACGCCTTGTCAGCAGCCAGTTTGTAGTGACTGGCTCCTTTGCTGAGCGGAAAGCCCGCCATGGTCAGGTATGCCCGCGCCAACTGCGCTTTGATAGCCCCCATGCCCACCCGGCCCGACCCATCGATCCAGGGCAGGTTGGCCGTGGTAGCCAGTTTTTCAGCCTCAACCATATCGGCCACGATCAAATCATAGACCTGTGCCTGTGGCGCACGGGTTGGCTGGAAATCGTCGGAATAGATAGCCTGCGGCTTGGTAATGAGCGGAATATCACCCCAGAGCCGCACGGCGTGCAGGTAGGCCCACGCCCGCAGGAAACGCGCTTCGGCCAGGATTTTGGCTTTCTGCGTGGCTGGCATAGTGATCCCCGGCACCTTGTCGAGCACCAGGTTAGCCTGCGCAATAACCCGGTAGAGGCCATTCCACCAGGCTACTACGTGGCCCGTGTTGCCATCCTGCACCAGCGAATAGAGGTTGTTGAGGTCTGAGTTTTGGGCCGTTTCGGTCGTGGTTGTACCCGTCAGGGCTTCCAGCAACTGCCAGTTCGACGAGAAAATTCCGTTACCGTTGCCTACAAACCGCAAATCGGCATAGACCGACGCAATGGCGGCCTCGGCATGGTCGGGGAGGGTATAGAATTCACTGGCCGTTAGGTTCGAGGGGGCGGTTTCGCTCAGAAAATCAGAGCAGCTCGTGGGGCCCAGCAGCAGGGTAGTTCCCAGCAGCAACGTACTCAGCTTTTTGTGTATGGAAAGTGTCATGGTCATGTCTGGTGTTTAAAGGCCAATTTGCAGGCCTACGAGGTAGGTAGTGGGGCGGGGGTAGCTGTGCCAGAATTGACCCTGCGAGAATGCGCTGCTGCCGTCGCCCTGGTTAGTGGGGGTTATCTCAGGGTCGCCTTGAACGGCTTTATCCACTACCAGGAAAAAGTTCTGCGCCGTGGCATATACCCGGAACCGACTCATCTTCAGCCGGTTGGTTAGCTCGGCGGGGAATGTGTAGCCCAGCAGCAGGTTGCGGCCCCGTACAAACGATCCGTCTTTTACCCAATGGCTATCTACGTTGGTGACGTAGCCTGCCCGCGTTTCCCGAATTTCGGCAATCTGCGACCCCTGATTGGTGGGCGTCCAGGCCCCCAGCACCGTCTTGTAGCTGTTGGCAATCGACTGCCGGTCTTCGCTGGAATGCAGCGACATGTCCAGGATCTGGTTGCCATATGAATACTGCAATTCCAGCGTTAGATCGATGTTTTTGTACCTGACCGTGTTCGTAAATGCCCCCCATGATTTGGGACTGCCGTTGCCAATAATGCTGCGGTCAGCGTCGGTAATGGCCTTGTCGCCGTCTACGTCGAGGTACTTGAGGTCGCCGGGCAGAATTGTCAGGTTATTGCGATAGCTGCGGAACTTGGCGGCCTCTTCTTTCTCGGCTTCGCTCCAGACGCCCAGGCGCGTAAGACCCCAGAACGACCCTACCGGCTCACCAATGCGAATGATGTTGGTCTGGTTAATGAAATTAGGTCCGCCCACCCCAAAAATATCCGACGGTGTGGCCAGCGACAGTACTTTGTTGCGGTTCATCGAAATGTTGAACGAGGAGGTCCAGGTCAGGTTGGGCGTCTGCACGTTGACTGTGTTCAGGGTCAGTTCGATGCCTTTGTTTTCCATTGACCCCACATTGCGGCGAATCGTGGCATACCCGCTCGTCTGCGGCACGGGGGCATCGAGCAGCATGTCGGTGGTTTTGCGGTAATAGTAGTCGGCTTCCAGCCCAATGCGTCCTTTAAACAGGCTCAGCTCGACGCCTACGTCGTTTTGGGCCGTTTTTTCCCAGCGCAGGTCGGGGTTAGCCAAGCGGGCAATACCTGTGCCTGCCACCCGCGCATCGTTGAAAATGGTAGCGTAGGTTGAGCTAATCAGCGGCAGCGAGGTGTAGGGCGGAATCTCCGAGTTACCCGTGAGGCCGTAGCTCGCCCGAACTTTCAGGTTCGAGATCACCTGATTATTTTTCAGAAATGGCTCTTCCGATACACGCCAGGCCACGGCTGCTGAGGGAAAAAAGGCAAACTTGTTATTCTCCCCAAACTTGCTCGACCCGTCGGCCCGGCCCGTTACGGTAAACAGATACTTCTCGTCGAGGCTGTAATTAAAGCGACCAAAATAGGAGTTGAACGCCTCGCGCTGCGCGAACGACCCAATGCCGCCCAATACTGCCGCCGCGCCGAGGTTGTTATACTCGAAATAGTCGGTGGCGAAGGTGCGCACGTTGGCATTGATGCCGAAGATAGTCTGCGCCTGCCACGAAATACCCAACAGGCCCGTGATGGAGTGCCGACCACCAAACTGCCGGTCGTAGTTCAAAAAATTCTCGAACGACCAGAAGCTGTCGCGGCGGTTGCTCACGGCGGCGTTACCCTGCCCACCAATGTCCAGCGTTCTGGTTGTGACCTGGTTATTCTCCTGCGTCAGCACGTTGGTCCCTACGATAGAGCGCAGGTACAGCCCCTTGGCGAAGGTGATGTTGGACGCCAGGCTACCCGTGATGGTCTGGGTATTGAGGATGTACTTCCGGCCCATGAGCCGGTGAACAGAGCTAAACGAGCCTTCAGCCTGCGGATAGTCGCGGTTGTTGGCATAAGTGCCGTCGGGGTAGGTTACGGGCAGAAACGGGAAGTCCTCCACGATCTGCCGGGGCACCGCGTCGTTGATGTCGACCAGGTTTTCTCCCTGGTTGTTGTAGCTCAGCGTACCGCTCAGTTTCAGCCACGGCTTCACCTGGTCGTCAATGGTGAACCGACCCGAATAGCGTTTCAGGTACGATGTTTTCAGTAGTCCCTGGTCGTCGCGGTAACCCACCGAGAGCGAATACTGAGTACGTTCGTTGCCGCCGCTGAAGTTGAGCTGGTGATTTTGCGAGGGCCTGTTTTGGGTGGCTTCTTTGTACCAGTCTGTGTCGTAGAGCGGGTTCAGGTTAGCATCAAATACGTCGGGGTGGAGTGTCCGGAAGGCTTCACGCCGGGTTTTGGGGTTCAGGTTGGCGTACTTGCCACTAGCCCAGCCCGCCGGGTCATACTTGGCAATATTGGCGTAGGCCAGATCCTCCACCGCCAGGTACTCTTTGGCGTTGAGCACCTGAGGCCGGTTTGGGCCAATGGTGGGTATGCTCGCGTCGACGTTGTACGAGATACGGCCTTCACCTGCTTTGCCTTTTTTGGTCGTAATCAGGATCACGCCGTTGGCACCCCGTGCCCCATAGATGGCTGTCGATGAGGCATCTTTCAGCACCTCCACCGATACAATGTCGTTAGGGTTGATGTAGTCGATGGCTGTGGTAAACTGGTTCTGGTTACCCACCGGCAATTGCACACCATCTACTACATAAAGCGGGTTGTTCGACGAGTTGATGGAGCTAAAGCCCCTGATGCGCACCGTAGTGCGCCCACCGGGCCGCCCCGAATTGGTGTTCACCTGTACCCCGGCCATGCGCCCCGCTAAGGCCTGGTTGAGCGACGGTGCGGGCCGTTCCTGAATCTGGTCGGCCTTGATGCTCGACACCGAACCGGTCAGGTCTGACTTGCGGGCGGTACCGTAGCCGATAACGACTACCTCCGTCAGTTGCTTGTTGTCAGTAACCAGCGTCACGTTTACCGTTGTCTGTGTACCTACTTCGATCTCCTGCGCCACGTAGCCCACAAATGAGAAGACGAGCGTGGCCCCGGCATCGGGAATGTCGAGCTTATATTGCCCCTGGGCATCGGTGATGGCCCCGCGCGTGGTGTTTTTTAGTACAATGCTCACGCCCGGCAACCCCTGCCTGTTTTCATCGACAACGCGCCCCGAAATGGTTCGGTCAAGCATCACTGCGCTGGGGTAGGTGGGTGGTGTGACACCGACCGAAGCGTGGGCGTAGGTCAGCCTTATGCAGACCGTGATGAGTAGCATCAGCAACCGGGTGGTCCGTGCCCTGGGCGCTCTGTTCCTCCAACTGGATAACGTAGAATTGTGCATAATTCATGAAGGACTTTTCCAAGTCCGTTTTAAAGAAAAGCTAAGATGAATAGGCATTAATTAGTGATTAAAAGTGCGCAGATCCACCGGATATACTTCTCAGTAAAATCGGAAAAAATGGATTATCGAATAATCGTAACTAACTGATAATGAATTATACTCAAAGCTGATTGAGTATTTATACACTCTATTGTTTTACAGAAAATGTGTCCACAGCCTGCCTGGCTTTAGTGCCGCATTAGTTGGGGCGTTGTAGTGGCCCTGTTATGTAGTATTACTTTCTTGGATAGGGCTTATTGCCCCGCGCCCAGAACCAAAGAATCTGGTTAGTCTTGGCGTCTTCGCCGGTGTCGATACCCTCCTCGGCCTGCTCCATCGACTCGCGGGCGTATTGTCTGGCCTTGCCGCGCAGGGCCGTTAGGGGTTTGTTCATTTCGTTGAGGGGCACTCGGTTGGGCAGGGCCGCATAGGTGGCCAAATTGGGTTGGTCGCCGAAGCAATCGAACATGGGCTGGGCCGTGGCGTCGATCACGTTCATGGGCGGCAGGCCCAAAATCTGCTCAATCGTCCGCAGCATCGACGTCTGGTTGTAGTTGGTTGTGACGGTGCGTTTCAAGCGTGAATAGGGACTGATCACAAAGCCCGTGGTGCGGTAGGCCGAGATATGATCCCAACCCGCCTGCGAGTCGTCTTCGGTGATGAAAATGACCGTATTGGCCCCAAAACGGCTTTTTTGAATCGCTTCCACAATGCGCCCCACGGCCAGGTCATTGTCGGCCACCATAGCGCGGGGTGTGGGAAAGGCCGGACTCAGGCCCGATGTGTGGTCGTTGGGTAGCGACATCACCATCAGGTTGGGCCAGGTGTCACCGGGTTTGGCGGCGGTCTCGTTTAGCTCGCGGATGAAGGCGTCGGCCCGCATTTGGTCGTTGATGATCTCGTCGTCGCAGCCGGGGAAGTTCGGGGCCAGGATGGGCCGTACCCGCGAGATGGTGGTGGTATTGGTGTAGGAAAACGGCTGTCCGGCTTCGCGCAGCTGGTAGAGCTTCTGCCAGTTGTACTGTTTCTTGTCGAAGAGGCAGGTGCAGGCTTCGCCATAAATGCGTACCGATTTACCATGGTCGAGGGCGTTGTTCCAGATCAGGCCATTTTTGTTGTACACCAGCGCATCATACAGCACGTGCGGGTAGGAGCGGAACCAGGCCCGAACGCTCTTTTCGGTGTAGTCTGTCACCATGCCAGCGTCGACCCAATGGTGCCCCTCGGCCGATGATTTCCCGGAGGCGTAGTAGTTATCGAGCAGCAAAAATTCCCGCGCCAGCCGGTGCTGATTGGGCGTGATGCTGTCGCCAAAGACACAGAGCGAGGGCATCCCGCGGCCTTCGGGCATGTCGCCCAGGACCTGGTCATAGGTGCGGTTTTCTTTGATGATGTACACCACATGCTTGAACACCGACGGCTCGCCAATACGCTCTGGTACGGGCCGGGGCCGAATGCCGGGGCGGGGCAGCCGCGCCGCCAGCGCCAGCCGGAATTGCAGGCTCAACTGCCGAACACGTTCGGTGTAGGCAGGCAATTGGGCATCGGTTGGCAGGGGAATCATCGAGACCGTAGCCAGTTGCCGGTGGGCGGTGTAGGCATCCTGACTAATGCGCGGGTTTCGGCCCTGCCCGCCTTGCTCAACGGGCGTCAATGCACGAGCACCGTTGCCTTCTAAATTACAGACGATCAATTGGTTGTCTAGTAAAATTAGCCCCGCCGGGTAGGCCTGCGTAGGTATATAGCCGCGCACCCGATTGGCCGTTTTTGGCCCGGTCAACGACACCACCGCCACGGCATTATCAAGCCCGTTGGCTACGTATAGCGTGGTGCCCGCCGAGTCGAGTGCCAGGGCGTTGGGAGTGCTGCCGACGTATTGTTTGGTGGTGTCGAACAGGCCTACGAAGATGGAGTCTGTCACCTGCCGCGTTTGCGGGTCAATGACCGAAACATAGTCGCTGTTGCCGTTGGCCACGTACAAGGCTTTGCCGTCGGCACTGCCTAAAATCGCGTTTGGATGCAGTCCGACCCTTATTTCGGCCTCTGCCCGCCCTGTTGCCTGATCGATGACCGACACCGTTCCGCGCGACATGGCCCCCGTGCGAGGGTCAATGTAGGCCTGCCCCCAGGGTACGCCCGCCGTTTCGGCCTGACTGGTTGCCCCCGTCGAGTCAACCACAGGCACCGGTCCTGCCCAGTTGGTCACGAACACCCGTCCTGCCGCCAGCGCCACGCCGTAGGGAGCCACACCCACAGAGGCCGTCCAGACGGTTTGGCGGTCTGATAACCGCACTTTGGCAAGTTGGTTGTTGCCGTTCAGGGCTACGTATAAAAAAGCTTCATCGCCTTCCACCTGCACGGCCACGTCGTTGGGCAGGGCCAGCGGCGAAGGAGCCACGGGCGCAAAAGCGATCACGTCGACGGTCTCAATCTTACCCCCCGCCCAGGTGGCCACCACCACGCCCGACTTGCCTTTTTCGCGCTCCGAGGCTCCCCAGATCAGGTACGTTTTCTCCCGAAAAACCACCGCCTCAATGCCTGAAAATGTGCTCATCATGCCTTTTGTAGCGGCATTGTCGCGCAGACTCCAGCGGTAGGTAATCTTCTGCGTGGCCCGGTCCAGCACCGCCACCCCATACCGATCTTCAACTACCACCAGCTGTGTGCCGGGCATGGCCGCTACATCCAGCGCGTGGTTTTCCAGCCTGGAGTCGCCAAAGGTGAGGGCCGCACCGGCTGCGTTGATGAGGCGGTTGTAGGGCATCATCAGGGGCAGGGTATCAGCCAGGGTACGGCTGTCGGCGGCGTGGCGGTAGGGGTTGAGCCGGGCTGAGCGGGGTGTCTTTTTCTGAGCCAGTAGGGGCAACGATAGAACAACTAACAGACTGATTATAAGACTTTTGTTGAGTAGCATTGACAATTCTAGTTAGCGTTCTCCTGTTTGCGTTGGCTTCTGATTTTGATATCCGGCGCGAAGCTAGACACAACGTCACGTAATCACGCTGCCTTGCTTATAAATCGGCCATCTTTGCGCTGTATTAGGTCATTGGTCATTTCGCTGCGCGGTCATTAGCCCGGGGCGCGTAGCGAAATGACCAATGACCACACTAGCCCTTTCATCAATGCTTGTTATCATCGGCCCTACGGCAAGTGGCAAAACGCGCCTCGCGGTACAGCTGGCCCAGCAGCATAACGGCGAGATCATCAGCGCCGACTCGCGGCAGGTGTACCGGGGTATGGACATCGGCACGGGTAAAGATTTGGCCGAGTATGTTGTTGACGGTCAGGTGATTCCGTACCACCTCATCGATATCGTAGACGCGGGCGACGACTATAACGTGTTTCGGTATCAGCAAGATTTTGATCGGGCGTTGCAGGATATTCTGAGTCGGGGCAAAACGCCCATTCTGTGCGGGGGATCGGGTATGTATATCGAAGCGGCTCTCCGTCCCACGGCCATGCTCGCCGTGCCCACCAACGCCGACCTTCGCGCCCGGTTGGAACCATTGACAGACAGCGCGTTGCGGGATTTATTTACCCAAAACCCCTCGCCCTATTCACCCCTCGCCGATACCTCGACGCGCAAACGCCTGATCCGTGCCATCGAGATTGGGCAGTACCTGAATGAACATCCCGATGCACAACCCGCCCCCCGCCCGCCGTTGCCGCCCTACCGCGTCATTGGCCTCGACCCACCCGTGGCTGTTCGTCGTGAGCGCATCAGCCGCCGCCTCCGCGACCGCCTTCAGCATGGCCTGATGGAGGAAGTACAGCGCCTGCTAGGCCAGGGAATTTCGCCCGAAAAGCTGATCTTTTACGGCCTCGAATACAAATTCGTGACTGAATATCTGCAAAGTCAACTCACATATAACGAGGTGGTTACGCAGCTGGAAACCGCCATTCATCAGTTCGCCAAACGCCAGATGACGTTTTTCAGAAAGCTGGAGCGGGAAGGAATGAACGTACAGTGGATTTACGATGTACGACTGACGAATTACGATTTGTTGCTGACGCCAGAGCATGTTTACGCTGGCGTCAGCAACAAATCGTAACTCGTCAGTCGTACATCGTAAATCACTCATACACCCACTCTTTGCCCACCGCATTTGGGCCGAGGTTGAAGCAGCGGCGGCAGCGGGCTTCGTAGGAATCGGTTTCGCCGAGGAGGACGCGCTCCTGCGAGGGCACGAGGCGATAGGAATAGTGGGCCACGTCGCCGCAGACTACGCAGATGGCATGGACTTTGGTCACGAATTCAGCAATGGCCATCAACTGCGGGATGCAGCCGAAGGGTTTACCCGAAAAGTCCATGTCGAGGCCGGCCACGATCACGCGCTTACCACCGTCGGCGAGTTGCTGGCAAACGTCTACGATGGCACTGTCGAAAAACTGGGCTTCGTCGATACCAACTACTTCACAGTCAGTCACTAGTGACAGGATTTCAGCGGCGGTGGCAACGGGCGTTGAGGGAATTACCGAGGCGTTGTGCGAGACAATGTCGTTGACGTCGTAGCGGGTATCGAGGCTGGGTTTCACAATGCCCACGTTGAGTTTGGCAATGCGGGCGCGGTTGAGCCGCCGAATCAGTTCTTCTGTTTTCCCCGAAAACATAGAACCACAAATGAGTTCAATCCATCCGGTTCGGAGGTGGGGTGGTTCGCGGCGGCGGGCAGGTTCGATAAACAAGAAAGTAGGGATTTACGAGGTACGATTTACGAATTACGATTTGTTGCTGACCGGTCCGCCGTGGTCGGAATGCCATTTGTGGCCCGGCCGCACCACCAGCATTCCGGTGCGGCTAGAGTACGCTTGCGACAGCCACAAATCGTAACCGCGGCGGACCGCTCGTGAATCCTTAAAATCGCCTTTGGCTTAAATTTAAGGGCGTAAATCTACGACGTTGGCTGAAATCAATATCTTTACAGGCAAAGACTTTTACCAATGTCGAACAAGTTCAATTCCAACGCCCTCAACGAATACAGCAAGTCATACGCCCGGCGCGTCGCGGCTGATTTTTACCATGCTCACCCCACCATTTCGGGTAAACAAATTCTGAACCTGACGCCTATTCAACAGGTTAACTTATTCGTTGTCAGCAGTTTATTCGACAAGTGGAAAGGTGAAGTGGAGCGGTTTCGCAGCCCCTACTTCGACTTTAGCAACCCCGAAGTAGAAGAAGGTTTGCGGGCGTTTATGAATGTGGTATCGCAGCATATTGCCGTGCGCCGCGAACACCTCGAACCCCTCCTGGCCGATGCCAGCCGCCGCACCCTGGTGGCCCTCTTCGACCCCCGCTACTACTACGACGACCTGCTCCGCAACCAACCCGATTTCACCCTCACCGCCGACAGCCTCAAGCACATTACGCGCTACACGCAGGTGAACAAATTTGTGCCGCTGGCCCTGGAACAGAAGATGAACGGTCGCCCGTTTGTGTATGTCAATCAGGCACTTGGCTACCTCGACGAGATCCTGAGCGGGCGGGCGCAGGAGTTGGAACGACCCGACAAATACGTGGCTATGTTCTCGGAAAAAGTGGCCGTCGACCTGGCCAGTTTGCTGCGCGGCCAAACGCTGGACAACTACCAGTCGACGGCGGCGAAGTCGTTTTTCGATCTGGACGAAGACCCACCCAAACCCCCACTGTTGGCCGCCCGCCCCGTAGCTGAGGCTCCCGCGCCTGCCGCCCCTACGCCACCACCCGCCCCAGCCCTGCCCATGCCCGTGCCCCAGCCCGTAGATGAAGAGCAGCCATCGGGCATTTCCTTCGCCGATGCCGACCCCGAAGCGTCGAGCAGTGCGGTGACGGGACCTAACAACGTGCCCAACATTGTGAGCGCCGAGTCTAGTGCACCGTCGCTGTCGGTATCAGCGGGATCATCGGCCCTGCTGCCCGAAACGGAAACGGTGGCTACGCTGAATGATACGCTCCAGAAAGTGAGCACGGGCAGTTTGTCGCGCAGTATTTCGCTCAACCAGAAGTTCCGGTTCATCAACCAGCTCTTCAACGGCAACGTCGACGCCTACAACGAGGCCCTCGCCGAGCTCGACCAAATGACCAGCTACGGGCAGGCCCTCGACCTGATCTCATACCGCTACGCCAACCAGTTTATGTGGAACATGGACAGCGACGAGGTAAGCGAACTGGTAGAAATTCTGAAGCGTCGGTTTTAACGAAAAAATAGATGTTGCGCCAATACAAACTGCGGGAGATAAACAATACAACATGCGTGTGGCGTATTTTGTATTGTTTGCCGACAGGATTACATAGAAGCAGCTTACTAATCGTCTGACAAACAGTATATTGTGTGTTTTTGACAGTAGCCTATTTTGTTATGCGCTACTTTTAGGACCTGTACCAAAAAGCGCGTTTATTTACGAGTTGTGTGCTATTTTTGACGACCAAAAAACACCGAAAATTTGACGACAAAGTGGACGCAGACCATATTTTTATATTCACAGACGACAACGGCAAAACGGCGGACCAACTTGTTGAATTTGGACTGACAGAAGGTAGTAATCGTGTTCACGTTGGACAAGGAACAACAAACAGGAAATTCTATTTTGACAACTTTTTCTTAGAAATACTTTGGGTTCATGACACAAACGAAATTGAAAGCGAAAAAATCAAACCCATAGGGCTTTGGCAGAGAGCAGAATTCAAAATAAATAATTTTTCGCCTTTTGGACTTTGCATAATAAATACCAGCGAGACAGACGAACTTTTTGAAAATGCGTTTAAATATCAGCCTGACTATTTTCCACAAGGACAGACTATTGATATTTTGAAGAATGAAAACCAGTCAAGTTTGCCTTGGACATTTAGGTTACCTATTAAAGGGCAAAAGAAAAATAATAATGAACCAACGAAGCATAAAAACGGGATTGGCTTACTGACTAAAACGACCTTTGAACATCAAGAGAGCATTAAGGCAAAATTTATCAACTTTTTTGAACGAGAACAAAATATTGAATTTATAAAGTCGGACAGGACTTGGTTGAACTTAACATTTGACAACGGAAAGCAAGGACTGGCGACAGAATTTTTAACACTTAAATTGACAATTCATTACTAACGACGAAGAAAAAACAGCACCCAACATAGTATTGTGGCAAGTGGGAACTTACGGAAGTTATTGAACAGTAGGAATTTTATTGTACTTTTGTTTTCGGCGGCCGGAAACCTATTGAACATTTGTAAGTGACTCAGCATAAGTAATTTATATCGGCAGACGTTCGGGCAGACGAGTTTCAAGTCCCCTACCTGACCACAAGCTCTGTTCGTTGTGTGTTATGCGGTAGTGTAACGTCAAACCAGCAAAATTTTGTAATTTTCAGGCTTAAAAACATTTTGGCTATGCGTACAATCAGCATTGATATTTCAGACCTTGAATACCAAAAGTTTGGGCTTAAAGCCGATAGGCTTTCTTTCTCGGATTTTTTGGATATGGTAAGCCGTGAACTTAGCCGCCAGAATTTAGCCAAGGCGGTAGAACTTGCTGAACGCTACGGACTGTCTAACATGACAATGGATGAAATTTCCCAGGAGATAAAAGCCGTAAGAAATAAAAATGCGGCTCATTCTTGATACTAACGTGCTTGTTTCAGCAACTATTCAGAGAAGTTATCCCTACTTTATTGTAGACCGTGTTTTAACTGACCCTGAGCTTGTGATTTGCATTTCTGAACAACTCTTCGCTGAGTATGTAGACGTGCTTAACCGTGAGAAGTTTGCAAAATTCATGGACTTTCATTCAAGAGCACAAACCCTGTTGAGCGATATTGAGACTTACGGCGTAAAGTTTACACCAACCACAAAGGTTGATATTATAAAGGACGAGCCTGACAACCGACTTTTGGAACTTGCTGAAACCTGCGGTGCGGATTATCTTATCACAGGCAACACAAATGATTTTACGATAGCTGAATATAAAGGGACAAAAATTGTGTCGCCGAAAGAATTTTTTGAGATTGTAAACCTTAAATTATAAAACGAGATCCCGACCATCACCCTAACAGATCTTCCAACGCCTTGCGCAAGTCGGGGAATTTGTATTGGAACGTGGTTTCTTCGGTGAGGCGGCGGTTGAGGACGAAGCTGCCGCCCAGGACCGTAATAGCCAGTTCGCCGAACATCAGCTTGATCACAAACGCCGGTATGTTGGGCAGGATCATGGGGCGGTTCAATACCTTGGCAATCAGGTGAGTCAGATCGGCGTTGGTGACGGGGTTGGGGGCTACGCCGTTGTAAACACCACTCCAGACGGGGTTGCGCAGGGCCTGGATATAGAGGCCGCAGATGTCGTCGATATGAATCCAGGAAATGTACTGCTGCCCCGTGCCGATGGGTGCGCCCGCTCCCAGCCGCACGGGTTGCGCCAGCTTGGGCAATGCCCCGCCTTCCATGGTCAGCACCACGCCCGTACGGATGCGCACCGTGCGGATTTTCATGGCTTCAATCGGCTCCACAGACCGCTCCCAGGCCCGCGTCACTTTGGCCAGGAAATCGGTACCTGCCGCGCTATGTTCCGACAGGGGCCGGTCGCCAGTGTCGCCGCCGTAATAGCCAATGGCTGAGGAGCTTACAAAGCTTTTGACATGGTGTTTGGTGGTGCGCAGAGCTTCGGCCAGCAGTTCGGTCGAGCGGGTGCGGCTGTCCATGATCTCGCGTTTGCGGGCGTCGGTCCAGCGTTCGTCGGCAATGCCCGCCCCGGCCAGGTGCACAATATGGTCGGCGGTTTCAATGGCGCGGGGGTCCAACTCGTCTGCGTCTACGTTCCAGGCGTAGGTAGTCACGCCCGGCTGTGGTTTGGGTGAACGACTCAGCAGGCTAACGGCATAACCCTGTTCCTGAAGTAGTTGCGTAAGGCGGCGGCCAATCGTGCCAGTGCCCCCGGTGATGAGTACGGTTTCCATGTAGATAAGGATAATGTACAATGAACAATGTACAATGAATAATGGGCTTCGCTGCTAGCACATTTTGAGCGCAAAGCTGACGGGTGTATGACTCCATTGTACATTGTACATTATTCATTGTACATTATTCAGCCCCACGTCTTCGGAATGCCCAGCTGTTTGGCGAAGTGAGCTATGGCGCCGGTGTGCGCGTGTTGGAGGAGGCGGTTCGTGCTTTCCTCAAATTCCATGAAATAGTCAGGGTCCAGCTTGTTGAGCTTTTTCAGCAGCATGTCGGTGCGTTTGGCTACGTACTGCGCGCATTTTTCGGTGCGGCCGTTCAGTGTTTTCAGCAGGCCAATGTGGTTGTTGAGAAACGCCGTGAGCATGTGGAGCGTCAGGTCTACTTCGCCGTAGGCGTCTTTGGTCACCTTCACGTGGCGCGTGATGTAGCCGCTCACGGTGCGCATATCCATCATGAGCCAGCCCGCCGTGTCGGGGTCGAGTTTGGCGGTGCGGTTGGTCAGATCGCGAATCAGCTGACGGCGGTGGTCGAGGGTTGATTTCTCTTCAACCAATTCATAATCAAGGCGTTCGGTCAGGATGGGATCTTTGGTGATAAGCCGCAGCAGGAGCTTGTCTTTCTCCTTTTCGGGCATCTCGACAACGGCGCGTTTCAGGTCGGCAGATAGGGCGGGCATGGGTACAGTAGGGGGTTAGTAGATAACCGGGCAAAGATACAGGCTCGTTTCAGACGGTGGGTAGTGCGGCCAATGGCCTGATGGCCAGCGAAGAGCGGCGTTTAATTTCTTTTTAATAACCCACATCCGTCCAGCCATTATTACCGTATAGTCTCCTGTGCCCGCCCAGGGGGGCTTTTGTCTCAACCAAAAAAGACTATGATTATGCGCTACTTAAAACCATTCCGTTTGTTGGCTGCTGGCGCTTTGCTGACGCTCAACGCCTGCCAGGACCACCGCATGGTGCCCGACCCACAAACCCTGCCCGACGCCACCGTTTACGCCATCAACGACGCCAACCAGCTCATCCGGCTGTCGATTCGTAACACCTCGGCTCCCCAGGCAACAATGGGTATTACCGGCCTTCAGGCGGGTGAACAGGTGCTGTCGATAGATTTTCGGCCCGCCACGGGGCAGCTCTACGGCGTAACTAACCAAAGCCGCCTTGTGGTGCTCAACACTGCCACCGGTGCGGCCCGCGCCATCGGCACTGCTCCGTTTACGCCCGCTATTTCGGGGGCCGTTGTCGGCATCGATTTCAACCCCACTGTTGATAGGCTTCGGCTGGTAACAAACACCGGACAGGACTTGCGTCTCAACCCCGAAACGGGCACCGTAGCCGCCACCGATGGCAACATCAACGGCGTGGCCGGGGCCATGATTTCGGAAGTGGCCTATACCAATAACCAGGCGGGCGCAGCCACTACCACCCTCTACGACATTGACCCCGCCACCGACCGGCTATACATCCAGAACCCACCCAACAACGGCACACTCACCGACGTAGGTCCGCTGGGCCTCGACATTACGGGTGCCGCCGGCTTCGACATTGCGCCCAACGGTACGGGCCTGGTAGCCGTTATTTTTGGTGGCAAACCAGAGCTTCAGCAGATCAACCTCACCACGGGTCGGTTGCAGAAACTAGGCGATCTGTCTAGCACCATTATCGGCCTGGCTATCCCCACCGACCCCGTTGCGTATGCGGTAGATGCCACGCCTAATCTGTTGGTTTTCAATCCCATGAGTCCCACGCCTATCTCGAAAGCCATCACGGGTTTGCAGGCGGGCGAAACGATTTATGGCCTTGATTTCCGCCCCGTAAACGGGCAATTGTATGCGCTGGGCAGCACCAGCCGACTCTATACCATCAACACCGCCACGGGTGCCGCTGCGGTGGTTGGCTCAGCATTTGCCACCTCACTGACCGGTACTGACTTTGGTTTCGACTTCAACCCCACCGTCGACCGGATTCGGGTAGTGAGCAATACCGGGCAGAACCTGCGGTTGAACCCCAACGACGGCACCGTTGCCGCCGTAGATGGTGCATTGAACCCCGGTACACCCAGCGTGACAGGTTCGGCCTATACCAACAACTTCGCCGGAGCCACCACTACAACGCTGTATAATATTGACAATCAGGGCGCTATGGCGATGCTGACACAACAGAATCCACCCAATAATGGCACTCAGGTGCCGGTAGGGTCATTGGGCGTAACGGCTGAAGCGGCCAACGGATTCGACATTGGCGGCACAACGGGCATAGCCTATGCGCTGCTGCGCGTGGGCGGCACTACGCGCGTGTATAGCATCAACCTCACTAGCGGTGCTGCCACAGCCGGTGCCTCGCTGCCAGGTAACCCTGTTGTGCGCGGCTTTGCGCTGGGCCTGGGATTCTAGATGGACGTTGGATATCGGACGCTGGACGCTGGACGTTGGACATTGGACATTGGATGCTGGATACTAGCATCTAACGTCCAATGTCCAGCGTCCCCTGTCTAGCGTCTATAAAAATAGTTGGCCGCCTGGCGAAATAATTGGCCCTTTTTGCGTTCATTGGTAAGTCTGTTCTTATACCATTGCTATGCTGACTCCCTCTGAACAAACGCGTTATCAAAAGCACCTGAAGCTACCCGAATGGGGCGTGGATGGGCAGCTTATTGTCAAAAATGCCAGCGTCCTGGTGGTGGGTGCCGGGGGGCTGGGCTGTCCGGTGCTGCTGTACCTGACGGCGGCGGGCGTGGGGCGCATTGGCGTAGTAGACCCCGACGTGGTGGACCTCAGCAACCTGCAACGGCAAGTGCTCTACACTACCGGCGACGTGGGGCAACCCAAAGCCAAAGTGGCCGTAGGGCATCTGCAACGCATTAACCCCGAACTTCGCTTCGATGCTCACGTGCAGGCGCTCGATGCGGGCAATGCCCGTGCGCTCATCAACGCCTACGACGTGGTGGTTGATTGCACCGACAATTTCGGCGTACGCTACCTTATTAATGACCACTGCGTCACGCTTGATAAACCGTTTGTCTACGGGGCTATTCACCGCTACGAAGGTCAGGTGGCTATTTTCAACGCCCTGCTACCCACCGGCGACCGGGGACCCACCTACCGCTGCGTGTTTCCCGAAGAGCCAAGCCAGATGGAGATCCCAAACTGCGCCGAAACGGGCGTTCTGGGTGTGCTGCCCGGCGTTATTGGCACCTACCAGGCTACCGAAGTGCTGAAACTGCTTACCGGCATTGGCGAATCACTGACCGACAAACTGCTAGTTACCGACCTGCTTACTCACAGCAGCCGCACTATCCGCCTGCGCCGACGCGCCGACGCGCTGGAACTGGCTACGGCTGGTTTGGCCAGACGAACCCTGCCCGCTAAATCGGCTACGGAAGCGCCCAAGCTGATTAATGCCAGGGAACTGGCCGACCGACTGGCGCAGGGAGAAGCTATTTTCCTGCTCGACGTGCGGGAGCGCGAAGAGTATGACGTGTGTCATCTGGAGGGGGCTGTGCTCATTCCAGTGGGGCTTATTGCGGCCAATTCGTCAAACAGGAAGCGTATTCCAACCGACAGGCCCGTGGTGGTGTATTGTCATCACGGCATTCGGAGTGCCAACGTAGCCAATTACCTCTATACGCAGGGTGGCTATACAAATCTTTACAACCTGGAGGGGGGTATTCATGCCTGGGCGCAGCAGATTGAACCCGAAATGGCTACCTACTAGTTAGAAACCCCACTGCTGTCACCAAAATGCAACGAGGCGCATAACCAGTCTGGTCATGCGCCTCGTTGCCTATCTATTGACTAGACAAGTCGTTACTGAATATACGTAAATTACTAGCGAGTGGCTTACCAGCCGGCCTTCGCTTCGGGCTGAACAGGTGCGTTGGTTGCTTTGTAGCTAATGTCTGTTCCCATCTGCTCGATAACTCGTTCGGCCATCAGAACAGCGCCACGCAATGCACCGAAAACCATGCACAGGGGCAAAATAACGGGCAGAAACAGTACCCATTGCAGAATCATATAGAACCGAATCGTTTTCATCTCTCAGTCAGTTTTATGGGTCAGACACCTGGATAAGCAGGAGTTAATAGTCCCGTTACAAATGTCATGCCAACTATGTTACGGTTAGTTGTCTTAATGTGATCAAAGTTAATCTTGACTTAATACTAAAACAACAGCCGCCTGCTCAATAATCTGACTTTCGCTAAATTTTAATTGGAGAAATACTCAATAATCGTATAATAGGGTGATTCTAGTCCACACGGTTCAATCTTCGCTTGAACGGACCAAAAGGTAGGGGACCAACACCTACTTTTGTATTAACTATGCAGTACGTTCGTCGCCAACGCTCTATCATTGCCCGCCTACTGCTGATAGTTCAGCTGTTTATGCTGACCAATGCCGTTGTCTTCAGGCATGCACACCGGTTGCCAAATGGAACGTTAGTTGTACATGCACACCCCTTTCTGCCTAAAGCACCAGGGCCAATTCAACCACTCGACCATAGTAGGCAAGAACTGGTTTGGCTTGATGCCGTTGCCCACACACCCGCTCTTTTTCAGGAAGTAACTGCAGTCAAGTTTATACCGAACGTAATTTTTAGCTGGCCCGCCAAACAGGTGACAAAACTGTTGTTGGGTAAATATATACACACGTTTGTTTATTTTTCACGCAGGGGTCCCCCAGAATATAATCTATTGAATGTCAATAGATCAATTTAATTAAAGGGAATCCATTTATGAAACAGTTCTGCGTAGTGATAGCCTGCTATGGGCTATCTGTACTTACGTGCGTTGCTCAACACAATCTATCGGGTCGCGTTACCCACGGCGAATCGGGCGAGGCCGTCATTGGTGCCGCTATCTACCTGCCCGATCTACGGTTGGGAGCTACTACCCTCACCGACGGCACCTACCGCCTCACCAACCTACCTGCGGGTACGTTCACGGTACAGGTAAGCTACATTTCCCATAAAACGCTGGTGCGCACGGTTACCGTTGCCGAAGCCACCACCCAGGATTTTGTGATGGAAAACGCCGCCCAGATGCTTGAAGAGGTCATCGTGTCGGGGGCATCGACCAAGACCATTATTCGCGACAGTCCGGTGCCCATTGCGGCTATGTCGCAGTTGCGGCTGATGCAGCAAAGCTCCACCAACCTCATCGACGCCGTGGCCAAAATGCCGGGCATGTCGCAGGTGACTACGGGGGCGGGGCTGAGCAAGCCCATCATTCGGGGGTTGGGGTTCAACCGGGTCATCACCATGCACGACGGCATCAGGCAGGAAGACAACCAATGGGGCGAAGAACACAGCATTCAACTGGATGAATATTCGGTAGACCGCTACGAGATTATCCGGGGGGCGGGCAGCCTCATCTATGGCTCCGACGGCCTGGGTGGGGTGGTTACGGCCCTGTCGCCGCGCCCGGTAGAAGAAGGCAAGGTGCGCGGGCGGGTACTGACCAACTACCAGAGCAACCACAACCTGCTGGGGCTGTCAGTACAGGCGGCGGGCAACCAAAACGGGTTTGTCTGGCTGGCCACAGCCTCGACCAAATCGACCAATAACTACAGAAACCAGGCCGATGGGCGTGTTTTTTCCTCTAACTACGCCGACCTGTTCGATATCAGTGGGTATATCGGGCTGAACAAACGGTGGGGTTATTCGCGGCTGTATTTTTTGCGCACAGAGCAGCGGTTCAACATCATCAACGGCACCCGCGATGCGCGTACGGGCCGCTTCACCACCCAGACCCTCCTGCCCGACGGCTCGGCCAATGACCGCCCCGTTACAGACGATGAACTGACGAGCCGGGTCTTTCTGCCTTATAACTCGCAGCACCTGATCAACGGTAAGCTGTCGCTCAACAACCTGTTGCAGTTCAAAAACGGCGGGTCGCTCACCCTAAACCTGAGCTACGCCCGCAACAACCGCGACGAATTTGCCGACGTGGCCCGGCCGTTTCAGGCGCAACTGGGTTTGCTGCTCCACACCAACTACTACGATGTGCGCTACAACCTGCCCGTGCGCCGCAACTGGGAGATCACCATGGGTAGCAACGGTATGTTACAATCGCTTGACAATCAGGGATATCAGGCGTTGTATCCCAACTATTCGCTGTTTGATAATGGCGTGTTTGGGTTTGCTAAAAAGGTCATTGGCCCGTTGAAAATCAGCGGCGGGCTACGCTACGATATTCGGCTGCTAGGCATCAACAAACTCTACATCGACGGCGACGGTGCGTTTCAGGTACGTCCGCAGGGGCCTGGTTCTGAGCGGTTTGCGGGCGTAGACAAAACTTATCGCAACGTGTCGGCCAGCCTGGGTGCGGTCTATTCGCTCACCGACAAGCTGAATGTCCGGGCCAACCTGTCGCGGGGTTTCCGGGCGCCCACCGTGCCCGAACTATCGTCGAACGGGGTTCATGCGGGCACGTTTCGGTATGAGATCGGCAAGGTCGATGCCGTGCCGGAGGTGGCCTACCAAGGTGATGTGGGCCTGACCTACGAAAGCCGCGACTGGTATATCGACGCCAGTTTGTTTCAGAATAGCATTGAGCAGTACATCTATTCAGAGCGGGTGCTGAACCGGGCGGGTACCGATTCGCTCTATCAGGGCAGCATACCCGTGTTTCGTTACGCCCAGGGCGATGCCCGGTTGCAGGGGATGGAAGGCACCGTGACCTACAACCCGGCAGCGGCGCGGTGGTTTTCGCTGACGCAGACCTACTCGGCGGTGTTTGGCCGCAACCTCTCGGCCACCACCGACGATGCTCAGTTTCTGCCCTTCATGCCCGCCCCGCGCTGGGTAACGCAACTGCGCCTCAGCCGCGACCGCTGGGGCAACCGCTTCCGCAACCTCTATGCCACGCTGGATGTGGAAATCACCCAACAGCAAGACCGTTTTCTGGCGGCCTCGAACACCGAAACGGCTACACCTGGCTATACGCTGGTGCACCTCGGCGCAGGCGGCGACATCACCAACAACGCCAAACGGACTGTGTTTTCGGTCTACGTGTCGGCCACCAACCTCTTCGACGTGATTTACCAGGCCCACCAAAGCCGCCTCAAATACCTCGATGCCAACAACGCCACGGGCCGCGTGGGCGTGTTCAACATGGGTCGCAACATAAGCCTGAAAGTGGTGGTGCCGTTCTGAGTATCAACTTTTGAGAATCGGGCGGTGTTGAGTAGATTACAATGTATTTAACCAGTGATTGCCATGACTGTAGTTAGCAAAGAGATGGTCAAAGAAGCTCTAAAGGAGCTTATGCAGGAAGAACCAGACTTTTTTCGCACGCTGTTGAACGAGGTCGCTTCGGAAGGCGAAAACGAGGCGACGCAGGCAACTGATCATGAGGCATTAGTGGTTGTTAGTGCTCACGCTCATCTGATAAATAAGACAGAAGGGTTAACGAAAAGGCAGAAATTAGAGCGAATCGTTGCTGAAGATTTCGCTGAGTATGATGCCGTGTTCAGGAAGTTGGCATGATCTATTTAGAAAAAGAAGACATTGCCTTCATTAATCAGCGTACAGTAGCAGCGCATGGCGGCAACTTCATGCCGCCCCACAATTTCCTTCACGAAGAAAACCTTGACTTCCTAGTTGAAGCCGTTCAGGCACATTTGTTTGGTGAACCCATGTACCCAACCCTGGCCGACAGGGCAGCGGTGTACTGTTTCAACATCATCGGTAATCATATCTTCTCGGACGGAAATAAACGTACTGGTCTAGAAGCTGCACTCGCCTTTCTAAAGCTAAATGGCAGGCGACTGAATCGTGCACTGCCGCAGGATGATCTCTACGATTTCATTATCAAAGTAGCCTCCGGCGAATCAAGCCTGGATGAGTGCCGGGCTTGGTTTGCGGCGCATACCGTGGCTTTATAGCAAAACCCTGCCGAACGTTACCAAATAGCTCCTTGTTTTGTGGGGCACAGGGCAGGCCCTACTTTTGCCATCATCAACTGAACACCATGTTGCTTACCTTAATGAAATCGAAGTTGCACCGCGTGAAAGTCACGCAGGCCGAACTCAACTACGTAGGCAGCGTCACCATCGACGAAGATCTGATGGACGCCGCCGGGTTGCTGGAAAACGAGCAGGTGCACATTGTGAATAACAACAACGGCGAACGCCTCATCACCTACGTCATCACCGGCGAACGGGGCACGGGCATCATCTGCCTCAACGGGGCCGCCGCCCGCCGTGCTCAACCCGGCGATGTGATCATCATCATTGCGTATTGCCAGCTCACGCCCGACGAAGCCAAAGTTCACAAACCCCTCGTGGTCTTCCCCGACGACAACAATCGGCTCGTGACGGGTGGGCAAGCCGCAAGGGGGTAAACTTTTATGTTCAACGTCTAAAGTTTAAGGTTTAACGTTGCTTCGCGCTTAGTGTGTAATGCGCGAAGCAACTTTAGACCTTAGACGTTAAACATTGAACTTCCTCCCTATGAAAAATATCCTTACTTACGTTATTTCCCTTGCCGTGGCGGGGGGGCTGCTTTGGTTCGTGTTTAAAGACATCGACCTCAAGGCCATGTTTGCGGCTATAGGACAGGCTAACTGGCTGTGGGTGGGGGCCTATGCCGCTATTTTGCTGGTGGCGCACTACATACGTGGTTTGCGGTGGGGCATGTTGCTTGAACCTGTGGCGGGGCACCGGCCCACGCCCGGCAACACCATGCTGTCGGTGCTGACCAACTACTTTGCCAACCTGCTGGTGCCGCGTATGGGTGAGGTAACGCGCTGCGGCACCATGAACCGGCTGGAGGGCGTACCTGTCAACGTGAGCCTGGGCACGGTAGTGGCCGAACGCATTTTTGACGTGGTCATGCTGGTGGTGGTTATTGGCCTCACGCTGGTACTCGAGTTCGACCGGATCAGCGATTTGGTATTTGGTATGTTCGCCCAAAAAGGGGGCACTGGAAGCCGCACGGGGCTTTATTTGTTGCTGGCCGTGGGGCTAGCGGGGGCCGTAGTGGCGTGGTTCCTGTACCAGAAATACAAAGAAGCCCTGCGCAAAAACACCCTCTTCGCCAAAGTAGAAACCTTCGTGCTGGGCCTCATCGACGGGCTGCTGAGCGTACGTAAGTTGCGGCAACCGGGTTTGTTTGTGGTTTATACGGCTCTGATCTGGGTGTTGTACTACCTCTCTACCTACATTCTGTTTTTTGCCATGCCCCAAACCGCCGGACTGGGGTTGCTGGCTTGCCTCACCATCCTGATGATGGGTAGCATTGGTATGGCGGCCCCCACGCAGGGCGGGCTGGGGGCGTTCAATATCATGGTGGGGTCGGCGCTGGCGTTGTATGGCCTCACTAAGCAAGATGGACAAACGCTGGCTACGCTCATGCTGCTCTCGCAGTGGGCCGTGACCATCATCTTCGGCGGTTTGGCGTTTTTGATTGTGCTCAACCGGCGCAAAAAAGCGGGACCAGCGGTAAGTGCTGAGCCGGTGGGTGTAGGGCAATAATTGATTATATTTGAAAATATGAATCGAAAGAAACGGTTATGAGCACGGTCGAGACATTGCACAAAGTAGTTGATAGCTTACCAGAACAGGAGCGGGTAGAACTCATGCAGTACATTGTGGTAAAATATGATAGTTTTCTACCGCCACTTTCTGAAGAAGACAAAGCAGATTATGAAAGATTGGTAGGAGAACTATTGACTAAACGGTACGATCACTATAAACAGTCGCCGGAAACGGCTATGTCGGCTGAAGAATCTGATCGCAGAATAAAGGCAAAATATGGCTGGTGATGGTTTATTCAGCGTATTGCTAACGGAAGGAGCAAATGAGGATAAAGAAGCAATCATTGACTGGTACGAAGCCATTCAGCCAAGCTTAGGGCAGAAATGGTGGTCAGATTACAAGCGTATTGAGGAAACAATTGCGAAGAACCCGTTTTATTATGCTGAAAATTTGGTATTCATCAGAGGTGCCAGATTAGCCAAATTCCCGTATTCCATATTTTATAGAATTGACGAACTAGATCAGATTGTTGTTGTATTGGGTATACTTCATCAACGTCAGGATAGAAATGAGATCTTGCGCAGAATAAACCTTATTTAATGACCGCCGATAAAATCCGCTCTCGTGCTGAGGCTGTTGAGCAAGTAGCGCAGTGGCACCGCGAGGGCAAGCGCGTGGTGTTTACCAATGGCTGCTTCGACATTGTGCATTTGGGCCATATCGATTACCTCGAAAAAGCCCGCGCCCTGGGCGACGTCCTGGTGCTGGGCCTCAATACCGACGCCTCGGTCTCCTGTATAAAAGGCCCGCTGCGGCCCGTAGTGAATGAGAACGCCCGCGCCCGGCTCATGGCAGCCCTCCAGTTTGTGGACCTTGTCACGCTCTTCGATGAACCCACGCCGCTGGAACTCATTACCGCCCTGCAACCCGACATTCTGGTGAAGGGCAACGACTATACCGTGGCTACCATTGTGGGGGCCGACGTGGTACTTGCGCGGGGTGGATTGGTGCAGACCGTGGCCCTGGTGCCGGGGTATTCAACCAGCGGGTTGATTCAGAAAATCGTGGCGGCCTACGGGGGTGACTAGTGGCATTGGTAGTGGATGAGTGGTATGGCCATTGGGACATTTTTAGCCAACACATTGTTTTATTCGTAGGTTGCTTCACTAAACCAACCGATCGAACACCGAAACAAAGACCATGAACAGTCCCTTTTTGCTCATTATTATTCCCATGCTCGCCAGCATGTATATTCAGTGGCGGCTGCGGAGCAAGTTCACCGAGTATTCTCAGATTGCCCTCAGTAACGGCATGACCGGAGCCGAAGTGGCGCAGAAAATGCTGAATGAAAACGGCATCTATGACGTCCGCGTCCTCTCTGTAGATGGCCAACTGACGGATCACTATAATCCACAGGACAAGACCGTAAACCTCTCGCCCGACGTGTATGCGGGCCGCAGCATTATGTCGGCGGCGGTGGCCGCGCATGAATGCGGGCACGCCGTGCAACACAAGGTGGCCTACGCGCCGCTGCAACTGCGGTCAGCTATTGTGCCGTTTGTGAGTGTGTCGTCGCGGTATTTGCAGTGGGTGCTGCTGGCGGGTATTCTGCTGATCCAGACCACCACGTTGCCCCTGACTATCGGGGTGGGCTTATTTGCCATCACTACGCTGTTCTCGTTTATCACGCTGCCCGTTGAGTTCGACGCCAGCAAGCGCGCCCTCGCCTGGATCGACAGCCGGGGCATTGTTACCCCCCGCGAACACGAAATGGCTAAAGACGGCCTGCACTGGGCGGCTATGACCTACGTGGTGGCTGCATTGGCTTCGCTGGGTACGCTGCTCTACTACGCCAGCATTTTGTTTGGTGGCCGGAGCCGCGACTAAGCTGATTCAGATACATAAGTAAGAAAGCCCGATGCTCACTAGCGTCGGGCTTTTGTGTGTAGTTAACTTTATGGCCAACCCCAACACACCGCTACTGTTCATGTCGACCCGCCCTTCTTCCATACCGATGTTGTCTTTTGTATTGCTGGCCTGTACCGTGCTGGTCACCTGCGGACAAAAAACACCTGATCCTGCGCCCGTTGCGCCGAGCCTACCCAAAGGACCCACCACCTGGCTCACCGGCGACGCCGCCGATGTGACCAAGGCAACCACGCCAGGCCTGGTGCTGACGGGGGGCGGCACCGACGTGGACGAGGCTATGCGCTGGCTGCTGAAAAAATCGGGTGGGGGCGACGTGGTGGTGCTCCGAGCTAGTGGTTCAAGCGGCTACAACTCGTACCTATTTTCTGAATTGGGCGAAGCGGTCAATTCCGTAGAGACCATACTGCTCAACTCAAGGGAGTGGGTGAACGATGAGGCTACGGTTCAGAAAATCAGAAACGCCGAGGCACTCTTTATTGCGGGTGGTGATCAGGCCGATTATGTCAACTACTGGAAAGGATCGAAGGTGGCCGAGGCGATCAACTACCTGATCAATACCAAAAAGGTGCCTGTGGGCGGCACCAGTGCGGGTTGTGCCATACTGGGGCAATTGTATTACCCTGCCCTGAACCAAAGCCTGACTGCCGCCGAAGGCCTATCGGACCCCTACCACCCCAACCTGATGCTGGGCCGAAACGACTTTATCAACGCGCCTTTTTTGGGTAATACCATCACCGACACCCACTTTGCCGAGCGCAGCAGGCAGGGGCGGCTGGTGGCTTTTCTGGCCCGCATCCGTACCGACTGGAACGTGACTGGGCGGGGTATTGGTGTAAGTGAAAAAACGGCGGTTTGCATCGACCACACCGGCATGGCGGCCGTTTTTGGCTCAGGGAAAGCCTATTTTGTCATTCCCGCTGCCACAACCAACCCTGAACAGTGCACTCTCGGAAAACCGCTTACTTGGTTGGCCAACAAAAAAGCCTTGCGGGTCGATGTCATTCAGGGCACTACACAAGGCACGGACACCTACGACCTGAACACCTGGGTGGGGTCAGGTAGGTCACCAGTCACATTCTGGTATGTAGACAGAGGAGTGTTGAACTAGTGATGAGTGATAAACGATGGGTGATGAGTTTGCTTCCGCAAGATTACACCTGCGGAAGCAAACTCATCACCCATCGTTTATCACTCATCACTGCTTTAGTACCGGTACAGTTCCGATTTGAACGGACCCGATACCTGCACACCGATGTAGTCGGCTTGCTCCTGTTCCAGCGGCTCCAGGCGGGCGCCTACGTGAGCAAGGTGCATGGCAGCCACTTTCTCGTCGAGTTTCTTGGGCAGTACGTACACCTTGTTTTCGTACTTATCGGGGTTTTCCCACAACTCCAGCTGTGCCAGGGTCTGGTTCGAGAATGAGCACGACATCACAAACGAGGGGTGGCCCATGGCGCAACCCAGGTTTACCAACCGGCCTTCGGCCAGTACAATGATCTCCTTGCCGTCGATCTCGTACATGTCTACCTGCGGCTTAATCTGGCTCTTGCTGTGGCCGTAGTTCTCGTTTAGCCACGCCATGTCGATCTCATTGTCGAAGTGGCCGATGTTACACACCACCGACTTGTCGCGCATGGCTTTGAAGTGACGGTCTTTGATAATCCGTACGTTGCCGGTGGCGGTTACGAACAGGTTGGCGCGGCTAACGGCCTCGTCCATTGGCACCACCTCATAACCGTCCATAGCGGCCTGTAGGGCGCAGATCGGGTCAATTTCGGTTACCAGTACGCGGCAACCAGCGCCCCGGAGCGACTCAGCCGAACCTTTGCCCACATCGCCGTAACCGGCTACGACGGCCACTTTACCAGCCAGCATCAGGTCAGTAGCGCGGCGGATGGCGTCCACCAGCGACTCACGGCAGCCGTATTTGTTGTCGAATTTCGACTTCGTTACCGAGTCGTTGACGTTGATGGCGGGCAGGTGGAGCGTACCGTTTTTCATGCGCTCATATAGCCGGTGAACCCCCGTGGTAGTCTCTTCCGACAGACCTTTGATGCCCGAAATCAGCTCAGGATACACATCGAACACCATGTTGGTGAGGTCGCCGCCATCGTCGAGGATCATGTTCAGCGGCTGACGATCTTCGCCGAAAAACAGCGTCTGCTCGATGCACCAGTTGAACTCTTCTTCGTTCATGCCTTTCCAGGCGTAGACCGGAATGCCAGCGGCGGCAATGGCGGCGGCGGCGTGGTCCTGCGTCGAGAAAATGTTACACGACGACCAGGTAACGTCGGCACCGAGGGCCACGAGGGTTTCGATGAGTACGGCGGTCTGGATGGTCATGTGCAGACACCCGGCAATGCGGGCACCTTTCAGCGGCTGGGTAGGACCATATTCGGTCCGCAGGCTCATCAGGCCCGGCATTTCGGCCTCGGCGAGGCGGATTTCTTTGCGGCCCCACTCGGCCAGCGCAATGTCGGCGACCTTGTAGGGTACGTACGTTGACGTTTGCATAAGTATCAATTTGCAGTTTACAGGCAGCAACTAATATGCCACCACCCGGCGTGTTTCTTAGGAAAGTGCAAAAATACGGAAGGTCATTCAGAATGGCTAACCATTACTGAGCGAATCATCCTTCGCCGCTGGCTTTGAGGAAGCGGCTCACAAACGGGGTGGCGGGTTGCTGACGGAACAGGTCGGGGGTGCCGGTCTGGACAATGCGGCCCGCATCCATGAGCACGATGCGGTCGCCCAGTATGAAGGCCTCGCGCACGTCGTGGGTGACGAGCACCACCGTTTTTTGCCTGAACACCTCCAGTTCTTTTAGCTCCCGCCGAATATCGTCGCGGGTGATGGGGTCGAGGGCACCGAAGGGTTCGTCCATCAAGATAATGGGTGGGTCGGCGGCCAAGGCACGTGCGAGGCCTACGCGCTGCCGTTGCCCACCACTAAGGGCATCGGGCAGGCGGTCGAGGATGGTGTCGGGCAGACGCAACAGGGTGAGCAGTTCGTGGGTGCGCTGGGTAATACGGGCGGTATCCCACTGGAGCAGGCGCGGCACCACGGCGATGTTCTGGGCCACGGAATAGTGCGGAAACAACCCCGCGTCCTGAATCACGTAGCCAATATGCCGCCGCAAGTCGTGGGGTAGCTGCTGCTGCACGTCTACGCCGTTGATGAGCACCGTGCCAGCATCGGCGTCGATGAGGCGATTCATGAGTTGCAGCGTGGTGGTTTTGCCGCAGCCGCTGGTGCCCAGCAACACCAGCGTTTCGCCGGGGGCAATGGTGAGCGAGAGGTTATCGACCACGGGGCGATTCTGATACCGTTTGGTGACGGCCTGCAACGCAATGGCGGGGGGTGTTGCCTTCATAGAAACAAGAACAGCAGTTTCGGCTAAAAGTCCCACCACATCCTGCAAACAGGGGGCGCATTCTGGCTGGAGCCTGCGCTGCAACGCATTCGCCGCACAGCAAATAAATGCCTCCTTTTGGCTGATTGTCAATTACTTTACCGCTAGTATACCGCCGCCTACCTGCCTATGACAGCCACTACTACACCTGCTTCTATTATCAACACGCCCAAATTATATGCCCTGCTCGTGGGCGTAGGTGCTTACACACGGGTACGCCCCCTGCGCGGTCCAGTGGCTGACGTGCAGGCCATGACCAGCTACCTGCAAAAACAGACTGATTTCGACCTGAAACTGCTGGCGCTCACGGATCAGCAGGCTACTAAAACGGCCGTTATCGCCGGGTTTCAGAACCACCTGGCGCAGGCCGGTCCGGCTGATACCGTGCTGTTTTATTTCTCTGGCCACGGGGCGCAGGAAGCCGCCGACACCACCGTTTGGGCTGACGAAGCCGACGGGCAGTTGGAATCGCTGGTGTGTTATGATGGCGGGACGGTTAACCCCTGGGAATTCCTGCTGGCCGACAAAGAACTCCGTTACCTGCTGTCTCTTGTTTGTGCTACGGGTGCCCACGTGGTGGTGATGGCCGACTGCTGCCACGCCGGCGACAATACCCGCGCCGTTGACCTGCTGGCCCTCACCCAACCGGACCAGGATATCCGCGAACGCCGCCTGGTTGACCCCGCCCCCCAGCGACCTTATGAGGGCTTCATTTTCCACGACATCATACCGGCCAGTCAAATTCAGGCGCAGGGGCTGGCGGTGGCGATGCCGCCTGGAAATCATATTCAGCTTGCCGCCTGTGAATCCGAAGAACTAGCCGAGGAGTTTAACGGCGAAGGCATCTTCACCAAAAACCTGCTGGCGGTGCTCAACGCCGCCCACGGGCAGGTGTCGTATCGCGACCTGCACAGCCGGGTGCGGCAGTACATGCGCTTCGGCTATGAGCAGCGACCCCGCGTATACGTACCTGATGGTCAAGATGATACGGTGCTGATGCGGGGCTTTTTGAACGCCAGCATCGACGCCAACAACCTGACCGTTTCGGCAGCATTCAACGCGCAAAAAGGCTGGCTGCTCGACGTGGGGGCCATTCATGGCATGGCTTCCCACCCCGCCGACGCGCCGGTTTTGCTCTATGACGCAGCCAAAAAAACAACGTATCCCGTAAGCACGGGTCAGGTTGGGGCCGACTACACGGTGCTTAACATACCCGCCGACGTGGTCGCAAACCTGAACCCAGCATTGGTATATCGGGCCACGGTAGCAGGCCTGATATACCAACCCATTCGGGTGCACCTGGTCAACCACGGCGGCCCCGCTGCCGACCAGACCGACCTGCTGCAACGGCTCATTTCGCGGCCAGGTACGGGGCAGCAGACCGGGCAACCAGAGACGGTCTTCATTCCCGAAGACGATGAAATCAGAGCCGATTACACCCTCCACGTGCGCAACGGCCTGCTTTATATCACCCACCCTGGAACGCCGGACCCCAACAACGAAAACCGGCCCCTAATTCGTCCGGTCCGGGCCGATGACCCGCAGGCGTTTGATATCCTGGCCGATTACCTGCATCATCTGAGTCAGTGGCAGTACCTCAAAAACCTGAATAACCCTGCCGTCAGCAAGCCTGTTCTGACGCTGGAATTGACCCCCGAAAACGCCGCCCCCCGCGTCCTGACTGATTCGCACACGGCCCCTATTCCGGTGACGTTTTCAAACCAGACCGGCAGATGGGCTACCACCCTGGCCGTTAAACTGACCAACCCCACCAACCAGCCCGTTTACTGCACGGCGCTGTATCTGTCGCGGGATTTTATGGCGTATCCGGGCTTTCTGCCCATCAACTGCCGCCTCGAGCCGGGGCAGACGGTTACCCTGGGTTTGGCCGACAAAAAGGCCCCTACGGGTCGTCAGACTACGTTTCGGCTGAGTTTGGAAGAGGTAATCCGGCAATACAACTGGCCCTACGCCACCGAACACATCAAACTGCTGGTCACGACCGACCCGCTGTCTGAAACCACGCTGGGGTTTTTGAACCTGGCTGCGTTGCCCTCGCCGCCTGTACTGACCGACACCCTCAGACCCACCAACGCACGGGGCGGTTTCAGCCTCGTTGCCGCCGAGGCCGAACCCCTGCCCGACTGGAGTACGCAGACCCTGACCATGCACCTGGTCAACCCGCTCTACAATACCGTCCGGGCCGACGAACTAAGCCAAATGCTGGCCGCCCCCGCCGGGATACAGTATGAAGACATGCTGGCCGATTTTGCCCTGGGTCTCTACTACCAACCCGACCTGACCAACCCCATGCGGCCGGGCCTGAAACTGCGTGAGGGCATCCGGGTGATTGAACCCGCCGAGGGGCAGCGCGGCTTCTGGACCAACCTGAAACTGAGCGTGGTCAACGCCGTGGCGCACCGAGTGCAGAACCGGCAGTATGAACAAAGCCTGATCCGCTACCCCGACCGGCTGCGGATTGTGGCCGAAGGCGATTCGTGGTTTCAGTACCCGTTTCTGCTGCGCGACATTCTCGATTATTTGTCGGGGGTGTATAACCTGAAGAGTGTGGCGGCGGCGGGTGCCACGCTGGCCGATTACCTGGAAAATAATGAGTTTCTAGAGACCATTGCCCAGGTGAAACCCGCATTTTTCCTGCTCAGTGGCGGGGGTAACGACCTGCTGGGTGAAGCCTTCGCGGGCCTGATTCGCGAGACACCCGACGCCGTGCAGACAGGCACCCAACGCTACTTTACGGAAGCCTTTGCTCAAACGTTAACGGCTGTCTGTGAACGGTATAGACGCATTTTGCGGCTGGTGCAACTGGGGCATCCGCAGGTACGGGTGTTGGTACACGGCTACGATTATGTGATCCCGTCGGGGGGCGATACCGCACTGCCGGGGTCGAGTAGCTGGATGGGCGACACGCTGACGGAGCGGGGTATTACCGATGGGGCTGAGCGCGAAGGCATTGCCCGATTTATCATCGACTCGTTCAACGCCGAACTGGCGAAAATAGCCGCCGAATACCCCAACGTCACCTACCTCGATTTGCGCGGCACTCTGCGTCGCACCGACCGCCTGGCCGACTACTGGTACGACGAAATTCACCCCAACGACAAGGGTTTCCTGAGCCTGTCTACCAAGTTTATCGAGGCTATTTCGGGCAAAAAAACACCGCTCCCTGCTGTGCCCCCGCCCGCCGTTACGGCCCCCGAATCGCTCCGGGCGGCGGCGGGGCAGCCACCTTCCACATCGGCTGAATCTGCCCCGGTGACGCGCTGGCCGGAAGCTTTTCTGCAAACCAAACGCGGTATGGGCGACCCCCTGGCCGATGGCGTGATCACGACGTTACTGGCTGATAATCAGAAGGGTGAGGTCGATCAGATTTTTCAGATGCTGGTACGCAACCGGCAGTTTCCAAACCCCGCGTTTGATGTCCTGCCCGACGGGGTAAAGCGCGTGGTAGAGGATTATTTCGTGCAAACCCGCCACCTGCCCCCCTACGCCGAGCCGTTCAAGCTCATGACCGCCGCCGATGTGTTCACGCAGCACGGCCCCAAAATTCTGCTCATCCTGCTCTGCAAGTCGCTGCCCACCTGCTACACCTGCTGGCGTGGGGCCAAAGTGCTCTACCGCACCGGTCGCCTGCGGGTGCACGACGGCAGCCTCTATGCCTTCAGCCGCCGCCTGATGGAAACGGCGCAGTTTGTGGTCGATATGATGACCGTCAACAATTTCGAGCAGGACGGCACGGCGGTAGTAGCCACGCAGAAAGTACGGCTCATGCACGCCACCATCCGCCATTTTGCGCAGGAACGGAATTGGGACGCGGCCGCTTTGGGCGTACCCATCAACCAGGAAGACCTCGTGGGCACGTTGCTCTCGTTTGGCGTGGTGATCCTGGACGGCCTGGCGCAACTGGGCATCACGCTCACGCCCGAACAACGCGCCGCCTACCTGCACCTCTGGCGCGTGGTGGGCCATATGATGGGCATCGACGATGACCTGCTGACCGACGATGAGGACGAATGCCGCGCCCTGATGGAAGCCATTTTGGTGCATCAGTCCGGCCCGTCGATGGAGGGGGCGGAGCTGACCGAGGCCTGTATCGAGCTGATGAACAGTAAGTTGGTGATCGGTCCGCTGAAACGGCTAACGCCCTCGTTCGTGCGCTTTTTCGTGGGCGATGCCTATGCCGACATGCTCAGTGTGCCGCCTGCGGAATCTGATAACTCGCTTATTATGAAGGCTGTAGCCTGGTTCGACAACGGTGTGCGCGGGCTGAATGACACCAACCTGCTGATGGCGGCCATGGGGCGGGCGTTTAGCAGCAACCTCATCGGGCAGATTCTGGCCTTCACCAACGCCGCCAAAAGCGAACAGTTTTACCTGCCCTCGGCCCTCACCGACAGTTGGGAAGCCAACATGCCCGACTTCCGCATCCCCCCGCTGGAACACATCGCCGACGTGATCAGCTACCTCGACAAAGTGGCGCGGCAGTTTCGGTCGCAAAACAACCCGATGGGCTATTTCTGTGCGGTGTATAAGCTCGTGACGCAGCGTGTGGCCGAGGGTATCCGCCTGGGGCTGTTTGCCAACCCTGCCGATATGGAGCAGGTAGACGTGGCGTTCAGCAACCGGTACTTCACAGCCATCAACCACTTCTTCGACGGCACGAAAGCTACTGGCCCCTGGCAGGTGACGATAGATGCGGCCCAAACCACGATCACCACCGATCAGCACATTTTTGCCGCTGCCAACGCCCACATCGCTTTCGATTTGCCCATCGTGATGGCCGAGGTGTTTGCTGGCAAAGACATGGACGCGTTCACCACCGATTTCGACAAAATGAACGACCTCTTCGACGGCATGTTCGATCAGATGAACGACAACATCGGCCGTATCTACAAGCCGTTTGGCGTGGCTGTAGAGCACTTTGCCTACGAACTAAAAGCCAAAGAAAAAGCCATTATGCAGCAAAGTCGGGCGGTATCGTGGCAGAAAGCAAAGCAACTGCAACAGGCCCAAACCGACGCTGACCGGCAACAACTGATTACCACCCTGGAAGCCGAAGCCACCGAAGCCGGCAAACAAATCACCGAACCATTTGCCCTGCTGCGCATCCCGCTCGAACTGATTGCCAAAAGTGAGTTCGGCACCGTCGCCAACAAAGTAGATGTCATGCTCCGCACCGCCATGCTGCCGGTTGTAGTGTAGGGGGTGGTGCGGCATTCCGACCTGACAGCACTATTTCTATGAAACAACTCTATTTGCTTCTTCTTTTTTACCTCTGTGCCGCTCCCGCCAGCAGTGCGCCAGTCGTACTAACTGACCCCACCGAAGCCAGTAACCTGTTTAATAAGAGCGAGTTACTAGAGGTGGCAGCGGGTAGCGTGGGTATTGGCCAGCTTCTGAAGCAGCCGGGCGCGTACCGGTTTGTGCCTACGCAAAACAGCCTCATCAAGCCCTATGACCGGCGCTATGGCTATTGGCTGCGGCTGACTATCACCAACCAGACAGCTGAGCGGTTGTTTATGCACTTTCTGTATACCGGTACTGAACGCATCTTAATCTACGAAGTGGCTGATAATCAAGTGGTAAATAGTCGTTTGTCGGGTATGCTACAGCCCGAGCGCGTGTTTCCGTTCCTGAAAAGTAACCAGGTTTGTCCGTTGATGGTAGGGCAGGGGCAGACCCATCAGGTCTATGTATACGTAGCCGGCATCTACACCACCACTTGGCCCATTTACTGCCGGTCGGCGGTCAACCTGATGGAGTACCTGCATTATTCCGACCTGTTCTACGGACTGTATTACGGGTTTATCCTGATGATTGTGGTCTACAGCCTGTTGCTGTTTCTCCGGCTGCGCGAAACCGACACCCTTCGCTACGCCGTTTGGGTATTCATCATTGGTTTGCAAATGGCCCTTTTCCGGGGGCATACCGGCGAGTTTCTGTGGCCCGAAAACCCGTCCATCGAACGCTACGCTACGGTGTTGGCAGGCATCACGGGCCTGACCCACGTGCTCTTTACGCTAGCGTTCCTGCGGCTGCGGCAACAGGCACCGCTATTTCACAAAATAGGCGTTGGTATTCTGCTGCTCTATGCCGTTAGTATTGGTATTAACGTGCTGTCGATCAGTGCGTTTGGAAGAGAAGGGCGGCAAATTGATTTTGTGCCGATAGTGGCCCTGGTCGAAGGTGTTTTTAGCGTCTGGGCGGGGGTGATCACCTACCGAGGGGGGTTCCGGCCTGCCATGTTCTACATCATCGGCAACCTGGTTTTTTTCCTGTCAATCTTCTTTTTTCTGCTCTACGCCTTCGGCAAGCTGCCCCATTCGTTCTGGACCTACAACAGTATGCACATCGGGTCGGGCATCGAGATTATCCTCTTCACGCTGGCCTTAACCTACAAAGTGAACTTGCTGAAGCAGCAGCAGGAAGAAGCCGTGCGCGAACAACTCCGGCTGGCCGAGACCAACCGGCAACTGGTGGAGAACCAGAATGCCATGCTGGAAAGGCAGGTGGCCCTGCGCACGGTGGAGCTAAACGAGCAAAAAGAAGACCTACAAACCACGCTGGTGCAACTGCGCAGCACACAGGACCAACTGGTGCAACGCGAAAAGATGGCCTCGCTGGGTGAACTCATGGCCGGTATTGCCCACGAGATCCAGAACCCACTCAACTTCGTCAACAACTTCGCCGAAGTGAGCGCCGATATGCTGGCTGAGCTAAAAGACGAACTGGCCGCCGACCACAAACAAGACGTGCTGGATATCGCCGATTCGCTAACGACGAACCTCCGGAAGATCACCCACCACGGCAAACGCGCCGACGGTATTGTGCGTGGGATGCTACAACATGCCCAGAGCAGCAGCGGCAACCGCGAACCCACCGACCTCAACGCCCTGGCCGACGAATACCTGCGCCTGGCCTACATGGGCATGCGGCGGGCCATTACCTTGACTAAAAACGGCGAGGCTAATGTCACGCTCACTACCCATTTCGACCCCGGCGTGGGCCTGGTCGATCTGATGCCGCAGGAAATAGCGCGGGTGCTGCTGAACCTGTACAATAACGCCTTCTATGCCGTGCAGGAAAAAGCGAAACAGGCCTCCACGGCCTACCAACCCCAGGTTTGGGTAACGACGCAGCTAAAAAACGGACGGGTAGAGCTAGTAGTGAAAGACAACGGCACAGGCATTGCTCCTGAATTATTGAACAAGATTTACCAGCCTTTTTTCACTACCAAACCCAGCGGCAGCGGCACGGGTCTGGGCCTGAGCCTCAGCTACGACATCATCACCAAAGGCCACAACGGCACCCTTTCCGTCACCACCGAAACCGGCGAATGCACCGAGTTTGTCGTGGCTATTCCGGTGTGAAACGCTGGGATCAATCAAACGTATGCTTACGAAGAACGGCCTCGGCCCGGCGAATTAGATCACTGTTGTTTCCATAAACGCCCACACGAATCAGGCCTTCACAGGCCTCGATAAGCGCTTGTAGCGTCAGGCGCTCGTTATCGCCAAGTGGGCCAACGTCGTCACTGTCTTCATTGTAGTTTGCCGGGTTAACAGCAGGCCAGGCTTCGTAGTCAGCCAGAAACGAAGCAAAGTCGTTTACGACAGGCTGGTAAAAGGTTTCGGCCATTTCGGCGTCGTCACATTGCTCATATAATCGCCCCACTTGCACCATGTCTGGACCTACTTCGCTAGGGTAATGGCCCATGATAGCCAGGGTGATCCGTGCTTTGTAATAGGCAGCATCGATAGCCTTATGCCTATCGTCCTGACGGAGTTTGTAGTCTGTTAACGTTTGGCAAAAGCCACGCAAGGACGCACCATCCATCCAAATTTTCGCCGAAATACTGTTGCTGGGATAGTTGTTATTGTTGGCGCGGATGTGTTCTGCCGCCATATAGGCCATACCAAGCAACAACTCGGCAAGCCGATCCTCAAACTGGGCAACTGTACCCGCCTGCTCCACCCAGCGTAATACGCGGCCAAGCTCATTTAATTCAGCCACGTAATCGGTATCGGTGGGAATGGGGTGTGCGTCGGCTACCTGTTGCGGCTCGAACTGTTCATCCAGCAAGTCGGCCAGGGTTAACCAGGCGTAGGCACCCGGTTTGGGCGTAGGCGGGGCGGGTGGCTTGGCAAAAAAGGACCTGAACCAGCTTGTTTCGATAGGTTTTGTAGCATAGGTGTCTCGTATAGCTTGTATCGTACCAATGGCATCGCTGGTTGTCAACCGTTGCAGAAGCGCAGGCGCCAGGCTATTAGCTAACGGCGATTGTTAGTTGGAAGAAGTTTCCATACGTCATATTTATGGCGTGATCACTGCTCAATTACTCCGCTCGATAATCCTTATTTCTTTCTTAATCGGTTGCGCTGATCGCCTTAAGGCAATAACTGACTTTCGCGTTGGATAAATGCCTGTAATTGTGCCTCATTGGGCAGTTCGGTTAGGTAACGCGATACAAACACGTCCTGCGCAAGTCCTGCTGTGGCATATCGCACCAACGAGTCGTTTTTGCTGGCACACAGAATAAGGCCAACGGGCGGGTTATCGCCACTGGTTCGTTCGTTTTCGCTGAAGTAGTTCAGATAGAGATTCATCTGACCTGCATCGGCGTGGTCAAACTCGCCGATTTTGAGGTCAATCAACACATGGCATTTCAAGACGCGGTGCGGTTGGCCGCTGCCATAGAAAACCAAGTCAATGCGGTAATGTCGATTGTCGAAGGTGATGCGTTTTTGGCGGGCCTCGAAGCAAAAGCCACGACCTAATTCAATCAGAAAGTCTTGCAAATGGTCGATAATCGCTGCTTCGAGGTCATTCTCTGTGTAAGTAGCTTTCTCGTCTAATCCCAGAAACTCCAGCACATACGGGTTCCGAATCAGATCTTCCAGCCCAACTGGTTTATCTCCCTTTACGCGGGCAATAACGGTGGCCTTGTCTGTGGAAAGCCCAGTTCGTTCGGCCAGTGAGGTAGTCACAGCCCGATTTAGTTCGCGCACCGACCAGTTGTTTTTGATCGCCTCCACTTCATAAAAACGGCGGTAAAGCGGATTGTTGACTTTTGTTAATTCCAGGAAGTGCGTGAAGGTCAGCTTATTGAGCATATAATCTGAGTCCAGACTTGGAAGCTGATCGGTATCTGGTAATGCTGCCTGAGCTAAAGGCACATAGGCTGGCCCTAATTTGGAAATCACTGATTTCCGAATCTCTGGGTAGGTCAAATAGAACTGCCGATAATGGCGGAGGTTGCGATCAGTAGAACCTTTGATGCCACGCTGGGCAAGGTCTGCTGCAATTCGGGTTAACAGCCCTTGCACATAGGCGGCGCGGTCTTCGCCGTGTTGCTCAAACTGGACAATGTATAGCCCGAACAGCCAGTTTCGGATGGTCATCAACTGATCGGTCTGACGAGCGGCTTGTTGGCTAAGTTGGGTGTGTACGTCGGTTAAGGTGGTTAGCAGTGAATCAAATTGCATGACGGATGGGTTTAAGCCGTCAAGTTACTCACCACCCGTATACTCGCTTTCACTACCTCTGCCTTTTCCCTCAATCCGTCCAGCGACTCATCCAACACCGTGATATGGCCCATTTTGCGGCCGGGGCGAGTCTGGGCTTTGCCGTAGAAAAACGGCGACACACCGGGCATGGCCAATAGCGTTTCCAGCCCTTCGTACACGGCCGGGCCGGTGTGGCCAGGTTCGCCCAGGAGGTTAATCATTGCGGCGGGGCCGTGGGCGGAGGTGTTGCCCAGGGGCAGGTTCAGGATGGCCCGCCAGTGCTGCTCGAACTGCGAGGTGCGGTTGGCCCGGATTGTGTGGTGGCCACTGTTGTGCGGGCGCGGGGCCACTTCGTTGATGAGCACATTGCCCGCTTTATCCAGAAACAGTTCTACGGCCAGCAACCCCACAATGCCAAACGCCTCGGCGGTGCGGCGGGCCAGCTTCTGCGCCTGCTCGTTCACGTCGGGCGCGATGTCGGCGGGGGCGAAGAGATAATCCACCAGGTTCAGGTCGGGGTGAAACACCATCTCTACGGTAGGAAACGTCTGCACCTCACCCCGCTCATTCCGGGCCACGATCACGGCCAATTCCTTATCGAAATCGACGGCTTTTTCTAGCACACCCGGCGCGCCGAAAGCCTTGTCGGCATCGGCGGGGGTGGCTATGCGCTGCACCCCACGACCGTCGTAGCCATCGCGGCCCAACTTGTGAAAGGCAGGGAGTAAATCGGGTTGTTCCGCCACGATGCGGGCCACATGGGCGCGGTCGTCGGTCAGGACAAAGTCGGCGGTGGGGAGGTTGTATTGGCGAAAAAAGGCCTTTTGGACGCGCTTGTCCTGTATTTGCCGAATGACGGACGGCTGCGGATACACGCGCTTACCTTCACGTTCCAGTGCCTCCAGCGCATCGACGTTTACCTTTTCGATCTCAATCGTGAGCACATCGACCCCCTGCCCGAACTGGTATACGGTATCGTAATCGGTGAGTGACCCGACTGTGAATTGGGTGCAGAGGTCTTTGCAGGATGCCTGTGGATCAGGGTCGAGGCAATGGATGACGAGGTTCCAGTCGATGCCCGCCTGAATAAGCATAAGGCCCAATTGCCCCCCGCCGAGAATACCAATCACATCATTCATTTCACGTTGTCAATATTAAAATGCAACCCCCGGTTGTCGCGGCGGGCCATGGCGGCTTTGATGACCAGATAGGCCACCTCAATCATGTTGCGAAGCTCCGAAATCGGCACCGATACTTTCGACTGCCGGTAGAGTTCCTCGTGTTCAATGTGCAGCAATTCCAGTCGGTCCATCGCCCGTTTCAGACGCCGGTTCGAGCGCACAATGCCCACGTAGTTCGACATGATGGCTTCCAGTTCGCGCTTGATCTCCGTCACCAGCACCAGTTCTTCGGGGTGGGTGGTGCCGCTGTCATTCCAGGCCGGAATATCGTCGCGCACACTCGTCTGTTCAAAGGCCTCGATGGACTTTTCATAAGCCCGATGACCAAATACGATAGCTTCCAGTAACGAATTGGATGCCAGTCGATTAGCACCGTGTAGGCCTGTGCAGGCGCATTCGCCCACGGCATATAAATGATGCAGGTTCGTGCGCCCGAACTCGTCTACGCGCACCCCGCCGCACATATAGTGTTGCGCAGGCACCACGGGGATAAAGTCCTTCCGAATATCGATGCCCAATCGGTCTTTGCAGTAGGCCGTGATGTTGGGAAAATGCTCCACAAATTTCTCGTAGTCGAGGTGCGTCACGTCAATGTACACGTGCTGCGACCCTGACTTTTTCATCTCCGAGTCGATAGCGCGGGCCACAATATCGCGGGGCGCCAGGGAGAGGCGAGGGTCATAGTTTTCCATAAAGGTTTCGCCCTTTATGTTTTTCAGGATGCCGCCAAAGCCCCGTACGGCTTCAGAAATCAAGAAATTGGGCTTTTTGCCGGGTTCGTACAAGGCCGTGGGGTGGAACTGGATAAACTCCATATCCTTACAAATGCCCTTGGCCCGGTAAGTCATCGCAATGCCGTCGCCGGTGGCAATGACGGGGTTGGTGGTGTTGGTATACACCTGCCCAATGCCGCCCGTGGCCACCATGGTAGTCCGGGCCAAAAACCGGTCTACCTGCCCCGTGTTGGTGTCGAGCACGTAAGCCCCGAAGCACTCGTTGTTGCTGTCGTAGCGGTGCACGGTTTCGCCCAGGTGGTGGCGCGTGATGAGGTCCACGGCAAAGTAATGCGTAAAGACCTCTATGCTGGAGTGCCGTGCTACTTCCGAGAGCAACGCCCGCTCGATTTCGGCCCCGGTCACGTCTTTGAAGTGCAGAATCCGTTTGTCGGAGTGCCCGCCTTCTTTGGCCAGATCATAGTCGCCGTCGGCCTCCTTGTCGAAGCGCGTGCCGTAGTCGATCAGCTCCTGAATGCGTTCGGGGGCTTCGCGCACGACGATTTCCACGATGTGGCGGTCGCTCAGAAAATCACCGGCCACCATCGTATCGTCAATGTGTTTCTCGAACGTATCATCCGGCGACCATACGCCCGCAATGCCGCCTTGCGCGTATTTGGTGTTGGTTTCGTCGGCCTGCACCTTCGTAATCACGCCGATTCGGACGGCCTGATTTTTCTCACCATAATACCGGGCGAGTTTGGTAGCGTAACTAAGCCCCGCAATGCCAGAGCCAATAATGAGGTAGTCGAATTTATGGGGCATATTCAGGGCTTGGTGTCGCCGATTCCTTTAGTGGCAAAAGTAAGGGTAAGGGTTGGCATCTGTTTAGTCCGTTCGTGAAGGGTTGGTCAAAACCCATACTGCACACTGAACCCGACCCGCCGAAGCCACAGCGAATATGATTCATGGGTACTTGTCTGACTCGTCTTCCCCGTCAGATTAGCTGTCTGTATTAAATAATCTATAGCAAGCTGGTTATAGGTAAGGGCATGGTCGAAACTCAGCCGAATTTCCTGCCGCTGCCCAACGCGCAGGCTGTACCCAAGCATCAATTCTGTATTGGCGGCGTAGCCCATTTTTTCTATAGGGATGTAATTAACGGCTTGAAGGTAATTACTGCCTTTTTCTTTGAGCAAAATAGATTGTCTTAGGGGACTAAGCGAATTGATGCCGCCCAGCGCAGCCAACCGCAGGTACCAATGCTTCCTCAGCAGCACGTCATAGCCAAGACCAACTAACAGACTCCGTCGGTGAGAGTAGTAGTTTGTGAAATTACTGGTGGTGTTTTCGACGTAATAGTTGGGGTAGTCTGGTAGAGTAAATACCTCTCCAGGTCCTCCTATGTTGTACAAATTATCGAACAATAAAGGGTCTCCGCTATAGATCGACATTGTTTCAACCTGACCGAGCAGCGACAGGCGTTTCGTTAGCCGAAAACCGATCTGCCCGATCAAGTAATCACTCCCTTTTCGTGCTTTGTCGACGTAACGTCCCCCTACGGTCAGAGGCAGCGGGTTGTGGGTGAGTTGCACCTCCCCTCCAAAAGCAAACCTCACTGAAAATCGGGGCAACCGGTTCGCAGAATCAGGGGGAGTTAGCAATGGGAGCAATGACAGGCTTGCTATCAGAAAGGGCGCTATCATCAACGTACCAGGATTATGTCGGGAGTAGTGACCTGTAACAGTGTGTTATCGGATAGGGTGGCTTCAACCAGCCATCGCTGCCGCCCATAGACGGGCAACTCGCCGTAGCTAAGCAACAGCAGCGTTTGGGGAAAGAGTGGTTGATTGGCCTTCAGAAAATCGCTCAACAATACCGGTAGCTTTTGCCCTTGCTTCACATACAGTTGCCCGCCCACGGGTACTTTCGTTGCCGACGTACCCGGTAGGCTCGATACGGCCAATGCCGTGACTGTGCGCCGGGGTTGAATGTTGTCGCAGGCACCGCTTCCGCCAATAGTACGTACCACCGAATCGCGAACGCTTATTTCAATCGCGAACGCATTGGCCAACACTGTGGCACCAGGTGGTAGAGACTGTGGTGTTCCGCCGCCGTTTGTAAGCAGCGTAACGATGAGTCGACGAATGTCAGTTTCAATCGTGCCACAATCGCGGGGGCCACACCCCGCCCGCATTGTACAGATAGCCAGAAACACCCATGCGAACGTACTACGCCAGAAACGCTGCTTCACCAAAGAGTAGGATGTCTTCATGACTAACTGTGTGGTCAGTTTATTTCTTGAGTCTCACTGCTGCTGGGCAAGTTTGGTAGCGGAACTCAGCCCCGCAATACCGGAGCCAATAATGAATTAGTCAAATTTGTGAGACATAGGAATTACAAGCCTGCGTTTTTCAGACGTTGGTCAATGAGTTTATCAGGCAATGAATCTAAATCTGCCTTGTCATAAATGGCCACTAAATATACTTTCTCGTCCACTATCCTAACGCAGGTTATTACTCTGGCTCCGTCTCGTTTTCCTTTATTCTTACTGCTAATAGCTAACCGAACTTTATAGCAGTCTTTGCTGAGCGGTTCTCCTTGTTGGGGATTTTCTTCAAGGGAAGAAATGAGTTCGGCTAAATCCGGTTTGAACGGGCGATATTTTTTACTCAGTTGTTTTGCTTCTCGCTTAGCTTCAGAGATGATATTGACCTTAAAGCTGATCGAGGAAATCTTTTGCGGACTGAAGTTTTATGTCATCACGTAGGTGGGCTTTCACTTCTTCTGCGCGCTTATCAAAACTATCAAGAAACTCTCGTTCCCGCTTTTGCTTTGGTGTTTCCTTTTGCACTATTGCTTTGAATTTCAGCGTTTTCGCCAATTGCCTGATCAGGCGCATCTCCTGATCGTTATGGGGCTGTAAGGTTATCTGTTGCACGATGTTAAGGCTAACAAACCTATAAGGTTTTCAAAACCTTATAGGTTTGTTAGGCAACTACTTACTCATCTCCAGCATCCGCAACACTGAGGCTTCGGCTTTGACTCGAATGTCTTCGGGTACGTGAATTTCGGGGAGTTCGTAATAGAGGGTGTTATACAGCTTTTCGAGCGTGTTCATCTTCATATACGGGCACTCCGAGCAGGCGCAGGTGTTGTTTTCGTTGGCAGGGGCCGGAATGATTTTCTTATCGGGAACGGCCAGCCGCATCTTGTGCAAAATGCCCGCTTCGGTGCCCACGATAAACTCCGTTTCGGGCTGCTCGACCACGTAATTCAGCAGCGCCGTGGTCGATCCCACAAAGTCGGCGTGGATCAGGATGTGCTCCTGGCATTCGGGGTGGGCGATGAACTTGGCGTTGGGGTATTTGGCCCGCAGGTCGTTCAGCTTTTCGAGCGAAATGTCGATGTGGACAATGCAGGCACCATCCCAGAGTACCATGTCGCGCCCCGTCTTTTTGGCCACAAAACGGCCCAGATTAGCGTCGGGGGCAAAGATAATCTTCTGGTCGGCGGGCAGGCTCTGCACAATCTTCAGCGCATTGGACGAGGTCACGATGATGTCTGACAGGGCCTTAATCTCCGCCGAACAGTTGATGTACGACAGCACGATATGGTCGGGGTACTGCGCCTTAAACGCAACGAACTTATCGGCGGGGGCCGAGTCGGCGAGGGAGCAGCCCGCGTTCATGTCGGGGATAACTACTTTTTTGTGGGGCGAGAGAATCTTGGCGGTCTCGCCCATGAAATGCACTCCGCAAAACACAATCATGTCGGCCTCGGTGGCGGCGGCTTGTTGGCTCAGGCCAAGGCTGTCACCTACAAAATCGGCCAGGTCCTGAATATCTTCGTCGACGTAATAGTGGGCCAGGATGACGGCGCTTTTCTCCTGCTTCATCCGCAGAATCCCGTCGATCAACTCCTGTTTATCTTTCGGCGCCGACCGGCTTACGTAGCCAATCTGGCGAACTTCTTCTTCAATGGTAAGGGGCATCGTCATAGGGGTACTTAGGTTTAATGTACAATGAATAATGTACAATGAACAATGGGGTCCGCCGCTGAGGCTACGCGGGATTAACTCAATAGCGTTCGTAGCGCCGCTACGTTGGCGGCGTTGTCGAAAATGGCTTTGACGGGGATGGTGAAGCCGGGTAATACAACGCTGCTGACCGATTGCCCAACGCGGAACGTGCCGAGAGCGGCGTATTCCTGTGTGTCGGCATCAATGCTGAAGGGTTCAATGGTTTGGCGCATGGGGTCAATGATCCAGTATTCGGTGACGCCGTGGGCAGCGTAGTCCTCAAACTTTACGTTCCGGTCGTTTTTTTTGGTGCTTTCCGACAGCACCTCAACCACCAAATCCGGAGCTGGGTAGTAGAGCAGATCAGGCGTAATCTGCACGGCTTTTGCCAGACCGAAATAGCAGATGTCGGGTTCATAACTATTGCGGGTTAATTCAACTAACGCTTTTTCGACGCGCACAACGCCCAATTCGTGCTCACTGACAAACACGTTCAGCAACGTACCCAAGTGCATAACAACCAGGTTGTGTTTGTCCAACGCCGGTGAATGCACGACAATTTCCCCGTTGATGAATTCGGTTTTCATGTCTTCGTCCATCCATTCGTAGAAGGCGCGGCGGCGGTTCTGCTCTTCGGCTAAAATCGCCTGCACCTGCTGAATAATGCGCGGGGCCTGCGACGATTCCAGTAGTTGGGCGGCGAGTTCGGTCATGGTGGTAGAATTAATGTACAATGAACAATGTAGAATGAATAATGGCTCCGCAAAACGTACCACGGACTTCAGTCGGGGACGCCTAGTCCGTTTTTCTCTACCCAAAAACGGACTAGGCGTCCCCGACTGAAGTCCGTGGTACGTTCAATAAGCCTTCAAACTCAGGTCCAAACTCTTGACGTGGTGGGTTAAGGCTCCCGATGAAATATAGTCGACGCCGGTTTCGGCGTAGGCGCGGAGGTTGTCGAGGTTGATGCCGCCGGAGGCTTCGGTGATGACCCGGCCGTCGATGAGGCGTACCATGTCGCGGAGGTCGGCGGGCTGGAAATTGTCCAGGAGCATCCGGGTCAGGTGACCCACGGCCAGGGCCTCTTCTACTTCGGCGCGGTTACGCACTTCCACTTCAATGGGCAGGTTTCGGCCCGTATTGGCCAGGTACTGAACGGCTTGCGTGACGGCTTTGGTCAAGTTTCCGGCATAGTCGACGTGGTTGTCTTTGATCAGGATCATGTCATACAGCCCGAACCGGTGATTGACGCCGCCGCCAATCTTCACCGCCATCTTCTCGCACAGGCGGAAATTCGGGGTGGTCTTGCGGGTGTCGAGCAGTTTGCAGCGGGTGCCTTGCAGTATGTTCACCATCTGCCGGGTTTGGGTGGCGATGCCGCTCATGCGCTGCATCACGTTGAGCACCAGCCGCTCGGCCGTGAGGATGTTGCGGGCGTTACCCACCACAGTCAGCACAATGTCGCCGGGTTTGATGGCCGCCCCGTCTTCAAGGAGTACGTCGACCTGAAAGTGGGGGTCTACTTCGGCGAAAATGGCCTCGGCCACCGTTACGCCAGCCAGAATACCCGCTTCTTTCACCAGCAGCCGCGCCCGTTTTTGCGCATCGGCGGGAATAGTACTCAGCGAGGTGTGGTCGCCGTCGCCGACGTCTTCGGCCAGTGCCGATTGGATAAATTCGTGTAGGGTCATGGTAGAGGAGTCCAATGTTTAAGGTCTAAAGTCTAAAGTTGCTTCGCATCCGGTGTGTACGGGCGCGAAGCAACTTTAGACCTTAGACCTTAAACATTGGACTTAATTTCCGTCAAATTTATGGTTTCAGCACCACTTTAATCAATCCCTTCTCTTTGTTATAGAGCCTGTGGAACCAGTCGGCACCGGCGGTGAGGGGGGCTTCGGCGCTCAGGATGGCCTCGACGTTGATTTTGCCGGAGGCGATTAGGCTGAGGGCCGCTTCGTATTCGCCGTTGATGGCGCAGGAGCCTTGCAGCCGCAGCTGCTGGGTGACGATGGCCTGCAATGGAACCTCGATCTTGGGCGAAAGATTGCCCACCAGCGTAATGGTGGCCCCTTTTCGTACGCAACTAATGGCCGTTTGCACCGTGGCGCCAATGCCCACCACCTCAAACGCTACGTCGGCACCGCGCCCGTGGGTGAGGGCACGTACCTGCTCTGGTACATCGGCAGCATCGGCGCGGAGGGCGTGGGTGGCTCCGAGTTTTTGGGCCAGATCCAAGCGGTCATCGTCGAGGTCAATGGCGATAATAGGATTCGCACCGGCCAGTTTCAAGGCCTGAATCACGAACAACCCGATCATGCCCGCCCCCACCACCACCGCCGACTCGTTCACCTGCAGGGGTGTCAGACTTAGGGCATGGAGCGCCACGGCTACGGGTTCGACCAGGGCGGCCTGCGTGAAACTAACCCCCTCCGGTATAGCGTAGAGAATGTGCTGTGGCACGGTGACGAACTCGGCAAAGGCCCCGTTTCGCCTGAACAGCGGCGTGGAAACACCCACCACCTCGCGCCCATCGGAGAGATTATACATCCCCCGCCGACTATACCAATCGTCTAGCTGATAGACCGTTGAGTCGAACGTGACGCGGTCGCCCACGGCCCAATCGCGCACGTCAGAGCCGATTCCGGCAATAATGCCCGATGCTTCGTGGCCCATCACAATGGGCGGCACCCGGCGACCCGTGCTGCCATCCATGCCGTGCACGTCTGACCCACAGATACCCACCGCCTGCACCCGAATGAGCACCTCATTGGGGCCGGGCGTGGGCTGATCAAGGTCTTGTAGCTCGAAATTATTGTATTCGGTAAGAACGAGGGCTTTCATGGTATTGAGTTTAATGTTCAAGGTCTAAACGGTCTGCCGTCGCGGTTGCTTCGCGTACTACCTGGCTGAGCGCGAAGCAACCGCGACGGCGGACCGTTTAGACCTTGAACATTAAACGTTAAACTACTCCTTCTTCGAATATACCCGGACAAACGCCTCCGCTGGCACTTTTTCATATTCACCGGCCACGAGGTGGGGGTTGATTTCGTAGGTCGTTACGTCGGGCTGCTCGTCGGGCGATTCGCCGAAGAGGTCGCGCTCCATGGCGGTGGAGTATTGTTTTTTGGTCCAGATCAGGCGTTGGTCGGGTGTTTTGCCCCAGGCGCGGTTGTCGCCCAGGACCAGTTGAATCTTGCGCCAGTCGTCGTAAAAATATTCCTGCAACAGCGGAATAAGCTGATCGCGGAAGGCTACGCAAAGTTCACTATGCGACTGAACACCAAGCAGATACGCATGGCCGATGAGGTGGTCCCGGTCGAACAGAAATTCGATGCGCTCGTTGATGGTACGGAGCAGGGCGGCCAGGTCAACGCCTGCTACGGTGCCCAGCATGGTGTACTGCGGCATCATTTCGACAAACGAAAATCGCCGCCGCAGGGCCACGTCGAGCAGGGCAATGCTGCGATCGGTGGTGTTCATGGTGCCCAATAGGTAGAGGTTGGCCGGGATGCCAAAACGGTCCTGCGAGTAGGGGAGGGTAAGCCAGAGTTCATCTACAGCACCAAGGCGTTTGCCCGGTTCGAGCAGCGAAATCAGGTCACCCAGCACCTTGGCCACATTGGCACGGTTAATTTCGTCAATTAACAAGATGTGCGCCGGGGCGTTGGCCAGTCGGCGTTGTCGGCGTTCGGACGTGTCGTTAAGGCAGTCGGCCAGCGTACCGTAGCCCGCCTTTTGCACCGCCGACACGCAGGCTTTGTAGAAAATCCCCTTCCGAACTTTGTAGCTTACCTGTCCCCCCAGCACCTCAGGCCGAATGCCCTCCAGAAATTCTTCGTAGCCATATGATGGGTGAAACGTGACCACGTCGGCGTCGAAGCCCTGGAGTAACTGCCGGGCGCGGTAGGTTTTGCCGGTGCCTGGCGGGCCGTAGAGAATCAGGTTTTGAGCAAAATCGGGCCGGGTGGGCACGTAGGGCACTTCATCTTCGGCTACCTCTGGGGTGCCATCCTCGTCGCGGAGGGCGCCATAGGCCAGGTCGGGGTTGTCGGCTACGCGGAGCAGATCGGTGAGGAAGCCTTCGTTTTCGGCGGCGGTGTAGATGTCGGTGTTGTGCCGGGCCACGTGGGGGCCTCGTTTGGGCGTTTCCAGCAGTTCGAGCAGACAGTCTTCCCAACAGCGGCGCAACACGGGGTGATACAGCAAATGCGCACTGGAATGACCCACAATCACCGACACGTAATCGGCTTTTTCGGTGATGGGCGCGAAGTCTATTTCGGTCAACGAGCGAAGTTTGTCCTGGGCGTCGCGCTTCACGGTAAGCCAGTATTCGGCCTCGCCGGTGCGGGGTTTGTGCAGGCGTAGCGCCAGAAAGAAGTTAACGTCGGCTGAGATGGATTTGCGGTCTTTGCGCACCGAAAACGCCAGCCGCGGGTCGCCGTTGGGCAGGTTGACAATGTCGATCAGCTCTTTGAGCAAGCCAAAAAACCGCCGTACGGCCTCCGGCTGGCCAATGTCACGAATCCGGTCGATGAGGGTCTGGGAAGGTTTTTCAGCAATCATGCTTCACTAAGATAGCGGTTTTTAGTCTTCTGTTGGCTGTTTACCGTTTTCTGTTTCGTCGCCGGTGCTGTGAGGTGCCCCAACCTGACAGCATATGAGTCGGGATGATGCAACATGCCTGACCCGTCGCTTGCATATTACTCTAATCTTAGCCAAATGTGAACAGGGCGTTACCTCATTGTATCTTAGCCGTTAAGGTATCGTGAAGCTTTTGCGTAGGTGAAAATCCGTAAGTAAGCCGGTCTACTTTTGACGGTCAAGTTATAAACTCACCGATGTATAAGTCGCTTGTTGATCGTCTGTACTGCCTGATAATCAGTTGCTTATTGTTCAGCCTGCACGCATTGGCGCAGCAACAGGCTACCGATTACCAATTCATCAGAAAGATCAGCCTACCTGGCGACGGCAAGTGGGATTACCTCAAAATGGATGGCGAACGTGAACGGTTGTTCGTCTCGCACGGTGACCGCGTGCACGTAGTTGACCTCAAGACAGACCAGGCCATTGGTGAGATCACGAGCCTGTCGGGGGTACATGGCATTGGGTTGGCCAAAGACCTCAATAAAGGCTACATTACCAATGGCACCACCAACGCCATTACCATTTTCGATTACAACACGTTTAAAGTGTTGCAAACGCTGATGGTACCCGGCAAAAAGGCTGATGCGGTGCTCTACGACAAGTTTTCTGGACAGATTTTCGTCTTCAATAACGGCAGCGGCAACGCCGTGGTGATCGACGCAAAGACCGACAAAGTAGTAGGTACAGTTGAGATGGGCGGTGCACCCGAATTTGCCTGCACCAATGATAAGGGCAGTATTTTCAACAACAACGAAGACACCAACGAGGTAATCGAGATCGACGCGAAAACGCGGACAATCAAAAATCGTTTCTCGCTGGCCCCCAGCGAAGTAGCTACCGGCCTGACCATTGACCCGGCCACAAACCGGCTGTTTTCGGTATGCCGCAAAACCAAAACTCTGGTGGTGCTCGATGCCACGTCGGGCAAGATTATCCAGACGCTGCCTATTGGCGGGGGTGTCGATGGCGTGGTATTCGATAAGGAACTGAAGCGTGTGATAACCTCAAACGGCGAAGGCAACGTGACGGTGGTGCAGCAGGATAGCCCCGATAGCTACCGCGTGGTGCAGACACTGATCACCAAACCGGGGCAGAAGACCATCGTGCACCGGGGCGCTACCCACCACCTGTATCTGAGTGGCGCTGAGTATAAAGAAGGCACCCGCGATATCCTGCCCGGCACCTTCGGTGTGTCGGTCTACGGGTTGACCGCGAAGCAATAAACGACTGCAAACCTTCCTGGTTGCCTCGTAAAGCCTTCTTTGGGTCTTGTCGGGTACGGCTTTGTCCTATCGTGGCGGGGTAATGAACACCAATCTATATGAAGCATCTGTACCTGCTCTTGTTGCTTACACTCGTAGTGTCGGTGGCCCATGCCGCTACGTTGAAAGGTACCATTACCGATGCCCAAACCGGCGAATCGCTGGTGGGAGCTACCGTCATGCTCAATGGCTCGGTAGAGTTGGGCGTAGTGACGGGACTCAACGGCAGCTATACTCTCAAGGCGGTGCCAGAGGGCAGCTATACCCTCACGGTGAGCTACGTGAGCTACCAGACTAGTACCAAAACAATTGCCATTGCGGGTGTCATAACCCACAACGTAGCCCTGGTCAGCGCGGGCACTGATCTGCTGGAAGTGGTGGTGTCGGGGAAAGGCGAACGCGAGAGCGACCAAAGTGTGCGCAAAACCGAGCAGAAGGCTGATAACGTTCTGAATATCATTGGCGCAAAGGCCATATCACTCCTGCCCGACATCACGGTGGCCAACGTACTTCAACGGGTATCGGGCGTGTCGGTAGTGCGCAACGCAACCGGCGACGGGCAGTTTGCTATTATCCGGGGCATGGACAAACGATACAACTACACGCTCGTCAACGGCATTAAGATTCCCAGCCCCGACAACAAGAACCGGTACGTGCCGATGGACATTTTTCCGGCAGACCTCCTCGAACGGCTGGAGGTGGTAAAGGCCCTGACACCCAACATGGAAGGCGACGCCATTGGCGGGTCGATGAATATGATTATGCGCTCGGCCCCGGATTATCTGGTGCTGACGGCCACGGCATCGGGCGGGTATAGCCAGCTGTTTAGTACGCAACCGTTTTCAGGATTTAGCACAAAGGATGTCAACCTCCGGTCGCCGGCAGAGGTGGCGGGCAGCAACACGTACTACGCCAAACCGGAGGAGTTTTCGCGGACGATGCTCAACTACCAGAACGTAGCCCTGCCTATCAACGGGTTGTTCAGCTTATCGGTGGGTAATCGGGTTCTGAACAAGCGGCTGGGCTTTTTGCTGGGGGGCAGCTACCAGCACACGTACCGGGGCAGCACGTCGTCGTTTTTCCAGGCAAGCGGGCAGCCCAACCCCGACCCAGTGCCCAATTCGCCTGCTTTTGAGTCTATTCAGACCCGACTGTATTCCAACGAACAGGGGCGGCTTGGCCTGAACCTGAAACTCGACTACACGCTGTCGGCCCGCCACAAGTTGAGTCTCTACGGTCTGTTTATGGAACTCGACGACAAGCAGCACCGCAGCGTACAGGGCGTCTCGCTGGCCAAATTCGGCGACGTCAGCAACAGTGATCGGTCGGTTTTTCGGCGGCAAAACGTCATCAACGGGACACTCCAGGGCGACCATCAGCTGACCGACAAACTAGCCCTCAACTGGTCGGCGGTGTATTCGGAAGCCAAAAGCCAGACGCCGTCCTGGACCGATGTTAGCCAGACGTACCGCGTGGAACCCGACCTGAGCGGCAACCCGGTGCGGGGGGCGCAATACATCAACGGCGTGAGCTATATCTGGACGCGCAACACCGACCGCGATCTGGCCGTGTACATGAACCTGAGCTATAAAGTAGCCCCCAACGCCGAGGTATCGGTGGGTGGGATGTACCGTGATAAAAACCGCCAAAACTACTTCAACAGCTACAGCCTGTCGCCGGTGCTGCCCGGTGGCGACCGGCAGGTGTTCACCACCATCGACAGGGCGATTCTGTCGTTTCGCCCCGCCTCGTTTGCGCTAGCCGACAGCGCCAATGCCAACAACTACACCGCCAACGAGCAGATCACGGCGGGGTATGTGCAGGGCAAAATCACGCTCGCTGACCGCTGGCAACTGGTGGGCGGTGTGCGGGCCGAACTCACCAATCAGGCCTACGTGTCGGCGTTGCCCATCACGTCAGTGGGTAAGAGCGGCACGATCAACTACCTGGATATCCTGCCGAGTTTGCACCTTAAATACCGGCTGTCGGACCGCGAAAACGTCCGGGCTTCCTATTTCAAGGGCATCAGCCGACCAGGCTATTTTGAGTTGGTCCCCGCCAGTTTCCCCGGCGACTACTTCACAGAGTCGGGCAATCCGTATGTGAAGCATACCGTGGCCGACAACATCGACGTTCGGTACGAACTGTTCCCGCGAGGCAGCGAGCAGTTGCTCATTGGCGGTTTCTACAAGAATATTCAGAACCCCATCGAATTTGGCTTCAACCAGATTACGCAAAATGTGACGGTATACTCGCCGCTTAACTTTGGTACGGCCACCAACTTCGGGGCCGAGGTGGTCTTTACCAAGTTCTGGAACAACTGGGGCATCACAGGCAACTACACCTTTACCAAGTCGAGTATCACGACCAACAAGCAGGTCTATGGCCGGGATGCCAACGGCAGCATCGTTGGCAGCATTACCCAGCAAACGCGCCCGTTGCAGGGGCAGTCGGACCACATCGCCAACCTGTCGCTGATCTACAAAAACCAGACTTACGGCCTCGACGCGCAACTGGCGTGGGTGTACACTGGCAAGCGGATCAACATTGTTTCGCCCTACCTCGACCTCGACTACTGGCAGCGGGGAACGTCGCAACTGGATTTTTCGGCAGAAAAACGCTGGGCGGCACCCCGCTTCGGCAGCAGCCGGGGTTTGGGCTCCCGGTTTTCGGTGTTTGTCAAGCTGACTAACCTGCTCAACAACCCGATCATCGCCGAGATTTTGAAGCCCAATACCCTGACCAACCTCCCCGAACAAACTCGTACCGACCGCATTCTGGTGCAAAAGGACCTCTTCCAGCAAAGCTATTTGCTGGGCGTGCGGTACAGGCGGTAGCTCCTTTGTTAACCATAAAACACATACCCAATCGACCAATGAAAACCATGTTTTATCTCCGTTCGCTGGCCCTGTTTCTGGTCGTCGGCTTCACAGCCACACTGGTTAGCTGCACTAAATCAGAAGACGTACAAGTATCGGCCCCTATTTTTAAAGTAGGGGCGGCCATCAGCACCAAAACGCCGCTAGCAGGTATTGTGAAAGGCACTCTCCTGGCCGATTCGACCTACCGCGTCTCCGACAATGTATTTATCAACGAGGGCGACACGCTGCTGATTCAGCCGGGTGCCAAAATCCTGTTCGACGGAAAAGGCGTGTGGAGTTTCATCGTGAAAGGGTCGCTGCTGTCACTCGGTACGCAGGCCAAGCCCATTTATTTCACGGTTGCCAACACCACCAAAACCGACGTACTGGGTGCCGACGTGACCAAAGACCCGGCCTACACGGGTCTGTGGGGCGGCATTTTGGGCGAAACGACGTTCAAAAACATCATCATTAAGTGGACTCACCTTGAGTTTGGCGGTGGTCGCGTGGTAACGTCGCCGGTTAGTTTTGTTGCCAACGGGGGCGTGGCCTACACCATCTCGTCGGTCAACGCAGACGGGATTGTGGTGCTGGAAGATTCGTGGGTTTACGGCTCGGTCGATGATCCGATTCGTCCGTTTGGCGGCAAATACAACGTGATGCGCAACACGTTTGAAAAGTGTGGTTTCACCGGCGGCGAAGCCTTCAACGTGAAAGGCGGTACGGTGGGCAACTTCGCCTACAACCTGGTCATTGGCGCGGCTACCAACGGTCCAAAACCCTCTAACGATGGAGCAGGCACAAAGCCGCAAACCAACATCCTGATTTACAACAACACGCTGGTAGCCAACGGATTCCGCCGGTCGGCAGATGGTCGTGGGGGTTCGATCAACTTCGAGAACGGGGCAAAAGGGGCTTTCTATAACAACCTGATTGTGAACAGCAAATATGGGCCGCGCATTGTGGGGGCCAGTGCTACCTATTCCGGCAACGCCCTGCTGATGGCCGACACTGCCAACATCAAGTACGGCTACAATTACAACTATGTGGATTCGCTGAAAATGGCCAACCAGATTTATCCGGTCGGTTTCACCACCAAACCACAGCCCACCGACTTCCCGGCCCCAGCATCGTTCCTGCCCGCCGGTTATAAGCTAGGGCAGGCCTACGACGGCGCGGCCATTGTGCAGAAAAACAACCCGCAATTCGTCAATTTTCCGTTGCCCTACACAGCCACCAAAAAGGTGGGCGATGCCAGCTTTGTGGGTACGTTCAACTTCCGCTTGCAGCCGGGTTCACCGGCGTTGGGCAAAGGCACCACGAGTTTCACGCCGTTGCAGGTGGTGCCCGTCAGCGAACGCTTCGGCTCGTCGGAGATCACCCCGCCCAGCACCGACGTGGGCTGCTACCCCGCCAGTGGAAAAGGGAATTTGCACTAATGAATTAGGTCCAAGGTCCAAGGTCCAATGTCTAAAGTCCAAAGTCGCTCCGCATACAAGCAAGGCGCGGAGCAACTTTGGACTTTAGACATTGGACCTTGGACCAAAACCCCCACCCCTCCCATGAAACTATTCCTACCCTTCCTGTTCTGCATCACGTTGAGCCAATTGGCTCATTCGCAGGATCGGCAGCCGAGCGGCGTTTTTATTGCCCAGCCCTACCTGCAAATTGGCCGGACGCCTTCGCCACAAACGATGCAGGTGCTCTGGCACGCACCCGATTCGACGGCCAACTGGCAGGTGGAGTACCAACGCCAACTGGGTGGTGACTGGACAAAAGCCGAGGTGCCTACTGTGGTGCAGGTGGCCGTGGCGGGTACCGCGCCGCACCGGGTATACAACGCCTCGCTGACGGGCCTCATGCCGGGTGGCAAGTTTACCTACCGGGTGTTAAAAGATGGCAACGTTGTGTTCATCTCAGAGGGGCAGGCGATCAAATCGGCCACGCAGCCGTACCGGTTTGTGGCCTTTGCCGATATTGGGGCCGAAACGCCGAACCAGAAAAAGCTGGCCGGTCGGGCGTTTCAGGCTAAACCCGATTTTGTGGTCGTGCCAGGCGATATCGTCTATGAACGCGGCCTGATTTCGGAATACCGCGCCAAGTTCTGGCCCATCTACAACGCCAATAAACTCGACACTGCCGGGGCACCCCTGCTGCGGTCGGTGCCGATGATTACGGCCCCCGGCAACCACGATACCGACACCCGCGACCTGGACAAATACCCCAACGCACTGTCGTATTTCTACTACTGGCATCAGCCCCTCAATGGCCCTGCCAGCACCGAAGGCGGGCCGCTAATGCCTACGCTCACGGCTTCTGCCGATAACCGGAAGGCGTTTGAAGCGGCCGCCGGTGCCGCCTACGCCCGCAACATGGCCAATTACTCCTTCGACTATGGTAACGCCCACTGGACGGTCATTGATTCGAACCCCTACGTAGACTATACTGACAAAGCGTTTCAGGACTGGGTGGCGGCTGATCTGGCGAAAGCAAAGGACGCAACCTGGCGGTTTGTGATGTTTCACCACCCCGGTTTCAACTCGGCGCGGGAGCATTACGAGCAGCAACACACCCGGCTGATGGCCCCCGTTTTCGAGGCGGGCAAGGTTGACGTGGTATTCAACGGGCATGTGCACAATTACCAGCGGTCGTACCCGCTGACGTTTGTTCCTGACCGGAAAGGCGTACTGCTGGTAGCGAGTATGGGGGCTAAAACCGCCCGTGGCCGGGTTGTCAATGGCCGCTGGACGCTGGATAAGGCGTTTGATGGAAAACGGAAAACCAAGCCCAACGGCATTATCTATGTTGTAACGGGTGCGGGTGGCCAGACGCTTTATAACCCCGAACAAAACAACGACCCCGACTCATGGCAGAAATTCACCCAGAAATTCTTCTCCAACGTTCACTCCCTGACCATCGCCGACGTGACTGGTAAAACGTTGTTCATCAGACAAATAGATGCCAACGGCAAAGAACTGGACTCGTTTAAAGTGACTAAATAGTTGGCCAGCCAAGCGCCAACTACAAACGCATTTACTTGATCAATTGCTGTCCAACGCCCCGCCAAGTTTGGTTCGGGGCGTTGGCTTTATATACCATCTGTCTAGTGGTTGGCCATTGTGTGAGTCGGTGCATAAGCAGCAATTCAGTCCAAAAAAATCGCGGTTTATTTACGCTATTGTGAGTAAGTTGCTCTTTCTAAGACACCTACTCCGCTATGCAAACTCGTTTACTTGTTTTCCTGCTACTGGTTAGCCCTCTATTGGCTTTTGGTCAGGTATTTACATCCTCCGACTTGCCCATTGTAGTGATCGACACCCGTGGGGGTGTTATTCAGGATGACCCCAAAATTCTGGCCGATCTAAGCATTATCGATAACGGCGCAGGTAAGCGTAATAAACTGACCGACAAGGCTTCGTTTACCAGCGTGATGGGTATCGAATACCGGGGGGCTACCTCGCAGCAGTTCTTCCCCAAGAAGCCCTACGGCATCGAACTCCGCGACTCGTCGGGGGTTAATTCAGTGGCTAAGTCGGTGTTGGGCATGCCCGCCGAAAGCGACTGGGTACTCAACGCCACTTACAACGACAAGACGCTGATTCGGGAAACGTTGACCTACGATTTCTATCGGAAAATGAGCAAATATTACGCTTCACGATTCCGGTATTGCGAACTGGTGGTCAACGGCGAATATCGGGGCATCTATATCGTGATGGAACGGCTGAAGCGCGACAAAAACCGCGTGCCGATCACGAGCATCAAGAAAACCGACATCACCGGCGATGCCGTGACGGGGGGCTACATCCTGAAGATCGACAAGACGGTTGGCTCTACCTCGCGGACGTGGAAATCACCGTACCCGTCGGGTACCCGCAACATTAACCTCGACATTCAGATTGACCGACCCAAGCCCGAAGACCTGGCCGAAGAGCAGTTTCAATACATCAAAAAGTATGTGACTGATTTTGAAGCGTCGTTAGCCGGCCCCGATTTTGCCGATCCTACCAAGGGTTTTCGGGCGTTTGTAGATGAGCAATCCTTCATCGACTACCTCATTCTGACCGAAGTCTGCAAGAACGTAGACGGTTACCGGCTGAGTGCTTATTTCTACAAAGAGCGCGACAGCAAGGGCGGCAAGATCACCATGGGACCAATTTGGGACTATAACCTGACCTACGGCAACGCTGATTATTGCGAGGGTAACAGCTACGCGGGCTGGGCGTTTAATTTCAGCCGCGTGTGTCCCAAAGACGATTTCGCCATTCCTTTCTGGTGGGACCGGTTGTTGCAGGACCTCGATTTTGCCCGTAAGGTGAAAGAGAAATATAAAGCCCTGCGCAAGACCGTACTCACCCCCGAACGCCTCGGCTCCTTTGTCGATTCAACGGCCACGGTGCTGACCGAAGCCCGGCAGCGCAACTTTGCCAAATGGCCCGTTATTGGCACCTACGTCTGGCCCAACGGCTTTGTGGGCCGCACCTACGAAGCCGAAACCGATTTTCTGAAACGCTGGATCGATCAGCGGCTTACGTGGATGGACATCAACATCGAGCCGTTTGGCATACTTACCGCCCTCCGTGAGGAACCCAATTTCACCCTCGGTCCCAACCCCTCCGTGGGCGACGTAACCCTTAAACTGCCCCTGCCCGCCCCCACCGACGTGACGGTATCCCTCACCGATATGCAGGGACGCCCGGTCCAGTCGCACCATTGGCCCGCCCAACCCGAAGGTCTCTTCGAGCGCACCCTGCCCGCCACCGACTTCAGCACCGGCCCCGGCGTGTATATCCTAACCATCAAGACTCAATCCGGTCACACATCGAAGGTGATTGTGCGGGAGTAAATCGAGTTTAAGGTTCAAAATCCAACGTTTAAAGTGTTCTTGCACAGGCCCTTTTATCACCCAAAGGCACTTTAAACATTGGACTTTGAACCATAAACTCGATTTGCCTCACTGCATATGCATAGCGCAACTCGGCATATATGACTTGGCCGTTCAATTTTGTGATGGTGTCGGTACGTCTTTGGTTGTCAGATAATAGATATTAGTGTCACTATTTGAGCAGAATCAATCTACTTTAGTTGTATAGTTTTACCTTTGCTGAGCTTTCAAAATACGGTAGGCATTCAGCAAAATAAGCTTATATTAATTATGGACTTACTAAAAAAATGTGTGTGTTTTATGACGATAGTCTACGCGCTTTGTTGCTGCAAGGGTAATGATATCTCTACAAATTCAACCCACTTGATAAAAGAAGAGTTTTTGTCAACACCTTATGGTAAACCTTCAGCTCCACAGCAAATAGTAGCCTATCACGTTTACTCATATAATAGTTCAGGTCATTTGACAGAAATTAAGGATTATCGCCAAGATGGTGGCGGTAGTCTTGTTCTGGGTTATAGTACGCAACTTCAATATAATAGTGAAAATAAAATAAGTCAGATTGTAGTAAGTAGCGGAACAGTTATTTCGTGTAAATGGACAGAAAATTTAATTGAAACAACAACAACGTTCGCTGATAAAAGGGTAGAAATAGCATACATCGAATTGAATACCATTAGATTGCCTGTTAAGAAAACAAAATCTTATGCTGTGCAAGAAATACTGTATGATTCCGCTGATAATGTGATTAAGACAGTTGATAACTCAACTTCTTTAGTGACTCAATATATTGAATACGATCCCACTCGAATAAACCCCAAGTCAAGCAATTACGAGCTTCGTATTCTTACGAGTTTATCAACTAATGAAGGTTTTGTTGGTGTTTCTAAAAACTGGTTACTCAAATATAAAGACAGTTATAATACAATACGTGTCAATGATTACATTGTAAAAGAAGCAAATAATCAGGGATATCCAACGCTTGTCGAAACTACCGGTAGTACATCAACTAATTCCATAAAATACACCTATATGGCTGAGTGATGAAGGCTGTATAATCAGTCAAATATTTCCCTACATTCCTGCCAATATTACCCTGATCTGTGTCTCTACAGGCCAGGGTAGGGGGCGGACTGGTCCGCCACTCGATTTACCTCCCCGCATACGCATAGCGCAACTCCGCAAACGTGACTTGGCCGTTTAGCTTCGTGACGGCATCGGTGAGGCTGGCGGGGCGGTCGGGGCCGAGAGTGTCGAGGATTAGGGCGAGCTTTTCGGCGGAGAGGACGGCTTCGACGGGGAGCTGACCTGCTGCGATGCACTTGGCCAGGTGCGTCTCTACCGTTTGCAGCGTCAGGCCGCGGGTGGTGGCAATGGTGGCGGGGCTTTTTCCGGTCAAAAATAAATCCAGCGTCAGTTCATGAGTGCCGCTCAGGTCGTCTTTTACAGGCCGGGGTGTGTTGCCCGCCAACAGGCCAATGCGGCTTGCGGAGGCTGTTTTTGGCTTATCGTCGGGTGGGTGTTTCCGTACCAGCGGCAAAATCATGGGGCCGAGGCGGTTGGCTTTAGCTTTGCCGATACCCTTTATTTTCGCAAGTTCGGCCAGGCTGTTAGGGTGCTTTTCGGCAATTTCCACCAGCGTCTTTTGCGGCATGATCTGGTAGGTGGTGGCGTTATGTTCGTTGGCCATTTCGCTCCGCCATTTCATCAGCGCGAAATACAAACTGCTGGGTCGGTCGCCTGCGCCTACGCCCGGCCGCGCCGATTGCGACCCTACCTTCTTGCGGTCGGGCACGAAGTCAAGCTCGGCGCGGTGGCGAGTTTGGCCGTAGGTGACCACGTCGAAACCAGTGCGACATTGTCCAAAAACGGCCTGCTTCACCACCAGTTCTTTTTCCAGTTCGTCCAGCGCTTCGCACCAGTCCAGGCGCACCTGCTTGTTGTCGGTTTCGGCGAAAAGCTGGCGCAGGCGGGGCAGCAGCTCGTCGGAAAGGAGGGCGTGGAAGTAATCACCGGCTTTGCGAAGGCGCTCCTGAAGCACTTCGTTGGCTTCGGGCAGGGGCGCTTCGGCCACGTAGTCGGGCAGTTGCCGCCGAAACCGGTGCGACACGGCGCGGGCTTTGTCGGTGAGCAGTTCGCCCAGTTCAGTGAGCTTGGTTTGCAAAATGGCGGGCAGGCTTCGGGCGTTGTCATCGGCCACTTTGCGGAGGCGACCCAGCAGGTAAGCGGCTGGTTCAAAGGCAAATAGCTCGTTGATGCGCAACGCCTGATTGGCCCGTTTGGCGTCGTGGAGGTGTTCTTCCGACGGCGTTTTCTCCTGCACGTCGGCGTGAAATTGCTCCAGGTTCAGCTCGGTTTTGATGCTGCTGGCCGGAATGGGCGTGCGCAACACAAGGCCTTCCAGCGTTTTGCAGCGGCTCAGGGCCACATACACCTGCCCGTGCGCAAACGCCCGTCCCGCGTCGATGATGGCCCGCTCGAAGGTCAGGCCCTGGCTTTTATGGATCGTGATGGCCCACGCCAGCCGCAGGGGCAGTTGCGTGAACGTGCCGATGATATCGGTCTTGATTTCTTTGGTCTCCGGGTCGAGCGTGTAGCGGATGTTCTGCCACTCTTCGGGGCCAATGGTTAGGTCGTGGTGTTCGCCGGGGCACTGCACCGTTACGCCATCGTCGTCAATGGCTTTGATCTGGCCGATTTTGCCGTTATAGTACAGCTTTTCGCGCGACGAATCATTCTTAACGAACATCACCTGCGCCCCCACTTTCAGATTCAGCGTAGCCTCGGTGGGGTAAAGCTGTTCGGGAAATTCGTCGGCAATGGCGGCCTCGAAGGTGTGCAGCGGCGTGGTGAGGTCGGCGAGTTTTTGGGCGTTGATGGCCTGCGCTGTTTGGTTATGGGTCGAAAGCGTGATGTAGCCCGCGTCGTCGGCGGGCTGGAAATCGGGCAGGTAGCGCTGGTTTAGGTCGGCTAGTCCGTCGGGGCCGATGGTCTTTTCACGCACGCCGTTGAGCAGGTCAATAAACCGCTGATCGGCCTGCCGGTAGATGTGCGTTAGTTCGATCGACACATAATCAGTGGCTTGCAGGGCATGACTGCTAAAAAAGTAGCCGGTGTCGTAGTGGGGTTGCAGCAAGGCCCAGTCTTCATCCCGAATCACGGGCGGCAGCTGTTGCATGTCGCCGATGAGCAGCAACTGCACCCCGCCGAAGGGTTCCTGGTTATACCGATACCGCCGCAGTACGGCGTCGATCCCATCGAGCACGTCGGCGCGGACCATGCTGATCTCGTCGATGATGAGCAGGTCGAGGGTGCGGAGGAGTTTGATTTTGTCGCGGCTGAACTTGCGGTTTTCCTGCATCACCTCCGGCACGATTGGCCCGAATGGCAACTGAAACAGCGAGTGAATTGTGACGCCCCCCGCGTTGATGGCTGCCACGCCGGTGGGTGCCGCCACCACCAGCCGCTTGGCCGAAATCTGCCGAATCTGGTGCAGAAACGTGGTTTTTCCGGTCCCGGCCTTCCCCGTCAGAAACACGTTTTGGTGCGTGTGCAGGACGTAGTTATGGGCCAGTTCAAGGCGTTCGTTTACGGTGGAGGTTACAGTGTTCAAAGTCAATGCGTTCGGTGGCTGGGTAAAAATAACGGGGATTTGGAAATTTCATGCCCCTGACGCTCTCATGACAAAACACATAGACGGTCTGATTGGCTCCGTAAACCATCACGGCATTCGGTCCAACGCGACTAAAAAGTCGCCCTCTGGTGGAGGGGTAGGGGCATACCGTAGCGCCAAGCTGAAGCATGGCGTTCAACTGTTCAGGCCCGGAGGCTTAACGCCATGCTTCAGCTTGGCGCTACGGTACGCCCCTATCCCTCCACCAGAGGGCGACTTTTTAGTCGCGTCAAAATACTACCCAACCCGTACCAATGCCATTGGCAACGCATTGCTAAACAACTCAGACAGGCTTAATTCGGCACTGTTACCCATTTTTCCGGTCAATATGTCCGTCCATAAGCTACTGCTGGGGAGGATTACGCGGGTGTCCTGCCAGTTGATGGCCAGTGGATTGTCGCGGGTTAACCGGGGTAAATGAAGCGGTACAATGGTCACGTACTGCACCCCATTATGCTGCCGGGCGAAGGCTAAAATATGCTCGCTATACGTACCTGAAACCGTCAGCGGAACATAGGCTGCGTTAGCCCAGAAGTCAGGATGGCTACGGCGTTCGGTGAGGAGTTTTTGGGTAAGCCAGAGCTTGATTTGGCCGGTGGTGCGGGTGTTCCAGAGGGTCATGGGCTGTGCCCCAGCGTCAGTAACTTCAGCCAGCAACTGTTCGCGGAGGTCGTAGTTTACGGCGCGGCGGTTGTCGGGATCAACCAGGCTGAGGTCGAAGAGTTCGCAGCCCTGATACACGTCGGGTACGCCGGGAGTAGTGAATTTTAGTAGCACCTGCGCCAGCGAGTTGACGATGCCGAAATCGGCAATAAGAGCTAGGAAATCGGCCATTTCAGGCCAGATTGGGCCGTTTTTGTCCAGGACGGTGTCGATGTAAGCATGAGCGGCATCCATGTAAGCCTTGTTAGGATTCACCCAATTTGTGTTGCGCTTGGCTTCCTGAAGCGCCTTCGTCACGTAGTCGCGGAGGCGTTTGGCGAAGTTTTCTTCATCAGCCCAAGCGGTCGATCTTTCGGCGTAGGGGTAGGCCCCCACCACCGTTTGCAGGATGAAATAGGCGTCGTTCACGTCGGGCATGTTACTGTGACGTACATCGGCGGTTTGGTCAAGCCAGCGTTGGGCGGTTTGGGTCCATTCATCGCCCAGGGCCGTGAGCACGTTCAGCCGGGCGCGGACGTCTTCGCCGCGTTTGGTGTCGTGGGTCGAGGTGCCGTTTAATGCCAGAGGCCAGTGCTGTTGGCGGTCCTGCATAGCCTGGTGAAATGCGGCCTGACTCATGCCAAACGCCTCCGGCGAATCGCCCACTTCGTTATGCCCAATAAACCGGAAATACGTATAGAGCAAGGTGTCTTCCACACCCTTCGCCATCAGCGGACCGGTAAACTGCATACACCGCTGATAGAACCGCAACGCTCGGCTATTGTATTCGTCGTCAGCCGTTTGTGGCTTTTCAAGCCAAATTTTTTCTAGTAAATCAGCGGGCTTTTCCAATTCCACAGCCCGGTTTCGGACGTCGGCCAGCAGGGCGCGAAGGTCGTTTGCCTCCGTTTCAGTCAATGGAAACTGGTTGCCGTAGTACCGGTACACCGGACATTGCACCAGCAGTTCGCCAATGGCCAGCATCAGCATAGTGGGGTTTACGTCGGTCAGTTCGTCGGGCGAAACAAGATCTTGGGTGTGGAAAAATTTGAGCAGGTTGGCCAGTTCGCCGCCCATGTCGTGATATAGGATATAGGCTTTCCGGCTACGGATCTGATCGTGCAGGGGCGTGTTGGTCTGAGTCAGCTTGTTATAGAAATCGGTAAACGGCGTTTCGCCCTGTGGGTCGGTGAGAAGGTTATTTACCAGCGCCAGGTATTCGTAGCCGCTCGTGCCCTGAATGGGCCAGGTTTTGGGCAGTTCTTCGCCCGGTTCCAGAATCTTTTCGACCACGATATACGGGTCCTCACCCATCGTTTTCCGCAAACTGTCCAAATACCCCGCCGGGTCGAACAGGCCGTCGACGTGGTCCACGCGCAGACCCTGAAAGGTGCCGTCGTCTACCAGTTCCTGAATCAGCGAGTGCACCTGCGTGAACACTTCTGGGCGCTCCACGGCTAGGCAGATCAGGCCATTGACGGTGAAAAAACGCCGGAAATTAATCCTTCGCCGGGTTTCGTCGCCATCGCAGAGGCGGTAATGCTGCGCCTCGGCCAGCGCGTGCAGGTCGTCCAGCGACTGGCTTAGCTGCGCCAGACGGCCTTCTACAAACGTGCGTACGGCCTCGTTATCACTCATCAGGGCGGCCAGTTCCAGCCTGGCTGCGTCCCAGCGGGTGGCGGGTTCGGCGGCAATGGCCGGGGTTTGGGCCTGGGTTAGCGCGCCGGGTACATCGCGTTGCTCATAGGCCTGTTGCGGGCTATCATAATCAAACGACCGCAGCGGATGCGTGGCTTCGGGACTATATAGACCTTCGATCTGATCAAGCCAGTGGGACAGTGCGGGGGGCGTAGTATCCGTGCGCAAGACAGTAGCATAGGTATACGGAGCCAGCGGAAAATGGGTGTCGTAATAAGCCAGTACCAATCGTTGATGCCCGTAGGCTACCTTCAGTTCACCCGCTTCCAGAATGGCCATCAGCGGCTTTCCCAAAAACGGCGCCATCAGCGTGCCGCTCATCAGCTCGTTGGTGCCGGGAATATCGAAATACCCCGCGTAGAGCGACTGGTGGCCTTTTTCCAGCACGTCGGTGATCCAGGGGTTGGCGGGGTGGTAGGCCAAATGGTTAGGCACGATGTCCTGTAACCAGCCCATCCCCTGCGCTTTTAGCCCCTGGCCAATGGCCCGCAACTGCGCCACGGTGCCTATTTCGGGGTTGATGCGCTGCGGGTCGATACCATCGTAGCCGTGGGTACTGCCGGGGGTCGCGGCCAGCGTAGGCGAAGCGTAGAGCGTGGTCACGCCCAGTTTCTGAAGGTACGCAAGCCGTTTTTCGAGGTCGGCAAACGTGAATTTTTCGTGCAACTGCACGCGGTAAGTAGCAACCGGATTATACATAGCGTCGAGATAAACCCGAGCTGGGGGCGCGGGTACCTTACTAAATCCGCTACCTCATGAAATGGTTTTACCGAATTACCGCGCGTAGCCGCCGCCGAAGCCACCGCTGTCGTAGAAGGAGCGGCGGCGGCTGAGTTTTAGCTCCTGCAAAATGGCCGACCGGGCGCGCAGGTCGAAGGAGTAGGTGCCACCCCGGAAGGCGCTGCCTGCGTAGGGGGTCCAGTTGAAGGCCATCTCCCAGCAGTGCAGGTCGCGGTTCACGCCGATGTTAGTCAGCGACGGCGATTTGTACTGGAAATCATACCCTGTCTGGAACGTGAATTTCCACTTCGGCGTCAGGCTAAAATCGCCCGTCAGTTGCAGCGTCTGGATAATCGAGCTTTGGATGGGCGTAAGTCTGCTATAGCCGAAGGTATAGCTCACGTTGACCGTCCAGGGAATGTTGAAGTCGACGTAGAGGTCCGGGTTTTGGTTGATCGCCTTCATGGTGGCGTCAGTGGCGTTGGCCGATTTCTTGGGTGCATCGGCCTTTTTCGGGGCAAACCGGGTGCTGATAAACGCCTGCAAGTTGGTGAGCCGCGCCAGCCCCTGCCCGGCAAAAATAGACAGCCGGTTGTAGCGCGGATAGGTCGCATTGTCGGGGTTGGGCGCGGCCTGAATGTAGCCCGGAATCTGCCCCTGCGATGCCGTAGGGAAGTAGAGCGAGTACGGATTGATATAGGACGTAGCGTATTCCCGGTACGCGTAAGGGTCGAACGTAGACGAGATATTGAAGTTGACGTTCTTGAAAATCTGCGTGTTGGCGCTCACCTGAATCGGCGACAGTTTGTATTCGGGAGCCAGCAGGTTGTAGCTGCCGTTGATGCTGATGTTGTCGAAGAGGGGTATCTTCTTGAATTCCTGCCCCGATGAGTCATCGCGTGAGCGGACTTTCATCTCCAGCTGGTTCACAATACCAAACGACAAAAACGCCGACTGCCCCGGCGGGCTGCTGCCATACGTGCCGCCCAGCCCCCGGTAGTTCGACAGGGTGCGCCGGTATTCGGGCAGGGCCGCCAGTGCGCCCACCGCAGGCAGCACGGTGTAGAACCCGAATGCTGCGCCCGAAAAGTCAGGTGTGTAGCTCAGTGTTATAGAGGGAGCCACCGTATGCCGAATGGCCTCAATGCGCTTCCCGCGGATGAAATACGTCCCGTAGAGGCGGGTATTTACGCTGGCATTGGTGGAGAACGTGTAGGTCGGGAACAAGTTGCGTGCAGTGTCGATCCTTACCGTCTTCTGATCATCTAGCAGCGTATAAGACAGCTTTCGGCTGTAGATGTCGCCGTTGATGCTGAAGCCGGGGGTGAAGTTGATGTACCGGGCCAGTTTGAAGTTGGGCAGCGACACCGGAATGCTGTAGCGCATGGTCACGTTTCGGTTGTCCCAGATGCGGGCCGCGTTGGCAAACGAAAACGCAATCAGGTTGGGGTCGGGCACGGTGCCACCCGCCCTCACAATGGCCGCGTTGGCCAGGCTGTCGCGCACGATTTGCTCGCGGTTGTTGAGCGTAACGCCTACTGGCACGGCAATGGCAAAACCCAGGCCGCTGGTGTCAATCCGGTTGCGGACGGTGTTGTTCACCTGCGCTGAGGCATCGAACTGGAAACCTACGCGGAAGCTCTCATACCACCGGCCCGTGCCACCCTTCAGCGCAAACGGCGCAATCTGGTTTACGGCCAGGTTGAAATCTGTGGAGACGTCGGTTTTGCCGTTTTCGCGGACACCCGTGATCTGGTTTACCTGCCCAAACTGCTGGTTCACCCGGAAATTGGCCCCCGCCCGCACATACTGCCCAAACGTGCGGCTGTACTGCACTGACGACCCCGCCACGTTCTGACTCACCTGCTGCACGCTGTAGGTGTTGAACTGGTTATAGCTGTTGGACGACACGTTGACATTGGCCGAAAACGAACTCCGCCGCCCAATGTTCTGCGGCGCGTGCGACCATGCGATGGTAAAATCATTCCGCGCCTGCTCCTGATTCAACTTATCGATGAGTAGGCCTGGTAAGTTGCGGTTGAACCGAAGCTGGAATGACCCGCCGTAGCGGTACTTCTTGTTGTAAGCTCCCGACACCCCCGCGCCCCAGCTACCGCGTGAGTAAAGCTGGGTGGTAAACTGCATACCAATGTTCTCATTTACCGCCCAGTAGTAGCCCCCGTCGCGCAGGTAGAAGCCCCGCCCATTGGGTTCTTCGCCATACTGCGGCATAATGATCCCCGACACGCCGATGTCTTTTTTCTTCGGAAACGGGAAGAACCCGAAGGGCAACCCAATGGGCAACGGAATCTGGTTGATGACCAGGTTGAACGGCCCCGACACCACCTGTTTATTGTGCACCACCTTCAGCCGGGGGGCGTTGATGTGGAAGTGGGGCGTGGTGAGGTTGCAGGTGGTATAGATCGAACCCCGGATATAGAGGTTATCTTCGGCGTCTTTCTTCACCGTCTTCCCCCGAATGTTACCTTCGCCCTGCTGCGTAATGATGCCCGACACCAGGGCCTTTTTGGTCTTGAAATTGTAGCGAATCTCCTTGGTGTCGTACGATTCATTGCGATCCTTGAAGACGGGTGTACCCACCACTTTTTTGGCCGTCGAATCGTACCGTCCCCGCGCAAATACCTCGTTGGTAGCCTGGTTGAGCTTGATGTAGTCGGCCTTGAGCGAAATGTCGCCGTATACTACCTGGGCGTCGCCCCACAACTCTACAATCTGGCCGCTTACCAGGCTGGAGTCACGCGAGGCGTATTTCACGGCGGTGGCAAACTGGTCGGGCGCGGCTTTGGTGGTGTCGCGGCGGCTGGTGTCGGTGCTGGCCAGCGCTTTGCGGGGTAGCGTCAGCGGGGCCACGCCGGTGGTAGACCGGGGGGCTTTGGGCGCCAGCGGTGCCACCGTTCGCGGGGCCGAACGAATGGGATTGACGGGCTGATTCTGCGCGTATAAACCGGCCACCAACGACGGTAGTAGCCACAGAATCAGCGTGTATTTTATGACCCGTAAAATAATAAGTCGTATTTTGGGTTCTATCAAAAATTACATTTGCCGGTTCGGTTACTAAACGCGGCTTCGACAAAGTTACCCACGATCAGGTACCCAATACTGCCCCGAATCGCATTTTGCTGTTAAATACTATTAAATCACCCCACACACACATGGCCCGTTGGCTTGTTAAGATTGTCCTACTTTTGGTGGTGCTCGGCCCATTGCTGGCACTCACCAACTTACCCAAACCGGCCTGGCAGGACGACACCGTTGCCAGCGGGCAACCCCGGCAGGCTGGGCGGGCCAACCAGATTCGTACCGTCGTGCTCGACGCAGGCCATGGCGGCAAAGACCCTGGTACTCACGGGCGCTATGCCAAAGAAAAAAACCTCAACCTGAAAATTGCCCTTCAAATAGGCCGCAAGATCAAGGAAGAGATGCCCAGTATGCGCGTGATCTACACCCGCACCACTGATCGGTTTATTGAACTCGCCGAACGGTCGGCCATTGCCAATCGCAACCGCGCCGACCTGTTTATCTCCATCCACTGCAATGCCAACCCCGTCTCGAAGGCCGTTCACGGCACCGAGACCTACACTATGGGTTTGCACAAAACAGAAGGTAACCTCGACGTGGCCAAGCGGGAAAACGCCGTTATCCTGAAAGAAACCAACTACCAGGAGACCTACAAGGGCTTTAACCCTAACTCGCCGCTGGCCTACATTATGCTGGCCAATTACCAGCACGCGTTTTTGGGTAGTAGCATCAATTTTGCCGAAAAAGTAGAGCGCAACTTCCGCCGCACCGCCGACCGCAAGAGCAACGGCGTGAAGCAGGCGGGCTTTCTGGTACTCTGGCGCACCACCATGCCCAGCGTATTGGTTGAGACCGGCTACCTCACCAACGCCGACGAAGAAGACTTCCTGGCCTCGGAAGAAGGCCGCGACCGCATCACCACCGCCGTCTACAAAGCTTTCGAGCAATATAAGCATGATATGGAGGGGGAGTGAGACAGTATGCAGTTCGACAGTATGCAGTGGGCTGACGCGAACTACACGTGCGTCAGCCCACTGCATACTGTCGAACTGCATACTGTCTTGGCACAATTCCTGCCCCAATCCGGTTATAGAGTGTAGCGCCGGAAACGCAGGTGTCCGGGCATAGATTATTCAAAACTTTACATGAAATTTTCACAGGAGGCGAAAGTAGGGTTGCTGGCCCTCGTCACACTCACGATGTTCTTCTTCGGGTTCAACTTCCTGAAGGGAACCAACATCTTCAAAAAGAATAAGCAATTCACCGTTATCTACGACAACGTCGATGGGCTGACCAGTTCTAACCCCGTGTTGCTCAATGGCTTGAACGTGGGGCGGGTGGCCAAAATTGACCTCATGCCCGACCGGGGGAACAAGCTGCTTGTCACGCTCGACATGAACAAAAACGTGGTGATCCGGCAGGGGTCAAAAGCCATGCTGGCCGACGGTGGGTTGCTGGGTGGCAAGATCATCCGCCTCGAACTAAACCCCGCCGGGGCCGTCATGGACGAAGGGGCACTGGTTGCTTCGACTGAGCAGGGCATTTCGAGTCTGATTAAAGAAAAGACCTTGCCGGTACTGAATAACGTGGATTCGCTTACCCGCAGGCTCAATTATGTGGTGGCCCAGTTCGACCAGACGGGCGGGCTATTAAACCAGACCCTGCGTGGGGCCAATGGCGTAACAGGTACTCTCAATTCGGCTTTGAATGAAAACCGCGCCGGTCTCAAAGCCGCCCTGGCCAACGTAAACCACCTCTCACAATCCCTCGACAAAACCACCCGCGACCTGGGGCCGATTTTGAACAAGGCCGGTACCTTCGCCGACTCGCTGAATGCGCTGCAACTGAAGCAGACGCTCAACAACGCCAACAAGTCGATTGATAATTTGCAGAAGCTACTGGGCAACATCGAAAAGGGGCAAGGCTCACTGGGCAAACTCACCACCGATGATTCACTGTACATCAACGTGAGCCGCACGGCGGGTGGCCTCGAAAAGCTCCTGACCGATTTCCGGCAAAACCCCAAAAAATACATCAACGTGTCGTTTTCCGTATTCGGCAAGAAAGACAAGCCCGCCGCCGCCAAGCCCGGCACGGTCATCACGACCACCACAACGAAGGTTGATTCGATTCCGCCGAAATAGTGGATTGTGATACTATGTTTTTGCTCTAATTTGACGGACTTAAATTTTTGTTACGCAAACAAGAATGGTTGCTCACATGAATCAATCAGATCAGGGTGCTGATATTCGGCTAGCGCTGCTGTCATATATCGAAGAGGATGTTCACGTCGTTTACTCGCCTGCGCTGGATCTATATGGCTATGGCAATGACGAGTTCGAAGCTCGGTCGAGTTTCGCTATTACGTTAGAAGAATATCTTTCTTATACGACAAAAGAAAACACGCTGTTGGCCGATTTGCGTCGTTTAGGATGGTTTGTTGACCCTCAAACGCATACCGTGGCTGTACCGCTCTGGACTAGTTTATTGACTGGGAATGAGCACTTAACAGATATCGTTACCAACAGACCATTTAAAAAATTTGATCAGCCTGCCCATATTCCAGCTTTTGCCTGAGTGTTATGGGTACGCAAAAACTGTCTAATATTTCGATAAGTGAATACCGCAAGTTTCTGCAAAAGGTTGGTTGTACTTTTTATAAGATAAATAGTGGTCATGAACACTGGCGGAAAGAAGGATTAACGCGACCAATTACCTTTCAGACACACATTGATCCGGTGCCAGAATTCATTATTCAGAACGCACTTCGTTCACTGGGCCTTTCCAAAAAAGATTTTCACGAAATAATAAACGAATGACCCGCCCAAAACGGGTCATTTGCTTTGAAAAAGTACGTCAATAAGTAAAAGTCATTTCAATTTTTCATCAACTTCTAAACCTTCATCATGCAAACCCTCCTTGATAACCTTGCCCAAAAAACGGCCCAGACACAACTGGGTGGCGGGCAGAAAAAAATTGACGATCAACACAAAAAAGGCAAGCTCACCGCCCGCGAACGTATTGATTATCTGACTGATACCGATACTCAGTTTCTGGAAATCGGCCTGTTTACGGGCGAGGGTATGTACGCCGAGCATGGCGGGTGTCCGTCGGGCGGTGTGGTTACGGGGCTTGCGTATGTGTCGAGGCGGTTGTGTGTGGTTGTAGCCAACGATGCCACCGTAAAAGCTGGGGCCTGGTTTCCCATTACGGCCAAAAAGAACCTCCGGGCGCAAGAGATTGCGATGGAGAACCGCCTGCCCATCATCTACCTCGTCGACAGTGCGGGGGTGTATCTGCCTTTGCAGGATGAGGTATTCGCCGATAAAGACCACTTTGGCCGGATGTTCCGCAATAACGCGCACCTCTCGGCTATGGGCGTGTTGCAGGTGGCGGCCATCATGGGCAGCTGCGTGGCGGGGGGCGCGTACCTGCCCATCATGAGCGACGAAGCCCTGATCGTAGAAGGCACCGGCTCCATTTACCTGGCCGGACCGTACCTGGTGAAAGCCTCTATTGGCGAGGATGTAGACACCGAAACGCTGGGCGGCGCGGCCATGCACACCGAGATTTCGGGCGTGATCGACAATAAATATCCCGACGATAAAAGCTGTCTGGACGCCATAAAACGCATTTTAGACAAAACGGGCAGCAGCCCCACCGCTGGTTTCAGCCGCGTAGCACCCGCTCCGCCTACCCTCGACCCCGCCGAGATCTACACGCTCCTGCCACAAGACCGCGTGAAGCCCTATGATATGATGGCGATACTGAACCGCCTCATTGACAACTCCGATTTCGACCCTTACAAACCTGATTATGGCCAGTCGCTGATCTGTGGCTATGCCCGTATCGACGGTTGGGCGGTAGGTATTGTGGCTAATCAGCGAAAGGTGGTAAAAGCCAAAAATCGGGTTGGTCCGGGTGGGGCTACGGCGGGGCAGGCGGTGGAAATGCAGATGGGCGGCGTAATCTACGGCGACGCCGCCGACAAGGCCGCGCGGTTTATCATGAACTGCAACCAGAAGCATATTCCGCTGGTGTTCATTCAGGACGTAACGGGCTTTATGGTAGGCAGCCGCGCCGAGCAGGGGGGGATCATCAAAGACGGGGCCAAGCTCGTGAGCGCCATGGCCAATTCCGTCGTGCCGAAGTTTACGGTCGTCATCGGCAACTCCTACGGGGCGGGCAACTACGCCCTCTGCGGTCGCGCTTACGACCCCCGCCTGATGCTGGCCTGGCCCACAGCCCAAATGGCGGTTATGAGCGGTGCATCGGCGGCAAAAACACTGTTGCAGATACAAGTGGCCTCATTAAAAGCCAGAGGCGAAGTGATCACCCCCGAAGCGGAACAGGCTCTCTTACAGAAAATTACGGATCAGTACAACGCGCAGCTATCGCCCTACTACGCCGCTGCCCGCCTCTGGTTCGACGCCGTCATTGACCCCCTCGACACCCGCCGCCATATCTCCCTCGGCATTGAAGCTGCCAATCATGCCCCCATCACCAAGTCATTTAACGTGGGGAATATGCAGACGTAGAAGGGTGATGTACATTATGCATTGTACATTACCCTTCTTTTTCCCCCAGCCAGTCCATTTCTTCGGGGATGTCCTGCTCAATGGCGGCGCGGACGCGTTCGACGATGGACTCTACGGACTCATCGGGGGCGACGACCATAGGGGGCTTAAACCGGATGGAGAGTTGTGTGTTGCGCTTTTTAAACCGCAGCCCTTTCTTATCGAATGCCCGGCGGAACCCATTGATCACCACCGGAATAATGATGGGGTCATTGTCTTTGATGAGGTGGCCCGTACCCTTGCGCACGGGGGCATAAGGCTTGGTGGTGCCCTGCGGAAAGCTCACGACCCACCCATGTTGCAGGGCCGTCCCGATTTTATCGACGGCTGATGTATCAACGGCCCGCTTCACATCACGCCCGTCGGCCCGCCACGACCGCTCGATGGTTAGGGCACCGCCGAGGGCGAAAATCTTGGCCAGAATCCCCTTCTGCATAGTCTCGCTGGCGGCCACATAATACATCCGGGCGCGGGGGGCAAAGAGGTAAACAGGCGGCAGCATGGTGTCTTTAAACCCCCATTTCACGGCGCAGAACACGTGAAAGAAGGCAATCACGTCGGCAAAATAGGTCTGGTGATTCGACAGAAACAGCACATTGTTGATTGGTAGGGTCTCTAGGTGCTCGGTGCCCTCAATCTTGATTCGGTTGACAGTGGTATAGCGGAAATAGGTAAACCAACCTACCACAGCAATAATCATTCGCCTGAACAACAGCCAGTTGCCAAAAGGATCGCACTCAAACAGGCCGATCACATCGAGCCGGTCGAGGGGTTTGGGCAGGTAGCTGAATTTGGTAGGCTTTACGTATTTCATGGGGTTAGGTAAGGCGATGAAGGCAACTGGCGGCTATGGTGGGTGCAAGTAAAGCAGAAAGCCCTACCAAAATAATTTGGCGGGGTCATTAATCCCTGCGCTCGTCAATGCATCCAACCGATGTATTAACCGAAAGACGCCTATACCAGACCGTTTACTTCCCCAGTTTTTCATCGGGGTCATCCCAATTTAACCCTCAGTATACCATGAACCGTCTGTTTGCTTCCGCCCTTTCGCTTGTCGCCCTTTTCTTCGTTACCACAGCTTCGTTCGCCCAGGTTCAGGTGGGGGTGCGGGGCGGTGCCACCTGGAGCAACGTCTCCGAGCCGTCGCTGCTGCAAAACCTGCCCGTGCAACCCGAATTTTCGCCCGGCCCTACCGGTGCTATTTTCCTGGAAGTGCCCCTGAGTGAGCGCGTATCGTTCCGTCCCGAAGTAGCTTTTGTGCAAAAAGGTTTTCTGCTGCGCGAAGGTACCAGTCTCAATCTCGGCATTCTCGACATTCCTATTGGGGCGCGGGTGGCCTACCAGATTCAGTCTATCCAGACGCCGCTGCTGTTGAAAGTAAACCTGTCCGACGGCCCCGTTAAGCCCTATATCTTCGCCGGACCAGCCGTTGGCTACGCGTTTGATGGCCGTATTCGTACCCGCGCTACAGCTCTGTTTACCACCAAAAACATGGACGTGCCCCTGGGCATTGGCGGGGCCATCAACCACTGGGACTTCAGCGGCGTAGGTGGGCTAGGTCTCTCTGCCGATATGGGCGCGGGCAAATTCTTTGTTGAGGCCCGCTACGACTACGGTTTCACGCGCCAACTGCAAGTGCCCCTCGTGAACCTCCCCGTGCGCAACCGCACCGTGGGCGTTTCGGTAGGGTATGCGTTTACGCTATAAATGTCTTGATTACGAACCAATGGTTAGACGCACCGGCTCCTGGCTGGTGCGTCTTTTTTTTGAGATGTTAACTAGGTCAAGATTTGAAATCTTGACTAGCAGACGGTTGGGGGGCACTCAATTCTGTTTATTTTTGTCTATTCGTAACAGTGCAAAAACTATAATCCTGGCCTTTAGCCCTGATTTTCATCAATCCCTGAATATGGCAACATTAGTGAACGACTTTACTTATTCAACCAAAGCGGAACCGCACCGGATGCGGACCCGGCAGATCATGAAGGCTCACCCGGAGGTGAAAAAGCTGATTGGTCAGAAAAATCCCGTCACGTTTTGGGTGGCCCTGGGCTGCGTAGCTATGCTCATCGGTATGGCGTGGCTCCTGCGCGACCAGTCGTGGTGGCTCATTGTGGCGGCTGCCTGGTTTGTTGGGGCGTTTCCGGCCCATACGCTGTTTATCTGTATTCACGAAGCGGCCCACAACCTGATTTTCCGCAAGCCCGCCGCCAACATCTGGACGGGTATTTTTGCCAATTTGCCTACGGTGTTCCCCACGGCTATTTCGTTCAAAAACTTCCATATCAAGCACCACGCCTTCCAGGGGGTACATGAGCTTGATGCCGACCTGCCCGATTGGTACGAGGCCAAGCTGATTAACAACTACGCCATTGGTAAGGCTATCTGGCTGCTGCTATTTCCTGTTTTCCAGGGCATTCGCACCCTGCGCTGCATTGAGCTGGCCGTGATTGACAAGTGGGTAGTAGCCAACATTGTGGCGCAACTGATTTTCGATACCCTGATTGTGGTTTTCTTCGGCTGGAAAGCCCTGGCGTTTATGGTGATGTGTTTGTTCTTTTCGGTAGGGCTGCATCCGCTGGGTGCCCGCTGGATTCAGGAACACTACCTTACCCTTGACCCTGAACAGGAGACCTACAGCTACTACGGTCAGCTCAACGGCGTGAACCTGAACGTAGGTTTCCACAACGAGCACCACGATTTTCCCTCAATCCCCTGGAACAAACTACCCCAGGTGAAGCACTCGGCACCAGAGTATTACGACACGCTGAAATACCACACCTCGTATGTGAAGCTGCTGTTTACGTTCTTGTTTAGCCAGGAAGTATCGCTTTACTCGCGCATTGTGCGTAAAGAACGTGGCCGCGTCACCCTCGACGACCAATCGAAGCCAGACCTCGAAATGGTGCAGCCTCACGCTGAGCCTGTTACGGCGTAATAGAGACGTTATTTCCCATGAAAAAATGCCCGCTTCTGAATTAGGAGCGGGCATTTTTTGTGGGGTTAATTTTGGTAGGTTGGCGCTCTAAGTTGCTGTCGCACGGCTCCGCGCCCCGGGCCCTTCGACTGCGCTTAGGGTGACAGGGCAGTTGATTCAGATTAGTAAAGTTGATTCAAGGTCGTTGTCACCCTGAGCGCAGTCGAAGGGCCAGGCGTTAGAGCGCCAACCCACAAGGCGCAACCAATTTGTCCTTTACTAATCATCGCTTCAGCAAAAACGCGGATAAATCGGCGAGTTGCTGGTCGGTGAGGCCCATAGCAACGGGGTCGGGCATAAGGCTGGTGGTGTATTGCTTGCGCGAAGCAACCTGAGCCGTGGGCAGGGTGTGTTTTTGGCCGGCGGCGTCTTTCACTACGATAGCCTGGGCACCGTCAGAGATCAGGAATCCATAGTAGGTCTGCCCGTTTCTGGTCGTAATGAGCCAGGGTTCATAGCCAAACGCCAGAGCCGCGCTGGGATTCACGATGGCATCAAGCAGACCGTTGCGGTCGAATTTCTCGTGGATTTTAGTCAGTTCCGGCCCAATTTCGGCACCAGCCGCGCCGTGTTTGTGGCAGGTGGCGCAGTTAGTGGTGAAGACAGCCTTTCCCACTTCGGCGTTGCCGGTGAGGCTCGCAATCTGCCGAATCGATACTGTGCGGGCTGTGCCGGGTTTGTTGAAATAATCACTCGCCATGGTGCGCACGCTCTGATCTGGATTGGTGAAAATCACCTCCGAAACAGGCCCCACAAGCTCTTTTGGTAGTTTTCTGTCGGCTACAAGGCCCACCAGCAAACGACCACCTTCGGGAGTGTGGGCCATGCTCACGGCTAGTTTGGTCTTGTCGGCTATGGATACGTATTCATCCAGCAATTGCTGGCGTTGGGCCAACACCTGTTGCTCAGCGTCAGATAGTTTATTGGGCAGCAATTCGTCCCAATTCACGAGCGTAGCCCAGTCGTTTCCCCGCCGGAAGGCCACCCAATAGGCAGCCTGCTTCGCCAGCGTCGTATCCCTCGATTTGGCCAGTTCGACCATAGCGCGGGCGGCCATGGGGGTACGCACAAAGCCCAGCCCGGTCAGGGCCTGCTGCCGGGCATCGGCGGTAAGGGCTTGATTACTAGCCCATTTCGTGAATAGCTCAGTGGCTTCGGCGGGGTGCAGTTCCCAAAGCAGATCGGCCAGTTTGGGATTCCAGCTGGCAGGGTCGGGTGATAGCTGAGCCGTAATTGCCTGACCAATAGGTGATTCCTTGCCTTGTGCGCCAATGCCGAGGGCGGTGAGGTAGTAGCGGTCACTGCCGTCGTAGCCGTTCATGAGCGTTAGTAGCAGCGGCACCGCCTGGGGGGCGGGTACGTCGCGGAGGGCAATGGCTACTTCGCGCCGCATAGCGGGGGAGGGGTCATTCACTAGTTGCCTACACAGCGAAACGAGGGTAGTGGCCGGTTGCTCTTTTAACGCTCGAAACGCTGTGAGCCGAAGTTGCGGGTCGGCGTTGGTCAGGGCGTTGGTTGCCAGTTCATGGCCTTTGGGACCAAGCTGGCTCAGTAGCCAAACAGCGCGGGCGCGGTGGTAGGGGTTAGGTGCGTTGAGCAGTTCGGAAACGGGCTTAGCTACCTTGTCGCCCTGCATCCGCAACGCATTGAATCCCAGCAGCCTAACGTTGATGGCCGGGCTTTGCAGCGCGGCAATCTGGCCTTTGGTGGTTGTCAAATTCAGCGTTGGCACGGTCAGGTTTTTGCCTTTGGGCGTAATACGAAAAATGCGTCCATACCCTTTTTTGTCGTGCATGGCGTGGCCCCCCACAATGGGGTCATACCAGTCAGCAATGTAAATGGCCCCGTCTGGTCCCACCGACACATCGGACGGACGAAACCACTTGCGCGGATCGTCGCCGACGTCGTTCCACTTGTAATTCTCATCTACTTTGGGAAAGGTGCTGATGAGATCGCGGCGGTTGCTCAGGTCGTAACCGGCTCCCTGCGGATTGAGTTTATACCCAAAAATTACGTTGCGGCCCGCCTCGGCGCTGAGCAGCGTGCCCCGGTACGCCTCGCCCAGTTCGTCGCCCTCATACACCACCACGCCCGTGGGCGAACCCGCCCCGCTGATGTCGCCAACGGGCATCACGCCAGGATCTTGTTGGTGCCAGTGCGCAGTGGGAATGGGTTGACCGGGGCGTTGGTCGCCCTGCCAGTAGCGGGTGCCGTCGCTGCTGAAATAGCCTGCGTTGGCGCCCTCCATCAGAAAACTGGTGCGGCAGGCCACCACCTGATCGTCGTTATCGTTCTGAAACAGGTTGCCATACGAGTCGATGCCGGTTTCGTAGTTGTTCCGAAAGTTGTGCGCCATCACTTTCAGGCCGGTGCCGTCGGGGCGGATGCGCAGCGCCAGCCCGCCCACCCACACGCGCCCGTCGTCGCTTACCTGATTGCCCTTGTTGAGCTTGTTATAGGGTGTGCCGCCCACGTACAAACTCCCCGACCGCAGGGTCCAGCCTGCCTTGTCGGTAACATGGTGCGGCCCGGCGTTGCCCGTGTTAAAATAGTAGTTGCCATCGGGACCTGCCACCAGCGCGTGCAGCGAATGGTCATGGTCCAGGCCGCCGAAACCAGTTAGAAAAATCTCTTTCTTGTCGGCTTTGTCGTCGCCGTTTTCGTCGGTATAGACCACCAGGCTGGGAGCGCAGGAGACGTACACTTTGTTGCCCAGCACGGCAATGCCCAGCGGCGACACCAGTTCTTTGTCCTCTACAAACACCGTCGACTTGTCGGCTTTGCCGTCGTGGTCGGTGTCTTCCAGAATCATCACGCGCTCGCCGTTGGGGTGGGTCAGGTGGGTGTCGGGCTTGTTGTTAAAGTCCCGATAATCAACGGCTTCCGTGATCCAGACGCGGCCCCGCGCGTCGAGATCCATGTTGGTAGGATTATAAAACATTGGCCCCTCAGCCCAGAGCGTCGCCTCCAGGTCGTCGGGCAGGAAGAGCCGGTTCGGGTCAACGGGTTCCGGCTGTCCCGTTGGCAGTGTCCAGAGCCAGGCGGCGAACAAGGGGAGGGTGAGTTTCATATCTTTTAGTTTACAGCAAACAGTAAACTTGTTTAAAGTCCCGTTAGCGCCGTAGCTACGTCAGCTTCTACTTTGGGGTCTAACTTCTTGTCTTTCAATACGGTTTCAAACGCCGGGCCTTTGCTTTGCAGGGCTGCCGTCAGCGATTTCCGGTTGAGTTTCACGCGTTCGGCGGTTTTGTCGGGGCGGATAATATAATAGACTGACTCGTCGCGGAACTCATCAAACACCTGCGTCTCGCCGTATGCCTGCTTGGCCGGGGCTTTGTAGAACTGCTTGACGGGCAACTGCACCAGTGAGTAAGCGCCCTGATACACCACCCGGACCAGACCCGTTTTTAGGGCAACATCGTCGGTGGTTAAGCCGGTAAGCTGTTCATAACGAGTTGGTTGAGGCGCATTTGGTAATTGTATCATTACATGCCTGACACCCGCCGCCGCATAGCGGACCGAATCTTTTGGTGACCGCTTCACCCATAACTCCTGATGCAAGGCATCATAATTAAATAGCGCGTTGGCAATGGTGTTGCCCGATTTGAAGGTGAGCGTACCCGGTGCCCAGTCTGGCAGGGCCATAGGCGTGCCTTTTAGTCCCGTTTCGCTCAGGTCAAACCGGCGAAGGGTCTGGTTGTTGAATGGGCTGTTGATTACCTGCTCCATGCCAGCAGCGGGTGTCGTTGTTTGGGCCAAACTGGTCAAGGATAGCAGCAGAAACGCAACTAACGGATTGACAGACTTTTTCACGGATGATGGTTGTGTTTGTTTACACTAAGTTACGCTTTACATAGGCCAGATTATGCTGGTAGGCAGCCACTGTATCGTCGTCTTTGGTTTTGGCCCACTCAATCTGCATCCAGCCGTCGCCTTCGTAGCCCGCGTCGGCCAGTGCCTGCCGCACGCGGGGCCAGTCGATGGTGCCGTTGCCCAGGCGGACGCCGTTTTCCTTGATGTGTAGTTCGCAGATATGTCGTTTGCCCAGCAGCGCAATTTCCCGGAAAATGTCGTTGCCCGCGTCGGTGGCGTTGCGAGGGTCGTAATAGACCTTAATAGCCGACGACCCCACCCGGTCAATGATGTCGAGGTGCTGTTCGGCGGTGAGGTAGCTTTCAATGCCGAGTTGCACCCCCGCCCGTTCGGCTACGGGTGCCACCGCCTTCAGCCGACGCACCACTTCGGTAATGCCCGCAGGGTCGTTGCGGAGGTCATTTTTGGCGAAGAATGCCAGTAATACGGCCTTCACGCCCAGGCTTTTGGCCACGCCAATACTATCATGCACCCACTGTTCGGTCTGCGGGTCCGACTTGTAGGGTACCTCGTTGAGCGCGCCAATGCCCAGCCCGCCAATGCGAACGCCCGTACGTTTGGCGGCATCCAGGTACGCTTGTTGTACGGCAGTTTGTTGTAAGTGCTGGGGTTTGGCGGGCGTGTTGAAGCTGAGTTGTACGCCGTCGAGGCCAATACGCTTGGCCACGTCGAAACAGGCGATGTCGGCGGCGGGACCAATAGACCAGTCGCAGGCACCAATGCGCACGGCGGGGCGGGTGGCTACACGTTCGGCCAGTAGCGGAGTAGCAAGCGCTAAAGCGCTCATGTTCAGCGTTGTACTAAGCCAGTGGCGTCGTGTCTGTTTCATAGTGAGAAATGAGAAGCAAGAGACAAGAAGCAAGAGATGAGAAGCAAGAAACAAGAAATAAGAAGCAAGAGACAAGACTTGTTTGGTTCGAACTAATCTTTCGTCTTGTCTCTTGCTTCTCACCTCTTGGCTCTATGCTATTGCCTGTCGGCTCTAACCTTGAGAAAGGGCTACCAAACTTTTTTTACCCACCGTTCCAACGCAATCAGTAGTCGGTGGGTCTTTAACGTACCTACACAGTATGCTGGATGAACGAACGCTTGTAGACGGGTGCCGGAATCAGGACCGGGCTGCGCAGCGACTGCTCTACGAGCGGTTTGCCGGAAAGCTCTTTGCCGTCTGTAAACGCTACATAAAAGACCCCGACGAAGCTGCCGATGTGTTGCAGGATTCGTTTGTGAAAGTGTTTCGGCATATGGACCAGTTTCGGTTTGAATGCCCACTGGAGGCTTGGCTGAAGCGCATTGCCATCAACACGGCGCTGAAACACCTCCGCAAAAACAAACCCTTCGATCACATGACAGACGTGGAGGAAGTGGCGAATTTTTTGCCACAAAACGCCGACGTGCTGCCCACGCTCAACTACCAGTACCTGCTTCAGTTGGTGCAGGAGTTGCCCACGGGTTGCCAGACCGTCTTTAACCTATACGCCGTAGAAGGCTATACCCACCCCGAAATTGCCGCCTTGCTGGGTATTTCGGAAGGGACATCGAAATCGCAATTTTTTCGCGCCAGGGGGCTGCTCCAACAGAAGCTCCTGGCCGACCAACCTATTCGTACCGATTATTTGCCATGAATCGTTCCAACACGTTTTCGTCTAACAACCCCCCATCGGGCAGCCCCGGCGTACCACCGCCATCGGGCACGCCCGACAGCGCGTGGGCATCGGCTTTTCAGAACGCCAGCGAAGCCCCGCCCGCCCGCGTCTGGAGTGGTATTGAACGCCAGCTCGACCTCGACGATGAGGACGGCGTGTTGCCCTTACTGACCTATGCCCCCAGCCGTTCGGTAGTGTTTGGGCGGTGGGTGGCGGGCATAGCCGCGGCCTTGCTCCTGGCCTTGCTGGGCTGGTGGAGTCTACGTACTACTGACACTAATAGATTGAATGGCAATCAGTTGGCTGCTGAAAAGCAACAAAAGGCAATTACCCCGGCAACCTCGCCAACTACTCCACCCGCGCCTGCTACTGGCTCTACAGCGGCTGAGTCGGTGGCGCGATCAGATGCGCACGCAGCGGCGAAGACAGGCGTTCAGTGGCCCGCCAGCCCGCGCCATATTGCTCGGATAGCTCCACCTGTTGCTAGCGAAAAACCCAACGTGCTGGCTTCGGTAGTGGCTTCCGAAGCTGCTGCGTCGGCCGACACCATCAGCCAGTTTGAGTCGAGCGAATCAGTGACGATTTCGATGCAGGTGTCGGTGCAACAGACCACCCGTTTGGCCAGTGGCATGGATCAGGCCGTGCGCCCCACTACACTGACCCGCGCCGCAGCCAACCAGCCCGCGCCGGTCTCGGACATGCAGACGCAACTGGCCTTTTCGCAGTCGATGCATTCACGCTTTGTGCCGTCAGCAACAGGTGGAACAGTGGTGCCCCCCATGCCAACCGTACCGAATGGCGCAGAACAGCTTGCCCCGGCATTGGTCGTAGTACCTGCGCCAGCAATAACCAATGAGCAAGTGGCACTGTATGAGCAGCTTACGCCCATGATTCAGTCATTAGCTATCCGTGAATTGCCGAAGCAAGTGGTTGGCAATGAGCGCATTGTCTGGTTTTCGCCGGAACTGCCACAGTCGGAAAAGATGCTGGATGAAGCCCCAAAATCCGCCCGAAAAGGCCGCCAGAAAGCGTGGATTTCGGCTGGTATGGCTGCGTCGTCGTTTAACCCGTCGGTGGCCATGCGGCCGGTCAGTGGCCTGGCCTACACCAACAACGCACCAACAAACGCCTTGACGTCGGGTGCCGGTCCCGTGCCTGCTCTGGCCCTTGATAGCCGTGCCGGGCGGGCCATTGCCCTACAAATGAGCGTGGGCATACCCCTATCCGACCACTGGACGGTGGAGTCGGGTGTGGGCTTGCTCAACGGGCAATCGGTGGTGCAAAGTCCGGTTCGTTCGTCGGCCCTATCGGCTGATAAAAACAGTGCTGCCTTTGCCAACGCTCCTACGCTCTATACTGATCTGGTGGGCAACAGCGCCAATCAGATGGTGGCAAATAGTGCCCTGGATGGTAATAATGGCTATACGGCCACCGCGCAACGCAACGCATTTGTGACCAGCACCAGCTATGACCGGGCAGTGGTTCATGGGGTTAGCAACACCTATCAGTTTGTGCAGGTGCCGGTACAGCTCAGCTATGAACTGCGCCCCCGCCGCAAGTTTGGTCTGGCATTTCTGACGGGTATGGTCTCGAACCTGTTTGTGCGCAACACCGTGGCCGATGCCATCACCGTGAAAACGCAGGACGGTGTCTACCGCCCCATTACGGTGGCGGGCACTGCCGGGATGCGGCTCCGTTTCCGGCCCGACAAACACTGGTCGGCGTCGTTGGCCGGTACGTTCCAGCAGAGCCTGCACTCAATCACCAAACCCGAAGTAGGCGTGCAGGCCCTGCCCCAAAATATGGGTGTATGTTTTAGCGTTGACAGGCATTTTTAAACTATTAGTCATTTCGCTTCGCTGTCATTCAATCGTCATTAGTTGTGAAGGCAATGAATGACAGCGAAGCGAATGACCAACCCCCACGTTATGAACAAGTTGCGTTTCTTATTGGTAGCCACCGTGGGCCTAAGCCTGTGGGTGGTAACGGGGTGCAGCGTGAAGGAATGCTGCGGCCCTGCGCCGTCGGCCCGGCAGCTGCGCATTGCTGCGCCACTGGTGCAACAGACGTCGGCGTTTGCGTTCGATGCCTTTAAGCGGTTGAACCAGTCGGCAACTGGTGGCGACGTGTTTTTTTCGCCGCTGAGCCTTCACATGGCCCTCGGCATGGTGCTGAACGGTGCTAACGGCACTACCAAAACCGAGATGCTCAAGGTCCTGAACGCCGACGGGCAGTCGCTGATGGATCTGAACCAGGCGTATTCGCAACTGATGCAGGACCTGCCGTTGCTGGACCCGCAGGTGCAAATCAAACTGGCTAACTCGGTGTGGTACCGCAACGGATTTACGGTAACGCCCGCGTTTCAGAACACGCTGACCACTAGTTTTCTGGCCAGCGTAAGTGGCCTCGATTTCAACGCCCCGGCCAGCGTAGGGATCATCAATGACTGGGCTGGCAGCAAAACAAACGGCCTGATTCCGAAAGTGTTAGAATCGCTCCGCCCCGATGAGGTGATGCTGTTGCTGAACGCTATTTATTTCAAAGGCGACTGGAAAGCGCAGTTCGACCCCGCCAAAACCGTCGATTTGCCCTTTACGCTGGCCAATGGCAGCAAGAAACAGGTGAAGATGATGCGCCTCGACACCGACCTGCGCCGTGCTTTTCGCCCCACCTACACGGCCTTTGAATTGCCCTACGGTAGTGGCAACACGGCCATGACGGTGCTGCTGCCCACCCCCGAAAACACCGCCGACAAGCTCTTGAGTACACTTACCCCCGCCGATTGGACGCAACTGCAAACGGATATGACGGGCGGCAAAATAGATATTGGCCTACCCCGGTTCAAGCTGCGATATGAAACCGAACTCAACGACATACTGAGCCAGATGGGTATGCCTACCGCCTTCACCCCCCGCGCCGATTTCACGGGTATTAACCCCAACGGCGGGCTGCTGCTGACGTCGGTGAAGCAAAAAGCCTATGTGGCTGTGGATGAAAAAGGAACTACGGCAGCCGCTGTTACGAGCGTTGGCGTGGGCGTCACGTCGTTGGGGCCGCAACCGTACCTCTGCGACCGGCCCTTTGTGGTGGTGATTCACGAGAAAGCATCCGGCACGATTTTGTTCATGGGAAAAATCGCTAACCCAACAGAATCGCTATGAAAACGCTGCTGATTGCCTGCACAGCCTTGGTTGGATTCGCAGGTTGTTCCAAAAAGCAGGCCTTCTCTGTTGAGCCTGTCAACCCCAATAGGGTAGCGCAATTTGTTGGTAATTGGGTATTGGTTGCGCCTGATGCCACCTATCCAATCACGCTGACGATTGAGCCAACTGCCTTTGGTACAGGCACTAAAAACAGTTACGGCGTCAGTGGAAAAGGCCCCGTAAACAGGTACACCTCATCGCTCGACTATGCGCCCAGTAGTGCCACTGAAGTTGATATGAAGTTCAGCCCCGTGTTTTGGACGTCAAAAGTTGCCGAGACGCCTCAGCAGGCGCAGGCTTCTAACGATTATTTGACTCGTCTTGGTCGGGTAAAAACCGGCTCAATCACGAAAGAGGGAGCACTGTATTTGCGCAGCGAGCCCACGCTGGGGGGGTGTATAGATTTGCAGGTACGGCTGATTTTTCAGCGAGTCAATTGAGTCATCAGAAACTTCAACAACATTTTGTGTAGGACCGAATCGCCCGGTGGCCTTGCTGCCGGGTGATTTTTTTTGTGCCCGGTTCCAACGATGAGCACGCGTTAAGGCTCATGGTGTTAACGAACGTTAAAACGCCTTACCATGAAAAAACTGATCTATTTTCTCCTGTTGCTGCCCCTGATCTGGATCGACTCGTCGTGTACGGATCAGTGCACCGAAACCCGCACATTCCGGCAGTTTACGCCCGTTTCACTAACCACTTCGCAGATTCGTCTGGGGGTGGGTGTCGACAAGGCACGCGGGATGGTCAACCCCGGAAAAATCTATACGAAAGACGGCTACCTGTTTATCAATGAGCTAAAGCAGGGTATCCACGTCATTGATAACCGCAACCCCTCGGCCCCAAAGCCGCTGGCGTTCATCAGCATACCCGGCAATGGTGACGTAGCCATCCGCAATAATTTTTTGTATGCCGACAGCTACATGGATCTCGTCACGTTCGACATCAGCAACCTCGCCGACATTCACGAGGTGAGCCGCTCGAAAAACGTGTTCGTTCAGGGGCAGTTCGACGGGGGCTGGTGGTACTACAATCCCCAAAACAATAATGACCTCGTTCAGGATCAGCGCGTTGACTACATCACCCAATCGGTAAAAACCAATTGCGAAGCCATGCCCACTACAGGCGGCTGGTGGGGGCCGGTGAGTTTTCTGTCGGCCTCTGCCGATAAAAGCACGGGATCAGGCGGCAGTACCACAACCAGCGGCACCAGCGGTTCTATGGCCCGGTTTGCTCTTTACAATGACTACCTCTATGCCGTGGGGCAATCAGACATGAAGCTGTTTACCATCAGCAGCCCTGCCGCGCCCACGCTCAGCAACACCATTAACCTGGGCTGGGGTATCGAAACCATTTTTCCTTACAAAGACAAGTTGTTCCTGGGGTCGCAGACGGGCATGCTCATCTATGATAACGCCAACCCGGCGCAACCGAAGCAATTAGCTGTTTTTCAACACGCTCGCCGTTGCGACCCGGTGGTGGTCAACGACAACACGGCCTACGTGACGCTGCGGGGTGGCGGCGGCTGTGGCGGGGCCAGCAATCAACTCGACGTGGTCGATATTAGTAGCCTCACTAATCCTAAACTGCTGAAAAGCTACCCCATGCGCAGCCCCTACGGCCTCGGTGTCGATTTTCCGAATCTGTTTGTTTGTGAGGGTGCCTACGGTGTCAAGTCGTTCAACGTCGCCGATCCCATGCAGATCGACAAGAATTTGCAGCAGCACATCGAGGACGTACAGGCCTACGATGTGATCCCGTTGGGTGGCGTTTCGGGGCAGAAAACGTTACTGCTCATTGGCCGCGATGGCTTTTACCAGTACGAATACACCGCCGCTGGTCGGTTGCGCCTGTTGAGCAAGCTACCCGTCACTCGTCCAAGCCTGACCTGACATGCACCCCAACCGAATGCTTTTATGCGTGTGGGCATTACTGGTCAGTATGACGGCTGCTCAGGCCCAGTTTCCGGTGACTAAACAGGGTCATCCGTTTGTCAATTACACCGAAGTGGGCGGGTTATTTGGCCGCGTAGCCTATACCGTCAATACCTGGAACGGCAACAACGGCGAGCAAGTCGACAATAAAATCAGCCTGACAATCCAGACGTTCAACGGGGTGCAGCTATGCCCCCGACTGGCGGTGGGGGGCGTGGTGGCCGTAGACTGGTATTCGGCGGCGTTACTTATGCCAGTAGGAGCAGGCCTGCGCTACGACCTAGCCAAACCCAACGACAAAAACGTACGGGTCTTTGTGTCGGCCGATGCGGGTTATGGCTTCACGTGGTTAGATAAATCCAGCACCAACAATGAAATCAAGGGCGGGCTGATGCTGAACCCCGGCATTGGCCTGCGGCTGGGTAAGCCCGGCAAAGGTGCCTTTGTGCTGTCGCTGAGCTACAAACGGCAGGCTGTGCAAGCTGCCAAACCCCTGCAATGGAACGACATCAGCCGCGACGAAAGCCGGGTGTATAACCGGCTGGCTGTTCGGCTGGGCATAGCTTTCTAAAGCTAGCCTCTGAAAAAACGAAGCGGATAGGGCATTGCCCTATCCGCTTCGTTTTTTAATATCGTTTGGTCAATCTAAGCAGTAACAGGCTGACAGTAAGAAAGAAAGGAAAGGGTCAGGAATAGGAAACTGTACGGCCACAAAGATAGAATATAGGATAATCAGAAGAAATAATTGAGCAGAGGGATTTTTGCTAAAAAACCCGACAAATTCAATGCAGTAAGTAGAATTTAGTTTGTGGTTTGTAGTTGCTGACGCCTAGAGCGCGAAGCAACCACAAACCACAAACTACAAACCCCTACCCCCCTAAACAGTCGCTTCAGCCAGAGACGGATAATCCGTATAGCCCTTCTCGCCAGGAGTATAGAACGTGCTGAAATCGGGCTGGTTCAGGTCGGTGCCAGCTTCCATACGTTCTACCAGATCTGGGTTGGCAATAAACGGACGGCCAAAGGCAATCAGTTGAGCCTTGCCTTCGGCTAGGGTAGCTTCGGCCCGATCGGCGTCGTAGCCACCGCTCAGAATCAATGTCCCCTTGAAAGCGGCCCGGATACCGTCGACAATGCTCTGGGCCACCGCCGGTGCGCCCATCGACTGGTGGTCGACCAGGTGAACGTACGTTACTATACCGTTCAGTTTTTTGGCCACGTGCAGCGCAATGGCGTCATATTCAGGTGAATAGGGTGTATCGTTGAACACACCGTAGGGCGACAGGCGGATACCTACTTTGTCAGCACCAATCGCGTTCGATACTTCGGTGGCTACTTCCACGGCAAAGCGGGCGTAGTTCTCGGTCGAGCCGCCGTACTCGTCGGTGCGTTGGTTGGTGGTTGGGCGCAAAAACTGCTCCACCAGGTAGCCATTGGCCCCGTGAATTTCAACCCCGTCGAAACCAGCCTCGATGGCGTTTTGAGCGGCGGTTACAAACTCCGTAATCGCCTGCTCAATATCGGCTTTGGTCATGACCTCAGGCGTGGGGTGATCCAGCATGCCCTGCTCGTCGGTGTAGATCTGCCCCGCCGCCGCAATGGCCGAAGGTGCTACTATTTTGGCACCGGCCTCCATATGAATGGGGTGACCAACGCGGCCCGTGTGCATGAGTTGGGCGAAGATGTTACCCCCTTTTTCGTGTACCGCTCTGGTCACGGCTTTCCAGCCTTCTACCTGTGCGGAAGTATACAGACCCGGTACGCGGGCATAGCCGTTGCCGTTGGCCGAGGGGGCAATACCTTCGGTAATAATTAGCCCCGCCGAGGCCCGTTGGGCATAGTACGTGGCCATAATGGGCGTTACGTCGTGCCCGACTGTAGCGCGGTTGCGCGTCATGGGGGCCATCACCACCCGGTTTTTCAATGAAATAGCACCAAGCGTAGTTGGAGAAAACAATTGCGTTGCCATGCGTTATTGGTTGTATGTACAAAGACATAAGCACAACAACAGAGCCATTGAAAAGGGTTTACATGTGCCTACATTTAATTCAGATGTAAGAATATAAATTGGTTATAGAAACAATTTTGTAATGGCTATGCTTGGTAATAAATCGCCGTTAATCACTTGTTTTTCAATAGCTTGTAATTTATCGGTCAGTCCATTTTGGGTAAAAAACTGTTGCTCGATCCGCTGACGCAGCAGGGTTTTGAACCAGTCGAGGGCCTGTTGTTGCCGGTGGCGGGTGCGCACCGACGTACCGTCGTGGTTGGGTTGACTCATGAGCCGTTGGTGCTTTTCAATCAACTCCCATAACGCGCTGATACCCATACCAGTGAGCGCCGAGCAGGTCAATACGGGTGGTTGCCAGCCGGTGCCGGTGGGGGGGAAGAGATGCAGCGCATGCTGGTATTCCAGCCGGGCGCGGTCAGCCGCGGCGGCGTTGTCGCCGTCGGCTTTGGTAATGGCCAGGGCGTCGGCCAGTTCCATAATGCCGCGTTTCATGCCCTGAAGCTCGTCGCCCGCACCGGCTAGCATGAGCAGCAGGAAAAAATCGACCATGCCGTGCACCAGCGTTTCGGACTGCCCCACGCCCACGGTTTCGATCAGGATGAGGTCGAATCCAGCGGCTTCGCAGAGGAGCATAGTCTCGCGGGTGCGGTGGGCCACGCCCCCCAGCGAATCACCGGCGGGCGAGGGACGGATGTAGGCCAGCGGGTCCATCGATAACGTTTCCATGCGGGTCTTGTCGCCCAGGATACTTCCGCCCGACCGTTGGCTGCTGGGGTCGATGGTGAGCACGGCTAACTGCTTGCCCAGGCCCGTGAGGTGCTTGCCAAAGGCTTCGATAAACGTGCTCTTGCCCACGCCCGGCACGCCCGTAATGCCCACCCGCACCGACGTTGGCGGCACGTGGGGCAGCACCCCTTCCAGCACTGCCTGCGCCAACGCCTGATCAGTTGCTAATCGGCTCTCTACCAATGTAATAGCCCGGCTTAGCACTAGCCGGTCGCCCGCCCGGAGGCCATCAATGTAGTAGGAGGGGTGTTGACGGGGGCGCATTGTTTGGTAGCAGTAGGCAGTGGCAGTAGGCAATTTGGGGTAAAAAGCCGTGCGCCTGACACAGCGCCCCATGACAAATAAGCATTTCCACGTGTCAATATTAACGGCTTGCTTTGTTCCATGAACCTTGCCGATGCCTACAACCCCGACCTGTTCCGCCAACAGGGCCACGCGCTGGTCGACCTCCTGGCCGACCATTTAGCTCAGGCCGAATCGGGAACTGCGCCCGTGTTGACATATGCTGAGCCTGACGAGCAACTTGCCTACTGGCAAGCCGACTTTGCCCAGCCCACCAACGCTGATCCGCTGCCCCTGCTGACCAATATGATTCAGCGGTCTATTCACCTGCACAATCCGGCGTTTATGGGGCATCAGGTGGCCCCGCCCTTGCCCCTGGCGGCACTGACGGGCCTGCTGACGGGGATGCTCAACCAGGGGCAGGCCGTGTATGAAATGGGCATGACCGCCAACGCGCTGGAACGCATCGTGACGGGCTGGCTGGCCAAAAAACTGGGCTTGGGCGCTGCGGCGGGCGGTTTGCTTACATCGGGCGGTACGCTGGCTAACCTAACGGCCCTGCTCACGGCCCGCGCTGTGGCTGCGCCAGCCGACGTTTGGACAGAAGGCACCACCAACCGGCTGGCTATTATGGTGTCTGACGAAGCGCACTATTGCGTAGACCGGGCCGCCCGGATTATGGGCTTGGGTAGCGCGGGTATCATCAAAATTCCGACCAACGACCGCTTCCAGATGCGTACCGATTTGCTGGAACCATACCTGGCCAAAGCCCGTGCTGACGGCCTCACCGTGTTTGCCGTGATCGGGTCGGCCTGCTCCACCTCTACCGGCTCATATGATGACCTGACGGCCATTGCCGATTTCTGCCAGGCGCACGGCCTCTGGTTTCATGCCGACGGGGCACACGGCGGCGTGGCGGCCTTATCCGATACCTACCGGCCGCTGGTGCGGGGTATAGAGCGAGCCGACTCGGTGGTGGTCGATTTTCACAAAATGATGATGATTCCGGCGCTGGTGACGGCCCTGATTTACCAGCGCGGCACCGATTCGTTCCGCACGTTTCAGCAGAAAGCACAATACCTCTGGGCCGACGCCGATGCCCAGGATTGGTTCAATTCGGGGAAGCGGGCGTTCGAGTGTACCAAGCTGATGATGAGCGCCAAAGTATACACCGTGCTGCGTACTTATGGCGAAGGGCTTTTCGCCCAAAACGTGGAAATACTTTATGGTCTGGCCCGACAGTTTGCCGCGCTGGTTCGAGAGCGGGCGGGCTTTGAACTGGCCGTTGAGCCGGAGAGCAACATTGTCTGTTTTCGCTATGCAGGCCAGACATCAGACCCCGCCCAGATCGATTTGCTAAATAGCCAGATCAGGCAGCGCTTACTGCACAAAGGCCAATTTTATATCGTGCAGACCACCCTGCGGGAGCGCGTCTGGCTTCGCGTGTCGCTCATGAATCCGCTTACGACGGCGGGGCATCTGGCAGCGTTGCTGGATGCAATAGAAGGGTGAGTTCAAACCTTGAACTCACGTCAAATCGTCCGGCGTGGTGATCTTGATGTTTTCGTAGTCGCCTTCGATGAGGGTGATGGGGTAACCTGCGAATTCAAGCACGCTGGCGCAGTCGGTGAAGTGGGGTTGTTCTGGGCCGGAAAACGCTTGTCGGAACCAGTCGAGGCGGAATGTCTGGGGTGTTTGCACCAGCCGCACCCGCGCCCGGTCAACAGCTTCCGAGTGGCCGTTTTCGCCCACGAGCCGGACCGAATCTTTGGCCGCCACGCAGGCAACGGCGCTGCCCTTGTGCGAGGCCGTAGCAAAGCTGATGGCAATGGTATCTGCTGATACATAGGGCCTTACGCCGTCATGCACCGCCACCAGCCCCGTACCATCGGCGGCTGTCGGGATATTCGCCAAGCCATTACGCACCGACTGAAACCGCGTGGACCCGCCAATAACGGTGGTGACGTTGGCGGGATGAAATTCGTGTTCGACGCAGAGCGATTCCCAAACGGTCAGGTCACGTTCGGGCAGGACCAGGCGGATGGGGATATCGGGCGAATAGGCCAGAAATTGTTCAATGGTGCGTTGCAGAATGGGCTTACCGTGTAGCAGCAAAAACTGCTTGGCCACGTCGGTTTTCATGCGGCTCCCGCTGCCGCCCGCCACAATGATGGCGTAGAAAGAAGTGGTGCGTGTCAAGGGTGGGGAGTTTAACGTTGTCCAGGTGGTCTGTCGCTAAGCAATCGCTCACAGCTTCTTCATCGTCTCGTAGTCGCCTACGTTGTGAAGGTAAAGGAAATGGATGAGCAGGCCGTTGACGTTCGTGACCAGCTTATGGGCTTCGGGCAGGGTGGCAATCACCGACGTAATGCGCTCATAGTCAGAATCACTCTCTATTTTCTTCAGGTGAAATGCCATGATCTCGGCGCGGGGCATGGTCTTCTCCACAAAGTAATAATGCATGGCTTCGTCGCTGGTGCCGGTGCTGGGAAACCATAGCTGCGGGTTCAGCTTCGTTAGTTCGTCGGGCGTGATGACGAGGCCAATTTCTTCGCCTACCTCGCGGGCGGCGGTGTCGGTGGGGTCGTCGTCGGTGTCGACCATGCCGGCCGGGTGTTCGTAGGTGTGCGAACCGTCGGAGATGCGGCGCTGCCGAACCAGGACCACAAATTTGTCGCCCGTCTGGTCGTCAATGAGGCAGACGAGTACTGAGGCAGCGTGGCCTTTGAGGAAACAAACCGGCGGGATTTTGTCGCCTTCGGGCGTGTCGGCATCTACGGTGAGCATAGCAAACAGCACTTCGCCATTGTGCCGCCTACGGATAAAATGGTTATCTATCTTGTTGATCTTCAGCCCGTTTTGTTCCAGTTGTTTTTTCCAGAACTTAAACTTGGGGGCGTCTTCTAATGCTTCTATAGAGTGATTGGCCATAGCGAGGATAACTACATCGTAAGGGGTTCTGTCTGATGAACTGCCAACCAAAGGCCACTGTTAGCCCATTGGGCCAAAAATGTCCGACTAGTTATGCTCTCAAAAATACTGCTTGGTTTGCTAGTACTTGTTGTGGTGTTCGTATTGGTGGCCCTGCTCATAGGCTATCTTATCTCGGCCCCCAAATACACCGGTCCCGTGTCGGACCATTTCAACGGCAAAACGTTTTTTACCCCCGGCGCTCCCCAGCCCCGTGGCCTGATGGACGTGATTAAGTGGCAGCTAAACCACGACATCTCCGAACCCTGGCCCCCCTTCCATACCGAAGCCGCCGGGGCCAAACCCGCCGACCGCGTAGCCGTCGATTCGACCCGGAAGGGTCCCGTTCGGGGTCCCGTGCGCGTCACCTACGTGAACCACTCCACGGTGCTGCTTCAGTTCGACGGGCTGAACATCCTCACCGACCCGATCTACGAAAACCGCGTAAGTCCGTTCTCATTCATTGGCCCCGCGCGCAATAGCCCCCCCGGCATCCGGTTCGACGACCTGCCCCACATTGACGTGCTGCTGCTGAGTCATAACCACTGGGATCACCTCGAAATTGGCACCGTCAAGAAGCTCGCCGCCCGCGACAAACCCCTGATCTACTGCCCGTTGGGTATCAAGGCGTTTCTGGAGGGCGAGGGCATCACCAACATCACCGAGCTGGACTGGCGGCAGTCGGCCCCCATCAACGCTCAAACCACGCTGCACTGCGTACCGGCGCAGCACTTTTCGGGACGCGGCATGTTCGACCGCGACGCCACGCTCTGGGCGGGCTATGTGCTTGATAATAAGGCCGTTGGCAAGATTTATTTCGCGGGCGATTCGGGCTATGGGCCGCACTTCAAGGCCATCGGGCAGCAGTTTGGTCCGTTGCGGCTGGCGCTCATTCCCATTGGTGCCTACAAGCCTAACTGGTTTATGTCGCCGGTGCACATTGGCCCGCCTGAGGCCGTGCAGGTGCATCAGGACGTACAGTCACAGCAGAGCGTGGCCATTCACTTCGGCACCTTCCCCCTCGCCGACGATGGTGAGGGCGAACCCGTTACCGACCTGGCGCGGGCACTGGCCACCAACGGCATCGACCCGGCTCGTTTTCGGGCGCTGAAAAATGGGGAAAGCGTAAATTTTTAAAGTCTGTTCCAACGTTTAGCCAGAAAACGGGGTATTCTTTGTATCACTCAATGGCTCTGTTCACCAGGTAGGATGGCCGGAATCAACACTCTTGTTTATGCGTAATCTCAGTTTGGCGTTGGTAGCCGCCCTATGTATTGCTGCCAGCTTTTTGTCGTGTAAAGACACCTACATCGACCCGGCCATAGCCAATTTTACGAAAGACACCACCGACATTGCCGTCTACGTCAAGAATAACGGCCTTGTCACGCAGTCGGCATCCTATGGCGTACGGTACCAGATTACCCAGGCCAACCCCGCGGGTAAAGCTCCCGCCCAGGGCGAGGAACTGGAGTTCTCGTACGTGATCCGCTCGTTGAGCAATACCAAGATCGACAGCACCAAAAAAGACTCGTCGGCTTATTTTCCGTTTGGGCTGGGCAAAATGCTGATTGGGCTTGAAATCGGTTTCGGTAAGTTGCGGGAAGGCGAAAAAGCCATTTTCCTGTTTCCGTCCTACGTGGCCTTCGGCGACCGGCCGGTGGGCGCATTACTCGCCAATTCACCCGTCCGGTTCGATGTATTTTTGAAAGCGGTGCGTTCGGAAGATGCGCAGATTGAAGATTATATCAAACGCAACAAACTGACCAACGTTGACAAGCAAACTACCGGCCTGCGGGTAAGCAAAACCGTGAGCACCACCACCGGCGCGGCTCTCACCGATGGCCAAAAAGTGACCCTAAAATATTCGGGCAAATTCCTCCGGTCGGGCAACGTTTTCGACGACAACGCCAAGCTGCCTTACGACGTGACTCTGGGTCGAAATCAGGTTGTACCCGGTTTCGAAGCGGGTATCAAGGCCTTAAAAGTGGGCGAAAAAGCGACAATCATCTTCCCATCATCACTCGGATACGGGTCAACCGGCACATCCAACGGAGCCATTCTGCCCTATACCCCGCTGGCGTTTGATATAGAGATTATATCTGCGCAGTAGTGATTAGTTGAAGTGACTAAGCGGGTTGTTGGCTTCGCGCCCTAGGCCCCGCGGCGGCGGACCGTCTCGACTGCGCTCGGGGTGACAACGAATTTGAATCAACTCTTTGAGAATGCTCTTATTTGCCTGTCACTCCGAGCGCAGTCGAGACGGTCCGCCGCCGCGGGGCCTAGAGCGCGAAGCCAAGCCAGACTACAACCTCATCAACCAATACAATCAATCACTAAAACCGCCACCGCCCCTGCACGGTCAGGTCCGTTTTGTGGGGGGCGCTGATAAGGTCCAGGCCAGAGCCGATGTCGGGTTGGTTTAGCAGGTCGGTGCGGGCATAGCGGAACCAGACATCGAGGTGTTGGTTGACCTGGTAGCGGGCCAGTAAATAATGCCGGAACCCCTGATCGGCGTAGGCGGGGAAAGAAAAGGCGTAGAGCACGTCGCGCTCGTATACGTACTGCCGACTGTCGTAATCGTCAGTGTTGAAATAGGCCAAGCGGCCACTCAGGCTCAGCCGTCCGCGTTCGTAGGTGGCATCCTGCACCACGGCAAACCCCTGCGAACTCGTTGACGATGAGGTATATCCGTACAAACCAGCTTGTAGACGTGACCGCAGGGTCAGCCCCGGCGCGGGCGTCCATTCAGCGGTGAGGGTCAGGCTGCGGCGCACCGTGTTCACCACTTCTTTGGGCGTCAGCTTACTACCAGACGGAAGGCCACCCGGACGGTTTTTTTCTTTGTGTTCATCGTGGAAAATCAAGGCAAAATGCGTTTGCCGATCTGGTGAATACTGCGCCGACAGCAGGTAATCGAACCCGTCGGAGGGTGCGTCGATAAGGTATTTCCACCACGGAAACCGGAACCAGTCTACAAAACCGCTGAGGGTCAGCCTACGGTAGATACTGTACTTCACCCCGCCATACACGCCCGTTTCGTTGCTGGTTTTGCTCGCTTCGCCAAAGGCATTGGCGTAGAACGAGTGAAAATTGCGGTCGTAATGCCGGGCCAGCAACGCCACGTCTACCCGCCGCCCCAAACTGGCCAGCACCCCACCCACGGCTCCGATGCCCCCGCTGTTGACCACCGACCCGCTGCTGTAGGCCACCTCACCGAAAAGGTTCATACTGCGCCAGGCGTGGCTCCCGTGCAGGCCCGCCACCAGGTTCTGTTTGCCCATAAACTCGTACTGATTGTAGGTCTGATCGCGCTTCTTCAGGGTCTTATCAAACGCCGTTTGCAGTACGCTGAGGCCTATTTGTAAGCCATTTCGGTGGAAATGCAGGTGCCCGCCCAGGTTCGTTTCCAGCACCGAGCGCAGATCGAGCAGGTCAGTTGGTGTCTGATGCAGACCCGACGTGCCGAACGAGCTAACTACGTCTTCGTCGGCGGTGGTGGCCCCCGTAATCACATTACCATCGCGGCGGTTGCGGGCGGCCAGCAGGGTGATGTCGAGGTTGGGCAGTAGGGCGTAGGTGGCCGAGAGACCGCGCAGGTAGCCATATTCGGTGAGCGAGGTGTAGGGCCGGGCACCCAGCGTGGGCCTGCGCACGGTCAGGATGGTTTCGGCGTTTTTACCCAGCGAAAAGCCCGCCGAAAACACCAGCCCCTGCCCCACCTGCTGCTGAAAATCACCGACAATCACGTTCCGCCACCGGCCCCGGTTCTGGATCTGGGCATGAAACGAGACGTAATCGATGCCATATTGCCGCCCATCGGGGTTCCAGCGGAAAGCCTCGCCGGGGTCCTGTTCCATCGTAACGCCTACGCTGTAGACGCCCGGCCTGCTTTGCCGAAACCGCCCGTACCACTGCCCCGGACTGCCCAGATAACGTAGCGGCAGCTTGCCTTTTGAGTCGGGCGTGGCGGGTGAAAAACCTTTTTGCTCTTCCAGCACCCGTTCGTAGCGCAGCATCAGGTAGTTGTCGGTGGGCGCGGGCAGGTCGGCGGTGAGGGTGCCGGTGCGGATGGTGGCAAAAGGGCGCAGGCGTTGAATGGTGCCCACGTCGAACTCAGGTACGGCCTGCAATTCGGCCACGGCCAGCAAATCGCCGTAGGCAGTGCGGTAGCTGATAAGGCTGTTGATCTGCCGTTCAGTGAGCAGGTAGGTGGCCGCCAGTTCGTCGTGGGTGGCCCTGTTCAGGTCGAGCGGGTTGGTGTAGAACTGCGCCAGGTTGTCGAACACGGCAGCGTAATCGATCCCGTCGGTTTGTACGGGAAATAAGACCTGAAACAGCCGCGTCAGGGCCTCATCAGGGCGGACTGAGCCGGGGGTTTGAACAGGTAGGACAGGGAAAATAGACTGGGCTGTGGCGGCGGGGGCACATAAACCCAGCAGACCCAGAATTGGGTAAAACGGTCGTCTCAAAAGCAGGTAGGTTTCGGTAGGTGACGAAAACTACGGCAAGTGACGTAACAAGTCAAGTGAGTGACTGAAAATCAACTCGTTCGGCGAGGTTGCTCTTATTAAGTAACCACTTGCTCTATGCTTACTGGATGGTTACCGGAACAAATTGTACTTATACGAGTCGCATGGGCCTCTACGCGCGAAATCAGATTAATAAATTGTAAATAACTGTTTTTCAGTGTAAGATTTCGTACCTTTGCGGGAAAATTAGCCGGTGCTGTTCCTGACGGGAAAGGCACCCTTTCAGGCACTTCTGACATCGTATGCAATCCATCCGCAATATTGCGATTATCGCCCACGTTGACCACGGCAAAACTACGCTGGTCGACAAAATTATTCACGCCTCGAAACTGTTTCGCGACAACCAGGAATTCCAGGACCTGATTCTCGACAACAACGACCTGGAGCGTGAGCGTGGCATCACCATTACGTCGAAAAACGTATCGGTGCGCTACAACGACGTAAAAATCAACATCATCGACACCCCCGGCCACAGCGACTTCGGCGGTGAAGTAGAGCGCGTACTGAAAATGGCCGACGGCGTTTGTCTGCTGGTCGATGCTTTTGAAGGTGCTATGCCCCAAACGCGTTTCGTACTCGGCAAAGCTCTGTCTCTCGGTCTGAAGCCCATCGTGGTGATTAACAAAGTCGACAAAGAAAACTGCCGCCCCGACGAAGTACACGAAGAGGTGTTCGACCTGATGTTTAACCTCGGTGCCACCGAAGACCAACTCGATTTCCCGACCGTATATGGCTCGTCGAAACAAGGCTGGATGGGTGCCGACTGGAAAACGCCAACCACTGACATCACATACCTGCTCGATACCATCGTGGAGCATATCAAGCCCGCGCCGGTGGTAGAGGGTACGCCCCAAATGCAGATCACCTCGCTCGACTATTCGGCCTTTGTAGGTCGGATCGCCATTGGCCGGGTGTCGCGCGGTACGCTGAAAGAAGGCGCCAGCATGGCCCTGGTGAAAGTAGGAAACGTGGTGAAGCGCGTGAAAATCAAAGAGTTGCAGACGTTCGAGGGCCTGGGCAAGGTGAAAGCCGCCGAGGTACCCTGCGGCGATATCTGCGCCATCACAGGCCTGGAAGATTTCGAGATCGGCGATACCGTGACTGACCTGGAAAACCCCGAAGCCATTGACCGCATTGCCGTTGACGAGCCGACGATGAACATGCTGTTCACGATCAACAACTCGCCCTTCTTCGGTAAGGAAGGTAAGTTTGTGACATCACGCCACCTCCGCGACCGGCTTTACAAGGAGATCGAGAAAAACCTGGCCCTGCGCGTAGAAACCACCGACAGCGAAGACCGCTTCCTGGTATTTGGCCGGGGCATTCTGCACCTTTCGGTCCTAATCGAGACCATGCGTCGCGAAGGATACGAGTTGCAAGTGGGTCAGCCGCAGGTATTGTATAAAGAAGACGAAAACGGCCAGAAACTGGAGCCGGTAGAAACCCTGGTAGTAGACGTGCCCGAAGAGACCGCCGGTAAGGTGATTGAACTGGCCACGCAGCGCAAAGGCGAACTGCTGATCATGGAACCGAAGGGCGATTTGCAACACCTGGAGTTCGAAATCCCGTCGCGGGGTTTGATCGGGCTGCGGTCTAACGTGCTCACCGCTACGTTCGGTGAGGCTGTCATGACGCACCGGTTTAAGAGCTTCGAACCCTACAAAGGCGCGATTCCTGAGCGGATCAACGGGTCGCTGATCTCGATGACAAGCGGTTCGGCCACGGCCTACTCAATTGACAAACTACAGGATCGGGGCGTATTCTTTATCGATCCGGGTGATGAAATCTACGCCGGTCAGGTTATTGGCGAACACAACCGTCAGAACGACATTGTGGTTAACGTGCAGACTGCCAAGCAGTTAACCAACATGCGGGCGTCTGGTTCAGATAATAACGTGAAGATCGCGCCGAAGATCCAGTTCTCGCTGGAAGAGTCGATGGAGTATATCCAGAAAGACGAATACCTCGAAGTGACGCCAAAATCGATGCGTATCCGTAAGATTTTCCTCGACGAAAACGAGCGCAAACGCAACGCGAACAAGTTCGCGATGGCGTAAGAGAGGTTTGTGGTTGGTGGTTTGTAGTGGCTTCGCGCTGGCGGTTGCTGCCGCGCGGCCCCTCGACTGCGCTCGGGGTGACA
>NZ_JAFMYU010000011.1 GCF_017353255.1 Fibrella aquatilis | reverse complement strand
GGCCCGTTGTCGTTGATTGGGAGTGCAAAAGTAGGCCTTTCCAATGCCCGTGTCAAGAGCCGGTTAAAAGAAAGCGGTTAACAAACCGACTGCCGATTCGTTAACCTCTTGACATCAGCTATTTAGCTTTTCAAATTCTTTCAAACTTTTTTCAGCAGGTGATTTTTCTTGCCTTTAGACACTAGCAAAAAGCGGTCTTGCAGCCACTCTACATCAACAGATGCAGCTGGATCGCTGACTTTAGCTTTGTTCAAACTGACCGCATTTTGGCTGATTGCCCGCCGCGCTTCCCCCTTTGACGGATAAATTTCTCCTTTTGAACCAACTGACAACAGATCGGTGATGTCTTTGCAAGCAGCTAACTCGTCGGCGCTGATGGTCGTCTGTGGTACGCCATCGAAAATCACATCAAATTCGTCAAGGGCTATTGAGCGAAGCGTTTCGATTGTAGCTTTTCCGAAAAGGACTTCTGAGGCCTTTACTGCCAAATCATAGCCAGCCCGACCGTGTACTCTGATGGTCACGTCCTCGGCAATGGCTTTTTGCAAAGCGCGCAAGTGAGGCACTTCGGCGTGCTTTGCCTCTAAACGCTCGATCGTCGCTCTGTCGAGTAACGTAAAAACGCGGATTAGCCGGGCGCAGTCGTTGTCGGCGGCATTGAGCCAGAACTGATAAAACTGGTAAGGTGACGTTAGCGCGGGGTCGAGCCAAACGTTGCCCGATTCGGATTTACCAAATTTGGTGCCGTCGGCTTTCGTAACGAGTGGCGTAGTGAGCGCGAAGGCACGGTCGTTTTCGGCCTCGGCTCCCTTCTCTTCCTTGCGGCGAATGAGTTCAGTGCCGGTGGTGATGTTGCCCCATTGGTCGGAGCCGCCCATCTGTAGCCGGACGCCACGCTGCTTGTAGAGGTGGTAAAAGTCGTACCCCTGCAAAAGCTGGTACGAAAACTCGGTGAAAGAGATGCCCGTTTCGAGGCGGTTTTTGACCGAGTCCTTCGCCATCATATAATTGACGGTTAGGTGCTTTCCGGCCTCGCGGAGAAATCCCAGGAACGAGATTTCCTTAAACCAGTCGTAGTTGTTCACCATCTCGGCTGAGTTCGGGCTTTCATCGAAAACCAGAAATTTTGCCAGTTGCGCCCGTATACCTTCCTGATTGTGCCGTAGCGTTTCTTCCGACAGAAAATCACGTTCAGCAGCCTTGCCCGATGGGTCACCGATCATGCCGGTGGCGCCACCCACGAGGGCGAACGGTTTATGGCCCGCCCGCTGAAAGTGAACCAGCAACATGATGGTAGCCAGGTTGCCAATATGCAGGGATGCCGCCGTAGGGTCGAAACCGATATACCCGGCGGTCATTTCTTTGGTTAGCTGCTCTTCGGTGCCGGGGGTCATGTCGTTGAGCATGCCCCGCCAGAGGAGTTCTTCAATAAAATTCATAGAGTGAAAGAGCGAAAGAGTGAAAGAGTGAGTAGGCTGACGCCAGCGTATACCTGCCGCACTAGACAACCTGTTCACTCAATCACTTAATCACTCATTAATTATGGTAGTAACAAAGACGAGTCGCCGTAGCTGAGGAAACGGTAGCCTCGCGCCAGGGCTTCTGTATATATAGTACGCCAGACGGGGCCAACCAGGGCCGAAATAAGTACGATGAGCGTAGAACCAGGTTGGTGGAAATTAGTGATGATACCCCGACACAGCTTCATTTGGTAGCCCGGAGTGATGTAAATGGCCGTGTGCGCTGTAAGCGTAGTTAGCTTGTTGGTATGCATATATAGCAGTACAGCTTTTACGGCTTCGGAAACGGGGGGGTGTTCGGCAATAAGAACAGCGTAAGCGTATTCCTGGCTTAGCCAAAACGGGTCGGCCTCCTGCCGCAACAGCCGGACGCCAAACCAATAGAGACTCTCCAAGGACCGCATGGACGTGGTGCCGACGGGCAAAATATGGTCGAGGTGGGCCAGGATGTTCTCCAGATTTTGTTGGGTGTAGATGACCTGTTCGGCGTGCATGGTGTGCGCCCGCACATCGTCGGTTTTGATGGGCTGGAACGTGCCCGCCCCTACATGGAGTGTGAGCGCGTCGTGGCCGATGTTGCGGCTGGCCAGTTCGGCGAATACCTCTTTTGCGAAATGCAGGCCGGCGGTAGGGGCGGCCACGGCTCCCTCCTGTTTGGCATAAACGGTCTGGTAGGTCTGGCGGTCGGCGGGGGTGGCGTCGCGTTTGAGGTAGGGCGGCAGGGGCATCTGGCCGGCCTGCTGCACGATTTCGGCAAAGCTATAGTCGGCGGGTTGCCAGTTGAAGCGCACTTCGTTTTGGTCAGGGTTGGCCCATTCGGCAATGAGAATGGCATCGTTGAGGGCTAAAACGAGGGTTTCGCCTTCCTTCCAGCGTTTGCGGTTGCCAATCATGCACTGCCAAACCGCGCTGTCTCTGTCCTCCATGGCCTCGGCAATAAGGCGTGGCTTTCCGTCGGCATCGGCGGGGTTCAGTAGAAACAGTTCGATGACGGCACCCGTGGCTCGGGTAAAAATCAACCGGGCCGGAATGACTTTGGTCTGGTTGAAAATCAGGAAGCTGTCGGCCGGAATCAGCGCAGGCAGTTCGTGAAAGGTGTGGTGGCTTATTTGCCCCTGTTTGTAGACCAGCAGTTTCGAGCCGTCGCGCTGAGGCAACGGAAACCGGGCAATCTGCTCGTCGGGCAGGTTATACTGAAACTGGTCGTTGGTCAGGGCGGGTAACTCAGGGGACATACTCGACCGGGGGTTTCATTAGTAATCGAATAGGCAACGACACCACAACGGCTGCCAGAATAAACGTGCTCATGGGCAGCAGCCAGGCATAATCTGCCGGGCCGACATTAGTGCGGTCGCTGCGATTCAGGAACGAAAGTACCATCAGGCCCAGGCCTAGGATCGTGTTGAACGCCGCCGCCAGGGCCAGAAACCAGTTTATATAAACAGCCACCAGTTCCTGACGGTAGCCCTGCCATTTCACGGGGTTCGGGTTGGGGATCCGTTCGGCGGGTAGCTTTGGAAAGAGCTTGATAACGGCGTTGGTGATAACGTAGACCAACAGGAAGATGCCAATGCTGAGGTAGAAGATAGTTTCCCGGCCTACGTATTGTACTGCCTGACCGATGCCATTGAACCGCACGGCTACGTCGACGGGAAACGATATATAATTACTGTACAGCGACCCGACGAAGCCCAAAATGGACAGAATTCGCCAGGTGCGGACAAAAAATGAACCAGCGCGCATAGCTACGGTTTACAAGTTGAATAAGAGGACAAAGGTAGCCCCATCACCATGAAAATATATACCCGTACCGGCGATGCCGGTCAAACGTCGCTCATTGGCGGCCGCCGCGTGAGCAAAGCCGACTTACGCATCGACACCTATGGCACCGTTGACGAACTGAACTCGTGGGTGGGTATGCTGCGCGACCAGCCCGTGAATGCCAACCGGCGCATACTGCTGAAAGAAATCCAGGACCGCCTCTTTACGGCTGGTGCCGAACTGGCCACCGACCCCGACAAAGCCCCCCGGCAGGCCATGCCCGCCATTATCGAGAACGATATTATTCGGCTGGAAAACGCGATGGATGAGATGGACGAAGCCCTACCCGAACTCCGCAAATTTGTGCTGCCCGGTGGTCATCAGTCGGTGTCGTTTGCGCATTTGGCCCGCACCGTTTGCCGCCGCGCCGAACGCCTGGCCATCAACCTCCACGACCATTCGCCCGTTGACCTACTGGTTATCAAGTACTTAAACCGCCTTTCTGACTACCTCTTCGTCCTCAGCCGCAAAATGGCGCAGGAGTTGGATGCTGAAGAAGTAAGCTGGGAACCGCGATTGTAGGGATTTACGATGTACGAATTACGAGCGGTCCGCCGCCGCGGTTACGATTTGTTGCTGACGCCTGGGTTTGCTCTGGCGTTAGCAACAATCGTACATCGTAAGTCGTAAATCACTATTCTCTCCCCAGCATGGTGCGGTCTACGGAGTAGAGATTGGCTTGTTGGGTCCAGACGAGGATAAAGAGAACAGTAGAGTAGATCAGTTGGGTAGACACTACATCCCATTTCTGCTGAAATGAACTGCCAATCATGAGCGAAATCATTAGCAATGAGGCGGCAACGAGCGCGTAGCGGGTGAAGAGGCCAATGGTCAGTAGCAGACCGATCAGGAGTTCTACATAACTCAGGGCAGTGCCATAGATATAAACCAGGGGGGCGGGCAGTGGCGTTTTGGCAAAATCGGCCACCATTTTATCGCGGAAACTACCGGTGCCAGCAAAAAACCGGGCAATGGCGTGGAAGCTGAAGTTGACGCCCACGGTAAGCCGCAAGAGCAGGTAGGCCAGGAATTGATCAGTCGTTTTCATTCGTGCAAGTATTTCCTGCTATGCCTGGAGGGCTGTTTGCTGATATACAATAGTCCGTCAGAGATGCTGGAAATGGATAAAGTCTGCTGTGCAGTAACCCTGCATCGGGTGTAGGGTAAAACGACAGGAGGCCCTTTTTAGCCACTCGGGCATAGAAATTGTTTAGTTTATGGCTAACGACCTGTTACAGAGCCACCTTTTTTTTACATTTGTTGTCAAAGCAACTAAATCTAGTGATGAGTGATGAACGCTAAGTGATAAGTGGCCTTGGGTGTTCTCCTGTTGCTGGTTAGCGAAGCCACTTATCTCTTAGCGTTCATCACTCATCACTACTCTACCTCCCATGACTACTGACTTGCTCCAGATCGAGATGCAGAAGGTTCCGCAGAGCCGCATCAAGGAAGTTGATTTCAATAACCTGCCGTTCGGTAAGCATTTTGCCGATCACATGTTTGTGGCCGACTACGTAGACGGTCAGTGGACAGACCTGCGCGTGGTGCCCTATGGTGATTTTGCGTTTAACCCCGCCCTGTCGTCGCTACACTACGGGCAGTCGATTTTTGAAGGGATGAAAGCCTACAAAAACGACGAAGGTGAGGTGCTCACGTTCCGCCCGCTCGACAACTGGGCGCGGATGAACGAGTCGGCCAAGCGGATGTGCATGGCCACGATTCCCGAAGAGGTGTTTATGGGTGGTCTGGAAGCACTGCTCCGCACCGACGCCGATTGGGTGCCGAATCAGCCCGGCAGTTCGCTTTACATCCGTCCGTATATGTTTGCCACCGACGTGTTTCTGGGAGTGGCTCCGTCGAAGACGTACCGGTTCTGCATTTTCACCTGTCCGGTGGGCGTTTATTACAGCAAGCCACTGAAAGTGAAGGTAGAAATGGAGTACATCCGGTCAGCACCGGGCGGAGTAGGTTATGCCAAATGTGCGGGTAACTACGCCGGATCAATGTACCCCACACTGCTGGCGCAACAGGCTGGCTATGACCAGCTTATCTGGACCGATGCCACTGAACATCAGTACATTGAAGAGTCGGGCACGATGAACGTGATGTTCGTGATCGATGGCAAGCTGGTTACGCCCGCCACGTCTGATTCGATCCTGCGCGGTGTTACCCGCGATAGCGTGGTGCAGGTAGCGCGTAGCTGGGGAATGTCCGTGGAAGAGCGGAACGTCTCGATCACCGAAGTCATTGACGGCATCCAAAACGGCCGACTGACCGAGGCGTTTGGTGCGGGTACGGCCGTGGTGGTGTCGCCGTTTCAGGTGATTGGCTATAATGGCAAAGACTACATGCTGCCCGAACGCTCGGCTACTGACTCGTTTGCGGTGCGCGTGAAAGACTACATGACCGACCTCCGCACTGGCAAAATCGCCGACGAATTCGGCTGGACTTATAAAGTCTAGTTTACTGTCTTCAGTTTGCTGACACGCCAGCATCTCTCGCGCAAGCCAACCGCAGCGGCGGACCGTTGAAAACAGTAAACTGAAAACTCCAAACTATAAATAGCCTCCATCTGGGGGCTATTTTTGTTTCATGCATATGCGATCAATTTATTTGGTAATCAGCCTGCTGGGGCTGTTGGCGTTTCGGGCTGACAAACCGGCGTACTTGTTTTATACGGAGACGGGTAAGACTACATCCTACGACAAGCTCTTGAAACAAGCCGCCGGGGCCGATGTGGTGTTGTTTGGTGAACTGCACAACAACCCCCTCTGCCACTGGCTGGAATTGCAACTGGCCAAAGACCTGGCACAACAACGGGGTAATACGCTGGTGTTCGGTGCCGAAATGTTTGAAGCCGACAACCAAAAAGCCCTTTCTGAGTACGTGATGGGCCAAATCACGGACAAAGAGTTTGCCAAGCAGGCACGTCTCTGGCCTAATTACGACACTGACTACAAGCCGGTAGTAGACCTGGCCCGCGATAAAAAACTGGCTTTTGTGGCCACCAATGTGCCCCGTAAATATGCCAGCCTGGTGGCCCGGCAGGGCTTGACAGCGCTGGACACGGTGTCGGCGACGGGCAAAACGCAAATGGCCAGACTACCCCTGACGGTGGATCTAACCCTGCCCGGCTACAAGGAAATGCTGGGCATGATGGACAGCCACGGCGGCAACACGGCGCATGGCGGAGCAAGCGACATGGCAGCCAATTTTGCGCGTGCACAGGCGTTGAAGGATGCCACCATGGCCCGGTTCATTCTCGACAACTGGAAACCCGGCCGGACCTTTCTGCACCTCAACGGCGATTTCCATTCTAAAAATTTCGATGGTATTGTGGGCTATCTTCGGCAGCAAAATCCAGGCCTTAAAATCGTCACGATTTCATCGGTCGAGGCCGAAGACATTACCAAAGCTTCCCAAGACTGGCGGGGCCTGGCTAACTACGTGCTGGCTATTCCCGGCGACATGACAAAGACGTACTAATCTTCCTTTCCCCATGACCCTTCAATTTATGGGTGCCGCCCGGACCGTAACGGGCAGTAAGCACCTGATCACCACCAACAGCGGTTTCCAGGTATTACTTGACTGCGGCCTGTTTCAGGGCATTAACACTGATGAGCTAAACCAGACGTTTCACTTCAACCCCGCCGACGTTGACGTGCTGGTAGTGTCACACGCGCACATTGATCACACGGGGCTTATTCCCAGGCTGGTACGACAAGGCTTCACGGGACCGATCTATTGCACCCCCGCCACGCTGGATCTGTGCCGGATCATGCTTATGGACAGCGCCCGGATTCAGGTAAAGGATCTGGAACGGGTGAACAAGCGCCGCCGCAACCGGAGCGAAGCGGAACTGGAAATTCTCTACGACGAGGCCGACGTACAAAAAGCACTGGACCAGATGCAGGCCGTAGACTACGGGAAAACCGCGTTTCTGAACAAGGAAGTCTCTTTCCTATATACCGACACGGGCCATTTGCTGGGCAGCGCAGCCATTAGCCTCACCATCAACGAAGCCGATACCAACGGCAAAGCCACGACCAAGCGCCTCACCTTCAGCGGGGATATTGGTCGCCCCGACGACAAGATTCTGCGCACGTTCGAGACCTTTCCACAGGCCGATTACATCCTCTGCGAATCGACTTACGGGGCTACGGTGCACGAGAATGAACCCGATATGAAAGCGCATTTGCTGCGTATTGTGGAAGAAACCTGTGTGCAACAAAAGGGCAAACTGCTCATTCCGGCCTTCGCCGTTGACCGTACGCAGGAACTGATCTACGCCCTCGATCAACTCTCAAGCGAAGGCAAGCTGCCTGTTATTCCGGTCTATATCGACTCACCAATGTCGGTGAGTGCCACCACGGTGATGCGCCACCACGAGGAAGATTTCAACCCCGATATTCTGGCCTACATTAAAAAAGACGGCGACGCGTTTGACTTCCCCAACCTGCACTACATCTCGGACGTGGAACAGTCGAAAGCAATTAATACCAAGGAAGGGCCTTGTATCATCATTGCGCCGTCGGGCATGGCAGAGGCGGGGCGGATTAAGCACCACATCAAAAACAACATCGAGAACCCCAGTACCACCATTCTGTTTGTGGGTTACGCCTCGCCCAACAGCCTGGGGGGCATCTTGAAACGGGGCGACAAGAAGGTGAACATTTTCGGTGAGCAGTTTGACGTAAATGCCCGCGTGGAGATCATGGACTCGTTTTCGGCCCACGGCGATTCGGTAGAGATGCTGCAATTTCTGAGCTGCCAAAACCCCGCCGCCGTAAAAGCCATGTACCTGGTACACGGTGACTACGACAAGCAGCAAATCTGGCGCGAAAAACTCATGGCCGCTGGTTTCCAGAACGTTGCCATCCCAGACATGTATGAGACGGTGACGCTGTAGCACATTTTCCAAAAAACACTTGCAAAACGGCTGCTGGCTCCCTTATCTTTGCAGTCCCAACACAGGGAAGTGTAGCTGCCGAAGTGGTGAAATTGGTAGACACGCACGTTTCAGGGGCGTGTGTCTTCACGGACATGCGAGTTCGAGTCTCGCCTTCGGCACTAGCCTGCAAATCGATGATTTGCAGGCTTTTTTTATACCCGTTCAGCCCAATAGTTTCATTCGGTATAGTTAGATTGGGTACACATATCGGTTGCTATCATCAGTATTACCTCATCCAGATCAGTTACCGATACTTACCAAATTGCCCCGATGAACAGACGGAATTTTATTAAGAATAGCTCGGCTATTAGCCTGACGGCCTCTGCACTTACGGTGGCGGCCTGCACTACTACCGACAATAAAACGCAGTCAGCAGCCAACACGACGACCTTTGCCGATGATTTTGCACTGAACGAAGTGAGCATTGGCGAGTTGCAGCAGCAGATGCAGTCGGGGAAGTACTCGTCGGCGGATATTACGAAGCTGTATCTGGATCGGATTCAGGCGGTTGACAAAAACGGGCCGGGGCTAAACTCGGTGATTGAGGTCAACCCCGACGCGATGGCAATGGCCGAGGCGATGGACAACGAGCGCAAAGCTGGTAAGATTCGTGGGCCACTACACGGCATTCCGATATTGATAAAAGACAACATCGACACCGCCGACAAGATGATGACCACCGCCGGTTCGCTGGCGCTGGAGGGACACAAGGCGGCCAATGACGCTTTCGTTATCAGGCAGTTACGCAACGCCGGGGCCGTGCTTCTGGGCAAAACAAACCTCAGCGAATGGGCCAATTTCCGGTCTACCCGGTCTAGCAGCGGGTGGAGTAGCCGGGGCGGGCAAACGCGGAATCCGTATGTGCTGGATCGCAGCCCGTGCGGGTCAAGCTCAGGGTCGGGGGCGGCGGTGGCGGCCAATTTGTGTGCCGTGGCGGTGGGCACCGAAACAGACGGGTCGGTGATTGCGCCGTCGTCGTTTTGTGGCATTGTGGGCATCAAACCCACGGTGGGCCTGGTGAGTCGCAGCGGCATTATTCCGATCTCGACAACGCAGGACACCGCCGGACCCATGGCCCGCACCGTGACCGACGCCGCCATTTTGCTGGGAGCCATGACCGGCGTTGACCCTGCCGATGCCGTTACCGCCGAAAGCAAAGGCAAAGCTGCCCCTGACTACACCAAGTTTCTAACCGACAAGGGCTTAACGGGTAAGCGTATCGGCGTAGAAAAGTCTTTTCTGAAAGGTCACGAAGGTGTGGTAGGGCTGTACAAACAGGCCATTGACGTGCTGAAAAAACAGGGTGCTACCGTTGTGGAGGTAGACTTGCTGAAAACACTGAACGACATAGGCGGGGCCGAGTTTACGGTGCTGCAATACGAGTTTAAAGACGGCCTGAACAAGTACCTCGCCACGGCCAAAGCGGGCGTGTCGTCGCTGGCCGATGTAATTACGTTTAACAAAAAGAACGCCGATAAAGCCATGCCGTTTTTCCAGCAGGAAACCCTGGAAAGCAGCCAGGCCAAAGGCGATTTGGCCAGTAAGGAATACACCGAAGCCGTAGCCAAAACGCGCAGCACCCGTCAGCGCATCGACCAGTTGATGGCGGCCAACAAGCTCGACGCTATTTGTGGTACCAGCATTGGTTTCGCGGGCAACATCGACCTCATCAACGGCGACTACGACACGGGTTTTTACTTCTGCCCACCCGCCGCCATGGCTGGTTATCCGCACATTACGGTCCCCATGGGCACAGTACATAGCCTGCCCGTGGGCTTCTCGTTTATGGCCGGTGCCTACCAGGAGGGGCCTCTGCTGACCATCGCGTACGGCTACGAACAGGCCTCGAAAAAACGGACAAAACCCACGTTCATCAAGTCACTGATTCCGGGGGTGATGTAAAGGTTATCCCGCCATTTGTACAAATCAATCAATTATGAGCCATTCACTACGCCGCACCCCCATTTTTGGCTTTACCACTGGCACAACCGAGAAATTAGATAAGCGGTGGGCAAACCGGCGGGTACGTCGTCGGAATCGGATACGTGTTCAGGCAGGCTACGAACCAATTCTGCTACGGGAGGTGAGCAACGTGTGGGCCTTCAAAAAAGACGGTAAGGTCTATCACCGTGACCCACCACATACAACCTGGATGCGAAAGTAGCAGACAGCCTATTTATCAGATGCAGCGCGTCACCCAAACGTTACCGTCTTTAAATATTCAGCCACCAGCAAGCCGCAATACGTACCGATGGCATTACCGAGTGCCCCGGCCAGGATACCCGGCAGGTGAAGGTCGGGGCGGTTGAAGCTTTTGCTTAGGGCCAGGCATGATGCCGACCCGCCAATGTTGGCCTGCGACGCAATGCTCAGCACGTCCCAATCTTGCTTCAGCAACCCGCCAATGCCGAACTGAAACAGCGCATGGATGGGCACCGAAATGCTCACGAACGTAAGCATGGTCAGGGCCAGCTGACCGTCTTTGGCCAGTACGCCCAGATCGCAAAAAGCCCCGATAACGGCCAAAAACAGATAGATGCAGAAAATACCGACCACCCGCACGCCCCGCAGTCGCTGTACCAGCGGCAGTTGCGCTAGGATCAGGGCCAGGGTAGTCAGCACCAGAATTTTGGGGATGGCAGGGAAATAACCAGCCACCAGTTGCGCCACATACAGGGCTACCACGCCCAGCCCAATCAGCACGGCCAGATCCTGCGGGTTCACGGTTTCGACGTCGCTGATCTGGTCATTGGCTTCCTGCTCATAGCGGCGCGTTTCGTCGGTGCTGATGGCGGTGGTGGGCCGCCGGGGAAAATACTTGTTTAGCAGCGGGGGCAACACCAGGGTCACGCCCATCCAGAGGGCCGTCACGATATTGTCGGTGGCGATGGTGGCGGCGTAGACGTTGCCCGCCTTGTTGACGCCGTAGTGCAGGGCAATGGCGTTGAGGTTGCTGCTGCCGCCTGTATGCGTCCCCGCAAACATGCCACCCACGGCATAGTACAGCGGCCCCAGCCCCCTGGGACCACCCACCACGTGCATGGCCACCACCACCCCGACCAGCGTACCCGCCGCCCCGATGAGGAAGTTAATAACCATGGGGGCGCCCGCCCGTTTCAGCCCCTTCAGGTTGACGGTGAGCAGCAGATAGAAAATGGAGATGGGGGCCAGGTAGGTAAAGATGCCGTCGTAGATAGGCGGGGCGTTGGTCGAGGCCGGTATCAGCCCCAGATTAGCCGTAATGGCCGTAACGATAATCACAATCAGCGACGTACCCATGGCCCGGAAATAAGGGAGTTTGGCCAGTTGCTCAGCGATGACAATGTTGAGCATCAAAACGGCCAAAATGGCCAGCGGGTCCTGTAGAAAGGGCATAGAGTGGGTGGGTCAGCAAGCAATATAGCCACTAATGTTGCTGTCGGTTCAGGAATTATGAAGGAGGCTACCTACCGAGAATTTGCTTAAATACCTCTAACCGGATAACATTGATCTTTGGATATTCGCAGGATTTTAGCACGTTGAAATCGCCATCATTATTGACCAAATAATCGGCACCGGCGGCAAAAGCAACGTCGGCAAATTTGTTGTCGTCAGGATCATTTTTTATCAGAAGCCATTTAAAACTGGCTTCAACATGAATAACATTTGGGGCAGCTGCTAGCAATTTCAGTACATTTTGAGCCAGCGATGGGCTGTAGAAGTCGCTTAATTTCTCCTCATATTCTGTCAAGATTTCTTGACTGACTACCCACTCAAAATCGCGATTTATAAATGCCGAATAAAGCCAGTAATGTACCCCTAAACGAGGAATGGCGGCAATTAGGCAGTTGGTATCAATGACTACCCGCATGGTTACTGCCGGGTCCGTTGTGACTAATTCAACACCTTGTCAAGGTCAGCTTGGGTATAGCCTTTTTCTGCCATGATTTCATCAGCTTCATTGCAATGAGTTCGCTGTAATACGCCATCAGAAGCTGATGTACTTTGTCTAATTCAGCTGGTTGCATGGGGCGATCGAAAAGCCGCATGAGCGATACCTATACGGAATTAGACACGTTGGCTTGTGGTGTCATGAGGCAGGTTCATAGTTTGTACGTAATGCCAATATCGGTCATTTATCGTAGTAACGATTACGGATAGGCGTCCGTTTATCAGTGTTGGGCAAGTTGACGGCCCCGTCACGCCGGGCGAAGGTATCCCCGTAACGTAGCGACCTGACGGAAACCAAGCCGTTCCCAGACGGGAAGCCCCTCTTCACTAGCCTGCAATGTTGCGGTTTTTAACCCTTCGCCACGAGCCTTCGCCAGTAGAGAAAGCACCAACTGGCTGGCTAAACCACGTCGGCGGTAATCCGCTTCAGTAGCTACGTAATGGATGCTCAAGTCGTCACCAACCGTCAATGTGAGTGCCACACAGACAAATGAACCATTGTCCTTCAGCCCATACGCCCGGATGCGTTCATCCTGCAAGGCGCTTACCAACGGCGTAAATCCTCCTGTTTCGCCATACGCTCGCTCGTTCAGGTCGCCCAGCAACCTAAGCGATGGGGTATCCACGGTCTGTGCGCCGTTGCCAAGTGCCAGCAGGGCAGGGTCGTCGAGCATCACGCCCATGCACGGCGTTGCAATGCTGGGTTCTTCCAGTCGGCCCGGCACTGCATCGGCCAGGGTCCAAAGGCAACCGGGCAACAGGATGTCATCAGCGGGGGGCAATTCGCCAACGGGTACGACGGCGGCATCGAACCAAGGATTATCAGCGGCCACGCCAATTCGGGCACCAAGTGCATTGGGCCATCGCACTTCGGCCTCCGGGCCTGTATACCCCCGTCCGAGAGCGGCAACCACCTCGCCAAAGCCAATAACAGACCGGCGGGCCAGTTCTGCGTCATCTATAGGGCCATCACCGGCCTGTTTCATGGTCGACTGCATTGCGTTAAATGACGTGTGTTAGTTTAATTCGGCACTGCCGAAGAGGACCGAAAAGGCTTTGCACCAGATCAGGACGGATCGCTGTTTGGCGGGGTCTACATTGGCGGGTAAATCGACCGAAAAGTTACCGGATTTGTCTAGTTTGGTCACCTCGACGAAGTTGCGCAGGGCGGTATTTTCGGCTACGTAAATGCGCAGGTCGGGGCCACCGTCGGTGCGGAAATCGGTAAAGACCAGCGTCCGTACGCCCGCCTTTTCGTATACGCTTACTGTGCCACTAACGCTGTGGATGCCATTCATGAACGCACCCCGCGACAGCCGCCGGTAGCCCGTGGTGTCGAAGGAGGTGGTGGTGCTGCCCGATGTGACGGTGCTGCTAATGGGCGTGCCAGCAACGGGTGCGCTGGGCAAAACGGTTGTTTCGGCCGACCGGCAACCGGCCAGGAAGCCACCCAAAACAAGCAGGGCAGCGAACGTGAACTGTTTCATGGTAGTAGCGAAAAACGGCCTATAGAGCCTTAGAAAGCTTGTTTTAACTGATGAAGGGCGGTGCGCAGCCGTGTTTTGACGGTACCAATTGGTATGGTCAGCTGGTCGGCGGCTTCGCGTTGCGTGTAGCCGTTGAAGTAAATCAGTTCGAGCAGTTCGACGTGAACCGGATGCAGCCGGTTTACCTGCTGGCGAAGGTCGATATGGTCAGGGTTGCGGGGCAATACCCAACGTAGCTGGTCAACCACATGGGTGGTGTCGTCATTGAGTGTAACGTGCTGGTAGTTACCCATCTGCTTTTGGGTGCTGCTGGTCCGCAGGGCGTCGATGGCCGTGCGCTGGGCCACGTTGAGCATCCAGGTGTAGAGCCGCCCCTTGCCCGCATCGTAGCGGTCAATATGCTGCCAGATTTTAACGAACACATCCTGCAACACGTCGCGGGCCTGCTCGTGGTGGGTTATTCGTTTAGAAACAGCCCGTAATAGTGCCGCCGCGTAATGCTGATACAGCCACCGGAAAGCGTACTCGTCGCGCTGCCGCAGGCGACTCACCAACTGCACTTCACCGTCAATGGGAGCAGATCGAAAATTCATAAATTATTGATTAATAACCTATTGCAGATTTACCATTTAATAAAAACACCCGCATTGTAGGACCGTGCAAAAGGCACGTTTTCGCCCGCCAACGCCCCAATCACGCTGGCCGTCAGTCCAACTTTATCAGGCACGATGTCGTAAGCTGCTTTGATACCCGCCCCCAGAAAACGCTGGTTGTTGAGGTAGGCTGCCGTGAACTGGTAGGCCTCGGTATTGAAAAACGGACCGTTCTTGGCGGGTAACCGGAAGTCGAGCGTACCAGCTACCCACAGGCGGGGGTGCAGTTTATAGCCGAACTCACCGTTCAGTTTCAGGTAGTTGCTGTAGTTCTGTGTCATGAAGCCATAGCCTACTTCGGCAAAATAATAGGTACGGCTCCCGCCTGCCCCCACCGAGACGTAAGGTAGTACGGTCCAGCCTTCGTAGCCCGTGCGTAGCCCCAGCCGGTCGTTGTTGGTAAACGTATTGGCCAGCACGTCGACGCCCACGCTCACGGCCCCAGCCAGCACAGCCCGTTTCAGCCCCAGCCCGATATTGCCCACCCCCGACAGCGTACCGGCGGGTGTCGGGTTGGCCAACGTGTTGGTACTGCTGCCGGTTTGCAGCAGTTTGTAGGGCAACACGCCCCGAATTTCCCAGCCTTTACCCAGGCCGTATTCGCCGTAGAGTTGCAGCGTTACGTCGCTGGTAGATCTAAAAACGGGCGTTTCCAGGCCGGTAGGGCCATAAACGCCGTCATAGTAAAGGCCAGAGTAGCCGATTTGGAGAAACCCCTTGCGAAACCCCCGAATCCAGGGACCACCCGCGAAGGTAAGCGAAGGCAACAGAACGAATAGTAGCAGAAAAGGCAGTGAATGGCGCATGGGCGAGGTGGGTTAAATGGGTTGGTTACTGGGTGTCTTTGTCTTTAATGGCAGGCCAGTTGGCATCGGCTTTCCGGATACGGTCGGCGCGGTCTTTGTTCCACATCGTGCGGACTTTCGTATTGTAGTTCAGGTACAGCTTGCCGTTGTCGATGGTGAAAGCGTCGGCTTCGGTGGGAGCTTTGTGGCCTTCAGACGTACCATAGGCGCAGTAGCCGCCATACTGCGGGGCGTACCGGGCGGGGTCGGCGATGAAGGTGTCGCGGTTTTTGGCGGAAGCAAACTGCCAGGTCGCGCCGTCGTAGGTGGCCGTCAGGGTCGGGTCGCCCTGTACGGGCTTACCGTCGGTGAAGTAGGCCACGGGGTCGTAGCCCTGAATGGCCTTCCCGCCCGTGGTAAATACGGGCGATTGCTGAGCGAATGCCGAGGGGATTGCCAGCAGGAAAAAGAAGCAGATACGCAGGATCATCGTTTTCATAAGCAATTGACTTTTAATTGTTTGTTTGATAGTTACTGGCTTGGTGATAACCATGTCAGGATGGCATCGTGGATTAGATCGGGCCGACGCCAGGGAATGAAATGGTTCATCTTCGGAATCATCTGCACGGTTACGGGCGCGTTAGTCAGCATCTGTTTGGCAAACGCAGCATTGCCCGGTGGCACCAGCGGATCATCTTCGCCCTGAATGATGATTACCGGCACCCTAATGCCGGGCCATAGTGGCCTCATCTGTTCCAGTTCGCCTTTAAGCGTGAGAATTTCCCGGTTGCTGACGGCCAGTTCGGTGGGTAGCCAGTAGCGGATAGGAAACGCATTGCCAACAGGGCGGTACCACTCCTGTTTTTCCAGGGCCGGATCAATAGAAGGAGCCACCAGAATCAGCCCACCCACCAGATTGGGGTAGTCCATTGCCAGTCGGGCCGCCACGGGACCACCCAGCGAATGCCCCACCAGAATAGGCTTCAGGCGGGCTTTGGCACGCTGTAGTACCGGAGCAATGCGAGCCGCCTGTACTTGTAGTGACGGCTCCGCTTTGCCCAACTCCGACTTGCCAAAACCCGGTCTGTCAACGGCCACCAACTGCGCCCGGCTGTAGAGCGTGGAGTCGGCGAAGAAGTCGATAAACGCATCCCATGACCCCGGCGACCCGTGAATGAACAGCACCATCGGCAATGTGTCGGCCCCAATCCGGGCAACGTGAAGGCTATGTTCACCCTGTTTGATGGTCTCGAAAACCGGCTTCACACGCTTGTTGGCAAAGTAGTCCGTAACCTTCCGGTCAGACATGCGTATAGACACACATTGCGGCAACAACGCCACCAGGGGCAGGAGCAGTAGCCAGATTCTTCGCCAGCGGAAGTGCATTAACTACTTAATTTATAGATTCTTACGAAGAAAAAACAACCAGCCGAAGCAGTTGCCAGACGGCCATGCCAATAAAGCACCAGCCCGTTGCACGGTTGATCCACCGGCTGTTGAGGTATCTGACAATGCGGTGCCGCTGCACGTCGGCGAGCCAGGCGTAGGCCAGTAGCAGCACAAATGCCCCCGCCGCCGTACCCACCGCAAACACCACCTGACTCAGGTGCGGGCTGTGGGCTAACAGCAGCCGGTTGCCCGCCGTGGCCCCGCTCAGATACAGCCACACCGCCGACCAGAAGGGCAGCAGCTGCGGGTTGGTACCGGCCAGGGCTACCCCCCGCCAGAACGGTAGAGCATGGCCCGTGGGCGCAACCTGCACCGCCACCCCGGCTTGCTGCCGAAGTGAGGCAATACCCACCAGCAGCAACACCGGAATAGGTACGTAGGCCAGCCACGACACCCAGTTGGCCTGCGTGGGCAGGAGCATCAGCCCGCCCGCCGCCAGACTGCTGTAGGCGATTTCGGGCAGGCTACCCCCCAGGGCCAGCCACAGCCCCGCCCGCCTGTTTTGGCTTAGTGTGGCCTGCACCACCGCCAGATTGACGGAGCCGGGATGAATAGACCCGACAAAACTGATGAGGCTAACGGTAGCGAAAAGCTGGAACATAAAAAGAAGCAAGAAGTGAGAGGCAAGAAGTGAGAAGCAAGAGGCAAGCGAGGAGAGTCAGGTGGGAAACAGTCGTGAGCCGACTTGGCTCTTGCTTCTTGCCTCTTGCTTCTCACCTCTTGCCTCTCACTTCTTGCTTCTCATTGCGTCTGGTGAGCTACCGTGGAATAGGCCACGCCGAAATGAGGGGGCAATTCTACCGCTGGGAAATCGCTAGTTACCGCCACCTGAATCAGGGCCATGTGGTGAATGGCGTGTTCGATGTTATACAGTAGCTCACGGGCAACCGACGAAGGCAACACAATGGTTTGTCCACCCCCCGCCGACAGGTCTGTTTCCAGGTCGAGCGGTTGCTCCAGGTTGAGTTTGTGCGTAGCCCGGTCGAGGCTCCCGATACGGCGCAGGGCCTCGTCGGTGTCTACTTCAAGGCGCAGGTCGCGCTGCCGCCGGTCGTAGTTGAGAATCCCGGTTTGGGCACCGCTCATAAGCAGGGCATAAAACTCCAGAATATGCCGCACGTGCTTGCCGATGGTGTTACCCGACAGCACGGGCAGGGGTTGTGCGTAGGCCTCGTTGGTAAGTTGACCAACCACTTCGGCAAGCTGCATAAGAATGTCGGTACTGGCAGATTTAAGCGTCATAATAAACTGATGTTCGGTTAATTGAAAGGTTGTGGGCAGGTTTACGCAGGAGCTACATCACCCGGCGGGCAGGTAGCTCGTTGGCAGGTTTGTTGCCCGACAGGCGCTGTAACAGGTGGTAGACGATTGCTCCCCATTCGTAGCGCGTCAGGCGGATGATGACCAGGCAACTTGCGGCCACCGCCACGGCCAGCCCGAACAGATACCCACCATCGCCCAGGATGTCGATACCCAGAATGGTGAGGTGCGACAGGATAGCCCCACCCATAACGCCCAGGCCAACAAACGCCCCAATCCAACTGGTACGGGGAATCAGAATGAGCGTAGAGGCAATTAATTCAACCACGCCCGACCCAATGCGCCCCCAGGGTTCAACGCCCAGTTTGGTGAAGATGTAGATCGACTCCGGCTGACCCAGAAACTTGAAATACAGGGTCTGAAGCATGATGATGGCGGCTACCAGACGAGCAGCCCAAAGCAGGTAAATGAATGACTTTTTCATGATTGATATCTGTGTTTTGAAAAGGGGTGAACAGATTAGGATTGGGTGAATTTGGCCCAGCTGGCGTCAGCTTTTTTGTGCAGGTTTGGTTCGTCTTTATTCCACTTCGTCAGGGTATTGTTGATGAAGCTGTGGTAGAACAAAAACAGCTTGCCATCACTGATTTTGAACGTTTCGGGGTCTACTTCCACCTTCTCGCCGTTGGCACCCATGGCGTAGGCGCACCAGCCGCCATACTGCGGTTCGTAGGTGTCGGGGTTTGCTTTGAAGGTTGCCAGATTAGCCGCCGAAGCAAACCGGTACGTGACGTTCTTGTATACGTACACATTAGCCGTCGAGCCTTTGACGGCTTTGTTCTGGGTGAAATAAGCTACGGCGTCGTAGCCCTGAAGGGCCAGTCCGTTATCGAGGTTAAACTGTTGTTTACGAACCGCCGGGGCTTGTTGGGCAGTTGCCGTGGCGACAGACAGGCCCAGCAGGGAAAAGAGAATGAGGGTTTTCATTGGTTTGGTTGGTTGTTGGTTCATTGTGCAGCAGGATAGCCTGCCGGTATGCCAACACCATTGCCAAATACCATTCCAGCCAATGGTAATTGCCCGGAAAAGCCGTTTCTGGGCTTGTAAAGCCAATAATCTGGTCAGAATACGCTGGGCCAGATGGTGTGCCAGCCGGATAAATTCCCGACATTTCGTAATAATTCCGAAATGACCGATACGGAATCCGAACGGATACGCGGCTGACAGCTAGGTGGTTGGGTTTAAAAGGCTCTTGTGGCCACCCAGCACCCGTTTTTGGGTTTCGGGCAATATCGGGACTCTAATTTGCACAGCGTCTGGTAGAGCCACCACGCGCCCGCTACCCCTGCTACTATGACCGCCATTCCTGAACGCGTACTCCGATTGTCGCATTTTACCGTCGAAAATGCGCTCGAACCCATCCTGCTCTTCCACCAGTCGGGGCAGTTGAACCGGGCCAACGCGGCGGCCTGTCAACAACTGGGCTACGAACCAACACAGCTGAACGGCCTGACATTCAGCACCATACATCCAGACTATACCCCCGACCGCTACGGCCAGTTGTGGCGTAACCTTCAGCAGTTCACCACCTTAACGGTCGACGTGAAGCAGCGGCGGCGGGATGGCTCCGTGCGGCAGGCCGAAGTGGGCATGAACTTCGTACGGCTCGACGAACAGGATTTTCTTTGCTGCTTCGTACGCGACGTAACCGAGCGGTCGCAGCTCGACGATACGCTGCGCCGGATCTCGGAAGGCACGGCCTCCGACGTGGGCATCGACTTTTTTCAGTCGCTGGTACAACAGCTAACGGCGGCGCTGCATGTGGAATACGCGATAGTGACCGAATGCACCAACGTCGAAAAAACGCGGGTGCGAACTCTGGCCTTTGGGCAACACGAAACCCTGCGGGAAAACATCGAGTATGATCTCACCGACACCCCCTGCAACCTTGTCATGCACGACCGGGAGTTCTACTGCCCTACCGACCTGGAACAGAATTTTAGCCGCGAGAAAGGCCTCGAATCGTACCTGGGCGTACCCATCCACGACAAGGCTGGTGAACTGATTGGGCACCTCGCCATCCTCGATTCGCGCCCCATGACCGACCACCACAAGTACATCGGCATTCTGCGAGTGCTGGCGGCGCGGTCGGGTGCCGAAATTGGGCGGAAGGTGGCCGAAGAGCGGCTGTTACAGATCCAGAATCAGCTGGAAGCCACTGTGGTGGCCCGCACCCGCGAGCTAGCCACCGCCACCGCCGAAGCCGAAGCCGCCAACCGCGCCAAAAGCGATTTTCTGGCCACCATGAGCCACGAACTGCGCACCCCCCTCAACGGCATTCTGGGCTATACCCAATTGTTCAAACGCGACGCACAACTCACTACTAGTCAGCAGAAAGGCGTAACCATCATGCACGATTGCGCCGAGAGCCTGCTCTCGCTGATCAACGACGTGCTGGACCTCTCGAAGATCGAAGCACGGAAGATGGAGGTGCTCGCCGAGGTCTATTCGCTGGCCGACCTGCTGCACCATGTTAGCCAGCAGACCCACGTCCGGGCGGAGCAAAAAGGCCTGCAATTCGACGTGCAACTGGCCGACAACCTGCCCGTTTGGGTCACCGGCGACGAGCGCAAACTGCGGCAGGTGCTGCTCAACCTGCTGGGAAACGCCGTGAAGTTCACACCATCGGGCACGATCACGTTCCAGGTCGAGCGGGCGCCCAATCAGTCGGCGGTTTCTGGCCAAAAAACCGCCGACCATACCATCCGGTTTCTGATCGAGGATACGGGCGTAGGTATTGAGCATGACCAACTGGCCAACATCTTTCTGCCCTTTCAGCAAATCCGCGAATCGTCTGATTTTGTGGAAGGTACGGGCCTGGGTCTATCCATCACCGACCAACTGGTGCGGCTCATGAACGGCGATCTCTACGTGGCCAGTCAGTCGGGGCGGGGCACACAGTTCAGGCTGTCGCTGGGCCTGCCCGAAGCCGTTATTCACCCCACCACCTACCCGGTAGCCCGGTCGGGGCAGTTTGTAATTGGGTACGAAGGCCCTCGAAAAACAGTGCTCGTGGCCGACGATGGCTGGGAAAACTGTTCGGTAGTAGTTAACCTGCTCACGCCGCTGGGCTTCCGGGTGATCGAGGCTAAAAATGGCCGGGAGGCCGTTGAGCAGGCCATGCTGCATACCCCCGACCTGATTTTGCTCGACCTGGTCATGCCCTATCTCAACGGTTTTGAGGCACTCCGCCAACTACGGGCCAGTGTCGCCCTGGCCACTACGCCCGTGTTTGCGTTTTCGGCCCGCGTGTTTGAGCAGGACCGGCAGCAAAGCCAACAGGCCGGTTTCGACGATTTTGTGCCCAAACCCGTAGACCTCGATCTGCTGCTGGCCAAAATAGGCAACAGCCTCCAGCTCACCTGGCAAACACAGTCGGGAAGCGATGCTCTGCTGCCACCCCCACTGGTCTCTGACGATGCCGACGGGGCCACCGGCCAACTACCCGACCGTGCCCAGCTGGAAGGCCTCTATGACCTGGCCCGAATGGGTGATATTCAGGGCATTATGGGTCAGGTAGATGAACTGGAACGTGGCCAGTTATATTACGGCCAATTTGCCAGAACCATCCGTCAGTCGGCGGGCGAGTTCGACACACGCGCCATTAAAAAATACCTCCAAGCCTGCCTCCGAACCGTATGACCACCCTCTCTGACGACGCGCCTGACCGGCCCGCTCGCACCATTCTGATCGTTGACGACATGCCCAACAACATCAGCGTGTTGTACGAAACGCTCATCCGGTTCAATTACAAAGTGCTGGTGGCCCGCGACGGGAAAAGCGCCATCGAGCAGGCTCAGTTTGCCCAACCCGACCTGATTTTGCTCGACGTGATGATGCCCGGCATGGATGGCTTTGAAACCTGCCGCCGCCTCAAACAACTCGACACCACGCGGGCCATTCCGGTGTTGTTTATGACCGCCCTTTCCGACACCATCGACAAAATCAATGGCTTCAACATGGGGGCCGTAGACTACATCACCAAGCCGTTTCAGTTGCCCGAAGTGCTGGCCCGGATAGACACACACCTGACCCTGCGCGGGCTGCAACGAGAACTTGAAACCCTCAACGCCGACCTGGAACAGCGCGTGGCCGAGCGGACCGAAGCCCTCACCAAAGCGCTGGCGGAGGTAGAAAAACTAAAAAACCAGCTACAGGCCGAGAATACGTACCTGCGCGAAGAAATTCAGCAGCTGGGTAGTTTCGACGACATCGTGAGCCAGAGCAAGGCCTTCGGGCGGGTGCTGCGGCAGGTAGAGCAGGTAGCGCCCACCAACACGTCGGTGTTGATTTTAGGTGAATCGGGCACGGGCAAGGAACTGCTGGCGCGGGCGGTGCATAACCGCAGTGGCCGCAAGACCCGTTCGCTGGTGAAAGTGAACTGCGCGGCCCTGCCCGCCACGCTCATCGAGAGTGAGCTGTTCGGGCACGAAAAGGGGGCGTTTACCGGTGCTACAAACCAAAAAACAGGTCGCTTCGAATTGGCCGATGGCGGCACGATTTTCCTGGACGAAATTGGCGAAATGCCCATCGACCTGCAACCAAAGCTACTGCGGGTGTTGCAGGAAGGGGAATTTGAGCGGGTGGGCGGCACCAAAACCCTGAAGGTGAACGTGCGGGTGATTGCCGCCACCAACCGCGATCTCGAAGCCGAGATTGAGCAGGGCCGTTTCCGCGAAGATTTGTATTACCGGCTCAACGTATTCCCCATCGCCAGCCTGCCCCTGCGCGAACGAAAAGAAGATATTCCCCTGTTGGTCAGGCACTTCTGCCAGAAACACGGCCCCGGCATGGGGCGGCAGATCGACGTGATCCCGGCCGACGTGCTGGCTACCATGGCGGCCTACGATTGGCCGGGCAACATCCGAGAACTGGAAAACGTTGTCGAGCGGTCGCTGATCATGTCGCCGGGCCGGAAGCTGGAACTGGGTGGCTGGATTGGGCGGAAAACCACCGGGCCAAAAAAGGGAGCCTCGCTCGGCCTCATCACCATGGAGGAATGCGAACGGGCGCACATCATCGCCGTGCTAGAACACACCCGCTGGAAAGTGAGCGGCGAAAACGGCGCGGCCAAAATCCTGAACATGATCCCCACCACGCTGGATTCGCGCATGAAAAAGCTGGGCATCCAGAAACCGTAAGCGGGAAGACAAGCTTTGAAAAGCGGTTCAGCCGTTAAGAGAGGTAGATCTGGGGTAGTATACTGCCTTTTTATTGCTAACAAAAGGCAGGTTATTTATCACTGATTAAACAACGAAAAAGGCTTGGCGTTTGTTGGGGAATTAGCACTCCATCAGCCCATAACTGAAGCCCAATGATTGCAATATTGCTGATGTTTTATTCATAAGCCAAATTTATAACGTCCAGCCCGAACTGAAGCTAAATCAAGAACAAATGTTGAGGCGATATTCGTCAAGCCCCAATAACGCCAAACCTAATGTTAGCTGCCGTTTTTATTCTAATGTTTTCAATTTTTTGGTAATTTCCATTTTTCAATTATAAATCTTATGCCGTCTGGTATTGCTTTAACTAATTGAGAATTGTGTGTTTCATTTTTGTAAGAGGTGTATTTATGCTTTAATCCCGATTGCTTGTTCTTTTGTAGCAAAGAATCAAACTTTTGTACGACTTTAAAATTTGGATCTTCTGTTCCATCACTTATAAAAATATTTTTGTTTGTATAATTTTTGATTTTAAATAGAGCCTCTGCTTCTTGTATTATATAGTCATTTTCCAACCATAAAGATGGGCTAACTGCTATGTAATCATTAAATAATTCAGGGTACGTTAATAAACAATAGACAGACATTAAACCTCCAAGCGAGTGTCCAAATAGTATTTTTTCATTTGTTGTTTTATACTCTTTATTCATAAAAGGTATTACTTCATCTTTTATGAATTTTAAAAAAAGCTTACCACCACCTGATTTTGTTGCACCTAAAGAATTGTTTGTAGCAAGGAGAATAGGTGTTAAGTCGTTGGTTCTTTCATCTTTATAATTTGCAATGCCTACAATAATCATTGGTGGGAAGTCGCCTTTACTAATTGAAGAGTCAACTATACTAGCAACCATTCCAATATTTTCACCATCCATCATATATAATACTGGAAGTGATGCCTCAGAAAAAATGTCTAACTGAGGTTTATATATAAAAAGTTTTCGCTTTTGGTTTAAAACTTTTGAATGGATAGTTTCTATCTTTCCACTCTTTAATATTTTACTATCAATTCTTTGTGCTCTTAAAGAATTTGGCGAAAAAGAAAGATTAGTGATTAGAAAAAGTATAAAAAGTTGATTTTTCATAGTAGTACACTTGTTTTAGACATTATGAAATGGATTTAAATATTTTATGGCAAAGCTGATCATTTTTGATTTTTAAAAAGGTCTCAAATAATACTTTTGAAGTGTCAAATTATGATTTGAGGCTTCTTTTTTATATTCTGGGTCAATTTGGGTGGTCGTCAAAAATGGCAGCTAACTCCTGAATATACGAAAGTTTTGTCGTGCTTCTTATACTTAATTATACTATTGTAAGTTTAATCAGTACCTTATCGTGATTGATCGTTGTTAGCCTCTTGCTGCTCTCTAACTATAACTGGCTACACTCAATTGGGTGAATCGCTCCCTGACGTACATGTGCGGCAACCGCTTGCCGTTTGAGCGGATTTGGCAACGATGGCACTTGTTCATTTAAGTTGGGGCACCTTGACAAAGCATAGTCGGGCGAAATGGTCATGTCATGGGGCAACGAGACCGGCAACCTTTGTGTCGTCAATGTAACAAAAAACAGACAACCAATCGGTAGGGTACAGTTCACAATCCCGACCTGCGACTAGGTGCCGCTCTTGGGTATTCAGAAGCCGTAATAGCATCAGCGTTGCAGATGCTGCACTCCTTTGGTACCGAATTGACGTAATGGCTGATAGAACTGTGTTGCTGACGCTGTTACGATTTATAGTGAGCCTTACGATATATCGTAAATTGACTGGCAGGTACTGGTCGTACGAGTTAGGGCTACACTGTTCACTTTCAGTGAGTTGAAGGGATAATACTGTTTGGTACGGGTCTTGACTATGCCCTGATACCCAAACGACTACAGCATGTGTACCGCTACCTACATACCCCTTAGCCCGGACCGCTTTATCCTGACCCACAGCCGCGACGAGCAGTCGGTTCGGCCCGCGGCGCTCCCCCCACGTACCCAGTATATCGGTGGTCGTGCCGTAACGTACCCGGTTGACCCTCAGGGTGGTGGCACCTGGATAGCCTCTACCAACAACACGGTAGTTTGCCTGCTCAACGGGGCCTTCACTGCCCACCAAAAGCAGCCTTTCTACAAACACAGCCGGGGGTTGGTGATCCCGCATTTTCTAGGCTATTCGTCGGCAGCGGCGTTTGTGCTTTCCTATCCCTTTGCCGGTATCGAGCCGTTTACGCTGCTGGTGGTCGAGGCAGGAAAACTGCTGGTCATCCGCTGGACTGGTGTGCAGCGGTTCGTGGAGAAACCCGATGCCAACCAGCCCCATATCTGGTCGTCGGTGACGCTCTATGACCCCCTCATGCAGCAAAAGCGGGAACGCTGGTTTGCTAACTGGTGCGCTACCCAAGCTACCCCCACTGTGGCCGACGTGCGCCGGTTTCACCAGACAGCCGGCGACGGCGACCCTGCTACCAGCCTGCTCATGAGCCGGGCGGGCACCCTACAAACCATCAGCCTCACGAGTATCGACTACAACGCCAACCGGGCCGTGCCGGGCCAGATGATCTACCAGGATTTTACGAAACACCTTAGCCAGCACCCAAACCCGTTGCTCACCCATGCAAACGCTTAGCCCCCCCGCAACGGCTCCTATGGCCCGTTTTGGCCTTAACTGGAACCTGTCACAAGTATATCAGCGGCTAAAGACCCGTCCGTTTTTCATCCGCCTCCGGCACTGGGAATACTGGCCGTTTGCGGTGGTGTATGCGCCCGTAGCCCTCTACTACCTGTGGCTATCGCTGAAGGCACGGTCATTCTTCTTTTTTTCGGCATCCAACCCCTCTATCGAAACGGGTGGTATGCTGGGCGAATCGAAACGGGCTATCCTGGATCTGATCAGTGATGAATGGAAACCAAAAACGCTGTTTGTGGCCGCGTCGACAGATACCAATACTATACGTAAGCAGCTGGCGATGAACAATATGACCTACCCACTTATTGCCAAACCTGACGCTGGTGAACGCGGCTGGCGCGTACAGCGGATTGACCGGTGGGAAGAACTGATTCAGTATGCCCACAGTGCGCCCATTGATTTTCTGCTTCAGGAATACGTCGATGAGCCGTTGGAACTGGGTGTGTTTTATTATCGGCTGCCTGGGCCGCGGTCGGTTGGGCAGGCGCAGGGCGTGGTGTCGTCGGTGGTGCAGAAAGAATTTCTCACGATCCGGGGCAATGGCCGCAATTGCGTGGAAGAACTGATTGGGCAAAACGAGCGGGCCATTCTGCAACTGCCCGTGCTGAAGCAGCAATATGGCCACCTGTTTCATCAGGTACTGGCACCGGGCGAAACCATGACCCTGGTAGGCATTGGCAACCACTGCAAAGGCACCAAATTTCTGAACGCCAACCACCTCATCACGCCCGAACTCACCCGCATCTTTGATCAGATCAGCGACACCATAGATGGCTTTTATTTTGGCCGCTATGACCTGCGCTGCCGGAGCGTGACCGATTTGTATGCCGGGCGGCACATACGCATCATGGAGCTAAACGGAGCCGGGGCCGAGCCAGCTCACATTTATCAGCCCGGTTTTTCGCTCCGCGAAGCCTACCGGGTGCTGTTTCACCACTGGGGGGTACTCTACGACATCAGCCGCGACAATCACCGGCGCGGCGTACCATACATGACCCTACAGGAGGCCAGACAGGTATGGAAACGAAATCAATCAACCAAAAAAGCGGCGGCCTAACCGGCGGCTGTTGCGCAACAATGCTGGCTATGAATTCCCTTTTTAGGCCCATCAATACCGATCTGACCCACCTGCGGGTGCTGCTCACGGCTGGCCCCACCCAAGAGGCTATTGATCCCGTCCGGTACATCAGCAACCATTCTACGGGCAAAATGGGCTATGCCCTGGCTGAGGTGCTGGCCGAACGCGGTGCCCACGTCACGCTCGTCAGCGGCCCTACGCAACTAACCGTTGGGCACCCTGGCATTGAGGTGGTGCAGGTGAAAACCGCCGCTCAGATGTACACGGCCTGCCTGCATTATTTTCCTACGGCCACCTTAACCATACTGGCCGCTGCCGTCGCCGATTATACGCCTGGCACGGTAGCCAATAAGAAGATCAAGAAGCAGGGCGACACCCTCACACTTGAACTCGTCCGAACGGTTGACATTGCCGCCCGCCTGGGACAGCAAAAACGCGATGATCAATACATGGTCGGCTTTGCGCTGGAAACCGACAATGAATTGGCCAATGCACAGGCCAAACTGATTGGTAAAAACCTGGACCTGATTGTACTGAATTCGCTGAATGACATAGGAGCGGCCTTTGGGCATGACACCAACCAGGTTACACTCATACACCGGCACGGGGCTATCCACCGCTTTGGGCTGAAAGACAAACGGGCCGTAGCTCACGACATCGTAGACCAGGTAAGTGCCCAACTCATACACCTACAACCGCATAGCTAACAACACAGTACTATGAACAGTACAGCAAAATATTGGTATCTCCACGACCATCATCTGTTCGATGAACTCGCGCGCGAGGCCATCGACGAACTGGCTTACCTAAGCCATTTTCAAACCAGTCGGAAAGGGGCACTTATTCACCTACCTGCCGACGAAAGCCGTATTTACACCATCAAAGTGGGTATTTTTAAGTTGGTCGAAACAGACCAGGAAGGGCAGGAGCAGCTGATCGAGATTCTCCGCCCCGGCGACCTGTTCGGGCAGTTTACCCTCAACCAGCATACCAGCAACCAGTACACCGTGGCCCTGTCTGATTACGTCACGTTCTGTAGTTTCGCCACTGCCGACATGGAGCAGGTGATGCAACAACACCCAACCCTGGGTATCCGGTACACCAAGCTGATTGGCCTGCGGTTTCGACGGTTGGAAAATCTGTATAAGAACCTAATGTTCAAGGATGTACGTACCCGGCTTCGGTTGTTTTTGAAAGAATGGGTGGCCAAAGAGGCGAAACCCGACCGCCCAGCAGTGGTGCCCAACTACCTGTCACATAAAGACATTTCGCGGCTGATTTGCAGTAACCGGCAGGCCGTCACCGAACTCTTCAATGAGTTTAGGGGTACAGGACAACTGGCCTACGACCGCAATGAGATCACGATTATCGACCCCATGCTGCTCAATGTGTAACCTTGCTAACACCCTGAATCGGGCCGACCAAACCCTCCACAGCCTGGCCCAACTCATTGCGCTGGCTGGCAAAACAACTCCTGCCACGGGGCATAACCACCATTCAACCACTCAATTATCACTTGGCGCACCCCCCAGTTGCCCTACATACGCCCTACGAGCGCCCCAAAGGCCTGACCGAATGGGCCCACTGGCGCACCATTGCCAACACGACACTAACCACGCTGAACGCCCAAACCGGCAGGACCAGCGATGTTAGAATTTGGCCACACCATTTCGATACAGGGGTGTATTACGCCGTTACAGATGCCGATGGGGCTGAGACATCAGCTATCTGGGCGGGCTACTCCATTGCCGACACTGTCTGCAACGAACCCTATTTCTACCTCTCTGGCTACCGGCGTGACGAACCAATCAACTTCGCGGTTGCTCCGGCCCTAACGGTTGGGGAATGGCGCAATGCGACCAACTGGCAGGGGGCTATGCTACCGGTGTCGCATGTGAGCGACACCAACGTTAACGTTATCGACACCTTTTACCTTGAAAGCAACAGGTGGCTCAGACAGGTGGGTGCGTAGTTTGTGTTCACCTAACTAACAAGTTGTGTAAACGGTCACGTAATTACCGATGAGTGTCGTGTTGACGACAAAAGGGCAGTAAGCAAAGCTGTTTGTTTGGCCATGTGAATTCACCGCCTTTTCCGGTGAGTTCACATGGCCAAACAAACAACGCTAACTATTCCCAACTGATGCAGCACGAGTCGTACGATGTCATACTAATTGGAACAGGTTCTGGCGGTGGAACCATCGCGCAAAAACTGGCTCCTTCCGGCGAAAAAATCCTGTTGATTGAGCGGGGCGACTTCATTCCCAAAGAAAAAGAAAACTGGGACGTTGACGAGGTTGTGGTGAAAGGCCGCTACCGTAGCCAGGAAACCTGGTACGATAAAGACGGACACCCATTTCTACCTTTCACGCACTATGTGGTAGGAGGCAACAGCAAGGTCTATGGGGCAGCTAGTTTTCGGCTCCGGGAGGCCGACTTTCTTGAAACCAGCCACCCTACCGGCACCTCCCCCGCCTGGCCAATTAGCTACGCCCAACTGGCCCCCTATTATACACAGGCCGAGCGGCTCTTCAGCGTCCACGGCATCAGGGGAAGTGATCTTTTTGAACCACCGGCAGCTGAGCCGTATCCGTTCGGTGCCATTCCGGTAGAACCGTTTGCCCAGGAGTTGTATGACCTTGTTGGCAAGACGGGCCTGGCCCCCTTCCCGATTCCAATGGCTGTGCGCCTGGCTCAGGACAACACCTACTGGCCCGATGCGCCCACCATTCTGGGTAATTTCGATGGCTTCCCCGACCCGACCGAAGCCAAAGCCGATGCCCACGTAACAGGTATCCGGGCTGCGTTGCAGTACCCCAACGTGCAGTTGCTAACCAATGCCTTCGTCAGCCGACTCATCACCAATGAGGCCGGCGACCGGGTGACCGGGGTGCGGGTAGAACAAAACGGGACGACTAAAACCTACCAGACGGGGGTGGTGATTGTGGCGGCGGGGGCCGTAAACTCGGCAGCCCTGCTGTTGCGGTCGGCTACCGAAAAGCACCCCAACGGGCTGGCTAACGGCAGCGGGCAGGTGGGCCGGAACTACATGTCGCACCTCAACGGCTGCCTCATCGCCTTCACCCCCGACAAGCTCAACACGGCTTCGTTCCAGAAGTATTTCTGCATCGGCGATTACTACCTGCCCTCGGCAAACAACCCCCACGCCCTGGGCGAAATTCAGTTGATGGGCAAAAATGACCCAGCCACGGTGCTGAGCCTGGGCACCCCGTTTTTCCCCGACAAAGATGCCGCCTGGCTCTCGGCCCACAGCATTGACTTCTGGCTTACGGCGGAAGATTTCCCCGACCCCGACAACCGGGTCACGCTCACGCCCGACGGCCATATTCGGCTCACCTACCACCGCGAACGCAACAACGTGTTTGCCTATGGGCAGTTGAAGCAAAAACTGAAAGACCTGTTCAAAAAACTGGGCACGCTCGATCCTGCTTTCGGAACGGTGTACTGGGGCGGCTATGACCTGGGTATCAGTGGGGTATCGCACCAATGCGGTACCCTGCGGTTTGGACTGGATCCGGCCACGTCGGTGCTGGACGTCAACTGCAAAGCTCACGAACTGGCCAACCTCTATGTAGTCGATGGCAGCTTTTTTCCGTCGTCGGGGGCTTACAACCCCTCATTGACTATTGCAGCCAACGCGTTGCGCGTGGGTGAACACCTGCTGAACCACGTACTCTAAACGGCAACCCCAATGTGGCGATACATACTCCTCTGGCTGGGCCTCCTGGGTAGCCCGGTGGGGCAGGCACAGGTGGTTTGCCGGGTGTTGCACCCCACCATTACGGTTTCGGACCTGAATCAGGCGCTGCCGTTCTACACCCAAACGCTACCCTTCGTGCTGGTGGGCACCCGCATGGTGGCGGCGGCACCCCTGGCCCGCCTGTTTGGTGGCCTCGATGCTGGTACTACCGCCCGAGTGGCTACGCTACGGCTGGGCACTGAAACGATAGAATTGCTTGATTTTTTGCCAGTTACACCCAAAACCCCCGAGACCGGACAGCTCATACCCGCCGATTCGCGCAGCAACGATGGCTGGTTTCAGCACATGGCCGTCGTGGTGAGCGATCTGGACAGTGCGTATCGGCAACTGCGGCGGGCAAAGGTGGCGCATGTGTCGTCGTCGCCGCAAACACTACCTGCCTACATCACGGCGGCGGCAGGGGTACGGGCATTTTATTTCCGAGACCCCGACGGGCACGTACTCGAACTGATCTGGTTTCCACCGGGTAAGGGGCATCTGCGCTGGCAACCTGCACCGGGCAACCCACCCAGCCGGCCCTTGTTTCTGGGCATCGACCATACCGCCATTGGCAACGCCGACACCGACCGGTCGCTGGGTTTTTACCGCGACCTGCTGGGGCTGACGCTGGGGGGCAGCAGCGAAAACTACGGCCCCGAACAGGAGCACTTAAATCAGGTGTTTGGTGCCCACCTGCTCATTTCGGGCCTCACCGCTGGCGCGGGTATGGGCATCGAACTGTTGCAGTACCTGGCCCCACCCGGTGGTCGGCCTTACCCGCCCAACTCACGGGCGAACGACCTCTGGCACTGGCACACTACCCTGCTGGTGAGCAACCTGCCCGCCCTGCATCAGCGGCTGATGTCCGGCCACTACCCACTACTGACACCAGGCATCGTGCCCCTCGACGGCCTGGGTCTACCTGCCCAGCGCGGGCTGCTTCTGCGCGACCCCGACGGTCATGTACTCCTGCTATGTGAATGAAAAATTAATAACTACCTGTAAACTAATTGACTATGAAAATTAAACTGATTGCTCTGCTGGCTATGTGTAGCCTGCTGACCGGTACCGCAATGGCCCAGGTGCCTCAACGGAGTGCCGACAAAAAATACCTGCTCAACCTCGATAAAAACGGCTGCGCCCTGCAAGGCTACGATTGCGTAGCGATGTTCACCCAGCCTGATTCAACGCTGAAAGGAAAGCCCGATTTTTCGTCTATGTTCGAGGGAGCCACCTACTGGTTTTCGTCTGCCGCCAACAAAACCCTGTTCGATGCCAGCCCGGCCAACTATGCACCGCTCTACGGTGGTTTCTGCGCCATCGCCGTGGCCGAAGGCAACCTGCGGCCCATTCAGGTGTGGACGCACCAGATCATCGACGGACATCTGACGGTAAATCACAACGCCAAAGCCTTGAAACTGTGGCTGAAAAAGCCGGAAAAGAACCTGCAAACCGCCCAGAAAATGTGGCCCACCGTGAGCCAGAAAGAGGCGAAATACGACATCCTCAAGAGCGGCGAAACCCAGGAATCGCTGGCGGCTACCTCATTTGAAGGTCCCAAGAAATGACGACCATGAACGCAATTAAACTATTGACAATCAGCACGTTGTTGATTACTCAGGCCGCCTGGGCGCAGGTGAAGCCAACGTATTTGCTGACCCAGGAAAGTTGCCGGAAAATTGCGGCCAGTGCCCGGGCTTTCGCCACTACCAACGCGGCTCCTGGTGGCAGCATCGCCATTGTGGATGCGGGTGGGCACCTGCTCTACCTCGAACGGATGGACAACACCTTTGCGCAGGCGGCAGAGGTTTCCTGGCAGAAGGCCCGCACGGCAGCACTATTCCGAAAGACCACCAAAACCTTTGAAGACAACATCAATACGGGGCGCGTGGCCCTTACCACGGTGGGGCCGGTAATGCTCCAGGGAGGCGTTCCTATCGTATATAGGGGTGAGGTGATTGGGGCCATCGGGGTCAGCGGGACGAAAAGTGCCGATCAGGACACCGACGTGGCCAATGCCGGGGCGGCAACTCAACTTGACTGATATGAAATACCAACTGGCCACACTTTTTTTAGCCCTTTCCTGTCCGTTGCTGGCGCAGGAAATTCGGGAGCTGGCGTGGGGCAATCCCGTGGCGGTGGTCGATCTGCGCACGGCGGCAGGCTGCGGGCTGGTGGGGGCGCAGTGGACCACCTGCAACGCCCAAATCACCCCGGCCCCTCTGCGTGCGCCCGGCCCGTCGCCCACTGACCCGTTGCCGATCTACCCAACCGGGAGGCTTATCGGCACATTTGCGCTCGAACCGCGCTACGGTACGCCTGCTTTTGAGCGGGCTTCCTGGCAGGCGGTGGCGGCTGCCGACCTCGAGACCCGGCGCGGCGCGGGTCTGCTGAGTCACGTTTGGTACCGGCTGCGGGTAACGCTGCCAACCACCCTCGGCACGGTTGGTATGGCCGGAGCACGGGTACTATTTGAAGTGGTGGCCGACGATTACAGCGAGGTGTGGGTGAATGGACAACTCCGTAAATCGTTTGGGGCGCGGGCCAACGGGGTCATTGGCGGCTATAACGCCCGGCAGCGCGTCTGGCTGACCGACTACGCCAAACCCGGCGACACGTTTGATCTGGCCATACTGGTCACAAATGGTCCACTGGCTGACCTACCCGACAACTACGTCTGGATTCGTAGTGCCACGCTGGACGTCTATGCCAAACCGCCCGTACCCGACGCCTGGGCCAATCTGGGGCAGGTAATACAGGTGCAGAACGAGTTGACATCGGTAGTTGAACCGACGGCCAGACTGCAAAAAGTGGCTGATGGATTTCAGTTTATTGAAGGCCCCGTCTGGCACCCCGACGGCTATCTGCTCTTCAGCGACCCGAACGCCAACGTCATCTACAGGTACGACCCCACGATGGGTAACGTCAGCGTGTACATGACCAAAACCGGCTACACCGGAATCGACATCGGCACTTATCATCAGCCCGGTTCCAATGGATTGGCCATCGACCTGTCGGGGCATCTGCTGGTATGTCAGCACGGTAATCGTCGGATCATTCGCGACGAAATCAAAGGCCCCATGACGGTGCTGTCGAACAATTATGCCGGGAAGAAGCTGAACAGCCCCAACGATTTGGTGGTGAAATCGAACGGGGCTATTTATTTCACCGACCCACCCTATGGCCTGCCAAACGCCTACGCCGACCCGCGCAAAGAGACCCCCTACGCGGGAGTGTACCGCATCTATAACGACCATACTGATCTGCTCACCACCGACCCCGGCGGTCCTAACGGCATTGCCTTTTCGCCCGACGAAAACTACCTCTACGTCTCCAATTGGGACATTCGTGATATCCACAACACCAAAACGCTGTGGCGCTACGCGGTGAAACCCGACGGTACGCTTACCGACGGCAAGGTCTTTTTCGACATGAACCAAACCGACGATGACGAAGCCCTCGATGGCATCAAAGTCGACGTGAAGGGATACCTGTTCGTGTCGGGGCCGGGCGGGGTCTGGGTTATTTCGCCGGAGGGCATGTACCTGGGCAAGATCATTGGCCCCGAACGCCCCGCCAACATGGCCTGGGGCGACGACGGGAAAACACTGTACCTCACCGCCCATACCGGGCTATACAAGATCAGGACCATAAACGGGGGCAAACTGGCTCAGCCCGCCCGCAACTGATTCCCCACGTAGCCATTTTCACCACGCTAAGACAAACTAAACGACCACCTGGTATATGCACCAAAAACCAAACAATCGACTCGCGGGGCAAACGGCCATCGTGACCGGCTCCAGTTCGGGTATTGGCCGGGCCTGCGCCCTGGCTCTGGCCAGCGAAGGGGCCAACGTAGTCATCAATTACATCGGCAACCCCACCGGTGCCGAGGAAGTTGCCAGCCTGATCGCCGCCGAAAATGGCCAAACCCTGCTCGTGAAAGCCGATATCAGTCAAGAAGAGCAGGTAGACCGACTCTTTGCCGATAGCATCAGCCGGTTTGGCACGGTCGATATTCTGATCAATAACGCTGGGCTGCAAAAAGACGCGCTCTTCATTGACATGACCCTCGACCAGTGGCGGTACGTACTCGACGTGAACCTGACGGGGCAATTTCTGTGCGCCCGCGCCGCCGCCCGCGAGTTTCTGCGCCGGGGGCCGCGCCCGGAGGTATCGCCTGCGCTGGGTAAGATCATCTGCATGAGTTCGGTGCATGAGTTTATCCCGTGGGCGGGCCACGCCAACTACGCCGCCTCGAAGGGGGGCGTTATGCTCTTGATGAAATCGATTGCCCAGGAGTTGGGCGAACACAAAATACGAGTCAACAGCGTCGCGCCTGGGGCCATCCGCACGCCCATCAACCGGGGGGCCTGGGAAACACCGAAGGCCCTGAGCAACCTCATGCGGCTGATTCCCTACAAACGCATCGGCGAAGCGTCCGACATCGGTGCTTCGGTGGCCTGGCTTGCTTCTGACGAGGCCGATTACATTCATGGTCACACGCTGGTGGTCGATGGCGGCATGGCCCTTTATCCAGGCTTTGAAGACAACGGGTAACGTACCTGAACCGGGTTAGTTGCCCCCTGACTCACGTACCTATCGTATATGTAGGTAACGCCCACTACGTCCCCCAACCAACGTACCTGACTGAGCCATCGCATGACAACAGAACAACAACGCATCGACGCGGGCGGCAACTGGCTGACCTGGGGTCCCTACCTGTCGGAACGGCAGTGGGGCACGGTGCGGGAAGACTACAGCCCCCACGGCACGGCCTGGGACTCGTTTCCGCACGACCACGCCCGCAGCCGGGTGTACCGCTGGGGCGAAGATGGCCTGGCGGGCATTTCCGACAACCGGCAGCGGCTCTGCTTCGCGCTGGCCCTCTGGAATGGCCGCGACCCTATTCTGAAAGAACGCCTGTTTGGGCTGGCCGGGCCGGAAGGTAACCACGGCGAGGATGTGAAGGAGCTGTACTATTACCTCGACAGCACGCCTACGCATTCCTACATGAAGCAGCTGTATAAATACCCGCAGGCCGAATTTCCGTACGCCGACCTACTGCGCACCAACCAGACACGCACCCGGCAAGAGCCTGAATATGAACTACTTGATACGGGCATTCTTAGCGAGAATAACTACTTCGACGTGGTAACGGAATACGCCAAAGCGGGCGAAGAAGATATCCTGATTCGGATAACGGTGCACAACCGGGCCAGCCAGTCCGCCAACCTGACGGTGCTGCCCACGCTCTGGTTCCGCAACCTGTGGTCGTTCGGGCTGCTGGACGAAATGCCTTCGCTGACGCTGATGAACCCCGGCCCGGCCAGCTACGTGGCGGTTCGCCACCCCGAACTGCCTGCCTACAACTTCTATTTTCAGCCCGCCCAACAGACGCTGTTTACCGATAACGAGACCAACACCGAGCGGCTCTACAACGTACCCAACGCCTCCCCTTTCGTGAAAGACGCCTTCCACCGGGCGGTTATCGACGCTGGTGTTGACGAGCTGGCCGGGCGCACAACGGGCACCAAATGCGCCCCACTGTATGCGCTCACGGTGGCGGGCGGGGGCCACGAAACCATCTGCCTGCGCCTGGCGAAAGGCCCGGTTGTCAGGAAACCATTTGGCGAGTTCGACACCGTGTTTGCCCAGCGGCAGCGCGAGGCCGACGATTTTTACCGCCCCCTGGTAGTGGCCAACCCGCAGTTGGCGGCCATTCAGCGGCAGGCATTTGCCGGGATGCTCTGGAGCAAGCAGTATTACAACATCGACATTCCGCGCTGGCTGGCGGGCGATCCGGGGCAGGCACCGCCCCCAGCCAGCCGCAAAACGGGCCGCAACCACCAGTGGGAGTCGCTCAACAACGAGGACATCATTTCCATGCCCGACAAATGGGAATACCCCTGGTATGCGGCCTGGGATCTGGCGTTTCATTGCATCCCGCTGGCCATGATCGATTCGGCCTTTGCCAAAGCGCAATTGCTGCTCTTTTTGCGCGAATGGTATATGCACCCCAACGGGCAGATACCCGCCTACGAATGGGCTTTCGGCGACGTGAACCCGCCTGTGCATGCCTGGGCCTGCTGGCAGGTCTATCAGCTCGAAAAAGGCCAAAAGGGCGCTGGTGACGTGGTTTTTCTCAAAAAAGCGTTCCACAAACTCAGCCTTAATTTCACCTGGTGGGTAAACCGCAAAGATGCCCACGGCAAGAACGTGTTCGAGGGCGGTTTTCTTGGTCTGGACAACATCGGCGTCTTTGACCGGAGCGCCCCCATGCCGGGTGGCGGGCGGCTGGAACAGGCCGACGGCACCGCCTGGATGGGCATGTACTGCCTGAACATGCTCGAAATTGCGCTGGAAATTACCCGCCATGACCCGGCTTTTGAGGATATGGCGACCAAATTTTTCGAGCATTTTGTCTACATCGCCGAGTCGCTCAACCGCATGAGCCACGATATGGCAGGGTCGTGGGATGAGGCCGAAGGATTTTTCTACGATGTGCTGACCCTGCCCGACGGTCGCCAGGTGCCGCTTAAGGTACGGTCGCTGGTGGGGCTGTCGACGCTGTTTGCCGTGCTGCCGCTCACCAAGAGCCAACTCGATGCCGCGCCCGATTTTGCGTACCGGCTCAACTGGTTTGCCCAGTACCGCGCCGGGCTGGCCAACTACCAGGTGGTGGAGGCTACCGACCCGGAGCACCTGCTCCTGTCGCTGATTCCACCGCGCCGCCTGCAACGGCTGTTGCAGGCCATGCTCGATGAGGCCGAGTTTCTGGCACCGGGCGGCATTCGCAGTATCTCGAAACGGCACCAGCATGGCTATCAGGTTGACATCAACGGCGACCAGTTTGGTCTCCGTTATGACCCCGCCGAATCGTCGACGGGAGCTTTTGGCGGTAATTCCAACTGGCGCGGTCCCATCTGGATGCCCATGAACTACCTGCTCATCCAAGCCCTGGGCCGCTATGACGCCTACTACGGCGACACGCTCCAGGTGGAATACCCCACGGGCAGCGGGCAGTGTATGCAGCTTGGTGCGGTGGCAGCGGCCCTCACCGACCGGCTGGTGAGCCTGTTTGTGCCCGACATCACCGGAAGCCGACCCCTGCACGGCGATGATGACCGCTACCGGACCGACCCCCATTTCCGCGACCTGGTGCTGTTCTACGAATACTTCCACGGCGACACAGGCCGGGGCGTGGGCGCCTCGCACCAAACCGGCTGGACTGGCGTGGTGGCCCATCTCATTGCTCAAACGTACCCGAAACCAGCCACCCCTCAGTCGTAACGCGTTATGTACTACTTCATCAACAGCAACTTTACCTACCTGGCCGAGCGGGAGTGGCTGGTCACCAACGGCCTGGGGGGCTACGCCGGCAGCACACTGGCGGGGTCCAATTCGCGGCGATATCACGGCTTGCTGGTGGCCGCCCACAACCCACCCACCGACCGGCAGGTGCTGGTGTCAAAACTGGAGGAGACGCTGTTTACCGGGCAGGCCTCGTTTGAATTGGGCAGTAATCAGTATGGCGACGTAGTGCATCCGCAGGGGTGGCAGTACATCGTGTCGTTCGAGCGGTTACCACTGCCGCACTGGGTTTACCAGGCGGGGGGCAACACGCTGACCAAAACCGTGTTTATGGTGCAAACGGCCAACACCACCATTGTGGCCTACAAAAACACGGGATATCAGGCCGTTACGCTCCGGCTGAACCCGCTCTTTGTCTGCCGCGATTACCACAGCCTATTCCACCAGAACGACTTTTTTACGTATAAAACCGAGCGTGGCGACCAGTGCCTGAAGCTCTGTGCCCATGCCGGGGCCGTGCCGGTCTACTGGGCGTTTACGGCGGGGGTGTTTATCGAAAATCGGGCGTGGTACCACCGGTTCAGCTACCGCGAAGAACAGCAGCGCGGTCTCGATTTCGTGGAAGATGCCTTCTCGGTGGGATTTGTGGAGGCGCGGCTGGAACCCGGCGAGGAGTGTTTTCTGACGTTTTCGACCGACGAACGATTTCGACAGCAGTCCCCTTCCGACAGCCGAGACTGGGAGATCAAACGCATTCAGGACCTGCGCGGTACACAACTGCCCGGCCCCAACGGCGACTCGTTTTTGCAGGACCTGGTGGTATCGGCCAACCAGTTTGTGGTGAAGCGGCAGTCCACGCAGAGCGAGACAATCCTGGCGGGCTACCACTGGTTTACCGACTGGGGCCGCGATACGATGATTGCCCTGCGTGGCCTCTGTATTTCGCTGGGGCAGCAGCAAACCGCCCAACGAATTCTGAGTACATTTTTCCGCTACCTCGACGACGGGATGCTGCCCAACCGTTTCCCCGACAACAGCCACGACCCCGTGGAATACAACACCATCGATGCCACGCTATGGCTGTTTGTGGCCCTCTACGAATATTACCTTCGGTTCGATGATATCGGGTTCATCGGTCAGCATTTTGAGCAACTGCTAATCATTCTGGATGCCCACAAAAACGGCACGCGCTATGGTATTCACGTCACCGACGAGGGGCTACTCTACGGCGGAAAAGGTACCGCCCAGCTTACCTGGATGGATGCCCGCGTAGGCGACTACGTGGTGACGCCCCGGCACGGTTGTCCGGTGGAAATCAATGCGTTGTGGTACAATGCCTTACAGATTACGATCTTTTTCGCCAAGCAACTGCACAAGAAACCAGACTTCTACGCCCTGTTGCTGCGGCGGTTTGAAGAAAGTTTTACGACCCATTTCTGGAACGAACAAGGCTACCTCAACGACGTGGTGATACCCGGCGGCGTACCCGATGCCAGTATCCGGCCCAACCAGATATATGCCCTCAGCCTGCCTTTTCCGCTGCTCAACCCCGACGCGCAGCGGCAGGTGCTGGACACTGTCGAGAGACACCTCTACACCCCCTACGGCCTCCGTACGCTGTCGCCCCATGATCCGGCTTTTGCCGCGGTGTATGGCGGCGATCAGTGGCTGCGCGATACGGCCTACCACCAGGGCACAGTATGGCCGTTTTTGTTGGGCGAATACTGGTCTGCCTACATCCGGCTGCACGGTCAGTCGGAAACGGCCAAGACCCGGATGTACGCTGAACTGGCTACGCTGAAGCAACATTTCTACGAACATAACTGCGTGTTTGGCATCTCGGAAATCTTCGACGGCCTGCACCCCAAGCAGGGACGCGGCACGGCGAATCAGGCGTGGTCGGTGGGGGCACTGATCAAATTACTGGCTGATTTTCCCGTTCGCTAACGCCTGCATGGAACCGATAAAGCGCAGCCACTGGCAAACGTACCTGATCGAAGCCTGGGCGTTGGGTACGTTTATGGTGGTGGCCTCGGCGGTGGTGATCGTGGTGCAGCACCCGGCCCTGCCCGTCCGTGCAGCCCTGCCCAGTACCTGGCTTCGGCGCGGGCTGATTGGGGTGGTGATGGGCCTGACAGCCGTTGGGTTGATCTATTCGCGGTGGGGAAAGCAGTCGGGAGCGCACCTAAACCCGGCGGTGACGCTGGCGCAGTGGCAGCTCAACCGCATCAGCACCCCCAACGCCCTGGCCTATGTGGCCGCACAATTTGTGGGCGGCTGGCTCGGCGTAGCCCTGATGCACGGGCTATTTCCGGCCTACATGACCCACCCCGACGTAAATTATGCCGTCACCATACCGGGGCCAACGGGGGTTTGGGTGGCGTTGGTTCTTGAATTCATGATGGCCTTCGTGCTGCTCACGATGGTGCTGACTCTGAGCAACTCCCGCCAATTGGCTCCCTACACCGGCTACTTCGTGGGGTTGGTCGTAGCCCTGTATATCACCGTCGAAGCCCCTTACTCGGGCATGAGCATCAACCCCGCCCGCACGGTTAGCTCAGCGGTTTGGGCCAATGACTGGTCGGGCTGGTGGCTTTATTTTCTGGGACCTACAGCCGGTATGTGGCTGGCTGGCTGGTTATTCCGTCGCCGCTATCGCCGCCTGCATGGCGAATGCCGGTCAATGACCATGCACCTGTCGGGCAGGCCCAACGGTTGCGCCACGTACCAAGTACTTTGGTGGAGCGAAGAAACGCCTGAAAATCAATAAATTGACCACTGAATTGCCAATCGACTTTATGAACACTGTTCTCGTCACCGGCGCATCGGGTAACCTCGGCCAAACGTTGGTAGAGCACCTTCACCAGGCAGGCTACGACATCCTGGCCACGTTTCAGACGGAGCGCGCCGCGCGGCTGTTCGATCACCTGCCCAACGTGCAAACGCGGCTCGTTGACCTGCTGCACGAAGAGGCGGTCGATACCTTCATGGCCAGTGAGCCACCGGCCAGGCTGAGGGCAGCGGTGCTCCTGGTGGGCGGTTTTACCACAGGTACCCTCGCCGACACGAACCTGGACCAGATTCAGAAGCTGATTCAACTCAACTTCGTGTCGGCCTTTACGGTGGTGAAAGCACTCCTGCCCATTTTTAAACAACAAGGCAGCGGGCAGTTTGTGCTGGTGGGTGCCCGCCCGTCGCTCAACGCCGACGAGGGTAAGAACGCGGTGGCCTATGCCCTGAGCAAAGCCCTGATTTTTCAACTGGCCGACCTCATAAACGCCGACGGTGCTGGTGACATCACGGCTTCGGTGGTCGTGCCAGGCATCCTGGATACCCCTGCCAACCGCACGGCCATGCCCGATGCCGACCCCACCCAGTGGGTCCCCACCGCCAACCTCGCCGAGCTGATCACGTTTTTGCTGAGCGACACGGGCCGCATGACCCGCCAAACTATTGTGAAACTCTACAACCAATCGTAGCCCGCGTATGGCATTGCACTACAGCCTCATTTCGTGGAACCGCCAAAAACGCCGTTATGACCGGGTAATGGTAGGCTTAATGATTACCTACTTACTCCTATTCAGTACATTACAACTCATTCTTTTCCCCGACGTGACCGCCGAAACGGTGCTGATTCGGGCCACGAGTACGCTGGCTTTTTTGATGCTGCACGTTGTGTTGGCCATTGGCCCGCTCTGTCGGCTCGACACCCGGTTTTTGCCACTGCTCTATAATCGGCGGCATTTGGGGGTGGCTACGTTTATGGTGGCAGCCGTGCATGGCGTGTTTAGCCTGGTGCAATTTCATTCGCGGGGCAACGTCAACCCGCTGGTTTCACTGTTTAGTTCTGAGCGGCAGTACGGCAGTTTCGCGCAGCTTCCGTTTCAACCGCTGGGCTTTTTTGCCCTGCTGATCCTGCTGCTGATGGCCACTACCAGTCACGATATCTGGCTCAAAACCCTCGGCCCCCGCGCCTGGAAAACCCTGCATAGATGCGTCTACCTGGCCTACGTCCTGCTGGTGATGCACGTGGTGCTGGGCATTCTGCAACAGGAAACCGCCCCCGCCTACGCCCTGCTGCTGGGGGTGGGCGTTCTGACCGTAACAGGCCTGCACCTAACCGCCGCGTTCAGTAATCGACGCGGCCGCTGGCTACGGCCCCACTCCGCCGAAGCCGACGGCTTTGTGCCGGTCTGTAAGGTGGCTGACCTGGCCGAGAATCGCGGTAAAACGGTGCTGGTCAACGGCGAAAGCATAGCCCTGTTCCGCTACGAAGGCAAATTGGCGGCGGTGAGCAACCGCTGTCGCCACCAGAACGGGCCACTGGGCGAAGGCAAACTCATTGACGGCTGCATCACCTGCCCCTGGCACGGCTACCAATATTTGCCCGAAAACGGGCAGTCGCCGCCGCCGTTTACGGAGACAATCGAGACCTACGCCGTGCGCTGCGTAGGGACCACGGTCTGGGTGAATCCACGACCCAACCCGCCTGGTACGCCACAGCCACCCGCTCTTATTCTGCCCGACAACCTATGAAAAACGACCCTGATTTTTACATCGGCTGGCAGGACACCGCCCCCCCTGCTTCGGCCCGCGTGGTGCGGTGGGTGGTAGTGGGGCTGTGTATGTTGGTGCCCTTGCTGGCGGGGGTGTTGGTGGGACAGCAGCGCGGCTTTTCGACGGCCGTTTTCGAGTACGGACAACCCACTACGCTGACAGGACAGTTGATTCGGTATCCCGTTCCATTTCTGCGAATTTCGGTAAAAAACAGCCCCGCCAGTGCCCCCCGCTTCGAGCGGGTGCTACTCATTGGCTACGGCAAACACGGGGCCGACTCAACGCTGGATTCCCTGGAACGTAAGTACGGATCATTGTCCGGTAAACAGCTGACTATCAGGGGTACGTCAATTCATTATGACAACCATGCCGCTCTCGAACTAACCGACGGAGTCGGGGCATTGCTCCGTGTTTTGACTCCAAAAAACCTGCCCGCTGCCCCGCCCGTCCAACTATTGGGGCCAGTAACGGCGCAAGGCGAAATCGTTGATCCTAAGTGCTTTTTGGGTGTGATGAAACCCGGTGACGGTCGCCCGCACCGATCGTGCGCCGTGCGCTGTATTGCGGGAGGTATTCCGCCGCTTTTCTGGGTACGTAACCCCATCGGACGGGAGACCGCCTACCTGCTCACCGGCCCAAGCGGCGAACCCATCAACGGGCAGGTGCTAAACAACGTAGGCCAACTCATCCGGCTGACCGGCCAGGTTGAACAAGCCGATAATTGGCTGATCATGAAACTAGAAACTGGGCAACTGGCAATAATCAGGCTGGACGTGAGATCACAGATTGCCCTGTGTCGCTGACCATCGTCAGAACAAGAGGAAGCGCAGGTTACCCACTAAAAAGGCCAAGCTTATGCCTGTTACGGTGAAAAACGCCTGGTCTACGCTAGTGTCCGCGATGTCGTGAGCGACATCATAAGTCAGCTTAGTGTGGGGTTATTGGCCACCAGCCCGGCTTAATCCACACTGACGCGGGCCAATTGAGTACTATTTTTATCCCATCCATTAGCGCTGTTGCTGCGGTGGCCCCTAGGCGGCTTCGTCCGTTTGTGCCTGTCATTTACCCCTTCCCTATGGCCCTGCTCGTTACCATCCTTGGCATTTTAACGCTGGTGCTGCTGATCTCGTACGTGCGGGTGCATGCGTTTCTGGCGTTTTTGTTGGTGTCGCTGGGGGTTGGGCTGGGGTTGGGTATGGCACCGCTGGCCCTTGTCGAGTCCATTCAAAAGGGCATTGGCAGTACGCTGGGGCCTATTTTGGGCATCATCGCGCTGGGGGCTATGCTGGGCAAACTCGTGGCGCAAAGTGGTGCGGCACAGCGCATTGCGGGTAGCCTGATCGGGCTGTCGGGTGCGGGGCGCATTCGCTGGGCGTTTATGGTCACGGGCTTTGTGGTGGGGCTACCTCTGTTCTATTCGGTGGGGTTTCTGCTGCTGGCTCCGCTGGTGATCACCGTGGCGCAACGCTACAAACTGTCGGCGGTGTATGTGGGCATTCCCATGCTGGCGTCGCTGTCGGTCACGCAGGGATACCTGCCGCCGCACCCCGCGCCGCTGGCCATTCTGAAACAGTTCAACGCCGACATGGGCCTGACCCTATTCTACGGCGTCCTGGTAGCTATTCCGGCCATTCTGGTGTCAGGCATTCTATTTGGCTCCACGCTGAAACGGTACACCACACCGCCGAATCAGGCCTTGATCGCGCCCACGCTTACCGACCACCAAATGCCCGGCACAGGCGTGAGCTTCTTCACGGTGCTACTGCCCATTCTGCTCATCAGCGCCAGCACGTTGCTCCAGCCCTTGCTGCCCACAGGCTCCGTGGCCCGTCAGGTCGTGTTGTTTCTGGGCGAACCGCTGGTAAGTATGCTGATAGCCGTGCTGGTAGCCATGTATACGCTCGGCATTCGGCGAGGAAAATCGTTCGTCGCCGTAACCGAACTCCTGGGCGAGTCAGTGAAGGAGGTGGCCCTGCTCTTCCTCATTTTCGGTGGGGCCGGTGCCCTGAAACAGGTGCTGACAGATGCGGGCGTGAGCCAGTCCATCGCCAACCTTATGCAGGGGTCATTGTTGCATCCCTACGTTGTGGGCTGGGGCATTGCGGCCATCATCCGGGTCTGCGTAGGGTCGTCAACGGTGTCTGGGATTACTACGGCGGGCATCATGTTGCCGCTGTTGCGGTCGTCGGGGGTAGAGCCGAACCTGATGGTGCTGGCCATTGGGGCGGGCAGCATGATGTTTTCGCACGTCAACGACACCGGTTTCTGGCTCTTCCGCGAGTATTTTCAGTTGTCCATGACCGATACCCTCAAGACCTGGTCGGTGATGGAAACGCTGGTATCGGTATGCGGACTAGCCGGGGTAATGGCGCTGAGTTTGCTGGTGGGGTAACTGGTGGGGAGTTTGCTGTCTTCTGTTGCTACGCGAGCTAGGTTGCTGTCGCGTGGCAACAGAAGACAGCAACCTAGCTCGCGTAGCAACAGTAAACTCTCACAATCCACTATAAATCAATATTACCCCTCCCCCAATTGGGCGCGGATGGCAGCGGCGGTGGCGGCTAGCTCTTCCTGCGTGGGGCTGATTTTGTGGTTGAAATTCATGTCGGCCAGAGTGTTGAGCGGAATCAGGTGGACGTGCGCGTGGGGCACTTCCAGGCCAATCACCGCCACCCCCACCCGCCGACAGGGCACCGCCTTTTCAATAGCCGGGGCAATGCGTTTGGCAAAGGCCATTAGCCCCAGGTACAGCGCATCGTCGAGGGCGAAGAGGTAGTCGATTTCCTGCTTGGGAATCACCAGTGTATGGCCCGTGGTGGTAGGCTGCACGTCGAGGAAAGCCAGAAACTGGTCTGTTTCGGCAATTTTATGCGCCGGAATTTCACCAGCCACAATTCGGGAGAAGATAGTCATTGGTTAAGGGTCATTTCTTAAAGGCCGCTTTACCTGCGTCCATGAAGGCGGTGAATTGGTCGATGTCCAGGTTGTAGTTGGTGGGGGTTATCAGCAGGTTACCCGAACCGTCTACCAGGCAGTAGTGGGGCTGGGCGTTATTGTTGTATTTGGTGATCTGAAGGTCGGCGTTTTGGGCGCCAATGGTTTTTTTCACCTTCTGGTCATAGCTCGACGTGTACCAGTCGGCTTCGGGCAGTTCGGTTTTGTCATCAACGTAGAGGGCCACCAGTACGTAGTCGTTTTGCAATCGCGACAGCACCCTGGGGTCGCTCCAGACGCGCTGCTCCATTTCGCGGCAGTTCACGCAACCGTGGCCGGTGAAGTCGATGAAGACAGGTTTATTCACCGTTTTGGCATAGGCGAGGGCCTCTTTGTAATCGAAGAAACCCTGCAAGCCCAGGGGCAGTTTGAACAGATCGGCGTGCTTTTTGCCCGACATCTGGCTGCCTACAATGCCCGCCTGCTGGGTACCGCCGCCAGCCTGTAAGCTAAAATCCTGCGACGTCAGCGGTGGCAGATACCCCGCCAGCGCGTTGAGTGGTGCGCCCCACATACCCGGCACCATATACACCACAAACGTGAACGTGATAATGGCCAGCAGCAGGCGCGGAATGCTCACCTTGGTGTCGCTGCCGCCGGTTAGTTGCACAGTACCGCTGGTGGGTGTGCCGGTAAGGGTAAGCTGCCCCGCCGCTTCAACCTCACCAGAAGCCATAACCGGCTGATTCATAACGCCCCTGATAGCAAACTCTTTCAGGTTTAGCTTCCCCGTCGACACCGGTGCGTTGTCGTGCGGGAGGCGTAGTTTACCCAGCAGGTAGAAGCCCAGCAGCGCGAAAATGACAATCCAGAACGCCAGGTACACCTCGCGGTCGAGCAGGTGCCAGTGATAAACCTGATCGGCAATGCTCAGGAATTTAAGGGCTAGTGCCAGTTCAATAAAGCCCAGCACCACCTTTACCGCGTTGAGCCACCCGCCCGACTTGGGCAGTTTTTGCAGCCACTGCGGAAACAGGGCAAACAAGGTAAACGGAATAGCGAAGGCCGACGAAAACGCCGCCATGCCAATGATGGGTTTGACCACCGCGCCCCCCGCCGACGCCACCAGCAAACTGCCTACAATGGGTCCTGTGCAGGAAAAAGACACCAGCACCAGCGTAAAGGCCATAAAAAAGATGCCCGCCAACCCACCCCGCTCCGAGGCCGAATCGGCTTTGTTCACCAGCGAGCTAGGCAGCGTGATCTCGAACAACCCCAAAAACGACAGACCAAAGATGAAGAAGACAGCAAAAAACAGCAGGTTAGGCAGCCAGTGGGTACTGACGAAATTGGCAAACCCCGGTCCGTTTATACGCGACACCACCGTGCCGATGAGTACGTAAATGCCGATGATAGATGCCCCGTAGACCAACGCTTTCCACTTGCCTCCTTTCTGGTTCGTGAAGAAGCTCACCGTCATGGGGATAATGGGAAACACGCAGGGGGTGAGCAGCGCTGCCAGCCCCGCCAGAAACGCCGCCAGCACAAACCGCCAGAGTGATTCGGGCGCGGCAGGTACCCCCACAACTGGCGCAGTCGCAGCAGTTTGTGTAGCAGCCGTTGCCGAGCCAACAACGGCCTCTGTAGCTGCCGTAAGGGCTGTTTCGGTACCAGTGGTTGTAGTAGTAGCCACATCCGTTTGCCTCGCGGCAGAGGCCGAGGCAACGGCTGTTGGCTTAGCCGTGGTAGTTGTTTTGGCTACAGGAGCCGTTGCGGTGGCGGCAGTGAGTACCGTTAATTTGGCAGACAGGTCGAAGTCGTCATTGAATAGAACGCAGTTTTCTTTACAAACCTGCCCTTCAATAGTGCCTTTTAGCACGGGCTTGGCCGACAACAGTTTTACCTTCTGTACGAATACCGCCGGGTTGGGCATTATATATTCATCGCCTTCCCAGATGTCGCTGTATTTTGTTTCATAATTGACAGAGACCAAGCTCCCAACAGCCTCAATCGTCTTGTTTTTTGCTAGTGTCAACACCGTTGGCTGGGGGCCACCGTCTATTTTGGGATTCGTTTTAGCGGCATACGCATGGAAGCCCTCTGGTGCACGAACCGTGATACGCAGTTCTACCACATCACCTACTTTGGCTTTGGTAGGTGAAACAGCATAAGAGAATGTCGTTTTTCGAATGCCGCCCCCCTGCCCAAACTGGGCGTTGGTAGTGGTGGGTAACAGAAAAAGCCCCAGCAGGGCTAACAGAAGCAGTCTATGTATCATGGAGCAACCTATTCGCTAAGGGAATAACGGTATTTACGCAAAAATAATCGTTGAGGGGTTGTAAGTGTGCAACACCCTGTATGGCTACGTCGTGCGCAACGTTGCACACGACGCTTGCTTTTGACAGTTTTGTATGAATTTTTGACTAAATTTCTGGCTGAATACGCCTGTAACGGTTAAAATGGGTTACTACGTTGAAAGCTCTTTATGAAAAAGTTACCATCGACGAGCAGCACTCGTTGCTGGTGAAACACATTCGCCTCACGGCCTTCGGCGCACTCTGGCATTACCATCCGGAGTATGAGCTTACCTATATCATACAGAGCAACGGCAAGCGGTTTGTCGGCGACCACATCACCAACTTCGACGCGGGCGACCTGGTGCTGATTGGCCCCAACTTACCCCATTTCTGGCGCAACGACGACGACCGCCTCAACGAACCACCCGCCGAGGCCATCGTAGTGCAGTTTCCGGCTTCGCTCGACGAAAACACACTGGGGTCGTTTCCCGAATCGGAACCGGTGCGGCACCTCTTGCAGCGGTCGCGCTACGGCCTTTGCTTTAGCCAAAAAATGGTCAACAGCATTGCTGACCGGCTTATTCGACTGCCCAAACAGGAGGGCATGAACCAGGTGCTCGAACTACTGAGCATCCTCAACGAACTGGCCACCGACCGCGATGCTATGCTACTGGCTTCCGACAGCTATCAGCTTACGGCTTCCGAAGCCGAAACCGAGCGTATGAAACGGGTGCTGGAATACGTATTGGCGCATTTCCGCGAAGAGATCCGCATCGATCAGATTGCCTCGGTGGCGGGTATGGCGGCGGCGGCATTTTGCCGGTACTTCCGCAAGCGTACCAACAAATCGTTTGTGGAATACCTCAACGAACTGCGCATCAACCACGCCCGTAAGCTGCTCTCCCACGCCGACCTGAGCGTGAGTCAGGTGGGTATGGAATGCGGCTTCAATAACATTTCGCACTTCCACCGGCAGTTTAAACAACAAACCGGCACCACGCCCCTCCGCTACCAGACCACCTACCGCGACAAACAGGCCCCCCTGCTAACGGCAATGGCAGAGTTGAGTCAATAAGAGACAAGAGGTGAGAGGCAAGAAGCAAGAAGGTTGATGCCAGAGATGCTGCTGCGCCGGGCATCTTGCCTCTTGTCTCTCACCTCTTATCTCTTTCTTCCCTTGACTTTGCCGCTGAAAGTCAGTAATTTTGCGACCTGATTTATGAAACGGCTACCGGCATGAGCTGGCAGATCGTTTTCACTGTCTCAGCATTACATAACTTTCTGTATAACAAGCTAATGGCTCGCGATTTATTATTGACGAGAAACATCGGTATCGCTGCCCACATCGACGCAGGCAAAACGACTACTACCGAACGTATTCTCTATTACGCCGGGGTAAGTCACAAGATCGGTGAGGTGCACGATGGCGCTGCCACCATGGACTGGATGGAGCAGGAGCAGGAGCGTGGTATCACGATCACCTCGGCTGCTACTACCGTCGACTGGACCTACCGTGACAAGAAATACCATATCAACATCATCGACACCCCTGGCCACGTTGACTTCACGGTTGAAGTGAACCGGTCACTGCGCGTGCTCGATGGTCTGGTGTTTCTGTTTAGTGCCGTTGACGGCGTTGAGCCACAGTCGGAAACCAACTGGCGTTTGGCCAACAATTACAACGTAGCCCGCCTTGGTTTCGTCAACAAGATGGACCGTTCGGGTGCCAACTTCCTCGAAGTCTGCAAGCAGGTAAAGGAAATGTTGGGTAGCTACGCGGTGCCCCTGCAATTGCCCATCGGCGAAGAAGAAAACTTCAAAGGGGTGGTTGACCTCGTTAACTTCCGCGGTGTTCAGTGGAACGAAGACGACAAAGGTATGACCTTCCAGGAGGTGCCCATTCCGGCCGACATGCTGGAAGAAGCCACCGAATGGCGCGAAAAACTACTTGAAGCTGTTGCCGAATTCGACGACTCGCTGATGGAGAAGTACTTCGATGATCCAGCCTCTATTTCGGAAGACGAAATCCTGGCCGCGCTTCGCAAGGCTACTATCGCCATGAAGATCGTGCCGATGCTGTGCGGTTCTTCGTTCAAAAACAAGGGTGTGCAAACCATGCTCGACTATGTGATGGCCCTGCTGCCGTCGCCGATGGACAAAGAGAGCATTAAAGGCACTAACCCCGACACGGGCGTTGAGATTTCGCGCAAGCCTTCTACGACCGAGCCATTCTCGGCGCTGGCGTTTAAGATTGCTACCGATCCCTACGTTGGTCGTCTGTGCTTTATCCGGTCGTACTCTGGGGTGCTGGAGTCTGGTTCGTATGTATTGAACAACCGGTCGGGCAACAAGGAACGTATCTCGCGGATTTTCCAGATGCACGCCAACAAGCAAAACCAGATCGACCGGCTTGAGGCGGGTGATATCGGGGCCGTAGTTGGTTTCAAAGACATCAAAACCGGCGATACGCTGTCGGACGAAAAGAATCCCATCGTGCTTGAGTCGATGGTGTTCCCGGAGCCGGTTATCGGCTACGCCATCGAGCCTAAGAAGACAGCCGACCAGGACAACTTCTCGAAAGCCATTGGTAAACTGCTGGAAGAAGACCCAACCCTGAAGGTCGAGTCGAACACCGAAACCGGCCAGACCATTATTCGTGGTATGGGTGAGCTTCACCTGGAGATTATCATTGACCGGATGCGTCGCGAATTCAAAGTAGAAGTGAACCAGGGTGCTCCCCAGGTGGCCTACAAAGAAACGCTGACCAAGAAGGTAGAACACCGCGAGGTATATAAGAAGCAAACGGGTGGTCGCGGTAAATTTGCCGACATCGTGTTTGAACTCATGCCCCGCGATGCCGAAGAAGACGGTTCAGTAAAAGCCGGCCTCCAGTTCGACAATGCCATTGTGGGTGGTGTGATTCCCCGCGAATTCATTCCTGCCATTGAAAAAGGCTTCCGCGAAGCCATGTCGATGGGTCCCCTGGCTGGCTACCCCATCGACTCGATGAAGGTGCGGTTGTTCCACGGCTCTTTCCACGACGTTGACTCAGACTCACTGTCGTTCGAATTAGCCGCTCGTTTAGGCTTCCGTGAGGCAGGTCGTCAGGCAGGTCCAAAACTGCTGGAACCAATCATGGCCGTTGAAGTGCTGACGCCAGAAGAATATACCGGTCCGATCACGGGTGACCTCAACCGTCGTCGGGGTATTATGAAAGGTATGGATTCACGTGCTGGTTCGCAGGTGTTGAAAGCAGACGTTCCGCTGTCGGAACTGTTCGGCTATATCACCGAGCTTCGCACCATGTCGTCGGGTCGTGCCACGGCCAACCTGACGTTCTCACATTACGAAGTCGTTCCGCAAAACATTGCCGACGGCGTAGTGAAGAAAGAGAAAGGAGTGTAAGAATTTACGACTTACGGTGTACGATTTACGATTTGTTGCTGTCGCATGGGTTTGCTCTACAGCAAAGGAGTGCGACAGCAACAAATCGTAAATCGTACATCGTAAGTCGTAAATAAAAGTCTTTCCTTCCCGGAGTAAATGGCTCTTTCGGTGGGGGCATAATGTAACAAAACGAGCCGCATTTTTATGAATCAGAAGATTCGCATCAAACTGAAGTCGTTCGACCACATGCTGGTTGATAAGTCGGCTGAAAAAATTGTCAAAGCCGTTAAGTCAACCGGCGCGGTAGTGAGTGGTCCTATTCCCCTCCCCACCGACAAAGAGATTTATACGGTGCTGCGGTCGCCGCACGTGAACAAAAAGGCGCGTGAGCAATTCCAGCTCTGCACCTACAAGCGTCTGGTAGATATCTACTCCACCAGCGCTAAGACAGTAGACGCTCTGATGAAACTAGAACTCCCCAGCGGAGTTGACGTTGAAATCAAAGTATAATGAAACAGAAAACCCGGCTCATGGCCGGGTTTTCTGTTTCATTATACTTTGATTTCAACGTCCAACGTCTAAGGTTGCTTCGCATATGGTCGTACTAAGCGCGATGCAACCTTAGACGTTGGACGTTAAACAGTGAACTCATTATAAGCTTGCCATCCGAATCAGGTCATCGATGTTGTTGATGACCGTTCCATTTTCGGGCATTTGAATATCCTGGCCAACGATCTGATAACCAGTTAGTAGCAGGTGCGATTCGGGAAACTGCTTGGCCAGTTTGTTGACGTACAACTGCGTTTCGTGATTCGACGGTACCGACGTGATCGCCGAGAAGATATAGTCTGGCTTGTGCACATTGTAGGCAAACACCAGTTCGTTGAACGGCATGCTTTGCCCTAGATAAATTACCTTGTTATAACGCGCCCGGATAATGTAGTTGGCAAAGAGCAGGCTGATTTCGTGCAGTTCACCTTCGGGCAAATACAGCATGTATTTCTTGCCGTTGGGCCGCTGCTTGTTCACCTGCCCGTCGATGGCTACGATAAGCTTCTGCCGAATCAGGTTGGTAATGAAATGTTCCTGCGCCGGGCCAATAGAACCCGTTACCCACAGCGTACCAATGCGGCTAAGGAACGGATAAATGATGTGGATCATCGAACTCTCGAACCCAAACTGCAAAATATTGGTGCTGATTATCTTCTCGAACCGCTCCTCATCCAGGTCAATCATCGAGATCGTGAGGGCATGGATCTGGTCGGGATAGCTCAGCTGTCGGTCTGAAATCTTGATAACCTCCTGATACATCTCTTCAACAGAGAGCCGGGATATTTCCGAGATCTTATAGCCGTGGTCTTTCAGTAACGAGATGTTCAGCACCAGTTTCAGGTCCTGATCGTCGTAAGTACGGATGTTGGTATCCGTCCGTTTTGGCGAGATAATGTTGTACCGATGTTCCCAGATACGCAACGTGTGGGCTTTGATGCCTGACAGCTGCTCTAAATCTTTAATCGAATAGTTGCTCATGGGACAGTTCAGATTACAAAATGGTGTAGGCGGATACGTATACTTAAGTAATGCAGTCGAGTTTCGTTTAACTTTTCTTCTACAAAAGCAACATCTAAGCTAAGCACCTCAAAATCGGATTGCAAGTTTTTAGTTGCACAACTGAAAATTTAGCATAGACACAATCTATATAACTGAAAATAAGGCCCACTGTTCACCTAACCAGCTAAATAAAAGATCACCAGATTACTAATGAAGAAAAGGGCTTGTAAGCTGATAATCAGGGTTACTACGCGATTTTCTTTCCGGAAAGGCAACCCATACCATACGCTTAATAAAACGAGCGCTACCAACCACCAGCCCAGGTAGTTCTGAAGGGGAACCGGCTGACCAAACCAGGTCCAGAAATCAAGCCGGATGGCAACAGGCTCAATGGCAAAGTCGAGCAGCACCATACCAGAGGCGGCCAGGATGGCTTTCATATACACGGGCAGGGGCAGTCTGTCGGCCAGTGAACCAAAGCAATAGGTCAATAGCAGCCAGTTGACACCAATGACGGGAGGCACACCCCACAGCCTGACGCCCAGACCCGCGCCGTAGGCGTAGGGGCCACCGAAGATAGACCCGGTATGTACGCCAACTACCTCGACGAAGAAGCCCGTGAGTATGGCAAGTAGGATATAGAAGTAAAATGACGGCCGCCAGTCGGTATGAAAGTAGAGCAGGGCAGCTAACGTAGCCAGCAGGTTGAGCGCTGTCAGCGATTTGAAGTAACCAGCCACCGCAGGCACCTGAAGGCCAATTAGCCCCGCTATATAGGCCAATACCAACACCGTGCAGATGGGCCTGGCGTAGCGGAACGAAGGAGCTTCAGACATGGATCAGACGTTGATAGGAAGTGATACTAAACCAGCCACCAAAAAAAAGCCCCCCGCACGTTGCGGGGGGCTTTGGGGTGCACGATGGGGCTCGAACCCACGACCCTCGGTACCACAAACCGATGCTCTAACCGACTGAGCTACGCGCACCATCTATTTTTGAGAGTGCAAAAGTAGGGAGGAATGTACAATGTACAATGAATAATGAACAATGATTTCGCTAAAAAAGCGGCTTCAAAATCAGACCCGCCACTACCATTGTACATTGTTCATTGTACATTATTCATTACCAGATACTTAGGCAGCCTTAGCCTGCTGGTACCGTTTTTCGGCGGCATTCCAGTCTACCACGTTCCAGAAAGCGCCGATATAATCGGGGCGGCGGTTTTGGTATTTGAGGTAATAGGCGTGCTCCCAAACGTCGAGACCAATAACGGGTGTACCTTTTTGGTCGGCCACGTCCATGAGTGGGTTATCCTGATTGGGTGTAGAGGTGATGGCCAATTCACCGTCAGCGTTAACGATCAGCCACGCCCAACCCGAACCGAAGCGGGTAGTGGCCGCTTTCGCAAATTCTTCTTTGAAGGCATCGTACGACCCGAACTTCTGGTTGATGGCCTCGGCTAGTTGCCCGGTTGGTTGCCCGCCACCAGTAGCTGACAGTATATTCCAAAACAACGTGTGGTTGAAGTGCCCGCCACCGTTGTTACGCACCGCCACGGGGTACTTGCTCACATTGGCCACTAGTTCGTCGATAGACAAGTTCTCCATCTCGGTACCAGCCACGGCGTTGTTAAGATTTGTCACGTAGGCGTTGTGGTGCTTACCGTGGTGAATCTCCATGGTCTGCTTGTCAATATTTGGCTCGAGTGCATCACTCGGATAGGGCAGCGGGTCTAGAACGAAGGCCATAATAAAAGATTAATGATGTTGACTTTTCACCGGGTTTAACAGTAGGTTGTGATTTTATGTTCTTAGGCGTCCGAAAAAGTTAGCCAGCAATTGGCGGCTTTCGTTGGCAAGAATACCCGTTTCCAGGCGGGTTTTCGGGTGCAGTGGCGAGGGCTGTAGCCGCGAATAGCCCCGTTTAGGATCGTCGGCACCAATGACCAGTCGGCCCAGTTGCGCCCAAAATATGGCCCCCGCGCACATGACGCAGGGTTCCAGCGTGACGTAGAGGGTACAGTCGGTGAGGTACTTGCCGCCGAGTTGTTGGGTAGCGGCGGTAATGGCCATCAGTTCGGCATGAGCCGTCACGTCGGTGAGTTGCTCGGTCTGGTTGCGACCCTTGCCAATAATCCGGTTTCGACAAACCACCACCGCCCCCACCGGAATTTCGCCCGCTGCATCAGCCTCTTCAGCCAGACTAAGGGCTATTTCCATGAAGTATTCGTCGGAAAACATAACGGATTTTAGATTGGGGATTTTGGATTGCGGATTGGCTGACGCAAACATAGCTTCGCATTACACTTAATCAGTATAAACCTACGCCAGAGCAAGCTCGTGCGTCAGCCAATCCAAAATCCGAAATCCCCAATCCCCAATCCAAAATCCCTTTACTGTTTCATCACTTTCCGCACCACGCGCTTGTCGCCGACGGCTACGTTGAGCAGGTACAGACCGGCGGGCTGCTGGCTGAGGTCGAGTTGCGTACGGTTGTCGGTTACGCGGCGGGTAAGTGCAGGGCGGCCAATCAGATCTGTCAGGGTAATCGTAGCAGGATTTTCGGCCGTCAGCCGGGCGTTGATGTCAACTGTTAGCATGGCCTGCGTGGGCGTAGGGTATATGCTCACTGCGTCGTTGAGGGGCTCTTCCACGGCCAGCAGGGGCAACACCGTCACTACCGCCGTACCCGACACCGGACCGGTACCACAGTTGTTGGTTACCGTTCCCAGGGTGTAGGTGGCGGTTTTAGCAGGTTGTACGCTCAGCAGGTGAGTGCTTGCAGCAGTATTGAATGAAATCGGGCTACCCCCATCCTGACTGTACGTAATGGCCCAGGGTGCATCGCCAGTAAGGACCACGGTTAGGGTGGCCGGGTAGGTTTCGTAGATATTCTGCGTACCCAGCAGGGTGGCGGTGGGTAATGCCTTCACCATCAACACCGTGGGGCTGTTGGCACCAGCCACTTCGGCACCGGGGTTGCTGGCGGTGACGCGCACAAAGTACGGTCCGCCTTTTAGGTTGGCCGGTAAGGCAGCCGTCAGCGGATTAGCCTGCGACGCCAGCGACACGTCGACGTAGTTTTTCGAGGTGGTGTCGGCAATCTGGACCCTAAATGTGTTGCCCGTGTTGAACGTACCGGCGGTGGTGTAGGCCACGCTGAAATTGTTACCCACGCAAAGGCCGCCCGTAACCGCCAGCGGGGCCGTGGTGATGGTCGGAATGTTGACCGTGACCGTAGCCGTGGCGGGGTTGCCTGGCAGGCCGCTACCACAGTTGTTGGTCACGTTGGCCACCTGATAGGTGGTGGTGCGCAGGGGTTTCACGCTCACCGTAACCAGCGAATCAACGGCCGTGCCCGACGTACCGTCCGACAGTGTGTAGGCATAGGGCGGTGTGCTGGTAAACTTTAGTTGCAGGCTGGTACTTAGTCCGTAGTTGATAGTCGATGATCCCAGCAGCGATAGCGTAGGGCTGGTATTGACCACGAGCTTCACCTTAGCCCGGGCACTGTAGCAGCCGTTGGCGGTGCCTCTGGCATAGACCTGATACGTGGCTCCGCTGACGGCATTGATGGTGGGTGGCGTGGGCGTGGTAGTGGTCAATACGTTATTGGGGTCTATCCAAGTCAGGTTCTCACCGGTGGCCTCAAACGGCTTGGCTACGTCGTTGCGGCAATAGGCCACCACGCTGCTCGACAGCACGGGCGTGGGCGTGGTCAGTACACTGGCCCGTAGGGTAGCACGGTCGCTCTGGCAGTTGTTGACCGTCTGGCTCACCTGAAAATCGAACACCGACGTAGACGAGGTAACGGGCGTGGGTGCCGCTGGGAACTCGGCTCCATCTACGAAAAACCACCGCAGGTTCTGGTTGTTGCCCGACACCTGCGCCGACAGGGGCTGTACGTTCTGTTTGGGCTGATCCTGCGTGTCGAGGCAGTACTGAACAGATTGGGTAATAGGCGCGCCCGGTTTTGGGTATACGATGACCACGTAATCTGTTTTGGGGCTTTCGCAGCCATCTAATGACTGCGTTACCTTGTAGCTCAGCGTCTGGGGCTGATCAACGGGGAGCGTGGGGGCACCAGCCAGCTTTGAACTGTTTCCATCGTAGTAATTCACCTGCTGCCCATTCACCTGGAGCGCCCGGGTAGGACCAAACTGACAAAGCTGAAACGGCGTGATGCCCGGTGCAGCAGGGGTGGGTTTCACCCGCACCGTAAAGGCGGCCTGGTCACTGGAACAGCCATTCAGGGTCTGGTAAACGGCATAGGAGTAGGTCTGTACTGAGTTGGTAGGAATGGCAGGTGGCGTTGGTGAGGTTGTTCCGCCCGCTACCCACGATAGTGAAGCACCCGTTTCTGCCGTAGCCGTTGGCACAGGAGCCGCATAATTTTGGCAGAACTCCAGGTTACTCACGGCCGTGGGCTGACCGGGTTTGCGTTTCACCGTAACGGGAACAACCTGCCTGTCACTTTCGCAGGAGGCCACCGTTTGGGTTACGTAATAGTTTGTCACCCCGGCTGTGGCAGTAGTTGGCACGGTTGCCTGCCCACTTCCTACTCCGCCTGTATCATTTATACCATACCAGAGCAGGTTGCTACCTGTAGCTGAAAGCGCCACCGCAGTTTCTCCGGCGCAGTACTCACGCGGTGTAATTGGCGTTGGCTTAACCGGAACGGCATTGACTGTAACGGCCAGTGTGGCTTTGCTGCTAACGCAGGAGTTACTGTTGGTCTGCGTAACGAAATAGTTGGTGGTTCCCGTGGCAGAAATGGCGGGCGAAGGAGCACCCGGCAGCACGTTACTGGCGGCGTCGTACCAGGTTAGATTAGTACCGGTGGCCGTCAATACCTGCGTGCTGCGGTTTTGGCAAAACGTGACATTGGATACCCCAGGTACGGCAGGGACTGCGTTGACCGTGACCGTAACGGCCTGTTGTGGACCCAGACAGCCATTGGCGCTTACCTGTTGCACCTGATAGATGCCCGACGTAGTTGGGGCGGCAATAGATAAGCTGTTGGTTACCACACCAGTTGGCGACGTCCACCGAATGGATGCACCGGTACCGTTTATGGCTGCAGCCAGGTTAGCGGGCAGGGCGTTGGCGCAATACGTAGGGTTGGTTGTTGCAATAGTTGGCGTTGTTGTTGGCGCGGCATTGACCGTCACGGTCAATACTACCTGCGGACCTTCGCAACCTGCGCCGCTTACCTGGCTGACGCTGTAAGAATACGTGCCGGCCGTTGTGGGGGCCGGAATGGTAGGCTGTACCAATGTACCCCCACCCGCGTTGGTGGGAGAATACCATTTCAGGCTATTACCGCCGCCAACCGTATTGGCCGATAAGGCTGCCGGAGCCGCGTTGTTGCAGTAGGTTTGCGTTGCCGCAGTCAGCGTTGGGGCTACTGGAACAGGATTGACCGTCACCGTCACCGCCTGCTGTGGGCCAGGACATCCGTTGGCACTGATCTGTTGCACCTGATACACACCCGATGCAGTGGGGGCTGAAATTGTCGACGCATTGGTAACAGCACCTCCGGGGGCCGTCCACCGGATAGAGGCACCTGTGCCATTGATGCCAGCACTTAAGCTAGTCGGGGCGTTGTTAGCGCAATAAGTCGGGCTGGTGTTAGCGATGGTCGGAACCGTGGTGGGCGCGGCGTTAACCGTTACGGTCAATACTACCTGTGGTCCTTCACAGCCCGCGCCGCTTACCTGACTTACGCTGAAGGAGTAAGTACCCGCCGTTGTGGGGGCCGGAATGGTAGACTGTACCAATGTACCCCCACCCGCGTTGGCGGGAGAATACCATTTCAGGCTATTACCGCTGCCAACCGTATTGGCCGACAGGTTGGCAGGTACGTTGCTGGTGCAGTAGGTAAGCGGGTTAGTGGTTAGCGTTGGGGCTACCGGAACAGGGTTGACGGTCACGGTGACGGGTTGCTGTGGGCCAGGGCAGCCGTTGGCGCTCAACTGTTGTACCTGATATACGCCCGAAGCTGTGGGCGTAGTAATGGTAAAGCTATTCGTAACGGCATTGCTGGGATCAGTCCAACGAATGGTTGACCCCGCACCATTGATAGAAGCCGACAGATTAGCGGGTGCATTGTTGGCGCAGTATGTCGGGCTGGTGTTGGCAATAGTCGGAACCGTAGTGGGGGCGGTGTAGACCGTCACGTTGACAAACTGCTTGGGGCTTTCGCAACCCTGGGCGCTTAGCTGGCTCACGGTGTAGGCGTAGGTACCCGTGGTTTGGGGAGCGGCCAGCGTAGTGCCACCTGTAGTTGCGCTGCTGGGCGGCGAATACCACCGAATGCTGGCTCCCGTTCCGTTGGTCGAAGCTGACAGTGGCGTGGGTGATGCCGTTGGGCAGTAGGCTGGACTGGTGTTACCTACCGTAGGCTGGGCGCTGGGCGGCGCATTGACGGTTACGTTGATAGCTGCTTTGGCACTTTTACAGCCGCCTACAGTTTGCGTAGCATAATAAGTAATCGTACCGGCATTGGTGGTGGGTACAGAGTATGTATTACCCGAAAACACCACTGGCGCGGCGGCATTAAAACCCGTGTACCACTCAACCGTTGATCCGGTTGCAGAAATGTTTTGATTACCAGTGCTTTGACAAAATGAAGCCGTCGCAGCCAGACCAGGCAGGGGTGTACCAATGGTAATGGCAGCCCCAGACTGACTGCCCGTAATTACAGGCGCACTTGACCGTACGCGGAATCGATAAGCCGTTCCGTAGTTGAGCGAAGCGGGCAGGGTAGCTGTGAAAATGATGGCCGTGGCACTTGCAGGAGAGGCCGTAACCGTCGTCACGGCAAGGGGAGCGGTAAACGTACCAAACTCGTCGGAGAGTTGCAGCGTGAATACGTTGCCAGCTGAAAAGGAGCCGGTAGTGGCTACCGTAGCCGAAATAGGTGAGCCTGGGCAAGGGTTAGCTGGCGAAACAGTGGGTGCTCCAATGGTCTGCGCAAAGCTACTGGCCAGCGTGGCTACGCTGAGGCAAGCCATGACCACCAGGGTCCGGTAGGTAATGATCAAATTCATACGATGGTACACTATGGGTTGTCAAAAAAACAGATGGCCTAAAATTAATACAATTCGCCGAAGGCCCCGGCTCACCGTCATCAGCTTTACCCAAACAGGCATTTAGTTGGCTGCTACGCAGTGTTTTATGGGTACCACAAAAAGCAAGCCGGAAAAGAAGAAAGGGGGAGGAAAGGGAGGAAAGGGAGGAAAGGGAGGAAAGGGAGGAAAGGGAGCTTCGCACTGTAGTTATAAGCTAGTGTGCGAAGCTCCCTTTCCTCCTTTCCTCCCCTCCTCCTTTCCTCCCTTTCCTCACCTCACATACCTCGTCAGTTCAGACAATGTCCTGATGCCGCGTTGGCGGGCGTCGGATTGGCGCATCATGAGGCAGTAGGCGTTGTTGAAGCCAAGAGGGGCGCCCCAGCTCAGGGCGTAGCGGCGGGCAAATTCAGCCTGGACATAGGCGTAGATGGCGGCGGGCTGCTGGGGACCGGGCAGCCGTTTCAGCGAGTCGAGGGTGGGTTGGGTGGGTTGCAGGATCACCAGCAGCCCCGTGCCGGTGTATTCGGGGTAGAAGTCGATGGCACCGGTGCGGAGGGCGTCGAAACAGAGTTGAGTGCCGCCAAAGCCTGTTTTCGACACCACCCGCAACGTGGTGAAACCCTCGATCAGCTGCCGGTAGATTTCGGCCAAAATATATTGTTCGGTAAACACCTTCGACCCCATCACCACCTGCCCCGTACGTTTTGCCGTGGCCGGTTTCAGCAGCCCCGCCTTCGCCAGAAACCCCCGCGCCACCCGCTCCGGCGACTCGTGCAGATAGTCGGCGCGGTAGTTCAGTTCGGTCATAATTGAGTCGGTGAGGCGGCCACTGAGTTTGTCCAGCACGGGTTGGAGTTCGGGGTAGCTGGCCAGCGTGGCTTCGCGCACCACGGGCGCGGCGGCATAGGGCGGAAAAGCATGTTTGTCGTCGTCGAGCACGGTCAGGCCAAAGGCTTTAATGCGCCCGTCGGTGGAATAGCCGCTGATGACGTCCACTTTATCCGTGTGAATAGCTTCGTACATCAGGCTCTGGTCGAGCAGGCGGTTCTCGATGGTTAGGCCATAGGTCTTTTGCAGGCCCGGATAACCATCGGCGCGGCCGCCAAATTCGTGCGCAAAGCCCGCCAGCAGCCGGCGGGGGTTGTTTTTGGGCCAGGCCACCGCCGCGACCACGGCCATCATTACCAGCAACCCCGCCCCCACGGCTACCCGTTTGGTCGTTACGCCAGCACCCACGCCCACGCCCGACCAGCGCACCCGTTGCAGCCGCGCCAGTCCCCAGTCGAACCCCACGGCCAGCAGAGCGGCGGGAATGGCCCCGGCCAGCATCATGTTGGTATTGTTGAGGGCAATTCCTCCGAAAATAAACTCACCCAGGCCACCCGCCGCCACGTAGGCCGCCAACGTAGCCACCCCCACGTTGATAACCGTGGCCGTGCGGATGCCCGCAAAAATAACCGGCATGGCCAGGGGCAATTCCACGCGCCAGAGTATCTGTCCGTTGGTCATGCCCATGCCCCGCGCGGCGTTAGTGAGGGTGGGGTTCACTTCCGAAATGCCCACGTAGGTGTTGCGAATAATGGGCAGCAGGGCGTACAGAAACAGGGCCGTCAGGGCCGGGCCAGCGCCAATGCCCAGCAGCGGAATCAGGAAGCCCAGCAGGGCAATACTCGGCACGGTTTGCAGCACCCCCGCCACGCCCAGCACCGCCGAAGCCACCCGCCGCCTACGGGCAATGTAGATGCCCAGGGGCAGACCAAGCAGCAACGCCAGCAGCAACGACCCAAACGTGAGGCCCAGGTGTGTGAGGGTTTGGTCGAGCAGTTTGGCCGCATTGTCGTGAAGAAACGTGAGCATAGCGTGGGGAATAGACCTCGTTGGAAACGACAAAGGTAGAAATAGGGAGGCGGCTGGTTTTCAGCCTTGAGCAACCTGATAAGTGCCGTACCCCGTTCCTATACCCACCGATGTTGCAACCCGATTTAACCATTACCCCGGCCCATTTGGCCACCAAACTTCAGCGATTCTGGGCGGTTTCGGCCCAAAAGATAACGCTTCTCGACCAGGCTTATGACCCCGCTAGTGGGTCGCCAGTGTTTACGGTGCAGGGGAAATACACCACCCGCGGCTGGACCGAATGGACGCAGGGGTTTCAGTTTGGATCGGCCATTCTCCAGTTCGATGCCACGGGCGAGACCGATTTTCTGGAACTGGGCAGACGCAAAACACTGAAACTGATGGCCCCGCACGTGAGCCACGTGGGTGTGCATGACCACGGGTTCAACAACGTGAGTACCTACGGCAACCTACTTCGCCTCATGCGCGAAGGCCGCATACCGCGTAACGACTGGGAAGCCAGTTTTTACGAAATGGCCCTCAAGGTGTCGGGCGCGGTGCAGGCCAACCGCTGGACGACCATCAACACCAGCACTGCCGCAGGAACACCTGCCGGATTTATTTATTCGTTCAATGGGCCACACTCGCTTTTTGTTGATACCATCCGGTCGTGCAGATCATTGATTGTCAGCCACTTGTTGGGCCACACGTTTCAGGGCGAGGGCGACAAACGAATTGACTTGCTGGGGCGAGCGCTGGGGCACATGCAGGCCACGGCTCAATTTTCGGTCTATTACGGCGAGGGGCGCGACACGTACGATGTCTGGGGACGAACGGCCCACGAAAGTATTTTCAACGTCAACGACGGGCAATACCGCTGCCCCAATTCGCAGCAGGGCTATACCGGGTTCAGCACCTGGACGCGCGGCCTGGCCTGGGCCATGTGCGGCTTCGCCGAAGAACTCGAAGCCCTCACCATCCTACCCGACGAGCAACTGACACCCTTTGGCGGGCGCGGCACGCTGGAAGCCATGCTGCTGAAAGCCGCTCGTGCCACCTGTGATTTCTACCTCGACAACACCCCCACCGACGGTATTCCGTATTGGGATACCGGCGCGCCAAATCTCTATAAACTAGGCGATTACCTGGGCCGACCCGCCAACCCGTTCAATGACCACGAACCCGTCGACAGCTCGGCGGCGGCCATTGCCGCGCAGGGATTGTTGCGGCTGGGGCATTATTTGATGAACGGGAAAATTTCGAGTGAAGGCATTGATAATGAAACATATAACAGAGGAAAAACGTACTGGCAGGCGGGTTTGACGGTGCTGAGCACATTGCTGGATGAACCGTATCTGAGCATGAATCCGCAGCATCAGGGACTGCTACTCCATTCCATTTACCACCGTCCCAACGGCTGGGACTACGTACCCGCAGGTAGCAACATCCCCTACGGCGAGTCGAGCATGTGGGGTGATTATCACCTCCGCGAAGCGGCTCTGTATGTGCAGCGCATCATCGATGGCGGGCCGTATTACACGTTTTTTGGGCGGGGTTACAAGGATTTGATTATCCTCGGCTGATGGTGAAGGATTGATAGGATTTAAGGGATTTATGGACTCGGTGTAAAGAAGGATGGGTAGGATTTCTTAGCCGCCTACGGCGACTGTTGGAGACCGCTTCAGCGGGCCAAAAATCCCTTCAAATCATTCTTTACGCCGAGGCTCTCAATCCTTTAAATCCTATCAATCCGCGTACCATCAGCCGAGGCCAATTAAATCCTATCCTGTCCAAAAACCTTACCCAAAACCCAAACCACATGAGCGGGAAATACAAACCGAAATACCCCCGGATGGCGCAGTTAAAAACGGCCCCGGATGTAATCAACTACCTGAAAACCAACCATATCGACTTACCTTTTGATGATGTCCTATTGCCACCGGATGCCAGCCCGTTTGCCAAAAAAATCACGCTGAAATCGGGGCGGACCATTGGCAACAGCCTGTGCATTTTGCCCATGGAAGGCTGGGACGGTACCCCCGACGGCAAGCCCTCGGCGTTTACGCGGAACCGCTGGGTGAAATTTGCCGAAAGTGGGGCCAAACTGCTCTTTGGCTGTGAGGCCGTGGCGGTCTGTCACGCGGGCAAAGCCAATCCAAATCAGCTGGTTATCAACGATGAAAACCTCGACGAGTTCGTCAGCCTCCGGCAGCTACTTCTCGACAAGCACACCGCCGTAGTTGGTCGTACCGACGATCTGCTCATTGGCCTGCAACTGACCCATTCGGGGCGGTTTTGTAAGCCCGACAGCCACAAAAAATTCGAGTCGCAGATACTCTACAGTCACCCCTACCTGAACGCACGATTCGGGATGGCCACCAATTATCCCGTCCTCACCGACGAGGCCATCGACGGTATCATTGCCCAGTATGTAGACGCAGCGGTGCTGGCGCAACGGGCGGGCTATGACTTCGTCGACATCAAACATTGCCACGGTTATCTGGGTCACGAGTTTCTGAGCGCCGTGAACCGGGAAGGGCGCTACGGCGGCAGCTTCGAGAACCGGACCCGGTTTTTGCGCAATATCGTTGCGGGCATCCGGCAGGCCGCGCCGGGGCTGGAGATGGGCATCCGGCTCAGCGCGTTCGACCTGTTACCTTTCAAAAAAGGCCCCGATGACGTGGGCGAACCCGAACAAACCGGCACGTATCCCTTCGCGTTTGGCGGTGCCGAGACGGGGCTTTCGCTGGATCTGGGTGAACCAAAAGCGTTTCTGGCATTAGCTCAATCGCTTGGTATTCAGCTCATTTGCATCACGGGTGGTAGCCCCTACTACAACCCCCACCTGATGCGCCCGGCCCTGTTTCCGCCGTCGGACGGATACCTCCCGCCCGAAGATCCGCTGCTGGGGGTGAAGCGTCAGATCGACGTGACGGCGGAACTGAAACGGGCATTTCCGGAGCTGATCATCATTGGGTCGGGGTATTCGTATTTGCAGGAATGGCTGCCCAACGTGGCCCAACACGTACTACGCACGGGCATGGCCGACAGCATCGGTTTTGGGCGGATGGTGCTCTCCTACCCCACCATGCCCGCCGACATGATTGCTGGCCGATCTCTGACGCGCAACCTCATCTGCCGCACTTTCTCCGACTGCACCACCGCCCCCCGAAACGGCCTGATATCGGGCTGTTACCCACTCGATCCGCTGTATAAAAAATCGCCCGAAGCCGAGGTGCTGAAAGCCATCAAAGAAACGCTATGAAGCCCATTGCGCTGATCACAGGCGGCAGCCGGGGCATTGGCCTGGGTATTGCCGAACATCTGGCCCGCGCCGGGTTCGACCTGGCCATCAACGGCCTGCGCCCCGAAACGGCCGTTGCCGACGTGCTAAATACGTTGCGTGCCTTAGGTACCGACGTACTTTATTGTCCCGGCAGCATTGCTGATGCGGCGGCAAGGACGGCTATATTGGACAAGGTTAAGGCCCATTTTGGTCGGTTAAACGTGCTGGTAAACAACGCTGGTATTGCCCCACCCGTCCGCGCCGACATCCTGGAAGCCACCGAAGAAAGCTTCGATCAGGTGCTGAATACCAACCTGAAAGGCACCTATTTTCTGACGCAGGCCGCAGCCAACTGGCTGCTTCAGCAGAAAACAGAAGACGCTGACTTTCAGGGCACTATCATCACCATTTCGTCGGTGTCGGCCACGGTGGCGTCGGTGAATCGGGGTGAATACTGTGTGGCTAAAGCGGGGCTGAGCATGGCTACACAGCTGTTTGCCGTGCGGCTGGGGGCGGCGGGTATTCCGGTGTATGAGGTTCGTCCGGGTATTATCAAAACCGACATGACCGCCGCCGTAACTGCCAAATACGACGCCCTCATTGCCGACGGCCTAACCCTACAACCCCGCTGGGGCCTCCCCGACGATGTAGGCCGCGCCGTAGCCGCCATCGCCTCAGGTAGTTTCCCCTATTCCACCGGACAGGTATTTATGATTGACGGCGGCCTTACGCTGGCAAAACTATAATGATTTCGGATTGGGGATTGCGGATTTCGGATTGGGCTGACGCCAGCGCAAACCCGCGCGTCAGCCCAATCCGAAATCCGCAATCCCCAATCCGAAATCTAAAATCCTCCTAACTCCCTCTATACCAATGGAAAACAATCCTTACTCCCGGCGGAAATTCATTCAGGCCGCCGCCGCTGGCACGGCCGTTTTGGGCCTGCCCACCATCATTCCGGCCCATGCATTTGGGGCCAACGACCGGCTGCGCGTGGCGGTTATCGGCATCAACGGACGCGGTAAAGACCATATCGCGGGTTTTTCGAAACTTGACAATGTAGAGGTGGCTACCCTCTGCGACGTAGATGATGTAGTACTGCAAAAAACGGCATCGGAATTCGAGGCGAAGTACAACCGCAGGGTGAAGCGTGAGCAGGACCTACGGAAGGTGTATGACGACAAAGACATCGACGCCGTCAGCATTGCCACGCCCAACCACTGGCACGCCCTGGCGGCGATCTGGGCCTGTCAGGCAGGAAAGGATGTGTATGTGGAAAAGCCCGCCTGCCACAACATCTACGAAGGACAAAAGCTGGTGGAGGCCGCCAAAAAGTACAATCGCATTGTGCAGCATGGCGTGCAGTTGCGGAGTTCGGTGGCCAATCAGGAGGCCATTCAGCACCTCCGCGACGGACTTATTGGCAAGGTCTACATGGCCCGCGGCACGGTCTATAAGTGGCGCGCCGACATTGGCAATCAGGGCAACTCGGCAGTGCCGCAGGGGCTGAACTGGGACCTGTGGCAAGGCCCGGCGCAGGCGCGTGAGTTCAGCAAAAACTACGTTCACTACAACTGGCACTGGTTTTGGGACTACGGCAACGGCGACATTGGCAATCAGGGTATCCACGAAACCGACCTCTGTATGTGGGGGCTCGACGTGGGTCTGCCCGAAAAAATCACCTCGGCGGGGGGCAAATTTTTGTGGAACGACTGCAAAGAAACCCCCGAAGTGCTTACCTCGACCTACCACTACCCCAAGCAGGGTAAGATCATCGAGTTTGAGGTCCGTCCCTGGATGACCAACAAGGAAGACGGCGTGGAAGTAGGCAACATTTTTTACGGCGACAAAGGCTACATGGTCATCAACGGCTACACCGACTACAAGACCTACCTGGGTCGCAACCGCGAACCCGGCCCCGCCCGCAACGCCGGTGGCGACCACTATAAAAACTTCGTAGACGCGGCGCGGGCCAAAGACAAGAAGCTGCTGAACGGCCCCGTCGAAACGGCCTATAAAGCCGCCGCCCTGGCCCACCTCGGCAACATCGCCTACCGCCTGGGTCGTACCCTCGACTTCGACCCGCAGAAGGAAGTTTTCGTTGGCGACAAAGAGGCCAATGCCATGCTAACCCGCAAATACAGAGCACCTTATCTTATTCCAGCAACAGTGTAAGGATTTACGAATTACGATGTACGAATTACGATTTAGGCTGACGCTCCTTTTTGCTCTACAGCAACCCCATGCGACAGCAACAAATCGTAATTCGTAAATCGTACATCGTAAATCCAACCTTCCCTTCATGCCCACCCAATCTCCTCTCCGTCAACTCCTTCAGCTGCCCGTTCTGGTGGCGGCGCTGGGGTATTTTGTCGATATGTATGACCTGTTTCTGTTTAGCGTGGTGCGGGTGCCGAGCCTGAAAGCACTGGGCGTCACCGGCGACAGGCTCCTGCCCGAAGGCGTTTTCCTGCTCAACCTGCAACTGGTGGGCCTGCTGCTGGGCGGCATCCTGTGGGGTATCCTGGGCGACAAACGGGGGCGGCTGTCGGTGCTGTTTGGGTCGATACTGCTCTATTCACTGGCCAACATCGCCAATGGCATGGTGACCAATACCACTCAATATGCCGTGTTGCGGTTTGTGGCAGGCATCGGGCTGGCGGGTGAACTAGGCGCGGGCATCACGCTCGTGGCCGAGATTCTGCCTCAGCAACTGCGCGGTTATGGCTCGGTTTTGGTAGCCACCATGGGTGTGCTGGGGGGCATTCTGGCCTATTTCGTGGCCGATCTGTTTGCCTGGCGCATGTCGTATTACGTGGGTGGCGGACTGGGATTACTGCTGCTGGTGTTGCGCGTGAACGTTTTTGAATCAGGTCTTTACGAGCACCTGAAAGCACGAAATATCGAGCGGGGCAACTTCGTAAGCCTCCTCACCCACCCCGACCGCCTCCGCAAATACGCCCTGGCTATTGTGGTGGGCATTCCGCTCTGGTTTGTGGTGGGCATCCTGATCACGTTCTCCCCCGAATTCGGCATCCACGCCGGTTTATCTACTCCTATCATAGCGGGCAAAGCCGTGATGCTGGCCTTCGCGGGGCAATCCCTCGGCGACGTGGTGAGTGGCCTACTGAGCCAGCGACTTCAAAGCCGCAAAAAGGCCATCCGGGTGTTTATGGGGCTGTCGTTTACCACCATGGCGATCTACCTGCTCATGCCCATCCACCAGACAACAACCTTCTATTTCCTCTGCGCCTGCCTGGGCTTCTGCAATGGCTACTGGACGCTCTTCATCGTGATGGCCGCCGAACTTTTCGGTACTAACCTCCGCGCCACGGTGGCCACGTCAGTGCCCAATTTTGTGCGGGGAGCCACGGTGCCGCTCACAGCACTGTTTGTGGTGCTCAAACCCGTCATGGGCCTCACCCACGGTGCCCTACTCATCGGCACCGTCATCGTGGCCTGCTCCCTGCTGGCCCTGCATTTCCAGGAGGAAACCTTCAACAAAGACATGGATTATGTGGAGGTCTGATAATTTTACCCCATGAACTTGTACAACGACGACGAACGGTTTATCTCTAGTCTCTCTGATTATGGCTGGTTCACCAATCCGGTTCAAAGCGACTTTTGTAGATGATAACGACACACAGTTTCACCATATACATTATTAGTCTGTTCTATTTTTGAGCATGGGCAAAAAGGGGAAGAAAAAAACCGACGATGAGCCGAAACAGGTCAATCAGTACGACAAAATCATCAAAGAAAACATTGAGGATGTCATTCCTAACCTCATGCGAGACGTATTGAAAATTACGGCCGTTGAATCCGAAGAAATACCCGACGACGTTCAGCATACCAAAGAGCGTAAGCCCGATGTACTCAAGAAGGTGACAGACGAGACAGGAGACACATTCATCTTGCAGATCGAATTCCAGGTAGCCAATGAAGAAGAAATGATCTATCGTATGGCTGAGTATTACGTCATGTTAGCCCGTAAATACAAGCTACCTGTTCGGCAATTTGTCATTTATCTAGGTCGCGGTTTTCCTACGATGACCACTTTTCTCAACAGCCCGCCATTTCAGTTTAGCTTCAAGCTAATCCCGTTCAAACAGCTTGATTACAAGGCTTTTTTAACGTCTGACAAGCCCCAGGAGATTGTTTTGAGCGTACTGGCCGATTTCAAAGGCACCAAGAAGGAAGCTGTACTTCAGCAGATCTGGCTCGCCTAGAAGAAACCTCTGACACGGCACTCACGTTACAACGTTACGTTCAGCAGTTGCGCGTATTAGTGCAGTTGCGTAACTTGGAGAACAAACTAGAAAAGGTCATGGATAGCATTGCTCCCTACATCAGCGAAGAACGTGATGCCCTCTATATGCGTGGAGTAAGCAAAACCAAAGAAAGGGTTGTGACCAATCTGCTTAGCAAAAATGGTGTGTCGCTCACGATAGAACAAGTAGCCGAAATTGCAGAAGTATCTATCAGTTTCGTTAGGAAAGTGCAACAGAAAATTGCATCGGCTAGCTAACAACTGACTCTGCTTTTATACTATTTGCTGAAGATAAGGGTAACCTGTAGCTCACTAAACTTATCAGGGCTTTCTCTGACAGGACGTATATGAGCATATGAAATTAAAATTGAGGTGATAAAGCACAATCATTACTGTAAAAGCCAAAAGTTACAATGTTCTTTCCCGGCAACATGAACATCAAGACAAACGAGTTGACAACATGCTAGTTGCTCGTGGTTTGACAGATAGTGATATTTACTACAGTCCAATTGCCATTTGGCCTGTATTGCTCGTTATGTTTTTGGTACAGTCGGGTGGCATTATATGGCTATTTTGTTTTCCTAAGTATTATCACTGGTCGCAGTTTTGTTCGTATGTGGTTATCTAATTTATGCTTATTTAAACAACAGTTTTGCTTTAACTCAAGATAAGCTAATAGTAGCAAATCCAAATTTTCCATTCCGGCGTCTTACATCGTATAATTTAAGCGATATTGAGTATATAGTGATTGATAAGACAAACCACAAATGGCATTACCTCTTTGGTATATTTGATAGCAACTATGTTAGAATAAAGACTAAACAAAAAAGCGAGATATATTTTTGTGTAGGACTTGAGCTTGATGCATACGATGAAAACTGGACGGATAAAACTATTGACACGTTTCATCATACATTGACGGAACGGAACGTACAGACAATTTTCAATCTGGATCAAGTCATTTAGCTCTGCGGCCGTTTCCTTCAACAGGTATCATTTGAGCAGATCACTATCCTGCACAGTTATCGGCTAAAGCGAGTTTAAGAGCCGAGCCATGCACATCGCTCGTTACCAGCCAGTTAATAAATGTTAATGCGTTAGTCTGTAGTTACTTATGTAATGATCTTTGGTTTAGCATCTTGCTAACAAACTAAACGTCGGCTGTATGAAACTCCTTTTTGCCCTTCCGTGGCTGTTGACCACCGCTGCCTTGGCGCAGACAACCATCACCATACCCCTCGATATTGTCAATGCCGCACCGCCAAAACGGTATCATCAGGTCGGGACGGGGCAATCCAACGACTTGTCCGGCTTCCGGGGCGTACCTACCAACCTGACCGAGAAGGTCCTGCGGTTGGCCAACACCGTGGCGGGACAGGCGGCCTACGAATCGTTTTTGCGCGGCGAACTGAGCGAGGCCGAATGGACGCTGAAAAAGCGGCAGGTGGGTTCCGACACCATCTACCTCAGCCGCAAACCCCTCCGCCAACAGATCAATACGCTGGTGGGCACCAACGCAGCGGGGCAGCGGGTGCTGATCGTCGATGCCAACAACAACCACGACTTCGGCGACGACAAGGTATTCACCTACCCCATGACCCTAACCCAGATTCCGAAACGGGCCGACGGTTTCTACGACAACACTATCCACGCCGTGTTCGACACCCTGCCCGCCGTTTCAGTACAGGTAGAAGCGTTTGACGGTCAACGGATTATACAGCGAACGGTTTCTGTTAAGCCCATTCCTTACAACACTGGCTGGACATACCCCGACCCCGACAAAACACGGTTTCACCTGAGCTTGCTGGCCAACGAATACCGGCAAACCACCACGTCGGTGCTGGGTAGTCCCGTTCAGGTGCTGGTGACAACCGTTCCCGGCTTGCCCTACAACACGCGGGCGGCCAGGGTTGAACTGCTTGAGGCGGGTAAGCCCGTCAACAAACTGCTGGCCGAGGGCAATCTGGAGCAGGGCTACACGTTCATCCTAGCCAACCACGTGCTGGAAATAAAGGGTCTGTCGCTACAGGGCGATCAGCTGTCGGTGATCGACAAAGGTGTGATTACCCCCACGCGGTAGTGCAGGAAGTGCCGGGAACGCCTATTTTTACCATACGATCAATCTGCTTCTCAACTTCCGTATGGTATACTGTGTCTGTCGGCTTCGGCCATTTCGTAGCCTTGGTTTTGTGCTGCTGTTTAACCTGTTGTTTCTGGTGCCTACGCTGGCGCAAGTTGCTGCGAAAACTGCTGTAGCACAGGCGTTCAGCCAAAAAGACGTTGCCCGGTGGCAACAGCGGGCCAGGCAGGTGACTATTACTCGCGATACGTGGGGGGTGCCGCACATCTACGGAAAAACCGATGCCGATGTGGTGTTCGGGCTGCTGTTTACGCAGTGCGAGGATGACTTTGGGCGGGTGGAAGAAAACTACATTACGGCCATTGGGCGGCTGGCCGAAATCGAAGGCGAATCGGCGCTATATCACGACCTGCGGGCGCGGCTGTTTCTGGACTCGGCGCAGGCGGTGGCCATCTACCGCAAAAGCCCCGTCTGGATGAAAAGCCTGCTCGACGCCTTCGCCGACGGCACCAACTATTACCTCTACACCCACCCGGAGGTGAAGCCCAAACTGCTCAACCGCTTTGAACCCTGGATGCCGCTGCTCTTTAGCGAAGGCAGCATCGGCGGTAATATCAGCGCTGTATCTATTGACCGGATTAAAGCATTTTATGAAGGCCAGAAATTCACATCGGCGAAGGCAGACGAAAACCCCTACGAGCGCGAATCGCTTGGCTCGAACGGCTTTGCCATTGCCCCGGCCAAGAGCGCAACCGGCCATGCGCTGCTGCTGATTAACCCCCACACGTCGTTCTATTTCCGGTCGGAAGTACACATGGTGAGTCGGGCGGGGTTGAATGCGTACGGGGCCGTTACCTGGGGTCAATTCTTTGTTTATCAAGGCTTTAACGAACATTGCGGCTGGATGCACACCACCAGCTACGCCGATTCGATGGACGAATACCTGGAGACAGTCAAGAAAAAAGGCGATGGGTATGTCTACAAACACGGCACCGAACAGCGGGCCGTGCGGGCGAAGACGGTGCGGCTGCCCTATAAGTCGGGGAAGGGGATGGCGTATAAGGATTTCACGATGTACTTCACACAGCACGGCCCCATTGCGGGCGAGGCAGCCGGCAAATGGATAGCCATCGACATGATGAATACGCCGCTCAATGCCCTCTCGCAGTCGTACTTGCGCACCAAAGCCACCGACTATGCCAGCTATAAGCAGGTGATGACGCTGAACGGCAACGCCTCCAACAACACCATCTTCGCCGATAATTCGGGCAACATCGCCTACTGGCACGGCAACTTCATGCCCCGCCGCAACCCCAAATTCGACTGGGAGCAGCCCGTAGATGGCAGCAACCCCGCCACTGACTGGAAAGGCCTGCACCCCGTAGACGACATTGTGCAGGTGCGCAACCCGGCTACCGGCTGGATTCAGAATTGCAACGCCACGCCCTTCACGGTGTCGGGCACGAGCAGCCCCAACCCGAAAAACTACCCCGCCTACATGGCCCCTGACGCCCAGAATTATCGGGGCATCAACGCCGACCGGGTGCTGAGCCACAAAAAAATCTTCACCATCGACACGCTCATTGCCGCCGCCAACGACCCCCACCTCGCCGCCTTCGACGACCTGCTACCCACCCTGATGAACGCCTGGCAAACGGCTGGTGGTGAAGCCGTTAACAGAAAACCAGAATTGATTGAAGCCATTCAGATGCTGGAAGTCTGGGACCGCAACTATGGCACCGAATCTATTGGCCAGACGCTGGCCATTTTGTGGGCCGAAAAGCTGCAACGCCTGGCCCGCCCCCGCGCCACCGCCGACCAACGTTTCGATAACCTGGGTATGGTGGCCCTAACGATTCAGAACACGTCGGTGCAGGAAAAGATAACCGCCCTGGCCGATGTCCTCGCTGACCTGACCCGCGATTTTGGCACCTGGAAAATGCCCTGGGGCGAGGTAAACCGGTATCAGCGCCTCACCGGCAAAACCCAGGAAACCTACGACGATAATCAGCCGAGCATCCCGGTTGGCTTTACTTCATCGGCGTGGGGGTCGTTGGCGGCGTTTGCGGCGAAGACTTACCCCGGCACCAAAAAGCGCTACGGCAGCGTGGGCAACAGCTTCGTGGCCGTGGTTGAATTTGGTAAGCGCGTTAAGGCCCGGTCGGTGGTTACGGGCGGCCAAAGCAGCCAACCGGGTACGGTCCACTTCGCCGACCAAGCCCCGCTCTACTGCACCGGGCGGTTCAAAGACGTGCTCTTCTACCCTGAAGACATCAAAAAACACGTAGAACGGACGTACCGGCCGGGGAAAAAGTGAACGAGCGAGTGGTGAAAGAGTGTGGTCGCTTACCGTGTAACCGCCTGCACCCTGGCCTGTGTCTCCACAGGCCTACGCCTGCGTAAGCCATCCGGGCGCGTAAGCTAGCGCCAGCGTAGGCCTGTGGAGACACAGGCCAGGGTGCAATAGGGGGACGCTGGCGACAGCCGGTGTGCCGGACCACACTCTTTCGCTCGTTCACTCCTTCACTCACCGTGTAACCGCCACTCCTTTCGTCCGCCGAAGGGTGAATGGAACGCAGATGTTGGGTGGGCAAACGCAGGTGGTGGGTAGCAGGCTCACGGTGATGTCGGTGTAGCACCCGTTGGCGTTAATGACCCGAACCGTGTAGAGCTGCGCCGCCAGCGGATTCGGCAATGAACTGGCAATCAAACCATTGGCTGGAATACCCTGCGGTGGGCCGGAGAGCGAATTTAGGGGGTCGAAGCTACTGCCCAGCGAATACTGGTAGGTATGCGTAGGGTCGAAACCAGTCAGCACAAGCTGCCCATTCTGTTGTACTGTGGTGCCTGTGCAGGTGGCCGCAATGGTAGCAGCCTGGTATACAGGCAACACATCGGCTTCGACAATAAACGGGCAGCACGAGAAATCGGGACAGCCGCTACCGATGTTGTCGATGCCCAGACTGTAGGAGCCGGGACTATTGACAACCAGCGAGTTACTGGTCTGACCCGTAACCAGTACGCCATCCTTATACCAACGGTACCCGCCACGGCCCGCCGCTACCGAGATCACATATTCGTCGCCGGGGCAGAGCTTAATGGGCACCGTGGTACATACCCGCACCTCGTCGGCACCCAGCAGGACGGTGTTGTAGAAAATGCCCGAACCACCCACCGTAACCTGAAACGTCAGGCTCAGGCTTTGCCCGGCTCCCAGCGAGGTAACAGACAAACTGCTGATGGGTGTACCCTGGGTGAAGGTAGTACCTGGGGGAGCGGTAGCCGAGCCTGCCACATAAACCAGCCCCGCCGATAGTGAGTCGCGCACCACCACGTTGGTGGCAGGTGCATTGCCCGTGTTGGTGAGTACCAGCGTATAGGTGAGCACGTCGCCGGGCCGGGCCAACGACTTATTGACGCGTAGGTCTACAGACAAGGCGGGTGCCAGAACATAGAAACCCGCATCCACACCGGGGTTGTTGGCACCGGCGGTCAGGGTTACGGGGCCGGTTACGCCCGGACTACTGGCCGAATAGCCTGCTGGTGGGGTGAAACTGACCGAATAGGGCTTGCCCGACGTCAGGCCGGTGAAGCTATAAAGGCCTGCTCCGCTGGTGACCGCCGTGGCCAGGGTCAGGCTCGTGGTGGCATCAATCAGCGTGGCCGTTATGCCGCCAAGTGGCGTATCGCCCCCGTCGCGGGTGTTGTTTTTGTTGAGGTCGGTGTAGGTAGTCCCGCTTAGGCTGACCGCCCCCGTGGTAGTGGTGCAGGAGGCCGATGGCAGCGTTACGGTGTTGGTATTCAATGATATAGCACTGCCTACCGATAGCCCCCTGCCTTCGAGCGTGGCACCCGCGCCTAGACTAATGGCTCCGTCGGCTACGATGGTGCCTTTGAAAACAGCCCCCGCCCCTACGTCGACGGCCCCATTCACGCGGAAGAATACATTATCGGCACAGGCGCCGTTGGTCAAGGTAATGACGGCACCGGCGGCCACGGTGAAGGCGCTGTTGAGCCGAATGATGAAGACCCCCGCTCCGCTTAGCACCAGTGTGCCCGTCAGCGAAGAAGCCGCAGCGGTATTTTGGCAGTACACGCCCGGCGTAAACACTTGCCCATTGCCCAGCGTGGGCGAGATAGACACGTCGCAAAGAGGCGAGTTCAGGGCCGTATAGGCGGCTGTAACGTCGGTGGCGGCCTGACTAGCCTGGGTGCTGCCCGGTAGGCGTATTTGCCCCGTCACGGTACCCGGTGGAAAGCCCGTAAATGCTCCTACGTTGGTGCCCACGTCGCCGGTAATTGTGGTGGCACCGGTGTTGCTGAACGCCCCATTGCCTGTGAAAAGGGCGAACGTGGCAGCGGTGCCCAGATTGGGTGCCTGGGCTAAACTGGCCATTGGCAAGGCCAGTACAAGGGCGCAGAGCAGCCGGGAAAGTAATACTTTTTTCATGGTAGCAAGACGTTAATGCATGGCAATGCCAGCATAGGCCGCATGTGGGCCTGTGATAGAAAGTGTCAGAAAAGAGCGATTGGAATGTGCTGCCAGAGTAGCCTGTTTTTTCTAGATCTGGTAGTACTTGCGGGTAAAGAACGGACAGCTGTTGCGCGTTGAGTAGTAGGTAGTCGCGCCGTCGTTGCCGAAGCTGAATGCCACTGATAAGGTAGTAAAGTCACTAAATAGCCTTTAAATTCAATAGATTCTATCGAATAGGCCTATCTAGTGTACTATGACGAACAAAAGTCACGCCAGACTTACCCTTGTGCCACCACCGGTAACAAATAGCATGTTTTCTTAGCCATCACGTTTCGTATGACCCATTTAGGCTACTTAACTGAGTCTTCAGCTCGTACTTAATATCGTGCCAATCATCAATCGGCCCGTACGATACGAATTCGGGCGTAGCTCAAGGTAAGTACCTACATTAGTAGGACTACTGTTTAAGAAGCTGTTTGAACCAGGTTTTGGCCCAGGCTGCAGCGTCTACTTTCTTTTTATGGCTACGGAAACTAATCCGGCAAACAAACGCAAAGGACTTACCGCCCGCCTCGATGTCGAGTTTGCCTTAAAATCGGCCCGTCTTGGGGTATGGGAAATGGATCCCGTCACCAATGAAATCGTCTGGGATGAACGCTGCCGCCAACTGTATGGCTTGAAGCAGGACAGCCCGATAACCTACAGCCAGGCCCTTCAGTTTATTCATCCCAGCGACGTTGGGCGAGTGGACGAGGCCGTAAAGCGGGCCATGATGCCCCAATTTGGTGGTGATTATGATACCACTTACCGCACCATTGGGGCCGACGATGGTGTGCTGCGTTGGGTGCGGTTTACGGGGCAGGTCAGTTTCGATGAGCACCAGGACGTGTCGCGGTTTGCAGGAGTGGCTCAGGACGTTACTAAAGATGAGCTGGCCCGGCAGCTGACCGAAAGCGAAGAGCGCTACCGCACCATGGTTGAAAATGCCCCCGTGGCTATTGGTGTTCTTCGCGGCGACGACCTCATCATCGAGTCGGCCAATAGTAAGGTGCTGGAAATATTGCACAAGCCCGCCTCCATCATTGGCAAACCGTGGCTGGAGGCCTTGCCCGAACTGGAAGGCACCCCGGCCATAGACATCATCCAGAGCGTGTACCGCACCGGCGTTCCGTTCACTGCGTCGGAGTTTCCGGCCCAGTTGGAAAAAGACGGGGCATTGCGGCAGGGCTATTACTCATTCAGCTACCTGCCCCTTGCCGAAAACGGGTCTACCTCTGGCGTGCTACAGGTGGCCATAGAGATCACCGATCAGGTGTTGGCCCGCCAGAAAATAACGGAAAGCGAGGCCCGGTTCCGAGCCTTAATTGAAGAAGCACCTATACCTACCTGCCTGTTTGTGGGGCGCGAGCTACGCATCGACGTGGCCAACGAAGCTATGATCAAGGTGTTCGGTAAGGGACGGTCGGTGATCGGAAAACCCCTGGCCGACGCCCTGCCCGAACTACAAGGTCAGCATTTTCTGCAAACGCTGGACGAAGTCTTTACCACAGGCATCACCTACGAAACCAAAGCTGACCGGGCTGATCTGGTTGTTGATGGCGTACTGAAAACGTTCTATTTTGACTACACCTATAAGCCTCTGCGCAATGCCAGCGGTGAGGTCTACGCCATTATGGAAATGGCCACCGACGTAACGGCAGAGGTGCTGATGAAGCAAAAACTTCAGGAAAGTGAGGCTCATTTCCGTAACCTCACCGATACAGTGCCTGCTATGATTTGGGAAACCGAACCCGATGGCTATTGTAGTTACCTCAACAGACGGTGGTATGAGCTGACGGGCCAAACGAAAGAAGAAGCATTGGGCTTTGGCTGGCTGAATGCCACACACCCAGATGACAGAGACGAAACCAGCCGCCTCTTTCTCGAAGCCAACGCCCAACAGGCTCCGTTCAACGCACTTTACCGTCTGCGCCAGGCCGATGGTACCTACCGCTGGTCTGTTGACAAAGCCAGCCCCCGGGTTGCCGCCGACGGTACCTACGAAGGCATGATTGGCACCGTTGTAGACATCCACGAGCAGGTCATAACCAGCCAGCAGCTTGCCGACCAGCAGGCTCAGTTCAAAAACGTGACCAACAGTTCGCCCACCGGCCTTTGGTTAGCTGACGGAGCAGGCGTGGTGACGTACCTGAATAAAACACTACTTGACTGGACGGGCGTCCCCTTATCAGATTTAATAGGATCAGGGTGGGCCAACGCCATCATAGACGAGGACCGGGAACGTAGTGTCGCCACGTTTATGGCCGCCGTGGCAACCCGTTCGCACTACGAGGCGCGGTTCAGGCTGCAAAAAGCCGATGGTAGCGTTATCTGGTGTCAGGCGGCGGGTGATCCCTACTACGATGCCAACGGCAATTGCGCGGGCTATGCCGGCTTCTGCATGGACATTGACGAACTATTGCGAAGCCGTGAGGCTATTCAGCATAGCGAAACCCGGTTTCGGAGTTTGCTGGCCCAGGCGCCCGTAGCTCTGGCCCTTATGCGCGGCCCCGACTTTATAATTGACCTAGCCAATGAGCGGGCTTTGGCCATTTGGGACAAACAGGGCGAAGACGTGCTGGATAAGCCCTTTGCCCAAGCCTTACCAGCTATTTATAAACAGGGCTTTGATGAAATCGTGTCCACTGTTTTTCAGACCGGCAAACCCTTTATCGCCAATCAGATGCCAGTGATACTATCTAAGAACGGTACACCGCAACCCGCCTTCGTCAACGTCACTATCGAGCCAATCAGAGATGTAAATGGCCGTATCGAGGCTGTGCTGGAAGTAGGCTACGAGGTAACCGATCAGGTGATAGCGCAGCAGGAACTGGCACAACAGAAAATTTACCTTCAAAACGCTATCGACATTGCCAACCTGGGTACGTTCAGCATCAACCTTCTGACCAACGTTGGCACCTACAGTGAGGCCATCCGGGACTGGTTTGGGCTTGACTCACTCAGTCAGCCGATGGACGTTATCCTGAACAAAGTTCATTCCGACGACCAGGCGCTGGTAGAGCAGGCCTTGGTAAGCGAGGAGGAAAGTAGACATGACATTGTATACCGGGTTGAGCAATCCCAGACAGAAGGGATGCGCCACCTCCGAAGCATTGGTAAGCGGCTCATTAGCAACGGCGTAGCTACAACCATGACCGGCATTATTCAGGACGTGACCCCACAGGTGCTGGCCCGCCAGCGCATTGAAGAGCAGGTGCAACAACGCACGCAGGAACTACAGGCTACCGTGCGCGAGCTGGAGCGCAGCAACCAGAACCTTCAGCAATTTGCCTACGTAGCCAGCCACGATCTACAGGAACCTCTGCGCAAGATCGAATCTTTCGGAAACATACTTAGTGTTCAGTATGCCAGCCAGTTAGGCGACGGCATAGACTACCTCCGGCGCATGCAGTCGGCGGCAACCCGCATGTCGGGGCTGATCAAAGACCTGCTCACCTATTCGCGCATTGCCACCCAGCAGGAAATCAACGACCCCGTGCCGTTGGGCAAGGTGATCAAAGCCGCCCTAACCGATCTGGACCTGGTCATTGCCGAAACAGGGGCCGTGGTAACAGTTACGCCCCTGCCAACTGTCCGGGGCGACAAATCACAACTAGGCCAGCTGTTTCAAAACCTGCTGAATAACGCCCTGAAATTCAGGCGTATCGGCGTAGTACCCAACGTACGTATCACGGCTGCTGCCGTACCAGCCAATGAGTTGCCCGCCACCGTCAGACCCGCCCGGCCAGCCACTTACTACTACCGGATTGACGTGGCCGACAATGGCATTGGTTTCGACGAAAAATACCTCGACCGCATCTTCCAGGTCTTCCAGCGGCTGCATGGCCGCAATGAGTTTGCAGGCACGGGCATTGGCCTGGCCATCTGCGAAAAAGTAGCCGCCAACCACGGAGGGGCCATTTCTGCCAGCAGCCAACCCGGTCAGGGCGCCACCTTTAATATCTACTTGCCAGTAACGGAAGCCAATGGGCAACCGGCAGGCGGCTGAGGCTTATTGGCGGCGCAGGTCCAGGTTGACAACTGTATTGAGGATGAAGCCATTGTTATACTGGAACACATTGCGGCCATTTATTTCGCGGGGCAACTGCACTAGCTGCTGAAGAAAACCGCCTTCCACCCGAAACGTGGGGCTAGCCCTATACCCCACCAGCAGGCCCAGTCGGTTTTGGTCGAACACGTTTTCGTTTACGTTTTCACCAAACCCTATGAATACCTCGTTATAAGCGGCCACGTAGGCCGTTTTTCCTCCTGCTGACGAACTGACCTTACTCAGCGGCAGTTGCCCACGCACCATATACCGCAGCCGGTTCACGTAGACCGTTTCGTCGGGGCGGGGGCTTTCGGGGGTCAGAAACCGGCCAATCCAGCGCTGTTCCAACATAAACCGGTGGCTGATATCAACCCGTCCCACGGGGTTAGTCAATGTGGCCATCTGGTAGAGTCGGTGTTCGGGAAACGTGCGCCCGGCGGCCTGAATAGGGTAATTCCCGTAGGCAAACGTCTCGACCCAGGCGTAGCCGACACGCAGCGTGAGCCGGTCACTGACCCGGTAATTAACCCCCGTCCGAAACAGGTTTTGCTGCGGACTTTGCAGAAAATTATCGCGCCGAAACTGGTATTCCAGGTGCCCGCTCCAACGGTCGGCAAACTGAAGCGTGGTGGTGTTTGTCAACCAGCCAATGGTGTTGCGGTCGGTCAGGCGGGTGTTTTGGGCCACCAGTGGCCCCCCGCTGAGCAGGGCCAGTAGCAGCAGCCAGCATTGGGCCACCAGACACCAATGCCGACTGGTTTTGTAAGCAGCGTACGTCATTTCGATGAGGCGCGGAAATCGGGCAGATTGCTAAGGGTTTCGGGCAAAAACTCTACCTTGCCCGTGCTCAGCTGATATACGGCACCCACAATCAGAATGTCGCCTTTCTGGTATTTTTTGCTCAAAATAGGGTCTAGGTCGCGCAATTCCATAACCTGATCGATCACGTTTTGCCGAATGGCGTTTTCGAGCAGGTTACCGCCCATGGCTTTGGCTTTCTGGGCGGCGGGCTTGATGCTGTTGACCAGCGTAACGATATGGCCCGGCACGTCGGGGCGCTTAATGGCGGCGTCGACGGCTCCGCAGGCCTGATGCCCCATCACTACCACTAGCTTGGAACCCAGCACTGCCAAAGCATATTCAATACTGCCGTAGGATGCGGCGGCCATTACCTGCCCGGCCGTGCGCACAATAAAGAGGTCGCCCACGCCCTGGTCGAACACAATCTCGTTGGGCACGCGGCTGTCCGAGCAACCCACAATGATGGCAAACGGCTTTTGGCCTTTTTCCGACCCGATCAGCGTGGAGCGGCCCTGGCGGGGGCGGATGCTTTTGTCTTCCACAAACCGCCGGTTGCCTCCCATCAATTTCCGAAGCGCGATCTGGGGGTTAGCGTAAGCTGAATCGCGGTTGACAACATAATGATCAGCCCGCCATTTGGTCGAGTCGAACGGAGTCTCGGTAGCGGTAGCAGCCCGGGATTTAGCCCGTTTCGACTGCGCCATGGCGTGGGTGTGGACAAGTAATGGTACTAAACAGGCGACAATCAGGTGTCGGAGCATCATGGCAACTGTGTGTTTGGGTGTTAAAAAATGCAACTGTACTGCCTCGTTATAGACACCCGCAAAAGTCTATCCGGCTTGTTAGCGTGTTATTAGGACAAGGTTAGAACCTCATTAGAAGACCGAAGCAACTATCTATGATAGTAATACTATCTTTTATTTTTGCCGCATCATGAACAGCAAGAAACCGTCTATCCTGGTTGTCGAAGATGAGACCAAGGTGGCCCATTTTCTCAAAAAGGGCTTAGAAACGCAGGCTTTCTCCGTGACCGTTGCCGCCGATGGGCGGGAAGGCAAGCGGCTTTTTGGGTCAGCACATTACGACCTGGCCATTCTCGACGTTAACCTGCCCTTTGTCAACGGCTTGGAACTGGCGCAATACATCCGCCGGAAAGACACTTACGTACCCATCCTGATGCTCACCGCGCTCGATACCACCGCCGACAAGCTGATGGGGTTTGAGGCGGGCGTAGATGACTACCTGGCCAAACCGTTCGACTTTCTGGAACTGCTGGCGCGGGTGCGGGTGCTGCTGCGGCGGGGTGCCCCCCCCGACGACACCGAGCGCATCCTGACCCTGGCCGACCTGGAACTGGACTGTTATGAAAAGGTGGCCCGGCGGGGGGGGAAGACCATTATCCTGACCGCCCGCGAATACACGCTGCTCCACTACCTCATGCGCCATCAGGGCCGGGTGGTGTCGCGGGTCGACATTGCCGAGCAGGTTTGGGACATTAGCTTCGACACGGGCACCAACGTTATTGATGTGTATATCAATTACTTACGCAACAAGATCGACAAGGAGTTTTCCACGAAACTGATTCACACGGTGATTGGGCTAGGGTACGTACTGCGGGCTAACTAAACATGGGCATGACCATACGTACCCGGCTCACGCTCTTCTTCACGGCAGTGGTGGCAGTACTGCTGTTGCTGTTTTGCCTTGTCATTTACGTGGTAGCCGAGCAGCACCGGCAGCGCGAATACCGGGAACGGCTGCACGAAGAAGCCCAGACGTCTGCCGAACTGATGCTGGGCAACAATCCAATTGGTCCCGATCTGTTTAAGTTGCTGGATCAGCACCAGATAACAGTACTCAACCAGGAGGAGATCATCATTTATAACGACCATAACCAGATCGTATATGAAAGTGGCACCGACTACCTGGCCGTTGACCCGGCCATGCTGGCGCAGATACGACAGGCAGACAACACTTACTGGCAGGTAGGTGAGCGAGAGGTGGCGGGTAGCCGTTTTTTGCTAAATGGGCGTCAGTACGTAGCTGTGGCTTCGGCAGTAGATAAATACGGCTACAGTAAACAACGCAACTTAGCCCTGATGCTGGGCATTGGCTGGCTGCTGAGCATGGGCCTTGTCTTTGCCACGGGCTGGGTCTTCGCGGGTCAATTGCTCCGGCCCCTCCAGGGAGTCATCCGCCAGATCGACGCCGTGACGGCTGCGCAACTGAATCAGCGCCTGCCGGAAGGACCACACGACGACGAATTAACCCAACTGGCCCGGCAGTTCAACCAGATGCTCGACCGGCTGGAAGAGGCCTTCCAGTCTCAGCGAACCTTTGTATCCAACGCCTCGCACGAGTTGCGCACACCCCTCACGGCCATTACTGGTCAGCTCGACGTTGCCCTGCTCGCCAACGACGACGACCCGCAGGAACTCCGCGCCGTCATTGCTTCGGTGCTCGATGATGTGCGGGGGCTCAACCGAATGACCAATGGCCTGCTCAGCCTCGCCAAGCTGGACCTTAACGAAGTAACAACCCCCGTTGTCGATCTACCCATAGATAAGCTGCTGGGACAACTCAAACTAGACTACCAGCGGCTTCAACCAAGCTATAGCGTTGACATAGCCCTGGAGACCACTGCTGCTGACGCTGACGCCAACTGGCAGGTGCCCGCTAATGAATCGTTGCTCCGAACGGCGCTGTATAACCTGATGGAAAACGGCGGCAAATTTTCGCCCGACCACCGGGTTAGCGTCCGGTTAACAGCAGATGACCGGTCAGTGCGGATTGACTTTACCAATGGTGGTCCCTGCATTCCGGCTGATGAGCTACCCACAGTTTTTAAGCCGTTTCGGCGGGGTACCAACGCCCGGCAAGTGGCGGGACACGGTATTGGCCTATCGCTGGCAGCCCGCATTGTCCGGCTGCACGAGGGGCAACTTTCGGTGGTATCGACCGCCGAAACGGGCACCACCTTTACTGTAACACTCCCACGCCGGGAGAGGCCTCAGTCCGTTCTAATGCACATCTAAGACGGCACTAATTTCACTCCAATCTGGGTAATAGACCTTTGTTACGTAGGCCACGGCACACAGTGCATTTACTCAGCCTACGGTAAACAAATAAAGTCATGAAAACGAACCTGTTGGTAATCAGCGGCCTGTGCCTTGGGCTACTCAGTAGCTGCACGGTGGTACGGCAAGGCGAAGTGGGCGTGAAGCGAAGCCTGGGCCGCATCAACGCGGTCCCCCTGCGCGAAGGCGCCAGGGTGTTTAACCCCTTGGTAACGACAATTATCAAAGTGCCGGCCCGTACAATGAACATTGAAGTGCGGGCACCGCTGCCGTCGAAGGAAGGTCTCACGGTACAGTCTGATATCTCGATTCTGTATCGGGTAGAGGGCAATTACGCGCCTAAAATTGTAGAGTCCATTGGCCTGGCCTACGAAGAAGTAGTGATTTTGCCCGTCTTCCGGTCGGCGGTGACCGACGTGTCGTCGCGCTATTTTGCTAAAGACATGCACTCCGGGCAGCGGGCCGATATTGAGCGGTCTATTCGGGAACTGATGATGACGCAGTTAAAAGACCGGGGTTTTGTGGTCGAGTCGGTGCTGCTGAAAAGCATTACGCTACCGCCCGGACTGACCAAGGCTATCGAAGACAAGCTCGAAGCCGAACAGGACGCGCAACGAATGCAGTTTGTGTTGGAAAAAGAACGGCAGGAAGCCCTGCGGCAGACCATTGCCGCCGAGGGCACCCGCGACGCACAAAAGATTATCAATGAGGGGCTTACGCCCATGCTCATTCGGTTTAAGGCCATCGAAGCCTTTAATAAACTGGCCAGTTCACCCAACAGCAAAGTCATCATTACCAACGGCGATACGCCCCTGATGATGAACCCTAACGCCCTTAACTAACCATGACCATGCCTCCATCGCCCGATCTGTACATGGGTTTAGGCAGTATCGTCTACGCCCTTACCAAACTCGACGGTCGGCTCCAGCTCGAAGAGCAACAGACCGTGAAAGAACTGCTGGCCGACGTACCCCACGGCGACGTAGCGCTTTACACGTTTTTCCTCCGCGAAAACACCAACGAGACCGTTGACGAAGCTTATGCGTTTGGTATGCGCCGCCTCACCGACAAACGGGCCGAATTTGACGAAGCGACCAAAAAACACTTCGTCAATATCCTCATCCGGGTGGCCGATGCCCACGACGACATATCACGTAAGGAGCAGCTGTTTATCCGGCAGTTCCGGCGCGCGATTCGCAGGCTCTGACCAATCTCAATGAACAACTCAATAAACTGATTATCAAGATGAAATCCATGAAATTTTGGCTCTTCGTGGGCTTGCTGTCCGCCCCCATTTTCATTTATTCGCAGTTCCGGGCCGACACCGATTGGCCAATGGAGCAGCGCGTCAGGGCCGCCAACGACGCCTCGTGGGTGCAACTCATCCTCGACAAACCCGCCCGGCGTCCGGCACTGGTCCGGCTGGTTGACCAAAGCGGCGCGGTAATGGCCTACCGGCTCGTTAGCCCAACCACCACCGAGGCGACCATCCGGTTTGGCCTCGCGGCCTTACCCCCCGGAACCTACCGGCTGGAGCTTCATGACCGGCACCTCATCAGGGCCAATGAGTTGGTGCTGACCGGTAAACAGTCCGCTCGCAGTGGTCGCCAATTACTCATCCGCAACGTAGATCCGCAATGACAACCCAGCATCATTCACCGTGCCAGCCGCTGATCAAAGGGCGACTGGCACAAAAAATAATACCACTTATATTACTGATTATCAGTTCAATAGCGGCGGTAGCCCAGCAAAACCTGTTCAATATTCCCTCTGGCGACATCACGCCCAAAAACAAGGTGTTCTATCAGCACCAGATCAACCTCTACACCAGCCGGTTCGAGTCGAAAGGGCACTTTGTCTATGGGTTGGGCAAAGGGTGGGACGCTGGGGTGAACGTGGTGGGCAAGGGGCTAAACTTCCGGCCCAACTGGCAGCTTATGCACAACGACCAGCGTACGCAGGGGCCGCTTTACCCAGTGGTAATGGGCACGTTGCAGAAGCAGTTTGTGCTAAACGAACGCATGAACCTCAACGTAGGTACGCAGGTGGGCACCAACCTCAGCAGCCTGGTAGACCGGCGGGCATTGCACCAGTTCACCTATGCGCTGGCGGGCTACTCATTTCAGCCAGGCAAACGGGTGCTGGTAGGCCCCTACGTGACCAACTCAGCCTATGTGGGGCCAGGCAATAACGTAGGGCTAATGCTGGGCTACGAATGGAAACTCGACGACCATTGGTACCTAATGGGCGACTGGATTTCGGGGCGGCACGACCAGGCGTCGGGGGTGGTGGGGGCCATGTACTGGCCTGCCAGACGGGTGCAGTTTTGTGCGGGGGTGTTGCTGGCCAACCCCAATGTGCCCAAACCCGCCGGGCTGGTGCTGGAGATCAACATTCTTGGCTGGGATTTGGTACACTAAGGCCCCTAAAACGTGGTCTGCGCCTGCTTGTTTCTCCCCGTCGGCTTACTACCTTGCGCCCATTCCATCGCTTGTTTTAACCACTTATCAACATGGTTTTTGGGCCTACCCTTTTTGTGCTGGCGGCGTTTGTCGTCTACCTATCCGTCGTCATCGTCCAGCAGGGCACGGTGGCTGTTATTACTGTTTTCGGCAAGTATGCCCGCGTAATGGGGCCTGGGCTGAATTTCAAAATCCCGTTTATCGAGCTGATCTACCGCCGTATCTCCATCCAGAACCGCTCGGTCGAACTGGCGTTTCAGGCCATCACCGCCGACCAGGCCAACGTCAATTTCAAGGCCATGCTGGTATATTCGGTGCTGAACCAGGACGAAGAGACGATCAAAAACGTGGCCTTCAAATTCATCGACGAAACCTCGTTCATGCAAGCGCTGATTCGCACCATCGAAGGGTCGATCCGTAGTTTTGTAGCTACCAAACGGCAGTCGGAGATTCTGTCGCTGCGTTCCGAGATTATCGAACACGTGAAGTCTCAGATCGATACGCTGCTTGAATCGTGGGGCTACCACCTCACCGACCTGCAACTGAACGACATCGCCTTCGATGAGGTCATCATGCGCTCGATGGCGCAGGTGGTGGCGTCGTCGAACCTGAAAGCCGCCGCCGAAAACGAAGGGCAGGCCCTGCTGATTACCAAAACCAAAGCCGCCGAAGCCGAAGGCAATGCCATTAAGATCTCGGCCGAAGCCGAAAAAACAGCCTCGCAACTGCGCGGTCAGGGCGTGGCCTTGTTCCGCGAAGAGGTGGCCAAGGGTATGGCCGAATCGGCCAAGGTGATGAACGCCGCCAAGCTCGACGCTTCACTAATTCTGTTCTCCATCTGGACGGAAGCCATTAAGCACTTCGCCGAAAACAGCAAAGGCAATGTAATCTTCCTCGACGGCTCGACAGAAGGCATGGACAAAACCATGAAACAACTCCTGGCCGTTGAAAAAATGAACACCATCCCCGAAGTAGCGGCTATTGTGAAGCCAGAATAACTAGGTGTGTTTTAACAAAATAAGCAGCGCCAGTTATTGCAAATAAATTTGCGATAACTGGCGCTGCTTATTTCTCTCGAAAAATCAAAACAAGCCAATCACTCAATTGCCAATTTTCTTGCTATTAAGTTTTTGACCTAGTTTATCTAATTCATTACCGGCAAAGGTCTGATTTGTTTCAATGGGTGGTTTTCCCGTTGCATTATACGTGTCGGTAACGTCGTATGTATTTACGCTAAAATTAGCCGTAACAGCCGACGTTAACTGTCCATTCATCCGAATTAAACCCTGGGTTGGGTTGGCCGGGTCGCGCATATACATCGACGATTCGTCACCGGCCGAACCATACTTGTTGATCCATTCGCAGAGCGTACCGGCATCAATAGCCCAGGTCTTTTGGCCGTTCACCGGTGAGGCGAAATTAGCCGTAGCCTTACCCGTTATGATGATGTCGGCGTGGTAGGGCGCCTTGAGGTCGGTCTTATCGCAGGTGAGCACCACCTGATACACCTTGCCCGCTGGCACGTCGGTTGGCACTGACTGCGAAAACTGCTTTGTCTCGGCCTTCGACTCGGTTTTTGTATCGCTCCAACTGTACGAATACTCGGTACTCACCTGCGTAGACACCTCAAGACCAACCCCCATAAATTTGCCGGAAGCCTTAATGGTCACGCTGAGGCCCTGTTTCAGGGCGTTAGTGGTGGTGTGCGAGGTGGTGGCCGTGTCGGTGGTAGAGTAGGTCAGCGTCACGGTCTGCTTGGGTGTTAGCCCGTTACGGTTATCGACGGTGGCCGTAGCGGCGGCCAGTTTACGCGGGGTCAGCACCACTTCGTTGGGCAAAAATACCAATGCAGAGGCCAGCGCATCGGCCAGATTGCCATACAGGCCGCCATTGTTGCTTGGTCCGTTAGTGAACCATTGGCCATCGGCGGGGTCTTTTTCGGTGTTCAGCTCCTGTTGAAACGCATCGACAATAATGGCCCCTACAATATGCTTGTCCAGAAATTTTAAGCTCATGGGAGTATGTGGTTAGCGGGTTGCCTAAATGCCTCACAGGCAGCCTATTGAGCAGCCCGTGAGCTATTTAGGCAACAGCGTCGGTCAGCGAATATCAATCAGCCCCAGGTCGTTGTTGAGGGTAGTGCCGCTGATGTTGTAGCTAGCCACCGACACGTTTCCTTTCTCGAAAAGAAAGGCGCGTTTTGCCTCGTTGTCGGTGCCCCACACCACAAACACGTGCATGTATACCATAGAGCCGTCGGGCACACCCATATCGCCGGGGTCATAGGTCCGCTCGAACCCCAGCGTGAGGTCTCCGCTCTGATTGGTGAGTTTTTTCTCGCCGTTGTCATCCAGGTAGCTAAACTGTACACGAGCTACAAAACCGCCTGAATTTTTCAGGCTCATTTTTCCAATTTTTTGCAGTGGCATAATCGTGAATGATTAATTGGTTGAAAATAATTTATACCAGTACAGAGTAAGTTTTTAACTTCTCTGACACCAGTTTAATTGGTTTGACGGCTGCAAGCTGGAAAAGATAATTTACTATTAATTAAAGAGTTACCAGACGGTAACAGTAATCTGTCAGTTATATATTTAAATAATAGCATGTTATTATTTTTAAGATTTACCAGCCGGTATGTTTAATTTATTGGTGGGTATCATGTTCGCAAAATGAACTTTATTTTGTAACTCTTATCAATCTTTCAAATTAGTTATATCGGCTACTATTAATTTTTCGCGTCAGCCGGTTGTGAACGAGAAATCGTTGACCGTAGCCGCTTCAGAAGCCGTGGCCGTCCCGCCAACAAGCACCGGACGAATGGCACGATACCCCCCTCAAGTTGCCACGTATGCCCCCCTTCTGGCCCGGCAAAAGGCCGTATTTTTAATTCGTTAACCAACCACTAAACAACAAAGACTATGACACAGATCAGCGCGTACCTGCACTTCAACGGCAACTGCCGCGAGGCCATGACCTTCTACCAGCAATGCCTCGGCGGCGAGTTGACGTTACTAGCCGTTGGCGAATCGCCCATGGCCGAGCACTTCCCGGCCTACATGAGCGAGCATATCATGCACGCCGACCTGAAGCTTGACGGGGCCGTGCTGATGGCGTCTGATTTAGCGCTTGACGAGGCCATTGGTCACGCCGTTTCCATGATGATCGAATGCGATAGCGAGGCCGACGTCCACGAAAAATTTGCCCGCCTGGCCGAAGGGGGCGAGGTACTGCACCCACTGGAACATACTTTTTGGGGTAGCACTTTCGGCGACCTCACCGATCAGTTCGGTTTCCACTGGTACCTGAATTTTAGCCATCCGAAGTCAGCACAACCAACTGATTATCAAACCAATAACCAATTCGTCTTATCATGAAAAAGACCAACATCATCTACTGGATTGCCACCGGCTTGTTTGCCTTCTTTATGTTTGGCTCGGCCATCCCCGACATCCTGGTTATGCCCGACGCCGTGCAGGGATTCAAAGACATTGGCATGCCAGCCTACCTCATACCGCTGGTGGGCTGGGCCAAGCTGTTTGGGGTCATCGGCATTCTGCTACCTGGCTACCCCCGCCTCCGCGAATGGGCCTACGCCGGCCTCATCATCGACGTGCTAGGGGCGATCTATTCCATTGCCATGAGTGGGAAGCCGCCCGTTATGTGGGCACCCATTTTCATAATCCCGCTGGTTGGGTTTATCTCCTACGCCTATGCCCACAAACGGGCGCAAGCACAGTCTACAAACCGCAGCGTCGTTCGCCCAGAAACAGCCGTAGCTGGTCGCTAGTGCTAATCTGAAAGGCCTCAAACGCGCAATGCCCGGCTTCGGAAGAAGCCGGGCATTGCGCGTTTGGTATGGGTGGTGGAATGGTGGGTTTAGTCTCTTTACTGTATTTTTGAGGTAGTCCAATAGCCTGCGTCTGGGTCGTGAGCACGACTAACTTGTAACAACCTGTCAATGAGTATCAATATTCTTCAGTACGAATCCAAAGTGTGGGCTACAGCCGATCTGCTGATCGGGGCCGGTATCAAGCAGAGTGATTTCCCGAAATACATGATGCCGTTTTTCGCGCTCATCATGGTTGAGAGCCGACTAATTCGGGAGGCAACCGAATTAAAAAAAGACTTCGAGGATGATGTTGACTCCTTCATCGAAGAATTCATTGAATCAGGTATTGGCTACAATGACTACGTAATCCGGCAGGGGAAGACGCTGGCAGACATTTGCAAGAACGACAAGTCATTCGACACGGATTTTCACGCCTACTTAAAATCGTTTGATCTGCAAACACGAAGTTTGTTTGGTGTTGACAGAGGCACCGAAGAAGAGAAATTTCTTGACATCTCCGGCGTGAGCGGGCAACTAAAGAAAAAGCGAGTCCTATTTGATACAGTCAAAAAATGGAGCGAGATAGACCTGACGCCCTTCAACAACTCCGAGATCACCACCCTCGAAGAACACATTAAGCGGAAGTGGGCCGATATCTCTGCTGAAACGGCTGGAGAACAATACACGCCCGACGACATTATTGCGCTGATTGCCGAACTCATTGCCGATAAACTACCGCCCGACAACGACCGCTTCCTAACTATTTACGACCCTACCTGCGGCGGGGGCAACCTGCTGTTTGGCGTTGAAGATCAAATTAAAACCCGTACCGACCGACCCACCAAAACCTACGGCGAAGACTGGAGCGATTCGCTCTATGCCCTCGCCAAGATTGAAAGCCGGTTTCGGACTGATTCAGATATCCGGTATGGCAACACGCTGACCAACCTCTCGTTTAGCGACAAACAGTTTGACGTAGTGGTGGCGAACCCACCCTACGGCGTAGACTGGAAGGGCTACAAGGCTGACATTGAGAACGATCAGACGCAACGATTTCACGATTACCCCTCTATTTCTGACGGGCAGTTTCTGTTTACCCAGCATATCCTCTCACAACTGGACGGCGACGGGCTGGGTGTGGTGGTGCATAACGGCTCTACGCTCTTTAGCGGCGACGCGGGCAGCGGCGAAAGCAATATTCGCAAGTGGATGCTGGACAATGACTGGGTAGAGGCCATCATCCAGTTGCCGACCGACGAGTTTTTCAACACCGGCATCTATACGTACCTGTGGGTGTTTAATAAACGAAAACCCGCCGACCGGACCGACCACCTGATGCTCATCAACGCCAGCGAACTGTTTCGGCCATTGAAGAAAAGCAAAGGAAAAAAGCGTAGGGAGATGGACCCGCCAAATCGGGCCATCATTGTGCAAACCCTGGCCGATTTCAAGGACACAGACATAGCACGGGTGTTTCCGAAATGGCATTTCTACTACAACCGGCAGGCGATTATCCTGACCAACGTAGACGATGAGGGCCGCTCGTTTGAGGCGCAGTTGCCCGTTAAGAAAGACTTGCTGGGCCACGAAACCCGCGCCAAATCACGCCGATTAACACCAACCTGGATTCGTCAAACCGACGAGTCGGGCAACGAAACGAGTATTATCGACACGTTCCGCATCACAACGGTTGATAAGAGCCAATATGATTCGCTCAACGACTACTTTCTGGAGGTTATCAGCCCGATGGTTGGCAAACTCGACTACCGGGAGGGAAACCTGCACGTTGGCACCGCCACGGGTACGTATTGGTACGATACCGACCGCGAAACGCTGATGGAGGAAAGCCCCGATGGACAGCAAAAGGCCCTCGGTTGTGGGCGAATCGTGATTAAAAGCGCGTATAAAAAGCTTGGTAAGAAAAGCCCGGCCACTATAGAGATCACGGTTGAGCTGACGCCCGACTACCAGAAAGACTATGAGGTGGTAGCCTATGACCCCCACCCGGTGCAAAATCAGCAACTCATCGACGCCTTCATGGCTCGCTATGTAACGCGGCCCTTCCGGTATGTAGAAAACATGGTGGGCGTAGAGCTTAATTTCAACAAGGTATTTTACCAGCCCGAAACCCTGCGCCCCATCGGCGAGATTCTGAACGACCTGGCCACCCTCAACGCCGAACTGAGCGCCCTGGAAAACGATCTCATCTAATCAAATTTCGATGCAATCGACTGATTCTATAGCGTTGGCGGCTCTTTTTGAGCAGATAAAAAAACTGATCGACCAATCGCGCAGGCAAGTAGCCGTTTCTGTCAATACAGAACTGACCCTGCTCTACTGGCAGGTTGGGCAAATCATTAACCTGAATTTGCTGGAGAACAAGCGGGCAGCGTATGGCCAACAAGTAATTAGTGGACTGGCCGACCAACTAACCCAGGCTATCGGAAAGGGATGGGGAGCCAGGCATCTGAGAACCTGTATGCAACTGGCCGGCGTGTTTCCTGACCGCTCAATTGTGCATACGCTGTGTGCACAATTGAGCTGGAGCCATTTCAGGCTATTGCTCCCGGTTAACGAACCACTCAAACGCGAGTTCTACAGTCAGTTGGCACGTACCCACCGCTGGAGTGTGCGGGAGTTGCAACAACAAATGGATGGGATGCTCTATGAGCGAACGGCCATTAGCCGTCAGCCAGATCTGATTATCAGTCAGGCCTTGACCCAACTTGAACAAACCGACCTCTTAAGCCCCGACCTGGTGTTTAAAGACACCTATGTACTCGATTTTTTAGGTCTCGCCTCAGGTACGTATACCGAGGCCTCGCTGGAACAGGCCATTGTGGGGCGGGTACAGGAATTTATTATGGAGATGGGCAACGGGTTCGCCTTTCTGGAACGCCAAAAACGCATCTCGGTCGATGATACCGATTACTACGTAGACCTGTTGTTCTACCACCGCAAGCTACGCCGGTTGGTGGCCATAGACCTTAAACTGGGTAAGTTTCGGCCCGAATACAAGGGACAAATGGACCTCTACCTGCGGTGGTTGCAACGCCATGAAATGCAGCCCGGCGAGTTGCCCCCGGTGGGCCTCTTACTGTGTAGTGAAGGCAACACCGAACATATTGAGCTGCTGATGCTCGACCAGCCCGACATACGGGTGGCGCAGTACCTTACCGAGCTACCCCCCAAAGAGTGGTTTATCGATAAACTGCACCGGGCCATTGCCATTGCCCGCCAGCAAACACAACCCAATAACCAGCCATGACCTTTACCCCTTACGATAACTATAAAGACTCCGGCATGGACTGGCTGGGCAACGTACCTGCCCACTGGAAGATGAATAGAGTAAAAAATGTGGGCAATGTTAATGCTAGGGTAGGTTGGAAAGCTCTCAAAGCTTCTGAGTATGTAGACTCCGGTTATTTTTTCTTGGCAACCCCAAACATTAAGGGCAGAAAAATAGACTATGATAATGTGAATTATATTACGCATGATCGATTTATAGAATCTCCTGAAATTATACTTCAAGAAAATGATATTTTATTGGCGAAAGACGGCTCCACACTTGGGATAGTTAACATAGTCAAGCATATGCCAGGACCTGGGACCGTAAACAGTTCTATAGCTGTGATGAGGTTTAACAAGACGTTGGATAATAATTATATTTATTATCAGATAGCTTCGGAATACATTCAGAACATCATAAAACTCAAAAAAGACGGTCAGGGAGTTCCTCATTTGTTTCAGCGAGATATTAATAACTTCCTGTTGGTAGTGCCCCCTCTCGCCGAACAAGCCGCCATTGCCAATTACCTCGACTGGCAAACGGCGGCAATTGACAAGAAAACGGCTTTGCTTCAACATAAAATAGCAACCTATCTAGCTCTACGTAAAGCGGTTATCAACGAAACCGTTTGCCGAGGACTGGACAAATCCGCTCCGTTGAAAGATTCTGGTATCGAGTGGATTGGGCAGATTCCGACGCATTGGGATGTGAAGCGAATTAAAGATGTATGTGCTATTAACCCAAGTACTTCCAAGGTATGGCCAACTGATAGCAGTAATAAGGTTGAATTCTTACCAATGACTAATATTGATGAAAAATTTGGCACAATAAAATCGTATGGCTTTGAAGATTACAACAATGTAAATCAAGGTTATACTGCCTTTAGAAACGGAGATATACTTTTTGCTAAAATTACACCCTGTATGGAAAATGGAAACTGCGTTATTGTGGAAGGTCTTAAGAATGATTTAGGATTTGGAAGTACCGAGTTTATAGTTTTCAGGGTTTTGAAGAAATATCTCAATACAAGGTATTTACACCTCTTCTTAAGGAATGAGCGATTTCTTAGGAAAGCAGAGAATTTTATGGTTGGCACAGCAGGTCAAAAAAGAATATCCACTTCATTTTTACAGGTTCATCCTGTTGCATTTCCACCCCTTGAAGAGCAAATCGCCATTGCCACGTACCTGGACCAGAAAACGCAGGCGATTGATGCGGCAGTAGCCAACCTCAACGCGCAACTCAGCACGCTGGCCGAATTGCGCAAAACGCTCATCAACGAGGTCGTGACGGGACAGATTCGGGTGGCTATGCAGGGAAGTTAGGGCCAGGTTTGTTTAGCCCTCTATCTTGACGCTTATTTGACAGTTACTTGATGGATTGGTAGTTCTAACCTGTAACTGATTGACAGTCACCAAACTCTTATTTGATGGTTATTTGATAGTATGAACGAACTCGACCTTCAGGAAAAGTACCTTATCCAATTCTTGTGTCAGCGGCCCGACGGGTTGGGCTACCACGAGGTAAAAGCCAACACGGTATCGGCCAGTTTCTTTGTGGTGGAAGACCTCGCCAATTTCCTGCGCGACACTACCATCAACCGTGACAATTACCGCAAGCTGTTACCCAAGTTTGGGAGCGAAAAGGCCCTGCTCGCGGCCTTTATGACCTTTCTGAGCACCCGTATTGCCGAGTCGGCCAACATGGCCGTGTTTTTCAATAACAACAGGTCGGTCACGTTCGAGGGCATCAAATTCCATCTGTTTTATACCAGTGGCACCGAAACCCACGAAGACAGCCTATTTGATGAAAACCTGTTTGCCGTGGTGCAGGAACTGCCCTACAGCCAGAAGCACGAGGGAAAGATGCGGTTCTCGTTCCGCCCCGATCTCACGTTTTTCCTGAACGGTATTTATTTGGGATACAGCGAGTTAAAAAGTAATTATTCCAATCAGAATGCCCGTGACCACGGTCGGCGGAAAGTGGCCCGCGACTACGGGCAGGCCGTGCAGTCGTACCTGGAACTGGCCCACGGGAACGACGCCGCACAAAGCCTGCGCCGCGATTTTCTGAAGGTGTTTGAGAAAGCCATTCACATCACGGCCACCGACGTGCAGGACACCTATGTGACGCGTAGTCTGGCCGGTCAGTTCGATGAACTCCGGGCTACTCTCGCCAACGGAACGTATGATATTGACACCTACCAGAAGCGGGTAATGGCCGACTTCAAGCCTTACCCACTTCGGCGACCGGACTCCAGCCGTACCGAGCGTTTTGAAGAGGTATTTCGTGCGCTGTACGACAAGCGCATGATCGAGAAGGAGATCTTGTATTACAACTTCATCGAGCGCGAGTTGGTGAAGCCGGAAGGCAGTAATCAGAAAGAGTACAAGCATTCGGACGGGCGGTTGATTAGCCCCCGGCCCAAGCAAAAGTTTGGGGCCGACAAAATTCTAAGTCGGATCGATGAGTTACTCACGCACGAAGCCGAGCCAGATTATCTGATCAACAAGCTCCGGCAGGAACTCGTCAATCTGGGTGTTGGCGACGTACAGATTCAGGAGTTGATAGCCCGGCGACAGAAATTCCAGAACAACAGAACCGTGTATTCCCTACTGTTACAATACGCGGCGGGCTTTGGCAAGAGCAATATAATTGGTTGGACGGCCCTGCAACTCAAAGACTTACGCCGCGACCGTGAATACGTCTATGATAAGGTAATGTTGGTAGTAGACCGGCTACAACTGCGCGATCAGCTCGATACCAAGATGCACAATATGAACATCCAGAAGAGCATGTTTGTGGAAGCAACGAACAAGGCCACTTTTCTGGACGCACTGAGCGGAGCCAAACGCATTGTGGTAGTCAACCTGCAAAAGTTTGGCGGAGTGGCCGATGCGCTCACGCCCGACGTGGTAGCCAGATTGGCCACGCTAAGAGTAGCCTTTCTGATCGACGAGATTCACCGGAGCAACGCGGGCGAGATGCACGAACGAATGATGAACATCTTTGATGAGTTGCAGACCGTGTTCGATGGGAACGATACCTACTTGAAACAGCACACCAAAAAGAACCTGATCATTGGCTTCACAGCCACCCCCAGCGACCACACGTTAGCCCGCTTCGGCGAATTTGCCAAGTATGCCGAAAACCAGCCAATATGGGTACCGTTTGACAGCTATACCATGCGGGAAGCCATTGAAGACGGCTACATTCTGAACCCGCTAAAGGGCTTGGTGCCAGTATCGGCCAAGATGTATTTCGAGCTACCCGACAACGTTTTGGCAGGTTTTGAAGGAGACACTGGCTACGCCGCCCAGGAAATTCCCGACAACACCGACACGGGCGTTGGCGCAGACGGAAAGAAATACTCGATCCGTAAAAAGCTGATTTACGAAAATGAAGACCGGATAAAGGCAATTGCACATTTCGTAACTGAGCGACTGGTTACCAGCGTTTATCACAGTATTCGCGGCACGGGGAAAGCCATGTTGGCAGTTTCATCCATCCGGGCCGCTATTCGGTACAAGCAGTTGATCGATAAGTTTTATGCAGAAGCAGTCCAGCAGAAAAAGTACGAACGTTTCAAAGATGCTCCGATATATATTGTTTACAGTTCAAGCGGGCAAACGCACCCGGCATCGAATTCACTAAATGATGGTTTGCCAGAGGAGATCGTATTGCAGAACTTTGCAATTAAAAAGAATGGATTGCTAATCGTTGTTGATAAATTACAGACAGGGTTTGATGAACCTAAATTGCAGACGTTATTTCTAGATAAAGAAATAGAAGGGATCAACGCTATTCAGACAATATCGCGCGTTAATCGAACTACGAAATATAAAAACGACTGCAAGATTGTTGATTTCTCGTATAAGAATGTCAACGTGCGTAATATTCAAAACGCATTCGCTCATTTTAGTAATGTTGTCGTCAGTGATTTTGATCCATTAGGAAACGAAGAAAAACTGGCAGTCTATTATGCAGATCTTCAGCAGCATGTGCTTTTTGTGAACCACTTCGATGCTTTTGTTCGGTATGAATGTGGAGACAAAGACATCAGCATTATTTTGGCATTGGAAGACGCCATCGCCGATTATATCAGACAACAGCCCAAAGAAGCGGCTGACCTAAAAGGCCGCCTAAATCATTATTTCCGCATCCTTAACCTCATTGAAACCATCATTCTGGTAGAGCCTAAATTTGTTGAAGAACATTTTTTGGCCTTCTGGAGACGTTACAATAACGAATACAACAACATCCATCCACGTAAGGAACTGGTTGATGACGTGGATATTTACTTTGATAACAAGATTGGTATTGTTGTACCAAAAGATTATGAAGAAAAGCTCAGGCAGAAGCCGCCAGTAGTAGGAGAGCCAAAGAGTGGATATAGTTCTGGGAAATATACCTTCAGTATCTCAGATGTGATTGCTAAACGGAATCAGGAAGAAGAGGCTATTGAGGAGTTGATTCATGACTTTGAAGCCAAAGTTGAGCTATTTTTCTCTTACGTACGTTCTGACGAGGCCGGACGGCGAGTAATGGCTAAAATGCGAGATAGTGGAACTGCTTTTGATGTTGAAGAAATCTACGATGATTTTTCCAAACTGTATCGTAAATTCATTCGTCGTAATAAAGAGTTAGGAGAATTTTTTATCCGTGAAACACAGGATATTGTCAATCAACTTTGCGACGATTTCGAGCGTACACTGAGCTTACCTACTATCTAAAAAATACTACAAATTAAAGAAGGTAATTCTGAAGAAAAAGTACTTTTTCTTCAGAATTACCTTCTTTAATTTGTGTTTTCTCGACGAAAATCTACTCCACTCCCTAATTCTCTTCTGATACGCCCCGACCGTAGGAGCCAATCTGATTACCGAAAAATAACGCGTTGAGAAACAGCTTGTTGGTGCCGTACCAGAATGCGCGGAAGTTGGGGTTGTCGGCCATGGCAATCACCTTGCCCGCGCCGAAATTGTTGACAATGATGGCGGGCGTGTCGCGGATGAAGCGTTCGTTGGGGGCCGCCACGTAGCCGCTGATGAGGGGCTTGGGCGTGTACCAGAGTGGCGCGCCGAAGGGGTCTTTACCCTTTTCCAGAAACACGTTATTGTCTTTAAACACCGACAGCATCTCGTCTTTATAGCCGTAGAGCAGCGGGTGCGTCAGGTCGGCTCTGGTCTGGAAAATGGTGCCGCTGATAGCCTTCGCGCCTGTGTAGCGTTCATAGTCGGCGTAGGGGCGGGTGCCCACGGTGTCGGCGGGAACGCGGCGGAGTTTGGCCGTCGAAAGGCGGTTGTCGCTGGCCCATTTCACGGCGTCGGTCATGGTAACGAGAGTGCCGCCGTTTTGCACCCACTGCCTGATTTTGTCGGTGGGCAGGTTGCCGTAGTCGCCGCTAACCAGGATCAGCACATTGTATTTATCCAGATTCACACGCCCCATCTGCGCCATATCCACGGTCGATAACGGAATATTCACCCGCGTATCGAGCAGGTGCCAGATCTCGCCCGCGTCGGTGCTGTTTACGCCGGTGCCCACCACCAGCAGCGGCTTTGGTTGGCGCATATTCTTGAAATTGTCGCTGCCCAGGTCAATACCCTCCGGCGTCATGCCCGACCCGGCGGCGTAAAAATCGACCCCGTCGCGCTCAGCCAGGGTAGTCAGCAGGGTGCGTAGCTGCGCTGGGTCCTGCCCGTTGGCAATAACCTGCACGGTGCCATAATCGAATTTCGTGGGGTTATTTTGGCCCGGCAACTGCGCTGCAAATTGCTGGCTGGCCGATTTTAGGCGGTAGCCTTTGCGCATGAGTTCACCCGCAGCGCGGGGGGCAAAGTAGCTATCCCAAGTGAATAGGTAGGCGTAGTTGCTGCTGCCCGTCACCTGTCCCTTCGGAAACGCGTTGGCATCTACTCTTGCGCCCAAGGCCACGGGTGCCTTCACTTCGGCATAGGGCATGTTGAAACAGTGCGGCATAGACCAGGCCGAAATGTCGTAGAAGAGGCTGTCCTGAAACGTGGTCCTCTTCTCGAACATTCCCCGGATGAGGCGGTGCTGCGGCTGACTCAGCGGCACGACGTAAGCGTTGCCTCTTGTGTAGGTTTTACCATCAACTGCCTCATCCTTAGCTAATTCATACACCGTTACCTGATTCCGGCGCAGGATATTCACCATCTCCCAGGTCCGTACCCGGTCGTTCGAGCCGCCAAAAACGTATGCTTTTACGGCATCCTGATTGACCTCTTTGAAATGGTCGCGCTGGAAATTGAGCAGGTCTGTGCGCATGGCTCGCGCCGCCCGCAGGGTTGAGAGCGTGGCCGTAAACTGGTTGCGAATCGTGAACGGAAACGTAAGCAGGCCGTTGCTGCTTTCCTGGGCGTGCCCCCGCGAACTAGCCTGCTCGAACAGAATGCCCACCGCGCCGTTCACGTCGGGGTAGGTAGAGCCTTTGCCGTAATAAAAATCGTCGTAGCTCTCCTGCGTGTAATAAGCCGACCCGATGGCCTGCAACCCCTCGGCCTGAAACTGCCCAAAGCGCGTGGTGAGGTCGATGTTGCGTTTGGGCGTGAGCGGATGCACGCGGGTGGGTACGCCGGGCTGGAAAAAGAATGTACCGTTGGTGCCCATCTCGTGGTGGTCGGTGAGTAGGTTAGGCTTCCATTCGTGGAATTTCACCATTCGGCCCTGACTCTCGGGGTGTTGTTGGTAGAGGTAGTCGCGGTTCAGGTCGAACCAGTAGTGGTTGGTACGTCCACCCGGCCACGCCTCGCTAAACTCGCGGCTGCTGGGATCGGTCACCAGGTTCTGGCTCCGGTGCGTATTGACCCAACTGGCAAAGCGGTTGCCGCCGTCGGGGTTGATGCACGGGTCGAACAGGATAATGCTTTCGTTCAGCAGCGAGTCGATAGCCGGTCCTTGTGCAGCGGCCAGGTAATATGCCGCCAGCAAGGCCGCATTGGTGCCGCTGGCTTCGTTGCCGTGTACCGAATAGCTCATCCAGACCACGGCGGGCATTTTCGTCACGTCCATCGAACCCGACCGCGTTGGGTCAGTCAGGGCCACATGTTCGGCCTTTAGACGGTCAATGTTCTGCTGGTTTTGCGGCGACGATATGGTGAGCAGCAACAGGGGCCGTTTCTCGTGCGTACGGCCATATTCCACCAGCGTAATCCGGTCCGAGAGTTCGTCAAGCCGCCGCATGTAGCCCACAAGCTGGTCGTGCGAGACGTGCCATTCGCCCACTTGGTAGCCCAGATGCTGCCGGGGTGTGGGAATGGCGGCATTGAATTGGACTGTCTGAGGCAGGTAATAACTATCGGCCACCTGCGCCGAGGCCGTAAACGAAGCGAACAAGGTAAGCAGCCGTAGTAACGAGCAGAATCTCATAGCGTATTGGTTTGTGCGCTACGAAGATGCAGAAAAAGGGGCTTGCTGGCAGAATTGAGGCCTACTTACAGCACTAATGTCGCCGGATTCATATACCCATCCTGTTCGGCATAATCACCCACATAGCCCAGCATATTACTGAGCAGCTGCGTCTTGCCTATCTGGAAGGGCGGGCGATTGCCGTGACTATGACCGTAAAGCCAATAATCGGGTTGAGCGTCCCAGATCAGATCGTCGAGGTCATTGGCGAAGCCCTGTTGCAGCGAACTGCCTTTGTGTCGTGGATGGACACACTGCAACGAGGGCAGGTGGTGCGTGGCCACCACGGTGGGGCCGTCGTGAGGTTTAGCCAGTTCAGTGCGTAGAAAAGCCAGCGACGGGCGGTGCAGTTCGCGGGTATACACGGCAGGTGTAATGCGCTTTCCTCGGTAGGTAATCACTTGAAAATCAAGCATTCCAAAACCAACGGCGCGTTCGTTCAGTTGGTCTATTTCGGTCCAGAGGGTGCTCAACAGCAACCGGGCCGGGCCGTGGGTAATGGCTACGTTGTTGACCAGCCAGACATTTTTGTGCAGTTCCTCGCGCAGGGGTGCGTCGAGGAGGCTGGCGTCGCGGCTGTTGTAAAACTCATGGTTGCCGGGAAACCAATACACCTGCGCAAACTGCGTGGACAGTTTTTTGAAGAAATCCTTCTCCAGTTTCCGCGTCGTGGCGTAGCTCAGGCTGGTAATGTCACCACCCAAAATCAACACGTCCCCGGCGGGTATGATCGGGTTGTCCTGAATGTATAGGGCATTGCTCTTCATCTCCAGATGAAGATCGGAAACGTATTGAATGGTCAAATTGGGTTCAACGTTTAGACCTCATCTAAGCCCTTTTCAGCTTGGCTTCGATGGTTTGCTGCGTGTGGGGCACGGCGCGGAGGCGTTCTTTGGGGATCAGCTTACCTGAGTCGATGCAGATGCCGTAGGTACCGTTTTTGATGCGTACCAGAGCCAGCTCTAATTGGTTAGTAAACTTTTGCAGGCGGGCGGCCAACTGACTCAGGTTCTCGCGTTCGCTGGTGTCGGCACCATCTTCCAGCAGTTTCGAATTGCCCGATGTGTTATCGGTGCCGCTGTCGTTGCGCTTGCTTAGGGCCTCTTTAATGTAGTTCAGTTCGCTACGGGTGGCTTCAAGCTTCTGCGAGATCAGCACCTCAAATTCTTTTAAGTCGTCTTCCGAATAACGCTTTTTCTCTTCCTGAAGCATGGTCTGGTATTGATTGAGGTTGGTTAGCCTGTTACAGTATGGTACAACAAAAATACAAACCGAATCGCTATCGCCCAATACAGCTCAGCCACAGGCTCTTTTTGGACAAAATTTATTTAACCGCCTATATGCTTATTAACGAACCAAAATTTTGACATAAGCGCCCTTACCTACGTTCTATATGGCCTATCCACTAAAATAGCGTAGAATCTATGTCGCTATTTTTTTACACGATTCTCAGATAAAATAGGCTTTTATCTTTATCCGTTAGATGTGTGTTATGTTTGCGCACTTCAGCAGCAAACTCTCCTGCATCTGACACTTTATTATGGCAATGGCATACATTGAACCAGCTCCTATAAAAGACAAAGAGAACCCGCTCCAATCGATGATGTCGCGCTTCGACGCCGCCGCCAAACTGGTAGGCATCACCGATGAGATGTACGATATTTTGAAAGTACCCGCCCGGCAAGTGATTGTAGGCCTGCCTGTCACGATGGACAACGGCTCGATCCGGGTCTTTGAAGGGTATCGCGTAATCCATTCCAACATCCTGGGTCCATCTAAAGGCGGCATCCGCCTCGACCCCGCCGTACACCTCGATGAGGTGCGCGCGCTAGCGGCCTGGATGACCTGGAAATGCGCCGTCGTTGATATTCCCTATGGCGGTGCCAAGGGCGGTATTGCCTGCAACCCCCGCGAGATGTCGGCGGGCGAAATTGAACGGCTCATTCGCGCCTACACCGTGCAGATGCTCGACGTGTTTGGCCCCGACCGCGACATTCCGGCCCCCGACATGGGCACTGGCCCGCGCGAAATGGCCTGGATCGTTGATGAATATTCAAAAGCGAAAGGCATGACTGTCAACGGCGTAGTAACCGGCAAACCCCTGGTACTGGGTGGTTCACTAGGTCGTACAGAGGCTACGGGCCGGGGCGTGACCGTGGCCGCCTTGAGCGCCATGGACAAACTCCGCATGAACCCCTACCGGACCTCTGCCGCCGTGCAGGGCTTTGGCAACGTAGGCTCGTTTGCCGCCGAACTCCTCCACGAGCGGGGCGTTACGGTCAACGCCGTCAGCGATATTTCGGGGGGATATTATAACGACCGGGGTATCGATATTACGGCGGCGCTCAACTACCGTAATGCTAACAAAGGCACGCTGGAGGGCTTTACGGGTGCCGAAAAGATCACCAATGAAGAACTACTGGCCCTGGCCGTGGACGTGTTGGTGCCTGCCGCTAAAGAAGACGTTATCACCGACGAAAACGCCCACACAATCCAGGCCAAGATGATTGTGGAGGGTGCCAATGGCCCCACCTCGGCTTCTGCCGACGAAGTCATCAACAGCAAGGGTATCATGGTCGTCCCCGACATTCTGGCCAACGCCGGGGGAGTAACGGTATCGTATTTCGAGTGGGTACAAAACCGTATCGGCTACAAATGGACGCTGGACCGGGTAAACCGCCGCGCTGACCGCGTGATGAAAGACGCCTTCGACCGGGTGTTCGAGACATCGCAGAAACACAAAGTGCCCATGCGCCTGGCGGCCTACATTGTGGCCATCGAAAAAGTAGCCAGCACGTATAAATTCCGGGGTGGGTATTAAGGACAACGTTTTGGACAGGATTACGGGATTAGCAGGATTTCTTCTCTCTATTTAGAGAAAACAAGAAAATCCTGCTAATCCCGTAATCCTGTCCAAAATTTGTCTTGTTTGCTTGTTCTGCACCCGCTTACCGACGAAGACATGTTAGTGTCGCGGGTATTTCCTGATTTCACCGTCGATCTGGCCGCCGTGTTTCAGGATTAACCTTTACGGGCCACAACGCGTTTTGTGTGAGAGCCGACGCTGTCGGCGAAGCTGGCACGGCTGAATTTGGCCGCAGGCAGGGTTGTTCCTCCTCTATTCTGCCTTAGTTTTGTCGTTTCAATCCCTTACTAACTATGCGCCTACACCGCGAAGGAACTACAATAATGCTGGGTACAGGACTGGCTTTGCTGGCCCTGAATGGACTTGCCTATTACTTTCTGTTCCGTGAAAACAGCACCGCCATGTGGTTACTGGCTATCGTTAGTATAGCCCTGTTCATCCTGGTCGTGCAGTTTTTCCGCATTCCGGCCCGGGCGCTAACCCTGCATGAAAAGCAGGTCATTGCCCCCGCCGACGGCACTGTGGTGGTGATTGAAGAGACCGAAGAAGGCGAATATTTTAAAGACAAGCGTCGGCAGGTGTCCATCTTCATGTCGCCGCTGAACGTGCACGTCAACCGAAACCCACTGTCGGGTGTGGTGAGTTACTTCCGGTATTACCCGGGCAAATACCTGGTAGCCTGGCACCCAAAATCGAGTACCGACAATGAGCGGACTACGGTGGTGATCCAGCAACCTAACGGCGTGGAAGTGCTGATGCGGCAGATTGCCGGCGCGCTGGCCCGCCGCATTGTGTGGTACGTGAAAGAGGGCGAAAGCGTGAAGCAAACCGACGAGATGGGCTTCATCAAATTCGGCTCACGCGTAGACCTATACCTCCCCCTTGATGCCAAGATAAATGTGAAAATGGGTGAGAAAACCAAGGGTGGCGTAACCGTGGTGGCCGAGTTGGCCTAATACTGAAACCCAAATCATTTCCTGAACGACTGGTCGAAAGCCAGTCGTTTTTTTATGCAATTTTGTGTTCAAATTAACCTATACTGACCTTGATACGTCGTTTACTACTCTTCGTTACTACCCTTATTCTCAGCGCCTCTACTCTTCGGGCGCAGCAGGTTATGCTTCAGGGGTTCTACTGGGATTTTCCCAAACCACCGCAAGGTCGAATCTGGGCCGACACGCTCCGACTGAAAGCCGCTGCTCTGGCGCAGGCCGGTTTTACGCACATATGGTATCCGCCCTTTGCCGGCAACGGTGCCCGCTCTGGTGGCTACGACCCGCGTGACCTATACATCGGCCCCGACAATACCGTAACCTCGGCCGGTACTAAGCTGCAACTGAAGGCGATGGTCGATGAGATGGCTACGCGGGGCATTACGCCCGTGGCTGATATGGTCTACAACCACCGCGACGGGGGTGCCCCCGAAAGCAACCCGGCGGTGAAAGACTACATGACCACCTTCGCCAGCGGCAATAACCCTTCCTGTGGCTTCAAACGGCCATTTCCGTCTGACCGGGTGCAACTGGTGATGCCTATTGGTGGTAGCACGGGCCTGGGAGTGGGTACGTACACAATCCGAATGCGGTCGAAGGGAAGCATCTTCAACGGAGCGCAATACATGTTCTACGTCACGACCAATGTAGTTGGCGGGTCGCGGTGGAGTCCGGTAAATCCCGCCGTGGTTGATTTGACGACTGATCCGGCTAACCCCTATAGCGTTGAACTGGGCCGGAATTACCTGACCAAGATCAACAGCGACGGCGACGTTGACGACTACACCTTTACGCTCAGCGCCAGTCAGTTTACGGTGGGTGGCGACCGGCTTTTTATCCAGGCCATCAACTACAACTCGGAATACTCCGACCACCTGCCCATCAGCATCACCTACGACGCCGACGGGGCCGGACCTATTGCACCCGTTGAAACCGCCAACTACCTAGACCCATTCGGCACAGGCTACAAGCTTGACTTTCAGACTTATACCGATTTTTCGGCTATGCCCAGCGGACAGGGATCATTGCACTGGGATGGCTTCCGACCCAATTTCGATGGTAGCAGTCAGGCGGGCTGGTCGCAGACAACGTGTCTGGGGCCGGAGTATTCCATGCAGAGCCTGGACTATTTCTATGACTACGACCACAACCGCCCCAACACCCGCAGCACGCTGGTAGACTGGACCGAGTGGACCTATGATTACCTGCAATCGCACGGCCTGCGCTGCGACGCGGTGAAGCATTTCGAGCCGGAGTTTATGGCTCATATGATTCAGCAGATGATTGCGCGGGGCAAAACGCCGAACCTGGTGGTAGGCGAATGGTACGGCGAAAACCTCGACGAGCTAAAGGGCTGGGTCGATGCCGTGCAGAGCAGCCTGAGCAGCAAGGGCGTGAGCGGGTTCAACGTGAAAGTGTTCGATTTCTCCCTGCGGGCGGCCCTCAAAGGTGCACTAGACCGGAGTGAATCGCCCCGGCAGGTGATTTTTACGGGCCTGAAAAATGGCAAAGGCGTGAGTGGGTTCAACATCGTCACATTTTTGAACAACCACGATTTCCGCGAAGAAACCAACCGCGCGCAGAACAACGCCCTGGCCAACAAAAACCGGAACCTGGCCTATGCTTACTTACTGACAAACAATCAGTTAGGCATTCCACTGGTGTTTTATCCCGATTATTACGGCTACCCGGCCCAAAACACGGTCTATAATGGTGAGACGGTGGGCTTTGGCTGGCACCCCGACAATGCCACCGACCGGGCGGGTCATCAGGCCGAAATAGACCGGCTCATAAAAGTGCTGAAAACGTACATCAACGGGTCGCAGAGTGTGGCGTACCTGAACCACTATGGCGGGCTAAATAACGGCCCTGGCGCACCCAACAACTTCATCAACGGATCGGACTATACGAAACTGCTGCTCTACCAACTCAACGCCACAGGCAGCGCGGGGGGCAAAGACGTGATTGTGGCCATCAATTTCGGCACCACCCGGATGCAGGTAGACCACGCCATTGCTATTCAGAACGGCATCACCACCGGCACCACGTTCACCGATATTCTGGGCAACTCGGCTTTCCCCACGGCAGTGGTCGATGGGCAGAGCCGCATCTATATCGACCTGCCAGCCAAAAGCTATTCGGTATGGGTGCGCGGCACCAATCCGCTGATTGCGCTGCCCGTAACGCTGGTGAGTTTCCGGGCCAAAGGCGGGCCTGACCGGGTGCAGCTAAGCTGGCGGGCTGCTGCTGAAAAAGACCTCAGCAGCTATACCGTGCAACGCGCTGCCGACGGTCGCAATTTCAACGACCGGGCCGTTATCCAGCCCACCGGCACCACCACCGGCCCCGCCGACTACGCCGTGAACGATACCGAGCTACCCTCCGCCGGTACACTCTATTACCGCCTGAAAATGACCGACCGCGATGGCAGCGTGGCCTTTTCCAAAACCGAAGCCGTCACGATAGACCCCCGCGGCCTGTACATAAGTGTGTCGCCCAACCCCACCCACGGCACCATCCACGCCGAACTCACCAGCCCCGACGATGACCTGCCTGTCTTGCTTACGCTGACCGACGCCAGCGGCCGGGCCGTACGCACCATCAGTCGCAGCCTGCGCAAGGGTGTCAACGCTATTGAGCTAGACGTACCCCACCTACCTATCGGCAGCTACACATTGCAGGCTACCGACGGGGCGCGGAAGGCAACGGAGCGGGTGCTGGTGGAATAAATGGCGAAAGAGTGAATGGTGACGGTCCGGCACTCCGGCTGACCGGTCCGCCGGTGCGGCAAGGATTTGCGATACAGCAAACACTCTTTCGCTTTCCGGGACGCCGGACCGTCACCATTCACTCTTTCACTAGTCGAATCGCGCAGCCGCCGCCTTTGGCGAGGTGAATTTTTAGTACGTCTTTGGCCGTAACGGTCTTTTTTTCAATCACATACGATTCGGGGTTGGTGTCCCAGTCGGCGGTGGGGGCGTCGCGGTAGATCGTGGCTTCGTAAGTGGCGTTTTGGTCAAGAAACGCAAGCGGTAAAGTCAGGTCGCGGGCGTTCTCGTCGGTGATGGCCCCGGCAAACCAATTGTTGGTGCCTTTGCCTTTGCGGGCCATCAGGATATAGTCGCCGGGTTCGGCGGCGATGACTTTTGTGTCGTCCCAGTCAACGGGCACGTCGCGGATGAACTGGAAGGCGTCGAGGTGCTGCTCATAGTTTTCGGGCAGGTCGGCGGCCATTTGCAGGGGGCTGTAGATGGTGACGTAGAGCGCCAGCTGCTTCGCCAGCGTAGTCCGTACCCGCGTAGTCCGGCTGTTGTCGAACTGATTAAGGCGCATGTGAAACAGGCCGGGCGTGAAGTCCATGGGGCCACCCAGCATCCGGGTGAAGGGCAAAATTGTGGTGTGTTCGGGCGTGATACCCAGCGTGGGGGCGTTGTTGAATTCGCTGCCTCGCGCCGCCTCACTCGCCATCCAGTTGGGGTAGGTCCGGTGCCTGCCCGTGGGTCGCGACGACTCGTGCGAATCGACCATGAGTTTGTACTGCGCCGCTTTTTGGGCCACCCGCTCAAAGTGATTCACCATCCACTGCCCGTCGTGGTGTTCGCCGCGCGGAATAATCCGGCCTACATAGCCCGTTTTCACGGTGTTGATTTTCTCCTTCACCATAAAGCTAAAGGCGGCGTCCATCCGGCGTTCGTAGTTCGTGACTGACCCCGACGTTTCGTGGTGCATAATGAGCCGCACTCCTTTTTTCTGGGCGTAGTCCGTCAGCGCGTCAATGTCATAGTCGGGGTAGGGCGTTACAAAGTCGAACACCTCTTCTTTCCAGTTGCCGAACCAGTCTTCCCAACCCACGTTCCAGCCTTCTACCAGCACCCCGTCGAAGCCGTATTTGGCGGCGAAGTCGATGTATTTTTTCACGTTCTGGGTGTTGGCCCCGTGTTTGCCGCCCGTGAGTTGCCAGGTGGCCTTGTTCACGTGCATTTCCCACCACATACCCACAAATTTCTGCGGCTTTATCCACGACGGGTCCGCAATGGCCAGCGGTTCGTTGAGGTTCAGGATCATTTTCGAAGTCAGCAAATCTATTGCTTTGTCGCTCACCAACATCGTGCGCCAAGGCGTATTGGCCGGCGTTTGCAGGTAGGCTTTGTTGCCCACGGCATCGGGCACGAGCTGACTGGTGAGCGTCAGGGTTTTCTTGTCGAGTTGCAGATGCATGACCGGATAATTGACCACAGCAGCCTCGAACAAGCTGATATACAAGCCACTGCCCGTTTTCATCAATAGCGGCGACTGCACCGCATTGGGGCCAATCACTGTTTTCAGGGCAATGTCTTTTTCTTTGACTGCTGCCGCTACGGCGTTTACGGCGGTTAGTTTGGTAGCGTTATACAGGTACTCATTGGAATCATAATCGCCGGGAATCCAGAACGTCTGGTGGTCGGCGGTGAGCCTGAATTGGGTGCGCTCGTCGGCCACAACAACGTGGTTGAGAGCGCCCTGTTTTGGAAATTCATAACGGAAACCCAGGCCGTCGTCATACACCCGAAAACGCACCCGCATCACGATGCCCGACTTGCCCTTATCCCGCAATGTCAGTATCAGTTCGGTGTACTGGTTTCGGATCTGACTCACCTCGCCCCAAACCGGTTTCCAAGTCTCGTCGGTGCGCGACGAATCAACAGCCGTAACGGTAAACTGGGTAAGCAAAACAGCGGGCTTACTCAACACAAACCCCAACCCCGACGGCGCAATCACGGGCTTGCCTTTGTAGCTAACGGCATACTGCATACCACCACCGGGCAGATGCTGAACCGTGAGGCCAATGGCGTTATTGGGCGACTGAATACGCAGAAGCCGTTGAGTAAACGCACTCAGTGAAGAAAAATTGAGCAATAGAAAGAGTAAGAACAAACGAATCATAAATGCGCTGATTACTAGACGATTAACAGATATTATAGACTTATTCTGTTACGAAAGATAAGGTGCAGTTGTTTTTATGCAACAACTATTTGTTACTGTTCTCGTCATTTTTTTGAATCGTGAACAAAAGGGTAATCCTGTCGAGTTGTAAGATGGTAAACACTGTTGACTATATGTCGACTGTGTGCTGTTACCAACGCCACGTTATGAAAAATGTATGGTTATTAATCTGCTGGCTCCTCTGCGGGCTGGTGGGCAGGTCATTTGCACAAAAAGCGCCCGAAGTAATAACGAAACAGGCTTATCTGGCCGACTGCATCCAGTATGCGCTGGGCAACCAGCCCGTGGTGCGGCAGTCGGCTATTGATCAGGAAATTGCCGACCGCAACATCCGGGCGGCGTTGGCAGGCTGGTTACCGCAACTCAACGCGGGCTACAACCTGATCCACTTCCTGAAGCTGCCCGTCACCCTTATTCCCGATGCCACCACGGGCGAGCGCCGGGCGGTGCCGCTTGGGGCATCCAACACGTCGACGGCCTCACTGTCGGTAACGCAGAGCATTTTCAGCCGCGACCTGCTGCTTGCCAACCGTACGGCAGATGCCTACCGCACCCAGGCTAGCCAGGTAACGAGCAGTAATAAGATTGAAGTAGTTGTCAACGTCAGCAAGGCATTTTATGATGTCATCCTTACCCAGCGACAGGTCGACGTGCTGGCCGAAGATATTGTGCGGCAGGAGCGTAGCTTTCAGGATGCCACCAACCAATATCAGAGTGGCATTGTGGACAGGACCGACCCACAACGGGCTAAAATTGCCTTGAATAACACCCGCGCCCAGCGCAAGCAATATCAGGATTTGGTAGGTGCTAAATACCAGACACTCAAACAGTTGATGGGTTACCCGCCCAATGCATCGCTCAACCTGACCTACGACACCCTGCAACTGACCAACGAAGCCCGGCTGGATACCACGCTGCTGGTTGATCCCCGTAACCGTATTGAATACCAGTTGTTGCAAACTCAGGGACGGCTGCTTGACGCGAACTTACGCTACGCCCGCTGGGCCTACCTGCCCACCGTAAACGCCTACGGCAACTACAATATCCTGTATCAGAACAACATATTCCCGCAATTGTATGGGCAGAGCTATCCCAACTCGCTGGTGGGGCTGGCTGTTGCCTTGCCCATTTTTCAGGGTGGTCGCCGGATTCAGCAAACGCGCATTGCCGAGCTACAGGTGAAGCGATTGCAGTGGGATATTTCCGCTCTGAACAGTGCCGTCGACGCGGAGTATGCACAGGCGCTGGCGGCTTATAAAGGCAATCTGGCCAACTATCAGGCCCTTCAGGAAAACCTGACGCTGGCGCAGGACGTATACCGCATTATCAATCTCCAATACCGGTCGGGCATAAAAACATACCTCGACGTGACCATTGCCGAGTCTGACCTGCGCACGGCCCGGTTCAACCTGTTTGCATCACTCAACCAGTTGCTTGTCAGCAAGTTGGACGTGGAGCGTGCCCTGGGTGTTATTCGATTCTAATACGTTATGAAACCATATACACTTCTCGTCGGCCTGGTGCTGCTCTCGGCCTGTGGCGGCAAAAAAGACGAGCAAAAGCAGCAGGCTCCCCCGCCTACCCCCGTAACGGCCGTGAAGGTAACAAAGGGCAATGCCACGTATTACGATGCCTTCCCGGCCACGGTAACGGCCCTGCTCGACGTGGAGATTCAGCCGCAGGTAGCGGGCAACATCACCGGCATTTTCTTTCAGGATGGGCAGCGCGTGAAAAAAGGGCAAAAGCTCTATACCATTGATGCTCAGCAATATAAGGCCGGGGTCGATCAGGCTATTGCGAACCTGAACGTGCAGAAAGCTAACCTCAACCGCGCCCAGAAAGACGCCGACCGCTACAATACCCTGGCTAAGCAGGACGCCATTGCCCGGCAGGTGGTCGACAACGCCACGGCCACGCTGGAGTCGGCGCAGATGCAGGTACAGGCGGCGCAGGCCAACATCCGGGCGGTGAGCACCAATCTGAAATACACCACCATCTACGCCCCCCTCGACGGCACCATCGGCATCTCGCAGGTACGGTTGGGGGCGGCGGTAGCACCGGGCTCTCCCCCGCTCAATACCGTCTCGGCCGACAACCCCATTGCGGTTGATATCCAGGTCGATGAGTCGGGCGTTGCGCGGTTTGTGACCCTGCAAAACAAGAAGAACGCGGCGCAAGATTCTACGTTCACGCTGATGATGGCCGACGGCACCCGCTACAAATACCCCGGTACACTCCGCATCATAGACCGGGCGGTTGACCCCCAAACGGGCACCCTTCGCGTCAGGATCGCTTTCCCCAACCCCGACCGGCTATTGAAAGTAGGCCAAAACGGTAACCTCCGCGTGAAAGCCAGCACCAACGCCCCGCAACTCATGATCCCCTACCAGGCCGTGACCGAGCAGATGAGCGAATACTTCGTGTTTGTGGTGGGCGACAGCAGCAAAGTGACGCAGAAGAAAGTAGTGCTCGGCCAGCGCATTAACGCCAATGTGGTTGTCAAAAGCGGCCTCAACGAAGGCGAGGTCGTCGTTACCGAAGGCACACAGAAAATCAAAGAAGGAGGCCGGGTGAAGGCAACTATTAAATGAAGGAGGAAGGGAGGAAAGGGAGAAAGGAGGAAAGGATCTGCTAACGTAGCCCTTTCCTCCTTTCTCCCTTTCCTCCCTTCCTCCCCCCAAATCATGTTCGCAGAGATATTCATAAATCGCCCCGTAACGGCCATTGTGGCCTCCATTGTCATTGTGGCCTTGGGGGTGCTGGCCTTGCTCACGCTACCCGTTAGTCAGTATCCCGACATTACGCCGCCGGTGGTGCAGGTGTCGAGCAGCTATACCGGGGCCGATGCCCAGACGGTAGAGCAAACCGTGGCTACGCCCATTGAAACGCAGGTGAACGGTACGCCGGGCATGAGCTACGTGCAGACCAACGCCACCAACGATGGCCGGATGAGCATGAACGTGACCTTCGACGTGGGTACCGACGTGAACATTGCCGCCCTCGACGTGCAAAACCGGGTGGGTATTGCCACGCCCCAACTGCCTGAAGAAGTGACCCGGCTGGGTGTGACGGTGCGGAAGCGAAACCCCTCGCTGTTTATGCTGGTGGCCATTTTTTCACCCAAAGGCACCCACAACGTCTCGTTTCTGGACAACTACGCCAACATCTACATCCGCGATGCCCTGCTGCGGGTGAAAGGCGTAGGCGATATTTTCAGCCGCGCCGACGATTTCAGTATGCGGATCTGGCTCAAGCCCGACCGCCTTGCTCAGCTCGGCATGACCGCCGACGAGGTAACGGCAGCGTTGCAGGAGCAGAATTTGCAGGTGGCCGGTGGGTCAGTGGGGGGGCCGCCGCAGCCTTCGTCGCAGGCATTTGAGTACACCGTTTTCACCAACAGCCGCCTGAGCAAAGAAGCTGAATTTGAGAAAATTGTGGTCCGCAGCGACCCGGCGCGGGGGTCATTGGTATACCTGAAAGACGTAGCACGGGTGCAGCTGGGCAAATTCTCCTACGCCAGCAACTCCTTCGTCGACGGCAAACGGGCCTCCTACCTGCTGGTGTATCAGCTACCCGGCAGCAACGCCCTTGCCACCGCCAAAGGGGTATATGCAGCAATGGACAACCTGAAAAAGACGTTTCCCAAAGACGTAGACTACGTGGTGCCGTTCGAGTCAGTATCTGTCATTCAGGTCTCTATCTCGGAGGTGATACAAACGCTGCTGGAGGCCCTGGGTCTGGTGATCTTGGTGGTGTTTTTGTTCCTTCAAAGCTGGCGCGCCACGCTCATTACGCTGCTAGCCATTCCGGTGTCTATCGTAGGCACGTTTGCCTTCTTTATCCCGCTTGGTTTCACTATTAACACGCTGACACTCTTTGCCTTCGTGTTGGCCATTGGTATTGTGGTCGATGATGCCATTGTGGTGGTCGAAGCCGTGCAGGCCAACATCGACAAGGGCATGAATCCAAAGGAAGCGACCGTAGAAGCCATGCGCGAAATCTCGGCACCTGTTATTGCCATTGCGCTGATTCTGGCGGCGGTATTCGTGCCGGTGGGCTTCATTCCGGGCATCGTGGGGCGGCTCTATCAACAGTTCGCCATTACCATTGCGGTGTCGGTGCTGATCTCGGCGTTTGTGGCCCTGTCGCTCACGCCCGCCCTGTGTACGCTGCTGTTGAAACCGCAGCACATCGACGAAAACGCCAAGGGGCTGAACAAGTTTTTCTACAAGTTCAACCAGTGGTTCGAGCGCGTTACCAATAGCTATTCCAATGCTGTTGGGCGACTTATCAAAGCTACACCGCTGGTGATCGTAGGATTAATTGTCATCTACGTCGGCACTGGTCTGATGTTCCGCGCCAAACCCACGGGCTTTATCCCAACGGAAGACGAAGGCCGGCTGATTGTGACCTACGAAATTCCCGAAGCCGCCTCGACCGCCCGCAGCCTGGTGGTACTGAACCGGATCATGGATACCCTGAAACGTCAGCCTTATGTGAACCACTATGCGGCACTGGGTGGTCTGAACGCCATTACGTTTGCCTCCAAATCGAACAGCGGTACGGTGTTTATGCAGCTTAAACCCTGGGACGAACGCACCGGCAAAGGCATGCAGGCCGACTCGCTGGTGGGTAAACTGCAACGGGCGTTTGCCTCGTTCAACGACGCCCGGATACAGGTAGTGCAGCCCCCGGCCATTCCTGGTTTGGGACAGAGTTCGGGCTTTACGTTCGAGATTCAGCAACGCGAAACGAATGATGACGTGCGGGCCTTCGACGGGGTAGTGCAAAACTTCATCGCCGAAGCAACCAAGCGCCCCGAAATTGGCCGGGTGTTCTCCTACTTCACCGCCAAAGCCCCCGCCTACCGCGTCGATGTGGACCGCGACAAATGCAAAAAGCTGGGCATTTCGGTCAGCAACGTCTACCGCACGGTGCAGACGTACCTGGGTAGTCAGTACGTAAACGACTTCATTATCTACGGCCGCAAGTTCCGCGTGGTGGAGCAGGCCGACACCATGTACCGCGCCGACCTGACCGCGCTGAACCAGTTCTATGTGCGTAATACAAGCGGCCAGTTGATCCCGATCAGCAACGTGATCAAGACTAGCGTAATTGAAAACGCACCGCTCATTTCGCACTTCAACCTGTTTCGGTCGGTGGAATTGAATGGCGGTGCCAAGCCTGGTTACAGCAGCAGTCAGGCCAACGACGCCCTGCGCGAGGTGGCGGCAAAAGTGCTCCCGGCGGGCTACAGCTACGATTTCTCCGGTCTAAGCCGCGAAGAGATCAACGCGGGCAGCAGTTCGGTATATATTTTCATGCTGAGCATTGGCTTCGTTTTTCTGTTCCTGGCGGCGCTCTACGAAAGCTGGTCGGTGCCGTTTTCGGTGCTGCTATCGGTGCCGTTGGGAGCTATGGGTGCCATTATTGCGCTGCTGCTTTTCCCATACCTGAGCAACAACGTCTACGCCCAGATTGGGCTGATTACGTTGATTGGCCTAGCCGCTAAAAATGCCATCCTGATTGTGGAGTTTGCCAAAGAGCGCGTAGACCGGGGCGAGGACCTGCTCGAATCGACCATCGAAGCCGTCCGGTTGCGGCTACGACCCATTCTGATGACGTCACTGGCGTTTATTCTGGGCGTTATTCCGCTGGCGCTGGCCACCGGGGCAGGCGGCGTGGCGCGGTCTACTATTGGCCGTACGGTGCTGGGTGGTATGCTGGCCGCCACCTCGCTGGCTATTTTTGTGGTGCCCGTCCTCTACATCGGCATCACGCGGCTAGCCTACGGCAAGAAGGGGCTGGAAGAACTGAAAAAGCGGGCCAAGCCGAAAGAAGAACCCCAGCCGCAACTAGCTGATAAGTAGAGGGGGTCTGCTGCGCGAAAACTCCATCAGATTACCATCCGGGTCTTTTGAATAGAACGTGCGCTCACCCCAAGGCTTATCTTCGGGCGGGCCATCCGTAGGAAATGACTGCGCCTGGAAATCGGTGTAGAGCTGATCAACTTCCTCTACCTCAAACTCCAGGTGAAACGGCGGCATGACGTCGAGCCGGACCAGGTTTAGCTCGTTTTTACCCAATTGAAAAATGGCAATGTGGCCGGGCTGATGCATGATTAACTTAGCACCCGGAATGCGCTTATAATAAGCCATTGACTGCTCTACGTCCTTGACGTGGATGGCGAACTTGTCTAAACTAACGGCAACCAGTCCCATAACTGTATCATTTATGATGTTTGTTTGTCAAAACTACAACACGAATGATATTAAATCAAGGTTGTTCTAAAATTTAATAGATTGCACCATTTATGATATATAATGGATAAGACGGTCGAACTCGTGACGCGATGGGCAGCGTTTGCTGCCCGCAACCCCCAGGCTAACCTCGATGATTTTTATCGGTATGAACTACTCGAACAGCAGCACAATAAGCCACAGGGCGACATTGCCGACGGCATAGTACCATCAGAAACGAACCTGCTGCTGATCAAGCTCTTAAGCCGCATCGACCGGATATACACCACTTATGCCGAAGCCGCCTTCGAGGGTACGGGCATCAAACAAGTCGACGAGTTTCTGTTTCTGAATGCCATTGCGCACTTGCAGGAACCTCGCAAAACAGACGTGATCACGCATACCATCACCCGGCTGTCGTCGGGCCTGCTCATTATTGACCGGTTGAAACATGCGGGCTACGTGGCCGAATACGAAAACACAGCCGATAAGCGCTCCAAACGCCTGATGCTTACACCCGCCGGGTCGGCGGTGCTGCAACGGTGCTACGACCGGGCAGATGAACTGGGACGGCTGTTTTTCAGCGACTTATCGGATGACGACATGCGGTTGTGCATCCACATGCTGAAGGGCGTGGAGATCAAATTTGCCCAGTTGTGGCCTTCGCACAAGGGCAAGTCGTTTGACGTGATCAAGCAGGAATTACTGGCGGCGGCGCCAGCCTGACCACATTCATAAGCAGCTGTCAAGGTGTAGTTCACTACCACTACAATCCCGTTATCTTCTTCAAATTGTCGGCGGGGATGCGGTCGGCCAGGAAGCTGAGGGGGTCAACGCCTGCTTCGTGAGGTTGTTCTTTTACTACGAAAGCGTAAGTACCCGTGTTGGCTTTCATGCGTAAGCGCCGTATGGCCAGCAACTTGCCAATCTTCTTGCCCGCTGCCGGTTTGCCATACACGCCCACATCGATGAGGTCATTGAGCGGCAGGGGTGTTTCGCGGCCCAGTGAGTCGGCGCGGAGCTTGGCGGTCTGCACAGTTACGATTACGTCATACTGCCCGTCGTTGCGCTTTTTGGCCGAAACAGCGGTGGCGCGGTTATCGTAGATCGTGATCTGCTCGAACAGGTCCGAAATAGTCGATTGCAGGCTGTCGGGGGTGTTTTTGCGAAGACGATCTACCAGTTCGTACGACGTTGGGTAGGGCGGCTGCCGGTAGGCAAATGCGCCCGTGAGGTCGTGAAGGGCATTGTTTACGGCTTTTTCGCCAATGAACTCCTTCATGTTGAACATCACCAGACTACCCTTGTTATAGTGCACGTAGCCCTGGTTTTCCACTTTCTCCAGCGGTACTTCCTTCTCAGCTTCGCTGCCCCGCGCACCCAGATACCGGTCCGATTCGTAGCCCAGGAAACGTTTCATACGGTCGCGTCCGTAAGCTTTCTGCATTACCATCAGGGCCGAATACTGCGCCATCGTCTCCGACAGCAGCGTGGCCCCCTGCATTTCGGCTCCCACCACCTGATGCGCCCACCATTGGTGCCCCATCTCGTGAGCTACCACATACTTCACCATATCGACGTCCGTTTCGGGGTCTATCTTGGCAATGAAGCCAATACTCTCCGAATAAGGCATGGTGCCCGGAAACGCCTGCGCAAACGATGCATACCGCGGAAACTCGATAATGCGGGCCTGCTTGTGCCGATAGGGTCCGTAATTCTGGGTATAGTAAGCCAACGACTGCTTAATAGACTCGCTCATGTTGCGCACATTGTAGGGGTGCTGCTTATCGTAATACACCTCTACGTCGATGCCGTTCCACTTGCTGCGGTTTACCTGATACCGGGCCGACAGAAACGAATAGAAATTCAGCGACTGGTGATCCAATGAATAGCTGAAGTACTTCCGGGCTCGTCCCTGCGCATCCTTGCCTGTCCACTCTTTTTGCAACGAACCAGGAGCCACTGCTATCTGATCAGGCGCAGTGCTGATAGTGGTGCGCACGTTGACCCAGTCTGAATGGCCGCCAATGTAGCTGTCCATGCAGTCGTCGGTGCAGGGACCTCCATCCCGGTTTCGTTCCAATTTGGGCATTCGGGCGCGTTCGGGAAGGCCGTATTTTTTGCGGTCGTTTCTACTAGTCATCTCCCCATTTTTCTGGTAGCCAATCAGCGGCGAAATGTCAATGTTATTGAAAAATGAGCCATTCTGGTTAATCTGCTGCACCATAGACACTTCATTTTCAATGCCTTGCGTTTTGTGGTGTGCCGTCCAGCTCAGCATGATCGAATCGCCGGGAGCCATGGGTCGAGCCAGTTTATAGATGCCATACTGCAACAGCGAATCATGAAGTACGCGTTTGGCTCCGGCAACCGTGATCGTATAGTCCATCCGGTTGGGCACCCCAATGTGCAGCGAGTCGATGGCTACGCTGGTCTTGTTGTTAAGCTGCATCGTTCCCCGCACCAGCAGCTCACGCTCATCTGGGTAGAGGTCAATGTCGTAGCTGACGTCGGTAATGCGAGGCTGTGGCCGATGTTCATACTTCTTGTATGTTTTCTCATAGGCCACCTCCCGTTTCTTCTGCACATTTGGGGTTACGTACGAATTCAGGATATGGGTGTTGTAGAACAAAAACGCTCCCAGCAGCACCCAAACGGCTAAAACACCAACTGCCACGCGCCGCAGCGGCTGGTTGTTCGGGCTTACAAAATTTCGCTTCGCTTCATGCCAACGTGAGGCCCAGGCGGTATCTTTTCCCCGTACCCAAAAGAGCACACCTATCACGCACAGCAGGGCCGTAAACAGGAGCCAGTAGGCACGAAACCACGCCAGCGCGGCTATGTAAGGCCCCCAGCCGTTCATATCGGAGTAGGTAGAATCGGGCGACGCATTGAACTGGGCAAGGTTACTCTGCACGTCTAGCGGACCCCAGATGTAGCCATTGGCAATCAGGATGACCACTACTACAAAAAATGCCACGTACTTCTGGTTCACCAGCGTATGCACGAGCATCGACAGTACAATGATGGGAATAAGCCGCAACAAGCCAATTGCGAAAAAGGATACTAGGTACTGCTTCAGGTCATAAACGGTGTAGCCCATCAGCGTTTGGGCCACAATACCCGCCAGCACGCACAGCGCCTGAATCACCATCACCACGCCAATCATGGCTACCAGCTTGCCCAGAAACACGCTCCAGTTGCGGTGGGGTGTGGCATCGTATATCTGATCGAGGTTGGCGTCGCGCTCCTTCCAGATCAGATCGCCGGAGTAAAAAATAATGATGGCAAAAAGGAAAATGCCCATCGTACCCTGAATAATTTGGATTACGTTGTAAGTGATCGGAAACGAGTACAGGCCGTAGAAGTTGTCAGAAAATTTGAGCGAAAAACCCATGTTCAGCAGCCCCAGCAGCAAAATCACCAGGAACGCTACCCCACGAATGGTGCCATTGAAGTCGGTTTTTGCTACGCGCCAAAGCTGCGCCAGCTGTGCATTAGTGCCCGTTGCTATTGCTACACGGGGCAGGGCCTGCACCTGACCATAAACGGCCAATCCGACAGCATCGGTAGGCAGGCTGTCTGCCTTTTTCCGGCGCTTAAACCAACCACCGCTGCTCGCCCGCTCGCTAAATGAGAACCGGACGTAAGTGATGACCAGCAGCAGCAGCCCCACACCGACCCAAATGAGCCGGTTGATGCCCATGTAGCCATCCAGCAGGCCAACGGAGCGTGTGTTCTTGTCGGCCACGGTCCAGTATTTCGTCACCAGCCCGAATGGTCCAAAGCCCAGCACGTCGAAATAAGCTACCAGTTGCTCATTATCGAGGTCGCCGGTGAGGTTAGAGGCCGTTACCTGCGCCACCAGCAGCACCACCGCCCCCACAAACGCCACCACCGTTGAGCGACTCAAGGCGGCGAGCATGAAAATGAATGCTCCCGAAATAAAGGTGTTGCCCACCGCAAACGTCAGGAAGCTGTTGACGTGCGCCGACCACACCACCGGCCCGTACCGCTCGGCCTCTACCGAGCCAGTCAGCTGCCCGATGAGTGTACCCAGCAGCACGCCGATAGAGATGCCCAAAAACGGGATCAACGCCACGCAAAACGCACCCAGAAACCGCCCCGCGAGGTAATCGAGTTTGCGGATAGGCGACGAGAAAACGAGTTGGTGGCTGTTGTAGGTGAAGTCGCGGAGGGCGGCGTTTTGCACAAACGCGGTGGTCATCAGCAGCGCAAAGATGGTCCAGACACCATACTGATTCTGAATGACAAAGGGTGCATTCTTGTACACATTGCCAAACGACCCGCCAATGGTGAGGTCATCAGATGCGGCTGCCCAGGCAAACATGATAATGTTGACGAGCATGAATATCCAGACCATCGGCTGACGCAGCCAATACCGGATTTCGAAGTTGAAGAGGTGGAGGAACATCTAATTAAGAATTAAGAATTAAGAATTAGTCCACCAGTGTAGCAGCATTAGGGGTTGGACTTTAATAAATGCGATCTCACTTTTTGTCTGTTTCCATTCTGATTTTATGTTGTGTTGTTTTCTTGATTGAGCCAAGGATGCGGATTAGTTCTTCGCAATCAGACAGCATTGAGTCAAACATCGGTTTTTCGATATACCCGGAGCCATACAGTAATCGAAGCCAATAGCGGGTTTCTCTTGCCTCTTTGTATGAATTACCAATTTTTGCAGCAAAATTTCTGATGCTGTAACCTCCAATAGCCTCTTCTGAATTGGCCCCGATTGACGTACCACTTCGCAAAATTTGATCGGCTAACGAATAAATTCGATGCTTTTCGATCAACCATTGATACATTTTTATAATGCGAAGCGCGAAGTCAAATGACTTTTGAAGAAGAATATTCTCATCTTTTAACAAGCTTGGAATAGGTGATACGTCAGCCATTTCATTCTTAATTCTTAATTCTTAATTCACTGAAGAACACATCCTCCAGGTCCGGCTCGGCAGCGCGGAACCCATCGCCGGGGTCAATGTCGCTCAGGACGTGGATTTGCGGTTTTCCCGCCACCAGCTTGCTCGAGATCACCGTGTGCGTTTGCTGGTAGGTGGGCAAGTCGGATTTATTGATAGACTTGGCCCAAATCTTACCCGACAGGCCATTGACAGCGGCCTGCGGCGTGCCGCCAAACAGCACCCGGCCCTGGTGAATGATGGCCATGTTGTTGCATAGCTCCATCACATCCTGCACAATGTGGGTAGACAGGATCACCACTACATTCTCGCCAATCTCCGACAACAGGTTATAAAATCGATTCCGTTCGCCGGGGTCAAGGCCAGCCGTGGGTTCGTCTACGATAATCAGTTTGGGTTCGCCAATGAGCGCCTGCGCAATGCCAAATCGTTGTTTCATACCCCCTGAATAGCTGCTGACGGCCTTTTTGCGCACGTCCCAGAGGTTTACCCGGTGCAGCAGCGCCTCTACCAACTGCGCCCGTTGCTTGCCGTTAATCACGCCTTTCAGCATGGCAAAATGATCGAGCAGTTCACTCGCCGACACGCGGGGATATACGCCAAACTCCTGCGGTAGATAGCCCAGGGTACGCCGCACGGTCTCTTTCTGGTTTAGCACGTCGAGATCATCCAGCATAGCCGTGCCGCTGTCGGCATCTTGCAGCGTAGCCAGCGTGCGCATTAACGTCGATTTGCCCGCGCCGTTCTGGCCCAGCAGACCGTACATCCCCGTCGGAATAGTAAGCGACACGTTGTCGAGGGCGCGGACCCCGTTGGCATATGTTTTTGAGAGATTTTGGATGACGAGTTCCATAGAAAAGGGTTGGTTGACGGATGATCTTGGTTCAATGCTAGGCATCTACTCGCAACCCTGATGCATTTTCGGTGCTATCGGTTGTAATCGGGGATGTGCGGTTGTAGTTAACAATGCTTAATCATCTCGTTTGCCAGTGTATTATTTGTCAACCGAATAGATTATAAAAAAAGCGCTGACACCCGTCAGCGCTCCCACAACCTCATTCTCTATCTATTGCCTCTGCCCATAGCAGTAACAGAGGCCATCAGGCGCCACCACAAAAAAGACCTTCCACCGCACGTCGCCATGCTGTTGAAACGTGTAGTTGGGCTGCTCAACTGGCAGGCCGTTGGCGGTCAATTCGGCAAACGCGTTGGCCACATCATCTACGTCAAAGAAACAACCATTCTGGCCGGGGTCACCCCCATTTTCGGCTAAACCGATTTGAACCTGATCCCTGGCTATAATGGCAGATTTACGTGGTTGATCGGTGCGCGATACAAGCTGGAACCCCATCGTTTTCTCGTAAAAAGGCAACGCTGCTTCGAGGTCATTGACAGGCAGGTTCAGACTATCCTGCTGATAAGGCCAGGCTTTGTTGATGGTCGCTTTTAGCTGTTCCATTTGTTTGTCGTTTAGTAAGCACAAAAAGCCACTCGGCTAAGTGCTTGTCAGATACAAAGGTGAGCCGCCATCAACGTAATCTTTTTACGTCGAGCCAATTCTAACCAATATGTTTCCACAAAAAAAGCGCTGACCGGAGCCAGCGCTGTTCAAATCAAATGCGTCAGTTAACAGACCGTTAGGCGTAGGTATTCAGCATCACGGGCATTACAAGCATCAGGATCTCTTCGTCTTCCTCCTTGTCGGCAGGAATAATGAGGCCGGCGCGGTTGGGTGCCGACATTTCCAGCGAGATCATCTTGGCGCTCAGGTTGCTCAGCATCTCGGCCATCAGTTTGGCGTTGAAACCAATCTCCATATCATCGCCGTCGTAGTCGCACATGAGCTTCTCGTTGGCTTCGTTCGCGTAGTCAAGGTCTTCAGCAGAGATCGTCAATGTAGGCGATGGGCCGTTCTTACCTTTCAGCGACAACCGAATCTGATGCGTAGTACGGTTGGCGTAGATCATAATCCGCTTCAGCGAGTTGAGCAGATCGGCGCGGCCAATGGTCATTACGTTGGTGTTGTTGGCCGGAATGGCGTTCTCATAATCCGGAAAACGCTCATCGATCAGGCGGCAAATCAACTGCGTCGACGGGGCACCACCCGCGCCAAATGTGAACGACGCATTAGCCTGACTTAAGTCGACCTGCACGGGAACGCCCTCGGGTAAGGCCGCTTTCAACAGCGACAGCGCCTTGCGCGGAATAATCAGCGACCGTTCGGCGGCGGGGGTAGTTGATGTTGAAATGTTGTTACGCCGGTACCGAATCAGGCGGTGGCCGTCGGTAGCCACAAACGTGGCCGTGCCTGCTCCGGCTGCGTCGGCACTCAATTGCAGATACACACCCGTCATAGCGGGGCGCAGGTCGTCGGTGCTGGTAGCAAAAACAGTATTGTTGATGGCGCTCAGCAGCCCGTCAGACGAGAGTTCGACCGACAGATTTTTGTTGACCGACGGAATCTTGGGGAAATCAATCGGATTTTCGCCCGAAATCTTGTACCGGCCATTATCGGTCAGGATTTCGGTGCCAAACGTTTCGGTGTTGATATTGATCGTAATTGGCTGATCGGGCAGGCTGCGCAGGGTGTCGAGCAGCAGTTTGGCCGGAATGGCGATGGACCCTCCCTCCGACGCGTCCACCGGAATCTGGGTGGTCATCGTCGTTTGCAGATCCGAAGCAGTCACGGTTAGCATACCCGCAGCACTGTCTCCGCTATGGTCTGCTGCGGCGTCGATACGCAGGAGAAAATTTTCCAGAATCGGGACAATCGGGTTGGTCGCCACTACCCCGTTGATAGTCAGCAGGTTTTTGAGCAGAACGGACGAAGAAACGAGGAATTTCATGCGATTAGGGCTTTAGCCAGTAAATAGAGTATAAAACAAAAGTAGCAAAAAACGCGCCCTTTCCGAAGGGGTTTTGGCTATTTGTGGGCAGGTATTTTCTACGCGTTTTGCCCATACTTACGCCGCCTTATAACCGTCCAGCAAAGGCCGGCAAAGGCAACCAGGGCCAGAGGTCCCAGCACGTTAAGCCCCTGCCAGTAAGTTCGTTCGGCCTTCACCCGAATACCATCCAGCGGCCGAAGCGGCACCACCCGCGCCCGCGCCGCAATCACGCCATTGGGGTCGGTGAGGTAGTCAATCGCATTGAGCACAAAGTCTTTGTTGGCAAACTGGGTACGCGTAAACCGGTCATAGCCGAGCGGTAGGGGCGTTTTTCGTTTGTAGTCTACATCATTTACCACCAGATCACCGTCGGCACAAATCAGCACACCGCCAGGCTTGCCAGTGGCCCGGAAAGTCTTCATCAGTGAATCGGGCAGGAGTTGGTTGGCAAAAACGGACGTGAACGATCCTTCAAACAGGGCGCTCACCAGTCGTGTGCCGCTGGTATAAGTCTTAGGGTCGGGCTGTTGCCGGGCTTCATTATACGCAATCAAGGCGGGCACTTTCAGCACGCTCGTATAGGGCGACGTTTGTACCAGCATCGTTTTCTGAATACCCGGTGCCTGTACCGTATCCAGCGTGCTGATAAACCGGCCATAGAGCCTGTCGAGGTTGCGGGTAATGGGACTATTGCCAAACGAATTCAGCACCGGATAAAACCGCCACGGCACCAGTTGAATGTTAGGTTTGTCGCCCAGATTGCCCACATCCATCGGAATTACGGCGCATGACAAATCCTTTATCACGTTCTGATTCACGCGGGCACCCCACCGAAAAAACAGGTCATTCAGGCCCAGATTCAGCGGTTGCGCAAACGTGCCATCCCGGCTGACGCTGTCTACTCGTTGCCCATCCACAAAAAACAGGGCATGGCCGCCGTTCACTACGTACTGATCCAGCTTATACACCTCCTGCTCCGAAAAAGGTCGGTCGGGTTTCAGCACCAGCAGGGCGTCGAGGTCGGTAAGTGGGCCAGGTTTACCTAAATCGGCAAAAAACAGGTCGTAGGTTTCCTGCACGGTAGCCAGCAGATCTGAGAACCGTTCGGGAGATACCTGCGTATGGCCAAACAGTAACCCTACCCTCCGCCGACTGCCCACCGGCTGGGTGATGCGCCGTATGGCCGACGCCAACTGATACTCTACACCCTCGTAAGACTGATTCAGTTGCTCAGCGGGCGTGGCGTCTTTGTTGCCTTTCAGCAGCAATACCCCCACCTGCTTGCCTGCGTAGCTGACCACCGCCCCCGGTACAATCAGTTGCTCGGTACGGGTACCGCCTTCGTTGGCAAACAAATTAGTGGGTTGCAGCCCCAGTTCAGCCAACCTGATCAGCCGCTTCTCCTGCTCTGCTTTTGTGCCCAGCAATGGGTCTACGAAGCGGTAGCTTAAGTTGGCACCGGCAATGGCCTCGCTTTCTTCCAGGTTTTCGCGAATAGCCGTTTCCAGCCGCTTAAAACCTGGTGGCAGATTGCCCGTTAAAAACACGTCGATGTGTACCGGTTGGGGCAAATTTTCCAGCAACGTCCGCGTCCCATCAGAGAGCGTATAGCGCGCATCGGCCGTGAGGTCAATACGCGAATACACAAACGCTGATAGTACGTTCAGTAAAAGCAGGCCGAATAAAAATAAGACAAATAATCTAGCACTACTTAACATATTGTTAGTTTGAACACTGCATTTTGTACAATGGAGAATTTACATATTTATGCCTTTATAGTGCTCCTTAACCACATCTTCAAATGATAATCCCATGTCCTCTACTATAACTGCCACAAGCTTCATAACAGACTGATCTTTGATAATATTAGCTAACTCTATAAATGTTCCTGCAAAAAATTTTTTGTTTTCAAGCTCAAGTGAGTATACTACTTTAGTATAATCAAAATTTTCACCTTTCAAGTTAGAGATAATCTGATTATTTAAACCAAGTATTTCATTACTTACAATGGTAACGAATTTCTTTTCTTCACTATGAGCAACTCTTTGGCCTAAATGCGTTACGATAAATACCATCATCAAATTAATTGATACTTTTTCTACGTCTGTTAGCCTTTCAGAGTAAAAAGTTAAAACTTGCTTTTTCTTTTTAGGTTTTAAAAAATCAAATAATCCCATGTCAATTTCATTTTTAATATGCTCAATGGTTATTATCAGAAACCAAGTTTCATCATTCAAACGTACATGAGATTAACTCACAAGTCTTGCTGATCAACTATGATGAGTGATTCTGCCGAAAAAGTGCCTGTTTTTAGCTTACCGTCTTCAAACCACTTGCATATAACAAGTGATTCATCATCAACCCGTTTTGCTTTCATTAGACTAGGGCCTTCGAGTTTCTTTTCAAATGAGTCAACTGTCATTTTAGGACCTCCACTTAAAAGCTGCACAATGCTTCCCCTTCTTACATCTCTCATTGGTACAAGGTGTTATATATAGACATTCAGGCAGGTTTTTACACCAATCAGAATTGGTTTCAATAAAAGTATATAAAGAATCTATTGCAAGCAATGCATGTAGCATGGAAATTTTAAAACTTCTATGCTACATACATTGCTTTTCATCCTACTCCATCAGCTGCACAAAATCATCGAACAGATAGCGCGAGTCGTGCGGACCGGGTGAGGCTTCGGGATGGTATTGCACCGAAAAAGCTGGTTTGTCTGTCCGCCGGATTCCCTCAATAGTCTTGTCATTCAGGTTAACGTGCGTCACGGCCACATTCGCGTGGTCCTGCACCTCGTCGGCCTTTACAGCAAAGCCATGATTCTGCGACGTTATTTCACACAAGCCCGTGATCAGGTTCTTCACGGGGTGGTTCAGTCCCCGGTGGCCGTTGTGCATTTTGTAGGTCGAAATACCGCTAGCTAACGACAGTATTTGGTGGCCTAGGCAAATGCCAAAAAGAGGCTTGTTGGTATCCAAAGCCTGCTTCACAGTCTCCACAGCATAAGGCATGGCAGCCGGATCGCCGGGGCCGTTCGAGATAAAATAGCCGTCGGGGTTCCAGGCTTGCAGCTCGGCAAACGGCGTTTTTGCGGGGAATACTTTACAATAGGCACCCCGGTTAGCCAGGTTCTGCACAATGCTTTTCTTCACGCCCAGATCCAGTACTGCCACCTTAAACCGCTCAGCCACGTCGGTGCTACCCAACTCGTAGGTCTCTTGCGTACATACTTCCGACGATAGTTCCAGACCGTTCATGTCAGGCACCTTCGCCAGCTCGGCCAGCAGCACAGCCGGGTCCAAAATGGCTGACGAAATGATGCAGTTCATCACACCCTTGTCGCGAATGTGCCGCACCAACTGCCGGGTGTCAATGCCGTGAATACCCACAATGTTGGCCTGCTCGAAATACTGCTGCAACGACTCGTCGGCCAGGTGCCGCGAATAGGTCTGCGAGAAGAAGTTGCACACCATACCCCGGATCTTCACCCCCGCCGACTCTTCTTCCAGCCCCAGCTGCACACCGTAATTGCCAATGTGTGAAGTAGTATTGATGATTATCTGGCCAAAATAGGACGGGTCGGTATAGATCTCCTGATAGCCGGTCATGCCTGTATTAAAGCAGATTTCACCACCGGCGGTGCCAATTTTTCCGAGCGCGTGGCCGTGCAATACGGTACCATCCTGCAAAACCAGCAATGCCTCAGCATGTTGTGGCCGTGTCATGGGCAAGTTTGTTTGTGGGTTGTTGAAATGACTAAAAAAAAGGGTTAACCGATAAACGGCTAACCCAGTTTCTGTATAACGATTGGTTCGTTCACTACTCAGCCGATTCCGATTGGTCTTTACCGCCCTTAAGCCGGTCTGTCAACGCCTTGAATTCGTCCATTTTGCCATCGCGCAACAACGCCGCCTGTTCGTTCCAGGTTGATACGTCGTGAACATTGTAACGTGGGCCAGCTTCTGTCAGAACAGCCTGTACAGTTTCGTCACTGGCATCGGCCAGTTGAGCAAACGTGGTGACGCCAGCGTTATTCATCAATTCGGCAATTTTAGGACCGATGCCTTCCACAATGGTTAGGTCATCAGCACCAGCCGCAGAAGCATCAGCTACAGGTGCGGTTTCGGCAACCGTTGCAGCGTCAACAGCAGGAGCTTCGTCAGCTACTACCTCAGCCGAAGAAGCCTCTTCAGCAGCCACAGGAGCGGCCGTAGTACCATCGGCCTTGCGACCTGAACCACCCCGACGGCTACGGCGCGTCTTGGCAGTAGCCTGTTCAGTAGCAGCCGTCAGCAGCGCTTCGTTGAAATCAACCAGTTCGATCAGGCAGGTATCAGCACCGTCACCTTTACGGGTGCCCAGCTTGATGATCCGCGTATAACCACCGGGACGTGTCGCAATTTTGTCAGACACCTCACCAAACAGTTCTTTCATACCCTCTTTATGGTTGAGGGTTTTAAAGACAATTTTCCGGTTCTGGTTGTTGTCTTCTTTGGCACGCGTCAGAATAGGCTCAACGAATTTGCGAAGTTCTTTCGCCTTCGCCACCGTGGTCTCAATCCGCTTGTGCATAATCAGCGAAACTGCCATATTCGACAACATAGCTTCGCGGTGCGAATGGGTCCGGCCGAGGTGATTATCTTTTTTACCGTGTCTCATTGTGAAATGAGTTCAAGATTTAAGGTCTAACGTTTAATGTAGCTCGTTACCGAACATTGAACAGTAGACATTGAACGTTGAACTTCCTTTTAGTCTTCGTCTAAACGATATTTAGCCACGTCCATGCCGAACGTCAGGCCTTTATCAGCCACTAGTTGCTCCAATTCCGTCAGTGACTTCTTACCGAAGTTGCGGAACTTCATCATATCTGAGATCTCCAGACGAACCAGATCACCCAGCGTACGCACCTCAGCTGATTTCAGGCAGTTGTAAGCCCGAACCGACAGGTCCAGATCAGACAGCGACGTTTTCAACAGTTTGCGCATGTGCAGCATCTCTTCGTCAACCACATTATCTTCTTCCGGCTTCACCGTATCGAAGGTCATGGTTTGATCTGAGAACAGCATGAAGTGCTGAATCAGGATGTGAGCAGCACCTTTTAGGGCTTCCTCCGGGTGAATAGACCCGTCGGTTTCAATATCAAGTACCAACTTTTCATAGTCGGTCTTTTGCTCCACACGAGTGTTTTCAACGCCAAATTTGACGTTCTTGACCGGCGTGTAAACAGCATCCATAGGAATGTGGCCGAATGGAAGTTCGTTGGCCCGTGGTTCGTCAGACGGCACATAGCCTCGTCCTTTTTCCACGAAAATCTCCATTTCCAGGTCACGGGTATTATCGATGTGGCAGATAACCAGTTCTGGATTGAGCACATCAAACGAGGCCGTAGCCTTTGTGATGTCGCCTGCCTTCAGCACCGACTGCCCTTTGATATTGACCGTGATCTTGTTATCGACCATATCAGAGACTTTCTTAAAGCGAACCATTTTCAGGTTCAGAATGATCTCTGTAACATCTTCAACCACACCTTCTATCGAAGAGAACTCGTGCAACACGCCGGGGAACTTGACACTGGTGATGGCATAGCCTTCCAGTGACGAGAGCAAAATGCGCCGTAACGCATTGCCAATCGTGACGCCGTATCCCTTTTCGAGAGGCTTAAACTCAAACACACCGTGAAAATCGTCGGATTTTTCCATGACGACTTTATCGGGCATTTGGAAAGCTAATATTGACATACGTTTTCGTGGTTAACAACCTAAAAAATAAGTGTACAGTGGGTAGCAGCCAGACGAATCAGAGCCTACTGCTGACTATTACTTCGAATACAATTCAACGATCAACTGCTCGTTGACATTCTCAGGAATCTGGTCACGCTCAGGGAAACTGATGAACGTACCTGCCAACTGCTGCTGATCCCACTCCAGCCAGTTGTACCGTTTGGCATTACGGGCCGACAAGCTAGTCGTCACAGCTTCCAGCGACTTCGATTTCTCACGTACACCAATGATCTGGCCGGGTTTCAACGAATAAGAAGCAATGTTAACTACTTCACCATCAACAATGATGTGCTTGTGAGCTACCAACTGACGGGCCGCACGGCGCGTAGGCGCAATGCCCAAGCGGTATACCGTGTTATCCAGACGGGCTTCGCACAACTTCAGCAGGTTTTCACCCGTGATGCCCTCCTTAACGGCGGCACGATGGAACAGGCCCCGGAACTGACGCTCCAGAATACCGTAGATATATTTTACTTTTTGTTTCGCCTGGAGCTGCTCAGCATACTCCGACGTTTTGCGCTTCCGGCCACGGCCGTGCATACCGGGCGCATAATTCTTCTTCTGTAAGGCTTTACTGGGTCCGAGGATCGGCTCACCAAACTTACGGGCAATTTTGGCCTTGGGGCCAGTGTAACGTGCCATTATGTGAAATGAATAATGTGAAACAAGGAACGGACACAACTCAATGTCGCCCGCTCGTATTCATCGCTGCGGCAACTACCTGACTGTTATAGATACTACGACAACCAAATACTTGCAAATCAACTGATTGTACTTAAACGCGCCGACGCTTTGGAGGGCGGCAACCATTGTGTGGCAGGGGCGTAATGTCCCGAATTGTAGTCACCTCGATGCCCGTGTTCTGAATCGTCCGGATGGCTGATTCACGACCGGCACCTGGTCCTTTCACAAATACTTCTGCCTTGCGCATACCCAATTCGTGAGCTACCTGAGCGCAGTTTTGTGCCGCAGTTTGCGCGGCATAAGGGGTGTTCTTCTTAGAACCCCGGAAACCCATCTTACCAGCCGATGCCCATGAGATCACCTGACCGTTCATGTTCGTTACCGAGATGATTATATTGTTGAACGTAGCCCGGATGTGTACCTGACCAACTGATTCAACTACGACAATGCGTTTCTTCGCTTTATCCTTACGTTTTGCTTGTGCCATTTGCTTAGATAATCGTCATTCGGTTGTCATTCATTGTCATTAGTGGTCATTCATTGCTAAAACACAACCAATGACAACAAATGACGATCAATGACTATGAATGACCATTTACTTATTTCGTTGCCTTCTTCTTGTTTGCAACCGTCTTACGCTTGCCTTTCCGGGTGCGTGAGTTGTTCTTGGTTTTCTGACCACGAACGGGCAGCCCTTTGCGGTGACGCAGACCACGGTAGCAGCCAATGTCCATCAAACGCTTGATGTTTAGTTGCACCTCTGACTTGAGGGCACCTTCCACCTTGAATTCGTTACTGATCGCGTTACGAACGGCACTCGACTCATCGTCGTTCCACTCGCTTACTTTCTTGTTTTCGTCGACGCCTGCTTTCGTCAGGATCGTTTTCGCTGCGCTCCGACCGATACCGTAGATGTACGTCAGCGAAATAGCGCCGCGCTTCTTATCGGGGATGTCAACACCTGCAATACGTGCCATGTGTGCTTAACCTTGTCTTTGTTTGTAACGGGGATTCTTTTTGTTGATCACGTAGAGTTTTCCTTTCCGACGGATCACGATGCAGTCTTCACTGCGCTTTTTAATCGACGCTTTGACTTTCATGGTTGCTAGTCATTTTACTTGTACCGGTACACAATCCGCGCCTTACTCAAATCATAAGGCGACATCTCCAACTTCACACGGTCACCGGGCAGGATCTTGATGTAGTTCATCCGCATCTTACCCGATATGTGTGCAATCACTTCATGCTTGTTGGCCAACTCAACCCGAAACATTGCGTTTGACAATGCTTCGAGAATGATACCATCCTGTTCAATCGAATTTTGCTTCGCCATAGTTGCCTTAAACCGCAGCAGTCTCGTTCAACTCGATGGCTAAACTCGTGTTGGCCGTCACTGCTTCAATGTATTCAAACGTGGTAAGTACATCAGCTTTCCCTTTATGCACTGCCACGGTATGCTCAAAGTGAGCCGAAGGCTTACGGTCGGCCGTACGTATTGTCCACCCATCCCGCTCTTGCACAACTCCTTTCTTACCAAAGTTTATCATTGGTTCGATAGCCAGTACCATGCCGTCTTTCAACTTCACTCCCTGTCCACGCTTTCCGTAGTTTGGTACCTGCGGCTCTTCATGCAAGTTTGACCCTACGCCATGCCCAACCAGTTCGCGCACTATACTATACCCGTGGTGCTCAGCGTAGGCTTGAATGGCATAGCCAATGTCACCAATCCGATTGCCATCAATAGCTTTTGCAATGCCTACGTACAATGATTCTTTGGTACGCATTAACAGCTTTCGCACACTCAGGCTTACTTCCCCAACTGGATATGTATAAGCACTATCGGCATGATAACCATGCTTATGTACACCGCAGTCTACCGAAATAATGTCACCATCTTTCAGTTCGTAATGGCTGGGAAAACCATGTACTACTACTTCATTGACGGAGATGCACAAAGCACCCGGAAACCGGGTGGCAGTGCCATTATTGAAGTTCAAAAACGAGGGAATGCCCCCATTATCCTTAATGAACGTCTGAGCAACGGCGTCAAGTTCCTTCGTAGTGACCCCTGGCCGAATCAGCTTAGCCACTTCAGCATGAGCCTTTCCAAGCACTTGTCCATTCTGCCGAATGATCTCAACCTCCTCGTCGCTCCGCAAATAGATCATACTACCAGCACAGATTAAACCGTCACTGCATCAGTTGTACGCCCCTTTACTCGACCTGACTTCATCAGCCCTTCGTAACGACGCATCAACAGATAACTCTCAATTTGTTGCAGCGTATCCAACACAACCCCCACCATGATCAGTAGCGACGTGCCACCAAAGAAGGCAGCAAAGGCTGTTGTCATGCCAAGTTTGCTGGCAAACGAAGGCAGAATAGCTACCATCGCCAGCATGATTGCACCTGGCAGGGTGATGTGGTCAAGTACAGTACCAATGTATTCGGAGGTAGCAATACCTGGCTTAACACCTGGAATGAAACCACCGCTCCGCTTCATATCATCCGATATCTGCGTCGGATTGACGGAGATAGCCGTATAGAAGAACGTGAACACAATGATTAAGAACGCAAAGAGCAAATTGTACTGCCATGAAGTGTAATCGCCGAACACGTTGGCAATGTTGGCAACCGTCTCGCTCTTCTCAGCACCCAAACCGAACATAAAGCCTGGAATGAACATCAGTGCCTGCGCAAAGATGATGGGCATCACACCAGCAGCGTTCAACTTCAGTGGCAGATATTGCCGCTGACCGCCTACTACTTTATTGCCTACCACCTGCTTGGCGTACTGAATTGGAATGCGACGTACAGCCTGCGTTAACAACACAGCGCCCATGATCACGAAGTACAGGGCTACCATCTCAATAAAGAAGATGAAGATCTGCGAAGTACCACGGGTTTGGGCTTCACCAATGATAGCACCGGGAAAACGGGAAACGATACCGATCATGATGATCATCGAAATACCATTGCCAATGCCTTTATCAGTTATCCGCTCGCCTAGCCACATACAGAAGATAGTGCCGGCGGTGAGCAGGAAAACCGATGCGATAGTAAACAACGTACGGTCAATCATCATCGCCTCAACCGGAATGGTTGTCTGAATATAAGTCACGGCCTGAACGGCAGTAACCAGGATAGTCAGCACCCGGGTGATCTGATTTAACTTCTTCCGGCCCGACTCACCTTCCTTCTGCATTTTCTGGAAGTAAGGCAACGCCAGCGTCAGCAGTTGAATAGCGATCGATGCCGAGATATAGGGCATAATACCCAATGCGAAAATAGAGGCCTTACTAAAGGCTCCACCCACAAATGCATCAAGTAGTCCCAGCAACCCTTGCGGACGCAGGTTCAAACGGTCTGGGTTAACGCCAGGCAGCACAATGTGCGTCCCTAACCGGAAGACCGTTATAAACAACAAAGTGTTGAGAATACGGGTCCTCAACTCCTCTATTGAAAAAATATTCTTAATGGTCTCGATGAATCGGTTCATACAACGGGTCAGTTGCTACCGGTGGGTTTATTCGATGAGAAATTTAGACAGCTTCCGGTGTCGCAGCTTTAGCAATTTGACTAATAATAGTCACTTTACCACCTGCTTTCTCGATAGCTTCTTTAGCCGCTGCTGAGAAGCCATGAGCCGACACTTCTACAGCTGATGTGATTTCACCACGGCTAAGCACCTTAATAAGGTCTCTTTTACCTGCGAAACCATGCTCCTGCAGGAAAGCAAGGTCGACAACTGTGACGTTGGCATTTGTTACCAACTCCTGGAGCGTATCCAGATTGATAGGCTTGTACTCAACGCGGGTAGGGTTAGTGAACCCAAATTTTGGTAAGCGACGCTGAAGGGGCATTTGACCACCTTCAAAGTTCAGCTTGCGGCTGTAGCCAGAGCGCGACTGTGCACCTTTGTGGCCACGGGTAGATGTTCCGCCCATACCGGAACCCTGACCGCGACCGACTCGCTTGCGCTGCTGAACTGACCCTTTTGCCGGCTTAATGTTATTAAGATTCATGTCAGTTAGTGATTAAATATGTTCAATCGTAACAAGGTGTTGCACCTTGTTAATCACACCGGCAATGGATGGATTGTAATCCAGCACAATGCTCCGGTTGATCTTACCCAAACCCAACGACTGGATAGCCAGCTTTTGTGTTTTAGGACGCTTAATGGTGCTACGCACCTGTGTGATTCGTACCTGTGCCATGCCTGTTTTGGGTTAACCGTTAAATACTTTCTTCAACGACACCTGGCGCTGGAATGCTACCTGATGCGGCAACCGCATCTTGATGAGGGCATCAATCGTAGCTTTCACTACGTTGTGCGGGTTCGACGAGCCTTTCGACTTGGCCAATACGTCATGAATGCCTGCACTTTCCAGTACAGCACGCATGGCACCGCCTGCAATAACACCCGTACCCGGAGCAGCTGGCTTTACCAACACAAAACCGCCGCCAAAACGGCCTTCCATTTCGTGGGGAACTGTACGCTTCAGCAAAGGAATCTGAAACAGGTTTTTCTTGGCGTCTTCAACACCTTTGGTAATAGCGTCGGTTACTTCGTTGGCTTTGCCCAGGCCATAACCAACTACACCATTGCCATCGCCAACTACTACGATGGCCGCAAAGCTGAAGCGACGACCACCTTTCACTACCTTGGCAACCCGGTTGATGGCTACTACGCGCTCTTTCAGGTCAGCCTCGTTTACTTTTGAAGGTCTTACGTTCGATACCATTCGTTTAGAAATTGAGGCCACCCTCGCGGGCACCGTCGGCCAGGGCTTTCACCTTGCCGTGATACAAATAGCCGTTGCGGTCGAAAACCACCGACTGAATACTTTGAGTAGCAGCTTTTTCGGCCAAACGCTGACCTACTTTCTTCGCGGTTTCAACCGTAAAGCCTTCTACTTCACTCTTCAACTCTACTGATGAGGCCGATGCCAGCGTTTTGCCAGCTATATCGTCAATCAGTTGAGCATAGATCGCTTTGTTTGAGCGATATACTGACAAACGGGGACGGGTTGTCGTGCCAGATACTTTTGCACGAATCCCGAACTTAATCCGTTGCCGTCTTTCTTGCTTCTTTGCCATGTTATTTGATACCAACCAAATGGGCAGTAATTACTTCTTACTGGCTGACTTGCCCGCCTTCCGACGTACAACTTCACCCACAAAACGAATGCCTTTGCCTTTATACGGCTCAACCTTACGTAGTGAACGGATCTTAGCCGCTACATCACCAACGAGTTGCTTGTCTGAGCTTTCCAGGTAAACCTTTGGGTTCTGACCTTTTTCGGTAACGGCTGTCGCTTTTACTTCGGCTGGAATAGCCAGGAAGATATTGTGCGAATACCCCAGGTTCAATTCAAGGATATTGTTCGTTACCGTTGCTTTGTAACCCACGCCTATGATCTCCAGGTCGAGCTTAAAGCCAGTGCTCACGCCAACGACCATGTTGTTGATGAGGGCACGGTATAACCCGTGCATAGCTTTATGCCGCTTCTGCTCTGTTGGGCGGGTTACTTTCACCTGCGTACCATCTATAGATACGGTGATGTCCCGATCAACTGCCTGAGACAGGGTGCCTTTAGGGCCTTTAACAGTTACCACGTTCTCTGCATCAACAGAGACGCTTACCGCTGAAGGCAGTTCAATTATCTTATTCCCTACGCGTGACATAGTGTTGGTTCTGAATTAATAGACGTAACACAGCACTTCGCCACCCACATTGAGGGTCCGTGCTTCTTTATCCGTCATAACGCCTTTCGACGTTGACACGATTGCCACACCTAACCCGTTCAGGATGCGCGGCAATGTCGTAGCCCCACTGTACTGACGCAGGCCAGGACGGCTCACCCGCTGCAGATCAACAATAGCCGACTGCTTGGTGGTGGGGTTATACTTCAATGCAATCTTGATTGTTCCCTGAGGACCAGTTTCGTCGAACTTGTAGTTCTGGATAAAGCCTTTGTCGAACAATACTTTGGTAATCTCTTTTTTGATGTTTGATGCAGGGATCTCCACCACCCGGTGCTTGGCACGGATGGCGTTTCTGACGCGGGTCAAAAAGTCTGCTATCGGATCTGTATTCATTTCTGCAAGGAGTTACTTGCTGGCCTATTTTAGAAAAAGGCTTGCAAAAGTACGGAAACTGTTTGAGAAATAAAACCTTACCAGCTTGCCTTGGTTACACCCGGAATCTTGCCTGCGCTAGCCATCTCACGGAACGTTACCCGTGAAATACCAAACTTACGCATGTATCCGCGAGGGCGACCGGTCAGTTTGCAACGATTGTGCAACCGAACTGGTGAGGCATTCTTCGGCAGTTTATCTAAGCCAGCGTAGTCACCAGCTTCCTTGAGTGCCGTGCGCTTGGCTGCGTATTTAGCCACCATGGCTTCCCGCTTGCGCTGTCTTGCTTTGAGTGATTCTTTAGCCATTTGATTGGTTTCGCTTATTTTTTGCTAGCACCGGCAAAGGGCATACCCAAACCGCGCAACAGTTCAATGCTTTCAGCGTCTGACTCAGCCGTGGTCACAAACGTGATGTCCATACCTGAAATACGAGACACTTTGTCAATGCTAATCTCAGGGAAAATGATCTGCTCTTTCACCCCAAACGTGTAGTTACCGCGTCCATCGAATCCTTTATCGCTAATGCCTTTGAAGTCACGTACCCGAGGTAGTGCTACTGAGGTCAACCGATCAAGAAACTCATACATACGATCGCCACGCAACGTAACCTTAGCACCGATAGGCATACCCTCGCGCAGCTTAAAGTTCGATACTGCTTTTTTGGCGATCGTGGCTACTGCCCGCTGACCGGCTATCGTTGTTAATTCTTCAACGCCTACGTCGACCAATTTTTTGTCGGCAACGGCAGCGCCGATCCCTTTATTGATCACGATCTTGCTAAGCCGGGGCACCTGCATCGCCGATTTATAGGCGAACTTCTGCTTTAGTTGCTCAGCAATTTCGTTTACATACTTCTCTTTCAATCGTGGCATACTGGCCATTGTCTTCGTGTGTTTAATGTGTTGGAGACACAAAAACTGATTATATCAGGTTGCCCGTCTTTTTCGAGAAGCGCTGCAACTTGCCTTTGTCGTTCAACCGACGCCCGGTGCGCGTTGGCTCACCAGTGGTAGGGTCTACCAGCATCAGATTACTAATGTGGATAGTGCCCTCTTCTTTCTTCAGTTCACCCTGTGGATTTTGAGCCGTTGGCTTGATGTGTTTCGTGATCATGTTCACGCCTTCCACCTTTGCCCGGTCTTTTTCCCGGATTACTTCTTTGATGACGCCCCGCTGACCTTTATGGTTGCCTCCAATCACCACTACAGTGTCACCTGTTTTGATGTGAAATTTGTGCGGAACGACTGTCTTTTTCTTTTCCATGTCAATAACCTGGGGTTTAGATAACCTCGGGAGCTAACGAAACGATCTTCATGAATTGCTTCTCACGCAATTCGCGGGCTACCGGCCCGAAGATGCGCGTGCCACGTGGCTCGTCGTTGTTGTTCAATAACACAGCCGCATTGTCTTCAAAGCGGATGTATGAACCGTCTTTCCGACGAACTTCTTTCTTGGTCCGAACGACAACGGCTTTCGACACCGTGCCCTTCTTCATATTGCTGGATGGGATAGCGGCTTTTACCGTTACCACAATCTTGTCACCGAGAGAAGCATACCGCTTGCCCGTACCGCCCAGCACACGGATCACCAGCACTTCTTTTGCGCCGCTGTTGTCCGCTACACCTAATCTTGATTCTTGCTGTACCATGGTGGCTTACTTCGCTTTCTCGATGATTTCAACTAAACGCCAACGCTTATTCTTGCTCAACGGGCGGGTCTCCATGATCCGAACCGTGTCGCCAATACCGCACTCGTTGTTCTCGTCATGTGCCGTGAACTTGGTAGTGCTGGTCATGAACTTACCATATTTGGTGTGCTTCTCTTTCCGGTCAACAGCTACGGTAATGGTCTTCATCATTTTATTGCTGGTGACCTTACCAACCCTCTCTTTCCGGGCACTCCGCTGAACACCGCTCGGTTGAGTGGCACTCGGCACAACAGCCGCCGGGGTTTCTGAAACCTGTGGCTGAGTTTGCTCTTGTTGTGATTCCATTGCGTTAATGAGCTTTATGCCTGATTAGACTTTGCCGTAAGCGCTGTATACAACCGGGCAATGAGTTTGCGGCTTTCACGAATACGCATCGGATTTTCGATGGGCGAAACGGCGTGGGCAAACGTCAATTTCTGCAATTGTTGTTTTTCGGCTTTAAGCTGCTCCTGGAGCTGCTCGGCCGACAAGGCTCTGATTTCCTGATTTTTCATCGCTACTAGATGCCTGTGGCTTATGCTTCCTGTTCCTGATAATCCCGACGAACAATAAACTTCGTGCGAACAGGAAGTTTCTGAGCGGCTAAGCGCAGGGCTTCCTGAGCGGTTTCGAGCGGAACGCCGGTTGCCTCGAACATAATCGTGCCGGGCTTCACAACGGCCACCCAATACTCAGGGGCACCTTTACCTTTACCCATCCGTACTTCGGCGGGTTTCTTGGTGATAGGCTTGTCGGGAAAAATACGGATCCAGACCTGACCTTCCCGTTTCATTGCCCGCGTTACTGAAATACGGGCCGCTTCGATCTGACGGGCTGTAATCCGACCAGGCTCAAGCGATTTAATACCGAATGTGCCAAAGGCGATCTCGTGTCCGCGTGTTGCGAGACCCCGAATACGACCTTTATGCATTTTGCGAAACTTGGTTCTTCTTGGCTGTAACATCTTATGTAAGAAGTTTACAGTCTTCAGTTTTCAGTTTTCAGTTGGTCATCTATGAGCGGACAAACTGTAAACGCTAAACTGAAAACTCATTTTTATCGTCTTCCGCCGCCACCGCCGCGATTTGGTCCACCGCCACGATTACCGCCAGCACCACCACCACCGCGGTTATTGCCACCGGCTGCACCGCCACGGTCATTGCCACCACGGTCGTTACGACCCCGGCCACCCCGGTCACCACCGCGATCATCGCCGCGGTCACGACCACGACGGTCGCCACGGTCGTTGCCGCCACCTGCCCGATCACCGGCCGAGGCCTGGGTCATCAACGCTGCTGGCGAGAGGTCACGCTTGCCGTATAGTTCACCTTTGAAAACCCATACTTTGATACCGATCTTGCCGTATACCGTTTGGGCTTCTGAGAGGGCGTAGTCGATGTCAGCACGCAGGGTGTGGAGGGGAACACGACCTTCCTTGTACTGCTCTGAGCGGGCAATTTCTGCACCACCCAAGCGGCCTGATACCTTCACTTTGATACCTTGTGCACCAACCCGGATGGCCGACTGAATGGCCTGCTTCATAGCGCGACGGAATGAAATCCGGGCCTCCAGTTGCTGGGCAATAGCTTCGCCAACAAGTTTGGCATCAATTTCAGGGCGTTTGATCTCGAAAATGTTGATCTGGACATCTTTGCCCGTGATCTTTTTCAGTTCTTCTTTGATCTTATCTACTTCGCCGCCGCCTTTACCAATCACAATACCCGGACGAGCCGTGTGAATGGTGAGGGTGATCCGCTTCAGGGTGCGCTCAATAACCACGCGGGCAATGGCACCTTTGGGAATACGGGCCGCGATGTATTTACGGATTTTTTGGTCTTCGACAAGTTTATCCGAAAACTCTTTGCCGCCGTACCAACTCGAATCCCATCCTTTGACGATACCGAGCCGGAAACCTACTGGATTAATCTTCTGTCCCATTCGAGTTATGCGTTTTCAGATGATTCGACAGTAGATGTTACTTCCGGCAGAGCAGGAGCTTTGCTGTCGATCACGATGGTGATGTGGTTCGACCGTTTGCGAATCCGGTGGCCACGACCTTGTGGAGCAGGACGCAGACGCTTCAGCATCGTTCCGCCATCAACGAAGATAGTTTTGATGAACAGGTCGGCATCTTCAATCCGCTCCCCTTCATATTTCTGTTGCCAGTTGGCCACTGCCGAAAGAAGGACTTTTTGCAGTACGGCAGCACCGGCCTGCGGTTGAAACCGCAGCACACCCAACGCCTTGCTCACGCGCTGACCGCGGATCAGATCGGCGATCAACCGCATCTTACGCGGCGACGAGGGTACATTCTTAAGCTTAGCTATTGCTTCCATGTTTTAGGAATTAAGAATTAAGAATTAAGAATTAAGAATTTGTGCCACTTTGGTGATACTCTTAATTGTTCATTCTTAATTCTTAATTGTTTTTACCGTTTGCCTTTGTCTTTCTTAGCCGTGTGACCACGGAAGTTTCGTGTGGGTGAGAATTCGCCCAGTTTGTGACCAACCATGTTCTCCGTCACGTAGACCGGGATGAACTTGTTGCCGTTGTGCACAGCAAAGGTGTGGCCAACAAAATCAGGCGAGATCATAGACCGGCGTGACCAAGTCTTAACCACCGACTTTTTGCCCGAATCGTTCAGCGCTTCAACTTTCTTGTCGAGGCGGTAGTCGATATAGGGGCCTTTTTTGAGTGAACGTGCCATTTACTGATTACTTTTTACGACGGCTAATGATCAACTTATTGGACGCATTCTTTGGCTTGCGGGTCTTCTGACCTTTGGCAAACTGACCGTTGCGTGAGCGCGGGTGACCACCCGATGCCCGACCTTCACCACCACCCATTGGGTGATCGACAGGGTTCATGGCTACGGCACGAGTGCGGGGACGACGACCCAACCAACGGTTACGACCGGCTTTACCAATCGTGACGTTCATGTGGTCAGCGTTACCTACCGTACCTACAGTAGCGTAACATACGTTTAGCACCCGGCGGGTTTCGCCCGAAGGCAAACGCAGCACGGCGTAGCGATCTTCACGAGCTACCAGCTGCGCATAGGTACCAGCCGAACGGGCCATTGAAGCACCCTTGCCAGGCTGCAATTCAACGCAGTGAACAATGGTACCAATAGGCATTTTGGCCAACGGAAGCGCATTGCCAACATCAGGTGTTACGCCTTCGCCCGACTGGATGGTCTGGCCTACGGTGATACCCTGTGGCGCAATGATGTAGCGCTTTTCGCCGTCTTCATACTGCACCAGCGAGATGCGCGACGAGCGGTTTGGATCATATTCTACCGAAACAACGGTAGCTGGCATATCGAATTTATCGCGTTTGAAATCGATAATACGATACATGCGCTTGTGGCCTCCGCCAATGTAGCGCATCGTCCGGCGGCCTGTGTTGTTGCGACCCCCTGATTTTTTCAGAGGCTCTAACAGGCTTTTTTCGGGCTTGCTGGTGGTTAGCTCCTTAAAGTCGGGAGCCACACGGAAGCGCGAGCTGGGGGTTACTGGTCTTAGTTTTCTTACGCCCATGATTACTGGTTCGGTTTGTCAGCCTATGGGATGAGGCTATAATTCTCCGTAGATGTCGATCACTTCGCCTTCAGCGACGGTCACGATGGCTTTCTTGACGAGTGGGGTACGGCCCGTTACTACCCGTCCGTTGATATTCTTCGAGCGTTTCCGGCCCAGCTTACGCATTGTGTTTACGCTTACCACGTTTACACCATACAGTTGCTCAACGGCTTTGGCAATCTCGATCTTGTTGGCTTTCGGATCTACCGCGAAGGCATACTTACCCAGTTTGTTCTGGGCAGAAATCTTCTCGGTCACGATTGGTCTTTTCAGCACGTCCATGACTTAGTTGGCTAAAATGGTTTGTAATACGTCAAGGGCATCAGCGCTGATAAGCAGTTGATCGGCGTGAACCAAATCATACGTGTTCACCTGCGCAGCCGTCATCACACGCGTTTTCTGAATGTTCCGGCTCGACTTCACCACGTTGGTATCAACGTTAGGCAGAATGAGGAGCGTCTTTTTGTCACTCAGTTGCAAAGCATTCAGGAAAGCAACGTAGTCTTTAGTACGGGGAGCATCGAAGGTGAAGTTCTCCAGTACCGATACGTTGTTGGCCTGCGCTTTAGCCGACAGGGCCGACCGACGGGCCAGCGCCTTTACTTTCTTGTTCAGTTTGAACGAATAATCGCGGGGGCGGGGACCGAAGATGGTACCACCACCAACAAACACCGGCGACTTCAAGCTACCGGCACGAGCGCCGCCCGTTCCTTTTTGCTTCTTCAGTTTACGCGTTGAGTGTGCGCTTTCGGCACGCTCTTTCGTCTTGTGCGTTCCCTGCCGACGGTTGGCCAGGTGCTGCTTAACGTCCAGGTAGATCGCGTGGGTATTTGGTTCAATACCGAAAATGGCTTCCGACAGATCGACTTTCTTGCCGGTGTCTTCGCCTTTGCTGTTATAAACGATAGCTTCCATGGCGGCTTATTTTTCGATAATGACGAATGAATTTTTAGCACCGGGAATAGACCCGCTGATGACCAGCAGATTTTGCTCGGGCAATACACGCAGCACTTTCAGGTTCTGCACCGTTACCCGGTTGCCACCCATCCGGCCCGCCATGCGAAGCCCTTTGAACACCCGCGAAGGGAATGAACACGCACCGATAGAACCTGGGTGCCGACCGCGGTTGTGCTGACCGTGGGTTTGACCACCCACACCACCAAAACCATGGCGTTTCACAACGCCTTGAAAACCACGACCTTTGGCTGTACCAACCACATCAACGAAGTCACCTTCGCCGAAAACGTCAGCTACCTGCAAGGTGTCGCCGAGGTTAAAGCTCTGCTCGAATTCTTTGAATTCAACCAGTTTGCGTTTGGGGGTAGTGTTGGCCGCTTTAAAGTGACCCAGCATCGGCTTGTTAGCGTGCTTTTCTTTCTTTTCGCCGAAACCCAGTTGAACAGCTTCATAGCCATCCTTGTCCTTTGTACGGACCTGGGTAACGACACAGGGACCAGTTTCGATAACTGTACATGCCAGAGCCTGCCCGTCCGCATTGTACACACTGGTCATCCCGATCTTTTTACCAATTAAACCAGACATTTTCTGTTTGTTAAAAAGCAGGTGAACGATTGATTGAACTCTTGCGGAACGCCGCACCGCCGGTAGGCCGGACCCCGGGTTGCCGGACCACCCAAAATGGGACCGCAAAAGTAGAAAAAACGCCTCGCTTATACAACGGCTTGTTTTTCAGGCAACAAAAAAGGCCGGGCGCATGGCACCTGACCTCCTCAAAGCAGCCCAACACCCCACGTGGGATTGACTACCGTAAAAAAATCAGGTGTGGTTTCTTTTCAGACCTTCACCCGCTGCTATGTTGCCCCTCTCGCTTACGCATTTGGGACTGCAAAAGTAGGAAATTATCCCGACACTTGATGAGTACAACCAAAAATAGTTTTATCCCAGTTGCCCCAGCGCAAAAGCCAGTGCCCGCCGCTCGGCGTAGGTGTGTGTATCGCCGCGCACCATAAAGCCTACATGGCCGCCCTGCGTGGGTGTTTCCAGGAATAGATTAGGCAGTTGACTTGCCAGTTCGTGCGGGTAGCACTCCGGCGAAAGCAACGGATCGTTCTGGGCGTTGAGCAGTAACGTTGGAACGGCCAGACCAGGCATGAAATGGATAGCTGAGGCCTGATGGTAGAAATCGTCGGCGTCCAGATAGCCGTTGACGGGAGCCGAAAAATGATCGTCGAAGTCTTTCCAGCGGCGTACCTGTGTTAATTGGCCAAGGTCAATGCGGCCCGGAAACTGCTGTGCTTTCAACACCATTTTCCGGGCCAGCTTTTTCATAAACCGATTCCGATAAAACCGATTTGAAGGCCAATCGAGCAGGCCTGCGCTGGTTTCCAGATTGACCGGGGCCGAAATAGCGATGGTCCGCTTGATAGCCTGTGGCAGGTTTGCTCCATGTACGCCTGCATATTTAAGCGTGATGTTGCCGCCCATACTATAGCCAATCAGCACAACCTCGGTATACGATTTCTGGGAGAGCGCATGATGAATCACCTCACCGATATCACCAATTTCGCCGTGATTATATAACCGGAACGCCCGGTTCATTTCGCCACTGCACGAACGGCAGTTCCAGGCCAGTACGTCGAAGTTATTGGTATGAAAGAGGATGGCCGTTCCTTTTATATACTGGCGGTGGCTATCGCCCTCCAGGCCATGGGTGAGTATAATCAACTTTTGGTACTGCGGCTGCCGAAGCCAGTCGAGGTCAATAAAGTCGCCATCGGTCAGGAACAGACGTTCCCGTTCGTACATGATGCCCGGCACCTTGCGCGTGAGGCTGGGCACAATGGTTTGCAGGTGGCCGTTATACTGGTAACGGGGCGGGCCAGGATAGGCAGTGGAGACCGTGGGCATTAACTTTGAGCGACGCAACTATGGAATACGCCAAATATATATCGGTGATGCTGGCCAGCATGCTCAAATTCATTGGGGGGCCACTGGCGGGGCTGGCGTTGCAACTAACCTGGCTGGAGACGGCAATCTGCACCCTAGCCGGTATGATGACGAGCGTGTTGCTGGTGGTCTTTGCTCATTCGGCCCTCGACAAGTTGCGGCAACGTTATCGCAAAACACCCCCCAAACTGTTTTCTAAACGCACCAGATTTGCCGTGAAAGTGTGGCGACGGTCGGGCATTACGGGTATTGCCCTGCTCACGCCCGTGTTGCTAACACCCCTTGGCGGTACGGCTCTGGCGGTATCCTTTCGGGTAGCCCCCCTCCGCATCGTCATAGCCATGCTACTCAGCGGCGCTTTCTGGGGACTAGTGTTTACTGTGCTAATCTACCAACTCCCAGCACTGCTTTGACAGTTACCGGCTTACCACGGCGGCTGGTTTGGCGGTCTTCTTTTTGAAATCACCGCGCGAGAAATGCTTCTCGATCCAGCAGTAGCATAGAATGAAAAAGTAGCGGCTGCCCATCTCTTTGATCTTCAATTTCGACTCGCCGTACTTGCGGTTTGTCCAACTGTTGGGCACCACCTCATAGCTGTATCCGCGTACCATCGCCTTCAAGGGCAACTCAACGGTAAGGTTGAAGTGGGGCGACAGGAAGGGTTTGATGCCCTCCATCGTTTCGCGGCGGTATAGCTTGAAGGCATTAGTGGTGTCGTCGTAGCGGATGCCCATCATGAGCCGGATGATTAGGTTAGCCACGCGGTTGATCACTTTTTTCACCGCCGGGTAATCGATCACACGTCCGCCTTTTTGCCAGCGCGAACCAAAAACGGCATCGGTACCCGTTTCCTGCATTTTGTGGTAATACTTCACCAGATCTTCCGGGTCGTCAGACATGTCGGCCATGAAAACGGCCACGCAATCGCCCGAAAAGCGTTCGAGACCGTAGCGAACGGCATAACCGAACCCGTTTGGCCCTAGGTTGGTGAACACCACGAGCGAGGGAATCTCCTGCTGCAATTGTTGCAACACAGCCAGGGTGTTGTCTTTCGAGTTGTCGTTGGTGACGCAGATCTCATGGTCAATACCGTGCTTGGCTAATGTCTGGTAAAGCGAACGCAAGGTTTGCGAGATGGATTCTTCCTCGTTGTAGGCCGGAATGACAACGCTGAGTTTCATAGGCTAGTGAATTAATTGGCAGGTTTCCAATGAGCAGGTACGTCGGGTACGGCCTGCGCTATCTGATGAATAATTTCGGTATGCAAAGGCCCTAACTGAGCTGCCAGGGCATGTTGTTGCACTTGAGCGGCGTTGCGAGCACCCGGAATAACTACCGAAACCGCCGGATTTGACAAGCAAAACCGAAGCGCCGACACCGACATGCCACCTTCCAGCTTATCTAAAAACTGGAGTTGGCGCGAACTGTTTACCAACCAGTCGCGGTCACGGTCGGGCAGGTAGTGCCGGTATTGGTCGATAGGGAATGCGGGATCTTCGTGCAGGTACCGACTGTTCAAAAAACCAGATGCCAGCGGCACGCGGGCAATAAACTGGTAGCCGTGAGCGCGGGGGTCAGACCAGAGGACATCTTCGGCGCGGCGGTCCAGGGCGTTGTAAATTACTTCCAGCACCGAGCCAAACCCAGCTTCCATAACTCGCTTTGCCCCATACACCGACCGCGAACTTACCCCGTAGGTCCGGATTTTTCCGGCCTGAATGAGTGCCTCAAATGGCTGCGGGTCATACGTGGCCCAATCAAATCCGTCAGGTGGGCTGTGGAGCAGGAGTATGTCGAGCGTGGGACGCTGAAGGCGGCGGAGGCTGGCATCAACGGCTTCGGCGAGGTAATCGGGACTATAATCCTGACTATTATTCCCGTCCGCATCGCGGCGGTTGCCAAACTTGGTGCAAACGGTAATGCCCTGCGCCGATGACTGCCGCAGGGCATTACCCACCCATGTTTCGGCTTGCCCGGCACCATACGAATCGGCGGTGTCGATGAATCGCACGCCGCCATCAATAGCCGTTTGTAGGGTTTGGATGGCCGTTTTTTCGTCGATTTCGCCCCAACCCGTGGGTTTGTCGCCCTGATAGTTGGGGCCACCCAGTTGCCAGGTGCCGATGCCTAACTGTCCTACAGCCTTCGCGCCGTGCGGCCAATTCATGCCGCAACGGTAGACGGAGCAGCCCGTTCGTTGGCCGATTCGAGAATGATCTTGCCTTTGATGAGGCTACGCTGACCAGGGTATTCGGCGAAGAACGCATTGCGGCCGTGCATGACGCGGTCGTCGTGGAAGAATACGCATTCGCCTTCCTGAAGTTGCAGGGGCATCACGATACCGGCTTCCATGATGCGGGTTTCGAGGAATTTGTGCCAGCGTTCGCAAAGGTCAATTACCTCGGCGGAGTTCTCTTCGCGGTCGATGCAGAAGTAATTCCAGTTGGCCAGATAACCTTCGGCATCCTGGTCGAGGCACTTGCGCACTTTGCGGCTCCCCCCTTTCGAGAATACCACGTCGGTGCTCATCAGTTCGTTGAGCAGGTCGGTTTCTTCGTCCATCTTCAGACAGTCGACCACCATCTGCAAATCAATGTAGGTGGTAGCACCACCGAGTTTGGCTCTTGAGGCACAGTAGAAGAAATTCACGGCCACCTCGTCATATAGCTCCACATAGGAGTCGTCGGTGTGGAGAGGCTGACGGGTGTTGCTCGACCGGTAGCGGTCAGGAATTTCGGGGTTGTACGTGATGTCAATCCAACGGTTTTCGGTCTGTTTCCCTGTTGACATATCTTCGCCGGCAGCGTGGATTTTGCCAATGGTTTCAGACAATCGGCTATAGAATTCATGGACGGGCAGATCGGGCTTAAAGTTGGCCAGATGTACCACCCGGTTCGACAACACAGCCTGCTTTACCTGCTGAATCGTGTCGTCCAGCGTGGTATACTCAACTTTAGCGAAGAAATTCATAGTGTCTGTGACGTTATTCCGTCAGTTAAAGTAGCAAATAATGTTATTCTTGGTGGTCATGAAGCCTCACCATTTAGCACCCGGTGCGATTTGATGGCCACTTTGCTATAACGGCCCACCCATTTGCGGGGCAACACTTCGTCGCGCAGCAAAATTTTCAATTCCTCCAGCGACGGCCGGGCCATACGCACGTATTTGGCCAGAAACCGCAGCCGCCCGGCAAACTTATTTCGGTATTGGCGGCTCTTAATCATCAACCGCACAATACTGGCCAGCTTTTTCCGGTACGATTTGTCAAACGCGTAGTCTAATTCGCGGTTGATGTTGCTGTACATGGCAAACCGATTTTTCAGGAAAACAATGTCGTCCCACTTGTCGGTGAAGCTCGTGCCATTGTTATTCTTTCGGTAGACCGACATCACCTCGGGCAGGTAGCCAATGTTGCCCTGTTTGGCATACAACAGCAGCCGGGGAATGTCGCCGCTGACCGAGTCGCTAAACCAGGCGGGGTACTCTTTGATGGTGTTGCGGTACATGGTGCTCGACGTGGCCATGAACCAGATATCGTGATCTTCCTCGCCAATAAGGTCGGCAGCGGTGTAGACGGGCTTCATGTCGGGGCCGTTGAGTGCATGTGGCGGCGACCCATCTTCGTAGGTAATCAGCGCGTTGTGAAACACCATCGAACACTCCGGGTGGGCATCCAGAAACTCAACCTGCCGCTGCAGCTTCTGGCTATCGGTCCAGTAATCGTCGCCATCCATGAGGGCATAATAGCGTCCTTTGGCGTGTTTCAGGGTCTCAAGGAAGTTGATTCCTCCGTTTTTGCCCATATTATGCGGGTGCAATACCCCAATAACCCGACCCGGATAGTCGCGCTCATACTGCTGAATAATGGCGCGGGTGCTGTCGGTCGAGAAGTCATCACCCACCAGAATTTCAACCGGAAACGTAGTCTCCTGCATAAGCACCGAGTCGATGGCCTGCCGGATAAACCGCTCCTGATTATAGGTGATGATGAGGACGCTGATTACATTCATGTAAGGAAGATCATTTATAGCCAGCTAACAAACGGCCAATGATCTGATTAAGCCACCACCTTGTCGGGGTTAGCTACTTTGATTTGTTCTTTCCAGCCTTGCGGCTCTTTATTATCAGCAGGGGCACCCCAGGGGTCGTAGAAGGGCAAAATAGATACCCAACGGCCACGCGGGTCATCCCAGCTAAAACGGTCGGCAAAGCTTGACGGACTCACCCAGTGTGGCAGATCATAGCGAAACAGAATCATATCACCCTGATCCTGAAAGCCTTCTGTTTCCACAATGTGGTCATTAATAACGTAACCCGTGCCCCCCGAATGGTAATCTTCGCCATACTGATTCAACGCAAGAATCGTACCTACTTTCTGCGGGTTCAGCGGGTGCCAGTGACGGCCAAAAAAGCTGCCTCCCAGGGGGTAATGCGTTACCTGAGGGTGGAAATAAGGCTCTCCTTTTCTAATGCCAAACTCGGCATTGTTGCTCGTCAGGCTGTTCCAAAACTGGCGTACGGGGTCAAAAACGGCCAGTAGCGTCTGGCGATGGGCCTCGTCGAGATCCATGATGGCATCAAACGTATGGTCGTGGAAGAGTTGCGGGGCCTGCTGGATTTTAGCAATGTGCAGCCGCTTCTTGTGCTGATTATTATCAAACGTGTCGGCTTCTTCGCTGGGGGGCACCGTAGCGGCCCAGGCCCGCGTGGCCTCAATCACGTTGTGTAGCAGTTGGCCTGGTATACCCGTGCGCACAACAACGATGTTGGGTTCATTCACCAACCGCATCACCTCGCTGGGGGCTATTTCGGGCACTATTTGTCCATCAATAAACTGGGCATCAACGCGAATTAAATACTTGGCAAGCTCTTTCATAGCAGTGCATGGCTCATTGTCACAACGGGAGCATAGACAAAGTACCGGCCCACTCCCTGAAAAACCAAAACTAAGTTCGTGAAGGGACTGTTCCGAAAAGAGTTTTCTGTTTTCTGTTTGCAGTCTTCAGTTGGCTGGCGCTGGAGCAGCTACGCGCTGTGGTGTATTGCTGACGCGCGGCCCCTCGACTGCGCTCGGGGTGACAGGATAATAAGCAACTAGACTGGCTTGTTTCAAGTTCGTTGTCACCCCGAGCGCAGTCGAGGGGCCGCGCGTCAGCAGTACACCACAGCACGTAGCTACTCCAGCGCTAGCTAACTCAAAACAGCAAACAGAAAACTCCCTTTTACCCTCTCATAAACCGAATTAGCCCAATCTCAAGCAGGACAAACCCTAGCGCAGCGATGAGGAAATACGGCCAGAGGTTGGTGCCGAGGTTATCTTTCTCCAGTTCGCGGACAAAATCGCCGTCTTTCAAATCATCGAACACCTGCACGTTGGGCTGATTGGCAAAGGCCTGCCGGAGTTCGGCGGGGGTGTAGAAGGCCATCTGCGATTCGGCGCGGCCGCTGTTGATAGCCAGGAGCCGTTCGGTTTGGGCGTTGCCGTTGGCCGTAGTGCGCTGCAATTCGTAATACCCCGCGTCGAGCGACTGCCCGGCGTTGAGTTGGTTGTTTTTGGGCAGTTCCAGAATGAGCTGGCTCCCCACCACGCGCTGTACGGGTATGATTCCCAGCTTGTTATGCTTCAACCGGTATACCGCTTTGTCGGCCGCCTGCCCCGCCTCAACCCGGATTGGAAACGTCAGCACGCTTTCGTCGAAGGTGTAGGCCGTGCGCTGGGGGCGTACGCTGAGGGCGGCAATTTTGTACATCACCGGCACAAAGAGGGCGTGCTGTGCCAGGTTGCCATAATTTTCTAACAACGGGCTACCCAGAACATATAACTGCCCAATGCCATTGCCCACACTGGCACCACTTCGCACTGACAACTGGGTCAGAAACGGCTGTCCACTACGCAGACTCAGCAGCCGGTCGCCGCCGGTCCATTGCCAAACGGGGGCCGCTGAGGGCATGTTTAGGGCTTCCTGCTGAAAATTTTGCTGGAACACGTCGGCGAAAAACGGATTGCGGCGGTCAGGGTCGGCCACGGGTAGCGGGGTGGCGTTGGGTTGGTTTTGTACCGAACCAAGGCCAAGGCTGCTGAGAAACGGGCCATAACTAGCCGCATCGGGTTGCGCCGACGGAATCACCAACAGGCTTCCCCCCTGCCGGGCATATTGTTCCAGTTCGGTGCGGAGCGTGCCCCCTACGGTGCTCACGCCTTCCAATACCACCAGATCGGTGCCTTTGAGCTGTCCGATGTCGAAGTTCTGGGCCGAAAACTGGCGAAAGTTAAACAGGCTATCATTGTCAAAAACAGCCTGTACATAGTCGGTGGGGCTTTTTTGACCATACAAGTGCACAATCCGAATGGGTGGCGAGGCTTCGATCACGAAGTAATATTCGTTGTCGAACGTGATCGGAAAATCGTCAAACACCACCCGCCCCCGGTGGAAACCGCTTTTGGTTACGTTAATGGTCATCAGTACGTCGCCGGTGCCATTGGCCGGAATGCTCACCGAAGCCGTAGAGGCTTGAATATCGTCGAGATAGAGCTTGATGGGCAGGTTGCGAACGCCTTCGCGGCCACTGTTGCGCAGCCGCACGTGCAGGCTGTTGTTCTGCATTTCGCGTACAAACGGCGTACTGAGCCACACCGAATCGACGGCCACGTTGCGCAGGGCCGAGGCATTGAGCGGGGCCAGAAAGAGCTGATCGGTGGTGTCTATTTTCAGGCGCGAAAGGTCGCCGACGGTGCTTTTCTGGAAGTCGGAAAACCAGAACAGCTGGTGTTTACCCGCCCGCCCGTCGCCCGCCAGCAGGTTACGCTGCCGCCGGTACACGCTCTCCAGCGACCGGGGCGTTTGGGCCAGCCGGATGGACCGGACGCGGTCACGGATGGCTTCGGCAGTGCCGGGTTGTTGTTCGTCGGCTGAAAAATCGTTGGTGAGCAGGTGCAGGTCGGTGGCGTTGCGGAAGAGCGTAAGCAGTTCATCGAGCTTGCCCGTGGCCATATCGATATAGCGCCGGTTGGCCACCGACTCGTTTTGCATACTGTACGAATTATCGACGTAGAAGCTGACCATACCCTGCGGCGAGAGGCCCAACCGGCTTTTGGAGGGCAGAAAGGGTTGTGCAAAGGCCAGCACCAGACACGCCAGAAACAGACACCGCGCCGCCAGAATAAGCCAATGCCGCAGCCGCCGAAACGACCGGGTGGTGGTTTGTACCGTCTGCAACAGGGCAACGTTGGTGAAGAAGACCCGACGCGTACGCCGAAAGTTGAATAAGTGGATGGCTACCGGCACCGAAAGGGCGAGCAGTCCCCACAAAAAAGACGGATACAGAAAACTCATGAACGAGTAACGCTTGATAGCCCGAATTTAGGCGAATTACGACGAATGGTCGCTGATGATGACCCACTGGCCCGCTATTTTGCGCCAAAGCAGGGTAAAGTGCCCACCCACGTCGCCCACCTGCGGACGGGTGAGGTGCCATTTGCCAATGACATAGGCAACATTCGGGCCGGGAAACTCAGTTTTTAGGATCGTGAACGCCAGTGTACCCATGGCAGCGCGGTCGGGGTAGCGCTTTTTGTAGTTGGCCAGCGTAGGTGCATAGCCGTAGGTAATACCGCCTTTACCCACGAATGTGAGCGAGTCAGACGGCCAATAGCCTACCATAAACTGCTCTACACGCCCGGCGTTCCAGTCATCGTTCTGGCGTTTCAGGATACCCAAAATGGCCTTGCGGTCGGCGGGGGTTTGTGCGCTGGCAGTGGCGGCTATGGCCAGGCAGGTAAGTAGCAACAGGATATGTCTCATTTTTGGGCGAACTTCGTAGGATGAAACGGTTACGTGATTTTTACCGGGAATATAAGCCTTACATCTTCTCCGACGGCTGGTATTATATTTTCATCGTGGTGTTTATTGCCCTTCTTTTTCTCTTTTTCGCTTAATGTCGATGCCAAAAACCGACCTTTTGGTCATCATCAACCCGCTGTCGGGTACGATGCCACTAGCGCAAAAAGAGGCCTTACGCACCTTCATTGCCACCGAAGCCGCCCGGCAGGGCTTCCAGCCCGAGCTTATCATGACTACCCACGCGGGCCACGCCACAGACCTTGCTGCCCAGGCAGCCCAAACGGGCATTCGGCGGGTGCTAGTCATGGGCGGCGATGGCACGATCAACGAAGTGGCGCGGGCGTTGCGCAAAACAGCCACGGCGCTGGGCATTGTGCCGATGGGGTCGGGCAATGGGCTGGCGCGACACCTGGGCCTACCCATGAACCCAAAAAAGGCCATTCAGCGGGCACTGGCGGGCAAACCCGTGCTGATTGACAGCGGAGAGATCAACGATCTGCCTTTTTTCTGCACCGCCGGACTGGGGTTTGAAGCCTACGTGGCTCACGAATTTGCCAACCAGCCCACGCGGGGACTACAGACCTATGTGAAAACGGCCTACCGGGCGTTTTGGAGCTACAAACCAACCCAGTATATAATAGACGACCGGGAGACCGGGCCGCTGTTTTCGCTAACGGTGGCCAACGCAGCGCAGTTTGGCAACAACGCCTGGATTGCTCCCCTCGCCAACATCGCCGACGGGCAGTTGGATCTTTGTCAAATTAAACCGTTCCCAGCCCGGATGGCGGGGCTGATTGGCTGGCGGCTCTTCAACAAATCGCTGAACACGTCGGCCTACTGGCGAAGCGACCGGGTGCAGCAGGCCACCATCCAGAGCAGTGCCCCCCTCCTTGCCCACGCCGACGGCGAACCCATTGTATTGACTGGTCATACCTGCATTGTGCGGGTACTGCCGGGCAGCTTGTTGGTACTACTTTGAAAACTCTCTCTTGAAATGAGCAAGAAAAACTACACGGGGATTGTTTATTCGACGAATCCTGATCATGAATACCAAAGTGACAATGAGCCGGAGGCCGATACACTAGCGCCTCAGCAACAGCAACTTAAGGTATGGCTCGACCGGCGGGGCGGCGGCAAAGTAATGACGGCCGTGCGCGGGTTTGTGGGCACCGAAGCCGACCTGGCCGAGTTGGGCAAAGCCCTCAAAAACACCTGCGGCACGGGTGGCACGGTAAAAGACGGCGAGATCCAAATCCAGGGCGACCACCGCGACAAAATCCTGACTTACCTGACGGGCAAGAAATACGGAGCAAAAAAGGCGGGAGGATAGAAGGGAGTGGTGAGTGCTGAGTGGTAAGTGATGAGTTTGCTGCCGCCAGCGTAGTGCTCTGGCGGCAGCAAACTCATCACTTACCACTCAGCACTCACCACTCAGCACTCACCACTCCCTTTTATTTTAACGTCTGCTTCCAGCGTGGAGTTAGCCCGGCCGGTGAAGGTGCCGCTAACGGGAGCGGTGAGTTCGGCGTGGGCCGAGGAGGCCAGAAATATGTGCTTGTTTACGACCACGGTGTTTTCGGTGGGATCGAAACCGCGCCAGCCGGCACCGGGCAGGTAAACCTCGGCCCAGGCGTGGAGTTGATGTTGCTGCTGTGCCGACCCGAAGAGGTAGCCACTCACAAACCGGGCGGCAAGGCCCAAACTGCGGCAGGCAGCCATGTAGAGCGTGGTATAATCGCGGCACGACCCGCAACGGTCGCGCAGGGTTTGTTCGGGCGGCAGCGGGGCACCTTCTTCGCGAACTACGTAGACGAACTGCCGAATAGTGTCGCTAAGGGCTAGGAGGAATGGCACCGTTTGCCACGATACGTCACCGGCAATTTGCCGCGCCCAAACTTCGACCGCCTGTGTTATACTATCGCGTACCAGATATTGAGCAAGCAAAGGTTGTAGGTCAGACGCGTACTCAAACGGAACATGCTGTGTATCGAAGGGAAAAAGGACAAAATCGAGTGAGTTGAATGGCTCGGAATCAACCGTAGTTTCGGTGGTGATGGTTAGGTGATCGGTGGGTCCGGCAAAGTAAATAATCTGCTGTACGTTGCCCTCTACGTCTACATTCCGCACCACCTTCGAAGGCACCGGGTCGATCTGCAAATCATAGTGTTGCAGGCGTTGGTAAGGGTACGTGCGCGGATAGAGGTACACCGTGTGCGGGTTGAGCACAACCGGCTGGTCGTATCGATACCGCAACTGATGCCAAACGGAAAGGTGCATGAGAAGGGAATGAACAATGTATAATGTACACTGAACAATGGCTTCGCGCATTAAGTGTAGTGCGCGAAGCCATTGTTCAGTGTACATTATACATTGTTCATTTTTAGGACTTTATCAAAAATGGGGTCCATCCAGTAGGTGGGCAGACGGCGGACAGAGTTGTTGAGCAGGGCGCTCCACTGGTGCGAGATTTCGTCCATGTCCTCTTTCTCCAGCCGGTGTTCGGTCATGTGGAATGAGTCTTTGTTGTATATTACTACGTCGAGGGGATAGTCTACGTCATTGGCACTCACGCGGGTGGCGTCGAAGGCCAGAAAGCCAATTTTCAGCGCCTCCTGAAGGGTCGATTCGTACGTTAAGTTTCTGAACAACAGTGGCTTTCCGTAATTGGCGTTGCCAATAATCTTGAACAGCGACCCCGAATCGACCTCCACCCAGTTGCCTTCGGGATAGAGCAGAAAGAGCTTGTGTTCGTCGTCGTCCTGAAGTTGGCCTCCCACAATGGCGTGCAGGTTGAAGCTCATGCCCGATGCCAGAATAGATGCTTTGTCTTCGGCTGCCACCCGTTTCACCTGTTCGCCAAAGGCGTTAACTGCTTTGTAGAGCTTGTTGAACCCCTTATCCTGCTCGGCCAGCACTTCACGGAAATAAATGATGGCCTTGTCGCGTACCGAGCGTAAACCTGACGTCATAATAAACAGCGAGTGGTTCTCCACTTCATGGACGGTAATCTTCCGGTTGGTCGACACTTCGGTGCCCGACGTTAGGCGCGTATCGGCAATGGCAACCAGCCCGGATTTTACTTTGATACCTAGGCAATAGGTCATTAGCGGCAGAAATTGGTAAAACGTACAGTGAACAAAGATAAACGGGTAGGGGCCATGTTAGCCTTCGTCTGACCCACCCAGCCGCGAACGGAGGGCAAACAGATCGAACCGGCGGTGGCCCAGTTCCTTTTCCATGTCGCTCAGTTCAATGCCGAGCGCTTTGATGGAAATGGATATTTCCCAAACCGAAATCAGCAGGGCCGAAATTTGCAGCAGCAGGGCAAAACCAAATAGATAGCTGGCAATGAGCTGATTGCCTTGAAAAATAGCAAACATACAGATAGCACTGAGCAGCAGACTAAGTACGGCCATGATCTGAATATTGCGGATGAGATACAGCCGCTGATGCAGGTTTTTGATCTGGTTTACGTACACATCTTCGGGATTGGTCCGAAACTTATCGTGCAAATCGCGGATGAGGCTGGAAATGGCCAGAAACCGGTTGGTAAAGGCAATCATCAACAGCGAAACCGTTGAGAACAGCAGCGCCGGGGTACTAATGGTGAGTTCCATATTTTTATTGTTCGGTGTCTTCTGTTCACTATGAACACTAAACAGAAGACACTACACAGTAAACCCCCCGCTCTGTTGTGTGGTTCGGAAAAGGTATCCTTCCGTAAGGTCGTAACTTGCAGCCAACTTCGCCCCGCAACTTCCTTCTTCATGGCTGAAAAACGTAACCCCGCCCTTGTTTTCATCTTCATCACCATCCTCGTCGACTGCATTGGCATTGGTCTTATTGTGCCGGTAGTGCCCAAACTCATCGAAGAACTCACCGGCGAGGGCCTGAGTGCGGCAGCGCAGTATGGCGGTTGGCTCACGTTTGCCTACGCGGCCATGCAGTTTTTGTTTGCCCCCGTCATGGGTGGCCTCAGCGATCAGTTTGGCCGCCGACCCGTGCTGCTACTGTCGCTGTTTGGTCTGGGCGTCGACTTTTTGGTGTGTGCTTTCACGCCCACTATTGCGTGGTTGTTTGTGGTGCGGGTGTTTGCAGGTATCTGCGGGGCTAGTTTCACCACCGCTAGCGCCTACATTGCCGACATCAGTACGCCCGATAAGCGGGCACAGAACTTTGGGCTGGTAGGCGCAGCGTTTGGGCTGGGGTTCATCATCGGGCCAAGCGTGGGTGGTCTACTGAGCAGCTACGGTACGCGGGCACCATTTCTGGCAGCGGCGGCATTGTCGCTAATCAATTGTCTTTACGGATTTTTTGTCCTGCCCGAATCGCTCTCACTCGAAAACCGCCGTCCATTCAACTGGCGGCGAGCCAATGCTATTGGATCGTTCAAAGCGCTGCAACGCTATAAGTCGCTAGTAGGGCTGATTCTTGCGCTGGCTTTTTTGTATATCGCCGGGCAGGTCATGCAGTCGGTTTGGGGCTATTTCACTATGCTCCGCTATGGCTGGGACACCAAGCTGGTAGGCATATCGCTGGCCGTGGTGGGCTTGGCTGTGGCCATTGTACAGGGTGGGCTTATCCGGCTCATCATTCCGAAGATTGGGCAGAAACGGGCCGTTTTTCTGGGTATGATCGTCTATGTCTTTGCGTTCATTGGCTTCACGTTCGCCAACGAAGGCTGGATGGCCCTGGCGCTTATTGCACCCTACGCTTTTGCGGGCATTACGGGTCCGGCCATTCAGGGCATTATTTCGGGGCAAGTGCCACCCAACGAACAGGGCGAATTGCAAGGAGCGCTTACCAGTCTTATGAGCCTGACGGCCATTTTCAGCCCCGTACTGATGACCAACCTCTTTGCCTATTTCACCAGGCCCACGGCTCCCGTTTATTTCCCCGGTGCGCCCTATCTGGCTGGTGCGGTGTTTACCATTATCAGTATCATTATCACGGCTTCTGCTCTGAGAACCTACGTACAGCCCGCCAACGCGCAGGTACCTGTGACTAGTGAACGAGACTAGTCTTCGCTCAATCATACAGTCGTATTACAAACAAAAGTCCTGAAAACAATTGACGCGGTTTTAAGTGTTTTTACTCTAATTTTTTACTCATATAATGACGAACTGTCAGTAGTTAATAAAAATTAGTTTGCTTGTTTTAAACTGGACCTTACTAAGTATTGATACTGGGAAGGTATCAGATAAATACTCAATCGGTTTACCTTTTGTTGTACATATTAAAGTCTGATAGTATACCCTACGATTTAGGCCTAAAGACAGGCATAAGTGCAGCGTTTGTTTCCAAAAATGGCCCACCAATCAGGTCAACACAATACGGAATAGCCGGAAACACCACCGAAAGGCACTGGCCAATGGCTTTGGGCTTACCCGGTAAGTTCAGGATGAGCGTTTTGTGACGTATTCCGGCCGTTTGCCGCGATAAAATGGCTGTGGGCACGTATTTAAGGCTTTCCTGGCGCATTAGCTCGCCAAAACCGGGCATCATTTTATGGCAAACGGCCTCAGTAGCTTCGGGCGTAACGTCGCGCAGGGCCGGGCCGGTGCCACCGGTAGTCACAATCAGGCAGCAGTTTTCCCGGTCAGCCATCTCAATCAACGTTGCTTCAAGCTGGTCCTGCTCGTCGGGAATGACGCGATAAACAGGCTCCCAGGGGCTGGAGAGCCATTCGGAGAGCAATGCTACGACCGCTTTGCCCGGAATATCTTCGTAAACACCCGCGCTGGCCCGGTCTGACACGTTGATAATGCCAATACGGGCCGGAGTTGAATGAGATGGATTCATACTACAAAACTAACGGCATTCGTCAGAGTAGCATGGAAAGGTTCATTACTATAGCGTAAACAGACATGTTAGTCGGTACACTAACCCTAAAAATAAGATGCAGAATTGTTTAGTATTAAAAATGCTTAATTTGTGCCTTCAATTTGGCTTTTGAAGTGAAAAACCAAATTGAATAAAGGTCTTTTTTATAAATGTACCTTTTAGCCCATCAGCCGTCAGGCATAACTACACTCTATCGACTATACCAATACACGCTAGCACATGCTAACAAACCGATTTACGTTCTGGTATCGACTGGCACTGACGCTGGTGGCTTGCCTGAGTTTGGCCGGTTGTCTTTTTGTACAACGCCAGATTAAAGCGCAGGAAAATGACTCATGGCTCATCAACAATGCGGGTCGGCAACGTTTTCAGAGTCAGTTGATCGTGAAAGACGTGCTTCTGCTAACCATGGCCCCAAATCGAGCCAACACCCAGGCCATTCGGTCTGAATTAAGTGTTGTACTCGCTCGCTGGGAAACTTACCAGGAGAATCTGCGCACTGGCATGGTGTCCACCAGCAGCGCCCGCATTGTCAACAGCGACACTGTCCGGTCTTTGTTTGCTGCCGTTCAGCCTTACATGGCAGTTATCAGTCAGAAAACACAATTTATACTGAATCAGCCGTCTTTTGCCGCTACCTCGAAAAACCCTGTAGTGACCGCTGCCGTCAACCAGATTCTGGCCAACGAAAAACCGTATCTGCAAACTATGGACCGACTGGTGCAACAGTATGAGGAAGAGTCGCGGCAAAAAATCAGCCAACTGTCGGTTACCGAATGGCTGCTGCTGGGGCTGACCTTGCTGGTGCTGACCCTGGAAGCTTACCTCATTTTCAGACCCGCCGTACGGGCGCTCGACCAGTCAGTAGCGCAACTGAGTTTGGCTAACGGCGAAACAAAGGCGGTTAACCAAACCTTACAGGAAACCAACCAGACGTTACAGGAAACTCAGGATAAACTATTACGCGAGTCGGCGTTGCGGCATCAGCAGCAGTTGAACGAGCAGATTGTGCGCATGGCGGCACTGATGCAGGGGCAGGAAGACGAACGCCGCCGCCTTTCATATGACCTCCATGATGGCATTGGCCAAATGCTGACTGGCCAGAAATTGCTGGTGGAACATCTGCGCTCTATCCACCTGCTTCCTGAAAAGGAACAGGGCACATACAAAAGCCTTAAAGAACTGATTCTGAAGACTATACAAGAGGTTCGTAACGTATCAAATAACCTGATGCCGCCCGTCTTGAGTGATTTTGGTCTGGAACCCGCCCTACGCCAACTGGCTGAACAACAGGCCCGTCAAACTGGCCTTGCCATGCAGGTACACGCTAAACAAGCCGACGCACGGCTCGACAAAGCCATTGAGATCGGGGTGTATCGCATTGCGCAGGAGGCCCTTAGCAACGCTATTAAACACGCTCAGGCCGACGAGATCGATATTGATCTCCGGCTCAGCGATAACCGCCTGCTGCTGGTGGTCAGCGACAACGGGCAGGGCCTTACCAACGCCGCTACCAAGGGCATCCTGAACGGCCACGGCCTACACAATATGCGCGAACGCGCCCGGCTGCTCAACGGCGTATTTCGGCTGGCCTCTGAACCTAACGAAGGCACCCGCGTTACGGTGACCATTCCCCTCAACATAGCCGAAGCCCCCACGCTGGAAACGGTGAAAAAGGAGGCGGTGTGAAAACAAAAGACAGCAAACAGAAAACCGTTTTCACCGGTCCACTTCCCCCATCACCAGGTCGAGTGAGCCGATGATGGCTACCAGGTCGGCGAGCATGGCACCGCGGCTGATGTCGGCAATGACAGAGAGGTTGTGGAAAGAGCAGGAGCGGGCGTGGCAGCGTACAGGTACGTCTGAACGGCCATCGGTACGGAAAAAGAAGCCCAGCTCACCCTTGGCACTTTCACCCCGGAAGTAGAAATCACCTGCTTTAGGCCTGATTTTCTTGGGCACAAACTCGTGCGGGTCGTAGTCGCGAGTGCGGGCCAGGTCGGTGGTGAGGCGGGCAAGGCACTGTTCAATAATGCGTACCGACTGCCAGCACTCCTGCACCCGCACGTTGGTCCGGTCCCAGCAATCGCCCAAGGTACCCATTTCGCCGGAGCCAATCGGAATGTCGAAATCAAGTTCGGGATAGACCGAATAAGCATCTACGCGGCGGAGATCATACCGCAGGCCCGACCCGCGCAGTACCGGCCCCGTACAGCCAAAGTCGATGGCCACGGGCAGGGGCAAGACGCCCACATTGGCGGTACGCTTGATGAATATTTCGTTGTTGATCAGCACCTCCTGTAGCTCCATCAGCTTGGGTTTCAGGTAGGTGATAAACTCCTGGCAGCGGGCCTCGAAGCCCACAGGCAGGTCGTAGAAGACGCCGCCGATCCAGATGTAGTTGTAGAGCATCCGGGCACCACTCACCCACTCCAGCATCCGCTGAATGTGTTCGCGGTCACGCATGACCCAGAGAAAGGGCGTAAACGCGCCGATGTCGATGCCATAGGTGCCAATGGCCACAAAGTGCGAGGCAATCCTGTTCAGTTCAGCCACCAGCACACGGATGTATTCGGTGCGCCGCCCACCGGGGCTGTTTTTCATGTCGGCGTCAATTCCCAGCATCTTCTCTACGGCCATGGCCCAGATGTGTTCGCCGTTCATTGCCGCTAGGTAATCGAGCCGATCAACAAATGGAATACCCTGATTGAACGGCACTTGCTGCGTGTGGGCCTCGAAGCAGCGGTGCAAATAGCCCAGGTGCGGCACCACATCACGGATTACCTCGCCGTCGGTGATGATCTCCAGCCGGAGTACGCCGTGGGTGCTGGGGTGCTGCGGACCCATGTTCAGCAGCATTTCGCCCTCGGCCAGTTGCGTAGGGTCATACACGGTTGGCTCCGACGCTTGAAAATGGCCGGGGCTATACTCGTATTGGATGGTGCTGGTCATGAGTGAGAAGCAAGAGATAAGAGGCAAGAAACAAGAGGCTTGCGCAAAGGTACAGCCGTTGTCCTTCGCGCAAGCCTCTTGTTTCTTGCCTCTTATCTCTTGCTTCTTATTCCCTTACTTCGCGGGCTTTTTGAAGATACTCTCGTCGACTTTGGCGTTAACCTGGGTCTTGGTAGTGGTCATCGTCAGCGTGCCCATCTGTGGGTTAGCTATTTCCATGGTGTTGGCAAACTTGATGCCGTCAACGTCCTTGTAGTCCGAAAACGCGATTTCGCCTTCCTGACCGCCCATGACTGACTTGACCTTGCTCACTAGGTACGTGTTGGCGTCGAGAAACTCATCGATGGTGTTGCCTTCCTTGGTAGTCACCTTCATATGGTAGGCGTCTTTGCCATCTACTTTCTCTTTGCCAACCAGTTCTACCTTGTTGCCTTTGTCTTTGTAGTTGTGCAGTGGGCCAAACGGGTCAAGCTGACCCACCTGCTGCTTGATCTGGTCGGCGGGCATGTCTTCGGGTTCACCCGTGCCCTGCATCATGGCGGGCTTGATGCTCCAGCCCGTGCTGCCGCCGCCATCAACTACCTGCACCATGGCGTTGCCCATAATCGTTGATTCGCTCCGCAGTGATTTGCCCACCACGATGGTCATCACGGTTGGGATTTCCATGCCCTGCACCGACAGTGAGCGTTCGGTTATAAGCGAGGTGACGGTTTTGAGTTTGTCTTCACCACCCATGGCGGCAATGTGTTTGTCTACAATTTCGTCTACGGTCTGGGCTGAAGCACTCACCGAGATCAGAAGGGCCGCCGCAGCAGCCAGCATGTTAGTCGTTTTCATTTGGCAGGTTTTTACGCGTTAAAGGTAAGAATTGGATGTTGGATAATGGACGTTGGATACTGGACGTTGGATACTGGATGTTGTCTGAAATGTAATGTCTTCAATCCAACGTCCAGTATCCAACATCCAATATCTAGTAGCTACTACCTCGGTCTGCCACCGCCCGGCGCGCCACCGGCTGGCGCGTCGCCGCCACCGCCCGTACCATCTGACTTCACGTCGTCGTTGTTGACCGAACGGGCTTTTTTGCGGGGTGCTTCGGTGGTGACTTTACCCAGCTTCAGGGTGAACGTCAGCCGGATGCCGCGGTTGTAAAGATATACATCGTTGACCTGGTTGAACAGGGGCGAATTCAGCACAGTATGGATGTTAAACCGCTCCTGGAAGAAGTTCTCTGCCGCCAGACCCAGGCTTGCTTTCTTGTTGGCAAACTCCTTTTTCACCCCCACTGTGTAGAACGCAAAACCACCCTGGGTACCCTGCAACTGAATGGTGTTGCCCTGCATGAACCCGAAAGCCTGCGCCCCCCAGCCGTGCTTGAACTGCGCCTGCAAAAACGACCCGCCGCTGATATTAAAGCCGGTGTTGGTCAGTTCAGTGCTAAGCCCATCGCGCCCCGTCACCTGCCCGCTCAGGCTGGTATAAAAGGCATTCAGAAACACACCCACGTTGATTTTCGAGGTGGCCGCCACGTTGATGAAGGCGTTGGTACCGTAAGCATATTGGCGGCCAATGTTCTGGTATTGGCTCACAATAGCGCCCCGTAGGGTGTCTGACGGGCGGCTCACCTGCACAATGGCGTTGTTGGTCACGCGCCCGAAGAAGGTGGCGTTGACAAACGTTTTTTTAATAGTCCGGCTCAAGCCCAGTTCGAAGTTGTTGGTCAGTTCGGGGCGTAATGACGGGTTACCGATGGTGATGTTCTGCGGGTTGGCAGCGTTGAAGTTGGGGTTCAGCTGCTGCAAACCGGGCCGCTGAATCCGGCGGTTGAAACCAAGCTTAAACGTGGTGCCGCTGAACGTTTTTGAGGCGTTGACGCTGGGTACCAGCACCCCGTAGTCGCCCACGCCGAGGTTGCCTTTCTCAGCCGTACTGGCGTCGATGAAGGTGTGTTCGTAGCGAAGACCACCCTTAAACGTGTAGCGTTTTTTGGTGGTGTAGGTGTAGGACGTGTAGGTGGCGGCAATGTTCTGGTGGTATAACAGCGATCCGTTTGTGCCGTTTTGCACCGTCGCCAACTCGCCCGATGCCCCGCCAACGAGGTAGCGGTAATTGCTGTTTACTTCCCGAAAAATGGCTTTTGCACCAAACTCAATTTGCTGATTCTTCTTAATAGGTGTCTGATAATCAGTTTGTAACGTAAACTCTTGGTTTACGTTGCCGTTCAGGTTCTGCTGCCGACCCGTAATAGTATTTGCACTATTGAATAGATTGGCGCTGAAGTCGTTGGTCAGGTCGGTGCGGCTATAGAGGGTCGATATGCTCCACTCCTGCTGCGGCTTGAACGTGTGCAGGTAATCGACGTTGGCGTCTACCGTGCCCGACAGGTTTTTGGTGTCTACGTATCGGTTCTGCGAAAACGTCTCTGTACCGTTGCTGAACAGCCGGGTTAGCAGGTCCTGCTGGTTGACGAAGTTGCGCACACCATAACGCACCCCCGCCGTGAGGCTCTGGTTCTTAGCCAGGTCATAATCGAACCCTACGTTATACTGACCAAACAAACCCTTGGTACGGCCCTCGCCACTCTGGCGGGTCAGCGTCGTTACGTCGCTGACCACGCTGCTCTGGTCGAGGTTGGTGCGGGTGATGGTGTTATAAATGCCCCGGCCAAAGCCCCCGATGGTGAACCCGGCTTTACCCTTGCGGTAGCTGCCGTTGAGGGCCAGGCTAGACCCCCGGTTGCCTACCCCTGAGTCGATGTTGAGGTTCAGGCCCTGTAAGCTGTTTTTCTTCGTAATGATGTTGATAATTCCACCCGACCCCTCGGCATCGTACTTAGCCGACGGGCTGGTGATGACCTCCACGGTCTTGATCTGGTCGGCGGGAATCTGCTTGAGGGCGTCGGATACGCTGCTGGCCACAATGGTGCTGGGCTTGTTGTTAATCAACACCCGCACGTTCTGATTACCGCGCAGGCTCACATTACCGTCCAGGTCAACAGTGAGCAGGGGCACTTTACGGAGAATGTCGGTGGCGTCGCCGCCTTTGGCCAGGATGTCTTTATCGGCGTTGTAGACCAGGCGGTCCACTTTCTCTTCAATAAGCGCGGCCTGCCCGGTCACGGTTACTTCGGCCAGGGTTTTCACGCTCGTGGGCAGCTTGATCACGCCTAAATCCAGCGTCTGCCCGTTGCTAAGCGTCAGACTATCAACAGTTTTACTGCGGAATCCAACAAACGATATCAGAATTCTATAATCGCCGGCTACCAGTTTGTTCAAGGTAAACTTGCCTTTTTCATCGGCCACGGTACCGTCAACGGCTTTGCCGGTAGTGCGGTTGTAGAGGGCAATGCTGGCGAATTCCACGGCCTTAGTAATGGCCGAGTCGACCACATATCCTGTGATTTTGGCGTTCCCTTTGGGGCTATTGTCGCCAGCGGTGCCAGGTAATGCTTTCGGTTGTGCCGCGCCACCTCCCATGCCAAACTGAGCCTGAGCCGACGTGCCCAGCAGCGTGAGAAACAGTAATAAAATGGCACTGATGTGTAAACGTTGTGATTCCATGATGGTTGCTATTGAACAATACAAAGATGGAACCTTGCTTTTAGGCCTAAAACGAAAACAGGACAGACCCGGATATTAACCGGATGGACAGCAGTTTCGCACCGACGAACGGGAGTGCCTATGCCCGCGGCTGGTGTCAGGGTTTTGTGAAACAAGCCCTTCGCCTACCACGTTATGCAATACAAGCCAAGCCCAACGCCTATGACTGCTCATTCCTTCTTACTTGCCTCGCTACTGTTACTGTCGGGCTGTGGCCGGGGGCAAAACACCCGCCAAACCGACAATACCAACACAACGGGGCCTGACTCGGCCACGGCCTACACAACCAAAAGCCCGGCCTACGACGGCACCGGGCGGGTATATATGGGCCGCGAAATTGCGCAGGTAATGGGCCACCTGGGGGCCGACTGGCTGGAACGCCCCGAACGCCAGCAGGAAGAACGCACCGACCTGTTACTCACCGCCCTGGCCCTGAAACCCACCGACGTAGTGGCCGACATTGGCGCAGGAACAGGCTTTTTTAGCTTCCCCATGGCGCGGGTAGTGCCACAGGGCAAGGTACTGGCCGTTGATATTCAGCCCGAAATGATTGAGTACCTCAACGCCAACAAAGCCAAAAACAAAGCCCCCAACGTGACGCCCATCCTGGGCACCATCACCGACCCCAAACTGCCTGCCAACACCGTCGACCTGGCCCTGATGATCGACGCTTACCACGAGTTCTCGAACCCCCGCGAAATGGGTGAGGCGCTAGTGCGGTCGTTGAAACCCGGCGGGCGCATTGTGCTGGTGGAGTACCGCGCCGAAGACCCCAACGTGCCCATTAAAGAGCACCACAAAATGACCGAGGCGCAGGCCGTGAAAGAGATGAAGGCACTAGGCCTGAAACTGCTCAAAAACGATCCCCGCCTCCCCCAACAGCATATTTTGATTTTTGGGAAGTAGGGGCGGGGCATACCCGAATCGGTCGTGGCCGCCTCTACAGCTGCGAAAACCGCTTTTTTCCCCGCAGGAAATATTGCCAGATGATGCTCTTCGGATAGAGCGACACAGAAGTTTTGGCGGTGGCCAGCAGGGCTTTGCGTTTGGGCGAAAACTTGTTCAACAGCCTGTAGAAGGCAAAATGTGCCCGGATGATGGCCCAGATAGCCGCCCATTCGCCTCGCAACAACAGCGGCCCCGCCGAGATGCCATCGACAACCAGCCGGATTAATAGCAGCGGCCACAGGCTGGAGCCGGGCAGGTTTTTATAGAGCATCAACAGGCTGTTGCGGTAGTTCAGGAAAGTTTTGTGGGGATTAGTTTTGGCCAGCGTACCCGCACCTACGTGGTGTACCACAGACTGCCCGCAGGTCCACACCTCATGACCCAGCCGCTGCACCCGCCAGCACCAGTCTATCTCTTCCATGTGGGCAAAGAAGTCTGCGTCGAAGCCCCCTGTTTGGTGGAACATATACGACCGCACAAACAGGCACGCGCCGGACGCCCAGAACACCCGTCGGTCGTCATCATACTGGCCGTGGTCGGTTTCGGTGGTGTCGAACAGGCGGCCCCGGCAGAACGCAAAGCCCAGCCAGTCGAGGTAGCCCCCGGCGGCACCGGCATATTCAAACTGAGTGGGGTTGTGGTAGGCCAGAATTTTAGGCTGGCAAGCCACAGCAGCAGGGTGCGCCTCAAACAGGTCTATCACGGGCCTGATCCAGCCGGGCGTAACGGCCACGTCTGAATTCAGGAGGCAATAATATTCAGCATCAATCTGCTGCAGGGCGGCATTGTAGCCTCCGGCATAGCCTTCGTTGGTGGGCAGTTCCAGAATCCAAACGCTCGGAAAATCACTGCGCAGCATCGACACCGACCCGTCGGTACTTGCGTTATCGGCTACCCAAACGGTGGCCCCTTCGGCGTTGGCCAGCACCGACGGCAGAAACCGCGACAAAAAGTCCTGTCCGTTATAGTTCAGAATAACAATAGCCAGATCGGGAAGGGAAGTCATCAGCTTACGGTGTCAGTAGCCATTAAGACACAAAACATCAGCCATTGGTCATCTGTTCTGGTCAACCCTTTCCCCTATTAACGCATATGACTAACCAGCTACCCCATCAGGTTGCCCAGGTCCATGCCGGGTATGTTCGGCAGCAGGCCCTCAGTAGCCTTGCGGATGTGGTCTTTAATAAGCGGCTCCACGTTGTCCATAGCCTTGTTGGTGGCGGCCACAATCAGGTCCTGCAACATCTCGCGGTCATCGGCGGGGTTGTCTCCGGCCTTCATCAGATCGGGGTCGATCTGGATTTTTACGAGTTGTTTTGTGCCGTTGACGGTGGCCCGTACCAGCCCCGCCCCCGACTCGCCGGTAGCTGTGAGGGTGTTCAACGTTTCCTGGGCCTCTTTCATGCGGGACTGAACTTCCTTCATCTTCCCCATCATGCCCATCATATCTCCTAGGTTACCAAACATAGTAGTGCTATTTTAACAGACAACAAGCCGAGAACCAGGCATGTTTCTTACCGAATCAAAAGTACGCGACCTGTGCGTACGTAGGTTTGGCCTTTCAGATCTTTGATTTCCACCCGGAATGTATAATAGCCCGTGGGCGCAGCCGAAGCATCGGTTAATAAGCCATTCCAGCCCGTCGATTTAGGGTCAGTGGTGTTGAACAGCACCTCACCCCATCGGCTGTAGATAGTCATCGAAAACGTGTCCCAGAAGGCCCCTTTGGCCATAAAATCGTCATTGGTACCATCGCCGTTGGGCGAAAACGCGTTGGGCAAAAACAGCTTGGGAGCCAGCAGAACCAGTATGGGGTTGGAATAGCTCTCTACACCGTTCTTGTCGTAGGCCACAATCTGGTAGGTATACGTCTGGGTATCTGTCTGGTTGGGGTTTGGCTCCCAGCGGGTGTTGCCGCCCACGTCTATCTTGTCGGAAAGACCGGTGGTGGGGTCAATCTTGATGACCTGATACCCGGCTACGCTGGAGGCCGAAAAGGGCGACAACGCCGTCCAGGTCAGGGCATTGTTATCAGGCGTAGTCAGGTGTACTGTGCAGGATGGGGCCGTATAGTCGGATGTGACACCGCAATTATTCTGGATGGCCGTCCGGTAGCAGTAGCTCTGCGCGGCGGAGTTGGCCGTCTTGTCGGTATAGTTACGGTCGGTGCTTACCTGGCCAATGGGTGTGAACGGCCCGCCGGGGCCATCGGCGCGGGTCACGAGCAGCGTGTAGGCCGTGGGCACGGTGGCGGGCAGCGAGGCCTGTAATTTCACTCCGTCGCCTTCTACTGACACAAACGCTTTGGTGGGCGGCTTGGGTGGTTCGTTGTTCTTCCCCACTACGCAAACCGGGGCCGACCGCACAATGGTCGAGGCCGTGTTGAAGCTGAGTTCGGCTGAGTAACAGTAATTTACCCCACATTGAATGCCGTTGGCGTCGGTAAAGGGCGAACCCGTGGCGCTACCCAGTGGGGCACTATTCCGGGTCATGCGGTAGAAACGGGGTTTGTCGGTGCCAGAGTAGGCGGGCCAGGTTACGATGTTTTGCTTATCGCCTGCCGAGACACTCAGGGGAACGCTGCACACCCCCGCCGACTTCAGCTCGGCACCGCCGCAGGCATCCTGCACGCCCAGTTGAAAGCAATTCATGTTGGCAGCAGGTACACCATTTATCGTAAACGTGCCCCCGCCGGTGGCGGCCGTCTGCCCCGTCGGCACGTAATTACCCGACCCATCGCGCTGATACAGCGTCACCGTGGCCCCCGCCGAAGCTTGGTATTTCAGTTCCACGCTGGTGGCCGACGAGTTCAACTCCTGAACAGATACACTGGAAGCCGCCGTATTCTGCACCGATACTGACTGAATACTGGCTGAACCCGTGCAGGCACCGATGTAGGAACCCACTACGTTGATGACCGGGTTACTCGCGCTGGGGTAGGTGTGTACCGGGGCAATGAAACTGCCCGTATTGCCCGACAGTGGCACCTCGGTAGGGGGCAGGCCATCGCCCCAGTTGATCGTGAGCTTATCGTAACGGGCCGTTTCGGCATCCAGGGTATAGCTCAGCGTGGCTTTTCGGCCGGGGCAGATGACTACGCTGTAGGCCACAGGCTTAACGGGGAGCACCTCGATCACTTTGCAGGCTACGGCGTTAGTGCCAGCACTGCTACCCACCTGCAAAATGGTGTATGAACCAGGCTTGCCGTACGTGTACTTTGTAACCTGCGAAAAGGTCTGGCCGCTAACGAGCGGCTTACCGTCGTAGTCGAAGACGTAACCTACATTGGTTAGTGTGGCTACTGTATTGACCACCGTAACCGGCGCGGTAAGGCAAGTACGGGCCGGGGCCGTAAACCCACCGCCCTGCGCGGCCCTATCGCAAACACTCTGCGCATGGCCAGATAAGGAATTGATTACCAGACACAACCAGCAGAGTAAAACGGGTAGTGGCCGGTTCCAGAAAAGTAGCACGGAATGTATCAGTGTTTCGTATGAAAAGAATCGAATGGCCTGCATGACTAACGCAAAATCCGCCGTTTTCGCGTCCGACGAAACGTATCTTCGCCAGACGTAGTTTTACCCAAAACGTCGCTTCCCGGTATTCAACGACTAAAGACCGGCAAAAAAAGGGCCAAGCTTGGCGCTATCCGACGTGACTATGCTATGAACAAAGATACTGCCATAATCCGCTTGGACCGGGTTGAAGACGCCATTACCGATATACGCGACGGAAAAATTGTACTGGTAGTTGACGACGAAGACCGAGAAAACGAAGGCGACATGATCTGCGCCGCCGAGTTGGTCACCCCCGAAATGGTCAATTTTATGACCAAAGAAGGTCGCGGTCTTATGTGCGCGCCCCTCACCAACGAACGTTGCCACGAACTGGGCCTGGAAATGATGGTGGGCAACAACACCTCCGTACACACTACGCCCTTTACCGTCTCGGTCGATCTGCTGGGCAACGGTTGTACCACAGGCATTTCGGCTTCTGACCGCGCCAAAACCATCCGCGCCCTCGCCGACTCGGCCACTACGCCCGAGGATCTGGGCCGTCCGGGGCATATTTTCCCACTGCGGGCCGTAGATGGTGGCGTGATCCGTCGGGCGGGGCATACCGAAGCTACCGTAGACCTGGCGCGGCTGGCGGGACTGAAACCGGCGGGCGTGCTGATTGAGGTGCTCAACGAAGATGGCACTATGGCGCGGCTCCCCCAACTACGCGAGATTGCCGATAAGTTTGGCATGAAACTCATTAGCATTCAGGACCTTATCAGCTATCGCCTCCAGAAAGAAAGCCTGATCCGCCGCGAAATTGGGGTAGACATGCCCACCGACTACGGCCATTTCGACCTGATCGCCTACCGGCAAAAAGACACCGAAGACACCCACCTTGCCCTGGTAAAAGGCTCCTGGGCGCCCGATGAGCCGGTGCTGGTGCGCGTCCACTCGTCGTGCGTGACGGGCGATATTTTCGGCTCGTGCCGCTGCGACTGCGGCGGACAGCTGCACGCCTCTATGGAGATGGTAGAGAAAGAAGGCAAAGGGGTAGTGCTTTACATGTTTCAGGAAGGGCGCGGCATTGGGTTGATCAACAAGCTAAAGGCCTACAAACTTCAGGAAATGGGCCGCGACACCGTGGAAGCCAACCTGGAACTGGGCCTGCCTATGGATGCTCGCGACTATGGTGTAGGCGCACAAATTCTCCGCGACCTGGGCATCCGCAAACTCCGGCTGATCTCCAACAACCCCAAAAAACGCGCGGGCCTCATGGGCTACGGCCTCGAAATAGTAGACACGGTGCCAATGGAAATAACCTCCAACCCACACAACATCAAATACTTACGAACCAAGCGCGACAAAATGGGCCACACCATTCTGAACGAAGAACAAGGCGTGTAGGGAAGTTCAAGGTTCAAGGTCTAATGTCTAAAGTTGCTTCGCGCTCGTAATGGTTGAGCGCGAAGCAACTTTAGACATTAAACCTTGAACTTGTTTTCTTGAAAGCGCAAAAAGCCTGATTCACAGTGTGAATCAGGCTTTTTGCGCTTTCAAGAAAACGTTAGTATTCGTCTTCGTTGAAGAAAAAATCGTCTTTGGTAGGGTAATCGGGCCAGATCTCTTCGATACTTTCGTAGGGCTGACCGTCGTCTTCCAGTTCGTGGAGGTTTTCGACCACTTCCAGCGGGGCACCCGACCGGACCGAGAAGTCAATCAATTCATCTTTGGTGGCGGGCCAGGGGGCATCTTCAAGGTAAGATGCTAATTCAAGTGTCCAGTACATAGTAGACTCAGATCTGATTAAATGTCTTTTTTTCGAGGCTGCAAAAGTATAAAAATTTGCTTTCGCAATACGTTGCTCCGATTCTTTTTGGGAGGCTGTCTTTTAGCAGGTTAAGCCATAAACGGTTGCCTAGTGGCAATGTTATAAAAACTAACCATATTTTGTACAGTTAACCGATAAACAGGTATCTCAACCTGGCTCAGCCCTTTCGTTATGAAACAAGTTCTCAAGAACGAACACATCCGTTTAGTCATCAACCACCAGGGTGCCGAGATGACTTCGCTCATTAACCTGGCTACCCAAACCGAACACCTCTGGCAGGGCGATCCGGCCATTTGGCCCTGGCACGCGCCCAACCTGTTTCCCGTAGTAGGCGGTCAAACCAATGACCAAATCATAGTCGACGGGCAGGCGTACCCCATGAAGCGCCACGGTTTTGCCCGCAATTCAGAATTTATCAATACCGAATGCACCCCCACCTACGCCTCGTTTGAACTCCGGTCGTCGCCCGAAACGAAGGCCATGTACCCCTATGATTTCATCTTTGACATCATCTACGAACTCGACGGGCCGGACGTGATTATCGAATACAAAATCCGTAACACGTCAGATACGAACATGTACCTGTCGCTGGGAGCGCATCCGGCGTTTAATGTCCCCTTTGCTCCTGGCGAAGACTATACCGACTACTATATTGAATTTGAGCGTGACGGCTCATTAGAAACAAGCCTGCTGGGTTCTGACGGGCTGCTTTCGGGCGAAAAGGGGCGCATTCATCTGGAAGAACGCCAACTGAACCTGACCCCCGATCTGTTCAACAATGACGCGCTGGTACTGCTGAGCCTGAAATCGCGGAAAGTAAGCTTGTGCAGCCGCAAAAACGACCACCGTGTCACCCTCGAATTTGGCATGTTTCCTTACCTGGGCATCTGGGCCAAGCCCGGTGCGCCGTTCGTCTGCATTGAACCCTGGCTCGGCGTGGCCGACACCGCCAACCGCCCCGTACCCATCGACGGTAAACAGGGTATCCACCGCGTTACCCCCAAAACCAGCTTCATCGCGCACTATTATTTGGGCGTGGTGTAAAAATGTTTACCGTCTTCTGTTGCTTCGCGCCCTAGGCCCCTCGACTGCGCTCGGGGTGACAGGCAAGTAGAGCAATTATCTTAAGTTGATTCAAAGTTGTGTCACCCCGAGCGCAGTCGAGGGGCCTAGGACGCGAAGCAACAGAAGACGGTAAACATCATTTCGTCAATTCCTTAAACAACGCTTCCAACGAGGCTTCCTGCTGGCGTAAGCCAATGAGGGTCAACCCTTTGTCGGCGGCGAGACGGAAGAGGGCGGCGCGGACGTCGGTGCCGGGCTGAGCCGTGAGGCGGTATTGGCCCTTGCCCACGGGCGCTACGGAAGTAATGCCAGGTACGTTGCTGAGTAGTGTAGCATCGGGCAGGTCGGTTTCAAATTCGGCCAGGAGGGTAAGCGCACCTGCTTGTTGCGAACGGAGTTCGGCCAGGGAGTTATTAGCTACCAATTGGCCTTTGTTGATGATCACGACCCGGTCGCAGAGGGCTTCTACTTCCTGCATGATGTGGGTGGAAAAGAGCACCGTTTTGTCCCGACCCACCTCCCGAATCACAGCCCGAATATCGGCTAGCTGATTGGGGTCCAGGCCCGTAGTAGGCTCGTCAAGGATAAGTACGGGCGGGTTGTGCAGGAACGCCTGCGCCAGCCCTACCCGCTGCCGGTAGCCTTTGGAAAGCTGCCCGATAAGTTTGCTCCGTTCGGCACCAAGGCCCACCAGATCAACTACGTCGGCTACGCGCTGCGTGAGCGTGCGTCCGCCCATGCCGTGCAGCGACCCTGCAAACCGCAGGAACTCGGTCACGTACATATCCAGGTAGAGCGGGTTATGTTCGGGTAGGTAGCCTACACTCCGGCGCACGGCCATGGGGTCGGTCAGGATGTCGTGGCCGGCCACGGTGGCGGTGCCGCTGCTGGGAGTCAGGTAGCCCGTCAGCATTTTCATCGTGGTCGATTTACCGGCTCCGTTTGGCCCCAGAAAGCCCACAATTTCGCCTGGCTGCACCGAAAAAGAAACGGCATCGACGGCCCGCTGGGCGGCATAGGTTTTACTCAACGCGTGTACCTGAATAGACATAGATTAGCTAGGCGGAGGCGGCCCTGTTGTTGGCCCGACTGTGGAGAAGAGCGAGTGGCCGAGGGGCAAAAAACCGCAAACTCTACCTATTTTTAACGATTCATTGGCAAAAAAAGTCAGCCGCCACCCACCTTCTCTGTTCATGAGCGATTCTCTCTTCCGTAAAAAGACCGTAGCCCAAATTCTCGACGACGCCGCCACGGGCGAATCCAGCAAGCTCGTGAAAACGCTGGGTGTGCGCGACTTAACCTCGTTTGGCATTGCGGCCATCATTGGCGCGGGCATCTTCAGCACCATCGGTCTGGCGAGTTATAACGGCGGGCCGGCGGTGTCGCTGCTGTTTGTGTTCACGGCCATTGCCTGTGTGTTTACGGCTCTCAGCTACGCGCAGTTTGCCAGCACGGTACCCGTCAGCGGCAGTGCCTACACCTACGCCTACGTGGCTTTCGGCGAACTATTTGCCTGGGTCATCGGCTGGGCACTCATCCTCGAATATGCCGTTTCCAACATGGTGGTGGCCATATCGTGGTCCGAATACTTCACCTCGATGCTCAGCGGATTTGGCATCACGTTCCCCAAATACTTCGCCACCGACTACGGCTCGGCCCACCGTGCCTGGGAGCTGATGCAACAGACAAAACAAGCCGGCACCGCCCTCAGCACCCTCCCCGAAAACACACAGCTGCTGGCCAAAGCCTGGACCGATGCCCCCACGCTAGGCGGGTTGCACATCATTGCCAACCTGCCCGCCGGGGCCATCACCGTGCTGATTACAGCGCTGGTGTATGTGGGCATTAAAGAATCACGGACGGCCAGCAACATTCTGGTGGTGCTAAAACTGGCCGTAATTGGCTTGGTCATTGGGGTGGGGGCGTTCTACGTGAAGCCCGCCAACTGGAGTCCGTTTGCCCCCAACGGCATGGCGGGCGTACTCAGCGGCGTGGCGTCGGTGTTCTTCGCCTTCATTGGTTTCGACTCTATCTCGACTACCGCCGAAGAGTGCAAAAACCCCCAGCGCGACCTGCCCCGTGCTATGCTCTATTGCCTGGCCATCTGTACCGTTTTATACGTGCTAATCACTTTGGTATTAACAGGCATGGTGAATTACAAGGAGTTAGGCGTGAGCGACCCGCTGGCCTACGTATTCCAGAAAGTGAATTTGGATTTTGTGGCAGGTGTGATTTCGGTCAGTGCAGTGGTGGCGATCACGAGTGCGCTGCTGGTGTACCAGCTTGGGCAGCCCCGCATCTGGATGACCATGAGCCGCGACGGCCTGCTCTGGAAACGGTTCTCTACCATTCATCCCAAGTACAAAACGCCTTCCTTCGCCACTATCGTGACGGGCTTTCTGGTGGCACTCCCGTCGCTGTTCATGGACCTCAAATTCTTCGTCGATCTTACCAGCGTGGGTACGTTTTTCGCCTTTATTATGGTCTGCGGCGGCATCCTGTTTCTGGACGCGAAAGGCCTTACGGCCCAGTCTAAATTTAAGGTGCCGTATATCAACGGCAAGTACATTATCGGCATCGCTTTTGTGGCGGCGTTTGCCTACGCGCATGGGCTGCACATAGCCGGAATGGCCAACGAAAAGCCCCTGCTGATCGTTTTTTGGGCTATCTGGCTGGTGTTGGCTGTGCAGGGGTTTCGCTATAACTTCTCGCTGTTGCCTGTCATTGGCGTGCTTACCAACCTCTACCTGATGACCGAACTGGGTGCCAGCAACTGGCAGATTTTCGGCATCTGGCTCATCATCGGCCTAGCCATTTACTTCTCCTATGGCTACCGCAAAAGCAAGCTGGCGAAGGCCTGAACAAGATGCCTGTTAGCAAACGTTATTGTTAAAAAAGCAGCACCATGAAAATTACGATAGAGACTGATAATCAAGCCGAGCTGGACCAGCTCATGAGGTGGTTAGAGGAGCATAATTTTCTGGAAAAAATCCAGATTGCCAAGCCTGAAAAGCCCCAATTGCCAAACATTCAGAGAGGCGACAAAAGTGTAGATCCGAGGGGGCTTGAAGGGATGTGGAAAGACAACCCACGTACCCTTGAAGGCATTCGGAAAGCAGCCTGGGGGGATCGATTATGATTCTCTGCGATACAAACATCTTCATCAACTACTTGAATAATGATGAGGCAACGATAAATGCATTCGATAGCATTGGCCGGGAAAATATAGCTATTCCTTCTATTGCTGTCATGGAATTGTATCGAGGTATGCTCAATAAGCAGGAACTAGTGCGTATGAAACGATACGTACTTTTTTATGAGACAGTACATGTGAATCAAGCGGCTTCTGCCCAGGCGATCTTTCTTTTAGAGCAATTTAGGCTAAGCCACAACTTACAGATTCCCGATGCCCTTATCGGCGCGACTGCTATTACGAACAATTTGCCCTTGTTTACCTATAATGTCAAGGATTTCAGCTTTATGCCTGGTCTGACTTTATACAACCCCGCCACCCCATGAACTACCTTTTCCTAGCCCTCTCCTTCTTCATCACTATGCCCACTTTTGCGCAAGACACTACCTACGCTGAGCGGCTGGGGTTTCCGCGGGGCAAAAAAGTGATTGTGTTGCACGTGGATGATGCGGGCATGAGCTACGAATCAAACCGGGGGGTTATACGGGCCACGGAAGAAGGCATTGCCAACTCCACCAGCGTGATGATGCCCTGCGCGTGGGTGCCGCAGTTTATGGCCTACGCAAAAGCCCACCCCAAGCTCGACGTGGGTATTCACCTGACCATGACCAGTGAATGGGCCAACTACCGCTGGGCGCCGCTAATTGGCCAACCCGCCGGAAAAGGCCTTATCGATGCACAGGGGGCGTTTTGGCCGTCCGTAGCCGAGGTCGTTACCCACGCCAGCCCCGACGAAGTGGAAGCCGAAATGCGGGCGCAGATTGCGCGGTTCCGGGCGTTTGGCCTGGAACCCACCCACCTGGATTCGCACATGGGCACGCTGTTTCAGGTTAAGTTTTTGATGCGCTACGTGAAAGTGGCTAGCGAGGAAAAGATCCCAGCCCTGTTTCCCGGCGGTCATGCGGCGCTGGTGTCGGCCGACATGAAACTGCCCGAAAGCCAGCGGCAACTGGCCCGGCAAGTGGGAAAACAGCTCTGGAAGGCCGGGCTGCCCGTTTTTGATGACCTCGACGGTAGTAGCTACGGCTGGACGTTACCCAACAACAACGCCGACCCCGCCGCCCTGCGCAAGCTGAAAACCGAAAAATTCATTGATCTGCTGAACCGCGCCCAGCCCGGCCTGACCTACGTGATCATGCACTGCACGGAGCCATCGGCCAACTTTATCCAGATTAGCAACTCCGGCCCCACGCGCCACGGCGACCTACTCGCCATGCTCGACCCGGCCCTGAAAGCGTACATCCAAAAAGAAGGTATCATCGTCACCACCTGCCGCGAACTGATGGAGCGGCGGAAAGGAAAATAAAGGACGTTGGCTATTGGATGCTGGACGTTGGATTTGTGCCCCTTCCTTTGTCTAACATCCGGTGTCCAACATCCAATATCCAGCTTATGAAAATCAGTCTAATAGCCGCTATGGCGCAGAATCGGGTGATCGGGAAAGACAACGATCTGCCCTGGCATTTACCCGACGACTTTGCTTATTTCAAGCAGAAAACGGGTGGCCATGTGATCATTATGGGTCGGAAGTCGTTTGAGGCGTTGGGAAAACCGCTACCCAAACGCACTAATATTGTCGTTACCCGGCAGGCAGATTTTCAGGCCGAAGGTATCACTGTAGTGCCCTCACTGGAGGCGGCGCTCGACGTGGCCCGGCCTGTTGAGGCGCGGGCCGAACACCCGGAAGGCGGTGTTGCCGAGATTTTTGTGATTGGCGGAGCCGAAATCTACGCCCTCGCCCTGCCCGTGGCTGACCGGATCTACCTGACCGAAGTACAGAAAGCCTATGATGGCGATACCCGTTTCCCGGAATTTGACTGCACCGTCTGGCACGAAAGCTCCCGCCAGCACCACCCCGCCGACGACCGCCACGAAACCGCGTTCGATTTTGTGGTGTATGAGAAATAGTCGTAAGTCGATAGTCGTAAGTCTGGAAAGCCGTTCTAGTGTTGCTGACGCCTGAGCATAAATGGGCCGCACCGGCGGACCGGTCAGCAACACTAGAACGGCTTTCCAGACTTACGACTATCGACTTATGACTCCCTACCGACTGATTTCCAGTACTTCAAATTCGATTTTGCCGGCGGGGATCGTGATTTCGGCGGAGTCGCCTACTTTCTTGCCCAGCAGGCCTTTGCCAATGGGTGAGCCTACCGAAATACGACCCATTTTCAGGTCGGCTTCTTCTTCCGATACCAGCGTGTAGGTGACCACCATACCGGTCTTCTTATTCTTGATCTTCACGTTCGACAGCACCGATACCTGCGACGTATCGATAGACGACTCGTCGAGCAGGCGGGCGTTGGCAACCACCTCTTCCAGTTTCGAGATTTTTAGTTCGTGCAGCCCCTGCGCATCTTTGGCGGCATCATATTCGGCGTTTTCGCTTAAGTCGCCTTTATCGCGGGCTTCGGCAATCTGGTGGGCAATGGCAGTACGACCTTTGGTTTTAAGCTCGTTCAGTTCAGCCTTGAGGCGCGCGAGGCCCTCTTCGGTGTAATAATTAATCTTTGACATAATGAGTTGGTGTCAGGAATTTGATGCGCGGCTGGGGCATAAAAAAAGAACGGCACACCAGCCGTTCTGCAAGCAATTTAGTTTGTTTTGCAGCCCAGTCAGGATGACCGACGAATCGTGGTGTTAACAGTCCGTTTTCGCATGTGATCGGATGGTGTATAGACAAATGTACAACTTTCGACGGGCTTTTGTCAACCCCTCTACGCCCCTCTGAGTGAATGGTCGGCTTAAATAGTCACGCCAAAACAACGACCCTATATATGAACAACCGACTACGAATTGTGTTTATGGGCACCCCCGATTTTGCGGTGGCTTCGCTCCAGAAATTGCTACAGGCCGGGGGCAACGTAGTGGCCGTTATTACCGCGCCAGACCGGCCTTCGGGGCGGGGGCTGACCCTGACGGCGTCGCCCGTGAAGCAAGCTGCCGTGGCGGCCAATATCCCCGTGTTGCAACCCGAAAAACTCCGCGACCCCGCCTTTTTGGCTGAATTAGCCAGTTTTGAGGCCGATTTGCAGGTGGTAGTGGCCTTCCGCATGTTGCCCGAAGTGGTTTGGGCCATGCCGCGTATTGGCACGTTTAACCTGCACGGGTCGAAGCTGCCGCAGTACCGTGGGGCTGCGCCAATCAACTGGGCTATTATCAACGGCGAGGCCGAGACAGGCGTGACTACTTTTTTCATCGAAAAGGAAATCGATACCGGGCAGATGATCTTCCAGGAAACAGAGTTTATTCACCCCGACGACACCGCTGGCACCCTGCACGACCGGCTAATGGAACTGGGGGCTGGACTGGTGCTGAAAACGGTGGAGGCCATCGAAGCCGGACAGTACCCGCGCACGCTCCAGCCCGAAAGCACCGAGCTAAAACCCGCGCCCAAACTACACCGCGAAACCACCGAGATCAACTGGAATCAACCTGCGCACGCCATCCGCAATTTCGTCCGGGGCCTCTCGCCCTACCCCACAGCCTGGACGATGATCAACGGCAGAACTTACAAAGTCTACGCAGCCAGTATTGCCAACGAAAGCCCCATACCCGCCGAGCCGGGACAGGCATTCACCGACCACAAGACCAAACTCCTTGTCCGGGCCGAAGACGGCTGGCTCTCCATCACCGAACTACAAGCCGAAGGCAAACGCCGCATGGCCATTGGTGATTACCTACGGGGAAACACAATTTAAACCATGCCAACCACCATACTCCTCACCGGTGCCAACGGGTTTTTGGGTAGCCACATTGTCCGCGAATTGTTGGCGCGGCGGTATAACGTGCGAGCGTTGGTGCGGCCCGGCAGTAACCGAAAAACCCTGCCCGAACTGCCCATCGAGATCGTAGAGGGCGATTTATTGAACCCCGCCGACGTACTACGGGCCGCAAAAGGATGCAAGGCGGTCATTCACGCCGCTGCCCTCGCGCAGGTGAACCCCGCCCGCGACCCGCAGGTGTGGGCCGTGAACAAGACCGGTACCGAGAACGTGCTGGCAGCCGTGAAACAGGCCGGTCTGAAACGGCTGGTCTATGTGGGCACGGCCAACGTGTTCGGCTTTGGCACTAAAGAGCAACCCGGCACCGAACGGTCGCCGTATACGGGGCAGACCTATGGCGTAGACTATATGGACAGTAAAGTGGCCGCTACGGAGCTGGTGCGTCAGGCCGCGCACCGCGACGACGTGGCCGCCATTATGGTACACCCCACATTTTTGTTGGGGCCGCTGGATAGTAAACCTACGTCGGGGGCCATGCTGCTGGCGATAGCCAAAAAGCAATTGCCCGGCTACCCGGCAGGGGGTAAAAACTACGTCCATGTGCGCGACGCAGCCATTGCCACGGTCAATGCGCTTACCATGGGGCGGTTGGGTGAGTCGTATATTCTGGGCAACGAAAACCTGACGTACCACGAAGCCTTCGCCCTTATGGCTAGCGTGGCGGGGGTTACGCCGCCCCATTTTGCACTGCCCCCGACGGTGGCCCGGTTCTACGCGCAGGCTAGCCAGTGGCTAGCCAACATCCGAGGGCGTGTTCCCGCCGTAAATGTGCCAATGGCCATGATTGCCAACGACGGTCATTATTTTTCGTCGGAAAAGGCAGTGCGTGAGCTTAACTTACCCCAAACACCCATTCGAGAGGCCGTTCAGGAGGCTTACGACTGGTTTTCGGCCAATGGATACCTACGTTAGAAAGACCACACACCCACCCACCCGCCAGTCTGTTCAACTTGCCGAACCAACCGCAGCGCAGCCATTTTCCGGAAAAGTGTTTTTGATAACCGGCTCAGAATCAGGCATTGGTCGCGAAACCGCCCGTGAGCTGGCCCGGCAGGGTGCTGCAGTCATGCTCAACGGCCTACGCCCCGACCGGCTCCTGGAAACGCACCGCCTGTTTGCCGAAGAAGGGCTACTGGCCGATACCTGCGTGGCCGACGTAACCAACTGGGATGACTGCCAGCGCCTGGTCGATGCCACCATTCTTGCGTTTGGGCAGCTCGACGGGCTAATTACCAACGCCAGCGTGTCGATGCGGGCCTATTTTAACGACCTTGACATCGACGTGTTTCGCACCGTTTGCGACAGTAACATCTACGGCACGGTGTATCCGCTGAAGGCGGCCCTGCCCCATTTGCAGGCGGCGCGGGGGTCGGTCACGTTTATTTCGTCGGTATCGGCGCTGAACGGATTACCCAGTGGATCAGCCTATTGCGCGGGGAAAGCGGCGGTGAGCAACCTGGCCCACACCCTGCGGCTGGAGTGGCACAACACGGGCCTGCACATTGGCGTGGTACATGTTGGCTTCACCCGCAACGACCCCGACAAACGCGTATTTGATGCCAGTGGCATACCCGTGCCCATTGCCCACCGCCCGCCCCGGTTGCAGATGACCCAACCCAAGGTGGCCGGGCACATTGCGCGCCATATTTTACGGCGTAGGCAGACTACCATCCTCACAGGCACGGGTCGACTCAACGCATTCATGAGCCGCTTCTTCCCCCGTCTGGCCGACAGCATCCTGCTCTGGAGCATGCAACGCTGGCCGAAACTGTACGAATAATGTAGCGCAGGCTGGGCGCCCCAAGCAACGCTGCAACCTGCTGTTCCGTCATTTTGCTGTACATTTGTTCAGGCTGCATCTGGCCCGATTTTGGCAATACGGGGCCATAGCAGGGCGTTGTTAGTGTATTTACTCATTATGCCAGTACTCTCCACCCATATTCCTGGTTCTGAACGCACTGCGGCAAAGCAGTCGGGTTGGTTGCTGACCCTACTGGGCATTACGTGTTTGCTAGTGCCGCAAGCCAGTTTCGCCCAAAAAAAGCCCCGGATCGCGCCCGATAGGCCCGTTTCAACCACCGTTATTGATAACGGGGCCATCGCTCAGCCTACCCAGAAGTCGGACAAGGTGGTGGCGGAAGAAACTGAGTTTACCGATGCCTACCGGTTTTTGCTGGTCGACGAACCCACCAAAGCCGTTACGGCGCTGGAGAAAATGCTCCAGAAAAACCCGGCCAACGCCGCCGTTAACTACGCCCTGGCCACGGCCCTGATCAAGGCCGGGAAAGCTACCGATGCGTTTGCCTACGCCCAGAAAGCCTACCAGCTTAACCCCACCAACGCGTATTACCTGCTGCAAGTAGCCGAACTATACGTGAAGCAAAAACGCTACGCCGACGCCGAAGTCCTATATGAAGAATTGCTGACACGGGGGGTGGAAAGCATGGAATACGGCGTGGAACTGGCCGCCATTTACCTCTTCGACGATAAGCCCGACAAAGCCCTGGCCACCTACGACCGCGTGGAAAAAGCGATGGGCCTGAACGAAGAGATCACCCGTCAAAAACAACGTATCTACCTTAAACAGAACAAGATAGACAAGGCCATTGAAGAGGCCGAACGCCTGATTGCTTCGGAACCCGCCGATCCCGATTTTCTAATTGAAGGCGCCGAGTTACTCATTGCCAATGAACGCGTACCCCTGGCTGTTACCTGGCTCGAACGCGCCCTGAAACTCAACCCCGACGACCCGCAAGCGCACATGCTCCTGGCCGACGTGTACCGCAAGCAGGGCAATATGGACAAGTCGGGGCAGGAGTTGCAGAAGGTGTTTGCCAACCCCAACCTGGAGGCGGGCATGAAAGCACGGATTCTGTCGAGCTACGTGGGCGTAGCGGGCGATACCCCTACGGCCAAGCAGGATGCGCTGAAAATGGCGCAGTCGCTGGTGGCGCAAAGCCCCGGCGATGCCAAAGCGCAGGTCATGCTGGCTGACTTGCTTATGCAACAGGGCCAGAAAGCCGAAGCCCGCGATGCCTATGTGAAAGCCGCCAAAGCCGACCCCTCGGTCTATGAAGTATGGGGTGCTATTATTGAAATAGACAGCGACCTGGCGCAGATTGATAGCGTATTGTCGCACAGCGAAAAAGCCCTTGAAGTGTTTCCATCGCAGGGTAAGCTCTGGTACGTAAACGGCTCGGCCCATTTGTATAAACGTCATTACCAGCAAGCCGTAGATGCCCTCGACGAAGCCCGCAAGCTGCTGACGACCAACCCACAGTTTAAATCGTCAGAGTTGCAGGGGCAACTGGGCGATGCCTACAATGGCCTGGGCGATTACGCCCGGTCGAATGAGGCGTTTGAAGCGGCTCTGAAAGCCGACCCGCAGAACGACCGGGTGCTGAATAACTACAGCTATTTTTTATCCCTGCGGAAAGAGAACCTTCCCAAAGCCCGTGCCATGTCGACGTTGCTGGCCGAACGGCACCCCACCAATGCTACGTACCTCGACACCCACGCCTGGGTGCTGTATGTGATGAAAGACTATGCCGCCGCCAGACAGTTTCTCGAGAAAGCTGTGCAGAGTGACCCTGCTAACGTAAGTGGCACCATCCTGGAACATTACGGCGACGTGCTTTTTCAACTTGGCGAGAAAGACAAGGCATTGATACAGTGGAAAGTAGCAAAACAAAAAGGCGAAACCAGCGAGCGACTCGAGCGTAAGATTGCTGCCGGCAAATTATATGAATAGCGTACCCGTATACAGCCTTTTGTTTATCCTCATGCTAGGGCAAGTCAGTTGTCGCCGCAAGCCAGCCACCTCCCCCACTCCACCTAGTTCGTCGGTAGGCACGGTCGGTACCCGAACCGACACCCTAGCCACCAGTCAGCCCGCTTCGGTAAGTCAGCCAACAGCCACGACAGCCACTACCGGCACCGCCACATCGGGCACCGCTACGGCCCCGCCTCGCCCCCGCCCCGGTATTGATGAGGCCCGCGCCAACGTGGCTGAGGTCGATTTCCGGTACCTGACAGCCAAGTCGAAACTGTCGTTTAAAAGCAAGGACCAGGACATCAGCAACGCCAGCCTCCACCTGCGGGTACGCAAAGACAGCCTGATCTGGATGAGCATTTCAAAGCTGGGCATCGAAGCCGCCCGCGTGCTCATCACCCGCGACTCGGTCACGATCATGGACAAGATCGAGAAGCAATATATGGTCTATGACTTCCCTACGCTGAGCCGCCAGTTCAATTTTGATCTCAGCTTCGACCTGCTCCAGGCGCTGATCGTGGGTAACCTGCCCTTGCCCAAACGCCCCGCGCAGAAAGTAAAAAACGAGCGCGATTACCTGCTGTTGCGGCAAAGCGAAGGCAAAGTGATGGTCGATAATTATATTGGCGAAAACGACCGGAAACTCAAACGCCTGATGGTGACCGAACAACCCACCAAAAACGCTCTTCGCCTTGACTATGAAGACTTTACGGCGTTAAACACATTCCTGTTCCCCTACTCCAGCCTCGTCACCGTCGATTATAAATCGCAGGCCGACGGGCAGTTTTACCAGACCCTGATTCGCATAAAACACAACAAAGTAGAGCTGGTCGACAAAGACCCCGGCTTCCCGTTTTCCATTCCCAGTAAGTACCAACGGAAATGAGTGAATGAGTGACGGACCGTCACTCATTCACTCATTAATTACTCCCATGCGCCACCTCCTACTACTTCTTGCCTTACTTTTATCGTTACCGCTGTTGGCTCAGAAGCGGGACCGGCAGGCGCTGGAGCGCGAAAAACGGCAGAACCTGGAACGGATGAAGGAGATCAGGGCGGTGTTGCAACGTACGGCCAATGAGAAAGAAGTGTCGATTACGCAACTCAAAGCCCTGAACGAACAGATCGAGGCGCAGACCAAACAGATCAACCTGCTGTCGGACGATATTCGGATGAGCGAAACGGAGATCACCGAGTTGCGGCAGGCGAGTCAGGCGCTGAACCGTGACCTCGACAAGCTCCGGGCCGAATACGCCGCCATGATCTACGCCGCCGACAAACGCCGTCAGCAACTCAACCCGCTGGGTTTTTTGTTTTCGTCAGAAAACTACAATCAACTGGTAGCGCGGTATCGGTATTTGAAGCAATACGCCAACGCCCGGCAGACCCAAAAACGGCAAATGGAGGGCGTACAGCAGGAATTGACCGGCAAGCGCACCGCCACCGAACAAAAGCGGCAGCAACAGAAAGTGGTGCTCACCACCAAAGTGCGCGAATCGACCAAGCTGGAGGGACTGCAACAGGAGCAAAATAAAACGGTAAAGCAGCTGAGCCAAAAAGAGGGTCAACTCCGCGCCGAACTGGCCGAAAGTCGCCGGTCTATTGGGCGGTTGGAGAACATGATTACGGCCATCATTGCCCGCGAGGCCCGCGAACGGGCCGCCCGCGCCGCCCGCGAACGCGCCGAGCGGATTCGCATAGCCAAAGCCGACGCCGCCCGACGCCGCGAGGCCGAACGCGAACGGGCTATTGCGGCCAAAAAGGCCGAAGAAGAGGGCAAGCCCGCCCCCCCGCCCGTGGTCATTCCCGAACCAGAAGAAGCCCTGGCCAAGTCAGACAACACGCGTACGGCCAGTAACCTTAACCGCGAAGAGTTGGCGCTGGGGTCATCCTTCGCGGCCTCGCGGGCGCGGCTGCCCTGGCCGGTGCAGCATGGTTTTGTGTCGGAGCGGTTTGGCGTACATCCCCACCCCGTGCTGAAGGGCCTGAAAGTATCAAACCCCGGCATCGACATTCAGACCAACGCCGGTGAGGCCGTCCGCGCCATTTATGACGGCGTGGTCATGAACGTGGAGTTTGTAATGGGCAGCCAAAACGTGGTGGCCATTCAGCACGGCGACTACTACACGATCTACGCCAAGCTGAAAAGCGTAAACGTGAAGGTGGGCGAAAAAGTAAAAGCCCGCGAAACCATCGGTGCCGTTGGCACGGACGGACGTGGCAACTCGGAACTACAATTCCAGATCTGGAAAGAATTCGCCAAAATGAACCCCGAAGCCTGGCTGGCACCGAGGTAAATAGATTTACGAATTACGATTTACGACTTACGATTTATTGCTGACGCGTTCATTTACGCTACAGCTAGTCGACGCGTCAGCAATAAATCGTAAGTCGTAAATCGTAATTCGTAAATCACCATGTCTGTACACAACCCTGATATCAAGCGCGTTACGACGCACACGCTTCAAGAGCTGAAAGGCCGGGGCGAGAAAATTTCGGCCCTCACGGCCTACGATTACTCCATGGCCCGCGTGGTTGATGCCGCCGGAGTAGAGGTAATCCTGGTGGGCGATTCGGCCTCGAACGTGATGGCCGGACACGAAACCACGCTGCCCATCACCCTCGATCAGATGATCTACCATGCCGGGTCGGTGGTGCGGGCGGTGAAACGGGCGCTGGTGGTGGTCGATCTGCCGTTTGGGTCATACCAAGGCAACTCGTCGGAGGCGCTGCGGTCGGCCATTCGGATCATGAAAGAATCGGGTGCGCACGCCGTGAAGATGGAAGGCGGTCAGGAAATCCGCGAGTCGGTGGTGAGGGTGCTGAGCGCGGGGGTGCCCGTAATGGGGCATCTGGGCCTCACGCCGCAGTCAATCTATAAGTTTGGTACCTATGCCGTGCGAGCCAAAGAAGACGCCGAAGCCCAGAAGCTCATCAGCGATGCCCTGCTGCTTCAGGAGATCGGCTGCTTTGGCATGGTGCTCGAAAAGATCCCCGCCACGCTCACCAAACAGGTGTCGGAACAGCTTCAGATTCCTACCATCGGCATTGGTGCCGGCCCCGACGCCGACGGGCAGATTCTGGTGATTCACGATATGCTGGGCATCAACAAGGAGTTTAAACCCCGTTTTTTGCGCCGCTACGCCGACCTTCACAACATAATGCTGGAGGCCATTGCCCACTACGTAGACGACGTGAAGACCAACGACTTCCCGAACGAAACGGAGGCGTACTAGGTTGGTTTCTTGAATGTACAATGTATAATGCACAATGTACAATGAGCTTTGTCCGAAGGCAGAAGCTTGTTGTTAGTATCCATTGTGCATTATACATTGTACATTGAAAGATGAAGAAGCGCCTGCCATATTCCGTTGTCTATGAAGACAACCACCTCCTGATTGTCAATAAGGAGCCGGGTGTGCTGGTTCAGAGCGACCGCACCGGAGACCCGTCGCTGACGGAGATATTGAAAGACTATATCAAAGAAAAATACAACAAGCCCGGCGACGTTTTCCTCAATCCCGTGCATCGCCTGGACCGGCCCGTGAGTGGGCTGGTGGTGTTTGGCCGCACCTCGAAAGCGACCGAGCGCATGGCCGAAATTTTCCGCAAACGCCTGGTACAGAAGACCTATTGGGCTGTGGTACGCAAACATCCCACCGAAAAAAAGGGTCGGCTGGTGCATTACCTGATCAAGGACGAAGCCAAAAATCAGGTGACCACCTACGATGAAGAGGTGCCCGGTTCGCAACGCGCCGAGCTGACGTACCGGCTGTTGGGCAAGATCAATGAACACTATTTGTTGGAAGTAGAACCCATTACGGGTCGTCCGCATCAGATTCGGGCGCAGCTGGCCGCTATGGGGTGTCCCATCCGGGGCGATGCCAAATACGGCTACGACCGCGAAGTGCCCGACAAGAAAATCTACCTTCACGCCCGGCGATTGTACTTTGTTCATCCCGTGAAAAAGGAACCACTCATTCTCCGCGCCGGCCTCCCCGCCGACCCGTTCTGGGAAGAGTTTCTGGAGCTTGACAACGAAGAGTTCAAAGACAAAAACCTCGATTTTATTTATTGAAAGGGGGAGGTGTGGGGGCTACGCGCTGTAGGCCCCTCGACTGCGCTCGGGGTGACAGGGTACTAGAGCAATCCTCTTGAGTTGATTCGAGGTTGTTGTCACCCCGAGCGCAGTCGAGGGGCTATGCGTCAGCAATGCGCTGTCGTATCTAACTACAAACCACAGAAACGCTGACCATCAACCATTTACCCTACTCGATCTCGTTATGAAATACATCCTTCTCATCTCCATAGTCCTGTCCTCTGCCAGCCTGTTTGCGCAATCGAAGAAGCCGAAGCAGGCTACGCGGGCTATTGTAGCGAGGGCAAAAAGTGGGTCGTCGGTGGTGCAAGCGGAGCCTGGCTTAGCTGTTTACAAGCAATATTGCCTTACATGCCATCAGGTCAACGGCAGCGGCGTACCGGGCCTGAACCCACCCCTGCGTGGCACCGAGTGGGTGAATGGCGACAAAGCCCGGCTCATTGGGGTGCTGCTCAACGGACTTCAGAACGCCGAAGTGGAAGGTGAAACTTACGACAACGTGATGCCCGCCCACGACTTCCTGACCGATGCCCAGATTGCCGACGTGCTCACCTACGTACGTAGCAATTTCGGCAATAAGGCCAGCGCCATTACAGCCGACGAGGTGACGGCCCAACGAGCGGCGAAAAAGTAGATTCGGGCTGAAACCCGTTTTTCAGTTAGCAAGATCGAATCCCCTGCTTCCATGAAAAAACACCTACTGTCTGCGTTTCTTTTGGCCGCACTATTCATCCCATCACTGGCGCAACAAACGGCCCCAGTGGGCCTTGAATTATACAGCTTCCGCGATCAATTCAAGGCCGACGTACCCGGCACGATGGCTAAGGTGAGGCAGATGGGTTTTCGCGAAGTGGAGGTAGCGGGCACATATGGTATGACCCTCGAAGCGTTTCGTAAAGAGCTGGATAAGAACGGGTTAAAGGCCATCAGTACTGGCGCTAGTTTTGAAGACCTGGAAAATAACGTCCCGAAAGTCATCAACGAGGCCAAAATATTGGGGGCCAAATACGTGGTCTGCGCCTGGATTCCGCACACCGCCGACCTGTTTACGCAAGGAGATGCCGACCGCGCCATCGACGTATTCAACACCGCCGGCAAGCTACTGGCCGACGAGAAAATCACGCTCTGCTACCACACGCACGGCTACGAGTTTCAGAAAATCCCCGACATGCAGGCCACCTATTTCGACTACATGGTGCCTCAGTTGGACCCGAAATATGTTAATCTGGAAATGGACGTGTATTGGGTGAAAGCCCCCGGCGAAGACCCCGTGGCGATCCTTAAGAAATTCCCGAAACGGTTTTTGCTGGCCCACCTCAAAGACCGCAAACCCGGCACCCCCAACACCATGTCGGGCCACGATGACGTAGAATCGAACGTGGTGCTCGGCGCGGGCGATGTGGGCATTGCCGCCTTTATGGCCGCCGCAAAAAAAGCGGGCATCAAGCACTTTTTCATTGAAGACGAATCTTCACGCGCCATGGAGCAAATGCCTAAAAGCATTGCTTTTCTACAGGGGTTGAAGTAACCCAGTTGTAGGCCGCCCCCTTTATTTTTTCTTCGACTCGATGATGATGTGGGCGTCGTTATTAGTGAAGTCGAGGTTAAGCACTCTGCCGTCGGCCACACCCACTTTAGTAGTATCCTGATAAGCAAAGTTGTTGCGAAGGCTGGGGGTACCTACCACATTGACGGCGTTTTTCCGGCCCGTTTCGCGCAGCACAAGGCTGATTCTTACTGAGTTAGCGTTAACCCGTTCTACTTCTAAACCAGCCGAATAAATTATTTTGGCAATGGTTTGTGGGTAAATCTCGTCCGAATCATCATCCACGCCGGGTGCATCGTAGAGGATTCGACTGATTTCGTAGCTGCCTGCTACTTTCTCGCCATCGTCGGCGGGCTGAGGATCTACGGCGGGTTTGGCGCAGGCCGTTAGTAGTGCCAGCAGGGCTAGCCCATAAACAGTTTTCTTCATCGATCATACGTCACGCGAAACCGACTCAGGTCGGGTTGGCGGGGCTTTTTGCGGGTGGCTTCGTAGTCGTAAATCAGGCGACCGAGGTTGCCCATGAAGGGGTAGCCCACGCTGTCGTAATCGTACTGGTCGTCGTTGAAAATCCCATCGCTGTTGCACGAAATCATGGCCGTGAGCATGAACTCGATACCCTTGTCGAAATCAACCACGTAGGCATTGTCGAGGAGGTAGCCGTAGGCGTCTCCCACTTTGTTAAATATGCGAATGGCGCTTGGGATGGGCGTTTTTTGATCGCCGAAGAGCAGGAATTTACAGTAGCTGTCGTACAGGCTGGTGTCGGCTTTGTAGTTCGGCCAGCGCGTTTCGCGGGGCAGTTGCGACATGTATTGGTACACAAACCGGTAGTCGTCGGGGGTGAGGTTGAACCGCTGTTTAGGCGCTACCGACTCCGGGAACAGCAGCGCCCGCAGAATGGCCTGTTGGTCTTCGAGCGGAAACGCGTTTTTGGCCGTAAAATCGAACGGTTTTTTCACCAGCGAATCGCCCACATAATAGTTGCGCCCCACCATGTAGCCTGTGCCACGCAAAATGGGACCGGGTGCCTGCGGCGTGTGATCGCAAACCTGGGCAGGGACTGATTTCACCCTGATGTTTAAACCAGCTGTATCAGCAGCAAAATTTACCTTTATCGGCCCGGTAATCTGTTCCAGCGTTGGCCCATTCTGCCTATCGGGCAGTAAGAAAACCGGATTCGTGTGCGCGTTTTGGTCAGCGTTTAGCGGCACCGACAGGCGATGCACAATGCGGGTGTTTTCGTAACCTTTGGCTTTCAAGCCATCGTTGAATGGGCACTGACCCACCAGTTCATACAAGCGATTAAACGCATCGTTATCGCTGGTAATCAAAATCTTACGCGCATACTGAGCAACAGATGGCAGGCCGGTTTTTGCCGTGGTATCGCGCCGCACCCGTGTCTGTTTGGCATAGGCCGAATCGGTAATCATAGTGGCATCGCGCGGCACACCCAGAGCGTTTAGCTTCTCCAGCGCCAGCAGCACGGCGGGCAGTTTAACGGTACTGGCGGGATAGAAATACCGGTCTTTATCGACCTGGTAGCGGTATGTTTTAAACGAAGGCCGGTTCTGCGCGTCGCGGTTGATTTGGGTGTAGACAACCTGCACGTCGTAGGCCGAGGGGTTGGCCAGAACTTTGCCAAATAGCTCCGGACGGCTCCTGATTAAATCGGCGAGGAACTTGTCTGTTTTACCCAGGTTAGTGGCCGGGTCAGGCGTGGGCTGGGCTATAGCGAGTGTGCTGTTGAGCAAACCGGCGCACAGCAACGGCCAAATTATGGATGTCTTGTGGTTCATGAAAGGCGCTGATGACAATACGGGTATTGGCCTTGTCGGCGGGGGTGGGATAGGCAAACGAATACACGAAAATACCGTTTTCAAGCAGGAATGGATACAGATCGTCGTGGTCGGTGTAGAAAACGGGGTAACCCGGCGCGTGGCTAAACAAGCCCGTAGGCAGCAAGGCAGCCTCGGCCAGCGCCACGTTGCGCATGAGCCGCTCGTACCCCTCCGCGTACAAGGCATCGGCGTGGACATAGGCGTAGGCATAGGCGGGCGGCATGGGTGAACAGGCACCGAAGTAGGCCGTCTGGCGAATGGCAACCAGCGTGTCGAGATCGCCGAAAATAACCCCGCCCGGCAAACTCATGGCCTTCGCGAGCGAGCCCGTGACGAGCAGCCGGACGTTAGGTTTAGCGGCCAGTTTTAAGGCCAACTGTGGCCAAATGCCCCGCCCCCCATTCAGCACACCTAACCCGTGTGAATCATCCACAATCAACCAAATCATTTGGTTGTCAGACAGTTGATTGATCCAATCGAACGAGTACAGTCCTGACCGAATGGCATCAACCGAATTGGTAAGGATGTAAGCCGGGGCTAAATTCATTGGTAGGCTCTGGTGGCCGTGTAAGTCAACGGTTTGCGGTTTTATCAGCGGATGCCAAAGGGCGGGGTGTGTACCGGGGGCCTGAATACCTACCGCGTTTGGCTCTACCTGATGAGCCAGCCAGTCGGCCACTACCTGCCCCGCCAACATCCCCGACGACACCGTCAGCGCTGCGGGAGCGCCTACCTGCCCGGCCAGTTTGGTTTCAGCGGCCTCGAAAATAGCCAGTTGCAGGTTCCCATTCCGCGACGCGCCAAAGTGCAGCCCATACTGCCCCACGCCCTCAGCCAGCAACGCCTGCATGGCGGGGCGCCGCGCCAAACCCAGATACGCCGTCCCCGAAAAAAACAGGTAATCGCGCCCTTCGTAGGTAATTGTTCGGTTAGGTAGTTGATTGATTATCATACGCGTAATACTGCCCCCGTGCCATTTGCATTTACATACTGCACCGTGCCGAAATTGAAAGTAACGCCGGTAGCGGGGTCGTTGGTGATTAATAAGGAGCCGTCCATATCCACAAAATCGAGCAGGGGCAGCAGGTGCGCAATGGCCGAAATACCCACGCTCGACTCGGTCATGCAGCCTACCATCACGCGCAGGCCACGTTGCCGGGCGTCGGCGATCATGCGTCGGGCGGGGGTAAGGCCGCCGCACTTGGTGAGCTTGATGTTGATCCCATCGAAATAGTCAGCGCAGCGGGCCACGTCGGTTTCGGTAATGCAGCTTTCGTCGGCCATAAGGGGCAACGTAGCTCCGGCGGGCAATTGTTGGGGCAGTTCGCGGCGAAGGCGGGCCATGCCATCCCAATCGTCGGCAGGCAGGGGTTGCTCGATGAGTTCTACGCCCAGGGCCACGAGTTCAGGCGCGAAGGCCAGCGTTTGGTCAACCGTCCAACCGCAGTTGGCATCAACCCGAAATTTTGCTGGGCTGCGCTCAGCCGCCGTATGTTTCCGCAGCAGACGCAGCGTGTCCAGATCGGTGTCTGGTCTACCCAATTTTATCTTGTACAGCGGCCAGGGCAGTTCCTGCATTTTGGCCAGCATTACGTCGGGGGTATCGAGGCCGATGGTGAAGTTAGTGAGCGGGCGGGGCATGTCCAGATTCAGCCCCCAGTGCGCGTAGAGGGGTTTTCTGGCCCGTTTGGCTACCAGATCGTGCGCAGCTTCGTCAATGGCGCACTGCGCAAAAGGGTTGGTTGCCAGGGCCTCGTGCAGCCGGTCCCAGAGGGTTTCGGCGGTGGCCCAGTCGGGGGTTTCGATCAGGTCACGCACACGGCCCAGGTCGGTCATCATCCGGTCTATAGTGATGCCGTAATAGGGGTTGGCCGTGGCCTCGCCAAAGCCCGATAGCGGCCCGTCCTGTAGCTCGACAATCAGCGTTTCCTGCACGTCGCGGCTGTCGTGGGCTATGGTAAAGGTGTGACGCAGGCGCAGGCTGGCACGGTGTAAAAGCAGTTTCATGCCCTCAAATTACAGATTTGGCCCAACTTGGGGTTATGTTTACTGTCTTCTGTTACTGGCTTCCTCGTGACTACCTCGTACCTGATTCTTGTTCTCAGCCTCGCCGTACTGATCTCGTATGGTTTCGATCTGCTAAGCAGCCGGTTTAAAACGCCGCCGGTGCTACTGTTGCTGCTGCTGGGCGTATTACTGCGGCTGTTAACCAACTCACTGTCTATACAGGTGCCGCTGGTGGTGCCCACACTCTCTACGCTAGGTACGCTGTCGCTGATTCTGGTAGTACTGGAAGGGGGCCTCGACCTCGACATTGAACCCGAACGGCTTAGCCTGGTGCGGCGCACAGGACTAATGGCCCTGCTGTCTATCGTGCTCACCACGCTGCTGCTGGCCACCATGCTTTACCTCCTCCTCGACGAGTCGTATTACAAGTGTCTGCTCAATGCCCTGCCGTTCAGCGTCGTCAGCAGTTCCATTGCCGGACAGGCCGTACGTCCCCTGGCTGCCGCCAAACGCGAGTTTAGTACCTACGAGACGTCTTTTGCGGCCATTATCAGCATCATGCTCTACAACTTCCTCATTGTCAGCGACCAATCGGTATGGGGAGCAGCCTTCGGGTTTGTACGCGATACGATGCTGATGGGCGTAATCTCCATTATTTGTTGCCTGGCGCTGCTCTACCTCATTGGCCGCATCAACCATCCAGTCAAGTTTCTGCCCATTATTTCGGTGCTGTTTCTGGTCTACGCCATCGCCGATATCTACGACCTGTCATCGCTGGTGCTGGTGCTTATTTTCGGACTGTTTCTCAACAACACCGATCTGTTTATCCGGGGTAATCTGGCACGGCTGTTCAAGAGCGACCTGTTTGAAAAAGAGTTGGACCAACTCAAAAACCTGACCGCCGAAGGGGCCTTCATTGTCCGCACGTTCTTTTTCCTGCTCTACGGCTTCTCTATTGACCTGAAAGCCCTGATCGACACCGACGCCCTGATTGTCAGCGCCTTATTTGTCTTAGTCATCTTCGCCGTGCGGTGGCCGCTGCTCCGCGCCCTCTTCCGTGGCGACGCCCGCCCCCTCGACTGGATTGCCCCCCGCGGCCTCATCACGATCCTACTTTACACCAATATTCCGCAAGCCCTGAAGCTCACCGGCTTCCGCGAGGGCATCCTCACCCTCGTGGTCATCCTCACCGCCATCACCACCGCCATCGGCACCATCCGGTATAAGGGCGAAACGAGTAACGGGTGAGGCTACAACTCTGTACTAAAAAGTCCTACTAACTACCCTTTCTTCTCGCGTTCTCTTTTTCGGGCTTCTCGTTTGGCTTGGCGGGCGGCTTTGCGCTCGGCGCGCTTTTCTTGGCGGGCAGCTTTTCGTTCGGCGCGTTTCTCTTTGAAGTCTTCCTTGAAACTTTGGAGGGCGTCCTGGAAGGTGATATCGTTGTCGAATTTTTTCTCGAACGCCGACACGTAGGCATTGCGCAGTACGCCAAAAATGGTAGGCCAAATGGGTGTGTTGATGTTGTTGATATCGCCGGTGAGGGGCACGCGCGTGGCCACCTGATCGCGCTTCTTATTCTCCAGTACTTCGGTGGCTCCCTGCGCCAGCAACTCGGTGAAAAACCGGCCAATGGTACGGTGTTCGCCGGGTTCTTTGAGCCTGAAAACCGTCATGTCTTTCGTCAGCGGCTTCAGGTAGCCGTTCAGCTTCCCGTTGTTCATGGCCATCTCCGAAAACACGCTCATACTACCCTTATCGAAGTCGACATTGGCGTATTCGCGGGCAATGGGATTGAGTTTAACCAGCTGTAAGTCAGTGAATTTCAGGTTATAATTAAAATCGGGAATATCTTTTAGCAAGTACATATTGGCGTCGAAACGCATGGTGCCGCCATAGCCGGGCACGTCACCGGTAAGCCAAACGGGCGAGGGTAAACTGCCCGATTTTTCTTCTACGTTGCGGATATTCCGTAGTTCGCCGTTCATTTTCTGGAGCGACAAATCGGCGCGGGCCTGCGTAAAGAGGCTGATGAGGTCCACACGCCCGTTGATGACAGCAAATCGGTTGATTTGAATAGGCAGCAGTTCTTTCACGACCTGGGTCCAGTCGGCACCTTCGCCGGTTTGGCGGGTGCTCTCGTTGTTGGTGAACGAGAAATTTAGTCGTGGCTCGTAGCATTCAATCTCCCCAACCAGCCGCCCTTTAAACAGCAGCCTCCATTCTACTGACAGATCGGACCGGGGGATACTGACAAACGGCTCTTTTACTTTACCATTTATCTTTCTGATTGTCAGATCATTAATCTGATAGGCACCCCGCAGCAAGGCAATGTCAATATCGGCCACATGCCCTGTATAGTCGCCCATGTCGGCCAGGGTTTTGTTTACATACCGTAGCACGAAGTAAGGCAGCAACAGCCGCGCCACCACAAGCAGGACCACAAGCGCGATAAGGATCTTGGCAGTGCGTTTCATCTTTTAATGTACAATGAACCGCAGCGGCGGACCG
>NZ_JAFMYU010000010.1 GCF_017353255.1 Fibrella aquatilis | reverse complement strand
TAAAGTTGGCTGACGCAAGCTTAATGGTGCGTCAGCCAACTTTAGACCCGCAGCGGCGGCCCGCTTAGACGTTAAACTTTAGACTAATTTTAAAAAAATCCCCTCAAACGCTTGCATCTGTCCTTACCGCTCTTGTTACTTTGTAATTCAAAGTACTTTCAGCACTATGCTTTATCCGACTAAGTTTTTGGTAAGGCAGTCTACCCCCACCGTTCCGTCGTCGCAGGGAGAGGGCCTTCGGGCACTCGCCTTGCTAACGGCGGTTTGTCTCCTGTTTGCCGTGGGGCGCGGACTGTTTACGGGCGTTTGGTGGTACCTCATCATGGGTGCCTGGAACCTCTTTCTGGCCCTGTTTCCGCTGGGCATCATGCTTGTTCTCCGCGACCTGCGGTCTGCGCCGGGACTACTCACTGGCAACCGACTAAAACTGGTAACCTATTCAGCGTTAGCGCTATGGCTGTTATTTATGCCTAACGCGCCCTACATCATCACCGACCTGTTTCACCTCCGCCACACCGACAACACATACATCTATTACGATACCCTGCTGATTTTTGTGGGTGCACTCACGGGCCTGCTGGCTGGCCTCTACAGTACGCTGCTGGCGCACCGGCTGCTCAACACCCTCACCAACGGCGTCACGGCCTGGGGACTGGTGCTGGCGTGTCAGGCGCTGGCGGGGTTCGGTATTTTTCTGGGTCGGTTTGGGCGCTGGAATAGCTGGCACCTGGTAAGCAAGCCCATTGTGCTGAGCCGTGCCCTCTGGGATGCCCTGGGCGACCCGGTAGCGCAGAAAGTGACCCTTACCTACGGTTTTGGGCTGGCCGTGCTGTATGTTGCGTTCTGGTTGTTTACCGAGAGCCGCGTCAGCACCCGGTCGGCCACGTACCCATGATTAATTTGCCAAAAGTGCTGCGTAGTTTTCAGTTCGCCGGGCAGGGCATCATCGACCTGTTTCGGTATGAAAACAACGCCAAAGTGCATTTGCTGGTGGCCGTGGTAGTGGTGGCGCTGGGCAGTTGGCTGGGGCTTTCGGCTACAGAATGGGCGCTGATCTGCACGCAGGTTGGCCTGGTCTGGGCCGCCGAGGGGTTTAATACCGCCCTCGAAAAGCTCTGTAACCGCGTCACCACGCAACATGACCCGCTCATTAAAGCCGCCAAAGACCTCTCCGCCGCCGCCGTCCTTATCTTGGGCATCACGGCCGTAGTAGTCGGGTTGCTTATCTTCGGACCTAAGTTGATTTTAATGTACAATGAATAATGAACAATGTACAATGATTAACTCCGACAGCAGGTTGCCCTGTTTGTTAGCCATTATGCATCAGCTACCTTCCATTGTACATTGTTCATTATTCATTGTACATTAAAAAAACTATGTCGCGCGAACATCTACAAACCCTGACCGAGATCCGTGGCATGATGGAGCGGTCTACTAAGTTCCTGTCGCTCAGCGGCTTGTCGGGCGTGTCGGCGGGGCTGATTGCGCTGGCGGGTGGGCTGGTGGCTTATCTGCAATTGCGTACGGGCTGGCTGACGCTCTTCGATTCGGGTACGTACCAGCGGCTGAATCCGCTGTCGCGGCGCGAGGTGATCGAGTTTCTGGCCCTCGATGCTGTCTGTGTGTTTGTCTTGTCGTTGCTGGCGGCCTGGTTTTTCACCGCCCGCAAAGCCCGGCGCATGGGGCACACCGTCTGGACGCTGGCCTCGCGGCGGCTGATGTGGGCGCTCATAGTGCCGCTGGTAGTGGGGGGCATTTTCTGCCTGGGGCTGGTCTATCACCGGCTCAACTGGCTGGTGTGTCCGGCTATGCTCACCTTCTACGGCCTCACCCTGCTCAACGCGCAACAGTATACCTACCGCGACCTGGAGTACCTGGGCCTCTGCGAAATTGCGCTGGGGTTAATTGCCCTGTTCCTGACCGGCTACGGCCTGCTGATGTGGACTATCGGCTTCGGGGTGCTGCACATCCTGTACGGCACGCTCATGTGGTACAAATATGACCGTCAAACCCAATGATGAACGATCTGCTGTCCCGGTTCAACAAAGCGTTTGAAAGCAAAGCGCGGCTCAGCATCATGTCGGTGCTGATGGTGAACGACACGGTCAGTTTTAACGAATTGAAAGAACTGCTGGCCCTGACAGACGGTAACCTCGCCACCCACCTGCGGGCGCTGGAAGAGCAGGGCTACGTGCTGGTGCAGAAGCAATTCATTGGTCGTAAACCCAACACTAATTACTCCGCCACCGATGCCGGCAAACAAGCGTTCACCGACCACCTAAACGCCCTGGAAGCCTTTATCCGGGGGGCAGGGTAAACTGTATAGCCTATTTTTTTATCTTTTCACTTTGAAATACAAAGTACTTTATGGAAACTGAAATTGACTACCAGACGCTGGCAGACGAGGCACGGCAGGAACTTCTGCTTAGCCCTACGCCGGGAAATGCAGGGACAATAGTAACAGGTTGGAAATCTGTGTTTCGCGATGAAAAGTACGAGGTGGGCGTAAGCCTGTTTACTGTGTCGGGTTTGTTGTTTCTGTCGCACGATTGGCTATCACAAAACGGCGCCGCCAGGCAGGATACCATGACCTGGTTTATGGGTCATTACGCCCTGGCATTGGTCTTTGGTACGGTGATATTTTTCAACGGCGGATACGCCTATTACGTCAGGCACGACCGGCGGCAGCAGGCGTCGGTGTGGGTGTCGCTGGTATTGTGGTGGCTGAGTGCCTTTGCCCTAAACCGGCAGATGGCCGTGTTTGAGCAGTCAGTGCCATGGCTGAGTTGGGTTATTGTGGGTAGTGGCCTACTCATGGTGCTCCACACCTGGGCCGACATCCTGCCGCGCTGGGGGCAGCAACTGCTCTACGCCGGGCTGACTGGTACATGGTTACTCGTTGTGTATCAGGCTGTTTACGTGGCGCAGTTGTACCCCATCAGTGTTCCGGGCCTGTTGGTGCTGGGTATTTCGATCCATACGTTTATTCCGGCCCTGATGGCTTGGGTGGTAGGGCGGCAGTTGTGGGTGGCGGCCCGGCAACGGCCCTATTTGCGCCATGCCGTGGTGGCGGGGCTGCTGGTGCCGCTGAACCTGCTCGTGATCTTCCTATTAAACTGGCACCATACCGTAGCTAAGCTCAATCAGGTGCAGCGAACCGCCGCCCTACGCCAAACCAACGACCTGCCCGACTGGGTGCAGATGGCCCAACAATTACACCCCGGCCCCGTCACCGACCGGATTCTGAAAACCAACATCGTCTACGGCACAACCCCCTGGACCCGCTCTTTCGGCGACCTCACCGTTCTCGACGACGTGCGCCTGCACGACCCGCTGGTGGTAATTGCCCACAACCTGTTTCCCGTGCCCGTGCTGGATGGACCGAGCGGAGCAAAACTGCTCAGGACGGTCAGCAAGGAGCATTACGGCACCGAAACCAAGCTGTGGAGTGGCCGCAACCTGACCACCACGCAGGTGGCTACGCAGGTGAAAATCTGGCCGCAATACCGGCTGGGTTACACCGAAAAAACGCTTTGGGTGCAAAGCGCGGCGCAGTGGGGCAACCGCGAGGTGCTCTACACGTTCCACTTGCCTGAAGGCTCGGCGGTGTCGGCCCTGTCATTGTGGATTGATGGGCGCGAGGCACCAGCCCGCCTCACCACGCAGACTAAAGCTGATTCAGCCTACAAAACCATCGTGGGCGTAGAAAGCCGCGACCCGTCGGTGGTGACGTGGCAGGAGGGTAACCGGGTTACGGTGCGGGTGTTTCCGGTAATGCCGGGCAAGGTGCGGCAGGTGAAGATCGGGATTACGTCGCCGTTGCAATTAATTGACAGTCAACTGGTTTATCGGAATCCGTGGTTTGAAGGCCCCGATGCCAGCAAGGCAACCGAGACGGTTAACCTCAGCTTCGATACGGAGCCGACGGCCCTGACGATGCGGGGTTTATCGGGCGAGGTGATGAACCGGACCCTGACGCGGGAGCGCGATTACCAGCCCGATTGGTCGCTGGAATTTACGCCCCCGCCGCTCTCGCCCGAACCCTTTCGGCTGGATGGTAAAGCGTATCAGGTAGGAGCGTATCGTTCTGCGATACATCCGTTCTGGCCCACCGACCTGTACCTCGACGTAAACGAATCCTGGACAGCCGATGAGTTCAGCGCCATTTGCGAAACGGTTGACAGTCAGCATACTATTCGGCTTTGGGTAGTTAATGACGGACTATTGAAGGTAACGCCCACCAACCGCGATAGTCTATTTGCCGAACTGGTGAAAAAGCCGTTCAGCCTGTTCCCGATTGATCGGATTAACTCCCCCGCTACGGCCCTGCTCATTACCAAAGGAGCCGATGGTCCCACGTTGGCTGACCTCAACGGAAGCCTGATGGCCGACCGACTGGCCAAGAAATCGGTTAGCTTGCTGGCACCTATTAACGCAGTAAACCTGGGCGTAGTCCTGCCGCCGTACCTGAAAACGCTGACCGAATTAGGGGTGTTGCACATGGTTACTACCAACCTGACTCAGTTGCGGGACACCTACCTAACCCGGCAGCAGTTTCCCACCAATACCGCAGCTCCCGACGAAGTGTCGCTACCCAATTCGGGTATGGTTATTCGGCAACTAAATACTGGTCAACAGGCTGATAATCAAAGAGTATTGGTCAGTAATAAGCCGCAAACAGCCAGTCTGGCACCCGATCATCTGCTGCGTTTATTTACGTATAACCAACTTATGCAGCGCGTTGGTCGGCGGTATTTCGACAAGGCCTATCGCAACGATAGCACCCTGGCAGCGGTGGCCCAAAAGGGGCATGTGGTGTCGCCGGTGTCGAGTTTGGTGGTGCTGGAAACACAGCAGGATTACGACCGTTTCGACATCAAAAAAGACCAGAACGGCCTCGACAATGCCACGTTGAAACAGGACGGTGCCGTACCCGAACCCCACGAATGGGCCATGCTGGTAGTGGTTGCCCTGCTGGTAGGTTGGTTTTACGCGAAACGATGAACATTGACCTTCTCTTGCTCCTAACCCTGGCGCTGGGCGCGTTGGCGGCGCGGCCGGGCCAACCCAATCGGGGGGCGTGGCTGTGGCGGCTGACGGCCCTGCTGACGCTGACGCCGGGGCTGCGGTATGTCGGAGCGGTGTTTGGGTTTGCAGCCCGACTCACGCTGAGCCATTGGGCGGGGGAGATCTTGCGGGGCATGAGTATGACGGTGAAAACGGAGGGTAACGTGCTGATAATGAACGGGCAGGAGATGGCCGTTGACCCCGCCTGTCTGGGCCTGCGCATGACCGGCATGACCCTGCTGGTAGCTATTTTCTGGCTGCTGGCCTATGAACGTAAACGTCAGCGGGCCTTGCCATTGGCCTGGGTACTGGCCTATGCTGGCCTGGCACTGGGCCTGACCCTGCTGGCTAATCTCTTGCGCATTATGCTGCTGGTGGTGTTTGCGCTGAGGCCGGACCAACTCATGCACGAGGGCGTTGGGCTGCTGTGCGTAGCGGTCTACGCCTGGTTGCCGCTTTGGGCCGTTGCCCGCCTGCTCATGGCCCGAAAAGGGCAACCCTGGCAGCCAACTTTAGTTGATAAGCTATTCACTGTCAGCCGTATAGGGAAAATGATGCCAGCCCTGCTGCTGGTTGCTATGGCCTGCGTAGCTTTTGTGCGGCCTGTTCGGCTCCCCTACACCGTCACGCCACGGGAAGGCTATACGCAACGGTCAACCCGCTTCGGCTTTGTGCAATACAGTCGTCCCGGCGAGCTTATTTATGTGAAACCGCTGCCCAACTGGTACAGCACCGAACACAGCCCGGCCATTTGCTGGCAGGGGCGGGGCTACACCCTGCGGCGGGTACGTGAGGTATCGTTGTCGGGGCAACCAATCTACGTAGGCGAACTAAAAAAGGGCCACCAGACGCTGCAAACGGCCTGGTGGTTCTCTAACGGCTACCACCACAGCATTGGGCAATTCGACGTGCGAAGCCGGATGCTACGCGGCGAACCCGGCTTCGCCCTCATCAACGTCACCACCACCGATGCCCGTTTGCTACCCGCCTTGGTGCAGGCGTGGAAATGAGTTCAAGGTGTAATGTTTAAGGTTTAAGGTTGCTTCGCGTACGGGTGAGGTAAACGCGAAGCCACTGCATACTGCATACTGTAGAACTGCATACTGTCACTACTTCCCCACATCCAGCGTGTCGGACCAGCTTTCGAGGCGATGGGTGTCTTCGGAGAGGTGGCTGGCCGAGAGGCAGAGCTGCTGGCGCTGCTGGTTGTAATAGATGCCAAACGGTGGGGCCATCAGTTCGTCGGAGGCGTCATATTCTTTCCGAACAATGGGCCATTCCACCACGGGCAACAGCGAAGGCGTGCGGGTAAGCTCTACCCGTTTCAGTCGAAAATCGGACACAGCATTGCCGTAGGGTACTTCCTTATAGATCAGCCCGTCGCCCACGTTGCGGACATCGGTAGGTACGTGGGCAGCCACCATGAAGCCCAGTGCCGTGAACCCCGCCGTGCTAAAGACATAACCCGCCCCGAAGATGGACAGTTGCGCAATACCAGCCAGGTAATGCCCCTTTTTACCCCGCTCTGTCCGCAAAATCCAGATCAGCAGCGACACGGTCCAGTAAAGTGACACCAGCATAAACCAGTCGAGCAACGATAGCGTAGTGGTGATACCCGTAATGAGTCCAATGATGGCTAATCCACTGACTATGAACGATATCCATAAAAGAAGTTGCCGCGTACCCGGCTGGTCGGCGGTAGCTCGGATGGCCACATAAGCCAGCAGCGGGTAAAACCAAAACCCGAAAATAACGATGATGAAAGCTGACATAGTTTAATGTACAATGAATAATGTACAATGCACCGCGCGGCGGACCGCAATGAATAATGTACAATGGCTTCGCGCTATAGCATCTGAGCGCGAAGTCATTGTACATTAAACTTTCTTTTCTTTCCAAAAATTTCGGCTCCAGCGGCGTTGGAAGGGCCAATGGCGTTCGGTGAGGGCAACAGGGCGGTAAGCGTGCGCCTCTTTTGAAGACTGTTGAAAATACGCCGCATCGTCGGTTAAAACAAGGCCGGTGTACTGATTGTCGTGGCGGATGGTCAGATCGGCGAAGGGCAGTTCGGGTTGCCAGTTGGGGTGTTCGGCAGCCAGCTGATCGCGCAGTAACTGCCCCGACCGGATAACGTCGCCATTGGGCGCGGGTGTGGGCCGGTACCATCCCTGCGACACGTCGAGGGCATATTGCAGATAGGCTTTCAGCAATTTAGGCCCCAGGTTCGCCGTGTTTTCTACCACTAGTTGATTAGGCAATATGCTGGTTATGAGGTAGATGCGTTCCCGCGCCCGCGTCACGGCCACGTTGAGCCGGTTTTCGCCACCCGGCATGTTCAGACTGCCAAACTGCGCCGACAAACGCCCTTTCTCGTCAGGCGCATAGGCCACTGAGAACAAGAGCACGTCGCACTCATCGCCCTGCACGTTCTCGATGTTTTTCACGAAAAGGACCCCGTGCGGTGAGGTCTCCAGCAATTCCTGAATCAATTGTTGCTGCTGGAAATTAACGGTCACTACGCCGATGCTCCGGCCCGGCAGTTCGGTCTGAAGTTCAGCTACCAGATCCACGACCGCTTGGGCTTCAACCAAATTCGTGTTGCCCTGCCATTGCCCCGATACGTGCCGGTAGCGGATGCCTGGTTCGCCGTGGTTGGCCTGCTCGAAATCGGGGAGGAGGCTGAGCGAGTGGTGGTAAAAATGCTCGTTCGAGAAGTCGATTAGATCGAGGCTGCGGCTGCGGTAATGGCCTGTCAAGAGCACCTGAGGCAGGTATTGCGCCGCCAAATCCAGCAGCGACTCCACTTCTAACGCTGCTTCGGGCAGATCGTCGGGGTCGGTTTCGGCATCGTTGAACCGGGCGCGGTAGAGGTCGCTGGGGCGGAGTTGCTTGCTGTCGCCGGTCACCACCACCTGCTTCCCCCGGAGCATGGCGGGCAACCCATTTTCGGCAAAACACTGCGACGCCTCGTCGAAAATAACGAGGTCGAACAGGTCGCGCTGCATCGGAAAAATGGCCGATACCGATTCGGGCGAGGCCATCCAGCACGGAATGAGCCGGAACACCTCGGCGAAGTGCGCCTCCATCAGCTTACGCACCGGCCATACGCTCCGTTTTTTGGTGACCTGATGTTTCAAATCGCGGAAGCTGACCACGTTGCTGAGCCGGTTCAGCACCAAGTCGCGGTAGGTTTGCTCGCGCAGTTTGAGCAGCAGAATATCGCGCGTGAGCACCTGCCGGTTGCGGATGCTATCCTGCAAACCCGCTTCGTCCTGCTCCATTTTCAACGACGATACGCTTCGCAGTTGCGGGTACAGGCTCTCCAAATGGTCAATCCAGGCCAGCCGCAGGCCATTGTCAAACGCTGCCACCGAAGGCACGCGGTCGGCCACGGCGCGTTCGTTGGTACTGAACGCCGCCCACAGCCGGTCTTGTTCAATCAGGTTGTCGGCATCCTGCCGCAGGGCGGTTTGCAGCGTTGCCTGGTAGTCTGACTTTGAGGATAATATAGTTAATTGGCTGGCTGTCAACTGTTTTTGCCACCGTTCTTGCTTGTCGTTTATGTCGTCATATAGTAATCGGACATGCGTCAGCCGTTGGGTAAAAACGGGTAAGGTTTGGGGCTGCTTTAGTTGATTTTGAAGGGGTAGAAACAAATTGCCTAGGGTGTCGTAGAGGCTATGCGCCCCCACCACGGCGGTCTCCAGCGTCTGCAACTGCGCCAGTATAACGGTGGGTTCGGGGGCGGCGCGGTTGCCCGTAAACTGCTCAATCAGGGCGGTAGCCTGTGTGAGCCATGCCTGCCGGTTTTTCCACAACTGGCTCATTTTCAGCAGATCGTCCAGCGACGTGCCGAGGGCATTGTCCGTTGCCAACTGGGTCAGAAACAGTTTGTCGCTATAGAAGAGCCACTTAAACACCGACTTCCGCGCCGTGATGCCCGCCGCCAGCCGGTCGGTTAGCGTAGTGGTATCGGCATCAGTTTTCAGCAGGCCATCGCTTTCTAGCTGAGCTAGTTCGGTGCGTTTTTCGGCGAAAGTATCAGTGGGGTCGGGGAGGGTGCCGGTGCCCATGCGGGTGAGTACCGGCCAGATGAGGGCATTGCTCGGTGCCGTCAGCGTCTGCGCTATATCGTCCAGCGCGGCGCGATGGGGGGCATATTGCTCCGTGAGGTCGGGCCAGGAGAGGCGTTGCCCCAGCAGCAGCGCGGCCCGGTCGAGCAGGGCGGGCATGGTTTGCGCGGCCTCGTCGATGGTTTGCCGCACGGCCGCAATGTCCTGCCCCGTAAACTGCGCAAATGATACCCGGCTGGCAAACGGATGGTTCGGGCCGAGGCGGTTGCGGTAGGTAATAAAGTAGCCCAGCCGGTCGCGAAAATCCGTGGCCTCGTCGAACCGGAACTGCCGGTAGAGGTCGGTCATGGAGGCGGCTGACCCTGCAGGGTTGCTGCTCAGATACAGATCTTTGACCGATAGCCCGCAAACGGAGGTATCGAACAGGGCATCTTTAAACGCCTGCAACTCGGTCACGAGCGCGTCGATGCGGCGGCTTTCCTGGGTAAACGTCCGGTCGAGGACCACGGCATCCAGCCCGTTGTTTTGCTGTCGATACCCCTCTACGGCGTCAATTTGGGCGTTTAGTTGGGCGTAGAGTGCCTTCCTGTCGTCCTGAAAATCGTGGATCAGGGCGGCAAACGGGGCCATGCCCACCTCCGCCAGCCGCTTGTATACCACGTCGAGGGCGGCGCGTTTCTGGCATACCAGCAGCACACGCTTGCCTGCGGCGGCGGCATCGGCCATGAGGTTGGCTATCAACTGCGACTTGCCCGTGCCCGGTGGCCCCTGCACCACCACCGACTGCCCCGCCTTCACGGCCATCACCGCCCGCTCCTGCGCCGCATCCACGGGAAGGGGGAGGAGGGAGGAAGAAAAGGAGGAAAGGGAGGAAAGGGAGGAGGGGGAAGAAAGAGAATCTACGCTAACCCTTTCCTCCTTTTCTTCCCCCTCCTCCCTTTCCTCCCCCAATATGGTATCATAATCCGGCACCAGAAACGAACCAGCCTGGGGGAAAATGCCCAATACAGCCTCTGGGAATAGTTTTAGCTCGCCCACCGCCTCTAGTTCGGTTAGTGATTTGGCCGACTGTTTGTCGAACTGCTGGAGGAGGTTGGTGAAGTTCTGGGTGTTGAAATTCAGTTCATACGGGCTGCTCTTCAGCCAGTCGTAGAGCTGCATTCGGAACGTGAGCGGGTCTTTGTCGAAGTCCGTAAAGTCGGGGTCGGTCCAGTCATCGGCGAGTTTGATGCCGTTGAAAAAGCTGTAGGCCAGGCCCATCGACTGGTTAAACTGCACCGGCACGTCGCCCCGGCGTTCCAGCCGCCATTCGTTGCCTTCGGTGGCGAGGTGGACGGGAAAAAACAGCAGTGGCCCATGCACGGGCGTGCCGTCGTTGAAGCGTCCGCGCACAAACGGCCAGCCCACGTAGAGGTCTTCGGTGCCGCGCTCTTCCTCAATAAACCGTTCGGTGCGCATCAGTCGCCGCAGGTGTTTGCTGAGGATGTTGGCCCGTTCGTCGCGCGGGTCCGACACGGCGCAGAGGGGAATGTGTTTCTTCTGAGCAATCAGCCCCACCACCAGGTCGAAGGAAGGTTTGTTGAGCCGGAAGTCGGCCTCGTGCAAGTCCACAAACTGATCGACGGGCAGGCTATTGAGCAACAATGACCGGTTGCGGCTACTTAAATTGGTCAGGCGGCGGCGATAAGCACGAAGAACGGCGGGCGACAATTGCATATGTAAAGCTAACGACGAGGCCCGTAGGAAGCGTATTACGCCTCCTGTTCTACCGCCCTACGCTTCGCTACGAACAGGGTGCGGAAAACGACGTCCCAGAGTTTGCTGCTCACGCCGAAGCCCGATTCGGCGTCGTTGTAGTGATGCACCATGTGGTGGGTTTTCATTTCCTGAAAAAACGGGTTCGTGAACTTGGCGTGGTGCAGGGCGTAGTGCATCATGTCGTAGATGAGGTAGCCCGTGATGAAGCCCGCGAAGAAGGGGTGCATGTACGTGCTGCCCAGAGTGTAGTAAAAGGCCAGATAAAACACCGCCGCAATAGGCGCGCCCAGCAGCGGGGGCATCACCAGCCGTTTCGAGTCGTTGGGGTAGTCGTGGTGAACGCCGTGGGTGAGGAAGCTGATGCGCTTGCCCCATTCGGTAGTGGCATGGTAATGAAAAATATAGCGGTGCAGCAGGTATTCGGCGAACGTCCAGAACCCCATGGCTGCTACAAATAAGCCACCCGTGGCCAGCACCGACGCCCCATTGGCAAAGCCTTTGTATAGCGAGTAGCACACCACCGGCACCCAGAAAATCAGGGGCGTACTCCAGTGTACGTGCGAGAACATATGCAGGATAGGATTCGTGAAAAGGCGGACGGACTCGTCTTTGTTAGAGACAAAATTTCTGGCCATAACGAAGTGTTTATCAATTGATAACTGCTGATTGCCAGCTAATTGCGATAGAAAACGCAGCCGCTTTATACAGTGCGTCAGCAACGTACAAAGCTACGGCGTGGGGCATTGTCGGGCAAAAATAGGTTTGTTAATTTCCTGTTAGGAATTAGCCTGATTCGCCCTCACTGGACTATATACCCTGGAAACAGCACTTATTTCTCTACTTCCTCCTTCGCTGGAATCAGGTATGATGCCAGGATACTGGTGCCCAGAATACCCAGGATTACATAGAGCGAATAGACGGGTTTGAAACCCCAGCCTTCGAGTTGGTGCTCGAGCAGCATTTTCACGCCGATGAACGTGAGCAGCACCGCCAGACCCGTTTTCAGGAACCGGAACTGCCCCATAATACTCGACAGGAAGAAGAACATCGACCGCAGGCCCATAATGGCAAACACGTTCGAGAAGAAGACGATGTAGGGGTCTTTGGTGATCGAGAAAATGGCCGGGATCGAGTCGACGGCGAAGATGAGGTCGGTGACGGCCACTACCAGCACCACAATAAAAATGGGCGTGATAAAGAGCTTGCGGTCGCTCTTGCGGCGGATGAAGAAATTGTCGGTTACGTTGCGCTGGTAGACGTTCATGTACTTCGACACAAACCGCACCACGGGGTGTTTGTCGGTGTCGATTTGCTCGTCTTCTTCCTTCTGAAAAAACAGGTTTACGCCCGTGTAGACCAGAAACGCGCCGAAGATATAAATGACCCAGTCGAAGCGTTGCAGCAGCGCCGACCCAACGAAAATGAAGATAAACCGCAGCACAATAGCCCCCAGAATACCCCACACCAGAATCTTCTTATAATACCGCTCGCGAACACCGAACGAGTTGAAAATCAGGATGAATACAAAAATATTGTCGGCCGAAAGGGAGTACTCCACCAGGTAGCCGGTGATGTATTCGAGCGACATATTTTTCTGGAAAATGGCCAGGTTTCCGGCGAAATTCCCAGCGGTGAAATCGACGTGGTCGGCGTACTTGTCGCGTACGGCCTGGAGTTTAGCCATGTCGGTAATGCCGTGGACGAGGTAGCCGTACTGCTGCAAAAACACATAGAACACCAGCGACAAAGCCACCCAGACAGCACTCCAGAAAGCGGCTTCTTTAAACGAGACAACGTGGCTTTGGCGGGCTTTTTTCGACGAGAAAACGCCCAGGTCGAGCGACATCACGAAGAGTACAAAAACGGCAAAGCCGCTAAAAAACAAGGTTTCGCTGGTGAACATAAAGTGTGTATCCTGATAACAAAGAAACGGCTGATGCCCGGAAAAGTTGACACCGGGGCCAAATCAGCGCGTTGGTGGGTGGGGTAGAGCCGGTTCTGCCGCGTAAACGAAGTAGTTCTCGTCTAATACGATGGCGGGTGCAAAGGCCCCCACACAACGAAACGACGCCATACCGGTGGGCGTTGCCACCATATAGCGCTCACCTATTTTGTCGAACCGGTGGGTGAGTGGTGAGCGCGCCAGCACCAATACGCTGCCAAGTCGTTGAGCGTGCAGGTGGGCAAATCGGGCAAACAGCAGCGAGTCGGAGTAATTGAGTGTTTCGGCGCTGCCTTTCCAGTTGGCCTGGTTCCAGATCACGTAGGACCCCATAGCCTGGTTGGCCAGGTTATACACGTCGCGGCGCAGGTACCCGGCAATAGGGGTCATGAGGTAGTTGTAGTTACCCACCACCAGGGTATTGGCCGGATAAGTACGCTCGATAAACTGCGCCGCAGCCCTTGCCCCCGAAAACATATACCGGCCGTCGGCATAGGCGGCGAACAGACCCACCAGCGCCTGCACCAATAGTAGACCACGCAGCACCCACATGGGGCGGTGAGTGGTGTGATTAGCCTGTTTGTATACCCAGTAGCTAAGCAGCAGGGCCAGCATATAGTGGCCGTTGTGGCGCATGTTGCCCCCAAACCGGACGTACGCAAACAGCAGCATACAAAGTGTTGGCACCCCCACAATGGCCAGGCTCACCGCCGAACGCCGGAAGTACCAGCCCACCAGCGCCAGGGTAACCAAGGCCAGCAGACCAGCCCCGTAGGCCAAAGCCATGCCCGTGTCCGACGACCAGTCGGTGTTCCAGAAACTCAGCCGGAAACGGGGCACCGGATAATAGCCTTTAAACACCGTGCGGAGGGCCGACAACGCCTTTTCCGGGTTCCATTGGCCATACCAACCCATGTTGAACGACTGATCTTCGGGTGTTTGAATAGATAATACGGACACCACAAAGCCCACGGCTATCAGCCCCAAACCAACTAACACCTGGGGCGTAAAGAGCCTGCCCGCCCGGCCATGTTCGACCAGCAATCCGGCGCTGAGGCCCAGCCCCAGCAGCAGGCCAAAGAAACTTGTTTGAGCCAGCAGCGCTATGCCCAGGGCCAGCAGCAAGGGCCGTTGCCCCGCCCGTGGCCAGCCAATGACTACACCAAACGCCAGCAGCACACCCAACTGATAATTGCGGCTAATGACACCATATTCATACAACAGGTAATAGCCAAACAGCAGCAGCGCCTTCTCTATCGTTGAAAAGGGGCTATAGAAAATGACCAGCGAGACCGTCAACACGGCCAGGCAACCGTGGGTAAGCTGAAGCAGCACCGGGCTGTCGGACAGGTGGGCCACTACCCACAACAGCAGGTACCAGAGCGTGGGGTGGCCCTCGTACCGGATGGCGTGGAGCAGGTTAGCCAGCGAGGTGGCGTGGGTAACCAGGGTCCAGGTGTGTAGCTCGTCACGCCACATCTCGTGCTGCCAGAGAAGCAGGGTTAGCGCCGTGGTATAGCCAAGCAGCAGGAGCCAGTTTGTGGTCTGTTTGGCGGTTACCGACACTAATTGACCCATTTTTGGCAGATTTTTTGTGTGCAAGGATACAAAATGACCGGTAGACTAGCGGCAACGCATTTGCTTTGTGTAGGCTATCGTATTCATAATCAGCCGCAAGGGTTAGTCATTTTTAACTCATAGCGGCCGCTATTTGCAAATGAGTGGCGCTAACCTCTAGCTTTGTATTTATGTATAATGGTAAAAAAGTGGTGGTGGTAATGCCTGCCTACCGCGCCGCTCTCACGCTCGAACGTACCTACCGCGAAATCCCCTTCGACCTGGTTGACGAAGTAATTCTGGTCGATGACCACAGCCCCGACAATACCGTCGACGTGGCCAGGTCATTGGGCATCAACCATGTCATTCGGCACGACGTGAACAAAGGCTACGGTGGCAATCAGAAAACGTGTTACGCCAAAGCCCTCGAACTGGGCGGCGACATCGTGATCATGCTTCACCCCGACTACCAGTATACGCCGTTGCTGCTGACGGCCATGATCTCGATCATTGGCAATGAGCTTTACCCCGTGGTGTTTGCGTCGCGAATTTTGGGCAAAGGGGCGCTCAAGGGCGGCATGCCGTTATACAAATATGTGGCCAACCGGTTTCTGACCCTGACGCAGAATATTCTGATGAATCAGAAACTATCGGAATACCACACGGGCTACCGGGCGTTTTCGGGCGAGGTGCTACAGGCGCTCGACTTCACCCACAACGACGATGATTTCATCTTTGATAACGAGATGATCGCGCAGATTTTCTACAAAGGCTTCGAGATTGCCGAGGTCACCTGCCCCACCAAATACTTCGACGAGGCGTCGTCTATCAATTTCAAACGCAGCGCTATCTATGGCCTCGGCGTATTGAAAGTGTCGCTCCTCTACCGCCTCACCCGCTGGGGGCTGCTGTCGTGGAACGTGCTGAAATAGAGTTTTTAGCTCAAAAATTCACTGATCGCTCTTGCTACATCGTGGGGGTTGTTGGCGTGGATCTGGTGATTGCCCGATACCCTGACGTATGGCTGGTCGGGTGGGGCGATGACGATGTCGTGGCGGGCGTGGATGCGTAGGTCGGGCAGTACGGTTAGCGGCGGTACTGCGTTGAAAATCAGCTCATATTGCCACATCAGATAGGCCGGGTCAATCCGTTGAAGCCTGTCGAGCGAGGCACGAACCCGTGTGCGCGATGCCGGAAACGGATAGAGCAGTTTAGCCGCACGGATGCTGAACGGATGCTGCACCACCCCCGTGCTCACTACCCACCGAATCAGGCTGAGCCGCTGTAGGGGCGATCTGATCTTGCGCGGGTCGGTCCAGGAGCTAAGCTGAATGACGCGCACGCCGATTAGCTCTTTCACGTGTGCCGCAATCCAGCCCCCCATCGAATGGCCAATGAGCACATCGCGGGGGCTGATGCCGTAGGCCTGCACGACCCGTTGGGCCACTGTGCGAGCCGTTACCGGCACGGCAGCATCCCAGCTGTTGAAATCGTTTTCGAGGTTGATACACAGCGTTTGGGCGGCGGGCAGCAGGGGCAACAGCGCATCGAACGACGTGGGCACGTCGAGGTTGCCGTGAATGAAGACGAGGCGATCAACAGACATGGTCCATAGTTATCATAATGGGACGCTATTGAGGTAATGGTTTTGGTTCCGAACCTATACTGTGGTCGTTTTTGGGTAACGTATCGGGCCGACTGTTGTAGGGTAACTGCCAGCGCGGATGAGTGGCGTAATCATACCACCGCCAGAATTTAAGGATGTTTACAGGGTCAGTTCTGTACAGCACCGTATCTTGACGGTAGTAAGGATGCTGCCTATACTGAATAAAATTGTTCGCAACTGTGTCTTCGTACCTAGATCCAAAGAATTGCCATTCTTCAAACCACTGTCCGTGGTTTGTGACGTATGAAAAATGGTTTAAACTCACTTCGCTTATCCAGCGTATCGGCGGTAGGTTTATTACTAGGACTACTAGAAGTACTAAAATAATAAACTTCTTCCGAAAGATAAAATGTTTTGCGAATGAAAATTTCATGAGAAGTGATTTTTGAATTTTTTCACAACAAACTATCACACTATCAAAATTGATTAATTTGATAGTGTGATAGTTCGTAATTAATCGCAACTACCCATACTTCTGGGGGCTTTATTATTCCCCACAATTATGTCAGGATCATTAGAATTTCTATCCCTTAAATCCTGTCCAAGACGTCCTGGAGTATATGAGCCGTATCGAGCTTCAATGAGTGTTCTTGTTTTGGGTAAATACGCTCCTGCGGCATCACAAATGGAAAAAATGTAATTTGTACAATTGAAATCATAAACACTGTACCTTATGTCGTCTAATCCCTCGATCATATGTAAAGCTGCACCGAAGTCACTGGCACTCACAGTAAATGTTTTCTTGATTGTGTAGTTTGTATTGCCATTATCATGAACGGCACCATCATACCAAAGGCCACCTTTAGGTAAACCAGTGGGATAAAAACCTAAAACTTGAGTTATTTTATCATTAGGATTTGATTTGCTAACCTTGCTCAACCCTATAAAAACGTGCCCCACGCCGTTATCAAATCCAAATGAATCACCTCCGCCACTCGATGATGGTTCTTGAACATAAACTGTGATTGTGAAATTATAGTCAGATGCGTTGTTCATCTGATTACCGCCAAAGCATCTTACGTATTTCTTCGGATCAATACTTGGTGTCTGGAAAGCTGGTAGGTAATATGCTCCACTCGCATCTCTAACTGCTTGTCCCCCAGTAGATCCGCCTCCGCCACCGCCGGTAGTAGAGTAGGTCCACCAGTAGGTCCTGCGCCACCTCCACTACTACCCGTGACGCTGCAAACAGTAATATAATCTCTGTATGAAAATACAGGAGGTTGGTAATCATTATAATAGTAGTGGTCAACGGGGGTAGTAGTACACGTTATTTCTTCCAATCTACCATTTTTATTGCCTGGTGAACAAGTACCAATCAACTGTCCAACCTGATAGCGATAGCCATACAACATTGTTTCATTCCAGTCGTAAAACAATACATATCCGCTAAAATCTGTTGGTACAGATTTGTAACTATTCGCATTCAGTTCTTCCTGCTTATGCGAGGCATAGAACAGCAACGATCCCACCACCTTCATTACCAGTGCCTTGTAGTGACCATCAACGTCTTTTACGATAACGTATTTGCTGATTACAGAAATGTCTTCTTTAACAAGACGCTGATAAGGTTCACCCGTCTTCTTATTGTTACCGCTCTTGGTGATAGCCATACCTTGGAGCTGTTTATAGGCTAGAGGAAGCTCAACGATTGTCTCGTTGCCAATAGTATAACTTACAGCTTTCAGCCAGTTAAGCGTTTTTTCATTGTTGCCTTCATCTCCAAGTCGAGCTGCTGTGTTTAAACGTTGACTATCATGCCATTTTTTTGCTGCTAAAACTGTTTTGTCTGTGAGTGTACTGAAGGCTGAATCAGGCTTATCCGTAACAGATTCACGTTCACAGGAAAAGCAAAATAATAAGCCCAAAAGGGTTAATGCGAGGGATAAAGTTAGTTTTGTCATGTTCTTGTTGAGGTTATGAACATGACAAAATAAGTTAAATGATGTTGTACATTTCTTGACAAATATCAAGAATAGACTAACTTATTTCCGCCTCCTCAATCGACTAACGGTTTCGGGCGTGACACTTAGATAGCTGGCTATCTGCTTAAGCGATGCCTGTTGAAAGATGGTGGGATGCGTTGCCATTAGACTATCGTAACGTTCAGCAGCTGTATTCATTCTTAGCTGGAATAATCGTCCTTCGCTCAGCGAGTAATAGTGTTCTATTAATACCCTGCCTACCTGATTAAATTGCGGATGGATTTGGTACAGATGCTATAGTTGTGCATAAGGGATACTCACCAGCGTAGCATCTGTAAGGGTCTGTATATATTCATAGCTGGACTTTTGCTCGAGGAAACTTTTCACCGAAATGATGAAGTCATCTTTTCCCATGAACCAAGCCGTAACTTCCTTGTCGTCTTTGTAATAAAATGCGCGCGCAGCCCCTTCTACAATAAACCAAACATACTGACACACACGTCCAGCTTCAAGTAATAAGGCATTTCTGGAAACTTGTTGCACCGTAATAGCCTGTTCTATATCAGAAAGCACATCAACTGACAATGGAGCTATAGTTGTTACTAGGTGGAGCAAGCGTTGCTTGGGCGATACTACCATAGTTTAGTCGCTTATAAATTTCAGTGTTGCTTCAACATCAGACTGCCTTACTTCAACTTGAACGGGCGTGAAGTTGGCTTCCAGGATCATGGATTCGAGCGTCAGGCCGGGACCAAACGCGCAACTCAGAATGTGCTGGGCTTCGTCGGGGCCGGTTTGGGTGGTCAGCATGTCCTGCCAGATGGCCTTCAGCACAAACAGCACCGTGGCCGACGACATGTTGCCATACTGCCGCAGCACCTGGTAGGCGTAGCGGTTGTCGGCGGTGTCGAGGCCAAGTTGCTTCTCGATCACTTCCAGAATACGCCGTCCGCCGGGGTGCATGGCGTAGGTGCCAATATCGCCGATGGTAAGGCCGCTTTGTTCCAGCAACCGCGACAGCAACTGCCCGATGCCGTTCTGAATCACGGTGGGCACCTCGGACGTCAGGGTCATTTCAAAACCAAAGTCGGTTACGTGCCAGGCCATATCGGCTTTGCCTTCGGGCAGCAAATCGCAGTAGAACGACCGCAGGCGCATGGACTGGTCGGGGCGGGGCGTGCCTTCTACCAGTACCGCCGACGCACCGTCGGAGAACAGGGCATTAGACAGCAGGTTGTCGAGGTCGGTTTTTTTCTGAAAATGGAGAGTACACAGTTCCACGCACACCACCAGCACGGCCGCTTCCGGCGTAGACCGCACAATGGCGTCGGCGGCTTTGAGACCGTTGAACGCCCCGTAGCAGCCCATGAAGTTGATGGCCAGCCGTTGCGTGGTGCCAGGCAGGCCTAGGGCTTCAATAATCTCGATGTCGGGGCCGGGGGCGTAGAGGCCCGTGCAACTCACGGTAATCACGTGAGTGATGCGCTGCCGGTCGAAGTCGGGGTAACTGCCGAGACAGTCGTTGATGGCTTGCAAGGCCAAGGGCACGGCCTCTTGGCGGTAGAGCACCATGCGCTGCCCTACCGTTGGAAAAGGCTCCAGTCCTTCAGTGTTGGGGTAAAAAGTATATTCACCCCGCCGCTTATTGTAGTCGGGCAGGACCGAGTGACGCTGGTCGATGCGGGTTTGGCGATACAGCGCCGTCAAGCGGCGTTGGTCGCGTTCGTTCATGCCCAGTGCTTCGGCCATAAAGTGGGCGATCTGGGCTTGCGGAATCTCGTGGGTTGGTACAGCCGTACCCAGAGAATTGATGAAACTAGCTTTCTCGTTCATGAAGTTGTATTGACTGTTCGGACAAACGCCCGTCTTTTGTAGGTACTAGTACAGATACGGGCATTCTAGATAAAGCGATGTAGCTGTATAACTCCACCATGTCAATAAGGTTGCTCACCTACCTAAACATATGACCCTCCGCGCCGTATGGCTGCATTTGCGCCTGCCGTTCTCCGTTTATCTGCTTCCCGTCTGCCTGTTTGCCATGACTCTGCTGCCGGGCGTTGGCAACTGGTGGGTGGCCCTATGGGTACTGTTCATCATTCACGTGCTCATGTACCCGGCGGCCAACACGTTCAACAGTTACTACGACAAAGACGAAGGCAGTGTAAATGGCCTCGAAAACCCACCCCCCGTAGACCGGACGCTGTTTTGGGTGTCGATGGGCCTGGAAGGGCTGGCCCTGCTGGGCGGATTGTTCGTCAATATACCGTTTGTGGTGTTTATTCTGGTCTATGGTGCTTTTATGAAAGCCTACAGCCACCCGGCCATCCGTATCAAGAAACGGCCCATTGCCAGTTGGCTATTAATCAGCACGTTTCAGGGCGGGTTTGTTTTCCTGATGACCTACGCTACCCTGCATGACATGAGCCTCTGGGAGTTGCTGATTGCCCCTGCCGAGGTTAATCTGGGCTTGGGTACTGTTATTGCGTTTCTGAATATCCTGGCGCTATATCCTGTCACGCAGGTATACCAGCACGTCGAAGACGCGGGTCGGGGCGACCTCACCATCAGCCGATTGATGGGCGTTCGGGGTACGTTCATCAATGCCTGGCTATGCCTGCTGGCGTCGGGTGGCTGTTTTCTGGTGTTCTACCGGGCGCAGTGGCCGTTCTGGCTGATGCTGTCGCTGCTGGTGCCGGGCGTGGTGCACCTGGCCGTTCTAACGGTACGTGTCTGGAAAAATCCCGCTGCCGCCAACTACCGCGCCGCCATGTGGATGACCCGCCTTACGGGCTGGGGCATGAACTTGTTTTTTGGTATCATCCTGACCATGGAGCACCACAACTGGCCAGTGGAACTAAGGCCTTAAACACCCAAAAAGACCATCTTTGCCCCATGCACATCGAACACTTGGCCATCTGGGTTCGCGATCTGGAACGGATGCGGACGTTTTACGAAACCTATTTCGGTGCCACGGCCAACGAAAAATACGTCAACGCCATCAAGGGATTCTCGTCCTATTTTTTGTCGTTTCCGCAGGGTGGTGCACGTCTGGAACTGATGCAGATGCCCGGTATCCCCGACACAAAGAACGATGCGTTGGCCCAGTTTTCGGGCCTGATTCATTTCGCCATCTCGGTAGGCGACGAGGCTACCGTAGATGCCCTCACTAACCGCCTCCGCGCCGACGGCCTGCCCGTTGTAGGCGAACCCCGCCGCACCGGCGATGGCTACTATGAAAGCGTAATACTGGACCCCGAAGGGAATAGGGTGGAGGTGATGGGGTAGGAAGAACTAATGTACATTATTCATTGCGGTCCGCCGCACGGTGCATTGTACATTAGTTCTTCTCCAAAGGCAGCGTATTTAGTAAAATGTCCGCCATATAGTCGCGCTTGTTGATGACAATGTCGTGGCGGCTTTCGGGTAGGATGAACTCTTTGAACGCGGCGTGGACCAGGTGCTGTTTGGCGAAAGCCACGTTGGTGGGGTAGACCAACTCGTCGCGCAGGCCGTGGAGCATGGTAATGCGGGCCGTAATGCGGGGCCAGTCGGGCAGGATAGCCTCCAAGGCCTGTTTGTGGGCCAGCTTTTCGTCGTTGGCCAGGCGCAGCAGTGGTGGCACCAAAGCGCGCAGCGGAGCCTTGTCTACCCAATAGCTGATGCCGTAGGTGCGTTCCAGCCCCGGCCCCAGCGCCGATGATACAAACACGACCTGATCAATCACGCCGGGGTTGTTCATTGCCAGCCGCGCTGACACCGACCCCCCATACGACGACCCCACCACCACCAGGTACGGCGACGATCTATAGCGGTCAATAAGTGGTTGAAGCAGTTGGGCTTGTTTCAGAATAGAGGGTTCTACACGCCCAAAGTCGGAATAGCCATAGCCGGGGCGGTCGACGGCCACGAGTTGCGCCCGGTTGAGCAGGGCGGTGTCTTTGAAAAATTCGTTGAAGAAGGAGAGGGAACTGGGCGCGCCATGCACAAAGATGACGGTGGGCTTGCCAGGCAGGGTGGGCGTTTCCATAAACCGGATGGTGCGCTTGCCTACGAGATACCGGTGGATGGACGGTTGCACAGCCTGCCCGGCAAATTCCGCCCGCAACGCCTCATCCGACTGCCGGAAGTCGAACAGCCACGCGCCAGCGAGTGCCAGAATCAGGAGTGCCAGAAAGCCCAGAATACCCTGATAAAGGGCACGTCCGGCAGTTTTTAAGAGTGTCAAAGTGGTGAGTGCCCATACCTGGGGCGGATAAAGCGGCTTACAGCCATGTGTGCGGTGGTAACACAAATCTGGGGCCGTTTTGTTTGCCAAAGTAGCCGTTGCCTCGAAGAATGGAGCAGAGCAGCCCCGGCGGGGTTACAGCAGAAACTAAGTTGATACGAGACCATGGAAACCAACCCCAACGAAGCCCTGCCCCACCTCACACAGTTTGCCAACCCCGACGAATCGGCCCTGGCGGTGTCGGAAGACCCAAACCAGGAAAAGCCCGCCGGTGCCGCCGAACTGATGACCCCCGACGATGCACCGGGGCCGGAGGATAATGAGTAGTGGCTATGGGCAGCAAAAAAAGTAAGCACTTATATGCCTGTTAACCAGCGGTGAAGCTGTTATAGCAGAAAAAATGTCGGTTTTTTTCAGGCCAGGGCTTGCGCCAAGTACCCCAACGCCCTACTTTTGCACCACGATTTCAGAACAACGGCAACGTTGAAACGTTCTGAAAGCAAGTTTCTGGTTCGGTAGTTCAGTTGGTTAGAATGCCGCCCTGTCACGGCGGAGGTCGCGGGTTCGAGTCCCGTCCGGACCGCCAGAACAAAAGTTAAAGCCCTGTAAGATGCTTTCTTACAGGGCTTTTTGTTTATTTTCTTTTGCCAAATCGTTCATTACATACCTTTTCGCCCTTACGGAATTGTCAGGTTTGCTACCAGCTTGATACCCATTTTTCAGGTTCCAAAAAAACCGCTTTAGACCTTGGTGGTTACTGATGCTGGATGAGGAACGACCGGTATAGTCAGTTCAATGCGGGTACCTTGTCCAACTGTAGATTCAATGTGGCACTTTCCTTCAATAAGCTCAACACGGCGTTGCATAGTACGCAAACCCGCGCCTGACTGGTTCAAACTGAGGTTTTGACTGTTAATCTGATCAAACCCTCGTCCATCATCGCTGATAGTCAACTCAAACTGCTCAGGTTTGAAGGCGATATGAATGCTAATTTGCTCTGCGTCAGCATGTTTTATAGTGTTATTCAGGCATTCCTGCACTACGCGAAACAAGATGACTTCGCGTTTGAAACCAAGAGAATACGATTGACCTGATGAGTCGAACGCGGTGGCGAAACGCCCCATCTGTTCAAGGCGGTTAAGTTCGTTTTGAATGCTGCTGACCAGGCCGAATTGCTCAACAAATTCTTTATCCAGGCTTTTAGTAAGGGCACGTACCTCACGAATGGCCAAATCAACAACAGCCCCAATATCGACCAGACGGACGGCTGCCGACTGCAGGTCTGCCTCTTCTTCCATGGCGTTGAGGTGCAGTTTCGTCAGCGATAGGAGTTGACCAATATTGTCGTGTAGGTCATTGCCTACCTGTTGTAATGTCTGATTCTGTACTTCAATCTGCGCCTGTAATATTTCCTGTTCGTATGTTGCTTTCAGGGCTATCTTCTCCCTGATGTTCTGCAATTGCCGACGTTGAAATAGCAGCAGGAAGCTGACAATAAATACCGATAGCAATAGGAATATTACTGTGCTGGCAACGACTACGAGGTATAGGTTATCTTTCATCCTGATTCTGCCCGGCCATCACAAAGGCTACAGTAAACATACCATATCGGATAGCAGTTAGCACGTAGTTGATGTAGAAGAGTTTTTTTCCAGCCTCTCTATAGTGGTCGCTCAGAAAGAAATAAAAACCAGTCACTATAGCACTGCCAGTACAGGAGAATAGGAGGGCCGAAGCAATCCAAAACAATGGCTCTCTATGCAATGTTAAGATTTTGTTACTGGTAGCGAGAGACCAAAAATATAGCAATAAAACAGGCAACAACAGTAGGCACATTGTTAAATACAGATTCGTGCTTGATGCTCTATCATGTATATTAATTAGTAGCTCGTAAAGACCCAGAATTCCTAATCCGACAGCTATTAGCCAAAACAACTTAAGGGGCTTTGGCTGAAAAATATAAATATAGACAGCAAATTCAATAGGTAGCATTATATCGTATTGTGCCCGCGTCCAAATACCGATTGAGTCTGGTTTGATTTCTAGTATAACATCAATTATTGAGACTAGTACAGAGTAAATAACTAATAAACGCAATGAGGTAGGGTTGAGCTTTGTATAATAAAGAAGCCCAACCCCAACCGAAATCATTGTCAATAGTACTATAAATACGCCCATAATTAATAGTCAAAAAGCAATTTCTCATCTTCAGGGCAATTTGGTACGCAAAGCCGATGAGACGACAATTTATTAAGATCAATGTGGCATATACGCTCTGATATATCTGTTTTTAGTAAAACAATTGGTTGACCTTTCATGTCATCGTATGATTCCATAATATCCTTTTTACATATATTTTCTCGTTTGGCAAGTTCAGTAAAAACAAACAGAAAACATCTGTTGCCTTCATATATGCAAGGGTAAAAGCGTATTCCATTAAATTTTTTGGTAGGCTTAGCAAATTTTACTAATGAACTATCCTCAATGCCGAGATGTATTCTAAGCTCGCCTTCTTTAATGAGACCGAATTTTAAAAATTTTATTGATCGATTCGTGCAGAAGGCATCACTTTTTAGCGCTTTTTGTTTATGGTCAGTATAGCAAAGTAGCGCATCGTCAAGATTAATGAGCTTGCTGTTATCTCCCTGACCTATTTTTATAATATACCATTCAGGGTGTTGTTCTATAGTGGCAACATTTGACGTGTCGCTTTTCACGGCAGATTGTTCTGCTTTTTTGTCCTGATTACAGGAGATGGCCAGTAGGAGGCAGGCGAAGGTGAGGTAGCGGAGCATAGCTGTGCAGTTTTAGATACGGTTACAAAGAACCATTGGCTGACAGAGGTGCGCAACGGGGATTTTCCCGTATTTAGGGGGAAATATCACGCTGCTTCTATCTCGTAAATATTTTGTAAGGTGTTGACAATCAAGGGGAGGCAAGTTACCTTTCGCTTATCCACGTAAATCTCGCACCATATATGAAAACGGCAGTTGCTATTGTAGATGACCACTACCTGATGGCCCAGGCGCTGGCCGAACTAATCAGGCGGTTTAACGAATACGATGTGATCTTTTGTGCTCAGAGTGGGCGGGAACTTCAACTACAATTAGACGGGAAAGCTAAGCCTGAGATAGTGATCCTTGACGTTCACATGGCCGATATGAGCGGGCAGGATATAGCGGGCTACCTGCGTCAAAATTATCCTGACATTAAGGTGCTAGCCCTGTCAATGATGGATGATGAGCAGACTATTGCGCAGATGATTCAGCAGGGTGCGCGGGGCTATTTGCTCAAGGGATGCCGCCCTTCTGAACTCCGGCTGGCGCTGGACGACATTCGCACGAAAGGATACCACTACTCTGATTTTCTAACAAAAAGCCTTATTAACCAACTCAATCAACCCGCTCTGGCTGAGACAAAGCCACTGCTGAATCAGCGGGAGCGGGATTTCATTCGCCTGGCCTGTAGTGAATTAATCTATGTCGAGATTGCCGATAAGATGTGCGTCAGCCCGCGCACTGTGGATGGCTACCGGGAAACCGTGTTTGAAAAACTCGGTGTAAAAAGCCGTCAGGGGCTAGTTATGGAAGCCATGCGGCGGGGACTCATTTAATCAGCTACCAGTTCGCTCATTATTTTGGCCGAGAGCAGGCAGAGGGGGATGCCGCCACCAGGATGAACGCTGCCGCCCACGAAGTAGAGATTGCCAAACTCGTGCGAGAAGTTGGCATGGCGCATAAAAGCAGCAAAGCGGTTATTGCTGCTGTTGCCATACAATGCCCCCTGCGAACTCGATGTGCGCGACTCGATACTGCGCGGGTCTAAAATGCTCTCGGTTTCAATGAGCGGTGCCACATCTACACCCAGCACATGGCTCAGCTTGCGAATCACGTGTTGCCGGGCCTGGGCAATGATAGTGTCCCAATCCTGACCAGTGTTGTTGGGGGCGTTGAGGAGGATAAACCAGTTTTCGTGGCCCGGCGGGGCATCGTCTGGTTTGTGTTTCGAGGTGATGTTGAGGTAAATCGTAGGGTCGTTGGAGAGGCTGGCTGGGCCGTTTTTGCCGAAAAGCTGGTTGAACTCAGCCTGGTAGTCGTTGCTGAAAAAAATGTTGTGCAGGTCTAGTTCCGGAAATTCACGGTTGATGCCCCAATAGAAAATCAGGCCCGAACTGGATTTAGGCTGGCGTAGAATGCGTTCTGGCTGACGAGCATTGGGTAGGAGCTTTCGGAACGTATTGACCACGTCCATATTAGACACCACCAGATCAAAAGGAATAATCTGATTGTCTACCCGCAGGCCCGTTACCTGCTTTCCGGTTGTTTCGATAGCGTCTACCCGTGCCTTGTAGTGAAACTGTATGCCCAAATCGGTGGCCAACTTTTCCAGGCTACTGGTGATGCTGACCATGCCCTGTTTCGGAAAAAATGCGCCGATGTTGTATTCCAGGTGGGGAATAATATTGAGCGTAGCAGGGGTCTGGTAGGGGTCAGAGCCGTTGTAGGTGGCGTAGCGGTTGAACAGCTGCACCAGTTTGGGGTGTTGGAACCGCCGCTCATTAGCCCCATTCATGGTGCCAAAAACGCCTAGTTTGGGTAGGTTCAGGTAGCCACGCAGCGCATCACGACCTAGCCAGGTACCCAGCTTATGCAGTGATTTTTGCAGAAACAGTTTCTCCGTTACGTCGTATTTCAGGGCACTGTCGGCCAGGTGGTCGAGCAGGTGTTGACCGGGTTCGCCAAGTATGGCTTCTACCTCGCGGGCAAACCGGTTGTGGTCGGCCCAGGCGGTAAGGCGGGTGCCATCGTCCCAGAAATAACGGCAGGTTTCCTCGAGGCGGACGTATTCAAAATAATCAGCAGGATTACGCCCGGCCAGTCGAAACAAATCATCAACCAGTTGCGGCATGGTAAACAGCGACGGCCCGGCGTCGAACCGATACACACCGCCATCGGGAGCCGTATGCTCAAACGTAGAGAGTTTGCCGCCGGGGTAGTCATTGGCCTCGAAGACGTCGACCGAATACCCTTTCACCGCCAGCCGAATGGCCGAGGCAATACCCGCAATACCCGCGCCAATAATGGCAGCTTTCATAGGAGGATGTTGGACGTTGGATAATGGATTATAGACAGGAGCTATGGTTGATCCAGCGTCTAACATCCAATATCATCTTTTCGCGTAATAGTTTAAGGTAACGTTGGGGGCGCTGGCTTTTTCGCTGAGGGTGAAGTAGCCTTTGTTATCGCGGTCGAAACAGATGGCTTCTCCCTGTGGTTCAATGCGATAGGGCAAGTCACGGGCGGCAGTGCGCTGCATAGCGTCGGCCACCGACTGCCCTTTTGTACGCGACCAGTAGTATACACCGGCATAGGTACGTAGCAGAATCTCGGATCCGTCGGATGAGAAACCGCCACCTGTCACATACGTGTAGGGTAATTCGCCCAAGGCTTCGGCGGTCATTACCTCGGTGGTGCTTTGCGGATAGGGAAGTCGGTAAAGGTGCACTTTGGCCTCCCGCTTCGAGACAACGTAGAGGTCTTTCGTCTGCGGGTCAAGCATCAGGGTCTCTGCATCGCGGGCACCATCGGGGTATTTATACTGAATCCGCTCTACGGGGCCGGTCGCGTCGGTCATGTTTTTGGGTTCGGGCAACCGGTAAACCGCATACTGACCATACTGGGCATTGTTGTCGCCAATCTCGGCTATATAGAGGTAGTTGACGTTGGCCTGGGGGCCTGGCCCACTGGTCAGATCTTCCCAGTCGCGGTTGGTTGTGTTCGGTATCGCCAGCTTGCCGCGCAGTTTGCCATCATAGCCCAGCAGGGCCAGTTCGGCCGGGTTGCCACCATCTTGCTCTACCCACAAAGCACCCACCATGGTGCGGCTGTCGGCAATACCCGACGCTTCGTCGATCTGCCCTGGGTCTACCTTGGTCATCGTTGGCTCGGTGCTAAACTGAACCGTTGGGGTAGGGGAGTCGCAGGCGGCAATGAGCAACATAGAACAGGCAACAAAAGAGGGGATATGCATAGCTACTGAAAGGGCAGTTTGTGTGGCTTGTATACCACCCTTCTAAAGGACGGACAAAGTAGACTAATTGTTGTGAAAAAATCGTGACCATGTATTGAATGGCCTATTAGTGAGCAGCAAATAAGTGGTTTCAAGCGAGTATATATGCTGAGTACCCGGGCTTTGTCGCTGAGTAATTGTCAAATAATGCCTAATAAAACCTTGTTAAAACCAATTTATCATGAAAAACCCTTACGTAACTTGTTGGAGAAGGTTCCCCGTCTTTCTCCTCTTTTTCTTCTTATCACTCTCGGCGATAGCTCAGGACATACGGGTATCGGGCCAGGTGCTCGATGCTGCCGGTAATAGTGGGTTGCCGGGCGTGAACGTGGTGATCAAGGGTACTACCAAAGGTGTAGTAACTGATGGGTCCGGTAACTACGTTATCAACGTGCCTAACCAGCAGACAGTGCTGGTGTACTCATTTATTGGCTACGCTGCGCAGGAAGCCGTAGTAGGCAACCGGACATCAATCAACATCAGCCTGGCCGATGATGCCACTACGCTGACAGAGGTAGTTGTGACGGGTTATACCACCGATGACCGCCGCATGACTACGGGAGCGGTATCGACGGTGAAAGCAAAAGCACTGACAGCCGTGCCTTCGGGCAACATCGAGCAGCAGTTGCAGGGCCGGGTGTCTGGCCTGACGGTCATTTCGAACGGGCAGCCTGGCACTAGCAGCCAGGTGCGGGTACGGGGCTTCGGGGCGTTTGGTGGCAACGCTCCCCTCAATGTAGTCGATGGGGTGCCGGTTGGCTCAACTGACTTTCTTTCGCCCGACGATATAGAAACGACTACGGTACTGAAAGATGCCGCTTCGGCTTCTATTTATGGTGCTCGTGCGGCCAACGGCGTAATTGTTTATACGACTAAAAAAGGGTCTAAAAGCGCCAAGCGGCTGAACATCAGCTATGATGGGCAGTATGGTACAACAGACCCCGGCACTGGGCAGGCAATGCTGAATCCAACTGAGTTTGCCGACTGGACCTGGCGTCAGTTCCGCAATACGGCGAGCCAAAACGGTATCGCCCCGGTGTACAGCCACCCTCAGTTTGGCACGGGTGCCACGCCGGTCATTCCCGACTTTATTAATGTAGGCGGTAACGCCGGTGTGGTGGGTTCTGTAGATCTAGCGGCAGAAAAGCTTAAGTACAACGTTGACCCCACGGCTGGTTCAATTTATCAGGTAGTGCGTGCCAACAAAGAAGGCACCGACTGGTACAAGGCCATTACCCGTGTAGCCCCCCTACAACGCCACTCGCTGGGTTTCTCAGGCGGCACCGACAATAGCCGTTTCTACATCGGCCTGAGTGCTCAAAATCAGGCAGGTATTTTGTTGAACAATGATTTCAAGCGTTATACATTCCGGGCCAACACTGAGTTCAACCTCTCGAAATACGTGCGGATTGGCGAAAACCTGCAATTCACATACCGGTCTGTATTGGGTCAGGGTGGTCAAAACGGGGGTCAGGGTGTAGCGGCCGATGAGAACGACATCCTTCAGGCGTTCCGTATGCCCTCTATCATTCCCGTCTATGACGAGTTTGGTGGCTATGGCGGTACCGCAGCTAAAGGGTTCAACAACCCACGTAACCCGGTGGCCAGCCGTCAGGGGCAGGGTAACGACCGCAGTTTCAACGCCAACGGCTTTGGTAACCTCTACTTGGAAGTTGAGCCTATTGAAGGCCTGACACTCCGCAGCAGCCTTGGTGGTCAGTATAACACGTTCTATGGGCAGGGATACAGCCGCATTCAGTACGAAAACTCAGAGAATAACTCGGCAACGGGCTATAACGAGTTTAGCGGCTATAATTTCTCGTATGTGCTGACCAATACGGCCAGCTACAAAAAGCATATTGGTATACATAATATCGATGCGTTGGTGGGTCAGGAAGCCCTGAACACCGGTGTGTTTCGGAACATGAACGGTGGTGGTCAGAACCCATTCTCGTTCGACCCGAACTATATCACGCTCAACACTGTATCGGCCACTGGTAAGACGGTAGGTAGCGATCAGGGCCTTGGGGTTAATTTTTACTCCTTGTTTAGCCGGGTCAATTATTCCTACAATGATAAATACATCGTTACGGGCGTTATCCGTCGCGACGGGTCGAGCCGGTTTGGTGCTAACAACCGCTATGGTGTATTTCCCGCCGGTTCGGCAGCATGGCGCATTTCGGCAGAACCGTTCATGAAGGAGATTCCCTGGATCGCCGACCTGAAAATTCGCGGTGGCTACGGCATCATGGGTAACTCGAACAACGTAGACCCCAACAACCAGTTTAGCCTTTACGCCTCTACGCTGGGCAACTCGGCTTACGACATCAACGGGTCGAACTCGAGCACGGTGTCTGGCTACTACCGTTCACGTATTGGTAACCCCGATGCCAAGTGGGAGACTAGTATTACCTCAAACCTTGGCTTCGATGGTACGTTCTTCGGCGGTCGGTTGGATGTGATCTTTGATATCTGGCAGAAAGACACCAAAGATCTGCTCTTTGCCGTACCCGTTCCTGACGTAATCGGTACGTACGCCTCGGCCCCGTCGGTCAACATCGGTAAAATGTTGAACCAGGGTATCGACCTGCAAATCATTACCCGTGGCAAAATCGGCTCGGAGGTGGGTTATGAAGCCAACATTACGGGTAGTATCCTGAAAAATGAGATCACCTACCTGGCCCCCGGCCTCACCTACCTGACTACGGTAAACCCAGGGTTCCGGGGCATTAACCCCATCCGTAACCAACTGGGCTATTCGATCTCGGCGTTCTATGGCTACCAGACCCTGGGCCTGTTCCAGAGCAAAGCTGAAGTAGATGGTGCGCCCAAACAGGATGGTGCCGCCCCTGGTCGTTTCCGTTTTGCCGATATTAATGGCGATGGTAAAATTGACGCCGCTGACCGGACGTACCTGGGTAGCCCCGTGCCGAAATTTACGGGTGGTTTGAACCTGCGCTTTACCTACAAAAATTTCGACATTGAGACGTACGCCTACACTGCACTGGGTGGCAAAATCTTCAACGTGTCGAAATGGTTTACCGATTTCTACCCCTCATTTGCCGGGGCGGCCATCAGCGCACGCGTGAAGCAGTCATGGACGCCGGAGAACACAGGTGCCACGGTACCCATTTTCGAGGCTGCGTCTAACTTCAGCACCAACACCCAGTCGAACTCATACTACGTAGAAGACGGCTCGTACTTCCGGTTGCAGAACCTGAACATCGGCTACAATGTACCAGCCACCGCCCTCAAGCGTATTGGCTTGCAGCGGGTGCGGGTGTTTGCTTCGACCAACAACCTGTTTACGATCACCAAATACCAGGGCCTCGACCCCAGCGTTGGTGGCAACGCCGATACCAACTTCGGCATCGACGTGGGCAACTACCCCATCACCCGGAGTGTACTGGGCGGCGTAAGCATTGGCTTCTAACCTGAAAACGACAATCATAATGAGACCTACAAAAAAATTGACCATTCTTGGTGCAACGGCGGCCTTTGCCCTAATGACCGTTGCCTGTAAAGACACTTATCTGGAAGTACCCGTAACAGGCCAGTTGAGCGGATCACAGCTTAGCTCGAAAGCTGGCGTGGAAGGATCACTCATTGCGGCCTACTCTGTGCTCAATGGCCGGGGTGACCGGCTGGCGTCGGCCGCAAACTGGGTGTGGGGCGGTATTCGTGGTGGTGATGCCAACAAAGGCACCGACCCCGGCGACTTTTCAACCATCAACCCGCTCCAGCGCTTTGAAACAATTTCGACTGGCGACGTGGGTGGTACCTGGCAGCGTAAGTATGAAGGCATCAGTCGCGTAAACGCCACCCTTCGGTTGTTGGCCACGCCTATTGCCGATATAACTGCCGCCGACAAGACGCGCATTACGGCCGAGGCTAAATTCCTGCGGGGCTTTTATTACTTCGAACTCAAAAAGATCTACAACATGGTGCCTTACATCGATGAGACGGTCGATTATGGGACCGGGATTGAGAAGGTGCCGAATAACGCAGATATTTATCCCAAGATTGAGGCAGACCTGAAAGCAGCCTATGATAACCTGCCGGAAACACAGGCGGCAGTTGGCCGGGTGAACAAGTGGGCGGCGGCATCGATGCTTGCTAAGGTGTATTTGTACCAAAAGAAGTATACTGAAGCCAAAACATTGTTCGACCTGATCATTGCCAGCGGCAAGACCTCGAATGGCAAGAAATATGGCCTCGTACCCAAGTACGCAGACCTCTACAAAGCCTCGAATGATAACAACGAAGAGTCCATCTTCGTGATTCAGGCTGCTGCCAACACCGGTAGCGTGAACAATGCCAATCCTGAGTTTGACCTGAACTACCCTTACAACACCGGACCAAACGGACCTGGTAACTGCTGCGGATTTAACCAGCCCAGCTCTGAGTATGCCAACTCGTTCCGCACTACGGCCAACGGCCTGCCACTGCTAGATGGTAGCTACAACACAGGTGCCAATCAGGTGAAGAGCGATATGGGGGTACTGTCGAAGGAGGCCTTCACACCCGATGCTGGTACGCTTGATCCGCGTATTGACCACACGATTGGTCGCCGGGGCATTCCATACCTCGACTGGCAGGACCACCCTGGTGCCGACTGGATTCGGAACCAGCCTAACGGCGGTCCTTACTCGCCCAAGAAGTTCACATACTATAAGGCTGACAAAGGCTCATTGCAGGATAACAGCTCATGGACCCCAGGCTACACAGCGTTGAATGTTCCCCTGCTCCGTTTTGCTGATCTGTTACTGATGGCGGCTGAGGCCGAAATTGAAGTAGGTAGCTTGACAAAGGCACTGGAATACACCAACTTGGTGCGCAACCGGGCCGCCAACCCAGCTGGTTTTGTGGTGCGCGCTGATGGCAAGCCAGCGGCTAACTATGTGATTAAGCCCTATACTGCCGCGCAGTTTGCTGATAAAGCAACCGCCCGCACGGCCGTTCGGTTTGAGCGCCGTCTGGAACTGGGCGACGAAGGTCACCGCTTCTTCGACCTAGTGCGCTGGGGCATTGCCGAGCCTACTGTTAATGCCTACCTGACGTACGAAGGCAAAATTCTGCCTACTACGCTGGGCGGTGCCCGTTTCACTGCCGGTAAGCATGAGTACCTACCCATTCCGCAGGCACAAATTGACCTACAGGGTAAAGATGTGCTGACGCAGAACCCTGGCTATTAAACAGTCAGCGTAGTAACGTAAAAAGCCACGGCATGTATGTCGTGGCTTTTTACGTTACTACGCTGACTGTTTATTTCTTGCATTATTACTTATGTATAACACAGTAGGATTACCTGTTACTAATACTAGTATAAAAAGTGCTTTTACTGCCTATAAAGCGGTAAACTGGCACATTTCCACTAAAAAATTTAACAGTATTTACAGAGAATGGTCTGTAAGTAATTACTTTAGAGGTGGTAATAAGACCTATAAAAGCTTTTTTGCACATGATGAACACCTACTTAACACGCTGGAAGATAGCACCAGCACTTTTTCTATTCTTCTTGCTATCGCTGGCATCGATGGCGCAGGATATACGTATTTCTGGCCGAGTACTAGACGCTGAGTCAAACAACGGGTTGCCGGGTGTAAACGTACTCCTAAAGGGCACCACAAAAGGTGTGACAACCGATGCCGATGGTGGCTACAACATTAGCGTTCCTGGCAGAGAGAGCGTTTTAGTGTTCTCGTTCGTTGGCTTTGTGCGGCAGGAGGTGAAAGTGGGCAACCGAAACAGTGTCTCGGTTAGCCTGACGGCCGATGCCACCTCGCTACAAGAGGTAGTGGTAACGGGCTACGCCGCCCAGCAGCGTAAAGACATCACCGGCGCGGTGGCCGTGGTAGACGTGAAGGAAATGAAGAAAATACCTGCCGGCAACATCGCTGATCAGTTACAGGGTCGTATTGCGGGTGTGCAGGTAAGCTCGTCGGGTGATCCGGGAAGTGCCGCCTTCATCCGGGTGCGGGGCATTGGGTCATTCAACCAAAACGAACCGCTCTATGTAATTGATGGCGTGCCGGTGCAGAATGAGTCGAACCTGAACTTCCTCAACCCGAACGATATCGAGTCGATTCAGGTGCTGAAAGATGCCGCCTCGGCCTCGATCTATGGGTCACGGGCTGCCAACGGCGTAATTGTGGTAACGACCAAAAAAGGGAAAGCAGGAGTGTCGAAGATCAGTCTCGATATTTGGAGCGGCGTGGCAACACCTGCCAAATACCCCGTGCTAGCCACGCCTGACGAACTCCTGAAGATTAATCAGGGGCTGTCGGCGGGGGCAGGTATTCCATTCACGTCGAACTTTTACATCAACAACGGCGGCACCTGGACCCTGCCTGATTTCTTCACACGGACGGGTGGTTTCAAAGCCGGTGACCCTGCCGTTGACCCAGCTAAATATTACTTAAACTCTGACCCCACGGCCGATGCCGGGCAGAACTACCTCATCGCCAAAGCGAACAAGGCAGGCACCGACTGGTTCCGCGAGTTGTTTAAAACCGCTCCGTCAACCAACGTGCAGTTGAGCGCGTCGGGCGGTTCAGAGCGGGGCCGGTTCTACACCAGCTTCAACTATTTCGACAACAACGGTATCCTGATCCAGAACTTCTTCAAGCGGTATCAGGCTCGTATCAACAGCGAATACAGCGTAAAGAAGCACGTGCGCGTGGGTGAAAACTTTAGCCTAGCTTATCAGACGTCACAGGGGAGCGTAGGAAACCCCAGCGAAGGTTCGGTTATTTTGAACACCTACCGGATGCCAGGCATTGTGCCGGTCTATGACATCAACGGCTACTACGCTGGTCCCGCAGGTCTGCCCTCAAACGCTGGTAACCCCATCGCTCAGCAGGATCGTTCGGCCGCCAACCCTGGCTACAGCTACCGCCTAACGGGCAACGCTTACATCGAGATCGATTTCCTGAAACACTTCACGTTAAAATCAAGCTTCGGGGTTGACCTAAACACCGGGTCAGGCCGCAGCTATGGTTTCCGCAACTTCGAAGCAACGGAGATCAACGCCTCTAACAGCCTGAATCGCAACACGTTTACGAACCGTAACTGGGTGTTTTTCAATACTTTATCGTATAATCAGGACTTCGGCTTACATCACGTATCGGCCCTGCTAGGTACAGAATCTAAGCGGAATGACTACGAAGGGTTTAATGCCGCCGGTAATGGCCTGACGTTTGGTGACGACCCGAACTACCGGATTCTGACCAATACCAACTCGAAAACCTGGAACTTAGGTGACTACCGTGGGCAGGTGACGTTCTACTCACCCTTCTTTGCGCAGGTAAACTACAATTACAATGACAAGTACCTGTTTAGCGGTACGATTCGGCGCGATGGGGTATCTCGGTTTATTAACAACCCTTACGGTACGTTCCCATCGGCCAGCGTTGGCTGGCGGGTGTCGAAGGAGGATTTCTTCAAAGACATAACGATGGTGAACGACCTGAAACTGCGGGCCAGCTACGGGATAGTAGGTAACAACGAAATTGGTGACGACTACCCTGGCTTCGCCAACTTTGGTCAGAGCATTGGTGGTACCGGCTACTCTATTCAGGGAAGCCCCAGCGCCATCACGCCTGGTTTTGCACAAAACTCGGTGGCCAACAAAGACCTGCGGTGGGAGACTACCAAAATGCTCAACATTGGCATAGATGCCCGCCTGTTCAACGCCCTTGACCTGACGGTGGAATATTATCGTCGTAAAACGTCGGACATCCTGTATAAGGTGCCCCTGCCCTCAACGGCAGGTAACATCGGTCAGGTGCCCCTCAATATCGGCGATATGGAGAACAACGGCGTAGACATCCAACTGGGTTACAGAGGCAAAGCCCTGGCCAACGAGTTGAACTATGGCGTTACGGTGTCGGCCGGTACGTATGTGAACACCGTGACCAAGATCGATGCCAACTCGAACTCGTTTATTACGGGTGCCGGTTCGCGCATCGGCGACATCACCCGTACGCTGGTAGGCTACCCTATTTCGCAATACTGGGGCTACATCAACGACGGGGTGATTAAGGCAGAAGCGCAGTTGCCCAAGACACCGGGCGATGCCAAAGTGGGTCGCCTGCTTTTCCGTGACCTGAACGGCGATGGCGTGATTGATGACAAAGACCAGACCGTAATTGGTAGCCCCATTCCTAAGCTGAACTACGGTATCAACCTGACGGCCAACTACAAAGGCTTCGATTTTACGCTCTATATGCAGGGTGTGTATGGCAACCAACTGTTTAACTACACCCGCTACTTTACGGACTTCCCCGCGTTCCAGGCCAACTACTCGAAGAACATGCTCTACCAGGCGGGCATTACCTACCCCGTGCTGGACAGGAACGATACCTACAGTTCGCAACGGAGTTCATTCTACGTAGAGCCGGGTTCATACTTCCGGGCGAAGAACCTGACCATAGGTTACACCCTGCCTGCAGCCACCACTAGTCGTTTTGGTGTGGACCGCCTCCGGCTGTACGTCCAAACGTCGAACCTGTTCACGATCACGAACTACAGCGGCCTCGACCCTGATGTGACCATTCAAAACATACAGGAAGGCTACAACTCGAAGCGTGACCTATCAATGGGCGTTGACTTTGGTCGGTACCCTATCTCGCGCTCAGTGTATTTTGGTGCTAACATTGAATTCTAACAACCACAACAACAAAAACCATCATGAATTACAAACTTGCACTAGGCACCGGAACGCTCCTTTTAGGGCTGGTATGGGCCTGTAATGATAAATTTCTGGAGCAGAAGCCGTTCGGGGCCGTTAACGAAAGCACCCTGTCGGCCAACCTCACGGGGGCCGATGCCCTGCTGATTGCGGCCTACTCGAACATGGACGGTTTTTCGAGCTGGGACAACGGGTCGCCCTGGGGTTCGGCAGCATCGAACTGGACGTATGGCAGTATTGCCGGTGGCGATGCCTACAAAGGGTCGGAAGCCAATGACCAGCCCGACGTGGTGCCTATTGAGCGCCACGAAACCAACGCCAACAACCCGTATCCACAGTCGAAGTGGAACACTTATTATGACGGCATTGCCCGTGCTAACAAGGCTATCCAGGCTCTGAAATCCATTTCGGGCGTGACCGAGGCTACCCGTACGGCCAAGATTGCCGAGGCTCGGTTCCTGCGTGGTTTCTACCACTATGAGCTAAAGCGTACCTTCAACAAGGTGCCTTATATTGACGAAACTGTGACCGAGTTCCGCCTGCCAAATGACAAGGATATCTGGCCAAACATCCAGGAAGACCTGAAGTTTGCGGTAGCTAACCTGCCTTTGAAGCAAACCGAGCCAGGCCGGGCCACTAAAGGAGCTGCACAAAGCCTGCTGGGTATCACCTACCTCTGGAAACAGGATTACACCAACGCAAAGCCTCTGTTCGATGCCGTTATCGCGTCGGGCGTGTACAAGTTGAACGCCAAATACCAGGACAACTTCGACGCCGCCATACAAAATTCGGGAGAAGGGGTACTGGAAGTGCAACAGGCCGTAAACATTGGTACCGATGACCAAGGCAACAACGGTGACGTGCTGAACTTTCCTTACGGTAGCGGTCCTGGTGGATGCTGCGGGTTTCACCAGCCCTCGCAAAACCTGGTTAATGCCTTTCGCACCGATGCCAACGGCCTGCCCTTGCTGAAGACGTATAACGACGTAAACGTGAAGAATGACGAAGGCACCAAAACAACCGATGCCTTCGTACCTGACGCCGCCAACCTTGATCCCCGTCTCGACTGGACGGTTGGTCGCCGAAGCATTCCGTACCTCGACTGGGGTCTGCATGGTGGTATTGGCTGGCAGCGTGATCCCGCCTATGCCGGGCCTTATTCACCCAAGAAAAACGTTTACTACAAGTCGCAGGAAGGCACGCTGACCTCGGCTTCGGGCTGGACCAAAGGCTATAACACCAACAACGTGAAGCTGATCCGCTACGCCGAGGTGCTGTTGCTGGCGGCTGAGTGCGAGGTGGAAGTAGGCAGTCTGGAAACGGCCCGTAAGTATGTGAACCTGGTACGGGCGCGGGCAGCCAACCCAGATGGTTTCGTGAAGGCGTATGTCGACAACACTAAGCCGGAGAAAGGCTTCTCGGAAAAACCGGCTGCCAACTACCTGGTGAAGCAGTATGCTACCGCCTGGACCGATAAGGCCGTGGCGCGTGATGCCGTTCGGTTCGAGCGCCGCATCGAGTTGGGCATGGAGGGCAACCGCCGCTTCGACCTGGTGCGCTGGGGTGTGGCCGACGTGGTCTTGAACGAGTATCTGGCCACTGAATCCAAGCGCCGGACGTACCTGACGGGCGCTAAATTCACAAAAGGAAAGTCAGAATACGAGCCAATCCCTAACCAGGCTATCACTCGGAGTTCAATAGACGGCAAACCAACGCTGGTGCAAAACGACGGATATTAATTAGCCATTCGCTTCGCTGTTATTGGTCATTCGTGGCTGGATACGACCAATGACCAATATGTAGTGGGCTGCTCACCAGTGGGCAGCCCACTTTTTTGTATCTTTCCCATTAACCCATTGCCGTAATTATGACTGTTCGCTTTTCATTGCTTTCCTTCTTTTTGGCCTTCTTCGTAGGTTTTGGAGCCATTTCGTGCCGCACTAAAAAGCAATTCCAATTACTCAGTCCCAGCGAGTCGGGCATTACATTTGGCAACGCGCTCACCATTCGCGACACGCTCAACATCATTGATAACGAACTGATCTACAACGGCGCGGGCGTTTCCGTAGCCGACTGGAACGGCGACGGCCTCACCGATATTTTCTTTACCGCCAACATGGAAGATAACGCCCTGTACCTGAACCGGGGCAGTCTCAACTTCGAGGATATTACCAAAGCGGCGGGCGTAAGCAAGCCCCACACCTGCTGGTCGGCGGGATCAACGGTGGTCGATATCAATGCCGATGGTAAACTGGACCTTTACGTGTCGAATATGCTTTACGGGCAGGCCGATTTGCGGCGCAACCTGCTGTATGTGAACCAGGGGAATGACAAAAATGGCTTCCCTACCTTCCGCGAAATGGGGCACGAATACGGCCTCGACAGCGACAGCTACTCGGCCCAAACTGCCTTTTTCGACTACGACAACGACGGCGACCTGGACGCGTATATCCTGGTTAATCAGATGGATATGCAGTTTGCCAACCAGTATTTTTCAAAGCCTATTCGCGACGCATCCCCCACCGCCGACCGGCTGCTGCGCAATGATTTCGATTCCAAACTAGGCCACGCCGTCTTCATCGACGTATCTGAAGATGCGGGCATACAAACGCAGGGCTACGGCCACGGTATTTCGGTGATAGACATCAATCAGGACGGCTGGCAGGACCTCTACGTGACCAATGATTACCTGACGAATGATAATTTGTTTATTAATGAGCGAAGGGCGGGGAGCGGAGAGCATAGAACAGAGGGTGAAGAGCGTTTTAAGCTCTCTACCATCTCCGCTCCAGGCTCTTCGCTCTTCACCGACTACGCCCACGAGTGCCTCAAGCACCAGTCATGGTCGGCGATGGGGAACGATGTAGCCGATATCAATAATGATGGGTTGCTGGATATGATTGCCATGGATATGCTGCCTGACATCAACGAGCGTAAAAAGGCCCTAATCCGCGAAAATAGCTATGCCCACTATCAGTTTACGCAACAGTATGGCTATGATCATCAGCATATTAGAAACACGTTGCAGCTAAATCGGGGTCTCGATCCACAAACGGGGTTGCCCTGTTTCAGCGACGTAAGTCAGATGGCGGGCGTGAATGAGACCGACTGGAGCTGGTGCCCGCTCTGGTTCGATGCCGATAACGACGGCTACCGCGATTTGCTCATCACCAACGGTTTCCCGAAGGATATTTCAGACCAGGATTTTCTGGCTTACCGCAACGACGCCACCAGTATTCTGACCGACAAAGCTGCACTGTACCGGATTATTCCCGAAGTGAAAATTGCCAATTACATGTACCGCAACCGCCTAGGCGATGCATCGGGCGATACGACCAACACAATGGCTTTCGCCAACAAAACTGCCGATTGGGGGTTCGACACGCCCACGTTCTCGAATGGGGCAGCTTATGCCGATTTCGACAACGACGGCGACGTAGACGTGGTCATCAATAACACTAACGATTACGCCCATCTGTACGAAAACCACCTCAACGATGCCGAAATGCACCCTAACTACCTGCGGATTAAGCTGGTAGGGCCGCCTCAGAACCTGCTGGGCCTGGGCGCGAAAGTGACCGCCTGGGCCAATGGGCAGCTTTTTTATGCCGAACAGAGCATTGTGCGGGGCTACCTGTCTACCTCCGAAGCCACGCTGCACTTGGGACTGGGATCGATCACAAAGCTGGATTCAGTACGGGTGGTATGGCCTATGGGTACAGGCAACGGGGCAGGGCAACCGGCATCAGCTACGCCCACGCAACGAGTGCAGCTACTGCGCGGCGTAGCAGCCAATCAGGTGCTCACCGTTAGTTGGAAACAAGCCACAGAAGGGCCATTCCGGGCTTCTGTAGCTCAGGTAACTACCTCACTAACAGCCATTGATCCAGCTACGATGGGTATTGATTTTCAGCATGTTGAATCCGATTTGATTGATTTTAACATGCAAAAAACGCTACCCCATAAGTTCTCATCATTTGGCCCCGCCCTAACCACCGGCGACGTAAACGGCGATGGCCGCGCCGACGTGTTTGTGGGTGGCTCGTCGCGGGTAGATGGTTCGCTGTTGCTGCAACAGGCCAACGGACATTTCAGTACTACGCAACCCGCGATGAAACAGTCGGGTGGAAAATTAGAACAGGACGCTGGTGTGCTGCTCTTCGATGCCGATGGCGACGGCGACAATGACCTCTATTGCGTACGGGGTGGCTACCTGATCCAGCCCAATGCACCGTTGCTTCAGGACGCGCTCTACGTAAACGACGGTCGGGGTAATTTCCGGCGCGACAGCCTGGCCCTGCCCCGCGAAACGGCCAACGGGCGCGTAGTGCGGGCGGCCGATCTGGACAAAGACGGCGATCTGGACCTGTTTGTGGGTGGCAGCGTAGTACCTAAAACGTACCCCAAAGCCGACCGGTCTTATCTGCTCCGTAACGACAGCCGGGCGGGCCAAATCCGTTTCACCGACGTAACCGCCCAACAGGCCCCCGAACTCCTGCACATTGGCATCATCAATGACGCGCAGTGGGCCGACCTGGACCGCGACACCTACCCCGATCTTCTCCTCGCCGGCGAATGGATGCCCATTACGTTGTTGCGAAATGCGAAGGGGAAATTCACTCATTCACCAACCGGAACGCCGGACCGTCACTCATTCACTCATTCGCCTGGGTGGTGGACGTCCCTCTGCGTGGCCGATTTCGATAAAGACGGCGATCTGGACATCGTGGCAGGCAATTACGGTCTCAACACGGCTTATCATGCCTCAGAGGCTGAACCGCTAACTGTACACTCGGCCGATTTTGACGGAAATGGCACCTACGACGCTATTTTGGCCCAATTCGACAACAACCGAGCGGGCGAACGTCACCTGTATCCCTACCACAGCCGCGACGACCTGATCAAGCAAACGATTACTTTCCGTCGTCGTTTTCTCAAATACGAAGACTATGGAAAAACCACCTTCGAACAACTATTACCCGACGAGTTTCGGCAGAAGGCCACCGTGCAACAGGCTACGCAACTGGCATCGTGCTACATCGAGAATAGGGGAGGGGGGCAATTCCATATGGTGCCGCTGCCTATTGACGCCCAATATGCCCCCATCATGACCATAACTGCTACCGACCTGAACCGCGACGGCCTACCCGACTTAATTTTGGCGGGTAACGACTTTGGTATGGAGGTGTTTCAGGGTCGAGCCGATGCGGGCTATGGATTGGTATTGCTTAACGCCGGGCGTGGTCGTTTCCGGGCAGTGGCACCACAACAGAGCGGCTTCATGGTGCCGGGCGATGCGCGAGGCATGGTCCTAGTGCCGGTAGCGGGTGGCAAATCGGTGCTGATGGTGAGTCAGAAACGAGATCGCCTCCGCCTGTTTTCGATGAAAAATTAAACTTCAGTGGGCCTTTTCAATCGAATGAGTGTTGTTTTATTAATGAAGAGACCAAATCAGTTCAACCAATTCAGTATGAAGAAGAGCGCCTTGTTGCTGCTACTGGCCCTGCCAGCCCTATTTTATGCCTGTGGAGTAAGTCGTCAGATCGGCGAAGCAAAAGCCCTCGGTGACTGTAAATACGTCATTGTTTCAGCCGACAGTATGCTGGTGGCGGGCTACGATGTGCGCGAATTCAAAAGCATTCGCAGGATTGAAGACATTAATCCGTTGAAATACCCCCGGCTGGCGGCAGGTTTGCTGGCCCGGAACATCCCGTTTGGTACCCGCATTAACCTGCAAATTACCAACCCAACGCTGAAGCTGGCCGCGCTGAACCAGTTGGAATACCGCGTGTTACTGGCTGGTAAAGAACTGGCCAACGGGTTTATCAATCAGCGCATCGAGGTGCCTGCTGCGGGGGGTAAAACCGTTATTCCGGTGCACCTGAAAACCAACGCCTACGAACTAGTGACCGACCCCGCCACCCGCGATGCGTTTACCAGCCTGATGCGCAACCTCAGTGGCGACAAATCGAGCACACCCACGAAAGTGACGATCAAGATCAAGCCCACCATCGATATGTTCAATAAGGCCGTGAATTACCCCGGCTATATCAACATCGAGCAGGAACTCACGAGCAATATGTTGGTGGGAGGTAATTAATTGTTAATCAACCTGTTGACTTAACTGTTTTCTTCCACTCACAAATTTCGGAGGTACTTCTGTCCGCCCAGTGCCCGCATCTGCCGGGCTATCTGCCGGGTGCGCCGCTGAATATAGGTTGAGGGGTGACGAATAGAAAACTGGATAGGGTTGGGCAATACGGCCGCAATGCGGGCGGCTTCATCGCGGCTGAGGGTATAGGCCGTATGGCCGTAGAATCGTTCCGAAGCCGCCTCTACGCCGAAAGTCATCGGCCCGGTTTCGGCCACGTTCAGGTACACTTCCAGGATGCGCTTTTTGCCCCAGATTAGCTCAATAAGCACGGTAAAGTAGACTTCCAGGCCCTTCCGAATATAGCTGCGGCCATTCCACAGGAACACATTTTTGGCTACCTGTTGCGAAATTGTGCTGGCACCGCGTGGCCGTTTGCGCGTTTGATTCTCTTTGATAGCATCCTGAATTTCGTCGAAATCGAAGCCCCAGTGATACGGAAACTGCTGATCTTCAGAGGCCACTACAGCCAGTGCGGCTTCTTTATTGATCTCCTCAAATGGCCGCCAGGTTTTATAGATCGTGCTCGACTGGTCGGTGCCGATGGTGTCCCATTTGCGGCTGATGGTGAGGGGGGTAAACCAAACCGGCAGGTATTTCAGGGCCACAACCCAGGCAATAGATCCCAAAAAAAGCACCAGCACCGTACGGGCAATAAGCAACGAAACCACTTTTAGCCAGGGGTGTTGCCGTACATAGTCACGTCCATGTTGCCATTGCTTCCGCAACGCTGCCCTAAACCTAAACGCCGACTGCGCCGCCGATGATCGCCCTGTCGACGTACGTTTTGGCGACGGCGGTGGCGACATAGGTCGGCCAGACAAAGGGCGATTAGTTGGCGGCATCGGAGAACTGGGCCGGGGTTCGGTTGGGGGCGGGGTGCGTAGCCGGTTAACGCGCTTTTCGGGCTGCATAGTGTACAAACTTACTCCACGAACAACTCACTCGCCACGCGGTCGGCGAAGAGTTTACCCGATTCGGAGAGTTTGAGCACGTTTTCTTCGCAAATGAGCCATCCTGCCCGCTGCAGCCGGTCAATGTGCGGCGCTTGCCAGGTAAGAAATGAACGGCCTAGGAGGCTATCTAATTCGGCCACGCCACAACCCCACATAGTGCGCAGGCCCGTTAGCAGGTATTCGTTAACCTGATCGGCCGATGAAAGAAGTTCACGTTGCAACGGGCTGCTGTTATTTGTTATACCGTTGATATACAGCGCATTGTTGGCTATGTTATGCTGTCGGCTAACGCCATCGTAGGAGTGGGCCGAGGGGCCGATGCCAAGGTAAGGGCGCCGTTGCCAGTAGGCGCTGTTGTGGCGGGCATACTGGTCAGGCTTCGCAAAATTCGAAATTTCGTAATGAACGTAACCGGCCGCTGTCAAAGCCAAATTCAGTTTGGCAAACTGCGTGGCCGAAAGATTTTCATCAACGGGGCTGAGCTTGCCCTTCGCCAGCCAGCGGCCAAAGGCCGTGTCTGGTTCGATAGTCAAGCTGTAGGCCGATATATGAGGTACGTTTAAAGCTAGGGCCTGGTCCAGATCGTGTGTCCAGATTGCGTTAGAGATACCGTAAATGAGGTCGATGCTGAGATTTGTGAAGCCAGCCTCGTGTACCCGTTGCACGGCCAAACCTGCTTCGGTGGCCGTATGCGCTCGGTTCATCCAGCGCAGCGTAGCTTCGTCGAAGGTTTGAATACCGATGCTTAGCCGGTTTATATAGCGCCGGAGCATGGTTAGCCTAATGGGGTCGGCGAGGTCGTCGGGATTGGCTTCAAGGGTTATTTCGGCATCTGGAGCTACCGTAAAATGCCGATGAATGGCGTCAAACAATAGTGCTAGTTCAGCTTCACTGAGCAATGAAGGCGTACCCCCACCCAAATAAATGGTCTGTAATTTGCTGGTGGGTAAGTAGGCATGCCGTTGTGCAATTTCCTGCACCATCGCTTCCACTAATGGCCGTTTCTGGCTTAGGTTAGTGCTAAAATGGAAATCGCAGTAATGGCAGGCCTGCTTACAGAACGGGATGTGCAGATAAAGATGCATACTTAGGTTATGACGTAGGCGCGTGCCGTGAAGTTCCTGCCAAGTGGCAGTCTGGATTACTACACAAAAGGCAAAGTATGCTGATGAATAGCTGCGAATTTCGTAGAGATTACGAATCTTTGCAGGAACCCGACGAACTACGCTTAGTCGCTTCAACTTCTACCTATGCACGAACCGCTTACCTGCTACCTGGTTGATGATGAACCTCACGCGCATCATGTTATGTCGAAATTCATTGGCCGGGTGCCCTATCTGCAACTTTTGGGGCAAAGCTTGGACCCATTCGAAGCCTTGGAGGAAGTCCAGGAAGTGAAACCCGACGTGTTGTTTCTTGATGTGGAGATGCCTGATCTGAGTGGCATCGCTTTTCTGAAAACACTGCCTTTGCCACACCCGGTGGTGGTTATGGTAACGGCATCGCCACAATTTGCTGCCGAAACCTACAACTTTGAGTCGGTGACCCACTATTTGCTCAAACCTGTTGGTTTCGACAAGTTTATGGACGCCATCAATCGTGTAACCAAACGGCTTGGTTACAGCACCGATGGCTCAGAAATGCCTTCTTCGACCTCGATTGCCGTTTCGCAGACTGGTGTCGATCCTCGTGAGAAAGTACCTTATTTCTTGGTCAAAGAAGATAAAAAACTAGTTCGGGTAGCCCCTGAAGACATCGTCTTTGCCGAAGGAATGAAAGACTATCTGAAACTACATTTGACCACCCGCACCCTGGTAACACATATGACCATGGGCAAACTGGAGGAGATGTTACCTCCCACGCAGTTCCTGCGCGTCAGCCGGTCGTATATTGTTAGGCGGCAGGCCATCAAAGAGATCGATGGCAACCAGATCACAACCCTCGACGGTAAGAAACTGAGTATTGGCGTTACCTACCGCGATGCCGTGATGAAGGAGTTGAGAAAGAACATGATGTAGGGATTATGCAGCGTCACTGGCTTTTTGAGCGACTTCGTCGCCTTTTTCCCCGCAGCAGCCCAGCCACTGTTTACTGGGGAGGGCGCATTGCCTTATGGACACTTTGTGGTTACGTGATCCGCTATGTGTATTACACCAATTTCGCTCAAGCTACTGAAAATGCTCTGTGGATACTATCAGTCATGCTTTTAGCGCAGACTATAGCACTGTATTACGCTTTTGGTTATCGAATTTTCCCGGAGACTATCTACAAGCGTCGTATTGGGGTTTTTTTACTTTGGCTTGTGTTTTGGCATGCCATAATTTATCAGTGCAATTACTGGCTTTTTTATTTGCTTCAATATCATGGCGAGACAGGCATGGTGAGCACGTATATGAAGCTGCTAAATTCGTGGGGAGGAGGATGGGCATTCATTACTAATGGAGCAGCTGTATTCTGGAATCTGTTCTGGAGTTTCGCCATTGCCAGTTTACTGCTCACCGTAAAAGCTATCACTGATCTTATCAATTTACGCACCCGGACTATCCAACTGGAGAAAGACAAGCTTGCCCTTGAACTTGACTTTTTGAAAGCGCAGGTAAATCCGCATTTTTTGTTCAATACGCTTAACAGCATCTATGCCCGCATATTCGATACTGACGAACAGGCTGCCGATCTATTGCTTCGTTTGTCCGAACTGATGCGCTACAACCTCTATGAGACTAATCAGCCATTGATAGAACTATCAAAAGAATTGGCCTACATCGCTAACTACCTTGATCTGGAACGTAACCGGTTGATGGGCCAGCATGTGGTCATCGACTACCAGCAATCAGGCGCTGCTGAGTCTTATCAGATTGCGCCGCTCCTACTCATTGCCTTCGTTGAAAATGCCTTTAAACATGGTGTAAAGGGGGCGTCGAAGAAGGCTTTTGTGCGGGTGCAGGCTGATGTTGCCCAGGAGCAACTGGTCTTTACGGTGGAAAACAGCGTTTTTCCGAAACGTCAGGTAAACGGCGATACTGTTAAACGCTCTGGTGGCATAGGGCTTGTGAACGTGCAGCGCAGGTTAGACTCTATCTACCTAAATCGCTATGAGTTGACTGTTGCCAGTACAGAGCTTAATTACAGCGTCAGGATCAAGATTCAGCTTTAATTCAGCACTCCTGCATCTCTATGACCTTCAGCCCTGCTACCACTTCGCGTAGCAGGGCCTTTTTATTCATCGAAGCATTTTAGGCATTGGTCGAAATTCTAGTAAGGGTTGGTCGAAACTAATTGAGCAGGTTCACAACAAGGGCTAAGTTTGAACTGTCTGTCATTAGGCGCATTCCTAACCCCCTAACCATTTCGTTTTTTCAACCAAAGTTTTCAACCAATCTCGATCATGAAAAGCCAAGCAACAACCGCCACTCCCCGTCTGTCAGTAAAAACATCTCGTATCGTTTGTCTAAACGTTGGTCAGAGCGCTTCAAAGGGCAATGGTCGTACCTATACTATTATTGGTGTAACCCGCTGGTAGTCCCTTGCAAACGTGCCATCTGCTCAATTATTCGGCAGCCTCCCAGAGACAACTCGCTGCCTATCTCCGTCGAACAGGCTGGCTTACTGAAAGCCAGGCTGTTGCGTACTCGGAGGGAAAGGATCCGTTGGTGTTTATGCACCTCAAAGATCCCAGCGAGTATATTCCAGAACCCTTCTGGGAGGTATTGGGGCAGTACCCGGCAGTGATAATTACATCGCCATACCCGGCTAATTCGTTCAAAAACATTCCACTTCCTCCTTTTGCTTTTTTAACGGAACCGTTCTCTTTTGAACAGTTCGCAGTTTGTTTAGAACAATACGTATCTATCTACGGGTAACGATACGTATAGTTTAATTTCTTTGATCGGTCTTTTTGCAGGACCATAGAAACACTTTGCTGATTTATTAGTGAATAGTATTTGTTATTTCTGAAATTTGATTTCTGAAATAAATACTATAAACTATGATTCAGTCGAGCAGTTTCTTCGTTCTGCGACGTCCTACGTACTCGCTCAGTAAATTGGCTCAGTTTTACAGCCAATTAGCCACTCGTTCACTAGACGACGTCCTTCGACAGTACTATCAGGACCCGCTGGCGCAGGAAGCGCTTTTTGCGGCGTCGCCCGCGCTTTACGAACGGTTTCGATGTTGGCTGGCAGGCGAGCAACTCCCTGAGCAGAAGAAACTGCTGACTACGCTGCACAAGTATTTCATACGGATGTGCAGTCGCTCAACCCCCTATGGCCTGTTTGCCGGTTGCGCCATGGGTACGTTCTCCGAACAGTCGCATTTGCGGGCCGGATCGCTCACTGCGCTTCAGCCTTATACTCGTGTCGATACCGACTGCCTACAGGCTATTTGTACTTGGCTTACCGAACAGCCTATTATTCGCCGGCAGCTCCAACTCTGGCCTAATTCTTCGCTGTATCCCGTTGGGTCGTCATTGCGGTATGTGGAACAGCAGCGCGACAGCGACAAGCGCCACTATTTCATCAGTGCTGTTGAAACCGACGACTACATCAACCTGGTACTAGACGCTGCCCAACAGGGGGCTACCATTGACCAACTGGCCGCACTGATTCCAGACGTAGCCACCGATGAGGCCACAGACTTCATAGAGCAGCTTATCGACAGCCAGATTCTGAGCTTCGATATTGAGCCAACGGTGACGGGTATTAATTACCTCGAGCGACTTACCAACCGAATAGCCGGTTTGTCTGGGACTACAGACGCTGTAGCAGCCCTGCACGAACTGGCTAGTTGTTTAAAACAGCCTGACCGCCTTGTTGCCTACGCTCAAACACGAGCATGGTTTGCCCAGCGTGAGCTAGAAATGGCAACGGCCGACGTGGTTCAGGTCGATTCGTTTTTTCAAATGCCCGACCTCTCTATCGGACAGTCGGCCATGCGGCTGTTACAGCACGATCTGGAAAAACTCCTGGTGCTGAACCAACCTGCCACCAATCCTGATCTTGACGTGTTCAAACGCCGATTCGACAATCGGTACGAGGAGGAAGAAATCTCCCTTTCGCTGGCGCTCGATAGCGAATTTGGGATTGGGTATGGCAGCGTATCCACACAGGGCGTTGGCTATGCGCCCCTTATCGACGACCTCACGTTCGGTACTTCATCGTCGCCAACTACTACGGCCTGGGACTGGTGGCAGGCGCTGGTGATGGAAAAATATACTGATGCCCTCCGCACCAGGCAGCAGGAAATTGTCCTGACAGACGAAGACCTCGCTTACATCCGCAGGCAGCAGCAGGAACACGATACGCGGCTTCCCGACAGCTTCTACGCCTTCGGATCTATGCTGGCACGATCAGAAAAAGCCCTCGACGATGGCGATTTCCAGTTTAACTTACTTGCCTGTAGTGGCCCTTCGGCAGTAAATCTGCTAAGTCGTTTTGGCGAAGGCGATCCTCACTTGGCCGAACGGATTCGGGCCTGCTCTGTGGCCGAAGAACAGCATCACCCTGACGTAATCATTGCCGAGATTGTCCACCTGCCTGAGAACCGGGTTGGTAATATCCTGACCCGGCCTATGATTCATCAGTATGAAATACCGTACCTAGGGCAGTCGTCGGTAGATCCTGCGTTTCAGATTCCTCTATCCGACCTTATGGTGTCAGTGAATGACAACCGGGTGGTACTCCGCTCGAAACGGCTTAACAAGCGTGTTATTCCCCGCCTCACTACTGCTCATAATTTTACGCAGGGATTGCCTATCTACCGGTTTCTGTGTGATTTGCAACGGCAGGATGCTCACTTGAATATTGTCTGGAACTGGGGAGTGCTGCACCAACAGGCCTACCTGCCTCGGGTACGTTACAATCGTGTGATACTAAATCGGGCTACCTGGCAACTTCAGAGTAGTACACTCTCGCCCGATAATCCGCTAAAATTGGTGGCACAGTTGACGGCCGCTGGCGTACCCGATCAGTTTGCAATTGCTCAGGCCGATAATGAATTGATGATTTCGATGCATGTGCCCGCCTCGCTGGATTTATTGATTCAGGAGATTCGGAAAAATGAGCGCATACGACTAGTCGAACTGCTTAATCAGCCCGAGCAATGCCCATTAATGCATCAGCGCGAGGCTTTTGCCCATGAAGTGGTTATCCCGTTCTACAATGACAAAGCACAGGCACTGCCCGGCCTTACCCAGCCCGACGTGCAGTTGCCCCAACGTCGGTTTTCGGTGGGTAGTGAGTGGTTTTATCTGAAAATTTACACCGGAGAAAAAGCCTCGGATGAACTGCTTATTCAGTCTATATATCCGACAGTACAGCAGTTGTTACAAACACAGATTATTCAGGCGTTTTTTTATATACGTTACCAAGACACCGACCCTCACCTGCGGCTACGATTCCGGGGCAATCCCCACGTCGAGTTTTATCAGTATGTGGTTCGGGCTATTGAGAAGGCTTTTCATAAAGCTGTTACGTCGGGCGTGGTAAACCGGGTGCAAGTGGACACGTATCAGCGTGAACTGGAACGCTATGGCATGGAGCAGATCGAGCGATGTGAACAGTTGTTTCATTATGATAGTCTCTCGACAATGACGTTTTTGGCCAACACCGATGGCACCTTTGATGAAGACTTGCGCTTTGCTGTGGCCATTGCCAAGATAGATCGCTTACTGGCTGGGCTGAGCTTACCTATTGGCGAATGTCGGCGGTTGTTAAGCCACATGAAAGAGCAGTTTTTCGAGGAGTTTGGAGGCGAGTCGTCACTGAGGCACCAACTCAACGACAAGTATCGATTCTATCGGTCGCTGATTAATCAGGCTGTTGATCCGAATTTTGATCCTGCCGATGGCGTTTGGCAATGGCAAAAGGAGCAAACAGACGTGCTTCAGCAGCTGGCAACGGCGGTGGCTGGCACCGACAAGCTGTTTAGTATTGCCGGTAGCCTGATTCACATGATCGTAAACCGGTTGTTCCCCTCGAAACAGCGGGTATACGAGTTGGTGCTATACCATTGCCTGTCTAAACATTATGACTCAGTAGCTGCCCAAAAAACCGGAGCAGCTAAGCAATTGGCAAAAGCAGAACGCAGTTTGCAGTAGAAGAAGTGGCAGTAGTCAGTGATGACGCCAGCAAAAAAAGGCGCGTCATCACTGACTACTGCCACTATTTATCCGGGCAGCTTTTGCAGCGTTTGCCCTTTTTGTATTTCTTACAGCATTTCTTGAACACGCAGTCAGCACCATTGGTGAATGTATTACCGTTATGCAGCGGGAGCACAATCAGGGTTTCTAAGCCTGATTGGTCGGAGTTGATGGAATAAAGCATCTAATTTGTCGATAAAGCAGATCGAAGATATATACTATTTAGATTATGTCAAAATAGCGGCTCTGCTTACCTGCCTTTGCGTACCTGGTCAACCCGTGCATACGCTAAACCGAGGCCCATCGTTTTGGTAGAAAGACGTACTTTTACTTCTATCACCACCGCCAGGCGACTTTAATGGATTTTCTTCCAGTCGATTTAGCCACCTACGCTGACGCCCTCACGACGCCCGAACCGGACTTGCTCCGTCGGCTTAACCGCGATACGTATGCCCATGTGTTGCGCCCCCGAATGTTATCAGGGCATGGGCAGGGGCGGCTGCTGGCCCTGATCTCGCACCTGATGCAGCCCCGTCGAATTCTGGAAATAGGCACTTACACGGGTTATTCAGCGCTCTGCCTGGCCGAGGGACTAGCCCCAGATGGTCGGCTCTTCACCATCGACAAAAATGAAGAACTGGAAACAATAGCCCGGACATACTGGTCTGAGTCGCCCTACGTAGATCAGATCGATTTCCGGCTTGGCGACGCCGCTATTGTGCTGGAGACTCTCGCCGACGAAGTGTTTGACCTTGTTTTCATCGACGCCGACAAAGAAAACTATGCGCTTTACTATGACCTTATTTTCGATCAGGTAAGGCCTGGTGGCCTCATCTTGGCCGATAATGTGCTCTGGAGTGGCAAAGTAGTCGACCCTGAGCAGGCCAATGACCCCGTGACCCGGGCGGTCAGGGCGTTTAACCAGAAAATTCACGACGACCCCCGCGTCGACAATGTGCTTCTGCCCGTTCGAGACGGGATTATGATGGCCCGCAAACGCTAACCCTACCCCTATGAAACGCCTCCTCACCCTACTTTTTAGCTTGGCAGGTCTGCTGGCAGCGGCTCAACCTGCGCCCACTATTGATCGCCCCACGGTGCCCGACCAGGTGACCTTTGCCGATCTGACCGTGCGGTTCGACGACGATGCCCGCCGCTTGATTCAGCAGGACGTCAACGCGCTGGTTGCCAACCGTTCCTACTGGTATGCCAAGCTTGACCGGGCGCTGCTGTACTTTCCCTTGATGGAAAACGCCCTGCTCACCGACGAGATGCCCACCGATTTTAAATACCTGGCCATGCAGGAAAGCTCGCTCACGCCCGACGCCGTGTCGTCATCGCAGGCGGTGGGGTTCTGGCAGTTTAAACGCGAAACCGCTACCGACTATGGCCTGACCGTGAATGATCAGGTCGATGAGCGGAAGCACATTCTGGCTTCGACCCATGCGGCTGCCCGCTACCTGCGCCGCAGCAACGGGATGTATAACAACTGGGTGTCGGCCCTGTTCTCGTTTTACCTGGGCACGGGCGGTATTAGCAAGATTGTATCGCCCGACTGGGCCAACTCGCACGACATTACCCTGAGCGGCAGTACCGACCGCTACGTACTGCGGTTTTTTGCCCACAAGCTAGCCATTGAACACGCCGTGAAAACCTACCAGCCCAGTCTGCCTTTTGCCTTGGTGGAATATCCCGGCGGTGGTGGTAAAAACGTGAGCGACATTGCCACCGAACTAGCCGTTCCCGTGGCCGACATTCGGAATTACAACCGCTGGCTGCTGACCGATCAGGTGCCATCTGACAAAGCGTATATCCTGACCGTGCCCATTCCGAATGGCCAGATCAACGACGTGCGGCAGCGGATGGTGGTGGCCACCGACACTAAACTCAAGAACATTCCCACCGACGATATTGGCTTTCCGGTGTTGAAGCTGGTCACGATGGTGACGCGGTCAGACAACGAGCCTATTCTCTATGAAATCAACGGCTTGCCGGGTGTACAGGCGCAGGCCAATGACAACTCGGCCTCGCTGGCGCGGAAATCGAAAATTAGCCTGTCTAGTTTTTTGCGGTTTAATGATTTAGGCGAGCGCGACTTACTGGTGCCCGGCGAGGTATACTACCTGGCGAAGAAGCGCAAAAAAGCCCTAGTGCCTTTCCACACCGCCCGCCCCGACGAGAGCATGCGCAGCATTTCGCAACGGTATGGCATTCGGCTGAAAAAGCTTATCCGCTACAACCGCATGGACCGGGTGCAGAAATTGCAGGTGGGCCGGGTACTGTGGCTGCGCGAAAAACGACCCAGCAAAACACCCGTAGAGGTGATCAATGCCCCGACGCCACCCGTGTATGACCCGTCGCCGGCCACGCCCAGCACCCGCCCCGTGGCCGACCAGAGCAGTACCGGCGATGCCCGCACGGCCATTAACAACATACCACGCAATGCCTCTGAGCGGAAACGCTACCAACCTAAACTGGTGGGTAGCGCTACGCCAGAGCCGGAGATGACCCCTGCCAAACGCAACCAGCCCTACACCGACCCTAACCCACTGCCGCCCATGACCCGCCCGGTGGGCACTACCCCGGCCACAGATGCCAACACGCCCCCCGTGAACGCCCCCGCCGCCCGCCCTACACCCTCAGTGACGGTGCCTGCTACTGACGCCGGTTCACCACAGCGCACCATCATCGTGCGGGCCGAAGGTGAACCCGAACGGGAGCGCACCACGCCCGCCCGGCCCGCAGCAGGTAGCCGTGAAGGAGGGATTCGAAATCAGACCTATACGGACCCCAACCCGATGCCACCCATGACCCGCCCTGCCACTCCAGCCAGCTATCCACAAACGCCCGACCCTACGGCTAGCTCGTCGGGCAGACGGACGTCGGGACGGCCCACGCGTACCGTTGATTTGGGTGAAGAGCAACCGCCGGTGCCGAAGAAAGGGCAAGAGGCCCCCATTCGAAATCAGCCTTATACCGACCCTAACCCGCTGCCGCCCATGACCCGCCCGGCTACTCCCGCCGACAACGCGCCCAGCAGCCGCACTGCAAATACATCCCGTACTGAGGCCCCGCGCACGGAGGTGTCGGCCACTCGCCCGACCACAAGCCCGGCTGGTAGTCGATCTGTAAGCCATACCATCGAGGCGGGGCAGACGTTCTACAGCTTGTCGCGGTATTATGGTATCCGGGTAGAAGACCTGCTGACTGCCAACGGCCTCACCCTCGACGATAAGCTGTCGGTGGGCCAGAAGCTGACCATGCCTAACGTGCCTGCTGGCTACCCTACGGGCCAGCCCACATCGCCGAAACCCGTTGTGTCAGCAACGCAACCGGTTGAATCAGAGACTATTGAACAGCCAGTAGTTACGCCGACAAAACCAGCCGGGCCAGTATACCATACGGTGGCCAAAGGGGAGACGCTCTATCGCGTGTCGAAGCAATATGATGTAACCATCGAACAATTGATGGAATGGAACAAACTGCCCGACCTGGGCGTAAAAGAAGGCCAGAAACTGCGCGTTAGCCAGTAAGCTGGCTGATAGAAGACTATGATCCTCATCGACAACACCGTCATCAGTGACGACATCGCCGAGCAATTTTTTGTCTGCAATCTTGATAAGTGCAAGGGTGCCTGCTGCGTAGAAGGCGACGCCGGTGCCCCATTAGAGCGCGACGAACTGGCCAAACTACAGGAGATATATCCGGCGGTGAAACCCTACCTGTCGGCGGCGGGTATTGCGGCTATCGAAGCGCAGGGGCTGTATGAACAGGACATCGACGCGGAAGGCGATGGCGACTACGTGACCACCACCGTGGGTGGCCGCGAGTGCGTTTACGCTATCTACGACGAAAAAAACATCCTAAAATGCGGCATTGAAGCGGCCTATAACGACGGCAAAATAGACTGGCCGAAGCCTATTTCGTGCCATCTATACCCTATCCGCGTAACCAAATACGAGCAATACCACGCCTTAAACTACGACCGCTGGCCCATTTGCAGTCCCGCCTGTGGTTTCGGCAAGCAACTTGGCGTACCCGTCTATAAATTCGTCAGCAACGCCCTCGTCCGCGCCTACGGCCAAGCGTGGTATGACCAGTTGAGGAGGGAGATTGAGGGAGAGAATTAATGTACAATCTATAATGAACAATCGGTCCGCCGATGCGGTACAATGAGCTTACGCGCCAACCAAACAGATGCGTAAGCTCATTGTACCGCATCGGCGGACCGATTGTTCATTATTCATTAATTCTTCTTCACCGCCTTCTTCGCCTTTTCCTTCTCATATTGGTCGCGCTGGCGTTTGTCGGCGGCGAGGTTGCGGTAGAGGCCGTTGAGAACGTAGAGGTCGTCAACTTCGTCGATGAGCAGGTGGAGTTGTTCGCGTACTTGTTCAATGTTCATGTGCTGGATCCGGTTGGCTGGTGCCCGAAAGGGGCTGGTTAAGTTAGATTGGCATAACGCAACGCCTGATAAAACGGTTACTGAATTATCCCGATTTTTTGATGGCTAGTAAACATTTTATGGTAAAAATGGGTAAACTTGTCGTATCGACCGGCACATCCGGTTTCGCTTATGAAACAGACGCTACTTTCTCTCTCATTTTGTTTGGTCGTTGTGGCGGCCAACGCGCAGGCTATTGACCAACAGGCCATTGTCAGCAAGTCGGTGCGGGCCAACGCTCGTTACGATTTGAAAGCCGTAGAGCGCATTTCGGCCACGAACGTAGTGGAACAACAGGCTACGGCTACCTACACCGCTGGTAAGGCCATTGTGTTGCAACCTGGTTTCGAGGCCCGCGCCGGTTCTGTATTTCAGGCCACTATTGCGCCGGTGTCGGCCCGTTCGGCAGAGCCGGGTACGGGGCTGATGGTGTCGGCATCGCCAAATCCGTTTCAGGACCTGACCACGGTTGAGTATACTCTGCCCACCGCTAGTGCCGTGAAACACACACTGACCGATGCGCGGGGCAGCGTGATCCGGCATACCGAATCGGACGGAGTGCAGGCGGCGGGTACCTATAAGCTGGGCGTTGAAGGCGGTAACCTGCCTACTGGCGTGTATCTATACCAGGTAAAAACCGACAATCAAACTAAAGTGATCCGGCTGCTGAAGCAATAGCATAGCCTAATCTGGTTATCTGGAAACCAATTCATACCAAAGCCCCCCGCCGCCTGCGGGGGGCTTTTTGCATGGGGTCCGTTCTGTAAATAATGCAAACCAAACGGGCCTAAGTGCGTTATAAGAGGACCTGCTTATGTGTTGACCCATAGCACTTTTGGTTTATAAAGCAGGTTACTCGACGCCATGAACACCTCAACCCAAACCCCGCCAAGCCTCTTTGTTCAACCTAAAAATGTGGCATTTATTGGCGACTACCTGCCCCGGCAGTGCGGCATTGCCACATTTACCGCCGATCTCTACAAGTCCTACGCCACGTTTATTCCCGGTGCCCGCCCGTGGGTAGTATCGGTCAATGACACCACCGAAGGCTACGATTACCCAGACGAAGTGCGCTACGAGTTTTTTCAGCACGACTTGGAATCGTACAAAAAAGCCGCCGAATTCTTAAACTCTCGAAACGTTGATGTGGTGTGTTTGCAGCACGAATATGGCATCTATGGGGGTACAGCAGGCAACTATATTCTGACGTTGCTGCGCAACCTGAAGATGCCCATCGTGAGCACGTTTCATACTATTTTGAAAAACCCCGATCAAGATCAACTGCTTACACTCAAGGCCATTGCCGACCTATCGGCGCGGGTAGTCTGCATGAGCGAAAAGGGACGGCAGTTTCTGACTTCGATCTACGAAATCCCCGACGAGAAAATAGACGTAATCGCCCACGGCATTCCCGACATGCCCTTTGTAGATCCTCATTTCTACAAAGATCGGTTCAATATGGAAGGCAAGCAGGTGCTGCTCACTTTCGGGCTGCTGTCGCCGAATAAAGGCATCGAAAACGTGATAAACGCCCTGCCGCGCATTGTCGAGCAGTTTCCAAACGTAGTGTATATGGTGCTGGGAGCTACCCATCCGCACCTGATCAGGCATGAAGGCGAGGCCTACCGCGACAGCCTGAAGCAGTTGGCGCAGGATAACGGTGTGGCCGACCACGTAACGTTCTACGATCAGTTTGTGGAGCTTGACGACCTGCTTGAGTTTCTAGGGGCCGCCGACATCTACATCACGCCCTACCTCAACCCCGCCCAGATCACGTCGGGTACGCTGGCGTATTCGGTAGGGGTGGGCAAGGCTGTTATCTCAACGCCCTACTGGCATGCCGAAGAACTCCTGGCCGACGGCCGAGGTATTTTGGTGCCCTTTAGCGATAGTGAAGCCATTGCCGACCAGGTTATCAATTTGCTCACCGACGAGCCAATGCGCCACGCCATGCGCAAACGGGGCTACCTCATGGGCCGCGAGATGATCTGGGAAAACGTGATCAAACAATATGCCGACTCGTTTGGACAAGCCCGGCTGGAACGGATGCGGGCCACGCAGAGCCTGTTTCCGGGCAGCAGCAACGGCGGGTTGCAATTGCCAACCCTGAAGCTAGACCATCTTTACCGCCTCAGCGACTCGACGGGTATTATTCAGCACGCCCGGTATCATTTGCCTTTCTACGAAGAAGGCTACTGTACTGACGACAATGCCCGCGCCCTGATTTTGACCATGTGGTTAAAAGAAACAGGGTTGCACGACCGTCGTATTGATGCCCTGGCCGATACGTACATGGCGTTTTTGAACTATGCTTTTTCGCCCGAAAAGCGGCAGTTTCGGAATTTTATGAGCTACGACCGCCGCTGGCTTGAAGAGGTAGGGTCGGAAGATAGCACCGGGCGGGCCATTTGGGCGCTGGGCACCTGCATTGGCCGGTCTGACGAGCAAAACGTGCTCACCTGGGCCATGACCCTGATGGAAAACGTGCTGCCCAGCGCCGTCAGGATGGAATCGCCGCGGTCGTGGGCGTTTGCCTTGTTGGGTATTCACGAGTACCTCAAACGATTCAGCGACGACCGGCTGGCCAAGTCTATTCAGCAAAAGCTGGTGGGCAAGCTCATCTTCCGGTATCACGAAACAGCCTCCGACGACTGGCGCTGGTTTGAAAATACCCTTGCTTACGACAACGCCGTGCTGGCCCACGCGCTACTGGTGTCTGATAACCAAGAAGGTATTGCTATTGGGTTTACGGCCCTTGTGTGGTTGGTAGACCAGCAAACAGCCTCGGCCACGCCCGACAACAGCCGGATCGGGAAAGGCCATTTCCAGCCTATCGGTTCAGACGGTTTCTACAGTAAAGGCCTCACCCGCGCCTATTTCGATCAGCAGCCGCTGGAAGCGCAGAGCACCATCAGCGCCTGCCTTACCGCCTGGCAGTTTACTGCCGACCCCGAATGGCACCGCCGAGCATTGCGCATATTCCGTTGGTTTACAGGCCATAATGACCTGGGCTTACCCCTCTACGACTCACTGACAGGCGGTTGCCGCGATGGTCTGCACATCGACCGGGCCAATCAGAACCAGGGTGCCGAATCGACGCTGTCTTACCTGCTGGCACTCACCGACTTACAGAGTGCCGTGAAGCCGTTGCTTGAAAAATCGTTTGTGCGGGCAACAGTAGGCAGCTTATCTTAGCAGGGTACATCTATAGAGTTCAATGTTTAACGTTAAACATTGAACTCCCCTTCTTCATGCCAATAAAAGCCACTCGTACGGGCATTGTGTTGCGCCCCGATCCTGCTCGTGTTCTCTACCGTCCGTTTGATCTGGGCAACAGCAGCCGCGTGCTGAAAATTATTGCCCGCGTCAGCTCCCTAACCGACGACGAGGTGGAGGTGAAGCTGGAAGAAGTAATCCGCGAATTTGGCGGGCGGCACTACCGGCTGGAGCGCTTCTTTCTGAACCGGTTTGAGCAAGTGAAAGAACACCTGCTCACCGACGAACCCCTGCTGATGGAGCGGAAGCTGTTGTTGGGTGCCTATTTCACTATGGAATATTCGCTGGAATCGGCGGCACTGTTCAATCCGTCGATGATCTGGCACCCCGATCAGAGCAACTTGCCTGCGGGCTATAAGCGGTTCATTCTTAGCCTGCGGGCTACTGGCGAAGGCCACATCTCATCAATCTCGTTCCGCACGGGCTACGTTGACAACGAGGGCGATATTGTGTTGCAGAAGCCATCGCGGCACGTGACTTCGCCGGAACTGATTGTGAGTCAGCAGTTTAAAAAAGATATCTTCGTCAAGAAATTGTACGAACTGCGGCTGATTAATAGCATTTCGGAAGGCATACTGGCGGGCCTCAGCGATGAGTTTACCCTGCCCGACCTAGAGGCGCAGGTGAAACGGGTGATGAGCCAATTCCGCCACAACGCCGAGTACGACACCATCACGAGCGGCCTGCTGGCCCTGGCCCGGTCGAACTACGAGATGCACTTCGACGATGATCAGAGCCTGGACGAGCGCTGCATTTTTCCGTATTCGCCCAACGAAACCAACGGTATTGAAGACGCCCGGTTTGTGGAGTTCCGCGACGACGACGGTAAGATCACCTACTATGCCACCTACACGGCCTACAACGGGCGGGTTACGTTTCCGCAACTGCTGGAGACCACCGATTTTACCCATTTTGCCGTCAGTACCCTCAACGGGGCCGAGGTGCAAAACAAAGGCATGGCTCTATTTCCGCGCAAGATTAACGGGCGCTATGCCACCCTATCGCGGCAGGACGGCGAGAACGTGTACCTAATGTATTCCGACGACCTATACTTCTGGCAAACCAAAGAACTCATTGCCAAACCTACTTATCCTTGGGAGTATGTTCAGCTGGGCAACTGTGGCTCACCCATTGAGACCGAGGCCGGTTGGCTGGTGCTGACCCACGGCGTGGGACCCATGCGGAAGTATGCCATCGGCGCGTTTCTGCTGGATCTGAACGACCCCTCGAAAGTGATTGGTCGTATGAGCGAACCCTTACTCAGCCCTGATGCCAACGAGCGCGAGGGCTATGTGCCCAACGTGGTCTACAGCTGCGGTGGGCAGGTGTATCAGAATAAGCTCATCATTCCTTATGCTATGTCTGACTACGCCAGCAGCTTTGCCACAGTAAACCTCGATGAGCTGTTGACCGAATTAAAAGGCGGTCAGGTAGTTTCCCAGCGTATGTTAAATGAAGTTAATTGATTGACCTAAGTATTGTTGCTTAGCTAAATGCCCAATGCTGAAAGCGTTGGGCATTTTTTATTTTGAGTACTTACCTGTTAGTTACAGTAAAACAAAATATTATGTAGGTAAAAAGCGCATTTGCCAAAATCTTATGCTGAAAATTGTGTGAATAATATTTGGTTAGCACACTAACGGACTGTTAAATTTGAGTTACTAAAAATGTGATTTGTTGGCTTTTTCACCAAACTACTCATCTCCAATGAGAAAACTTTTAATGTTGGCGCAGCTAGTGCTGTGCCTGCTAAGTCTGCCCGCATTGGCGCAAAACCGGACTATCACCGGGCGCGTCATCTCAGGCGAGGATAACTCCGTACTACCCGGCGTGAGCGTGACCCTGAAAGGCACTACCAGGGGTACCACCACCGATGGCAACGGGCAGTATTCAATTTCGGTGCCGGCTGGTACGGTCACCATCGTATACTCATTCATCGGGTTTACCTCGCAAGAGGTCGTAACGGGCAACCAGACCACGCTCAATGTCACCCTGAAACCCGATGCCACTAGTCTCAACGAAGTGGTGGTAACGGCTTTCGGTATTCAGCGGACCGAACGCGAATTAGGCACGTCCATTGCCAAGGTGAGTAGTGCGGCTATTAACCAGGCAGCACCGGTCAATATTGCCAACGGTTTGTCGGGTAAGGTGTCTGGTTTGCAGATCAGCACGACCAACAACGGCGTAGGTGCTGGTGTGCGAATTTCGTTGCGTGGTAACCGCTCATTTTTGGGCAATAATCAACCCCTGCTGGTGGTAGATGGGGTGGTGTCGGATATAAACTTCCTGAATACGATTAACCCCAACGACGTTGACCAGACCAACATTCTGAAAGGCCCGAGCGCGGCAGCTCTTTATGGTTCCGATGCCTCAAACGGGGTAATCGTGATTACCACCAAGAAAGGAACAAAGAATACCAAGCCGCAAATCTCGTATGGTAACAATACGCAATTTGAGAGTATCTCCTACATGCCGGGTTTGCAAACGCAGTTTGGCGGTAATGGTGGTGAAGGGTTGCCTTTCTATGATCGCAATTACCGCCGTACCTACGTTCCCTATGAAAATCAGAGCTTTGGTACACCCTACGACGGCTCGATCAAGCCCCTGGGCTATGGCGTTGAGGTTCGTGATGCCAACGGTAACGTGCGCATCGACACGCTAAAAATACCTTATTCATCACCTGCGAAAGATCCTCGCCGCGAGTTTTTCAAAACGGGCGTTACCTCGCAGCATGATGTGTCGTACCGCATTGGCGATGGGCTGAATTTCTTTGGGCTGAGCCTGCAACGCGTTGACCAGAAGGGTATTATCCCCAATGATAAATACCAGCGGACCACCATTGGCCTCAACGGTGGCCGGTCGGTAGACAAACTATCAGTGACGGGTGCATTGAAGTTTGCCTACCAGAACACCAACATAGAAAACGGTGATTTCAACCAGGGCCGTCCTGTATATTGGAACGTGCTGAACCAACAGGCTCACGCGCCCATCAATAGCTACCCGCTCAATGATATCAACTCGCCCTACGGGGACGTAAATGGTTACTATAACGCCTACTACCCCAATCCATACTGGCAGATCACGGGCGACAATTCACGGCAGGTAACTGACCTGTATACTATTCAGGGATCAACCGATGTAGCGTATCAGCTTACCCCTTGGTTTAAAGCTCTGTATCGTATTGGTGGTCAGGTTAGTAACTCGCAATTCAAGTCGCACGTTGCTGAGGTGACTTTCTCCGACTATGCCCTCAGTGACCCCTGGGAAGCTGGCAACATTGCCTCGTCAACCGGCCGTGCCAATGCACAGGTAACCGACCGGACATCACTGTTCACGCGTTTCACCGGCGACCTGCTGTTGACCATGAACCCTAAGTTTGGTGACTTTACCACAACCCTGATTTTGGGTCAGCAAACGCGCCAGGAGTTCCGCCGTAGTACCTATGACTATGCCGCCGCGTTGGTGGTACCAGGCGTATACAACGTGGCCAACCGCTTGGGTAACCCCGTACTGTCTGAATATAGCGGCAGCAATCGATTGGTAGGCTTCTTTGGTGATTTCACTGTGGGCTATAAAGACTTCGCGTTTATACACGCCACCGGTCGCCAGGACTACACGTCGGTGTTGGCTCCGTCGAACAGGACGTTCTTCTACCCCAGCGTTGATGCCTCACTGGTGCTGAGCGACATGGTGCCGTCGTTGAAAGACAACCGGGTTATTTCATATCTGAAATTGCGAGGCGGTATTTCTAAGGTAGGGCAGGTAAACGTAGCACCTTACCAGTTGCAGAACGTGTTTAACCCTGGTGTTAATATCGTTACGGGTGGTCAGGCGTTCCCATACGGTGGGCAGGCTGGTTTCGAACTGGGCAATACGCAGAATGACCCTAACCTGAAGCCAGAGTTTACTTTAAACAAAGAAGTGGGTTTGGAACTGGGCCTGTTTGATCGGTTCCTGCTGGAGGCTGTCTACTATAACACGGTAACAACCAATCAAACCGTACCTATCGACGTGTCGCGGGCAACGGGCTACACCCGGGCGCTGATTAATACGGGTTCAATGACTAATAGCGGTATTGAACTTGATCTGCGTACGCAGAAGCCGCTGGTGTCGGTGGGTAGCTTCAACTGGGATGCCAGTGTGAACTTTACCTTCTTGAAGAGTAACGTCGATGACATTTATAAGGATCTACCGCGTGGTAACCTGCCTTACGCCAACGGTGTAGGATCGGACGTTTATTTCGCTAAAGGCTATGCATACCCAGCACTATTTGTGACTGATATCCAACGGATACAGAATACTGATTCTAAAGCGCCAAACTATGACGCCAGCGGTCAGTATGTTGGTCGGCCAGTGGTGAGTGCCACAACGGGTTATCCCATTCTGGACCCAAACCTGAAGTACGCTGGTACTACTCAGCCAACCACGCGTTTTGGCTGGAGCAACACGTTCCGCTACAAAGGCCTGTCGCTGAATGCAGTAGTCGAATACCGCGGTGGTGCCGTGATCTACAACGCCCTGGGCAACGCCCTTGAGTTTACGGGTGCGGGCATCAGGTCGGTATATGCTGGTCGGCAGAACTTTGTGTTCCCCAACTCAGTAACGGTAGGTACCAACGCCGACGGGTCTACGGCCATTACGCCCAACACGAACATCACGACCAAAGACGGCAACCTGACGTTCTGGACCAACTCAGCCTACCACAATGCGGGCTATAGCTACGTCACGAGCGCCGACTTCTGGAAACTGCGCGAAGCCGCCATTGGCTACGACATTCCGGCCAACATTTTGGGCTACACTAAGTTCATCCGCACGGTCAACATCGCCTTCACGGGCCGTAACCTGCTGATGCTGCGTCCCAAAACCAACGTCTTCACCGATCCTGAGTTTTCGGGTGGTAACAATGCCAACGATACCAGCAACGCCGTGGGCGTAACAACCGAATATCAGGCACCGCCCACGCGGTTCTACGGATTCCGGGTAACGGTTGGTTTTTAATTTTTAACTCAACAAGCAACAATGAAGTCTATAAAAAATACCGTTGCCGGGTTACTAGCTGTTTTACTCATGGCGCAGGCTGGATGTAAGCAGGAGTTTCTCGACATCAACAACAACCCCAACCAGGTAACGGCCGCCACGCCCGAGCTGGTTCTGCCCAACGCCCTGGCCAACACCGGGGCCTACATGACCACGAGCTTCTATTTTCTGAACCTCTGGATGGGCTACTGGAACTGGAGCGGCAACTATTCGATCAACCTGTCGGATAAGAACTATCAGTTTACGAACAGTTTTAACCAGGGTATCTGGACCAACGGGTACGTCAACCTGAAAAACTACAACTACATCGATCAGCAGGGTGCCACGCTGAATCAGCCGTTGTTGCAGGGCATGGGCAAGATCATGAAAGCCTATCACTTTCAGATCCTAGTCGATACCTACGGCGACATTCCATACACGCAGGCGTTGCAGGGTACAACGGCCATCACGCCCACTTATGACAAAGCACAGGATATCTACGACGATCTGATCAAGCAGATAGACGCAGGTTTGGCCCTGTTGGCAAAAGGCGCAGGTACGCGCAACCCCGGCACCAACGATATCATGTTTGGGGGCGACATTGCCAAGTGGCAGCGGTTTGCCAACACGCTGAAATTGAGAATCTTGCTTCGCCAAACAGAGAAAACAGACCGGGCTGCTTACCTCCAGACGCAGTTCGCCACGATCAAATCGTCGGGCTATGGCTTCTTGGGAGCGGGCGAAAACGCGCAGGTGAACCCGGGCTATGTGAACTCGCAAAACCAGCAAAATCCGCTCTATGGTGCGTTCTATGCGGTTAACGGTTCGCCCACCACGACCAACAACCAATATAAAGCCAATGGCTATGCGCTGTCAGTGTTGAAGCAAACCAACGACCCGCGCATTGGCGCATACTACCGGCCGGTGGGTGGCACGGGCACCAATTTCAATGGCACCTACTTCGGTACTATCGACGTGCTGGTGAACAGCCTCGTGTCTGACATTGGTCCAGGTGTGCTCACGGGTGTAGATAAGCCTGCGGTAATTATGTCGTCGCACGAGAGCTTGTTCATGCAGGCCGAAGCAGCGCAGCGTGGCCTAATCACGGGTACGCCCAAGGCGCTCTACCAGGCTGCCGTAACGGAGTCATTCATAAATGCAGGCCGCACTGCCACTGAAGCCACCACTTACCTGGCCCAGAAAGGCGTTGCCAATGTGGACTTCGACGCATCGACCAACAAGATTGCCACGATCATTACCCAGAAATGGATTTCGGAGAATGGCTTGGCACCCTTCGAGGCCTGGGCTGACTACCGCCGTCTGGGCCTGCCCACCGACATCCCGATCTCGCAGGAGCCAAGCACGTCGGTGAAGCAGATTCCGGTTCGGTTGTTCTACCCGCAGACCGAGTTCAGTACCAATGCCACGGTGGTAAACGCCCAGGGCACGATCAACCAGTTTACGAGCAAGATTTTCTGGATTAAGTAATCCGCAAACACAAGCAAACACCATGAATAATTTTTTAAAAGTCGTTGTGGCCGCGAGTGTAGCCATTAGTTTATCTTCGTGCCTGAAAGACGACGAGCATTTTGTAGACTTTGCCGGATCTGGCTACGTCGCCGAAATTCCCTACGTTGCTAATCGGAGCATTCTGAAGCGTGACACGGTATCGCTCGGCGCTGCCTCAACGGTTCGTCCACTCGATATCAACATTGCCTCGCCAAACCCTCCCACCGAAGCCATTCAGGTTGGGGTGGTGGTTGACCCGGCGGCGCTCACGGCCTACAACAAGACTATTGCCAAGCCCTACACGCTGCTGCCTGCCACGGCCTATCAGCTACCGGCTTCGGTGACAATTAACCCCGGCAACCGCATCGGTACGATCAATATTTCGTATGTGGGTGGACAGGTACCCACTACCGGTGGCCCCTACGCGCTACCGGTTACGATTCAGAGTGTACCCAGCAACGTGATTATCAGTGCCAACTACCGCACGCAGATATTGGCCGTTGTGATGGTGAAGTAACGAGCTAACTGTAACGCAAAAGGCCCCTGCCAGTACTGGCAGGGGCCTTTTGCGTTGTTGAGAAATCAACCAGGATTACTTCTTGGTAATTGTCTCGGTGATTTCGCGGTTACCACCTGCGCCTGGATAGAAATAATTCAGGGTGAAGGTTTTGGTCGCGGGATCATACTTGTTCACACCTGTTTGCTTGGTGCTTGTGTTGGCTGCACCCGTCGGGATCAGCGTAACGGTATTGTCGGCGTTGATCTTCAGCTGCATTGTCCACCCGCTGCCACCTAAGTCGGCGAAATTAGTTTCGCTGGTGGTGCCGTCGATAGTGCTCAGCACTTTTTCCTGATTGATAGGTCGTGGGCCATTAACAGGGTGTGTAAACGTTCCCGTAGCCTGATACTTGCCTGCGTAGATGTTGTTCACCTTGATAGCATACACTACGCTCTTTAGGTTCGAGGCCACAACAGCACCGCTGGCAGCTGTGATAGTCAGCGGCAAGGCGTACGACTTTGCCAGGTTGATCTTCGACGAACTGAAGTTCACTACAAACGGTACATCGCGCTGTCCGGCCTTGATCACCACCTGCGTAGAGGGGATCGTGTAAGTATCGGCAGGCAGTAGTTCCAGGCCCGTGCCCGTGAGTAGGGTAGGGTCTACGGCTACCGTGGCTGTCACGTCGGAGGTTAGCACGGCTGGTGAGCCTAGGTTTACAGAGAATAACTCGGTCGCTACAGGTGTCGTTTTGAAATCGATCCCCAGCACCTTGCTACCACTGCCACTGCCAAAGATACTTACAATGGGCTGCGCACCCGTAGCATTAATAATGTCAGTATAGCCTTTGTCTTGCAGACAGCCGCTGGTAATTACCAGCAAGCTCAATGCCGAAAAGCCCGTTAGAATGTATTTTTTCATGATTGATGATTTAGTTTATGAATGAATTACTTCATCCAGAAAATTTTGGTGTCGAACTGACTAATGGTGCCTTGTGCTTTCACGTTGGCCTCGTTGGTGCCTAACTCCTGGTTAGGATACAGGAACCGGGCGGGCTGCTTAGTACCCACGGCGCGGGTCGAGAGGGGCACTTTGGGGAAGCCCGTGCGGCGGAATTCGGCCCAGGCTTCAAACCCACCAAACGCGCCCAGTGCCACCCATTTCTGGGTAATGATGGCCTCCAGCTTGTTTGGCGAGGCATCGAAGTTGCGGATAGCCACAGGGTCAGCTACGTAAGCAGCAGCGGCTTTAGCGGCATCGGGCACTTCCAGAAACTTGAACGACTCGGCCACGCCGGTTTCAAACAGCGTCTTGGCCGACGTGCCCAGGTAGCCACGTTGTGCCGCCTCGGCTTGCAGAAAGAAGCTCTCGGCCGACTGCATCAGCACCTGCTTTTGGTCAAACCCTTTCAGGATGGCTGGTCCAAACCCTGACGTCTTGGCGTAGAGATACGCGTCGTTACCATCGCCGAAGGGCACACCCACATACCTGTTGGCGTTGTTGAGCGTGGCGAAACGGGGCAGGCGTGGGTCAACGTTGCTCGACAGAAACGTGATGAAGAAATCAGCGTTGGTGTAGAAGTCATGGTTGCCCGACAACGTACCGGCGGGGGTAAAGCCGTAGTTTTCATAGAAAGGATTTTGCTTACCAGCCGACTTCAAATAACCTGGCGTCGACAATGCGTTTTCACCTGCCGCCAAGAAACCGCCGTTGCCCGCTGTTTTAGCGACTTCAGCCTTAATGGCGGCATCTTTTGCTGCAATATTGGTCTGGCGCAATAGAATACGCAATTTCAACGTGTTGGCAAACCGTACCCACTTAGCCATGTCGCCGGCAAACACAATGTCGCTCGCACCCGGCGACGGGTTTTCTGTGGCAATGGGCACTTTCAGGGCCGTCACGGCAGCGTCGAGTTGCTTCGACAGATCATCATAAATGGCCTGCGCGTCGTCGTACTTGGGACGAAGCACAGCCGTGCCTTTCAGCGCTTCCGTATATGGTACGTTGCCGTAGGTATCGACCAGGCGCTGAAACACAAACGCCTTCATCACCTTGGCAATACCCACAAAGGCAGGCTGCTTGCTGGTCGTGGCGGCCTGTTCGATCACGTCGTAGTCAGACAGGTTATCGTAGGCCCCGGTCCAGAGGCCCGTGCGGAAGTTGGAGGGCAGGTCATACGTCTTTTCAGGGTTGAAGCCTGACACGCTACCCGAAGGCGACCATTGGCCGGCCCAGAAATGGCCAATCTCGTTGGCCCCCACCATGCCTGCTGCCGTAGCGTTCAGCGCCGCCGGCAAGATCAGATCTGGCGTTGAACTGGTGGCACTGTTGGGGTTTTTGTTAATGTCGAGGTACCCCTCTTTGCAGCTACTCACCGACAGCAGGGCGACCAGCAGCGCAACAAGTTTAAATTTATGCATCATGATTGTGTTGTCTGTTGATTAAAAACCAAGTTGAAGCGTGAAGCCATACGAACGCAGCGGCGGCGTGATCGAGGTGGCGTTGACACCCACCGCGTTCGACGTGCTGTTGTTGAATTCGGGGTCGGTGTAGATGTTTTCTTTGGGCAGCAGGGTGATCAGGTTACGACCCACCAGGCCCACGTTGGCGCTTTTCAGGAAACGGGTTTTCTGCAACAAGGCAGGCGACACGGTGTAAGAAATGGCCAGTTCGCGCAGTTTCCAGAAGGCACCACTCGTGACGAAGTTCTCGCCGAAGTTGCGCAGGTTGCTGTCAAACGCACCCAGGCCACCATCTTTCACGGCAATGCTGGTGTTGGCGGCATAGGTACCGTCGGCGTTTTTGGTTACCGAGTTGGGGAATATAAACCGCTCACGGCCATAGGTTGTGGTGGCATAGGCTGCGCCCGTAAACCACATCGACTCGGCCAGACCGTGGGCAATCAGGTTTCCACCCCGGTATTCGGCCGTGCCCGACAAGGCGAAGCCCTTATACCGCAGGGTGCTGTTGATGCCCAGACGGTCAGGTGGGTTGGTTTGGCCCAGATTAATCAGTTCGGCGGCTTTGAGCGGATAACCCGAAGCAGGGTCAACCACTACGCGGCCACCCGGAATAATGTTGCCCGCGGCATCGCGCTCACGCTCGTAACCCACCACTTTCACCACCGGGAACTGCTGCCCTTCAACGGCGAAAATCTGGTATAGACCTGAGTTGACAGCGTTGTAATAATCGCTAAGGTTAATCTCCTTAAGGCCTTCTACAATAGAGACAACCTTGGTGCTAACCCGCGAGTAGTTGATGCCCAGATCCCAGCGGAAACCGTTGGCAAGCCGGACAGGCGTAGTTTTCAGGTCGATCTCGAAGCCGTCGTTATCCAACCGGCCCGTGTTGATGAGCGCTCCTGAATAACCCGTGGCCGGCGACACGTCGATACGCACGGTCTGGTTGGTGTTCCGCTGCGTGTAGTACGACATATCGAGCGTAACACGGTCGCCCAGGAATGCTAATTCGGTACCCACTTCATACGAGTCGAGGAATTCAGGCTGAATGTTGGGGTTATTAGCTACGTTGCCCAGTGTAAAACCAGGCAGACCACCATAGGGGAACCCACCACCGGGGTTGAAAACGGTCTCTAACTGATAGGCACCAAAGTCGCCGGGGAGGTTAATCTGACCTACCCGCGTGGCAGCAGCCCGAATCTTGGCAGAACTCAGGAAGTTGCCATTTTTCAGCGACGGAATAGCGTCGGTCATCACAAACGAAATATCGGCACCGGGGTAGAAGAATGACCGGTTTTGTGGGGCCAGAATTGAACTCCAGTCATTCCGACCTGACATATGCAAGAACAGGAAGTCTTTGTAGCCCAGCGTCAGGTCACCATACACGCCCACCAGGCGGGCCATAGCCGTACGTTCCGCAACGCCTGGTTCGCCAACGCGGTTGCTTACGTTATACAAATCAGGAATTACCAGCGCACTGGCATTATTTGATGTCTGCTTAAATCGGCGCTCTTGTAGGTTAGTACCGGCAATCAATGTTGCTTTAATAGGCCCGAGCGTGTGTTGCAACGTGGCGAAGAAATCCTGGTTGATGCGCTGGTTGTTGTTTGAAAAGTCAGAAACAGAACCCGGCAGGTCTTTAGCCCGGTAGATATGGGCTTTGGCGAAGGCGCTATAACCATATTTTGCCGACGTGTTTTTGCCGTCACTGCTTTGGTTAGTTACCCCGAACCGATACAGGAACTTCAGCCATGAGGTGGCTTCGTAGTTCAGTTGGAAGTTACCCGTCAATACCCGACTCGTTGAATTTTCCCGATTAATATCTTTAGCAAAGAATGGGCTGTCGAAGTAATCGTTAAAATAGTTATTGGGGTTGGCTGGGTTCAATTGGCCGTTGTCCAGCCGCAGGGGCCGCCAGTTGCGATATTCATTCAGGTCGATGTTGCTGGCCGTGTTCAGAATGTTGTTATAGAAATTTGAATTGGTCCTGTCAACTTCCTTGATACGGTAATCGATGTTGAACGAGCCACTGAACTTGCCATACTGCCGGGTGGCGTTGAAGCGGCCACCCGTCCGACGTGACTTGTCGCCCGGCGTAATGCCCGTTGTGTTCACGTCCTGTAACGAAATCAGGAAGCTGCCATTGGCATCACCGGATGTCAGCGAGATATCGTTCTGAATAACAGACCCATTGTCGAACGCGTTGCGACGGCCGTTGGGGATGTTTGAGTACGCTGCCTTGGCAATAGTGCCATCTTCCAGCGGTTGCCCCAACTCCTTAATAGATCCGTCAAACTCAGGACCATAGCTCTGGTTTTCAAATGGAATGTACTCTCGGCTGTAGCTTTCCGTACCCGCACCAAAGCGTTCGTTGAACTTGGGCATAAAGCCAATCTGGTCTATCGACGATGTGTTACCGAACGTGATCCGGGGGGCACCAGCCGCACCTTTCTTGGTCGTAATCAGGATCGCTCCGTTTGACGCCTCTGAACCGTACAGGGCAGCGGCGTTGGCTCCTTTCAGCACCGACACGTTCTCTACGTCGTTAGGGTTTACGTAGTTAATGGCTTCCTGTGGCACCTGCGTACCGTCGATAACCACTAGCGCCTGGTTGTTGCCCAGCAACGACCGGTTGCCGCGTAGTACAATCCGCGTTTGAGGATCAACGCCATTGTTGATGGTATTGATCTGTAGGCCGGCCACTTTACCCGACAGCGCCTGCGCCAGGTTGGCGGCTCGTGCCTGTGTGATTTTCTCGGCTTTTACCACTTCCGTGGCCGAACCCAGTTCTTTTTGCTGGCGTACCACACCCAGGGCCGTTACGACTACCTCGTTCAGTGAAGAAGCGTCGGCTTCCAGTTTCACGTCAATCGTGCTGCGGTTGCCCACCGTTATTGTCACGGTTTTGAAGCCCACGTACGAGAACGTCAACTGCGACTTGTCGGTGGCCGTAACCTGAAACGCACCGTTGGCGTCGGTGGTCGTACCGCGCGTAGTGCCTTTGATGACTACGCTGACGCCGGGGATGGCCGAGCCATCGTCTGATGAAGTGACCTTGCCTGTAACTGCCTGAGACTGAGCCAATGCAGGCACAGATAACAACAGCAACAGCCATAGTTTGAGTAAATTTCTCATCATGCTATTTGAGAAGAAGTTTGTGATTGGTTAGACGTACCGGTATTGTACCGGCTAGGCAAATTTCACAAATTTTTAATGTAATTCTCACTAGCAGACTGCTGAATGTTCACATTTTTACCTGAACATACATGTTATACTTAATAGTAGTTGTAGAATATATGGTGTTGCACTAAGTATAATTTGCGATGTTACTCAGGGTATTGACTTCATTATTGATATTAAGGAAAAGTATGAAAACAAAAAAGCGAACTGGCAGAGCCGGTTCGCTTTTCAATTACGCTTTATCCAACTATTAAGATTGTAGAATCACTTCGGGGGGTAACCTAAAACGAGCTGCCACACAGTAGAAACCATACACTATGCTGGGCTACGCAGGCGTTTCAGGCGGTTACACTGTCAAATATGTAGGTTTACTTTGGGAATAGGCAAAACGGGAAATCCTTATTTATTAAAAGGCCTGTTTGGGTCACTGCCTAAGATAGAACAACCTTTTTCCGGGTGGTCAGTTTCGGCTCTACTACCAACGCAACGTAATCACGTTATGGAACCCGACGAAAAAACCGTGCTGCGCGATGATGCGCAGATCAATGGACAGACAGAAGCCCCCCGGGGCAGCGATAATACGGAGCCGGATGCCCGCGCCAAAGACAACCTTAACACCGAACAGCAGGAGAACTCGGCCAACGGGCTGGATAGCCAGGATGTGCGGGGCGGACAGGATGGCCGCAACAACCGGGGTATGGGCAGCCAGGATATGGACAGCAAAAACGGCGTATTGCGCATGGGTGACATGGACAACAGCACCATGGAAGTAACCGAAGCCGCCGTGAGCAATGCCGCCGCCAGCGAGGGCAAAACCAACACCAGCACCGTGAGCGTAACCACCGCAGGTCCCGACGATTATGCCTCTGACGCCGAAGTGAAAACGCCCGATGCAGAGCAGGAAGCCAAAGAAAGTGTCGATTCGCCGACAGAAGCTGGCGAAGATGCGACGCAGGAAAAAGAAGACAAAGACATTGCCGAAACAGGCACTTCACTGGATAACCAGCCAGCGTACTAATGGGATGTTAGACACTGGATGCTGGACGTTTACAGTAACGTATCCAACGTCTAGTGTCCAACGTCCAGCATCCAATTAATAACCAAATCAATCAACGTCATGAGCGTATCAAGCAACATCCGCAAAGAGAGCACCGAGTCGAATGCGGCTCAGCAAATGCATAGCACCATGGGTACTCATCCCGACCTGGCGCAGCTTAACGACAAAGACTTAACCAACGAACTGCCTTCCAAGCTAAACAGCGAAGGTGTGAACGACAGCGTAGCCGACGACGTAGAAAGCGCCGACGAATTAGTAGCCGAGACCGACGACAATGGCCCGTCACAAGCCGACATCGACGAGAACACTCGTGCCTCCTGGGGCCAAGCCCCCGCCGAAGCCACCCACGTTGAAGATGCCGACTGGAATACGAGTACGGAGAAATAGTCGTTTATGAATAGAAAGTCGTAAGTCTGGAAAGTCGCAAGTGACTTCGTGCGCTAGGTTGCTGTCGCGAGGCCACTTACGACTTTTCAGACTTACGACTTATGACTATTGACTATTTTTGCATCTAAAACCAAATGCCACTGTATGATCCGCCTAGCTAGTCTTTGCCTCTTTGTTCTTTTCACGGCCACGTCTTTCGCTCCCGCCAATGACGATACGAAAACGGGTATCCAGTTTACCGAAGCCCGTTGGGCCGACATTCTGAAGCAGGCCAAGGCTCAGAAGAAAGTTATCTTCCTCGACGCCTATGCCAGCTGGTGTGGTCCCTGCAAGCTGTTGCAGAAAAACACCTTCACGCAGAAAGCCGTGGGCGACGTGTTCAATAAGCGGTTTATCAACGTGAAGATGGACATGGAAAAAGGCGAAGGCCCGGCCCTGTCGCAGGTATACCCGCTGGAAGGCTACCCAACCATGCTGTTCATCGACGGCAACGGTCGCGTGGTGAAAAAGGTAATGGGCTACATGCCCGCCGAAGACCTGCTCAGCGTAGCGAAGAGCGTTAAATAATGCTTTACCCCAATACCCTCGAACAAAAACTTGGTTTCGATAAAATCCGCGAACTGCTGCGACAGGCTTGTATCTCGCCGCTGGGGCAGGATTACGTGGACAAGATTCGCTTTTCCGATAATCACCAACTGATTGATAAACTGCTGCGGCAGACCTACGAGTTTACGCAGATTGTTCAGTACGAACCCGATTTTCCGCAAAGTAACTACCTCGACGTGCGCCCTCAGTTGCAGAAGGCCCGCGTGGAAGGTATCACGCTGATGGAAGACGAGTTTTTCGACCTGAAGCTGGCTCTGAAGACCATTCAGGACTGCCTGCGTTTCCTGGCCAATCAGGAAGAAGACCAATACCCGTTTCTGACCGAACTGGCCGCGCCCGTCACCGTCGATAAAGCCCTGCTGGCTGCCCTGGAACGCGTTATTGACGATCGCGGCCATGTGCGCGACAACGCATCGCCCGAACTGGCCAACATCCGGCGGCGCATTATTTCGGAGCAGGCCAATCTCCGCAAACGCCTCGACGGCATGCTGCGCACCGCCCGCCAACAGGGCTGGATTCCCGACGACCTGGGCCTGACCATTCGTGGGGGGCGGCTGGTAATTCCGTTGGCAGCCGAGCACAAACGCAAGATTCGCGGCTTCATCCACGACGAATCAGATACCGGCAAAACGGTGTACGTGGAACCCGCTGAGGTATTCGACGGTAACAACGAAGTGCGCGAACTGGAGTATGAAGAGCGCCGCGAAGTGTACCGCATCCTGCTGGCGCTGACTGATCATATCCGGCCTTTTTTACCCGACCTCAACAAGGCTATTAACTTTCTGGCGCAGATCGACTTCATCCGAGCCAAGGCCAAACTGGCGGGGCAATTGCAGGCTGGTATGCCGCAGGTGATGAACCGCCCCGTGCTGAACTGGACCGCCGCCCGACACCCGCTGCTATACCTGTCGCACCAGAAACAGGGCAAGCCCGTGGTGCCGCTGGCTATTCAGCTCGATGAACGTCAGCGGATTCTGATTATCTCCGGTCCCAACGCCGGTGGTAAATCTATTGCCTTGAAAACCATTGGGTTACTGCAATACATGGTGCAGTGTGGCCTGCTGGTGCCCATGGCCGAACACTCGGATATGGGCGTGTTTCAGAACCTGTTTATCGACATCGGCGATGAGCAATCGCTGGAAAACGACCTGAGTACCTACTCGTCGCACCTGACCAACATGCGGCAGTTTCTGGTGGGGGCCAACAAGCGTACCCTGTTTCTGATCGACGAATTTGGCACGGGTACCGAACCGGGGCAGGGTGGGGCCATTGCCGAGGCCATCCTGGAAGAACTGAACAAGTCGGGGGCGTTTGGCGTAATCAACACCCACTACACCAACCTGAAAGTATTTGCCGACAAAACGCCGGGTCTCATCAACGGGGCTATGCGGTTCGATGGCGAGAAGCTGGAACCCCTCTACGAATTGGAAATGGGCCGCCCCGGCTCGTCGTTTGCGTTTGAGATTGCGGGCAAGATCAACCTACCCAATGCCGTCATTGACCGGGCTAAAGAAAAGCTGGGTTCGCAACAAGTGAACTTTGAAAAGCTGCTGAAAGAACTGGACATCGAACGGCGCGTTTTTGCCGAAAAAAACCTCGATATCAGCATCAATCAGCGCAAGGTGGCCCAGCAACTCGCCGAATATACCGCCCTGAAAACCCGGCTGGATAACGAGCAGAAGCAGCTGATCAATACGGCCAAAGCCAAGGCAAAAACGCTGGTGCAGGAGGCCAACCAAAAGATTGAACAGACCATTCGGGAGATCAAGGAATCGAAAGCTGACAAAGATGCTACGCGCCTGGTACGAGCTGATCTTCAGCGCTTTGAACAGGCCGCACTGAAGCCCGAAGTCATCGTTGAGCCCGAAAAGCCGAAGACGCCCGAGGAAGAATACGAAACAGACGGCAGCCCTATTACGGTAGGCAGCTACGTGCGTATTGAAGGGCAAACAGCCATTGGCGAAGTACTGACTCTGCGCGGCAAAGACGCCGAAGTACGCATTGGCGATCTGAAGTCGAATATCAAGCTCAACCGCCTCGAAAAAGTAAGCCGTAAGACCTACCGCGAGGCCGTGGGTATTCGCGAGGCACCCCGTACGCAGGGTGTTGACATCAACGAGAAGATGCTCAATTTCTCGTTCAACCTCGACATTCGGGGCAGGCGCGGGGAAGAAGCACTGGGCGAAGTAGACCGGTTTATGGACAGTGCGCTCATGCTGGGCTACCCCGAACTGCGCATTGTACACGGCAAAGGCGACGGCATCTTGCGGCAACTGGTGCGCAACCACCTGCGGTCCTACAAACAGGTTGCCAGCATGGCCGACGAACACGCTGACCGTGGCGGTGCAGGTGTCACACTGGTGAAGATGAAATAGCTATCAGCTAAAAAGGTGCGGTGATGAGACTATAACAGGCCAGTCGATAAGTATTGCATCATTGGCAACCCATTAATAAATATGCTTTCAGCACTGACTGGGCAGTGTGTAGGTTTAATCCTACAATCGTCACACAGCCCAGCATGATTGCCTTTCTCTGTATCTGTGTTGCTGGTATCAATGTCCTGTTGATTATGGGGCATATGATTCGCCTTTACCGGCACAGGCATGATACCTCCATAGCCGAAGCAACAGATAGCATCGCTTCGATCTTATTCTCATCTATCAACGCCAGCGTGTTGGTGATGGCCTACAACGCGCTTGTCTAAGAAACGCAACTGGACGTAGCGGGCTGGTTAATGAGTTAGTAGCCAGTTCGCTATTCTGGAATTGAAGTCGTCTATGCATTCCCAGTGAAAGGCGTGTCCGGCATTGTCGTAGAGGTGCAGTTCGGCGTTGGGAATAGCCCCAGCCACCTCCTGGGCCATCCAGGCGGGGGTGAAAATGTCCTGCCGCCCACCAATCACCAGACACGGCTGCATTAGCTGGGGTAACTCGGCCAAGGTATTGTGGGTGATACACGCCTCGGCCTGCGCCTCCAGCCCGTGCAAAGGCTGAGGCAACGAATCGGTTTCGGCGGCGGCCCGGCCTGCCAAGAAATCGGCGTACAGGGCATCATCGTCCCAACTTGGTTTAGCGTAGATCAGCAACTGTATATAGTTGGCAAACTCGGCTGGTCGGAGGCGGGCTTTGATCGTGGCCATATGCCGAAAGATGGCCTCGGCAGTGCGGTCGCAACGTGCCCAGGGACACATCAGCACCAGTGAGCGCACCTTGTCGGGATGCCGCAGGGCCAGCTGCTGCGCAATGGTGCTTCCCATCGACACCCCAACAACGCGGACTTTTCCTAACCCCAGCTGATCGATCAGCCCGGCATAATCGTCGGCCATTTGGGCAGTGGTGTAAGGTCCGGCGGGTTTGTCTGACCGGCCTACGCCCCGGTTGTCGGGCATGATGCATCGAAACTGACTTTGCCAAAAGTCGGCATGTTTTTGCCAGACCGAGCCGGGGGCCGTGATGCCCATAATCAGCAGCAGCGGTTCGCCCGCGCCGCGCTCTTCGTAATAAAGGCTGATGCCGTTGGTGGTAAGGTGAGGCATAGAGTGAACGAGTGAATGGCAAAAGAGTGAAAGGTGAAAGAGTGCCGGACCACACTTTTTCACTCTTTTAGCATTCGCTCTTTCACCGAAGGCAACAGCGTATCATACACCCAGCGGCCGTCGTGGAGGGTAACGCCGTCGGGGTCGTCCATGGCTTCGGGACCTTCGTCTTCGCAGATGATCCAGCCGCTATACTGCTGCTCAATGAGCCAGTTGGTAATGCCCACGAAATCGACCTTGCCGGTGCCCAGGAGGGCAAATTCGGGGTTGCCGTTCCAGTCTTTGAAGTGTACCAGGTTGATGAGCGGGGCGTACTCTTTCATCTTGGTGAGTGGGTCCATGCCGCCGTTGATCAGGTGCCCCACGTCGGGTGTCCAGCCCGTCACCGATGCGTCGAGGCTTTCCAGAATAACCCGGTAGTCGTCTTCTGTGCGGGTAATCGACGAATGCGGCGAGTTGGGGTGGAATGTACACGGCACCCCCTGATCGACCGCCCGCCGCGACACCTGGTTCACGATCCTGACCAGATTCTGCCGCCGGGTTTCCAGGTCGTGCCGCCCCGTAGGTTTCTGTACCGTGCAGAGCAACGCCCCCGGAAAGGCTTTCAGCAACGCAATGGCCTGATCGGCAGCTATACGTTCTTCATCGGTTTCGTCGGGGCCGTTCCAGTCCAGCGCCAGGGCAATGGCGGCCAGTTCAACCTTTTTTTCGGCCAGTTTCGGGGCTAGTCGCTGGGCGTCGGGCAGGTCGCTCATCCAGTTGAAGATGGGTTCAATGCCCGCAAAACCAGCCTGCGCCGTTACGTCGATCATATGGCCCATGCGGTTGGCATGGGTCTGCCCATTGTTGTTCATAAACCAGGTATAGGCCTCGGCACCAAAGCGAAAGGGAATGTTCATAAGGGGGGCAAAGGTTCTATCAAGCACAAGTGCATGGAGGATTCACGAAGGGCATGGAGATTTTTTACGCTGACGTTGACAGTCAGTATGCTGCTCCATGTTATCCGTAAATCCTCTGTGCCTCTGTATTTGACATGCCTTTGTGTCTATATTTTATGCGCTTCCTGCATATCGCGAATGAATGTGAACCCCTTTTCGGCAATAGCCCAGGGGTCGTCATATTCGCGCCAGACGTTGATGGAGTTAGCAAAATCGACGTCGTTGCGGGTGAAGGCTTCGATGGTCATCCAGCCTGTGTAGTTCAGTTCAGCCAGGGTGCGAAAGGTGTCGTCCCAGCGCACGTTGCCGTCGCCGGGGGTACCGCGGTCGTTTTCGCTGATATGCACGTGGGTCAGCACCGGCGCAATAGTGCGGATAGCGTCAGGGAAGCGTTTTTCTTCGATGTTGGCGTGGTGCGTATCAAACATGGCCCTCACGTTGGGGTGGTCGGCCTGTTGAATCAAGCCAAGCAACTGAGGCATGGTGTTGCAGAGGTAGCACTCAAACCGGTTCAGGGCCTCCACTGCCAGCACAATACCGGCCTGCCTGGCATAGTCGCCCACGGTGTGGAGCACTTCGGCGCTGTGGGCGTACTCCTCAGGCTGGGGTTCACGCTTGCTGAACGTAGCAAATGCCGAATGTATCGGTCCGCAAATGACGGTAGCCCCCATGGCATGCGCGCGGTCGATGGTGCCCTTCAAAAAGTCTACCGCTGCGGCCCTTACCGCTGCCGATTCGCTCGCCGGATTAGCATCGGGGCCTACCACCGTCACGCCCGTGCTACGCAGGCCAAGTTGTTGTAGTTCAGTACCAAAGCGGCCATAAGCTGCCACATCCTGGTTGTCGATAAAGCATTCGATACCGTCGTAACCGATGGTTTTGAGCCGTTCGGCAATAGGCACCATTTGCTCAGAGATTGGCGCCGACCAGGCTAATAAATTGAATCCAATGGGGGAAGGCATAGTTTGTGGGGATTAGAAGTAGCAGTAGGCACTGTCTACTGCTCACTTATTTTTCCATCGGGTGTTCTTTCAACAACGCTGTGGGCGAGTAAAAATCTTTCTTACGCTCTATAGCGGCGCGGATAAGCTTTACTTTGGCGGGGGAAATAGGTGGGGCCTCATTGCCAAACGAGTTGCGGACGTAGGTGAGCACGGCGGCCACCTCGGTGTCGTTCAGCAGCCCACCGAAGGGCGTCATCGGTACCTGACCGGGGTATGATTTGCCCATTACGTCGATAGGTCCCATCAGGCCTTTGAGGGCGAGTTTAATCAGCCGGTCTTCGCTACCCGTGACCCAGTTGGTGCCCGCCAGCGGCGGAAACTGCGACGCCGAAAGCCCTTTACCGTCGGTTTGGTGGCAGGTAGTACAGTAGCCTTCTTTAGCGTAAATCTGACTGCCTTGGTTGAAAAGTGCGAGGGCCTCACCCTTCAGCTTGGTCTTCACCACATCGTCTTTTACCTTGTTTACCCCCACGCTGTTCAGGTGCGCCACGGCGGTTTCGTGGGCGTGAACCATCCAGTCGTCCAGCGGCTTTCTGGCGGCTTCGGCCAGGATGGGCAGGCCCTTTTCTTTGCCAATCCACGAGGCCGCTACAATGGCCATCAGCCGCACCCGGCTGTTGTTGTCGCGGGCGGCCTGCATAAGCAATTCAGCCTGATCACGCACTTGATGGCCCGTGTACCGCACCACCTCTACGGCGGCGGCGCGGGCGTGATAGTCGTTGGCTTTCAGTAGCTTACGGAGTAAATTCTGGTCTACTTTGTTCAGGCCCCAGCTTACCCAAAGGCCTTCCAGCAGGTGATGCTCGTAGCGCGAGTCGGCCTTGTCAAGCCCCGCCGTCCAGGTGGTTAGCTTAGCCAGCACCTCATTGGCCGGGCGGCCACGAAGTTCGCGGCGGGTGCGGTAGCGGGTGCGATATTCGGGTAGTTTCAGGTTCTCAAACAGTTCATCAATACTAGCCCCGGCCACGTTAGCAGGCTTCACCAGCGGCCGTGCCGGGTACGTAATCCGGTACACGCGCCCGTGTGAATGGTCGCGCAGGGGGTCGCGGGCGTTGTGCTGCATGTGGCCGATGAGGATGTTGTGCCAGTCGATCACATACAGCGATCCGTCGGGTGCGAACTCCATATCGACAGGCCGAAAATTACGGTCGTCGCTCACCACCAGGTCCGCGCGGTGATGGCTCTTGTAGCCCGTGCCGTCGTCGGTCAACGTATGCTCTTTCGTGCCCAGAAAACCGATGGTGTTGTTGATCAGGAAATCGCCCTGCACCTCGTCGGGAAAATGGCGGCTCGACACAAATTCGAGGCCCGACGTAGGCCGCACCATATGGTCTTTCTCAATCAACTGCACCGACTTGTGCGTGAACTCGCCGTAGCGGGGCAGCACCGTGCCGGGCAGCATCCAGCGCACGTCGGGACTGGACGTTTCGGCGAAAAACGGCTGCCCCCAATCATCGAACGCAATGCCCCAGGGGTTCGGGATAGAGAGTTGGGCGGTGCGTTCCAACTTGTGCAGTTGGGGACTGTAACGGTAAAAACCACCGTTGGTAGCCCGGACAGGGCCATATGGCGTCTCGACGTTGGTATGCAAGAACACGCCCTCGCCTGAATAAATGGCCCCGGACGGGTCGGCGCAGAAGGCATGGCTGTTATGGTGTGTGTCGTGGTCGTCGAAGCCGCTGAGCAGGATCACGCTCTTGTCGGCGCGGTCGTCGCCGTTGGTGTCGGTAAACAGTTTCAGGTTAGTTCCCTGCGAGACATAGACGCCTTCGGGGGCGATTTCAAAGCCCAGCGGCAAGTGCAGCCCCTGCGCGAAAATGGTCTGTTTGTCGGCCTTGCCGTCGTTGTTGGTGTCTTCCAGGATCAGGATTTTGTCGTTTGGTTTAGCGTCGCCGGGGCGGTAGTGGGGGTAACTGGGCATCACCGCCACCCACAGCCGACCCTTATTGTCGAACGACATCTGCATAGGTTTCGCCAGGTCGGGAAACGTCTCTTCCGACGCAAACAGTTCGATTTTATAGCCGGGGGCCATTTTCAGCTTGCTCGTGGCCTCGGCGCCGCTGAGGTAGGTGAGGCTCCCATTTTTGTCGGGGTTGTAATTTGTCTGCACAGGCGGCAGCGTCCGGGTGTGCTTGTCGGCGGCAGCCACATCCATAGTTTTGCCCTGGTTAGCCAGCCAGATAGCGGTGTCACGTACGGCTGTCATCTCGCGCACTTTCTCGATTTCGGCGGGGTAGTTGTCGGGGCCAAACGGATTGTACCGTCGCCCGTAGACGTGTACGCCGTTGGGCACCTTGATGTCGTTGTGCCACATCCAGTTTTTTTCCATAACGGCATCGTACACCAGTTTCCGGTTAGCCTCAGCTTTAGCGGGTGTTTTGCCAAAAATCTCGTCGGTTAACAGCTTACCAAACAAGGCATAGCCGGCCTCGTTGAGCTGACAACCGTCAATAGTAAGAGATTTCCCACCACCCGCATACCAACCCTTTGACCGCGAAAATGCATCGACAAAAAGTATATTATTCTGCGCAGCTACTTCGCGCATAGCCATCGTGTACAGGAAAAGATTTTCGTTCTCTTTCTGTCCATTTGGCAAATCATAGGTTGCAGACAAATCTTCAAATGCAATGGGTGAAACCAGCACTAATTTGGGCGCTGTACTGCCATTATATTTTTGCGCTAATGTCCATTTAACAAACGCGGTTAATTCGGCTTTATAATTAGCGAGTCCGGCTTTACCCTGGAACGATTCGTTATACCCGAAAAAGGCAATAATTACGTCGGCTTTCAGGTGCGTCAGCCATTGGTCGGGCGTGTCAAAGTGACCTTCGCTGTTGGAGTTGGTGGCGTATTCGGTCTGGAATTTTTCGGCCCCAGGGAATGCCCAGGGCAGATTTCGGTTGGCGTTGGGCCGAAAACCGGGCGTATCGCCGCCGTCGCACATGTTGCGGATGTAGAGCAAACTGTCGGGGTAACGGACCTGCATTTCGGTTTCGAAATAATCATAATTCATCATTCGAGACCCCAGATTATTGCCTAATAACACAATATGCTCACCCTTTTTTATGGGTATAGTTGTTGTGTCGGCCAGTTGAAAAGCCGTTGCTGCTATAAATAATAGTGTGGCTACGAAAAGGTAGCGAATGATTAATATCTTTTTCATGTCGTGCTGTCAGGTTAGGAACCTGACGGAAGCCGGGTCGGAATGCCGCACCACCCCCGACCCGATGTATTTATTCTGCTCATCATTCTACACCGGGTCGGGGGTGGTGCGGCATTCCGACCCGGCTTCCGTCAGGTTCCTAACCTGACAGCACATAGCGCGAAGCCAACAGTAAACAGACAACAGCAAACTTTCTTCATTTCGGATGCCCATACGGTACATTAATGTCGATTTTGCCTTTCCATTTCTTCGGAACGGGCGTACCCAATTCGGCGTGGATGGCGTTGATGACAAGCCGTTGAAACGATTCTTGGCGGAAGTCTTCGGGGTGCCCTAAGGTGGTCAGGAACGTCTTGCCGCCCCATTCATTTTGCCAGGTCCAGGCCACGGGGTTGTCAATTGCCGCCTTGTCAGGATTCACCGATTTGCCCATCAGTAAGGGTACGGCCCCTTTGGCGGGGTAGTCGGGCAGGACGCGGTAGAGCCACGAGGCCGCATGAAACGGCGTAACGCCTGTGAGAATGGGGTTTTTGGCCGCTTCGGAAATGACCGTCACATCGGTGCTACTTTGGTGGCCGTAGTGCGTATGTTGCGCCTTGCCGCCCCAACCCGGCGGCGCACCAAAGGCAAACTCACCAAACGAATTCCATCGCACACGCGGGTCGCCGGGGGGGTAATTAAACGCGTGGGTGGTGGTGCGGAACCCCATCACCGGCTTCCCCGATTTCAAATAGGCGTCGATATAATCGAGTTGATCCTGAGGTAATTGTCGCCAGCGTAGAAAGAAAACGGCCAGGTCGGCGTCGCGCAGGGCTTCCAGTCCGGGCAGGTCTTTTTCACCGTTATAGTCGGGCACCGTTTTTAGCACCTTCGTTCTGACGCCGTAGTTTTTTTCCAACTCGGCAGCAATCAGGGGCAGGGTCAGTTCGCCGCTGTATTCGTGGTCGCCGGTGACGAACACTACCAGTGGTTTTTTGGCGATTTGTGCTATTGATGGCACTGACGTACTACCCATCACAGCGGCAGCAGCCAAGGTTTGCAGAAAAAAACGGCGGTTTGTGATCATCTATGTGAAGTGGTGTTTACTGTTTTTTATCGCTACAGTCTACTATATACAAACGTAGTATATCCTCACGTTTACCCGCCCATCGCCGTAACGCCGGTGTCTTGCCAGCTACGTGACCGGGCCGACTCCAGCACGGCTTCGCAGACTTTTTGGGTCTCCAGCGCATCGCGGAAGGTGGGGGCGCAGGGGGTGCCGTTGTCCAGACTCTTCATAAAATCGGCTACCTGATGCGTAAATGTGTGTTCGTAGCCAATGCTCGTGCCCGGAATCCACCAGCGGTTCATGTAGGGCTGATCGCCGTCGGTCACCAGGATCGACCGCCACCCGCGCACCGTCGACTCATCGCTGTGGTCGAAATACTCCATCCGGTTCATGTCGTGCAGATCCCAGCGGATAGACGCGTGTTCGCCGTTGATTTCAAACGTGTAGAGTGCCTTGTGCCCACGGGCGTAACGAGTGGCCTCGAACAAGCCGAGCGACCCGTTCTCGAAGTGGCAATGGAACAGACAGGCATCGTCGATTCCTACGGGCTGCACTTTGCCGGTGAGTTGATGCATCCGCTCTTTCACAAACGTTTCCGTCATAGCCGACACGTCTACGATGCTGCCATTCAGCCACATCGCCGTGTCGATGCAGTGCGCCAGCAGATCGCCCGTCACGCCCGAACCGGCCGCGTCGGCGTCGAGGCGCCAGAGGGCGGTTCCACCCTGCGGAAGGTCGGCGTTGATAGTCCAATCTTGCAAAAAGTTGGCCCGGTAGTGAAAAATCTTGCCCAGCTTGCCCGAATCGACGATTTGCTTCGCCAGCGTTACTGCGGGCACACGGCGATAGTTATACCAGACGGTGTTGGCCACGCCTGCTCTTTCCACCGCCTCGACCATGCGCATGCCCTCGGCTACAGTACGAGCAAGGGGTTTTTCGCACAAGATCATCTTGCCCGCTTCCGCCGCTGCGATGGCGATTTCGGCGTGGGTGTCGTTGGGCGTGCAGATGTCGATGGCGTCAACGTCGTCGCGGGCAATGACCGCCCGCCAGTCGGTTTCGTAGGCGGCGTAGCCCCACTGTTCGGCAAAGGCTTTTACGCCCGCCTCGTTGCGCGAACACACCACCTGCAACACGGGTGTGTGGTCCTGTTCAGGAAAAAAATGCGGCACCTGATTATAGCCGTTGGAATGAATCCGCCCCATCAGGCCGGTGCCAATCATTCCGATGCGAATTGGTTTTTTCATAGATATGGTAGTCAAGGGTCATTTGCTGCGCGTCATTCTGTGGTCATTTGCTACGCTGTCATTCAACGGTCATTTGTAGAACCACCGAATGACAGCGCAGCAAATGACTAATTTTTATTCCCTCCACCCATGCAAATCCCTGACTTTGAGCATGGTGGCGAGGATGTCGTTCCAGGTTTGGGGATTGGTCATGACGGCGTTGGGAAACATGCAGCCGTCCCAGCAGATGTGTCGGAAGGCCTTGGTGAGTACCCCGTTTTCGTCGCGGAGCCAGTAACCCGCGTCGTTGGCCACGTCGAGTTTTCCGTTGGGGTCGAGCGCCTGACAGTGCCGCCCTGTTTTGTCATGCGAACCAGAGCCGAAGACGGTACCATCGTTCTGAGCGACGTGAAAATCAATCGTCCAGGGGCGTAGGGCGGCGGTGAGGGTTTTGAGCGCATCAGTCAGCACGGCGCGGTCCTGCCAGTCGTAATTTTCGGGCAGAATCCGGTCCTGTTCGCGGTTGTAGCCCATGGTGTAGAGGAGCGTGTGTGACATGTCGGCCTGGAAACCCATGTTCGGGCGGTCAACGGCTTCGAGGGTGTCGATCATGGTGCGCCAGCTTTGCATGCCACCCCAGCAGATTTCACCCTCGGCGGCCAGCTTTTCGCCGTAATCGGCCGCCACGTCGCAGGCTTCGCGGAAGGTCTGGGCAATGAGCTTGGTGTTACCGGCCGGGTCGGCATCCCAGTCCTGCGGCGAGCTGGACGAGTCGATCCTGACCACGCCGCCCGGGCGAACGCCCAACTCGCGCAGCCGTTGCCCGAAATGGCAGGCTTTACGCACCATCTCTACAAACTGCGCCCGCTCGGCTGCTGTACCCATGGCGGGGTTTCCCCAAATGGGTGCCACCAGCGAACCGATTTCCAGACCATAGCCCGATACCTTGTCGGCCAACCGTTTGATGTCATCGTCTGACCCGTCGATGCTGATGTGCGGGTCCATCAAACCTAGATCGACACCATCGAATTTGGCCCCGTCAACGTCCGCCGACGCGGTCATTTTCAACATATCATCAAACGAGATAGGTGGCTCAGAATCAGGACCTTTGCCCACCAGGCCGGGCCAGGTGGCGTTGTGTAGTTTAGGATAATTGTTCATAGTAGTAAGGAGCAAAGAGCATAGAGCTAAGAGCAGAGGGCTAAGGGCAGAGAGCAAGCGCTACGTGTGCTTTTACTTTTGGCCTGCACCTCTCTGCTCTTAGCTCTTTCCTCTACGCTTTTAAATCTGGGTTGTTGGGTCCGAAATGTTTGAGCATCACGATAGGGTCGGTATTGGAGGGGTTGGTGATCACGACGCCCGCCATGGCCGCTTTTTCGCTCACGAAAAACTCGTCGTTGGTGAGTTGGCCGTAGCGGATTAGGGCGGGGGTTTCAATGTCCCAGACGCCCATTTTGCCGTGGCCCTGCATCACGATCAGGCCGTAGGCGGCGCTGTCTTTGATGGTCACGGTCTGCCCCGGCATCACAGTCAACTCCTTGGCGCTGAAGTCGTTGGAGAGGTAGCACACCCAGTTTTCGACGTACCCGGCGGCTTCCATGTCGGCTTGGTCATGCACCGGTTTGGGTACCATATAGCGGTTGGCCATCATGTGGGGGTCTACGTTCAGGTCCCAGTCGATGGCTTCCATGAGCAGGTCGTAATCGCCGATGCGGTCCTGGGGTGTGCCATTCCAGAGCAGTTCTTCGGGCACAATGGCCTCATTGACAAGCGACTGGTACATGGCAAACACGTCCGACGCTTTTTGCGGCTCGTAGGTACACAGGCTACCCGGCGCGTGGAGCAGGCCGGGGGGCACGTCCCAGCCCGTGCCGGGTTCGAGGCGGTAGGCCATCGAATAGTTGGTAATCTTATTGTCGCCCTTGGTGAAGTTCATCAGGCACTCTTTGATCTGCTCTTTGGTGGTGCCGGGGGCAATGCCGATAAAGGTGTAGGGGAAGTCGCCGCCGTGGTTGTTGAGTTGCGGCGGGAAATAATACGCCTCCGGTTTGCCCAGTTGCCCAATTAGCGCAGCCTGCTCGTCGTTGTGGTGGAGGTGGTGCGGCAGCGGCCCCATATTATCGAAAAACTTCGAATACATGGGCCAGCTTTTGTGCTCATTCCAGAGCCGGTCGCCGATGAGGTCACCCTGAAGCTCGTCGATAGCGTCTTTAAGCAAAAACTGCGTTTCCTGCCCATTTTCGCCGAAAACGACCATGCTCAGACCTTCATTTTCGCCCGTCAGCGGTCCGTTTTTCGCGGGTGTCGTCGAGGATAGCCAGCGTTCATCAATGCCGCCGCGAATGCCGCCAAGCACATAATAATCATCCGGGTGCAGCTTGATGCGCCGACCGGGTACGCAAAACGAACGGGGCACCCACGTAGGGGCTAATCGGAGAATGCCCTGTCCCTGTTCAAGGGCTTTGTGGGCAAGGGTTTGTGTTGTTGTTTCCATAGTTGAAGGGTTTACCCGGCTGAGGCTTACTGCATTACATCTATCACCAAATCATACGTTTTACTGGTGCCTGGTTCAATAAAAATAAGCGTCTTGTTTTCCCGCGCCTGGGCTTGGCCAATCAGTGGATGCGTGCTGGGTTCGAGAGCTGTTACGTACTCGCCCCGGCCCCAATGCTGCCAGTTGATAAGCCACGGCAACTGCGCTTTCTGGAACGAAATCGACACCGTCAGGCCCAGCATCGAGTTGTGCAAACCCGCTCGGCAATGACCCGTATTATTGGCAATGGGGTCAATGATGGCGACGGCCTCACTCGTGCCTGAGTGACTTTCCAGGGGCGCAGGGCAGGTTTTAAAGTCGTTCTCATCGTTGAATGTGTCGGCGTTGATGCCTCCTTCGCGGGCGTGCCAGCTACCTTCCCAAAGCAGTTTGGTGCCCTCGTCTACCAGCGGCCAGCCGAAGTTGAGGTGGTAGAGCAGCATGTGCGGCGCGGGGGTGTTGGCCCGGTTCGTTACCTCGTCGTGAATACGTATCTGAGCCTGCCCCAGCGTGCCCGAAATGGTGCGGCGCAGTTCGAGGCTAGGGCCGAACACGGTGGTCTCGCGCATAAACCCCGTGATACTGAAATCGGGCTTGCCCGCCACCGGGTCAGGCTGGATGATCGACTCAATTTCGGCGGGGATGTTGCTGATGAGGCCGTGCAAACCGCGCTGCCCGTAGGCATCTTCTTCGGGACCACCCACGTGCGAGAGGCCACACGTTACCAGCAGCCCACCGCCAAAGGTGCGGAGCCATTGCAGCCCACGATCCGTAAACGGTTGCGGCGGTGTAACGCCCGAATGGCTCAGCCACGCCAGGCTATGCTCATTGTAAAACGCCTCGGCAATGTCCATCGCCCGGTCCAGGACCACCTTATACCGTAATCCTGTACCGGTATTGATCCAGGCCACGCGCACCCCTCGCCCCGCACCATTGTCCAGCACCGCCGTTTCAATACCGCCCAACTGCGCGTGGTGGCTTATTTTGTTTGTCCAGGGATTCATGGAAGGGGGGATACACCCCACCCCTAACGGGGAGGGGTCAGGGGTGGGGTAACGTTTTCAACATTAAATTCCGATACTGCACTTTCATGGGTGGGCCGACGTGGACCTGTACGCCGAGCAGGCCTTTGCGGCGGCCGTTGACGGTATCGTCGTCGGTGACGTCGCTCATGAGCAGGTCGTTGATGTAGTGTTGGAGGTGGTTGCCCTTAATCACCAACCGGAACGTATTCCAGTTTTCGGGTTTTATGAGCGTCTTCAGCGAATCAGAACTGCCGAGCGATCCGGTAACGTTGAGGCCGGTCCAGGCGTTGTTTTTCACACCTGCGCGCACGGCTTCGGGCGTATCGGCGCCGGTAAAAGGCGCAATCGTGGTTTTCTGCCCGCGATAGGCCAGTGTGGTCCGGCGGCGCTCTTCGTAGTTCTGACCCGTGTAGCGATTCTGCCCGTCGATATCGGCCTGATAGCCACGCAGAGCGAAGGGTGGGTCGGGCAGTTGGTCGCTGCGGTAGTTGATACCGGAGTTGCCATTGGCGGTGATGTTGAATTCACCTTTGAACTCAAAATCAGCCGGTTCACCGCCGCGCCAGATAATAAACGAGTTGGTTTTCAACAACGTCGTCGGCGTGATCTCGCCCACCAGCGCCCCGTTTTCTACCCGCCAATACGTCGGATCACCGTCCCAACCCTTCAGTGTCTTCCCGTCGAAAATTTGGACAAAGCCGTCTTTTCTGCTGGATCTTTTCTGCGAAAAGCCGGGGATAGTAAGCAGGAGTAGGACGAGTGCCCAAAGAGGGGAAGGGTTCAGTGTTTTTATGTGCATTAGGGGTAGTGATTTATAATTTGCAGTGCGTCAGCCACTTGCGCTAGCAGGCCCCCCTTAGGGCGGGGGGTTACGCCGACGCCACTCATTTCCCTTTCCCGCTATCACCTGCTTTGTACACGTCAGCGTTGGGGTTACCACCCGATTTTAGGTAGGCAATCAGGTCTTTCAACTCACTGTTGCCCAGGCTGTTGATTAAACCTGGCAGCATGATCGATTCAGTAGATACCTTTTTCGATACCACCGTTTTCTTCGCGATTTTGCGAATTTCTTCCGGGGCGAAGGGGTTCTGCGAAATGTAGTAGCTGCCCTTGTCCTCGTTCGTGAGCCGACCCAGCACCGACTGCCCATTTTTCAGGATAAAAACGCTCGACGCGTATTGATCGGAGATGGTTTTGTTGGGCATCATGATCGCTTCCAGGATGTCGCGATTTGAGAAACGGGTGCCCAGCTGCGTCAGGTCTGGGCCAATGTCGCCGCCTTCGCCGCGCATGGCATGGCACCGGCTGCACAGCACCGCCGAATAGATCTTCCGCCCCCGGTCGAAATTGCTGGCCACCAACCCGCTATCCACCACGGCCAGGGCGGTGTCGAGTTTCCAGTTTTTGTATGGGCCTTTGGGTACATAGTCGGTAGCCAGATCATTCCCAGATTTAGCCAGCAGATCGGCACCCGACAGTTTGTTGTATTTGTCGAATTGCTCTTTGGGCACGTTGGCCAGGGCCAGTTTTCGGGCTTTGTCGATGAAGCCCACGTAGCTGCGACCACCCTTGTAGCTGAACGCGTTGGCGAACCAGGCGAAGTACTGATCGCGCAGGGCGGGGGTCCAGCCCGTTTTCTGGCTGCTCAGCATCACGGCATAGTAGGTCTGCTGGGCGGGGGGCATTTTCTTCAGCATCTCGGCAATATCCAGCCCGTACTGCGGGTTGCGCAGAATCAGGTCGCTGGAGGCCGTCACGGTTTCGCCACCAATGGGGCCGGTGCCGTCTTCGTTTTTGAGGGCCAGCAGGGGCAACGTTTTCTCGATCACGCCCGGTGCTTCCAGCGAAATCAGCAGTTTGCTATAAAAGCGGTTCAGTGTGGCCGTTTTGGCAGGATAGCGCGGGTTTAGTACCGCAATGGCCCGTTCACGTTCGGCACCGGTGGGTACTCCCGTTCGCGCAAAGACCACCTCTATGGCCCGCAGTACGCCCAGCTGCCCTTCTTCCGAAAGTGGGTCGAGTTTCACGTTGAGCAGGGGCGTGAGCATGGCGGTGCGCAGGGCGGGGGCCTCTACAGCCGTAGTCGATGTGATCTTGCTCTGGTGGGCCAGGGCAAACATGGCCTGCGTGAGCCGCACGGGGTCGGTTTCGGCGAGTGCTTTGGCCTGCCATTGCGCCACCGGCTGATGCTCAACGGCCAGCCGGGCGGCGTAGCGCACAAACCGGTCGGGGTGGTTCAGGTGGGGCCAGGCTGCTTCCACGGCCCCGGCCATTGGGGCACCGTGATAGGTCTCCAGCTTCGTTCGGATCTGGTGTTCGGCCGTAAGTCTGGGATTAGGCGTGGCGGATATTGTAGTCTCATTGCCCACGTAGGTAATCCGGTATAGATCAGACCCTAACCGGCGACCACCCGTCAGAAAATACATAGCCCCGTCAGGGCCAATGAGTCCGTCGGTGAGGGGCAGCGGCGAGCCGGAGATGAACTCTTCGGCAGTGGCGCTGTAGGTCGATCCTTTGGGCTGTAAGTGCACGGCGTATACAATGCCGAAGCTCCAGTCGAACGCGAAAATGGCTTTCTGATATTTGGCCGGAAACCGCGATCCGCGACCCGCAAAAACGCCCGTGGGTGATCCCTGCCCCATATTCAGCACCGCAGGCAGGCAGTCGGCAAAGCTCGGCGACCAGTTGGAGGCCGAGGTGCGCCAGCCAAATTCGGCCCCGCTCGTGATGTGGCAAATGCGCGTGGGCTTATACCAGGGCAGGCCAAAATCCCACTCCATATCTGAGTCGTACCCGAAAATATCGCCCGCGTCGTTGAAGGCGAAATCGAAGGTGTTGCGGAAGCCGCCGCCCATAAACTCCCAGGTCTTGCCTTCAGGATCGATCTTGGCCAGCCAGCCGCCGGGAGCCATGCGGTCTACAGCGTGGCCACGCGGGTCGCGAATGGCCGGAAACAGGTTGTCTTCCTGCCAAACGGGCGGCAAGCGGTAGGCATCCAGTTTAGGTACGTCGGTGAAGTTGCCGCACATGAGGTAGATCGACTGCTTGTCGGGCGAGAGCACCATGCTGTGGGGACCGTGTTCGCCTTCACCCTTCAGCGATTTCAGCAGCGTGATTTTGTCCAACTCATCGTCGCCGTTGGTATCCTGCAAGCGGTAAAGGCCACTGCCCTTCGAGAAGGTGGTGTCTTTGTTGTGATTCACCATTACGTACAGGCTGTTGAACGCCCAGAGCAGCCCCTGTGCATAGCCCATACCCAGCTTGGTTTTGCTGGTGTCGGATGGCGACTTTAAACTAATCGCCAGCTTCTCGACGGTGGGCTTCTGCTGCCCTGACCCTGCCGGGGGAATGGTGAGCCGATACAAAAAGCCGTACTGATCGGAGGTAATCATCCGGCCTTTGTCGTCGAAGGTCATGGCCACCCACGACCCCTCTTTGTTGTCAGATGGACTGTAGATATGCTCGGCTTTGTAGCCCGGCAGCACCTTCAGCTTGTCGAGTTTGGGGTCGTCCGGGCCTGCCTGGTTTTGCAGCGTGACCCAGGAGGTGCCGATGATCAGGAGTGCCAAAAGGGCAATACCGAGTTTGACTTTTTTACGTGTTGAGCGCATAAGTTGTTGGGCGGTTTTCAGTTTAGAGTTTTGAGTCGCTTCGGCGTAGCCCCCCGTCCTGAAGGGGGCCTTGCTTGCGTCAGCGCATTGCTGATGCCGGAGGTGCGCTGGCGCAAGCAAGGCCCCCTTTAGGGCGGGGGGCTACGCCGAAGTAAAATCTAAAAAAACGGACTTAACGCCGATTCCACGGCGGGAAGGGCATAAAACAGGTCGAGGTTGGTGAACGCGTTGGGTGGTGGCACGGCTCCTTTCGGGAAATAATAGGCCTGCGGATTGGCTTTTACCCGGTTACCATAGGCCGTAATCACTTCCTGCACCCGCCCCGTTCTGACCAGATCGAACCAGCGTTTATTCTCAAAGGCAAGTTCTACGCGTCTCTCCTGATAAATGGCTGTCCGTAAGTCGGTTTGTGACGTGGCTTTGGTGGCGGCCAGCCCCGCGCGGGCACGAACCTGATTCAGATAAGGCACCGCTTCGGCCGATTTTCCCTGTTCGTTCAGCACCTCGGCCAGGAAGAGCAGCGTCTCGGCATGGCGATACACCGGCCAGTTGTTGCCTGTGTTGTTGTGCTGCGCGTGGGGCTTGGCAAATTTCTTAATGTAGGGATACACCTTGTCTTCGCGGGCGCTCTGACTCAGCGTTACGTAGCCAACAGAGATGTCTTTGCGCTTGTCGCCCGCTTCGTAGGCGGCAATGATGTCGGGCGTGGGAATGTTGTTGTTTTCGCCCGAAATAGACTGCGGGTTCGAAGTGCCCGTGATGGGCTGCAACTCGGCAGCGGTGATGGGCGTGGGCACCACCCGGTAGATGAAGTTGCCGTTATAGCCCGCCGACCCTTCCAGGTATTGAATCTCGAAAACCGACTCCTGGTTGTTTTTGTTGCCCGACGTGGTCGAAAAAGCGTCGTTGTAGTCGGGCATGAGTGCGTAGCCGTCGTTGGTCACCACGTCTTTGAGCAATGCTTCGGCTTCGGCCCATTTCTTCTGCACAATATAGGCGTTGGCCAGCATCACCTTGGCCGTACCCGACGTTACGCGCCCGGCCTCCTGTTTGGCTTTGTTAGGCAACAGCTTGGCGGCATCGCCCGCGTCCTTGATGATCTGCGCATACACTTGATCGACCGTCGATAGCGGCAGAGGCGCATCTTCGCGGCTCGTAACGGGTACCAGGTGCAGGGGCACTTTGCCAAAATAACGGCCTAGTTCGAAGTAGGCAAACGCTCGTAAAAACAAGGCCTGCCCTTTCAGATTGGCTTTTGAATCGGCGTTGAAATCGACTTTGTCAATGAGCGCCAACACCTGATTAGCGCGGGCAATGATCTGATAATCAAGCCGAAACTGCTGTAACACAAAGTCGTTTGCCGTCACGCCGTTGGCCACCGGAATGGCAAAGTCGGCGATGTTTTCCGTGGGGTCTACCGCGCCGAAAAGGATGTTGCGGGCGTAGTACGTATTGTCGGAGTGCATTTCACCCAGCGCCCAGGCCCGTTCGTTGAAGATCGTGCGCAGGGGTACATAAGCCCCGTTGACCGCCTGCTGGAAGTCGGCCTCTTTAGTGAAAAAATTGGCTGAGCTTAAGTTCGTCTCGGGAGCCACGGTCAGGAAATCCTTGCACCCAGCCAGGACCACGCCCAGCAGACAGGTGAGAATGAGTTTATTTTTCATGGATGTAGACTTTACACTAAAAGTTAAGATTCACGCCCAGCGTATAGGTGCGGGGAACAGGGTAGTTCGACAGGTCGACGCCCTGACTCAGGTTGCCGCCGTCGCCGTTGCCGTCGCCTTGTGCGCTGGTTTCGGGGTTGGGACCGCCGGTGTATTTCGTGAAAACATACAGTTGCTGCACTGAGGCATAGAGTCGGGCCGTCTTGAACAGTCGGTTCACCGCGCCGAACGTGTAGCCGAGAGTCACGTTTTTGATGGTAAAATACGAGGCGTCGGCCAGGAATTGCGTGCTGTTCCAGTCGCGCTCAATGCCCGTGTAGTTGCCGCCACCGTTGGTGACGCCAAACTGACCAGCACCGGGCGTAATCACCCGGCCGTCGGCACCCACGCGGAAGCGATCTTTCACCCCCGCCACCATGTTAAACACCGCATCGAGGTTAGCGGTGCTGTATAAGTGCCTCACCCAGAGCTGATTGCCGTAGGAGCCTGACCCCGTCACCGAAAAGTCGAACTTGTCGTAGTTCAGGGTGTTGGTGATGCCGTAGGTGAACTTCGGAAAGGGCGAGCCAATGATGGTGCGGTCGTCGTTGTCGCCGCCGTTGGTGATTACCCCGTCGCCGTTGACGTCTTTGAGCTTAATGGTCCCCACGGCCGACCGTCCCGGAATGATGGGCGAGTTTTTGAGGTCTTCGGCGCTTTGGTAATAGCCCTGTTTCACCAGCCCGTAGAACTGCCCGAACGGCTGCCCCACCTGCGTAATATGAAACGACCCATAGACCCGGTCGATACCCGGCGCGAGCGATTCCACGATGTTGCGGTTAAACGAGATGTTGGCGTTGGTTGTCCACTTCAGCCGCCCCACGGTGTTGCGGGTGGTGAGCGAAAACTCGTGCCCCCAGAACCGGATTTCACCAATGTTATCGTTGAAATTGCTGAAGCCCGACTCCTGCGGCACCTGCACACTGTAGAGCAGGTTGGTGGTACGCTTGGTGTAGAAATCGTAGATGAACTGCACCCGGTCATTGAACAAACCCAGGTCCAGCCCCACGTCGAACTGCTTGGTGGTTTCCCAACCTAAGTTGCTGTTGGCCAATGAGGTAACCACTGCGCCCGTGGCTACGTTGTTACCAAAAACGGCGTTGACGGTGTTGTTAACCAGGGCATACTGGGTGTAATTGCCGATGTTGTTGTTGCCGATGACCCCGTAGCTGGCCCGAACTTTGGCAAACGAAATGCTCCTGAATTTATCAAGAAACGTCTCGTCAGACACCACCCAGCCCACCGAGGCCGAGGGGAACGTACCGTAGCGGTTGTTGGCCCCAAACCGGCTCGACCCGTCGCGCCGGATGGCCGCCGTGAAGAGGTATTTGCCCTTATAGTTGTAGGTTAGACGAGAGAGCAGCGAAGTGAGCGCCCACTGGTTGATGCCATTGAAGGTGCCGCCCCGGTTGATGTTCAGCGCCCCCTGAATAGTGGGCAGCCGGTCGTCGGCGTAGGTGTCGCCCTGGAGGCGCGTGAACTCCTGCCGGAAACTCTGGTTGGTAAACCCCGCCAGCAGCTCGAAGTTATGGTCGCCAACGCTACGGGTATACGTAGCCAGGTTCTCGTTCAGCCACGACACGTTTTCCAGACTCTGCCGGATCGACACGGCGGTGGTTGGAATGGGCACGTTGATGAAGTTGGTGGCCGTAGAGGGGTTGAAGAAAAAGAACTTCGAGTTCAGGTACTCCACGTTGATTGTTGACCGGAGCGTCAGCCCGTTGATGGGTTTATACTGGATGTAGGCGTTGGAAAGCAGGTTGGTGTTGCGCGTTTCATTGATCAGCTCGTTGGCGGCCCGCACCCAGTTGGGGTAGGCGAAGATGTTACCCGTGCTGCCCGGAAACTGGTTGAACTTCGTCAGCTCGCCGTTGGCATCATAGATGGGCATGACGGGCCAGGTGTGCAGGGCGTTGAACAAAATGCCCGTACCCCGGTCGCCGTCGGTGCGCGGAGTGTTGTCGAAGACATAGGAGGGAGCTAAGTTGAACCCAATGGCTACCTTGTCGGAGATCAGGTAGTTCGAGTTCATCCGCAACGAATAGCGCTTGTAGGTGTTGTTGAGCACCACGCCGTCCTGGTTGAATACGCCCGCCACGAGCGAGGTGTTGGACCGCTCTTTGTTCGACGAAATGCTCAGGTTGTAGCTCTGAATAGGGGCCGTACGCAACAGGGCACCGTACCAGTCGTTGTTTTTGCCTTCATACTGCGCCGGGTTCTGGAACTCGGTCGGCACGGGCCGACCCTGATCTTCGTAATATTCTTTCTTGAACTGGGCAAATTCCACCGCGTTCAGCATCTTCACGCGGCCCCGTTGCGGCACCTCCTGGATGCCCGCGTAGGCCGTGAAGCCAACGTTGGTCTGGCCGGGCTTACCCTTTTTGGTCGTGATGAGGACCACGCCGTTGGCCGCCCGCGACCCATAGAGCGAGGTAGAGGCTGCATCTTTCAGGATCGAGAGGTCGTCAATTTCGTCGGGGTTCAACTGGGCAATGTTGCCCGTGATCGGGAAGCCGTCGACCACATAGAGCGGGTCGCTACCGGCCGACACCGACACCTGCCCCCGGATGCGGATGGAGATGCCCTGACCGGGTTTGCCGGTGGTCTGGTTGATCTGCACGCCCGCCAGCCGCCCCTGCAGTTTCTGGCCAATCTGCGACACCGGTACGTCTCTGATCTCCTGCGCACTAACGGTTTGCACAGCGCCTGTTACTTCCTTCTTGAGCTGGCTGCCGTAGCCTACTACCACAATTTCGTTTAGCGACTGGTCATCGGGGTCGAGCGTGATGGTGAGGGTGGTCTGGGTACCTACTACCACTTCCTGGCGGCGGTAACCTACAAAACTGAACACGAGCGTGGCCGTGGCGTTGGGGGCCGTGATCCGGAAATTGCCGTCGCCGTCGGTGGTGGTGCCCTGGGTCGAGCCTTTCACGATGACGCTTACGCCGGGCAGGCCGCTGCCTTTTTCGTCGGTTACTTTGCCCGTCACGGGGATATCGGCGGCGGTGGTGGGGCGGGGCAGGGCTGCTTTTGGGGTGATCAGCGCGAGTGGCCGGTCGGGAAGAGGTAAATTGTCAGGCGATAAATTCGGGTTAGGATGCTGAGTAAAACTTGTGAAGCAACTGGCTACCAAACAGAGTACTACAAACTGGCAGAGCTTTTCCATGGCGTTGCTGTTCTGGTTTGGGGTTGAGTATAAAATGGTGAGGCTTCTCACCATCATGGCCCAAAGATTACCAGCTACTACCCTACTACTTTCCCATACTTACCTAATTTTTGGAGTTATTAAATTTTTTGTGTAACTATTTGAATACAAATCGAATTTCAGGTCAACGGCATCTTCCAGCAGTCTCGGTACGCCCTTGCGCACCACGGCATAGTCGTCAGCAATAAATATTCGGATAGACATAGCGTTGATTGGTTGATTGTCATTGGTCATTTATTTCACCATAAGATGAACCTACCGGCGGGCATCGTGTCGCCGGGAAGCTTGCAGCGGGTGCTGAAACTGGCCTATGAGGCGTGGGTACGGCGGGTGCGGTTTGAGTCGGTAACAGTTGCTGATGACCGTCTACGGCGAAGAGATGCGACCCCTGGAAAAGGCGTTAAGGGCGGGCGATATCACCTATGAGGTAGATACTGACCTGCACCCCGACATCATCAGTTTTTCACCAGAAACCTGAACTTCATCGCCTCGCCCGAGCCGCATTTCTAGTATGTCTATATCTGTCGAAGCGAAGAAATACAGCGCGAACTGGTCTACACCTAGGGTAGGGGGCGTGTGGGTGATGCCTGCCCCGTGGCTCTCTACCGGCCAGCGGAACGCCGCCCGGTGTTGTCATGCACCACCGCCCCGACGGCCACCCGCTGGGGGGAGATGACAATGCTGGTGAGCAGGGGGCCGCTGCCCGTGGCCGAGAAATGCACCCCCATATCCACGCAGTAGGCGTTGAAGAAGGAGCGGTCCGCCGCCGCGGTGGTCTTGAGCTTGGCTTTGGTGTCTTCGCGGTAGAGGTGCACAAAGCCGTCGTGCTGCCTCGTGGGCGAGAGCATCCAGTCGGTGAGCACTGTGTCGGTCTGGGGCGGCGAATGTAGCTCAACAGTGATGGTGCCCCCCTGGGTGAGCGAGGCGGGGCGGCCCAGGGCGTCAGTCTGCTGGTGGATGAAGAGGTCGTAATAGGTCAGCGGATACCTGCTGCCCCCCACTTCCAGATACGCCGAAAAGACATGATATATCAAACTAGGCCGTAATAGATTTTATCACCCCACGTAGCCACTTTGTGTCATTATGTATAATATTTCACCCTTAGAGTCGCTGATATACATGAAATGATCATGCTGGTCGAAAAGGCTTGGTGGGGTGACGTATGATACAATCCATACAGAATCGATTTGACCATCTCTAAGTGGTTTGTTCTCCACATATCTGGCTTGAAATCCTTCTAATGGGTCGAATCCCATTTCGTGAGTTTGAAGAGCATGTGCTGCCATTTTGATGGCATCCTGTTCTGTTAATTGTGGCATGGCTATAGTTTAGTAACTTGTTCAAGGCCCAGTTTGCTACGAATATCATTTATGTAATCCGTAGCGTGTTCAATCTCACGTTTTGTTAATTTTTCTTTGTGCTTCATCAATTGTTCGAAAACATGAGTTTCTTTTTCTAATCTATTTAATTTTCCATAAGCATCTTTGCCAAGCTCTGCGCAATGTTTGGCATGAGTTAGCTCATGAGTGACCTCATAAGCAGTAGCTCCTTTGCGCACAAACAATTTGTTTATGTGCGCCTGAAAGCCAGCTTGAGCATTAGCAGCGTCCATCATTCGTAGCATTGCCTTGTCTCTTACCACCTCCAGCTCAGCGCCCAACGCTTTAGCCTGCTTCTTAAATGCCTGAAGCTGACGACGGTTTAAGCGCGGACTACCCAAGAAGCCGGTACTGCCCCGTTGCAATTTACCCGCCCATTTGTTGCCTACTTCCATCAAGTCCAACTTCCCAAACTTTTTGAGTTGTTGCACTCGCTTGAAGGAGAGCACTTTCAAGGCACGTTTACCCAGCTTAGCCACGCTCGCTACATCACCCACCAGCGGAACAGCAGCAAAACCACTTAAGGCTGCATTGGAAAAATCACCCTCGGCAGCATAGATCGCTGCATTGATCAGATCAGGTACTATACCAAGACCAGGAATCACACCCGCTGCATCGAGCAGCGTGTGCAGGCCTTCGCTCAGGGCGCTGGGCTCTTTGGGCGGGGTAGGGGGCGTGTGGGTGATGCCCGCCCCGTGACTTTCTACCGGCCAGCGGAACGCCGCCCGGTGTTATCATGCATCACCGCCCCCACGGCCACCCGCTGGGGGGAGATGACCAGGCTGGTGAATGATTACTTAACTCAATCTAAATTCTGAATTTTCTCAAGAACAATTTTGTCAATACCAATACGAACAAGCGACTTGTCAAAAATTTTCGTGGAAGCTAATACTCTCTCTTCGGTTTGAGCATTCTTTCTAATAGGTATCTGTTCTCCCTCAATCTCTATTTCGTCAACTAAATTATTATTCACCAACAATTTCCACTTGCCTTTTTTGATAAAGGTAGAACTTCCCTCAATAACGCCCACAAAGAAAGTTTTCCCAAAGGACATATTAAATAAGTTAGTAACGGTCATCTTTTCCATGATTTATCGGTTTTTGGCTTGTTGTAATATAGAAAAATCTCTGTCGCGCAGAGTTTTTAATATGTCGACATCTTCGTCAATTAAACCTAGTATTTTTTTATGACGTATCATAAAATCTTTTACATGCCATTCTGCAAATGGTATATCCATATCTCCCTTAATCATACCTAACTTGTGCTGAGTGCCGTGTAAAAACTCCTCTAATAAAGCAGCTTTGCTTGGATTTTCTTTTAAAAGAATATGCTCCATTGTTTCGCCGCCTACATTAGCTTCGGCTTTCATCCATTCAAGATACGCAAAATCATCTGTTCCTTCTTTGGCAATCACCACCGTACGTTTTGATGCTACTTTGTCTATCAGTGCTTTGCTTGCTTTTTCAACACCTTCTAAGCCTTCTCTAAACAAGGTTATACCTTTCTTTGCCTTACCAGTGATTCTATTCAACAACTTAGTATTGCCTACTAATTTACCAAACCTTTTAGCCAATTTAGCTGCACCAGCCACGTTGCCCGCCAAGGGAATCATCGCCGCCGCGGCCATACCTGCTTCGGCGTAGTTGCCTTCAGCGGCGTACATCAGGGCGTTGGCCCCATCTGCCAGCTCACCTACCACGGGGATCATACCCACCACGTCGAGCAGCGTGTGCAGGCCCTCGCTCAGGGCGCTGGGTTCCTTGGGCGGGGTGGGGGGCGTGTGGGTGATGCCTGCCCCGTGGCTCTCTACCGGCCAGTTGTTGTCGTGCACCACCGCCCCGACGGCCACCCGCTGGGGGGAGATGACAATACTGGTGAGCATGGGACCGCTGCCACTGGCCGAGAAATGCACCCCCATATCCACGCAGTAGGCGTTGAAGAAAGAGACGGTCTTGAGCTTGGCTTTGCTGTCTTCGCGGTAGAGGTGCACAAAGCCGTCGTGCTGCCTCGTGGGCGAGAGCATCCAGTCGGTGAGCACTGTGTCGGTCTGGGGCGGCGAATGTAGCTCAACAGTGATGGTGCCCCCCTGGGTGAGCGAGGCGGGGCGGCCCAAGGCGTCGGTCTGCTGGTGGATGAAGAGGTCGTAATAGGTCAGCGGATACCTGCTGCCCCCCACTTCCAGATACGCCGAAAAAGATGCCATACGTGCTCGCTCGTTGTCGCTATTACCAAAGATAACGTAAAGCTAGCTGTATCTCATGCATACCCCATCGGTCAAAAAGGCTATCCATTAGCCAACGGTCAAAATTGCCGGGGGCACTACACCATCAGCAGCCGCCAAACGGCTGAGATCAGCAGCAGCAGCAGGCCCGCGGGGGTGAGCACCTTCCAGCAGAGGTACATCATCTGGTCAATACGAATGCGGGGCAAAGTCCAGCGTACCCACATCTGCACCAGCACGGCCAGAAACGCTTTGCCAAACAGCCAGAACGTCCCCGTCACGTTGCCCCAGATGGTGCCCGGTTCGCCGCTCGTCCAGTCGGCCAGTCGCACGGGACCGATGTTGGGGAGGGGCGTATTCCAGCTTCCCAGAAAAAGAATGGCCCCCAGAAACGACACTAGCAGCATCATGGCGTATTCCGACAAGAACAGCAGCGCCCACCGCATCCCCGAATACTCGGTCTGGAAACCCGACACGATCTCCGATTCGCCTTCGGGCAGATCAAACGGAGCGCGGTTGCTCTCGGCGAGGGTGCAGATAAAGAAAATGACGTAGACAAACAGCAGAAACGGGTTGCGCAATATGTTCCAAGTGAAGATGCCGCCCCAGCTTGTTACGTCGATGCCGGTGGCTTTGAGGCCAAACAGGTAATTGGTCTGCGACGAGTAGATGCCCTGCTGGAAGCTCAGTTCCTGAAGGTTTAGCGTTTGCCCCATCAACACCGCACACAGGATGGCCAGCCCCAGTGGAATCTCGTACGACACCATCTGCGCCACCGACCGGATAGCCCCAAACAGCGAGTACTTATTGTTCGATGCCCAGCCCGCCATCAGGATGCCTACCACATCAAACGAGAGGATGGCCATGAGGTAGAAAATCCCCACGGCGGCCCCGGATGCCTGAAAATCGGGTGTGAGGGGCAGCACGGCATAGCCCGCAAAGACGGAGGCAAAGATGACCGCCGGGGCCAGCAGAAACAGCTTCCTATCGGCGGCGCGGGGCACGATGTCTTCTTTCTGAAGCAGTTTCAGCAGGTCGGCAATAAGCTGTAGCAGGCCCCATTTGCCCACTTCCATCGGCCCAAGCCGGTCCTGCATAAACGCCGACACTTTGCGTTCGGTATAGACGCCCACCACCACAAAACCGGTGGCAAGCAGCAGGCAGATTGGCAGGGCGATGAGCAAAGCAGCAAGTGTTGATTAGCGGTGCAAAGGTAGGGGCTATAGGAGTTGCTAACACGCTTGGCCCGTACTGATCCGTATGTATATTGCTCAACCATTCGCGGTAAAATAGCTACTTAAATCTACTGATTATGCCGACTACTGAGGCTGCTACCCCCGACCCCACTGACCAGTACAATCTGCTCCTGACAGACGTTGCAGGTCAGATTCTGCAAAGTCGTTACCGCGCCGCCCGGCTGGTCAACCGTGAATTACTGCTGCTCTACTTCACCGTGGGCAAACGGCTATCCGAGAAAATCGCCGCCGAGAAGTGGGGAGCTAAGGTGATTGACCAACTCTCTGCCGATCTCCAAAAACAGATACCAGGGCTACGAGGATTTTCTCGACGTAATCTGTTTAATATGAAGGCATTTGCGGATGAATATGCAGACTTAAACAGTTTATTCGCTTCCTCCAACGCTCAACCTGAATTAGTGCAGTTATCAACTGCACTAATTGACGAACTGACACCGCCTGCCTTTTTCAGTGTTAGCTTTACTCATCACACGCTCTTATTGAATCGTTGCTCAACCCGGCAAGAGCGTCTATTTTACATGATCCAGGCTGGTCAAAGCCAATGGACTGTTGAGATGCTCGACTGGCAGATTCGGGCCAAAGCGTATCAGAAGCGGGATCAAACGCTGCCTAATAACTTTGCCAAAACATTACCCGATACTATTCGGGATACGGCGCTGCAAGCCTTCAAAGACGAATACCTGCTTGACTTTATCAACGCCGAAACCGACGACGAGCGCGTGGTAGAAAAGGGTATTGTGCAGAATGTGAAAGACTTCATTCTGAAGGCGGGGAAAGGATTTGCCTTCATCGGCAACCAGCACCGACTACTGGTGGATGACCAAGAGTTCTTTGTCGACCTGCTATTCTACAATCGTCAACTCCGCTGCCTGGTTGCTATTGAGTTGAAAAAAGGCAGTTTTAAACCCGCCTACGCCGGTCAACTCAATTTCTATTTGAACGTGTTGAACGATCAGGAACGGATGCCCGATGAGAACCCCGCCGTGGGCATCGTACTCTGCAAAGACAAGAGTGATAAAGTGGTTGAATACGCCTTTCAGTCTATCCAGAACCCAATGGGCGTAGCCACCTACCAACTCAGTCATGATCTTCCTGAACACCTCAAAAACGTGCTCCCTGACCCTGAGACGCTGAAACGGTTGTTGGAATAAAACAGGATAGGGCCATCACGTTTGCATTCAGTTTTAACTCATTAACCAGGTAATTTCCGTTCTTCTCTTTCCATCGGCCCCAACCGGTCCTGATAAAGGCCGACACTTTCCGTTCGGTACACACGCCCACCTCCATGAAACCAGTGGCAAGCAGCAGGCAGATGGGCAGGGCGATGAGCAAAAGAGTTTAACGTTCAAAGTACAAAGTTCAAAGGTTTCGGCAGGGTTAGCATTGGCGTAAATTTTGGCAGTTGTCAACTGCCAAAATCGGCCAGGTAATATTTGGCTTGTTTGGCCAGCTGAATAAGCCGCCATGTGTGTCGCGAAGAGATGTGTGCTATCTGACCCCGATGTTTTATGACGATTGATTGAGCATCAAACCAATGTAAAAACAAGTTTAAATTTACTATATTAACACCCTGTGAATGAAGTAAACCAATTATGCATATTGCTAATCCCTTCAAAATTCTTTCACCTGATGAACGTTGGGCACCTACCCAAGGTCAGTTGGATGCATTCCAGAATGCCTACGAAAAGTTACTGCCCCCGTTAGTGCACAAGGTTCGTTTAGCCGTGATGCAGTGGCGTGAGCAAGGCTATGTCGGCGCGTCGCAAACGTCTCAACATCTTCTCCGGTTCTGGTTTGGGCAGGAACATAAGACGAGTGCCGGACCATTTCAGTTTTTCTTTTCGCAACGCGAAGCCATTGAGTCCATCATTTATCTGTATGAAGTAGCCAACGCACGGGACAAGTACGAACTGCTGCGGTTCGACAGTTCGGGGCGGGTCAGCACGGGTATGTTCGATGAGTCATGGACGCGTTACGTGGTGAAAATGGCGACTGGAGCCGGAAAAACGAAGGTGATGGGTCTGACACTCGTCTGGGCTTACTTCCACAAACTGTACGAACCTGGCAGTACGCTCTCGCAAAATACGCTGGTGATTACACCCAACATCATCGTTCTCAACCGGCTTCGCAAGGATTTCGATGGCCTGACCATGTTTCGCGATGAGCCATTTATCCCCGATGATGGCTACGCTGACCACGACTGGACGAGCGATTTCCAACCGACACTACATATTCAGGACGAGCTAAAACCCATTACCGACAGCGGCAATATTTTCCTCACCAACATTCACCGCGTCTACTGGCAGGAAACGCCGAAACTATCGCTCGCAGATGAATTTCTGGGTACCAAACCCCGGCCCGATGCTGATACGTCCAAGGGATTGGACCTCGGCAAAATCTTGCGCAGCAGCAAGATAAATGACCTTGTGGTGCTGAATGATGAGGCCCACCACATTCACGATTCATCGCTCCAATGGTTCAAAAGTATTGAGGATATCAGCAACAAACTGAAACTCAAACGGGGCTACGGCATTGGCTTGCAAGCCGACTATTCGGCCACGCCCAAGCACAACAACGGGGCCATCTTTGTCCAAACCATTTGCGATTATCCGCTGGTGGAAGCCATCCGGCAGAACGTAGTTAAATCGCCGGTGCTGCCCGATGAAGCCTCCCGCCAGAAACTACAGGAGAAAGATTCCAGTGATTTTGTGGAACGCTACCAGGATTTTATTCACCTCGGCTATCTGGAATGGAAACAGCAGTTCGACGAATTGCAGTCGGTGAAAACGCCGATCCTGTTTGTGATGACCAACAACACCAAAGAAGCCGATCAGGCGGCGGCGTACCTGGAACGTACCTACGCCGACTTGACAGACAAGGTGCTGGTTATTCACACCAACCCGAACGGGGAAATCAAAGAAACGGCCACCTCTAAAAAAGACAAAGATGAGTTGGACGTCCTGCGCAAAGCCGCCGACGATATCGACAAGGATCAGTCGCCGTATCGGGCCGTGGTGTCGGTGCTGATGCTACGCGAAGGCTGGGATGTCAAAAACATCACCACTATTGTTGGCTTGCGGCCTTATAACGCCGACTCCAAAATTCTGCCCGAACAAACCATTGGCCGGGGCCTGCGGAAAATGTTTGGTTTGGACGTACCCGAAAAATTAGTGGTGGTCGGAACGCCCAAATTTCTCTCCTTCGTGGAAGAGTTGAAAACGCAGGGTGTCGAATTTCAGTACAGCCCGATGGGCAAGGGGACCAAATCGAAAAGCCCGGTTATTGTGGAAGTAGACCGCGACAATACGGCCAAAGACTTAGACAAATTAGATATTCCGCTACCCCAGTTGTCGCCCCGTATATACCGGGAATACAAGCACTTAGAGCAACTCGATATCAATCAGTTTAAGAATGACAGGGTGCCAATGCGTACTTTCTCTAAAGACGAACTGAAAGAGATTGTTTTTAAAGACATCGACGGAGAATTTTCCCACAAAACGCTGTTTACCGATGCTCTGCCCGACTACCGTAACGTAATCGGCTTCTTTACGCAGTCCATCCTGAAAGAAAGCCGATTGGTGAGTGGCTTTAGCATTCTGTATCCCAAAGTAGAGGCCTTTGTGCGCGACCGGCTCTTTAACCGGTCCGTTGACCTCACTGACCCGCAAACAATGCGCAACTTGTCGGAAGCTCCGCCAAAGCAGATTCTTTATACAACGTTCAAAAAGGCGATTGATGATCTTACCGTTAACGACCGGGGAACAGCGGAAGTGAAGTCGTACATTTCTCTCAAAAATGTGAAGCCGAAAATCGCGGAGAATCAGGCATTTCTGATCCCTAAGAAGTCGATTTTCAATAAAATCATAGGCGACAATGCGTTTGAGCTCGAAATGGCCGCGTTTCTGGAAAATCGATGTCCCGACATTATCTCATTCGCCAAAAATACGATGGGTGAAGGCGGTATAAATTTTAAAATGGAGTACCAGGCTGCTAGCGGTACCATCCGCGATTACTTCCCCGATTTTTTCATCAAACAGGACGATAAAAACATTTACGTGCTTGAAACCAAAGGCCGCGAAGACCTGGATGACCTGCGCAAAATCCGGCGGTTGATGCTATGGTGTAACGACGTGAACGCTAGTCAGGTGCAGTTTCACTACACACCAGTTTACGTCCGGCAGGAAGGTTGGGAGAAGTACCAAAAAGACCTCCGCTCGTTTGCCGATCTGGCTACCGTGTTTGCCGTCGACACAAAGCGCGTGGAAGAAGCAACCACCAACGACCCGTTTGCCATTATTGCCCGTGGTGCCGACGTTTCCAATTTTGGCGACCCTGTCGAATGGCAGCGTAGTATACGTGAAGACCGTAATCTTTTCAATTGATGAAATTACTCGATACTAACATACTGATCTATTCAGCCCAGCCTGAGTACCAACACCTGCAAGAACTCTACAAAGAAGTGGGCGTATCTGTTTCGGAAATGACACGTTTGGAGGTACTGGGTTTTAGCGGACTCACCGAGGAACAGGAAACGTTTTTCAACGCCGTTTTTAGCATTGTTCGGATTATCCCGGTCTCACAGGAAATCATTGATAAAGCAATTACGTTTCGACGGGCTAAGAACATGAAAGTTGGTGATGCCATCATTGCGGCAACTGCCGCCGTTAACAACCTGGAACTGATAACCCGCAATGAGAAAGACTTCAAACATATCGCTGAAATAACGATGACCAATCCAATACCTGCTGCTGCATGAACCTTACTGATACCGAAAAACAACATCTGATTGCGCTGATCCAAAACGGCGAAAACTTGCCAAAAGAATACATCTATAAACTGTTTGCCGACGAGGAAGACGTGTTTCTATTCTGGAATGGTCGGCGCGAAGACATCACCAATGTTGCCCTGCCGTTTCACAGCATTGAACATATTGACGAACCCCGGAAGGAGAAAACTGAAGTGGGGCAAGCGTTTTCTCTGTTTGAAACCGACTTTCGGGGGCGGCAACTCAAAGGCTGGACCAACAAACTCATTTGGGGCGACAACAAACTGATTCTCTCCTCGCTGGCCAACGGGCCAATGCGCCGGGAAATTGAAGACGCCGGTGGGCTAAAACTCATCTATATCGACCCTCCTTTCGCCGTGGGGGCCGACTTCTCGTTCAATATCGAGATTGGGGGCGAAACCGCCGAAAAACGCCAGTCTGTCATCGAAGAAATTGCTTACCGCGACACCTGGGGTAAGGGCATCTCGTCGTACCTGACCATGCTTTACGAACGGTTGAAACTAATGCACAGCTTATTAGCTAAAGAAGGAAGTTTATTTGTACATATTGATTCTAAGCTGAGCAGTTATCTGCGGGTAATTTTAGATGATATTTTTGGTCGAGAAAAATTTAGGAATGAAGTAGTTTGGCAACGTACCGATCCCCACAATGACGCCAAGAGCAGGTTCGGTAATATCCACGACGTGGTGATGTGGTATGGAAAGGATGAAAAAGTTACCTATAACTACGACGAAGTACGAACTGGCTTGACTTTGTCTGCTGAAGATGAATATTCGCTGCTGGAATTACCTGATGGGAAAGTCACAAACTATTCAGGGAATGAAGAAATAGAAGGTAGGCGATTCAAAGTTGACGATGCAACCTGGAAGGGTTCTAGCAATAAATTTACTTGGCGTGGGGCGAAACCATCTCGTAGTCGGGAGTGGAAATATTCTTCGGTTGAAGAAATGGACGCTGCTTTAGAAAGAGGTGAATTTTATCTTAGAAATCCTAATAAAGGAGCCGCTAGATGCGCAAAAAGCTATCTAGATCTCAACAAGGGCGTTTTACTTCAATCCATCTGGACAGATGCCGGTAGGATGAAAGGCGGAAGTGGATACGCCACCCAAAAGCCAGAAGCCCTGCTGGAGCGCATCATCAAAGCCAGTAGCAACGAGGGCGATTTGGTGGCTGATTTTTTTGGCGGCTCTGGCACCACAGCCGCCGTTGCCGAGAAACTCAACCGCAAATGGATTACGTGCGATCTGGGCCGGTTTGCCGTACACACCACCCGCAAGCGGCTCATTGGCGTGCAACGCGAGAGACAGGCCGCCGGGCAGGATTTTCGGGCGTTCGAGGTGCTCAATCTCGGCAAATACGAGCGGCAGTTTTTCATCAACGACCTGGCCGCCAACGACTCAGCTACCCGGCGCGAGGAAGCCTATAAAACGCTGGTGCTGGAAGCCTACCGCGCCCAGCCGGTCGAAAATCACCGCACGCTGCACGGCATCAAAGTCGGGCGGTTCGTCCACGTCGGGCCGCTGGACGTGCCCGTCACACAGGCCCGGTTACAGGAGATTTTCGAGGAGTGCCGCCAGAACCTGTACACGCAGGTAGATGTGCTGGGGTTCGAGTTCGAGATGGGGCTGGTGCCGTTTGCCGTGCAGGAATTCCGCGAACAGGGCGTGGAGATTCGGGTACGTTATATCCCCAAAGAGGTGTTCGACCGGCGGGCCATCGACAAAGGGCAGGTGCGGTTTTTCGACGTGGCTTTTCTGGATGCCCATGTCCGCGCCAGTGGCCGCAAAGTAACCGTAGAGTTAACTGATTTCGTGACCAACTATACCCAGGATGACATCGAAGATGTCCAGCAGTCGATGAAAGCTGGGGCGAAGGTCGTCATCGACGGCGGGCAGATTATCAAGGTCGAGAAAGACAAAAACGGCATCATCACCCAAACCGAACTCACGAAAAACTGGTACGACTGGGTAGACTACTGGGCTATTGATTTCAACTACGAAGACAAGCAAGAGATCATCAAGTTCACCAACGCCGACGGCGACGTAGAAGAGCGGTGGACGGGAAACTACCTGTTTGAGAACGAGTGGCAAAGTTTCCGCACGAAGCGCAACCCGACGCTGGAATTCAAATCGGTGGAGCACGAATACGCCAAACCAGGCCGCTACAAAATCATGGTGAAAGTGGTCGACATTCTGGGCGTAGACACGAGTCGGCTGATTGACGTAGACATCCGTTAATCATTCACCCGCACATGGACCAACCCCAGCCCCGGCTCATCCCGGACCCTGAAACCGGCAAGCCACTATATGGTGTTGGAGCCGGTACAGTCGGTATGTTTTTGGCGGCATACTATCCAGAAGCGCAGAAGATGATCCGTGTTGCCACCGGCTATTTTCGGCTGGCTGGTTATACTGTAGGCCGTTGCTATCTCCGTTCAGATCAGTCATCGGTTCAGTTTCGTATTCTGGTTGGCCCAAAAGAAGGCGATAATGCCCGGTTGGCCGTGCGGGATGAAATCAAAGCAGAATTAGATAAAGGCAAAAAGACAGGCTACTACACGCCCTTGGTACGAGAAGTCATTCGACGCATATACGCTAAGGAGTTTATCATCTACGATGCCCGCGCTATGGATGTGGCGTATCACTGCAAGTTCTACATCTGCGACCATACGGTATTGTGTCATGGCTCTGGCAATTACACGGTATATGGCTTGCTTACGCAGCACGAACAGGCCAGTGCCACCAGAGACCCGGCCGTCATTGATGAGTTTGTCGACTGGTTCGATCAGGCTGCCGAAACGGCTCAGGATGTCACGAAACCAATTTTACAGGTTCTGGAAGAATGGCTTAAGCTAGCACCGCCGTTTCATGCGTACCTCAAATTCCTGACTGCTTTCGACATTTTCTTTAATCGAGACGATGTACCGGGTTTGTGTCGGCCCGTCTACTACCAGCAATGGATCATTGCAAGGGCCATACAAGATTGTAGGGAACACCGGGCCTCCATCGTTTTGGCGGCAACGGGTCTGGGCAAAACAATCATCGGGGCTGAATTAGTATTTTTGCTTAAGCACACTAAAGTCATTCAGAACCTTATTCTGATTGCGCCTTCCGCCGTACACGCCGAGTGGAAGAAGCACTTGAAGCACAGAGGTTTTCACGATGAACTATTCAGCAACAGCTTGCTTTTCATCTCCCCGTCTGAGCGGGCTTATCACAAAATTTTTCAGTTAGATCAATGCCTGAGTGAAGCCTCGGATAAGACGCTTATCCTTATTGATGAAGCCCACACATATCGTAATCAGGATCGCTCCGATTGGCAGAAAAATCACAAGAAATATCGAAGGGAGGCCGACCGCGAAAAAGCGCGTGGAGGGGTAGCCCTTGACCGAATACGACCGCTTGTTGAGGAGAAAAAAGCCATAATCGTGCTGTTAACCGCAACGCCCTACGGTACAAATCCCGGTAATATAGAGAGCTTGTTACGCTTCCTGCCCGAAGCCTTGTCGAATTCAACGACAGATACGCCTAAAAAGCGAAAGGGGATGCCGCTGAACGAACTGACTCAATTGGCTTTCGTTAATTCGTTAGGACTTCGACAAGTATTGACATTAGCCAGAGAACGGGGAGATGTGATTAATAATCGTGTCTTTATTCAATTTGGACCACAACGGCACTTCATGCCTGAATTGGTTTATTTGCGGAGAATTAGTTATGAATTAGTCGAATTTGAAGACCTTCGCTTGGCTTATGACGTGGGGCTATTCGCTCAGGATGTTCCGAATATAGCTGATGGTTTCGATGAGAAACGGGAGGGCTATCGGTCGTTTGGTATTAATGCGGCAAACAGCCATTTCATCATGTCGTGGCTAGGATCACCGCCAGCCATTGTACAGTGTCTAGCCAAAAACCTGCTTACGTTGGGTAAGCGCGATGACCAGGCCAAATCTGAACCTCCCCCTCTATTTCCAGATTACCAGCGTTACTCGGAGGCCGATCTAGAAGCTTTCCCCACCGAAGATGACGGTAAACCGTACGGCGTTTTGATGAAAGAGGACATCAAAATTCGTCGGTTAAAACTACAGCCCATTCTGCGACTGCTTGAACAGAAAAAACAGGATGACAAAGTTCAGAAACTGCTCGAATTGCTCAAGAAGCATGTTTCCGGCCACAAAGAGAAGGTGATTGTCTTTGTTGAACGCCACGCTACTGCACTGTTTGTCACTGATTTTTTAGCGGCAGAATCATCTTTCTCCGTCGAATGCATGGTTGTTCGTCAGGGTAGGGACGGTTATGCATTAAAAGATGCCGATAAGCGGGGCGAAATCATGGACAATTTCTCGCCTGTATCGCGCGGCACAAAAAAGGTCACGTTCTCCGTCGACGTACTAATTTGTACAGATGCCAATGGCATTGGTGTCAACTTACAGGATGCAAATGTGGTCGTTAATTATGACCCAGCCGACAGTGCCGACATTCTCTTCCAACGGGCCGGTCGGGTCTTGCGATTCACGGCTGATCCGACTCGTAAAGTTCATGTATATACATTCGAACCGACACACAAAAATGCGTCATCGAGTGCATGCCAAAAAATTGACGCTACGTTCAAAAACATGCGGGAGCACCACGGCAGGTCTAAAACGACATTTGGTCTATCTATTCTACCAGAATCAGACGAAGAAATAATAGATCTAACTAATCCCGAGCAGGAAGCTGCCTTTGCTGGTAGTTTCAATGTCGCCGACGATGGCACCATACATGACCCGCTTGCCAGGCACACTGCACTTTTAGACAAGCATCGGGAGTTAGCCCAAAGCCTTACTGACAGTCTGTATTCAGCAATGGTTTACAAGAGCAGAGAGTCAAGGATCGCAGTGTTGATTGAACAAGGTACAGAGAGGCAAATTATCCTATATAATCTCAGATCGCGAACGTTCGAACACGAGAATGATCCTGTATCAATTATAGACCTGATTGCCTGTCAAGATGGTACTGATAATGCACCGATTGACATGAATACAGTAGAGCGTTCCACAAAACAGGCTGTCGGTAAATGGTTAACGAGTACAGGGAAGCCATCTGACGATTTGCGTATTTTATGTGGTTTCTATTTAGCTCCTAGATGGAAGAAGACCTTTGCTACGGAGTTATTGGCGAAATTTATTCAGGCTAGAAAAAAACACCACAAGAGTAAAAAGCGTAGAATAAAGAAACGAGATTAATTAATCACCTCCGTTTTCATCCAGCCATTCGCCGATGGCTGCTTCGGCTAGTTCGAGGGCTTCTTGTAGGTCGGTGACGTCGGCAGGAGATTCGTAGACGACGCCGCCTTCGTCTATGCAGGAAACGAGATGGCCGAGATTGCCGGTACTACCCATCTGGATTTCGCCGTCAGATTCGGCCCAGTGAGCCAGGTTTGGAAAGAGATCTTCGAAGGTCATATTGGGATCGGTCCGCCGGTGCGGTTAGACATTAGACGTTAGACATTGGACGTTAGACTTTCTCACTCCACCTTCATTGTCGTCTCTGCGAAACCCGGATAGCCGCTGGCGGTGGTGCCGTTGACCACGATGCGGAGGGTGGTCTTGGCGTCGGAGGTGTAGAAGGAGGTGGTGGCTTTGCCCGTGGCGTCGGTCTGGATCATGGGTGCCCAGTGCAGCGTGGCCCGGTAGTCGGGGCGGTAGCGTTCTTCGGGGGTGGGGGCGTCGTAGCGGGGAGCATAAAACTCGCGTTTGGGGGCGTAACCCATCACTTTCTCGACCCGAACGCCCGGCACTGGCCCGCTGACGGAGCCGCCATCGGGGCCACCCCGTTTCGTAATCACGTTGATGCCCCCACCGGCCCCCTGCGACCCCAACAACGCCGCGCCCGCCCCCTTGATGACGTCAATGTAGGCTACGTCGCGGGGCGAGATGTTGGCCACCGCCGATTTGTCGGCAGGCATTCCGTCGATCATGAACATGGGTTCAATTACGCCCGAAAAGTTGGCGGCCCCGCGAATCTGCACCGTGGGGGTCAGGCCGCTGCCTGTCACGGCCACGCCCGCCACGCGGCTCCGCAGAATATCGAACACAGTGAGGGCCCCCGCCGAATTGATATCATCGACTTTGAGGCTGACGTCGGCCCGGCTGAAAATGCCCCGCTGCGTGGCGTAGGGGTCCACACGGCTGGCTTTCACCGTTACGGTCTGTAACTGCACCTCGCGGTTTCGCCGAATCTGCGCTTCAATGGCTGCGTAGTCGCCCTGCCGTTTCAGGAACTCGGCCAGGTCGGCATAGGCTATGTCGGTGGGTACAAAGGGCGGACGCACCACCCGAATCTGGGGCGTAAACAGCTTATCGAGGGTAATGGTAAAGTTGCGGTTACCGTTTGTTTTGGTGGCCTGCACATACACCGTCGTGGTATCGGTCAGGTTGGCATCGTCAATAAAAAAGCGGCCTTTCTCATCAGTAGTGGCACTGTACATATCCTTCGTCGAGTCTCTCCGGTTGAGCATTACCATCAGCGGAACGCCCGCCGCGCCGGTCCTGCCCGTACCCCGAAACACCGTGCCCGACAGTGTCAGGCCGGGCTCGAATGAGTAGGGCAGTGGGGGCAGCGAATCGGCCAGTACGGTTTCCCAGGTGAACCGCCGCCACCCCTGGGTCAGCATCAGCAGGTCGAGTTTGGTGAGGCGGTCGGCGTTTTTGGGATCGAAATAATAGCCTGGCTGCTCCACGTGGCCCGTCAGGTCGGACGTAAGCAGCAGGTACGACACTAGTGAAGAGGCGTAGGGCTGGCTTTTGGGTTGCTGGTTGGCGTCGGTTACGGCCAGTGAGAGGTTGGCCGCCACAGGTTTACCCTCCGCATCGGTAGCCATTATGGCCAGGTCTACGCGCTGGCGGTTGCCCGCCGTGGCGGTCGTGGGTTTCACCGCCAGATTGATTATGTCGTTGTGGGAAGAGTACACCAACCGTTCACAGACAGGTTTGCAGGCGGGGTCGAGCAGGGTAATCTGCACGATGCCTTCGGGGCATTTAGCGCGGGGAATTGGGATCATAAACGCCCGACGGTTTACCGGCCCCCTCGCCACCACAACGGGTTGCCCGTTAACCTGTGCCAGCACCGTCAGTTGGCCCGTCGGCGCGGCTGCCGACCCCGATTCGGGCGTGGCAGTGGTCAGACCGGGCATGTTGTGGCTCACAAACACCCGGATGTTGTCTTTGTTGCCGAGGTTATCGACCTGAAGCGTATAGCCCGACTCAACGATGGTGGGCAGGGGGTAGGCCGCATAGGGGCCAGTGCCCAGGGGGCGGGCGAAGGCGGTGTAGGTTTCACCTGCTTCGGGCATCAGCGGAAAACTGCCCATGCCGAGGTACTCACTTCGAAAGCCGACTACAGTATCTTTTTTGCTGTTAAGCACAAAGCCATCCACGTCAATGCCCACGCCCGAAGCGCTGACGGCTTTCAGGGCCAGCCGGCCCATGAGTCCTGTTACTAATTGCCCGCCTTCGGGCAGAAATTGTACGTCTGGTTGGGCCGTGAGGGCGGCGGGGCTTGAGGCGGGGCGGTTGCTGGGAGCGGTCCGCAGCAGGTCAATAGGTTTGCTGAAATACCAGTCTTCCGAAAAGTTACGCATCCAGCCCGTGTAGGCCCGCAGCGTGTAGCGCCCCGCCGAGAGGGTGTCGGGCAGGGCGAGGTGGCCTTGGCCATAGCCCTGAACCGAACGCAGCCGGGCATCCAGCACGATACGCCGTCCGTTGGGGCTAACCAGATCAACCAGCACGGCTCCGCTGCTGGAGTCGGCGGCGTGGGTTTCGCCGTAGACGAGGTAGCTTTTCAGCCAGATCGTTTCGCCCGCCAGGTAGGTGTTGCGGTCGGTATGGAGATAAACTTTTTCATGAGGAGAGTGCTGAGCATGGCGTTGCAATTTGGCCAGCAACTGACTCAACGGATCGTTGCCGGGCCGGAATGCAAACAAGGCCAGCCCGGCCAAGGCAGCCGTATAAATAAACCAATGGGAAAAACGTTGAGCAAAACGCATGACACGTTACTAGGTCGTTAAATGAATAGTTGGACATAAGTAAGCACCCAGACCGATCAGAAGCAAATCCTCTACTCTACTTTCATCGTCGTCTCTGTGTAGCCGGGGTAGCCGCTGGCAGTGGTGCCGTTGACCACGATGCGGAGGGTGGTCTTAGCGTCGGAGGTGTAGAAGGAGGTGGTGGCTTTGCCCGTGGCGTCGGTCTGGATCAGGGGTGCCCAGTGCAGCGTGGCGCGGTAGTCGGGGCGGTAGCGTTCTTCGGGGGTGGGGGCGTCGTAGCGGGGGGCGTAAAACTCACGCTTGGGGGCGTAGCCTACTACCTTCTCCACAATCACGCCCGGACTTTTAATGGCTGCCAGATTCTGGTTGTTGCTGGCCCCGCCGCCGCGTTTGGTAATCACGTTGATCACGCTGCTGGCCCCCATAATAGATGCCCCGGCTCCCTTCACCACGTCGATATTGGCTACCGTCTGCGGTGAAATGCTGGCTACGGCCTGCGCATCAGACCGCATGCCGTCGATCATGAACATGGGCGCACTGCCACGAACGGTGACCGAAGGCGTCGCCCCACCACCCGATACCAACACCCCCGGTAGTCGCCGGATGAGGTCGAAAACAGACGATTGCCCGGCAGCCACGATGTCATCCACGACCAGCGTATTGTCGGGAGTGCCATACATGCTTCGCTGGCTCGAATAAGGGTCGGCGCGTTTGGCTTTCACCACCACCGCCTGCAACTGAAACTCGCGGTTGGCCCGGATCTGCCGTTCAATCTCCAGGTACTCTTTCTGCCGCTTCAGCAGTTCGGCCAGTTCGGCATAGGCAATGTCGAGGGGCACCGCCGGGGGACGAACCAGCCGTACCTGCGGCGAAAACAGCTTGTCGAGCACCACGTTGAAGTTGCGGCTCTGCCCCCGCATGGCCTGCACAAACACGGTATTGGTGTCGACCAGGTCAACGCCCTGGAGGAAAAAACGCCCTTGCTCGTCGCTCACCATCGAGAGCATGTCGCGGGTGGAGTCTTTGCGGGTAAGCATCACCGTCAGCGACACGCCATTGACCGGCATCCGGGACGTGCCCATAAATACGGTGCCACTGAGCGTGAGGCCAGGGTCGACAAAAAAGCGGGTGGGCTGGAAGGTCTTGGCCATCACTTTGTCCCAGGTAAAGCGCCGCCAGCCCTGCGTCATCAGCAGTACGTCGAGTTTGGTGAATCGGTCCTTGTTTTTTTGGTCGAAATAATAACCCGGCTGCTCCACGTAGCCCGTCAGGTCGGAGGTGAGCAGCAGGTACGACATCAGCGAGGGGCCGTAGGGGCGTTCGGCAGGCTGCTGTTTGGTGTCGGTCACGGCCAGCGACAGGTTGGCGGGAATGGGCTTACCCTCAGCGTCGGTGGTGGTCACCCCCAGGTCTACCCGTTGCCTGACGGTGGTTTTGGGTTTGGCGGGGGCCACGGCCACGTTGATGGTCTCGTTTTTGGCCGAATAGACCAGCCGCTCCGCCACGGGGCGGCCCACGGGGTCGAAGAGGGTGATGTGGACGATGCCTTCTACGCATTTGCTGCGCGGAATGAGCACCATGAAGCGGTTGCGGCTGGCGGGGGCCTGCACGGCATGTACCGGTACGCCGTTCATCTGCGCCAGCAACGACAGCTTGGGCATTACCGCCGCCGGGGCCGACGTTGAGCCGGGGCTGGCCAGGGTAGCGGCGTCGGGTGGAGTGGGGATGTTGTGGCTCACAAACACCCGGATGTTGTCTTTGTTGCTCAGGTTGTCGACCTGGATCGTGTAGCCTGTTGCCTGCACGGCGGGCAGGGTGTAAGAGGTGTAGGCTGTGGCACCGGGTGCCCGCGCAAAGGCGGTGTAGCTCTGTCCGGCCTCTGGCGTGAGCGAAAAATAGCCCATGCCCAGGTGCTGACTGCTGTAGCCCATTACGGTGTCTTTCTTGTCGTTGAGTACAAACCCCTCCACGTCCATGCCCACACCTGATTTACTCAGCGCTTTAAACGCCATGCGGGCGGGCAGCCCCGCCACCCAACGACCTCCTTCGGGCATAAATTGCACGTCGGGCGGCAGCGAGGCGTTGCCGGTTCGTTCGGCGGGGGGAGCGTCGGGTTTGAAGACGTCGATGGGCTGGTTGTGGTAAAATTCTTCCGAAAAGTTGCGCATCCAGCTCGTGTAAGCCCGCAGGGTGTAGCGGCCTGTAGACAGGGTATCGGGCAGGGTGAGGTAGCCTTCGGCATAACCGGCTTTGCTGCGCAGACGGGTGTCGAGCAGGATTTTGCGGCCGTTGGGACCAACCAGGTCTACGAAAATGGCCCCGCTGGCCGAGTCGACGGTGCGGGTGTTGCCGTAGAAGAGGTAGCCTTTCAGCCACATGGTTTCGCCGGGGAGGTAGGCCCGCCGGTCGGTGTGAAGATACGCTTTTTCGTAGGGGTACTGTTGCCCATAGGCGGCCAGTTGCGCCAGCACCTGCCCCAGGGCGTCGCCGTCGTCGGTGGCGGGGCGCAGGGCCAGCAGGGTGGTGGCAACGGCCAGCAGCAGGGCGGCATATCGACCAAAAACAAGTATCTGTTTACGCATAAAACGGGGGTATTTTTTGGGCTAAATGGCCTTCTGTGTACGCCACGGCCCCGTAAATTAGCAAAAATCGACGTACCCAGATGACGACATCACCCCTAAAAACGGCACTAATTGCCGGAGCCACCGGTCTCATCGGTGACTTGCTGGCTCATCAGCTGGTCGAGTCGGCGGCCTTTGACCGGGTCAAGGTACTGACCAGAAAGGCGTTGACCTGGCAGCACCCGCGTTTGCAGGAAATCGGCTTCGACTTCGACCATCCAAACAGCCTGCTTCTGCAAGCCGACACGATCTTCTGCTGCCTGGGTACGACCATCAAAAAAGCTGGGTCGAAAGATGCGTTCCGCAAAGTAGACTATCAGTACCCGCTCGACATAGCCCGGCTGGGACTAGCCAACGGGGCCACCCAGTTTGCCATCGTGACCGCCATGGGTGCCGACGCTACCTCGTCGATTTTCTACAACCAGGTGAAAGGCGAGATCGAGCGCGACCTGACCGCCCTGAACTACCCCACACTACTCGTTTTCCGTCCGTCGCTGCTGCTGGGCAACCGCGCCGAAAACCGCCTGGGCGAACGCATCAGCAGTGGGGTCATGCGCCTGTTTGCCCCCCTGATTCCCGCCAGGTACAGGGCTATCAATGCCAGTCAGGTAGCCAACGCCATGTTGCAAACGAGCCAACAGGGCCTCACCGGCAAACACATTTTCGAGTCGGATGTCTTGCAGGGGTATTGACAAACTACTTTCTACCTAAAATTGTAGTAGCACTAGCTATTAAATCATGCCACTATGAACGAAGAAAAAAAGGCTAGCCTCACCCCCGAAGAGCGCCAAGCTAACATCGATAGTATGATCGTTGCCTGGAAAATAGGAAGAAGGAGCTTGAGTAACGAACCCAGGAACAGTTCTCTTCTCCTGAATATCAGGAAACCTTAGCCGAACTCGACAAACGACGCATAACCCGTGGCTCACGAACGGTTAAAGTTGAGGCAGATGTGCTTGTAAGTAATTGGTAAATGCAGAGCAGGTTACCAGCATAAATTTGGCTTCATCAAACGTTACAGGACGATCATTTTCAGTGAGCGCATGACGTATTCCGTCTGCATCACTCGTGTAGCCATATAAATTTTTAAACCCTTCTTTCAAGTCTTTATGCACAAGGCCTTTTTTCTCAACGGTACTTAGAGCACTGGAAAGAGTCGCCTTATCAGTAGCAGCGATTAGCTTACAAGCTGCTTCAACCGCAGAAATCGATTCTTTTACTGAGTTACGATAGTCAGGATTCTGACGATCAGAGAATAGCGTTAAAGCCGCCCTTACATGCTCTGTAACTGGTTTCCAGCGATCTAATGAGCTTTGAGTAGCTTGGTCGATTGCCTCGATTTCTACTTCACTGGTGATACGTGTAAGTAGTCCATCTGCAAAACGATAAGCTGACATTTCTCTCTCTAAAGTATTATTACATTTTATTGTAAAATCGATTTCAATTAGCTGATTTTTTCTAACACAAAACTCTATAAACTCATATAACTCATTCCAAAAAGCTCGTTTTTGAAACCAGTTTTTAATGAAAGCATCGTATTGATCTATTTGGAATTCATCTGTTCTTTGTTTGAAAAAATCAATCCAAGCTTGTTTCGAAAATCTAATATAATTTTGATTGCTGACATAATTAACATGTCGTCGATTGGATATTTTTTCATAGTAACAATTCCATAGTCCATTTCTTAGTGCTTCATCCATACTGTCAATTTGTAATGCTTGACGGATAGGTTTAAAGCCAAAAATTTGAGAAAAGGACAATTATGACATTGATGAATAAGGATTTAAAGTTTAATGAATAATTTTCTTCGGTATTCCAAAGTAAAATATAAGAAAAATCAGTTACCCATAAAACGATTTTCATATTAAAATGATGCCATTTTTGCACCTTCGCTCCTTTGCCTACCCCGCCTAGAAAGGTCTCGGCCCTATATTTGCGAGGAAGGTTAATTCGGAAATGTTGCTGACACGTGTGTATTGCTGACGCGAGGGAGACGCAAGATGTTGCGTCTCTACAAATTCACGGTCTCACGTAGAGACGCAACATCTTGCGTCTCCCTCGCGTCAGCAACATTTCCGGGCCATTTTCTGAATCTCATGCACATCCTCAAATTTGGCGGTACGTCGGTTGGCTCGGTCGAGAGCATCCGGCAGGTAATCCGCATCGTCACGGCCCACCGCCAGCAAGAAACGCCCATCGCCGTGGTCCTCTCGGCCATGAGCGGTGTCACCAACCAGCTGATTGAAATTGGGCGGATGGCTACCGACGGCCAGACCGACTATATGGACTTGGTGCGGCGCATTGAAGACCGCCATTTCAACGTCGTCAAATCCCTGGTGCCCATTAAAGAGCAGGGCAAGGTGGTGGCCACCATCCGCGGCACGGTCAACGAACTCGAAGATCTGCTGCGGGGCGTATCGCTCATTCGGGAACTGACCCCCCGCACCATGGACCTTATCATGAGTTTCGGCGAACGGCTGTCTAACCTCGTCGTGGCCGAATGCGTGAAGGCCAGCGGCCTGCCCGCCACGTTCTGCGATGCCCGCGAACTGGTCAAAACCGACGCCCAGTTTGGCCATGCCGAAGTCAATTACACGGCTACTAATCCGCTTATACAGAGCTACTTCAATCAACATAGCGGCTCGTCGGCGCCGGTGCCGTTTGTGACGGGCTTCATCGGCGCGACTGAAAAAGGGGAGACCACTACCCTAGGACGGGGTGGGTCCGACTACACGGCCAGCATCCTGGGCGCGGCCCTCAACGCCGACATCATCGACATCTGGACCGACGTTGATGGCATGATGACCGCCGACCCGCGCAAGGTGCCCAACGCCTTCAACATCCCCACCATCACCTACGCCGAGGCGATGGAACTGAGCCATTTCGGGGCCAAAGTCATCTACCCGCCCAGTCTGCAACCCGCCTTTGCCCGCAACATCCCCATCCGGGTACTCAATACCTTCAATTCCGACCACGCGGGCACCCTTGTGAGCCGCACCGCCGACCGCCGACAATATACCATCACGGGTATTTCGAGCATCGACGACGTAGCGCTGGTCAACGTGCAGGGGTCGGGTATGATTGGCGTGGCGGGGGTGTCGGCCAAGCTGTTTGGCATTCTGGCTCAGCACAAAATCAGCGTCATCCTTATCTCGCAGGCCTCGTCGGAACACTCCATCTGCTTCGCCATCGACCCCAAAGGTGCCGACCGCGTGAAGACCATCCTCGACGACGAATTTGCCGCCGACATTGCTAATGGCCATATCGACAACATCAGCATCGAGCGCGACCTGAGCATCATTGCTACCGTGGGCGAAGGCATGCGGAAATCGAGCGGTATTGCGGGGAAATTGTTTTCGGTGCTGGGCAAAAACGGGGTCAATATCGTGGCCGTGGCGCAGGGGTCGTCGGAGATCAACATCTCGGTGGTGATTACCAAGAATAATCTCTCGAAGGCCCTCAACGCGCTGCACAACGTGTTTTTCCAGTCGGAAGCGCGGGTGCTGAACGTATTTATGGTGGGCACGGGCCTTATTGGGCAGGCCCTGCTGCGGCAGATTCATGCGCAGTCGGAATTCCTGCGGCAGGAGAAGCTGCTGAAGGTGTGCGTGGTGGGGTTGGCCAACACCAAAAAGATGGTGCTCGACCCCAAAGGCCTCGATCTGACCGATTGGGAAACGCGCCGCAAAACGGAGGGCGTAACCACCTCTCTGCCCGCCTTTGTCGAGAAAATAAAGTCCTACAACCTGCCCAACTCGGTCTTCATCGACTGCACGTCCGACAAGGACATTGTGCAACATTACGAGGCCCTGCTCGATGCTAATATTTCAGTAGTGACGCCCAACAAAGTGGCCAACTCCGGCTCCTACGCTGAGTACCGCCGCCTGCAACGCACCGCCCTAAACCGGGGTGTGAAGTTCCTCTACGAAACCAACGTGGGCGCGGGTCTGCCTATCATCAACACGCTGCAAGGCCTGCTCACCTCCGGCGACCGGTTTCTGAAGATCGAAGCCATCCTGTCGGGCACGCTGTCGTTTATTTTCAACACCTTCAAACCAGGTACGCCGTTTGTCGACGTGGTGCGGGAGGCAAAGGAAAAAGGCTATACCGAACCCGACCCGCGCGACGACCTCAGCGGGCAGGACGTGGCCCGGAAAATACTGATTTTGGCCCGTGAAGCCGGTTTTGCACTAGAACCGGACGACGTTTCTATCGAAAAAATCCTGCCCCCCGCCTGCCTCGACGCCCCCACCATCGACACGTTTTTTCAGTCGCTGAAAGCCGAGAATGACTATTTCGAGCACCTCCTTGCCGCTGCCGATGCACGGGGCGAAAAGCTGCGGATGATTGCCACGTTTGAACACGGCAAAGCTGTTATTGGCCTGCGCGGCGTGGGGCCGGAGCACCCGTTCTACCAGCTTACCGGGGCCGATAACATCATTTCGTTTACCACCGAACGCTACAAAGAGCGCCCGCTAGTGATTAAAGGCCCCGGTGCCGGTGCCGAAGTAACCGCCTCTGGTGTCTTTGCCGATATGGTCAGTATCGGTAGCTATCTGGGGTGAAACATTGCATGTACGTACATCACTTCTCTTTTATGGCTGTGAGTTGCACGTTTTGGGCCTGGTAGTGGGCTTCGGGAATGTCGGTGGCACCGGGTTTTTTGATCTGCGTTTTCTGCTTCATCAGCTTGCCGCTAAACACCACGGGCAAACCCGCTGGGTTGTTCATGCCGAAATCCAGCGCCTGTTTCTGCATCTCGTCGGAGAGATTCGTGGGGTATAACAGGTCATTTTTGGCTGGTTTGGGCAGTTTCAGCACGTATTGGTAGCACCCCCGGCCGCATACCTCCACCACCAGCAGGGCGGGTTTATTTACAAAATCGGGTTTGGGTTTCGGAGTGGCTGAACCAGCGGCTAATGTGGTTGCCAAAATACTGATAAACAGGGTGTTGAGCATAAAGCGATTGCTTGGTTAGATCAGGGCATTATCAACTGGTAGGTATACGTAGTGGTATTCAGGCTGACCACATTGCCGTTAAACCGTACTTCGCTGGCATACTCCCAGGGGTTGCAAGGCTCGGTTCCCTTCTGAGTTTTTAGTTGAATGTAGCCCAGCGGTTTATCGTCGACAGACAGAAAGAACCGCGTAGTATCGCCAATGGCGTTGGCATTGCTGACGATGTTGTAGCTGGTAAAGGCGTTGGGATAAGCCCTCGCATCGGTTAATGTTCGTGGGTCATTCCGGTTATAAAATCGTACGATAACTGTGCTGGCATTAGCCGATGTAATCAGGTTAGTGCCATCTTTTCTGACCGGCTGGAACGTGAGCATTGGGGGTGGAGCCATACAGGCATATATACCATCCCGGCACGCTTCCAATGGGGCTAGAAGCCAGATGGTGATGAGTAAGAGCAGGGCGTTTTTCATAACAAGTGCACCAAAGCAGGGTTGATATACCAGGCCAGGATTCGCGGTGAACGATAACCGTTGTAGCCTGCTAGGCAATATGCACAAATTACCTCTCGATTTCTACGAAAAGCATGATACCCTCACCCTGGCGCAACTGCTGCTAGGCTGCGAACTGGTTCACGAAACGCCGGAGGGTCGGGCGGCGGGCATCATTGTGGAAACCGAAGGCTACATCACCGGCGACCCTGCCTGCCATGCCTACCGCCGCGCCACCACCCGCAACGCCGCTATGTTCGGCCCCGCAGGCACGCTCTACGTCTACCAGATCTACAACCACTACAACTGCATCAATGTCGTGACGGGTCCTGAAGACGTGGGCGAGGCCGTGCTCATCCGCGCCCTGGAACCCACCGCCGGCACCGAGCTGATGACCCTGCGCCGCAACGAAGCCTTCAAAACCGGCTTTGAACGCTACCGCCAAAATACCATCGACCCCACCACCACCGACGGCTTTCGCAACCTCTGCAACGGACCGGGTAAACTGGTTATCTCGCTCGGAATCAGCCGACAAGCTGATAATTTTTCGTCGCTGGTAACGGGGCCGACCTACATTACCGCGCCCGTGCTGGTCGATTTCGAACTAGTGACAACCACGCGCATCGGCATCACGCAGGGCGTTGACCTGCCCTATCGGTACTATGTTAAAGGCAACCGGTTTGTGAGCAAGAAGTGAAAGGGCGGAGAGGCAAGAGGGGAGAGGTAAGAGGTGAGAGCTAAGAGGCAAGAGGTAAGAGTCAAGCGACAGCGGCGCAACTCTAAGCTCTTACTTCTTGCCTCTTAGCTCTCACCTCTTACCTCTCTGCTCTTTGCTCTCACCTCTCCGCCCTTTCACCTCATCACACATCCAGCCGTTTCAGTAGGACTAGCCCGGCTGGCCAGCGGCCTAGGTTTGAACTGGCGTTGATATGGCCAGCCGGACCGATGTTGACCAGTTCGCTACCCCAGGCGCGGGCAAACTGCGTGGCGCGCTCCAGCGTGACGTATTCATCGTTGGTACTGGCCACTACGATAGAAGGAAACGGCAATGGCATAAGGGGAATGGGCACAAAGCCTTCGGTGCCGGGCGGGTAGCTGGATGCTTCAGTATCGCTGGGGGCGACCAGTAGGGCACCTTTTATGAGCCGTTGGTATTTCCTGGCCCAATAGGCAATGGTGGTGCAGGCCAGGCTATGACCAACTAGTATTACGTTGCCCGGATCATCTTCGGCCATGACCACGTGATCGAGATGATTTACCCAGTCCTGCCGCACGGGTGTTATCCAATCTTGCTGATGAACCCGTTGAAATTCAGGAAATTGATCTTCCCATAAACTCTGCCAGTGCTGCGGGCCAGAACTGCCTAAACCTGGAATAATGAGTACCTGCGCATTGAAATTCATCTACCCGTAGCGTGTTTTGGGCGCAAAATACGCTCAGGTAACGGTATTTTATCTGGCGGGCGGGCCATTAGCGGTGCGAGTGAGTTTAGTCCTGCATGGACCCGACACTTTCTGCCGCTCCGGTTCGGTCGCCGCGTTTTTCGCCCGTACTGAGCCAAAACCGTCCGTTGCGGTTTATTACGTTTTTCTACCTCTACGTCATGCAGGGCGTACCGGCGGGGTTTGCCACCACAGCGCTGGCCAACTACATCGCCGCCGAGGGTATTTCGTCCGACAGGGTGGGTACGTTTATTGCCATGCAGGGCCTGCCGTGGTCGTTTCAGTTTATCTGGGGACCGTTTATCGACAAGCACCAGAGCAGCTCCATGGGTCGGCGGCGGCCGTGGGTGCTGGGGGCGCAACTGATGGCGGTGGTGGCCTCGCTGGGTATGCTCACTATCAGCGACCCGGCCGGTAACGTATACCTGCTGGGCCTTACGTTCCTGATTCATAGCACGGTGGCATCGGTGCAGGATGCTAGCGTAGACGCCATGGCCATTTCCACCATTCCCGAACACGAGCGCGGGCGTATCAACGCCTTCATGCGGGGCGGTTTCCTGGCGGGCACGGCCCTGGGCGCGGCAGGGCTGGCAGTGGTGCTCCGCAACGAAGGTTTCCACACCGCCGTGCTTACCCAGTCGGCGTTTTTGCTGCTGCTGACCGTCGTCACTTTTTTTATCCGCGAACAGCCCGGCGACACGCTGTTACCTGTTAGTAGTCAGTACGTTATAACAGACAATGAAACCCACGACCACAGCATCCGCTGGCTTTTTACGGAGTTGTTTCGAGGGCTGTTTGCCCGTGAAAGCCTGCGCTGGTTTTTGCCCATTCTGCTTGTGTACTCCTGCCAAAATGCCTTCATCCGGGCCTTCAACATCCACCTGGTGCAGCAACTCCATTGGGATCCCACCGAACTCTCGCAACTGACGGGCAGCTACGGCATCCTGATCGTGGTGGTGATTTTGCTGGTGGGGGGCTGGGCAGCAGACCGCTATGGGGCCAAACGACTGCTCCCCTGGGTGATCGGCACAAATTTTCTGATCCTGCTGGCCTTTAGCCTGGCTGCTCCATATTGGTCCGACCACCGGGTGGCGTCGGCGGTGGCGGTGGTCTGGAATATGCTCGACCCCAGCCTGAGCGTGGTGGCCATCCCGATTCTTATGGCCCTCTGTCGGCCCAACGTAGAGGGGTCGCAGTTCACGACCTATATGGCCTTCGTTAACCTGTCGGACATCATCGGCGCGTTTGTGTCGGGCCACGCGCAGCAGTACGTAACCGCCCCCACCATTGGCCTCTGCACCGCCGCCGCCGCAGGCCTGGGCGCGGTGTTTGTTATTTTGCGGAGGGAAATTTATAAACGATAAGTGATGAACGATAAGTGATGAGTTTGCTTCCGCCAGAGTAGTTTGGCTGGCGGAAGCAAACTCATCACTTATCGTTCATCACTCATCACTAAACCTATGCCCGACATCTCTACACTGCTGACCATCTGTGCGTGTTCATTCCTGGCTGGTTTCATCGACTCTATCGTGGGCGGCGGTGGGCTGGTGCAGACTCCGGCGCTGCTGATTAATCTGCCCGATTACCCCCTGCCGACGCTGCTGGGTACGAGCAAGTTTCCGAGCCTGGCCGGTACGCTTACGGGCGCGGTGCAGTATACGCGGCGGGTGGTGGTGCAGTGGCGGTTGCTATGGCCTATGGCGCTGGCGGCGTTTCTGGCATCAGCGGCAGGATCGTATACGCTCACGCAGGTGCCCAATGCGTTTATGAAGCCCCTAGCGCTGCTGATTCTTATCTGTGTATTTCTCTATACGCTGCTGAACCGCAACTTCGGGCAGGAGGTGGCGCGTGAACTGACAACGGCGCAGTTACGGGCGCGGATGCTGGTGCTGGGGAGTGTGCTGGGTTTCTACGACGGCTTTTTCGGACCGGGCACGGGCAGCTTTCTGGTCATGGGTTTCGTGGGTTGGCTGGGCTTTGATTTCCTGCGGGCATCGGCTCATGCCAAATGGGTAAACGTGGCTACCAATCTGGCCAGTCTGCTGCTGTTTGCGTCGAGCGGAAACGTACTCTATGGGGTGGCGCTGCCCATGGCGATGGCCAATTTGCTGGGCGCGGTGGTGGGGGTGCGGCTGGCCCTGCTCCAGGGCAATGGATTTATAAGGGTATTCTTTCTCTGCATTATTGCCGCTACCATCCTGCGCTTCTCCTACGACGTGTGGCATGGTTGATAAGCTTGACCGCTTAATAAAAACAAATTGCGGGAGTCAGACAATCTGTGTGCTACGCCTTAGACAGGCTATAGACTGTTACCATTTAAAAATAGTACTATACTAATGCGTAGTCTGATAACGGTCCAGGAAGGGATGAATTTTTTTTGAAAAAAGGTAAACGGTCTCTAATTGCACATATTGTCTATCTTTTAGCACTACTAAAAATTATTTCTTGGCCCAACCTAGATAGAATAGTAATTTTTGAGGATTTCAGCTGGTTTCTCATTCATCTTCTGAAGATGCCTACTTATGTTCAAAAGGCCATTAAAACAGTTTTAGGCTAAGTTATTTAAACCATTGAGCTATTTAGGGCGCTGTTTGGTTAACTGTAGGCGAGAGGGGTCATTTGTACTTTTCACGGTTGGCCGCATCCTAGATTTATACAAAAAATTGCGGGTAAGCCCGTCCGTAATCGTTACTTTCGCGTATACAATGCTAACCCCATCCAGTAAATGGAATTAATGGGTATTGCCTGGTTCGACACTCAACAGTAGTAACTTTTCTCTTCATACTCACGTGCCGTTATGACTAACGACGTTTCTTTTCCTGCTTCAAATCAGCCCACTCAGTCCTACCAGATCGTAGAGGCCGAGTCGCCCAGTGTGCGGCCCGTACTCATGCGCTACCTGCGCCAATGGCCCTGGTTCGTCTTATCGGTGGCCCTTGGGCTGGCTGGTGCCTACGTATACCTTCTCTACAAGCAACCTACTTACCGGTCGCAAGCCAGCCTGCTCATCATGGATGAGAAGAAAGGTAGTGACCAGGGTAGCATGCTCCGCGAGCTACAGGTAACATCGCCCAAAAAGGTGGTCGAGAATGAGATTGAGATCCTGAAATCACAAACGCTGATGACGCGGGTGGTGGATAAGCTGCACCTCGACAAGCAATATTTCGTGCAAACCAAATACGGCAAGCGTGAAGTGTACGGTCCCGAATCGCCCGTCAACATAGTGGTGGAAAAAGGTACACCCGCGCTGTATGAAAAACCCCTGACCCTAACGTTTGCCGACCCCAAAACGGTAAGCATCAACGGACAGTCGTTTCCCACAAATCAACTCGTAGAAACACCCTACGGTCAGTTGCGCGTAAACGCCAAAGACACGGTATCGCCCCAAACGCCGGTGATAACGGTACAGGTATCGAAAGTGGCCGATATGGCAGCGGGTTATGCCGACCGCCTGAAGGCCGAACCCACCAGCAAGACGTCATCAGTAGTGGTGCTGACGCTGGAAGATGCTGTGCCTGCCAAAGGTGAGGCCATCCTGAACGGGGTGATCCGAGAATACAACGAAGCCGCCATTGTTGATAAAAACAAGGTGGCCCGCAACACCATTAAGTTTATTCAGGAACGACTAAGCGCAGTGGGCGGTGAATTGTCGGGTGTAGAACGGAAGGTGGAATCGTACAAAGCCAGCCGGGGCATCACTGACCTAAGCGCCCAGGCACAGACGTTTCTTTTGTCGTCGAAAGAGAATGATGCTAAACTGAACGAAGTAAACATTCAACTGGCGGCCCTCAACGACGTGCAGCGCTACATCAGCAGCCAACCCGAAAACCGGGGTGGTACCCCCGCCACGGTGGGACTAAACGACCCAACGCTGCTGAACCAGATTTCGAAAATGTCGGACCTGGAAAACAAGCGCGAAGAAACGGCTCGTGTGATGAGCGAAGGCAGCCCGGCGCTGCAAACGCTGGACGCCCAGATCAAGAAAACGAAAAACAACATCAGCGAAACGGTGTCGACCATGAAATCGATGCTGACGTCGTCGAAACAAGGTTATTCGGCTAAGAATAGCGAAATCGAAGGGCGCATCCGGTCTATTCCTGAGCAGGAACGGGCGCTGATGGACATTTCGCGGCAGCAGGCTATCCAGAACAACCTGTATACGTATCTGTTGCAGAAACGCGAAGAGACCGCCGTAGCCTTTGCCGCCGCCATTGCCGACACCCGCACCGTAGACGAAGCCAAAAGCAGCGGTACACCCGTGAAACCGGTGAAGCCCATGATGTATATGCTTTTCGGACTGCTGGGGTTTCTGGTACCGATGGGGGCCATTGCCGGGCGTGATTTGATGAACACCCGCGTAAAAAACCGCAACGAAATTGAAGAGACCACGCAGATACCCATCCTGGGCGAGATCAGCCGCAACTCCGAACGCAAGCCCCTGGTGATTACGAGCCGGAGCCGCACCATGATTGCCGAACAGATCAGGACGCTGCGGGCCAACCTGCAATTCCTGCGGGGCAACAGCGCCGACAGTCAGGTGGTGCTGGTCACGTCGAGCATCAGCGGCGAGGGTAAAACCTTTGTATCGCTCAACTTGGGTGCTTCGCTGGCGCTTGTCGACCGGCCCACGGTGATCCTGGAAATGGACCTGCGGCTCTCGAAACTGCACACGGCGTTTCAGGTAGACAACACGGTGGGCATGAGCAACTACCTGGCGGGCGAGGCCACGCTAGACGAGGTGCTGATGCCGATGCCGGGTCAGGCTAACTACTCGATCATCAGCAGCGGCACCATCAGCGACGAGTACAACCCTGCCGAACTGCTCAGCAGCCCCCGCCTGGGTGAGCTAATTGCTGACCTGCGGAAACGCTTTGAATACATCATTATCGACACACCACCCATTGGGTTTGTGTCTGATGCTCAAGTAGTTGCGCCCTACGCCGACACCACGTTATTTGTGGTTCGGCACGACGTGACCCCCAAGAATTACCTTAAAATGGTGAACGCGCTCAACCGTGAGCAGCGGTTTAACAAACTCAACATTGTTTTAAATGCGGTAGGCGGCAACGAGTCGTACTACACCAACAACACGAGCAAGAGCGCCTACTACGGTAAGTCGGGCAAAGCCAGAAAGTACTGGCTGTCTTAGTAGCATGTTTCTCTTGTTTTCTAACCTATCAACTTCTCAACACACGTTATGCTAAGCGCAACCAGCCTCGAGCCGGTTCGAGCCAGATTCGAACGTGGCGTTACGTCCAGTAAACCGCTCTATCAGGGTGTGGTTAAGCGCGGGTTCGACCTCATGGTGGCCGGTATGGTCACCCTGGTGGTTCTTTCCTGGCTGATTCCCATCCTGGCGTTACTGATCAGGCTTTCGTCAAAAGGTCCCGCCCTGTTTGTTCAGGTGCGGTCGGGGCGTAACGGACGGCAGTTTCCCTGCCTCAAGTTCCGTACAATGACCTATAACCCCGGTGCCGAATTCAAGCAGGCCGAAAAGGTAGACTCCCGCGTAACGCCCATCGGCAAGTTTCTGCGGAAAACCAACCTCGACGAGATGCCCCAATTTTTGAACGTGCTGGCTGGCCACATGAGCGTGGTGGGTCCGCGTCCGCACCCGCTGCCGCTCGACGCCATGTACTGGCACGTGATGCCCGGTTACAAAGACCGTTACAAAGTGAAACCTGGGATTACCGGTTTGGCCCAGTCGCGGGGCGCGCGGGGCGAAACCCGCGAGGCACACCAGATGAAGCTGCGCATTCGCTACGACCGTATGTACATCCGCCAGCAGTCTATTTCACTCGATGCCCGCATCTGCTGGTGGACGGTGAAGGCCGTTTTCAAGGGAAATAAGAACGCATGGTAGGTGCTAGCCCCGATCTGGAAACCCGGCCCGTAGTAGCAGGCACCCCCGCCGAAGTGACTCCCCAGGAGCCGCAGGCGGGGCAACCTATGCTCTCTAAGCCGACGTTGCGTCGGTTTGCGGTCAACGTAGCGTCGCTGTTCAGTGTGCAGGTGGCTAATTTCCTCCTGCCCATCCTGACAGTACCCTATGTGGTGCGCATTATCGGGCCTGACAAACTGGGGCTGCTCAACTTTTCGCTGGCCTACATCGCCTACTTCACGCTGCTAATCAACTACGGTTTCGAGATGGCGGCGGTGCGGGCCATTGCTGCCAATCGCTTCGATAAGGCTGTTGTCGATAAGATTTTTAGTGAAGTGCTGGCGGGTAAGGTGTTGCTGTGGATACTGTCGTCGGTGATTTTCGGGTTTGTTACCTACCTCAATCCGCAGTTTAGGGAACACGCCTGGCTGCACGTCTGCACCTACATCACCACTATTGCTATGGTGCTGTCGCCATTCTGGGTGTATCAGGCCATGGAAGATCTTAGCCGGGTGGCGGTGTTCAACCTGGTGGTGAAAGTGCTGGTGACGGCGTCGGTGTTTTTGTTTATCCGTCAGGCCAACGACTACATCTACCAGAACCTGTCGCTGAGCGTGTCGCAGGTAGCCATTAACGTGGTAGCTCTGAGCATTGCCATTAAGCGGTTTAAGATCACGTTTGCGTGGCCATCGGTGGCGCGGCTTATCAACCGGTTTAAAGAAGACAGCACCCTGTTTTTCTCGTCGGTGATGATCACGATCTACGCTTCGTCGACGGTGTTTTTTCTGGGCCTGCTCAGCACATCCTACCAGGTCGGGATCTTCTCGGCGGGCACGCGGCTGGAAGGCATCGCCCGGTCGTTTGTGGCGCTGGCCCTGAACCAGGCGTTTTTCCCGATTGTGGCCAATGCCTTTGGTAAAGGGCGCGAAAACGGCCTCCGTTTAGTACAAACGGCATTTTTGCCTCTGATCGGGCTGATGATGCTGATCACCATTGGCCTCTGGATCATTGCGCCCTACTTCGTAAACCTGTTCTACGGCGCGGCCTTTGCCGATGCCATTCCGGTGCTCAGGATCGTGGCGTTTCTGCCCATCATCATCGGGGCGAGTAACCTGCTGGGTATGCACACCATGCTGAACCTGCGCATGGACAAAGCTTTTTTTGCCATCACGGCCATCGGGTCGGTGGTGGGGTTATTGCTCAACGTATGGCTCATCAAGGGCTACGGCTATACTGGTGCGGCCTACGCCTGGGTGCTGGCCGAACTGTACATTATGCTGGCCATGTTTGGCTACCTCTGGTTTAAAGGCATCCGACTTATTCAACGCGAAACCATCCGCGAAGCCATTGACTTTGGCCGGGCGAGGATGGGAAAAAGGAGTTCAAGGTTTAAGGTTTAATGTCTAAGGTTGGCTGACGCAGCAGTACGCAGGCGTCAGCCAACCTTAGACATTAAACCTTGAACTCAATAAAGTTATGGAAACAGTAGCAGCAGTGGTGGTGACGTTCAACCGCCTGAATGATTTAAAGATCTGTATCGACACGCTGAGGGCGCAAACCCGGAAGCTCGACGTGATCTATGTCATCAATAACGGCAGCACCGACGGCACCGACGAGTGGCTGGCCACGCAACCCGACCTCACCGTGACGACGCAGGCCAATCTGGGTGGCGCGGGTGGTTTTGCCACGGGCATTCAGACGGCCTACAACGGCGGGTCTACCTGGCTCTGGTGTATGGACGACGACTGTGTGGCGGCACCCGATGCCCTACAAAACCTGCTCGAATCGCCGAATCTGGGTCCCTGCATCAAAAATTCGATGTCGGTGAGTGCCAAAGACCATAGCGAACTGGCGTTCTACGTAGACCGGCCCAACCGCAGCTACCGCACCGTGAGCGACATGACGCAGTATGACCTGATCTACGGCGTGGCCTCGTTTTTCAACGGTACGCTTATCCACTCCGACGTGGTGAAAACCGTGGGTACGCCCGACGTGAAGCTGTTTATCTGGGGTGACGAAGTGGAATACATGACCCGGACCATCAAAAACGGTTTCCCCGTCGTAACGGTCCCGGCGTCGGTGTTCTACCATCCACCCTCGTTCGACCGCAACGGCATTCCCTGGCCCGGTGCCTGGAAGCAGTACTACGCCGTGCGCAACCAGCGGCGGGTGTTCCAGAATGTACACGGCAATGCCTATGGCATGGCGGTTTTCGCCAAGTGGGCTTTTGGCCAGACCATGGAACAGGCTCGTACCAAGCGCACCAATCGCCTCTACAACTTCCTCATTTTCGGCGAAGCGGCCATCGACAGCATGGTTAACAACTTCCGCAAACGCCCCGATAACATCCTCACGCTGAGGCTTTATAAGTACATGCACAAGTAAGATGAACATCCTGATTGTCACATTCTTAGCTGCTTATTCTCCGTCGGGGGTGGTCACGTACTACCGGACCCTGTCGCAGGATCTGGTGCGCCGTGGCTGTCGGGTAACGGTGGTGGAAACGACCGATACGCCCCCGTTCTGGAACAAGCTGCTCAATATTCTGGGGCATGTGTTTCGGCGGTTGGGTACGGTGAGCCGGGTCATCTGGGACGAGGCGTCGTATTTTGTGCGGCTGTACCTGGGCGCGCGGGCGCGGCGGGCCGAGGGGTTCGACGTGATCCATGCGCAGGACGTGCGCTCTGGCGTGGCGGCGTGGCTGGCCCTGGGCAAAACCGTGCCGGTGGTGCTGACCTGTCACTTCAATGACGATCCCGTTACCGAACTCATTGCCGCCAACGACCTGCCCGTCTGGTTGCAGAAGCAGCTTACGCGCTGGTACGCCTACCTGTTTGCGCAGGTGAAAAACTACGTGTTCGTGTCGGACTACGCTTACCGGAAATCGAAGCACCTGCTGCCGCCCGATGTTAACAAAGTCATTCTCTACAACACGGTTTCGGCAGAAATTGCCACGGCTACCATTACCCACGAAGTGGGGGAGGAGGGCTTGACGATCAGTAACGTAGGGTACGTAGACGAGCGCAAAAATCAGAAGCTGCTTATTGAAGTGGGTGACGAACTGCGCCGCCGGGGGGTGGAGAAATTCAACATCTGGCTTATCGGCGACGGTCCCAAGCGCACGGAGTATGAGCAGCTGGTGGCCGACCTGAAACTGACCGACCATATCACCTTCTACGGGCGGCAGGCGGCCCCGTGGCGGCTGGTGGCCCAAACGGATCTCTACGTCCACACGGCCCTCAACGACAATTGCCCCTATAGCATTATCGAGGCTATGGCGGTGCATACGCCAGTGCTGGCCCTACCCGTAGGCGGTATTCCCGAAATGGTGCCGGGCCGCGAAGGGCTATTGCAACACACAGATGCACAGGGCGTCACTAACGAAATTCTGCCCTATTTCGACCCCGCCAAACGCCAGACGCTGGCTATCAGGCAGGCCGATTTTGCGGCAGTCCATTTTGACCACGAAACGGCGCTCACCCGCCTGATTGCGTTTTACGAACAAGCACTCAACGAACCATCTCCCGTTTTCAACGTATGATTAACGCACTCTGGCTGGCTGCTGCACCGCACCCCGCAAAACCTGGCCACCCAACCCCCTGGATGACCGCCTTGGCTACCCGACTGGTGGCCACGGGACAGGTGCGCATTACCGTTGTGAGCTACAACCCGGCCATTGCCCAAGACGAAGAGACGGTGAAAGACGGAGTTCGGTATATCTATCTGAAAGTGCCCGATGACAAAATCGACCTGCTCACGGGCTACCGTCGGCGGGTGCGGCGGGTGCGCGAGTACGTTAATGAAATCGGGTCGCAGTATGATCTGGTGCACATTCACGGCACCGAGCAGCAGTACGCTGCTATGGGGTCGGGCCTGACCATGCCGAAGGTGCTGAGTGCGCAGGGGTTTGTGACGGAATACTACAAATACCTGCCCAGCAAGCCCGAATACCGGCATGCGTCGTGGGCGGTGGCGAGCTATTATGAGAAAAAATACGCCCCCACCATCCGCCATTTCATTGGCCGGACGCATTGGGACAAGGCTATCATCAGGCAGCTTCAGCCCGACGCCATCATCCACCATAACTGGGAACTGATGCGCCCGGAATTTTACGAACCCATTGACGCCACGGCCAATGCCCATGCCGACGCCATGCTGTTTGTGGGTGGCCTCAACGACATCAAGGGTATCCGCGAAGCACTAAAGGCGCTGAACATGTTGCGGCAGAAGCTCCCCATCCGGCTGATTGTGACGGGCTACGGCGACACCGAATCCCTGGTGAAGCTGGCGCAGTCGCTCAACTTGCCCAACGTACCGGCCTCGGCGCTGGAACACCGGGGTATGTTGTCGGCCCCGCAACTGTGGCAGGCCTACCACGAGGCGTTTTGTTTGCTCCACCCGTCCTACATCGACAACAGCCCCAACAGCGTGTCGGAGGCGCAACTGGCGGGCTTGCCCGTGGTGGCCAGCAACGTAGGCGGCGTGTCGTCGATGATCGAATCGGGCGAGACGGGCATCCTGACGTCGCTGGAGCCGGTAGACATTGCGCGGGGCGTGGAACAACTGTGGGAAAGCCCCGACTTACGCCAGAAAATTGCCCGGCAGGCCCGGCATATTTCGCTGGAGCGTTTCGACGCCAAACACATTACCGACGAGACTAAGGCCATTTATGAACGCGTACTGAGCAACCCGTAGATGAAGATCTGGATTCACCGCATTGCCCTGTTCATCCTGCTCTTCGGAGTCAGTTCGATGACCTATGGCTTCAACCAGCTTAGCCCCGTCCTCACCGCCATGGTGAACCTGGGGGGGCTGGCGGGCGCGGCCGGGCTGATGCTGTTTTATTTTACCTACCCCGGCCCCTATAAGCTGGCGGCCTGGGTTATCACGCTGAGTGTCATTGCGTTGGTGCTCGAATCGCTGTACATCTACAACCAGTACGTGTACTCGTTTTTTGTGATCAAGCGTTTTGCCTACTGCGGCCTGGCCCTGCTCACGTTCTACGTGGCCCCCCGCGCTGGTGAGTTGAAAATGAAGTGGATTGTAAACTTCATCCTGGCCATGTATGTGGTGGGGCAGGTGTTTACGGGCCGTATTCTGGAGTATGGCTTCACGTCGGAATCGCGGACTACGGCGGCCTATGAGGCGCTGTATCTGGTGATTCCGTTCCTCTACTTCCTGCTCGAATTCATGCAGAACGGACGGCGGCTGGATTTGTTGAAAACGCTGGCCGTGTTTGGGGTGATTTTCGTGTTGTTGCACCGGTCGGTGATTTCCACGGCCCTGTTTGCCATGCTGATTGTTTTTGGCCTGAGCGCCATTGGCAAAGTGGCCACGGCTAAACTGCGGTTGGGCAACCTGCTGTCTACGCTGCTGGTCATTGCGCTGGTGGGCCTGCCGTTCGCGGGGATTCTATCGCCGAAGAAAACGGCGGCGTTTTTCGAGAACATTGGCGGCATTGCCAAACCGCAGGAAGACGAAACCGGTAGCTGGCGGCTCGAACAGTCGACCTACTACTGGAAAGGCATCATGCAGCGGCCCCTGCTGGGCTGGCGCTACGAAGGCTACGACAAAGGCGAGATCATGGAAAACGAAGATTTTGCCTCGAAAGGCACCGTGATCCACTCGCAATACATTGACATGCTCTACAACTACGGCATCGCGGGCTTGCTGGTAAACTTGTTCATTGCGGGTACCACTCTCTGGACAATCTACCACCGCAACCGTCGGCTATCGTCGGAACAAACCATGCTGTTTGCGTTCATTATCAGCGGGTTACTGTTTGGCGTGTCGTATCAGTTACCGCTTTATTTCTGGTCATTCACCGGCCTCGGCATGTTCTACGGCATCTACCAACGGCGGGTTATAAGCAAGCCAATGCAGCCGGTAGAGCGGGAGCCAAGGCTGTATGAAACGAGTTTGTAGTTGGTGGTTTGTGGTTGCTTCGCGCTCTTAACCGTTCAGCGCGAAGCAACCACAAACCACCAACCACCAACCACAAACCTCAACTGTTATGATTACCATTGTTATACCTGTTCATAATCGCAGAGCCTTGACACAGCAGTGTCTGGGCTGTCTGGACGTGCAGACGTACCGCAACTTCCGCGTCATTGTGGTTGACGACGGCTCAACGGACGGCACGAGCCAGATGATTCAGGACGAATTTCCCGACACGCTCATCATTCGCGGCACGGGCGATTTGTGGTGGACCGAGGCAACCAACTGGGGTATCCGCTACGCGCAGGAACACCCCGCGCCGGGTTTCGAGGAGCACTTTATCCTGACCCTCAACGACGACACCCAAGTGCGGCCCGACTACCTGCAAACCCTGCTGGATGCCTACGAGCAGCACAAACCTTGCCTGGTGGGGTCGCCGAGCGTAGACGTAGATGACCCTAAAAAGCTGGAGTTTGCCGGTACGCACATGGAACTCTGGTTTGCGTCGGGACGGCACGCCGCCGCCGACTACAACTATGATTACGACGAGCTGGCCCGCCGCACCGACTTTGTGGAGTCTGACTCGCTGCCGGGTCGGGGTACGCTCATTCCGATGGCCGTTTTCGACAAGGTTGGGCTGTACGATTCGCGGCGGTTTTCGCACTACATGTCCGACATCGAGTTTTCGGTAAGGGCCAAAAAAGCGGGCTACAAGCTGATTGTCAACACCAAAAGCCTGGTGCTGGAATACACGAAAGCCACGGGGCTGTTTTTGAAAGAAAAAGAAACCTGGAAAGACTTTGTCAACAGCTTTACGTCGGTGCGGTCGCCAACCAACCTGACGGTGCGCTATAACTTCGCCATCGCCCACGGCAAGACCAAACAACTCTATTTCCTCGTTGATGTGCTCCGCATTTCGATGGGCTTTTTGAAACGCAAGTACCTGATGGCGAAATGATTTTTTGGACAGGATTATCAGGATTTCAGCGGTCCGCCGAAATCTTGATAATCCTGTCCAAAAAATCATTTCATACATACAGCTCAACGATATGAAAACAATCCTGCTCTCAGCATATGCCTGTTTGCCCAACCACGGATCGGAGGAGGGCAACGGCTGGAACTACGCCACGTTGCTGAGCGAAGCAGGATTGCGCGTGCATTGCATTACCCAGGAAAAAGCCCGCGACCTCATCGAGCCGATCCTGGCATCGGGCCTGTTTCCGAACCTGACGGTGCATTACGTGACCCTGCCCAACTGGCTTAACAAGGCCTATGGCAACCTGATCGGGATGTATTGCCACTACCTCTACTGGCAGTGGAAAGCCGCCAGGATGGGCCGCGAACTGGACGCCACGCATCAATTCGACCTGGTGCATCATGCCACCTATAGCAGCATTCAGCTGGGCAGTTTCATGTACCGCGTGGGCAAGCCATTTGTGTTTGGTCCGGTGGGTGGGGGACAGCAGGCACCCGTAGCGTTCAAACGGTATTTCGGGCCGTACTGGTCGCGCGAGAAAATCCGCGACGTGGTCAGCAACGTGCTCTCGTTTATCAATCCGGGCTTTTTTCATACCGTCAACGTGGCCGACCTGGTGCTGATTTCAAACGAAGACACCATGGACATGGCCCGCATACTGCGGAAAGACAAGCCCATACTGCGGATGCTCGACGCTGGCCTGACGGCCTCGTTTATGCCTCCGGTGGTCATCCGTCGGCCCGCGGGGCCAACCATGAAGCTGCTGTGGGTGGGGCGTTTGCTGCCCCGCAAAGGCATCGAGCTAACTATTGAGGCGTTTAGCAAAGTGAGCAAAACGCTGCCTATCACGCTCACTATTGTGGGTGGACAGGGCGAAATGGCCGAGTATATGCCTGGCTACCTGACCACCTACGACGTGGCCGACCGGGTAGACTGGGTGGGCCACGTGAGCTATGACCGCGTGAAGGAATATTACCGCGAGTCGGACGTGTTTTTCTTTACGAGCCTGCGCGACTCGTGCCCCATGCAACTCATGGAAGCCATGGCCTATTCGCTGCCGGTGGTCACGCTGGCCCTGCACGGCCAAAATGAACTGGTCGATGAGCAAACGGGTATAAAAGTGCCTGTAGAAACCCCGGCGCAGGCCACCACCGACCTGGCCCGCGCCATTGAACATTTATTTCACCACCCTGCCGAGCGGGCGCAGATGGCCGAAGCGGCCTACGCCTTTGCCCAGCAGCAATTGTGGCCCAATAAAATCAACCGCTTTACCCAGGACATTTATCCGGGTTTAGAAAAGAAGGTAATAAATAATGTACAATGAATAATGAACAATGAGGCCCTACGCACTGCGAATGCTCAGAAGTAAAGGTCATTGTACATTAAAAAAATATGCAACAAATTGATACACAACCCCAAATGCGCCGTCGGGTGGTCAGTCTCGACCTCTCGCTATTGCCTTATGCCGAACTGCGTGAGCAGATTCTGGCGGCGGCAGTAGGCGGCGAATCGCGGACGGCCTGCTTTGCCAACGTGCACATGGTGATCGAGGCGCAGCACAACCCCGACCTGGCCCGCGCCGTGAACGGGGCCGACTGGGTGTGTGCCGATGGGGTGCCGCTCTTATGGTCGCTGAAGCAGTTGTACGGCGTTTCGCAGGAGCGACTGGCGGGTATGGACCTCATGCCTAGTCTGCTGGAAGGTGCCGCTGAACGCGGACTGCCCGTCTATTTCTACGGCTCTACCGACGATGAGCTGGCGCGGGCGGTGGCCGTTTGTGCCGAACGCTACCCCAGCCTGCGCATTGCTGGTACCTATTCGCCACCGTTCCGGCCGTTGACCGCGCTGGAGGAAAAAGACATAGCCGCACGTTTGGGCGCGTCGGGGGCGAAGCTGGTGTTTGTGGCGTTGGGCTGCCCCAAGCAGGAATTGTTTATGGCCCGCCTGCGCAACATGGTGCCCGCCGTGATGCTGGGTATCGGTGGGGCACTGCCCATCCTGACGGGGTCGGCCAAGCTGGCTCCCGAATGGATACGGCGGTCGGGTATCGAGTGGCTCTTCCGCCTGGCGCAGGAGCCACGCCGGCTATTTAAACGCTATTTCACCACTAACCCCCTGTTTATCTGGGCGTTGATGAAACAAATTAACAGCAAATGAACGCACCCATAATCCTCTTTGCCTTCAAGCGCATCAACGAGCTGAAGGCCACGGTGACAGCGCTACAGGCCAATTACCTGGCTGCCGACAGCGAACTGTATATTTTTCAGGATGCGCCTAAGCCTGATAAAATGGCCGCCGACGGTGCTAAAGTGGCCGAGGTACGTGCCTTTCTGGATACGATTACGGGCTTCAAAACCATCCACCGCGACTATGCCCAGAGCAACATTGGCTGCGCTGATTCCATCATCAGGGGCATTACGCACGTGCTGAACAAGCACGAAACGGCCATTATTGTGGAAGATGACCTGATCACGTCGCCCAACTTTTTGGACTACATGAATCAGACCCTGGCGCAGTACAAAACCAACCGCCGGGTCTACTCCATTGCGGGCTATACGTTTCCGTTCCCCCGCCCCGCCGACTATAAATTTGACGCCTACTTTGTGCCGCGCCACAGCCCCTGGGGCTGGGCTACCTGGGCCGACCGCTGGCATGCCATTGACTGGACTGTGGCGGATTACGACGAATTCAAGCAGGACCGTGAACTGGTAAAGGCCTTTGAGCAGGGCGGTGCCGACCTGGGCCGGATGCTCCGCCGACAGATGGAAGGCGAGATCGACGCCTGGGACATTCGCTACTGCTACAGCCGGTTCAAGGCCAACGGCCTCACGATCTACCCCACGCAGTCGAAAGTGCAGAACATTGGGTTTGGCGAAGATGCCACCCACACCGACGTGTATAATCGGTACAAAACCGACCTCGACGCCGGTACGCAGCGGCAGTTCATCTTGCCGCCCGTAGTAGAAACAACGCCTTATTACCACAAAAAAACGCTGCAACGCTACAGCTTCGCCACCCGGCTCTACAACCGGCTGAAGACCTACGCAGGCATGCGGTAGGAGAAGACGTTAGACGTTGGACATTGGATACTAGATGTCCAGTAGCCAACGTCCAATGTCCAACGTCTATCAATCAACGCCATGAAAATCAATCAATTAACGCATCTCATGCTGCTGCTGGCTATGCCGCTGCTGCTGAGCTACTGCAAGCCGACGGAGGTAGATCCCGACACCCTGGTGCGGACTACGGCCACCGACACGCTCAGCATTGCGGGCGTGCGCAGCCTCGCCAAACTCGATATTCCGGGTACGGTGAGGATCACCGACGCGGGCCGCGAAGGCGTGTACCGCCTCGACATTGCCGATAAGACTTCTGTCGATAATATGGGCACGGTGCTGGTTACGGCGGGCGGACGGCGCTACAAACGGCAATATGTGGGGGCGGCCAATGCCTACTGGTTCAACGTCACCACCGACGATACAGACATTGGCCCCGAACTGCAAGCCGCCGTGGATGCCGCCGTAGAACTGGTTATCCCCGACGGTACCTACACCCAGCGCACCACCGTGCGGCTGCCGGGCAACCGTATTCTGCGGGCCAATGCCGGCAAGGTGACGATCAACCTACCCGCCACCTACGTGTCGCTGGCTAGTCCGGTGAGCAACAGCCTCACCTTCGGCAACGTCACCATCGACGGGCTGGGCTGGGTGGTATCGTCGCAGGAAAAAGGCACCTACGGCGTGATCACGATTGACGGCCCGACAGTAAGCAACCTGACTATTCAGAACTGCACCAGCACCGACGCCGCCGCCAAAGACAGCACCAATTTCCTGACGCTGAAAATTCAGACGGGCAAAACGGCCAACAACGTACTGATTCAGAACAACAACATCGGAGCTAAGCGCATGGCGTTTGAGATTTTCAACCACGACAACTTCAACGTCTATGCGGGTACCAATATCCGGGTGGCTGGCAACGTGGTGCACGACTGCCACTTTGGCATTTCACTGTCGGGGCCAATGGACGGTAATACGGTGGTTGATAACGAGTTGCGCAATTGCAGTTTGTATGGGATTGAGATTGCCGGTGCGCTACGCAACGTGGTGATTACCAACAACCGCTTTGCCGGTAAGTTCGACAAGCTCATCATCGGCTCGAACGACGGGCAGGGCAATGGTACGCTGCAAGGCGGCATGGAGGTGAGCGGCAACCGCACGCTGGGCACCTGCATTGGTGGTGTGCAGCTGTTCAACGCGGGCGCGGCCAACGTAAACCGCAATAGCCTGTCGCTGACGGGCCGGCTGGAGATCATTTCACCGTCGAGCAACGGGGGTACCTATAACCAGAATGTGATTGAAACCACCGGCGACAATGCCGTGATCTGCGACAATGCACCTAACAACAAGTTTCTGAACAACACGTTCTCCAATCGCACCAACGGGGCCAACATTGCCACGTTTCGGGCTTATGGGGCTAATGCTCAGAACGTTACGTTAAACGGAAACCGCATTATCAAAGGTAAAGGCGGCGTATCCTTCGATGCCGTCGATGGCGCTACTCTCACCGCCACCGACAATATCAACGAAGCCGGAGCACCCATTCAGTAGTTGTATTAGTTGAAGAGGGTGTTGATGGCTTCGCGCTGTTGGTGGCTTCGCGTACGGAGGCGACAGCAACCCACAGCGTGTAGCCTCCGTACGCGAAGCCACCAACTACCCCACCCCTCAGTTCAATACCAATGACGAATGACAATTGACCAACATCCAGCTTCCATAACCCTTTCCCGGAAATCGGCTGGTACTTCACTGCTGCCGGTTGGCCTGTTTCTGTTGCTGGCTGTACCGCTGCTGGCATCGCTGTTTTTTCGGGAACCCTGGCTCTGGATGGACGAGGTCATCAGCTATACCCTCCTGTCCGATCCTTCGCTGGCGCATGTGAATAAGGCTGTGGTGAGCGGACTGGATGCCAACCCGCCCCTGTTTGTGAACCTTTACTGGCTGCTGGGACACAGCATTTCCATGAAGCTGGTGTTTCTGAAAGGCTTGTCTATTGGGCTGTTTGCGCTCACGGTGGTGCTTTTCTTCCGGTACGTGACCGGGCTGGTGGGTACGCCGCTGGTTAACGTGGTGGTGTTGACGGGCATTATCAGCCTCACGTTTCTGAACTACGTGCTGGCCACGCAGATCAGAACTTATGCCCTTTACCTGCTGCTGACAGTGGGTTTTGTCTTGTCGGCGCACCGGCTCATTCACGTGCCCAACAGCCGCAAATGGCTGTTGGTGCATTTGGGAATGGGTTGTCTGGTACTTATGAGCCACAACGTAGGCCTGTTCTACGTGGCTTCGTCGCTGGGCTTTTTCGGGCTGCTGTGGCTCTGGTCGGGGCAGCGGGCTTATGGCTGGATTGCCGCCGTCCACCTGCTTTGCTACGGCCTGTGGGCGGTGGGCTGGTACCCGCAGTTTGCCATTCAGGCCGAAGCGGGCAAACCACACTCCTGGATTCCGGTGCCCACGCTGCTGTCTTTTTTCACCACCGTCGGCGAGTTGCTGCCCAGTCCTTCGTCGCAGCTCGAACACCTGCCCGCTCTTACGTGGCTGCCCGTGGTGCGGGTACTGACGGTGGCATTGCTGTTTGGCTATGTGGCCCTGCCTAAATTGCGCGGTGGTTTCCGGGCCGTGCAGTCCGATCCTGCTTTCTCATTTTTCCTGCTGTCGGGCGTGGTTACGGTGGGTGTGCTGACTATTGCCCTGGGCGTGTCTCTGGTGCATACGTCGGTGTTTCTGAGCCGTTATTTCTGGCCTAGCCACCTGCTGCTGGTCTACGGGCTGCTGTATGCGGGTTATGCCGTGTTTCCTCAGTTGCAGCACCGCCTGCGGGCCTGGCCCCGACTGGGCACCCTGTTTCAGGCTGGCTCGGCCTCTATCACGTTTCTGGCCGTGTATGGCCTGCTGCTGATGGGATTTCTGTTTTTCCAGAGCCGCAAAGTGAAGCTCTTTCCCAGCACCATTGTACCCTACCTGGCGCAGCTTGATCCCCGTTACCCAGTATTTTTCGAGTCGGCCGATTATTTTTTACCCATCTGGCATTACCGCTTGGCCCCCGCCCGCTACCTCCTCGACTGGCCCTCGGCCAACGCACCCGGCAACCTCCCCAACGCCACCGTCGACTACAACATCATCAACAGTCTACGCACCCACTACGGCGTTCGGGCGGCCCTGATGACCAATTCGTTTTTGGGCGAAAAGACCCTTGCCGCCCCCGATTTAGCACCGAATGGTCATTTCTACGTCGTCGACGAAGCCAGTCGGTACCAGATCGAGCGCCTCCTGCGCGACCATCAAGTGCAGCTCATCCGCCGCCTTCCCATCCCCATTGCCGGCCACCAACTCCTGGAGTGCCGGTTGGCGAATGGAGGGTAGCTAGAAGAGGGCAGACGTTGGATTTTGGACGTTAGATGCTGGACAAGAGGTATTCATGTATCAATTCCGTTCGGGTACGATTAATTGTCGAGCGCGAAGTCGGGAATAGCCAGCTTTCGGAAATTTCAATTCCTCTCAGGTACGATTAATCGCGTACTGAAAATCAGCGATGTAATACACCCCCTTATTTCAATTCCTCTCAGGTACGATTAATTGCTACGAGAATGTGAAAGTGAATGTTCCCGTTTTTCTGATTTCAATTCCTCTCAGGTGCGATTAATTGAACCGTACCCTATACGGCACTGAAACGACTCAACCAATTTCAATTCCTCTCAGGTGCGATTAATTGTGATTTTCTCCAACACGACCATTCAGCTCTGGACGGATTTCAATTCCTCTCAGGTGCGATTAATTGCCTGCCAGTTCGTTGATAAAGTCGAAGATTTAACATTTCAATTCCTCTCAGGTGCGATTAATTGGCTGGAGCGCACATAGAGCTTAAAGCCATAGACCATATTTCAATTCCTCTCAGGTGCGATTAATTGCCCGCGTTGAGCAACACCTGCAAGGCCGGACCATCGTATTTCAATTCCTCTCAGGTACGATTAAAAGATCGCCAGAGGAGGCCAGGCAACCGGGTCAGGAAATTTCAATTCCTCTCAGGTACGATTAAAAGCGCCGTGCCGATGCCTGAAAAACCCGTGGCGTGAAAATATTTCAATTCCTCTCAGGTACGATTAAAAGTTTGAGCTTCTTTTTCAACATCATCATCAACCGCGCTTATTTCAATTCCTCTCAGGTACGATTAAAAGTATCTCCACGTCCGCATCACCAAAACGGCCCTGTATACATTTCAATTCCTCTCAGGTACGATTAAAAGTGCGGCTGTACCTCATTGCCATGCGGGTCAACGGGATTTCAATTCCTCTCAGGTACGATTAAAAGAGGGTAGGAGGGATTTGGGCAACACCCAAAAAGGTGAATTTCAATTCCTCTCAGGTACGATTAAAAGCACGGCGGGGCCGTGGAACAGGGCGGGTTACGCTAATTTCAATTCCTCTCAGGTACGATTAAAAGGACGATTGCGGGCGTGACGACCACCTACGAAACCGAGTTTCAATTCCTCTCAGGTACGATTAAAAGTTGCCCCTGGCCTTCTGGGCCTTTTGGTCCCACTCTTGTTTCAATTCCTCTCAGGTACGATTAAAAGCAGGTCGTAATACGACGTTTTCGTGTAGTCATAGATGCGTTTCAATTCCTCTCAGGTACGATTAAAAGACAGCATCACCATCGGCACCAGCGGGCCATTAGCCGTTTCAATTCCTCTCAGGTACGATTAAAAGACCCACACTCAGCACTACCCGCCAATGCGTAGGCCCGTTTCAATTCCTCTCAGGTACGATTAAAAGGGTCTGGGCCGGGTAACCCAGGCCTCCCCCCTCACATGTTTCAATTCCTCTCAGGTACGATTAAAAGAGCCAGCAGCTCTTTGACATCTACAACAGCAACGTCTGTTTCAATTCCTCTCAGGTACGATTAAAAGGTAGCCCCCAAGCCCGTCAACCACCCCCCGGTGGCCCGTTTCAATTCCTCTCAGGTACGATTAAAAGACCGGGGCAGAAAGCCGGGTTGGGGTGGGGTGAAAAGTTTCAATTCCTCTCAGGTACGATTAAAAGGGGGATTGAGACGGTCAGATCATCATTGACGTGAAAAGTTTCAATTCCTCTCAGGTACGATTAAAAGCTTGCCAGTATCTCTAATGTGTCCCCTACACTGCTTCGTTTCAATTCCTCTCAGGTACGATTAAAAGCTTTACCGAAGGCATCTTATTTGACGTGCCCGGCGAAGTTTCAATTCCTCTCAGGTACGATTAAAAGCCATGATGGGCCGGGTGGGCAACGAGGCCTTAGCCTGTTTCAATTCCTCTCAGGTACGATTAAAAGCGAGTCAGCTTACCGTGCAGAAACCGGGCGTGACGGGGTTTCAATTCCTCTCAGGTACGATTAAAAGCCGTAAAAATGCGGCTGAAAAAAGGGCTTTTCAAGCCCTGAAGGGCGTTTTTATGCGCCCTGCACACCGTAAAAAAGCGTCGATCACCGGTAGTACGAAAACCCCCGGCGATCGACGACGTGCTGTCTATCAGTAGATTAGCTCGTATGACTGGCTATTGTGCTGTCCTAATGCCAAGATGTCAAAGACCAATCGCAGCCGACCGACGACTACTCGCCCCCGACAGCCCTACAAAAAATTATCGGTCGACTGCCGCTCAACGCCTACAATCTGCTTGTCGAGCCACTTCTGATCCCGATTTTTAAACAGGATCAAACTATCCTCGCCCTCGTTCATAATGCCCTTCGCCGCGTGCAGCAATTCGTTTAGCTGTACCTCCGTCATCTCGCCCTCGAACACCGAATTCTGAATCCAGTTCAAATAGCGTCTGCACAGCTTCAGCATCTTGCCCACGCGCTTTTGCCCCATATCATACACCAGAATCACATACATAGCCCCATCTGTTTACCACCACGCCTTAAATGGCCGGTACGTTTCCATACCCAGCAGGTGCTTTTGCAACTTATAACACTCCAGCTTAATCAGGTGCTTGTAGCTCACGCTCCGCCCCAGCGACCGGTGTTTGATTGTCTCCTTCAGCGACGCGTCGAACTCCTGCAAAAAACGCTTTCGGGCCGCCTCCTTCATCACGCAGCCGCCTGTCTCCATTCTGAAATCAGAGGCCTGTAGCTGCCGTTTGTTCACCATCCTGAAAATCAGCCGGTCAATCAGAATCGGTTTAAAAATCTCGGCCATGTCCAGCGCCAGCGAATACCGCCGTGCCCCCGGCTCGTGCAAAAAGCTGATCGTCGGGTTTAGCTGCGTGTGGTAAATCATGCCCAGGCAGGCCGTATAGCAGAGCATATTGCCAAACGAAATCAGGGCGTTCAGTTCGTTTTGCGGCGGGCGTTTGCTACGCCCGTTCATCGTAAACGTCTCACCCACAATGGCATCGAAACAGCCGTAGTACGTCTGCCTGATGTTGCCTTCAATGCCCATCAGCGTAGGCACGTCGGGCGCGGTGGGCACACTCAGCAGCAGTCTGTCAATCGTGGCAATGGCGTCGGTCAGGTCACGGTCGCGACGGTCGGCGCTCCGATTGTTGTAGTATTTCAGCACCCGCAAAATATTGCAGGCCGCCCCCTCCACAAACGCCCGTGCCACCTCGATCCGCTTTTTGGCGGCCAGGTAATGTTTTGTCTGCTCCACCTGCATCTTGCCGGCCAGCAAATACTCGCGCGGCATAAACGACCCCGTGTAGTGCTCGTAATAGTCGAAAAAATGGACGGCAATGCCTTCCTTCCCCAGGAAATTATACAGCGCCGAATTGGCATCGAGGCTCCCGAACACATACAGGTCCGACACCTGCTCGACGGGCAAAAAACGCGGTTGTCCCTCCGTGCCGTCTTCATCTACGGGCGTAAACTTGAGCGTATTGTCCTGCCGACTCAGCCGACCCGGATTAAACAGGTATTTGGTTTGTTTCATGCCTCGGTCTCTTCTATGTAACAAAAATCAAAGTAGCTGCACGACCGGCATTTCGACTTGGCAATGCGCCCCGGACATTGCTCACGGCCAATAATTTCCTCAATATCCCGAATCCAGCCTTCCACCATTGGCACGTCGTCGTCGGTCAGCAGCACGGGTTGTGTTTGCCGAAGCTTGGGGTACTCAATCAGCCCCGTAGCGCCCTCAATGCCGTTTTTGCGGAGCAGATACAGATAAAACTGCACCTGCGCCACATGCGAATGCTCCAGCTTGTCCGACTTTTTGATCTCATGCACCACCTTCGCCACCGGGTCATAAAAATCAATTTTTGACCCATCGAGCAGGATTTCGCGGTAGCGTTCCGCCCGTTGCGGGTACGCTTTCTCACCAATAAATGTCCCCGCCGCCACCAGCTCCGACGTATGCTCCATCTCGATCTTATGATGAAACAACCACGTCTTCCGGTGGCAAACCATGAAGTATTTGATGTATGTCCCGGTGATGATCATGGTGTAAAAAGCCCGCTTTTGGGAAGCGGGCTTTCGGTTCTAAAGCGTATCGGAATAAGCCTTGATTCGGGCAACAAGTTTAGCTTCCGCCTGATCCAGTGCATCGCCTGACTTGTCCGGAATGTTTCGGATGTAGCCCGAAGCAGCCAGCGTTATGAATGTATCAACGCCACTCAACGACTGGTCAATGATGGGTTCGGCCTGTTCTTTACCTTCTTCGTCTAACTGGGCGCGAATGGCTCCGGCCAGCTTACTGGCATTGTCACTTACGGCAATCGCCAGCGTTTCCATCAAACTGAATGTGCGAGCTTGGTTTGAGGTTATTTGCCAGTTTAGCAAGGCGTGGGCCAGTGCCTTCGTAATTGAATCGCGTAAGTCGGCGGGGGCCACAAGGCAGTTACCAAACACGGTTTTGCCGTCTGTCCAGCCCTGGCTACGAAGTTTTGCAATTGTATCTGGTGAGACCTCCGGCTCGTACTGATTCGTGGGCACAGTAAACAGGCGGCGTAAATCAATGGCTATGTCATAAATAAATAAGCCACCAGTGCGCTTATTACCTGGAATCCATTTTCGGAGAAGGCTTCTGTCTTTCCCTGCCAGAAGCGCGACGATGTCATCATCAGACATCTTATTGCCACTTGTATCGCGAACGATTACGTTGTGAAGTTCAGGCCGATCTGTACGGTCATACGTAATATTTTCAGAATAAACACCAGCAAGAAAAGGGTGCAAAGGGCGCATAGCTGAAACGGACAGCGGACTACGCCGTTTCAAGGTTCGGTTAGCCCCACCGCCTTCGGCACGCATGTATCCACCAATAAGTTGATCTGGATAACTGGGGTCGCACAGGCTCAATGGTTCGCCTTCGCCCAATTCTGTTTTTCCGCTTTTCACAGATAGCACACTAACGAATGTAATAGGGGCTGGCTGCACATCGAGCGTGGCCAAAAACGTGTCCATAATAGACCGTTTCACCTGTTGGCCGCTAGAATAAGCTACTGATTTGCCATGTTGTGGGTCGTAGTATGTTTTTTGGCCATCCTGAACGGCGAAGACAGTGGCATCGGCGTGTTTGAGGCCACGCAGGTAAATAAAGGGTTGCATAGTACGTGTGTTTACGAAGTTATGATTTGGTTGAGGTTGCTTTTTCGGCGTAACGAAGCCGGATCAGTGTAAGAAAATACGTGAAGGTGTCGCTTGGTAGTCGGTTAACTTTTTGCGCTAGTTCCACTAATCCCGGCTTGGTTAGCTCCGTTGCGTTCTCGACCAATGGCACCATCGCGTCTATAAACTGACGTTGGTGTGGTGCGCTCTTGAGTTTGTCAATTTGGTTGCTTCGGTCAACCTTAAGATGGCCGGACCCCTTCGTGTATTCCTGGAACAGTTCGGCGGCTCGGCCTGCTTCGTCCCACATTTCATCTTTGTTTAGCATGGCTAATAACCAGGTAACGTAAGTTTTGTAAGTGATTTGATTGTCTGCATTGGTAGCATCGTATTTAAAATTCTTGGCCGCGTTGCGTCCTGTCGTCATGTAGTCGCGCAACCCTTTTGGCTCCAGTGCCTGAACGCCAATCGTGCCCATCTGGCAAGCTTTCTGAAACGAAAACGCCGAGCCATAAAGCTGCTCTACCGTAACTGTATCGCGTTCGTAGGCATAGTTTCCAAAGAGGGTTTTGTACAACTCACCGGGTCGCTGAATCTGCTTCAACTCGAAAGGAATGAACCCATAAGTAGAATTAGTTTGACCCATCTTGAACACGTACCCGGTTATACGTTGTGGCGGTAAGGTTCGCCCAACGGATAGGAGAAGCCGTAACCATGTCTGCGTTTTTACCTCGTAGGTTCCCTCCGACTGTTCAAGAACCTTGTCTGAAAAGTCGCGCGTTGGGTCATCGTCGCGGTATGTTTCGCTGAAGCGATGGGTCAACCATTGCCCGTTCCAGGTATTGATCTGATTGCCCCGCAAACCGGCATAGGCAGGGTCGTTCAGGTAGCCCCGGTACTGATGCCAACCCTCGAAAAGCGCATTTAGAATGTCAGGGTTATCGAAAAGAATCAACTGCCCGCCCGCCACGCCAATAGCAAAGCCGCTGCCAATCCAGGAGCAATACAGAGTTTCCTCATCCGTTGCCAGAGGAAGGTCCGTAACCTGCCCCGACGTGGTTGCATAGTCCTCGACTTCTGAGGCAGGGTAGCCGATGGCTGTGCTGGCGTCGGCCATGCCTCTTCCAACTTTAGTGGCTAATGCTCGTAGCTTGTCCAGCCGCTCATGGGGCTGCAACAGGTGCGGCTTTTGACCCTTACTCATTTGTACAAACGGCGAATTGCTAACCCACTGCATGTACTTCGGATGGTCGTAAAAAAGCCGGAAGAATACCTGCTCAAAAAATTCCTTCGCCGACAGGCTCGTTCTGTTCTGCTGATTATACAGCGTCAGGAAGGACCGTCCAATAATGGCTGTAACCATAGGTGCGTAGTTAAAAGAAGCTGTTATAAAATGCGGGCAATGCCAGGCTCATCTGAAGCCCTAAAACGGGATCGTAAGCTTTGTCGGGCACGATAAACGGCTTATTGCCACCCTCCGAGCGAGCCAGTCCGTTATGGGCGATGGCATGGTAACGCACCGGAATTTCGTAGGCCATTCGTTCTTCGTAACCAGCCTGTTCATACGCCTGCTGGTCGGCCTCCGTGACGCACACCATCGAGTCAATATCCAGCGCATCGAACAACACAGATTTCGGTTTGTGAACCAGTTTCTCAATGCGCCAGCGGCCATTGACGTAGATGGCATCTTTGTCAATCAGAATGTTATCTACGTCAGGAAAAACCTGGTCAATCAATGCCTGTACATTGCGCTCACGCAGTACGTCGCCATCGGGAAGGGCATTAAAAGAAGCCTCCAGAACGGCCAACTCATACGGCTTTGCCTCACCTTCTGTTTCGGGCGGCGCAATGACAAAGACGGGCTTGACTTTGCCAATCGTTTCGGGTGTGCGTTTTCGGTTTACCCGGCCAAACCGTTGAATCAGCGCGTCTAACGGGGCGGTGTCCGTTATCATCAGGTCGAAACTGATGTCTAAGCTGACTTCAACGACTTGCGTAGAAACCACAATGCAGGCCCCCTGCCCGGTATTGAATTCATAAATGGGTCGCCCAGTAGCATCCAGTCGCTTGCCGGTTAGCTGCTGCTCTAAACGACCACGTTCGCCACGCTTAAACCGGCTGTGCAAAAGCAGCATGGGCACGTTAGGGTGGGCAATCTGTAGTGCCTGAAAGCGTTGCTGTGCCGTCTCGACTCGGTTAGCAACAACCAATACTTTCTGACCATCTGCAACCGCCTGGGCTATACGTTCCTGCGCGTCATCGTAAGAGGAAATTTTATGTACCCCATGCCGGTCAAATTGATCAAGTTGCTCGTCGGTCAGCGCGACTTCGTGAACCGTATCGGGGCCAAGTAATGCACGAATACGATTCGTGAGGACCGAGGACATAGTGGCGGTGCCAATATGAATGCGGCAGCCAATCAGCTTTAGCATCTCCACAATTTTTAAAACAATACTACGCGTGACGTTGGTGTAGGTGTGGATCTCGTCCAGAATGACATCGCAACCGCGCAGGTCCATCAGCGTTGCCTCGTAGCCCCGCGTACCAAATACGACCGAAGCCAGTTGATGCGGCGTCAGGACTTTGACTGCCGACCCCATATGCCCCTGGATGGTCTTTTCCTCGTATTTGTTCTTCTCAACTGTCAGCCGGGAGGCCGCGTGTAGCACCCGAATGTCAAGATCAGGATTGTCTTTGCCCATATCGTGTTTCAGCCGCTCATACATGCTGTTGATGGATGCCTGGAATGGAAGGGTATAGAAAACTCGCCCCCGGCAGCGGCGCAACAAATAATCTGTTTTTCCCGCACCCGTGCAGGCTGTCACCAGTGTATGAGGCCGTTCGGAATCAGCCGCTATGTATGACAGGGGGTATAGCGGGTGCTGCCGGTTATAGTAGGTCAATAGAGGCACGTTAAATAGCCGACGTGTTTGGTTGTAAGTGCGGTGTACCAATGCTGATGCGAAATGATCTCCGGCCATCAATAGCCCTTTCCATTCTGAATAACCGTCAGGGGTATTTTTGCAATAGTCGAAAGCGTAATCATATGCCTCCCGTGCTTCGGTTAGACTGATAGGACGTGCCTGTATACCGTAGGCTGACAAAATTGCCAGTGCAGTCGGGGACCAGCTACCCCATTCAGCACTATGAAGCGCAAACGCACGTGGTCCAAATCGTTCGTCAAGGTCTATGATGCCTTTACGCTTAGTGTCATTACGTGTCGATTTATGGTGAGCAACGACCATTTCTACCATAACCGGCCAAAGCGATTTGTCGAACACAGGCAGAAACAGCAGTGATGCCAACTCATGACGCATTGGCTCGTCGGTCGGACTGTGTTTATAACTGTCCTTCAATCGATGCTGAAACACAGGATGGGCTTTGCCAATGTCATGCAGTATAGCCCCTTGCCGGGCTACGTCAACATTCATTCCGAACGCGGTAGCGGCCTTAACCGTAGCCGCTACCACGTGGTCTAAATGATCTGTGAGCGTTGTACAATCAGGCTTTCCCTTCGCCTTTAGGTGGTCGAATGCTTGCTTCATAGCTCTTCGCTCTTTACTGGGCTTCCCACCACTTTTAGCCAGCCCACCATTGGTTCGTTATTAGCAAACCGGTTGTAGCCAACAATAAATGACTGTTCCGATTGCTCAAAAACCAGTTCAAATCCGTCATAAGGCGGCTGGTCAAAATCGGTATTGGTTATTACCTCAATCTGTTCACTAGGAAGCATGACATCTTCGTTTCGGCACAAGCAAATGTGTTGTGTTGCGGCTATTTCGGCGTCTTCTCTGGATCGAAAAGCTAAGAGGAGTATAGGGTTGAGCATAACGCCACGCATTAGAATAGCTCGTGGCCGTTCCAAGCCCCCTTTTCGTTTGTTCCAGCCACGTGGCTGTGTCTGCTCCTGCTGCATCGACAGACCATTATAAGACAATCGATGCGTTGCAATTCGGTATAGGCCAAACGGTTCGCTAAGAAGTTCAGGAAACAGCTTGCGCTCAATACCACAGAGGATAGACGGAGTTAGGAATTGCTGACTAAACGTTTCGCTATCCCGAACGGCAGTCCAAGGTTTAATAAAACCAAACGGACCAGAATACTTGACGATGTATAGTGTGTTTTCCATTAACGTAGGGCACCAAAGCCAATACCTGTTGAATTGCCTACGCCTACGCACCAGGCAAAAGCCACCTGTTCTGACGTACCCGATACTATCACCGGGCACATGCTTGCTCGGTTTTGAATACCATTGAATGTGAGAAGTTTAGATTGTGCCTTTGAATATGAGCTGTCAAACACTACTTGAACACCATCATCTGGTAGGTCCGCTGCCCGTAATTTCCGCCGTAGTGTTTCGGTCAGGAAATCATTTGCCTGCGGGTGGTCGTAGAGGATATGCTCAACGTTGCCGTTAATTGTTCGTTTGATGAAAACAGGGCTGGCTACCGTAAAGCGTTGCTCACTGCTAAAGTCAGGCAATGCCTGAATAGTCAGCGAACGAACAGACATGCCAAACGCTATCTCCGGGTCTGTCTGAATGCCATGAACTACTTTCAAGAGCAACTCAGTATTGTAGCTGCTGATGAACCACGACGCTCCATGATCGAAGCGTAAGCCGGTACGTTGTTTGTTGACACGCCCATTCGAGAGCCACGAAAGAGAATAAAGAGATAGCCCGTCGTGTTGCTCATTGTCGCCCAACCATTTGTGGAAGGCTCCAACCAAACGCTGTTGGTAGTCAAACGGAATAAGTTGACGAGTAGGGGTCAGGGAAAGGTTGAGTCTCATAGTTCCGTAAAGAAGAATATTGGTAATGGGGTTAAGGGGAAAGGATTAAAATAAACTCCTCCGCAATTTAATAGCATTTCCGTATGTTTGCTACGGCCCCTGATGGAATTGCAAGTAAAGTCGAATGGTTGTCGTGGGATATTATCCAAATCGAACCTTGGGGGCCACTTTCCCTTTCAATAACACTAGACCTGATTCGCAAATGGAAGACATTGACTTAAGTGATTACGAAAATTTCAAACCAGACTTCAACCTATCACTCTTAAATCTTATGGACTTAAAGAGTCAGGGTGTCTTGAGTCAGGATATCAAAGATGTCTGTATTAACCCGCGCTCTCGATGGGCCAACCTTGAGGGGTTTCCAACAGAAGAGTGTTTCTTTAAGGTGATAGGATTTAGCCGCTTGAATTTCCGGCCTCTATTGGTAGCTTTGAGTTATCAGGATAATAAGATAACAGTTCACCAAGTTGAGCCAGCAAATGAAGACGACATCGAAACCGACTACTGCGGTCAATAAGATTATAGGAAAAACTATCGGCGAAATGACTTGGGATGACATGCGCAAAGTAGCTAAGCCTATTTCGCGTGAAGAGGCTATTAGAAAGATGAAAGCGACTAAGTAATGAATTAGTACTCAGGTTATGAGGTAGTTGTATAAGAATAGTCCTCAACGATTTGAAAAAGAAAACTATCCACATCCGTAACCCTTTTGCTTGGGCCACCGATGAGAAGTTGGTTTGGAAAAAGATATCCGAGAACTCACGCCCAGTGTCTAAAGAAAAATTTATAAAGAAAGCAAAGGCCTCTCGCAAGGAGAAGTAGGCAGGCGTCTTACAAATTTTTGTAAGATTCATAGATATAACCATCGTACTACGGAAGTACGATAGGTGCAGACTCCATGACCGTTCTAAGACTAATTTTCTGGTTACTACATCAGAGCGATATAGGTCGCCTATGTCAAGCCCACACTTACACGAAGTGGGCCAGCCCCTTTTTTGGGCAATAAAAAAACTGGTTGATCCTCCTGCTCCTGTGCCAATACTGGCAACCCCCAACATGAGCTGAGTTATGGAAACAGGCCTACCAGCCAGTTGATGACAAAGATAATTGATGTTGTTCATATCGTACCTGAGTGGAATTGAAATAGCAACTACTGTCCGTTAACCACGTGCGCCCACACACCCGAACCCCTCGGCGTTGTAACGGCCCAATCCGGCCAGGAAACCGGCTTCCAGGACCTCGGCGGGGCCATGTAGCCGGAAATCGAGGCTGTGCCAGCCGCGCACTTTGGTTTCCTGCGGGCTGCCTTCCTTGATCGTCACAAGCCTTGATCGGAGTCGGTCGGGTTTGGTAAGGGGTTCAAACGAGAAATTTTTTAGATTAGGCTCGTCAGTGTCAAAATTGGCGTCGATTCGGGTGCTCCGATACTTGTCGATGAGGTTAATCAGCAGCAACGGGCCAAAGGCGTCGTCGTAGGGATGTAGGTACTGATCCATGCCCGTATTATCCTTCTGGGCCACCACAATGGGCGAGAGCGTCCGCAAAGTCAGTGTGTCGGTCAGGGACGGTAGCGCAAGCGTTTCCACACGTTCAACGGCTAACTCGGTTTGGAAATGGCGGTTCACCAGCGTTAAGTGCTGATCCTGAAACAGGCCCATGATAAACGCCTCCGCCGCCTGCTCGACATAAAAACTCAGCGTCCAGTCTACCACCGGCGAGGTCAGCACAAAGCAGCCTTCTTTGGGCCTCACTTCATACCCATGCATGCGTAAGTCGCTGAACGTAAACAGCTTAAATGTCTTCCGCGACCACGTGCCCGACGCTACCTGATAGCCGCGCTCGTGCAGAAACCGGGCATAATCCCCATCGGCGTCGGCCAGTACGCGGTAGAGCCAGCCCGTGAGCAGGTACTGGTAGTTGAACGGTATTCGGGCCGAAGATTCAGTGGCCAGCAGGCGAAGGGTAAACTGCATGAGAAGAAAAGTAAAGGCTAATTCGGCTGTGGGTCATCACTGTATCGGGCAAAGCACGGAAAGGTGAGTGACAGAATACGTCAAAAGTTGAAGCTGCCCAGTTTTTCTTTCAGGAACGCTTTGAATGGGTCGGGTTCGATGACGCGGACCTGATCGGCCATGCCCAGCACAAACCGACCAATGCCCCGCCAGTCGCGCACCTCGCCCCGAAACTGATACGGAAAATCAGCGTCGTGGGGGCGGGGTTCCAGGTAGGGGCGGGTGAGGGGGCGCTCTTCCAATAGCAGGTGATAGGCGCGGCGGTTGAGGTAGAGCACCACCAGCAGCGGCTCGGGGCCATCCATACCAAAGGCATCGACCGGCAGCTGCGCCGCTACCGTAGGTGCGTGTACGTTACGCTGTTCCAGAACGGCTACGTCTTCTATCCGTTTGATCTTGAAGGTCTTCTCTTTGCCATCGCCAGGATCGTAAGCCTTCAGCGTGGCGTAATTGTCGATCAGTTCCAGCGGCTCCACCAGCCTGTCGGTGATGGTGTTGGAATTGGCCGAGTGGTAGCGCAGCAGCCGTACCTGCCGCCCGGTACGCAGGGCATCGGCCAGGCGCTCTACCAAAACGGCCCGGTGGCGGTCCTGCAACTCGTCGGCAAAGGGCAGCAGTTCAGAGGTGACAAACAACTTCCGCCGAATGCTGTCAGTCAGCGGGTGTTCGGTGGGGAGGGCCGTCAGCAGCCGACTCACCAGCGCCGACTCATCGGCCGTGAACGTGGTCCGCTGTTTGGCGTCGGCTTCGAAGAGAAAATACTGCTTTGTTTGCGGGTGAACGTCTACCGCATAGCCCACGGCTTCCAGCGTTTCTAGGTAGCGGTATACGGTGCGGGTAGTAACGGCCAGCAGCCGCGCCAGTTGCGCAACGGTCTTGCCGGGGCGGTCGGTGAGCAGGCGGATGAGGTTAAGCGTACGTAATAGCTGGGTGTGGTCAGGCATAAGAATGTAGAAAGCTAAATGTATTCATTTGCTACCTACTTGGTATACTCTTGCCGCGTATATTGATTGACCGTTACACCGTAGCCAGCAGTACGTCGAGGCGCTGCATCAGTTCGTCGGGGTCACCCACCACGTTCTAACGATGACTTGTCATTCGTAAGGTGATTTTCGTAGTTGCAAAAGCAAAATCTCGGAAGTGATGCCTGCTGTCACAAAAAATGGATCTTTGTTGTTATCAATCAAAAACTACTTACGCCATGATCGCCAACCAGCCGTCTATCTCTGAAACGCCCGATGCGTTTATTGTTAATGGCATCGCTGTGCCTAAAATGAAGCGAGGGCAGATGAACACGTATGACCCGGCGATCATCAAGGCTATTGGAACCGATTTGTTCTTTCAGTTGATTGGCCCGAAAGAAGCGCTCCCTATTCCCGATCTGGGTTTTTCAGATGCTGAGTGGGACGATTTGGAAAGTCAAATCCATACTGATCAATGATTTACGACACGAACCTGATTATCCGGTACGTCCGTAATCAGACCATGTTGCCCATTCGCGTTGTGATTCCAATTGTTGTTGCTGGTGAACTGGAAGCATTGGCGTTAAAGAATGACTGGGGCTACCAAAAGGTGAAATTTCTACAGCATCTAATCGACTCATACCCTGTTGCTGATCTGAACCGTGAGGTAACACGCGTCTATGCCGAGATCGACGCTTATAGTCAGGGGAAGTCAAAACAGATGCCACTTCCAGCAGGTATCACCGCCCGTAATATGGGCAAGAATGATCTCTGGATTGCGGCTATCGCCCTATACCTCGACATGGAGTTGCACACGGCTGATGGTGACTTTGATCATCTGGTTCACAATGGATTAAAGCTGATTAAGCACAACGCCTGATATTGATTGACCGTTACACCGTAGCCAGCAGTACGTCGAGGCGCTGCATCAGCTCGTCGGGGTCAACCACCACGTTCTGATCTACGTTGCTGTGGTGGCTCTCCTGAACGGGGCCGTGGCAGTAGGCGGCGTAGGGCATACTGAGCTTGGGGGCCAGGTACCGGAAATATTCGGGCATGTAGCCCGCCGGAAACAGCTCGAACAGCCGCGTGCCGGGGCGACACCAGAGGATGTTGGCAAACGAAGCCCCGTGTGGCCCCACCACCACCGACGCGCTGCTGTAGAGCGCATATTGCTCAGCCACGCTGCGCGGCAGGTCGTCGATGATCTCGAACCCGTAGGCCCGCAGGCGCTCCAGCAGGGGTTCTTCGTAAATCACGCGCCGCCGCCCCGCCCGCCTTATATACAGGCGCCGGTCAGCCGTGGGTTGGGGCGACATGTAGGCGTCGGCGTTGCGCTTCAGGCACTGCACGTCGGCAAAGCTGGGGTAAAACCAGCTGCTGTTGTTGGCCACCACACATTCGTCAAACTGCACGTCTACTTTCCGGGTGTCGTAGATACGGTCGTCGCTAAAGCCAATCATGTGAAGCAGTTCGCGCTCGAAATCGGTGTGGAAGAGGGGGTAGGCCACCACCGCCCGGCCAAACACGTCGGGGGGTAGCGCCTGCTTGATGCGGCAAAGCTTGGCGGCAATAAACAGCAGGTAGTCGAAATAGCCACCCCAATAGTGGCTCCAGGGTGCAATGAGCACGTCTGCCTGCACCACCCGACGGCGCGTAGGCCGCAGGCGATCCTGCAAGACTACGCTGTTGCCAAAGTCAGTATTCAGAATAGATTGCCCAATGCGCAGGGCACCGCAACGCAGCAGCCCCGCCTGTCGGTCGGTGTTGGGGTAGCGCCACACAAAATCGGGGGCCGTCACTTCACGCTTATGGTCGAACATGACCTTGTCGGTCTGCACGAGGTCCACTACGGCCTCCAGGTTGGTCACCACCTTCGGTATGGCGTAGATCTGGTAGGGCAGCATCCGCGCCTCGGTCTCGTCTTTGGTCAGCAGCCGCCGCCCCAATAAGCGCAATAATCCCCCGGAGTGGCTTTTTAAGGCCTCCCGAAGGTACAGGGCGAAGGGCGAAAGCGTGAACGAGCGAATAGCGAAAGAGTGAAAGAGTGAATGGCGAACGAGTAAATGGTGAAAGAGTGAAAGAGTGTGGTCCGGCAAGGATTTGCGCTACAGCAAGCACTCTTTCACCATTTACTCGTTCGCTCACCTTGGCCTCGTGAGGATGATGGCAACGATAGACAAAATGCCAAGTACAATGGGTGAAATCTGGTATAACCGGTCGGTGCTGGCAATGCGGGCCTTGCCGGGTTCTACATAGACAACGTCGTTGGGGTGCAGGTAATAAAACGGCGACTGGAAGGCATTGCGGTTGGTAAGGTCAATCCGGGCAAACGTTCGTTTGTTGCCTTCTTCCCTAATAATCAGCACGTTGTCGCGACGGCCATAGATGGTCAGGTCACCGGCAAGGCCCAGGGCTTCGGGCAGGGTGAGCTGCTCGTTGGGGATCGTGAACAGCGACGGGCGGGTTACTTCACCCAATACCGACACGCGGAAATTCTGGTTTCGCACACTCACCGTGGGTTCTTTGAGGTAAGTGCGCAGCTTGGTCCGAATCACCTCGGCGGCACGGCCGTTGCTGAGGCCTTCCAGCTTCACCTGCCCAATCAACGGCAGGGCCACCGTACCGCTGTCGCCCACGAGGTAGCCCGACGTTTGCGGTAGCGAGGTGTTAGTGCCGCGCACCGTGTTACCGTCGCCCACCGAGATGCTCGAATAGGGGTTGAAAATAGCCGAGGCTTCGGCGCTCAGGCTGCTCACCTGAATCGACAGCACGTCGCCGCGTTTAATAGGCGGCACATACCGGTCGCCCAGGGCCAGCGTGTCCTGAGCAGAGGTGGCGGTCTGGAAGTAGGCCAGCTGCCGGGAGTTTACGCAGCCACCCAAAAACAAGGAGACCAACGCAAAACAACCAACAAGAAAAAGGATATTGAAGCGAAACTGGAGTGCGTTCATTATTGGATGCAATTTTTCATTAGCTGAGTGTAAAAACAGGCCAGAAAGGCCCAAAAAGCAGATTTTTCCTAATCGAAAGTACGCTATAAACCGCCCGACAGATGTTTGTCGACTGCTAATCTGAGGTAGTGGTCAGCTGGCTTTGTACTAAATCAACAGCGTAATCATGGCTCAGTGGGCGTGACGCTGCCTGGGGCCGCAGGCTCATATTATGAACGAAACCGGAAAAGGGATCATCTGCCTTGTGTTCTATTGCGTATATCCTCGTACTACTATGTCCTTACAGCTCAACACCACTACTTCTTGCCTGTCTATCAGCCAGTCGCAACTCAGCTTCGTGCCAACGGAGGTGGGCGAAGAGCAGTTCTTGCTCCTCAAAGTAGGGCAGGATGGGGTCACCGAACCCGTCCGGGTGGTGGCCGAGGCGGGCTATTTTCAGGTAGCCGTGCAGGCCAGCCCGCTGCGATTCAGCACCGATGTCACCTTCATACCCGCCCCCGGCGGCACGTTCCTGCACGTGCGCTACGCCCCCAAACAGGCCGGACGGCACATGGGCAAACTACAAATTGAGTCGGACCACGGTGGGCAGACGGTTGCACTTGAGGGGCGTACCATGGGTCTGCTCACCCGCGTGTTGCCTCAGGCCGGACGTTCGTCAGTGGGCGTTGGTCAGGTGCGTACGCTACCCGCGCCGGTGCCCGACAGCCCAACTGCTGGTAGTCGCCCGTGGTTAAATGTAGCCGTTGCCGTAGCACTGCTGGGCGGCGGTGCGCTGGCCTATTGGGGCCTGATGCGCCCCGCACCTACGCCACAGGCCCTGCCGCAAACGACGCAACAGCCCCCGGTAACTGCGCCAGCCCCCGTCGTTATCTCGCGTGAACAACGCGCCCCAAAAAAGACGAAGCCTGTTAATAATGAAGCTGTTGACGAACCTGTTGCCCGGCGTACGCCTGTTGCGCGCCGCGAACGGCTCACACCAACACGTACTGAACCAACTAACGCTGAATTAACCCAAACAGAACTCGAACCCGCCGCCACCGCGCCAGCATCCCGCCCGGAACGTAGCCAGGCTGAAGCACCCGTTGCCCGCGCCGCCAGCACCCGTACTCCCGCAGAACCCGCCAAAAAACGGGTGGCCCCCAAGCCCAAACCTGCCGAAACCCCCGCCGCCGAGTCGGACCTGGAGCGGGAACTGAATAAGAATCAATGAGAAAAGAGTGGTAAGTGCTAAGCGGTAGGTGGTGAGTTTGCTTCCGCCAGCGTATCTGCTCTGGCGGAAGCAAACTCACCACCTACCGCTTAGCACTTACCACTAACTAAATGACAGACGTGATGAAAAAAGGTATTCTTCTGGCCATAATGGCCTTTTTTTCGGTAACTGCCAGCGCTCAGAAGGCCCGCAGTACCACCCAGGCATTGCAGTTTATTAAACTGGCCAACACCCTGCGGGCACTCGACAAACCCCGCGAAGCCACGGCCCTGCTGCTGCGGGCACTGCCCACCGTGCGCGGGCGTGATGCCTACCTGGAGGCCGTTACCAACGAACTGCTGGGGCTGACCTACAACGAGCAAAACAACAAGGCCAGCGCCCTGGTATACCTCGAAAAAGCCCGCGCTCAGTACGGCAAGCTCAAATACGTGGCCAGCGCCTGGGGCGTCAATGAACTGGTGCGCGAAATCAGCGGCAAAAACGTCTACGCCGGGGTGCAGATCGGGACGTCGGCGATTAAACTGGCCATTTTCAAGACCGACTACGAAAGCGATTTCTACGAAAAAGACATTCGGTCGCGCATCGAGATTCCCACCAAGGTACAGCTAGCCGACGCGTCGGGGGGAGGTTTTAAGGCGGAAAAAAGTGCCCTCATGGCCTGCATCGACACCATTCGCCGCTACAACATTCCCGACGGGCGAGTGTTTGTGGTGCTCAGCAACGACGTGCGCGAACGCCTGGCTGCCCAACCCGCCTACCGCCGCGACTTCTATGCCCAGCTGGCGCAGGTGCTGCCCAACGCCAGCATGAAAATAGACACCACGCTCACCGCCACCCGCGAAGCCGAACTGTTTACCGTTGGTACCATCCCCCGCAAAGTGTGGCCCACTACCTCGGCCCTGACCATCGACGACAACCGCATCATTGGCGGCTATTTCGATGCCAACAAAACCTTCACGCCGCTGGTGATTCCCACTGGACCGGGGGCGCTCATTGCGCAACTGGAACAGAAAAAGACCCTGGGCATGGAGGCCTTCCGGCGCGAGGCGCAACGGGCCGTCAATGCCCTGGCTGACTCGCTGCTGGCCGTGCGGATCAACGCCAACGACCGGGGCCTGCAACAGCGCCGCACGGTGGGCGTGGGTGGCGACGTGGCCTTGGCCATGGTGTCGTACCTCTATCCCGAACGGGCCGAAATAGATGCCGTGCCGTTGTCGATAGATGACATCGAGCGGTTTAAGAACATGGCGCTTAACCACTACAAAGACCTCATCTCGCCTAACCTGAACGCCATCACCGACCCTGCCCTCCGCGCCCGCGCCGAGCAAAACCTGACCACCATACAAAGTCGGCTGAACGAAAAGCAGGTGGTGGCAGGTGCTCTGCTGCTCGATGCCCTCTCGCGCACGTATTCGGGCAGGCTGGGTGCCAAGCGGTTTGTGTTCGTCCGCGACTCGGAGGTGGGCTGGGTGACGGGTAAATTCCTCGAAACTATCAGCGGTGAGTACGAAGCGGCCATTGCCCACGGCGCATTGTACACGCGGTAAGCGCCTTCAAATACACATATTTTTCTAAAAGCAGGAAGCAAAATTTAATTGTCAGAGCAGGTCTGTTTTGGCAATCGAATTTCACTTTCTGCTTTTTTTACATTGATTAAACGTATGGGTGATTTTTACGTGAAAATGATAGTAACCGTAAGAAACTGCTTGAGTAATGGCGGGTAACGTAAGTCGTTATACGTGTTCACGTAATAAACTGATTAATAGTAAGTTGTAAGATTTAATTGAGTAAATGAGTTACATAAATTTTTCTAAAAATTTAAGGATATAATTTTACTTAGAAATAGCTGTAATTATACATGAACATATCGTGATTTCGACAATCAAATATTAATTTATTGGGCGGTTATTTCACTTATCGAAGACGTTGTTACCTTTGGCTTACTAAAAAAGAGTGCCCGTTAACCACTAACAGCCTTATTCGTTATGCGTCTTCTTTCCACAACCACACTGTTAATAAGTACTCATCTCGTAAGCCAGCGTTCGTCTGGTGAATCTGCTTTTTTCAGACCCTGTAGCTAACACTGCGCCGGGCTGATTTTTCCCTCAGTACACATCCTGCATTTTCTGGAATCGTATGGAGCGATAATGGCTATTGCCATGCTTGCTCAACCGTAACGGTGTCGTATATACGACTATACCGATAGGTTATATATGTCAAAAAGACCATGTCGTGATCTGACAGACGTTGACCTGCTGCGCTTTTGGTTTGGGTATGGAATGACTCCTAATGACAGCATTGCCGCCCTACAGACAACTTACTTCATTTCTTTTCACTTATCTATGAAAAAAGTACTCCTTACTGGCGCGGCCCTGATGGCTTTCGCCGCAGCGGGCTTCGCCCAAAACACCTCAACGCTGAACCAGAATGGTACCAGCCAAACGGGCATCGTGAACCAAAACGGCTCACTCTTAAACTCAACAATCAACCAGGTGTCGGGGTCAAACGGCACCAACTTCGGTAACTACGGAGAAACCACGCAACGTGGCACGGGGGGTGGCTATAATAGTTCGAAAGACAATGCTGCCGTTATCAATCAGAATGGCGGTTCGGCGGGGGCCTCCAGGTCAAACCGGGCCATTGTTGAGCAGAGTAACCAAACCGGCTACAGTGGCATCAACTCCGGGACCATCAACCAAAATAACAACAGCGGTGGGGGTAGCGTGCAAACAAGTCGGGCCACTCCCGACGGAACTATCAAGGCCGCCGGTGGTAACGACGCGTATATCCAGCAGGTTGGCTACTACGAAACGGGCGTAATCAACCAGAACAATACCTCGTCGTCGAACCGGGCCACGCTGCTTCAGAACACCATCATACCCGGTAGTCAGCGTCAGTCGGGCACGATCAACCAGGAAAACAACTCCACCGGCAACGTGGCCGTGATGAGCCAGACGGGGTCAGGCGCGGGGGCGGCCAACAACACGGCCACCACCAACCAGTCGAATAACTCGTCGGGCAATACGGCCCGCACCACGCAGGGTAGCGCGGGGGCAGGTATTGCCGGGTCTACGGCTACTATTTTCCAGGGCAAGGCGGCACCGGGCGATGCTAACTATACACCTATGGTAGCCGCCGAGTCACTAAACAACAACGCCACGATCAGCCAGACAGCCGACAACAATACGGCCACCATCAAACAGGGATCAACGGGCGATCTGGACGGCGACATGGCTATTTCGGCGGGCCGGTCATCGGGTAGTACGGCTGTCATTACCCAGTCGAACACGGGCAACACCGGCTCTATTGACCAGGGTGTTGAATCGGGTAACGCCGTGGGCAGTCAGGCCAACCTGACGCAGGCAGGTACCAGCAACACCGGCGAGATTGTGCAGGGTGGATTGAATTATGGTACCGACCAGGGTAGCACCGCCAACGTAACCCAAAACGGAACCGTCAGCACGGTAGGCGTCTACCAGGGCTACCTGGGCACGTCGACCGGGAATACGGCTACGATTACCCAAACGGCCAACGCCAACAGCGCCGAAGCCTATGTGTATCAGGGTTTTGGCGGCTACTCAACGTCGACCAACGACAAGGCCACGATTACGCAGGGTGGTAGCGGCGACAACTACGCGCAGGTGGTGCAGGGTGACGCGGATATCACCGGTACGGCATCGAGCAACAACAACACCGCCGCCATTACCCAGGCCGACGGTACCAGCAACAGCGAAGCCCTCATTAACCAGGGTCGCGATGCGGGCGGCTTTGCGCAGGGCAACAATGGTACGATCAACCAGCAAAGCGGCGATCTGAACCAGGCCCTCATCAGTCAGGGTCGGGCAGTGGGGATCACCACCATGGGCGGTGCCATGAACACCGGCGTATCGTCGACCAACAGCGACGCCACCATTACGCAGTCGGGCAACAGCAACGTCGGGAAGATGTACCAGGCGGGTGTCAGCAATGATGTGACGCTGACCCAAAACGGCAACGGCAACGAGGCACGGCTGTATCAGAACAGCACGGGTATGACAGGCAACAGCGCTCTGATTGGCCAAACGGGCAACGGCAACCTGTTGCAGGGCGGCTCGGCCGGTACGGTTGCCTTGCAGTCGGGTGATAGCAACACGCTCAACCTGACTCAGAACAGCACGGCGGGGTCATTCAACGTGTCGAACGTCAGTCAGATGGGCATGGGTAATGCCAGCGTAATTACGCAGACAACCAACAACTAACGTTAGGCTTCATCCACAGCCTGAAAGCCGCTCCCAACTGGGGGCGGCTTTTCTATTTAGTGGCCCAAACCGCCCCTGTTACATTCCGTTAAGTAAGTAGTTTTCATCAGTCACTCATTCAGTTTTTCGCACATGAAGAAGCAACTACTCAGCGGCCTTATAACAATCGCAGTAGCAACGGCGGGCGTGGCCCAAAACAACACGACCAACAACCAGGTTGGCGATCACCAAAAAACAAGTCAGTACCAGACGGGCAACCTCCAGACGTCGTCTATTAATCAACTTGAGGGTACGGGCCAGAACTACGGCAACCAGGCGCGCACCAATCAGTCTGGCCTGCGGGCCAACAACGCCACGGTGAATCAGAATGACGGATCGTCATCAAACTACGCCGACGTGAACCAGACGGCCGGTGCGGCGGTGGGCAACGCGGCGCTGGTGAGCCAAAGTAAAAACAGCGGTGGTGGCACGCCCACAACACCCGTGGGGGGCGGGCAACCGCTACCCGGCTCGCGCGAGGGTAACTATGCGTACGTGCAACAAATAGGCAACAACGGGGTGGTAGTCTTGCAGGAAGGTGGCCCGCGGGGTGGCAGCAACGGTAACGTGTCGGTCACGAGCCAGGTTGGCACCAACACCACCTCGGTGTATCAGCTCGACAATTCAGCTAATAACCTGTCGATGATTGAGCAGGGCACCACGGGCACACCGGTGGTGGGTAGCGACGCCACGGTAAGCCAAACGGGCGGTGCCCTGGGCAGCAGCAACGGCAATAGGGCTACCATCACTCAGCGCCAGGGTGGGCAAACGGCCACCGTATACCAGACCAACTACAGCGCAGACAACAAGGGAACAATCAACCAGGAGGCTGGGGCAGGCACCGGGTTGATCCTGCAAAACAACCTGTCGTACGCCAACGATGCCCAGATCAACCAATGGACCGGGGCTGGGGCCAATACCGCCACGATTACTGAAACCACCAACAGCCACGACAACAGCGCCACCATCAACCAATATGACGCAGGCAGCACAGCCACCATTGAGCAAATTGCCGAAACGGCTAACAATAGGGCCACGATAAACCAGGGGTCGGCGCAGACGCAGGGGCTGGGCAACGTGGCATTCATCCGCCAGTCATATGCCTATGCCGAGGGGAGCCTCAACGGAAATCAGGCTACGGTAAACCAAAATACCACGGCCGGTGGCGGCGGCAACATCGGCGAGGTGTATCAGGGCCAAAGTCCGGCGTCGGTGGGGTATCCGCGCATTGAGGCGCTGGGCATTTCGAGCCAAAACACGGCTACCGTAAGCCAGCAGGGCAGCAGCAACCGGGGGCGGGTGTTTCAGGTGGGCGACGGTCAGACGGCCACTGTAAGCCAGACTGGCAACAACAACGTGGTGCGCGGCACGGGCCTCAACGAGTTTTACGAGTATGCCACGCAGTACGGCGCGGGCAATACGCTGAGCATCACACAAACCAACCTGACCGCTCCCAACACCGCCGCCTCATTTCAGTACGGTACGGGCAATGCCAGTACCGTGGTGCAGACAGGCAGCAATTAACTAACGCTGAATTATATACGTTGAAATGCCGCTATTGAAAAATAGCGGCATTTTTTATGAACGAATCATGCAATTAATATAATCATACCTTATAATTGAGGCGTTGTTAATGATTACTTTTAGGCACCTATACTCAACTACCACTACTCATGCACAAGCTACTACTGACCGGCACCCTACTCATGGCTGTTGCCGCCACTTGTTTTGCCCAGACCACCTATCAGGCGGGTGTTGCCCAGAAAAGTGTACAGACACTAATTGGCAGCAATCAAGTTTCACTCATCGATCAACGGGAAGGGGCAGCACACAACTATGGCAACATGGCCGTAACGACGCAGTCAGGAATCAGCAGTAACAGGGTCACTATCAATCAGACGGAAGGTTCAGCCTCGAACTACGCCGAAGTAACCCAGGCCGACGATGCGGCGCAGGGCACGGGTGGCAACCTGGCCTTTATCAGCCAAAGTAATAATAGCGGTGCGGGTAACGCCACGGTAACCGTGTCGAGTGCAGAACCAGTCCCCGGCACCCGCGACGGTAACTATGCCTTTGTCCGGCAGGTGGGACATAATACGGTCACCATTGCGCAGGATGGCGGTCTGTTTGGTATCAGCAATGGTAACGTAACTACCGTAGATCAACTTGGGGAAGATCACGCAACGATCACGCAGGGTAACGGATCGTTTGGCAACTCAGTCATCATGAAGCAAGCTCCTGCATCGCCTGGGTTGGCTGGCTGGGGCTACGCAACCATTGAGCAAACAGGTGGACTGACCGGTCGTTCGGAGGGTAATACGGCTACGCTGGAACAGCAGGGACAGGGAAGCTACGGCACTATTAGTCAGAACAACCTGAGCCTCGGCAATAATGCCCATATACGGCAGGTTAGCAATGGCCATATGGGTACGATTATCCAGAGCAATGATGCCCGAAACAACGATGCGCGTATTACACAACAGGCGAATACCCTGAACCAACGGGCACTGATTACGGAGGCAGACAATAGCCATAATAACGTGGCTGTTATTGACCAGTCCGGACTTGGTAGCAATAACGCGCAGATTGACCAGACAAATCACTCAAAAAACAACACGGCTTCGATCGTGCAGGGTCGTACCGGCCTGCTGACCTTAACAAACATGGCCAAGATCAGCCAGTCAAATGCTTACGCCGTTGGTGGATCAGGAGGTAATACCGCCATCATTGAGCAGATTGATGGGACCGTTACTACTACCAACAATAACGCTGAGGTATACCAGGGGCGCAATGCGGCGTCGGCCGGCATTGCCCGTATTGAGGCATTGGGCGTCTCTAGCCAGAACGTTGTTCGTATAAGCCAGCATGACGCCGATAATAGTAGCAAGGTGTATCAGGTGGGTAATAAGCAGGAGGCTACGATCACACAAACGGGGAACCGCAACCTTGTGAAAGGCACGTCACTGGCTGATTTCAGCAATTACGCCACGCAGTATGGGGTTGGTAACACGCTGATGATTAACCAAATGGATGGTCAGACGGCAGGTGTATTCCAGTATGGCACGGGCAATTCGGGCATCATCAATCAGTCGAATAACTAAGAAAACCACCACTACCGCTCGGCAAACAATTCTTGCAAACACAAACTTTAGCCCCTAAACTTGCGTTTGTTTAAATGAAGTCTAAATAAGGATACCATGAGCAACCGCACTGTAGCAGACCTGAAACCTGGCGAAATTGCCCGGATCAAGTCGTTTAGTGACCAATGGGCTTCAATCAAATTGCTTGAAATGGGTTGCCTGCCTGGTGAAGAAGTTTGCCTGCACTGCAAAGCACCCATGGGTGACCCCATCTGCCTCAACGTGTCGGGCTATTGCCTGTCATTGCGCCGGGCCGAAGCCGCCACCATTTTACTTGAAGGGGAATAAGCGTTTGGTGCATCCACCGTGCTCAATTGGGGCAATCTGCGCCAAACGCGGTAACTGTGTACATAAACCTTGGCATCGTCTTCCACACTGGCCCTGATTGGGAATCCCAACGCCGGTAAATCATCTCTCTTCAATCAGCTTACGGGCCTTCGTCAGAAAACGGGCAATTTCCCCGGCGTGACGATGGACAAAAAATCGGGCACCTGCCAGCTCACGCCCACCACGCCCATTACCGTGGTTGACTTGCCGGGTGTGTATTCGATCTACCCCAAGTCGCCCGACGAACAACTCGTTACCGACATCCTGGCTAACCCCCGCCACCCCGATTACCCCGACGTGGCCGTGGTGGTGCTCGACGCCTCGAACCTGCGGCGTAACCTGCTGTTATTCACCCAGATCATGGATCTGCACGTGCCGGTGGTGCTGGCGCTGAACATGCTCGACGTAGCCAAACAGCAGCAGCAGGACGTCAACGCCGTGCGGCTGTCAATGCGGCTGGGTGTGCCCGTAGTGCGCATCAACGCCCGCACAGGCGAAGGCGTTGAGCTGGTGAAAAAAGCCGTATTGCAGCAACTAGAGGAGCCAATCGTGGCCGAATCGCTGTTCTTCGACCCCGAAACCGACCCTGTTCTGGCCGAAGCTCTTGCTGCTGGAAAGCCCGGCCTGCTGGCCGAAACCAAAGCGCAGTATGGCCTCGACAACAGCTACCTGGCCCTGCAATACGTCATTCAGCACGACGGCTTCACGTTCCTAAACCGGCAGCAGCGCGAAGGCCTGGACGTACTAATCGACAGCTACCAGTTCAGCGAACCGGCCTTTCAGGTGCGCGAAACCATCCGGCGCTACGAGCTGATTGCGGGTGTCATTACGGATGCCGTCACCAGCAACCGGCCAGTAGGGCAACCTACGTGGAGCCAGAAACTCGACCGGTTTTTGCTGCATCCGGTCTGGGGGTATGTCATCTTCGGGGCTATTTTGCTACTTATTTTCCAGGCTATTTTTGCCTGGGCCACGCCCTTTCAGGATGCTATCGACGAGGGTATTGCCTGGATCAATGGGTCGCTTAAAGACGGTCTGCCCCCTGGCCCGTTGTCTGACCTGCTCACCGACGGCGTCATTGTTGGCATTGGGGGCATTCTGGTCTTTATTCCGCAAATCGCGCTGTTATTCTTGCTCGTCTCACTGCTCGAAGAGTCGGGCTACATGTCGCGGGTGATGGTGCTGATGGACCGGATCATGCGCAAGTTTGGGTTGAACGGGCGGAGCGTGGTGCCACTTATTTCAGGCGTGGCCTGCGCCGTGCCCGCCATTATGGCCACCCGCGCCATTGCCTCGCGCCGCGACCGGCTCATCACCATTTTGGTCACCCCGCTGATGAGCTGCTCGGCTCGGTTGCCCATCTATACCATCCTGATTGCCCTGGTCGTGCCCGACCGGCGCGTGGGGGGGCTGTTCAATTTGCAGGGGCTAGCCCTCATGAGCCTGTATCTGCTGGGACTGGTGTCGGCCCTGGGGGCAGCGTGGGTATTTAAAAAGCTGCTGAAAACAAAGGAGCGGAGCCTGTTTGTGATGGAGTTGCCTACCTTCAAATGGCCTCGCTGGAATCACGTAGGCCTTACGGTCTGGGAAAGCGTACGCTCGTTTGTGTGGGAGGCCGGGCGAGTTATTCTGGCCATATCCATTGTGCTGTGGGTGCTGGCAAGCTACGGCCCCGGCAACCAGATGGAGCAGGCCGAAGCCCGCGTTCGGCAGCAGCATCAGGGCAAACCCATCACCGACGACGTGGCCAACGCCATTGCCGCCCAACGCATGGAGGCCTCCTACGCTGGTCACTTCGGCCATTTCATTGAACCGGCCATTCGACCCCTGGGCTACGATTGGAAAATCGGCGTGGCCTTACTGGCTTCCTTCGCCGCCCGCGAAGTGTTTGTCGGCACCATGTCGACCATCTACAGCATCGGTGCGGGCAACACCGAAGACAACCCCACGATCCGTCAGCGGCTGCAAAACGAGCGCAACCCCGAAACGGGCGGACCGCGCTACACCCCTGCCGTAGCCTGGTCGCTGCTGGTATTTTACGTCTTCGCCATGATGTGCATGAGCACAATTGCCACTACCTACCGCGAAACCAAAGGATGGACCTGGCCCCTGGTGCAACTCGGCTATATGAGCGTGCTGGCTTACGTCTCGGCGCTAATAACGTACTTGATTCTGAAGTAATTAACCCGTTCTGCCAGGCAGAATCAATACGTCGGTGCCTCGGAGACTACTAAACTTTTCGTCGGCGGTAACGAGTGGTAAACCCGTCTCAATGGCTGATGCACCAACAATGGCGTCCATCAGTTCAAGGCGTGCAGAAAGGCGCACTTTGACGGCCCGGTTTTTAATGGCCGCTGTAAGATCAATGATTGTCAGGTAAGTCAGCAATTCCCGAATGATGGCGCGTTCCGCAGCCTTCATGTCTGGTTTACATTGTAGTTCCATCTCTGTGATCGCCGAGATGAACAACCGCTTTCCAGAAAGCAGTGGGACTACTGTTTCGTCATTTTCCAGAAACCGAATGAGGGCGTTTGTGTCGCAGAAAAGTTGCTCCATTTACTCTTCTCGCCGTAGTTCTCTCTGAAATTCGACAGCATCCTGCCCCCATGTCAGCGCACCGGCGAATCGACTGATATCGAATGGTTTATGTGTCTCTTTTGCTTTGTGCAAAATAGCTTTGACCTGCTTTTGTGCCGTTTTCGGCTTAAGTCGAACGACCATTGTTGGCTGTGCTTTATGAGCGAAGAATAAGTTTAAAGATACGAAACTAACGGCTCTGTCAGCACCATTGCTACCACCTATCGCGAAACCAAAGGCTGGATCTACCCCTTGGTGCAACTCAGCTATATGAGCGTGCTGGCTTACGTCTCGGCGCTGATAACGTACCTGGCTTTGAGTTGATGTCAAACACGAAGACAAAGAGAATTCATAGAGCGCACAGGGCAACCGTATTTTTTCTCCGCGTTCTCCGTGGAACCTCTACGTCTTCGTGTTTAATCGTATCCAAACGAAAAAGCCCGCTCAGAAGAACGGGCTTTTTGCAGGAGTGGAAAGTAGTGCAATAACAAACTATAAAATGCTTAGAAGAGCAGACCTTTGGCCACGAGGGGATAAACGAAATGATACACGATATAGGCAAACAAAGCTACTGTCGTGCCGCCCAGCGCGGCTGTTTGGCCTAAGTCGGCCCGCGATTTGGAGGGGGACTGACTAAGCCGCCACTCGCGTTGTGTGTAATTTCCCATGTTTCTCGTGATTGTTGTTAAGTGAGGCTGTGTGCACAATCACAAGTCAAATTTGGTGCCTGATCGTTAGGCGAGATAGCGTATAACTACGCGATTCGCTCAACTGACAGTAAACTGTTGATTAAGCGGTAGTTAAGTAAGTTGTACGCTTCACAAAATTGCATTATAGACACATGTATTAGTATCTATCTTAGGAAAAAAGTGGCATCAACTGGGGATTTTTTTTCACAATTCTGTAGAAAATCATCACTCCATTACCACGTCCATTGCAGGCTGTCGGTTACGTCAGAGGCGGTCAGACCAACCTCGCCATGTTGCTTGGCAGCCAGATCGCCAGCATGGCCGTGGGCAAAAACGCCCAGCACCGCTGCCTCAACGGGGTCGTACCCCTGAGCCAGCAAGGCCGTTAGTACACCCGTTAGCACGTCGCCGGTGCCGCCGGTGCTCATGCCAGGGTTGCCCGTTGAGTTGAAATGCACATCGCCGTTGGGAAGGGCCACGGCCGTGTGGGCACCTTTCAGCACCACAATCACTTGCTTGCGCTGGGCAAAATCGCGGAGGATTTCGAGCTTGTCGTAGTCGTTCTGCCAGCGCTGAGTGAGCCGTTCAAACTCTTTGGGGTGGGGGGTCAGAATGCTGTTTTCGGGCAACAGACCCATCAGGTCCCGCTGTTCGGCCAGCAGGTTCAGGGCGTCGGCATCTACCACCACGGGCTTGCGGCAGTTGGTGAGCACTTCGCGCAGAAAGCGGGCCGTTTCGGGTGCTTTGCCAATGCCCGGCCCAATACCCACGGCGGCGTAATCGGCCAGGGCGGGACCTTCTACTTCGCTGGGGCCGGTGAGCAGGCGTTCATGCACGTCGGGGCGGCACATGACTTCGGGCACCGCCGTTTGCAGAATGCCGTAGCCGCAACGGGGCACCTGCACCGTGAGCAGCCCTACCCCCGACCGCAGGCAGGCCCGCGCCGCCAGCACCCCCGCGCCAATTTTGCCGTAGCTGCCCACCAGCAGCAGGGCATGACCAAAGGTGCCTTTGTTGGAAAACCGTTCGCGCCGCCGCAGCAGCAGCCGGGCTTCGTCGCGGGTGGTATAATAATACGGTGTCGGCGACTGGTCGATGAAGCGTTGGTGCAGGCCGATGTCGACCACGTGCCACTCCCCAACCGACTTGGCATTGCCCGGCAGCATCATGGCCAGCTTGGGCATCTCGAAGGTTACCGTGTGGTCGGGCGTAATGGTGATCTCGCCCGGTTCGGTAGCTGAGTTGGCGTATAACCCGCTGGCCATATCGACCGACACTACGCAGGCCGGGGCGCGGTTGATGGCTTCGATAACGGCCCTGACAATGCCCTCGGCCGGCCGCGAAATGCCCGAACCCAGGATGGCGTCGATCACCACATCGCTATGGCGCAGGGTGGGAATATCGCCCCCATTTTCGATGTAGATGGGGTTGGTAAGCAGTTTGAGGCGGCGGTGGTTATGCGCAAAATCGTCAGACTCTCGTGGGGCATAGCGTACCACAAATACCTCTACATTATAGGCTGCCTGAATGAGCATCCGGGCAATGGCCAGGCCGTCGCCGCCGTTGTTGCCTAGTCCGCAGAAGACCTTAACGGCGGTTTTTGTGTCGTAATGGGCCATAAACCAGTTGGTAAAGGCCTGCGATGCCCGCTCCATGAGCTGAATAGGGGCAATGGGTTCGTTGAGTATGGTGTACTGATCGAGTTGCCGAATCTGGTCAACGTCAAGGATTTTCATGCGGCTGTGTCAACTGTATTCGACAAAACTATTTTCTATGACTGAATAAACTACTATCTTTGCGCCTCGATTTAGAAAATCTTACCTGCGATATACGATTACGGTCATGAGTGAGCTGATTAAATTAGTGGAAGCCGACAACGCCCAGCGGCGCACCGAACTGCCCGTATTTCGGGCCGGTGATACGGTCAATGTACACGTGAAGATCCGTGAAGGCGCCAAAGAGCGTATCCAGATTTTCACCGGTACGGTAATTCAACGCCGCAACCCGAATACGGGTGGTGAGACGTTTACGGTACGTAAAATTTCAAACGGTATTGGTGTAGAGCGCATTTTCCCGCTGCTGTCGCCCAACGTTGATAAGATTGACGTAGTACGTCTGGGCAAAGTACGCCGCGCCCGGTTGTTCTACCTCCGTGGTCGTCAGGGTAAAGCTGCTCGTGTGAAAGAGCGTCTGCCCAAAGCTGCCAAAGTAGCGTAATCTTTCCCTTAGCTGGAACACAGAAAAGGCTACCCTAGGGTAGCCTTTTCTGTGTTCCAGCTAAGGGAAAGATTAGTTCAACGTCCAAGGTCTGATGTCCAAGGTTGCTTCGCATACGGTACTCTAAGCGCGAAACCACCTTGAACATTAGACCTTAGACCTTAGACCACCTTCTCATGACCTTCTTCAAATACCAGGGCACCGGCAATGACTTTGTGATGATCGACGACCGGGCGCGTACGTTTCCGTCGGCTGACCAGGCACTGGTAGCGCAGCTGTGTCACCGGCATTTTGGCATTGGAGCCGACGGCCTGATTCTCTTGCAAACTGCTCCTGATGGTGCGTTGACGATGGTGTATTTCAACGCCGACGGGGCCGAGGGCAGCATGTGTGGCAACGGGGGGCGGTGCTTTGTGCGCTTTGCCCATGACCTTGGCCTCATCACCGACCAGGCCCGGTTCATGGCCGTCGATGGCGAACATGAAGCGGAGGTGCGGGGCACCGACATTCACCTGCGCATGAGCGACGTAGCCAGCCTGGAACACCATACGGCCTTCAGCTTTCTCAACACCGGATCGCCCCACGTGGTGCAGTTTGAAGCCGACGTAGCCAGCCTCGACGTGGTGGCGGTGGGCCGTCCCATGCGCTATGCTGCCCAGTTTAGCCCCGGTGGTACCAACATCAATTTCGTAGAAACGCAGTCTGACCAGACGCTGTTTGTGCGTACGTATGAGCGCGGCGTGGAAGACGAAACCTATTCCTGCGGTACCGGTGTGACGGCCGCCGCCCTGGTAGCGCACATACAACTGAACCTATCCAGCCCTGTGGCCATCCGCACGTTGGGGGGCAACCTGCGCGTAGCCTTTACCGCTCAGCCCGGTGGTGGTTTCACCTCTATTTACTTAATCGGCCCTGCCCAGCGTGTCTTCGAGGGAGAAATAACCGTTTAGCCGTTGGCTGAGTTAAGAGAAGCAAGAAGTAAGAGGCAAGAGGTAAGAAATGAGAGGTCAAAGCTGAGAGATAAAATTGACCAAAATAGTCTTTTGGGTCTCACCTTTTACGTCTCGGTTCTTGGCTCTTGCTTCTCATTTCTTGCTTCTCCCTTCTCAACGTGATTATCTACCAAAAAGACGACTGGTTTCAGGCCATCTGGCATTTCCATTCGGGGCGCACGGCCCTGTCTATTTTCAAGCGGCTGTCCTGGGTACTCGCCTACCTGATTGTTGTTACCATTGTTGAACTGCACTACGCCGACCTACGGCTGAAGAATACGCCGGGCGAGTTTTTATCGGGCATGGGTATTTTGCTGAGTCTGATGTTGGTGTTTCGTACCAATACCGCCTATGATCGCTTTTATGAAGGCCGCCGGGCGTGGGGCACGCTGGTGAACACCAACCGTACGCTGGCTACGTACCTCAATGCGCTGCTACCTGCCACCCGCCACAACGACCGCTTGTTTTTTGCCAAAATGCTTTCGAACTTCTCGTTTGCCCTCAAAAACCACCTCCGCAACTCGCGTGACCTGACGGAACTGGAAGACGCCGACGGTCAGCAGCTAAGCACGCTGCAACATTACGACCACCTCCCCAACGGCATTATGGCGCAGATACAGGTGCGGAAGCAGCAACTCTACACCGAGGGGTTAATTACTGATTCGCAGCTTATTAGCCTGGACAGTATGCTGTCCGTTTACCTCGACGTGTCGGGCATTTGCGAGCGGATCAAGAGTACCCCCATTCCGTTTTCATACAGCTTTTTCATCAAGCTGTTTATCCTGCTTTATGTAGGCATCATGCCATTTACGGTGATCGACGAGTTTGGGTATCTAACCATTCCGGCCGTGATGGCGGTGTCGTATGTGTTGGTGGGGCTGGAGATTATTGGTGAAGAAATTCAGCAACCCTTTGGCACCGAGCGTAACAACCTGCCCTTGAATCAACTGTCGCGTATGATTCGACTTAACATTCACGAAATCATGCAGTTATATATGCCTCCTGTAGAAAAAGACGCTGCTAAACCGGCGTTTTTAATCGTTGACTAAAAAGCAATCTACAGTTTTGTTACCCTTCGCTCTCCACGATCCCCCCCGCCAGGTGGTAGAGCGTTTTCTCCCGAAACTCGGGTTGGCGGAGCAAGTCTTTGGCGGCCACACGGCTACGGACGCCGTTGGTACATATCACGAGTAGCGGGTTGTAAGGCAACAGTTCGTGTCGTCGGGTGCGGATGTCGGGCAGGGGTATGTTGGTACCACCTAAATTGAATTCATCAAATTCCCACTCATCGCGGACGTCAACAACCACCGCGCCGGGTTGCTGACGCAACCGGTGAAACTCGGCCATCGATATGTCGGCGAAAGTGGGTAGAGCAGGAGCAGCAGCCATAGTGCTGAAACAGCCCATAGCGCCTGCCGGTTTCAGGCAGCGGCTCCAATACCCACCAGAAACTGCCTGATGGCGGCGTTGACGGCATTGGGTGCCTCCACGCTCGACGTATGGCCAGCCTCTGGAATGGTCATCAGCAGTGAGCCTGCTATTTTTTGGTGAATCCGGTGAGCTTTGGCGGGCACGGTGGCCACATCCTCGTCGCCGACAATGACCAGGGTAGGGCAATGGATGGCCCCCAATTCGTCGTATACCCCCCGACGCGTAATCACTCCCTCAACGGCTTTGGTTATGGACGGGCGATTCTTACGAAGTTCGGCTTCCCAGCGTTTTCGGTCGGCAAGGCGGGCGGGGTCATGCAGGAATGTGCGGCTAAACATAATTCTCATCACGGGTTTTACCACCGCCCAGATACCAATGTAGCGCACCATGGTATTTAGCAGGGTGTATTTGACCCGGTTCTCTTCCGGCTCAGGATCGGCCGATGTTTCGAGCAACATCAGTGATCGCAACAAATCGGGCCGGCGGCTAGCCAGACGCATGCCCACAAAACCACCCATCGACAGCCCGGCAAAATGGCAGGGACCAAGTTGCAGGCCTTCAATCAGCGCTACGGCATCGGCATAGACTGTCTCCATATCGTAGCCGTTTGTCGGCGCACTGCTCTGACCCTGCCCGCGGTGGTCGTAGGTAACTACCCGATACCGGCTTTTAAAAGCCAACACCTGATCGATAAACATGCGGCCACTCCACAGCAGGCCATGCGAGAAGACAATTGTTTCGGGATTAACCACCAATGGGCCGGGTTCGTGGATCTCGTAAAAGAGATCAACCCCGGTGGGTGTGGAGAAAATAGGCATATATAAGGCTGTTTTAAGCTGTATTGACTGTATAAACTTTGGAAAATAATGGCTTAATATACGACGCCCAGTTGCCTTTAGATTGAGTTTTTCTAATTAAAAGGGTTACGCAACAACACGTCGTTTTCTGTCAATCTGACAGATTATACTTGTCTGGAACGCCTTTTGGTGGCCCCTAAGCAGACATTAGGCAGCGAACTAGTAGTCGCTCATTCACTCTTTATCTCTTTCACTCTTTCGCTTATGGAAGCCGTACAAAACGAAAAGGGGCAGATCTCGATCCATACCGAGAACATCTTTCCGATCATCAAGAAATTCCTGTATTCCGACCACGAGATTTTCCTGCGGGAGTTGGTCAGTAATGCCGTTGATGCCAGCCAGAAACTGCAAAAACTGGCTTCATATGGCGAATACGGCGAAGAAGTTGGTGAGCTGAAAATCACCGTGGCCCTCGACGAGGAAGCCAAAACGATCACTATCAGCGACCGGGGTATTGGCATGACCGCCGATGAGGTGAAGAAGTACATCAACCAGATCGCGTTTTCGGGCGCCACTGAGTTTATTGAAAAATATAAAGACAAGAACACTGGTGAGGAGACCAACATCATCGGTCATTTTGGCTTAGGATTCTACTCGGCGTTCATGGTGTCGGAAAACGTGGAGATCGTCACAAAGTCGTACCGCGAGGGGTCGCAGGCCGTGCGGTGGGTGTGCGACGGTTCGACGGAATACGAACTGAGTGAGGCCGACAAAGCCGAGCGGGGTACCGACATCATCCTGCACATTGCACCTGATTCAGAGGAGTTTCTGGACAAGGGCCGCATCCGGGGCATCCTGGAAAAATATGGCCGGTTCCTGCCCATTCCCGTTGAGTTCGACGGGGCCGTTATTAATGATGCCACACCGATCTGGACCAAATCACCCTCGGAACTAAGCGACGACGACTATCGGACGTTCTACCGCGAGCTGTATCCCATGAGTGAGGAACCCCTGTTCTGGATTCACCTTAACGTAGACTATCCCTTCAACCTCACGGGCGTACTTTATTTCCCGAAACTGGCCAACGACAAGTTCCAGATGAAGCGGGAGAAAATTCAGCTTTACAGTCGGCAGGTGTTTATTACCGACGAGGTGAAAGACGTGGTGCCCGACTTCCTGATGATGCTTCACGGCGTAATCGACTCGCCCGATATTCCGCTCAACGTGTCGCGCTCGTTTTTACAGGCCGACGGCAACGTGAAGAAAATCAATGGCTACATCACCCGCAAAGTGGCCGATAAGCTGAACGAGATCTTCCAGAACGACCGCGCCGGTTTCGAGCAGAAGTTCGACGACATCGGGCTGTTTATCAAGTACGGCGCCATCAGTGACGAGAAGTTCTACGAGAAAGCGAAAGACTTCGCATTGGTGAAAAACACTGAGGGTAAATTCTTCACCATCAACGAGTACCGCGAACACATACAGGCCAACCAGACGGACAAAAACGAGCAGGTGGTCCTCCTCTACACCACCGACCGCAACCAACAGGATGCCTACATCGACTCGGCCAAACGCCGGGGCTACGACGTGCTGCTGATGGATACCGTCATTGACCCGCACTTTATCAACGCGCTGGAATACAAGCTCGAAAAGACCACCTTCAAACGCGTGGATGCCGACACCCTCGACAAGCTCATCGACGCGGGTATCAGCAACGAGAGCGTACTTTCCGACGATGACAAAACGAAGCTGAAGACGGCTTTTGAAGAAACGCTGAATGATAAGTCGCTGTCTATCAGCGTTGAATCGCTCCCCGCCGACGAAATGCCCGTGTCAATCACGATGCCGGAGTTCATGCGGCGGATGAAGGACATGTCGGCGCTGAGCGGCGAGGCCAACATGTTTGGTAACATGCCCGGCGGCTATAACGTAGCCATCAACGCCAATCACCCGCTGGCCCAAAAGGTGTTGTCGCTGGAAGGAGAGGCGCAGCAAAAACTGGCCAAGCAACTCTACGACCTGGCCCTGCTGGCGCAAAACCGCCTCACCGGCCCCAGCCTCACGGCCTTCGTGAAGCGCACGGTGGAGGGGTTGTAGGGAAAGGAGGAAAGGGAATAAAGGGAGGAGGGGGAGGAAAGGGAGCTTCGCACACTAGCTTATGACTATAGCGCGAAGCTCCCTTTCCTCCCCCTCCTCCCTTTATTCCCTTTCCTCCTTTCCTCCTTTCCTGCGTTCCTCCCTTTCCTCCCCCTTTTCCAACCCTTCCTCCTTTCCTGCGTTCTTCCTTTCCTCCTTTTTCCATTAACTTTATCAACGAAAAGCATACCTCTTGCATGAAAGCAAAAATCCTTGTCGTTGATGACGAGCCGGACCTGGAGCTGCTGATCAAGCAGAAATTTCGGAAACAGATTCGGGAACAGAAATACGAGTTTTCGTTTGCACATAATGGTGTCGAGGCCCTGACCATATTGCAGCAGGAACCCGACATGGATGTAGTACTGGCCGACATCAACATGCCCGAAATGGACGGGCTGACTTTGCTGGTGAAGATGGGTGAGATGAACCCATTGCTGAAGGCCGTAATGGTATCGGCCTATGGCGACATGGAAAACATTCGGATGGCTATGAACCGGGGGGCCTATGATTTTGTCACAAAACCAGTCAATTTCGAGGACCTGGAGCTAACCATGCTCAAGACCATTCAGCACGTGAGTGACCTGCGGCAAACTGTACAGGCGGTGAAGGAAAACAATATCCTGCGCATGTATGTAGACGAGAGCGTGCTGAAATTCATGACCAAGTCGGGGTTTGAACAGTCGCTGACGGCCTCCGAAACCATCAACGCCAGTATTGTTTTTGTCGACATCTGCGGGTTCACAGCCATTGCCGAACGCGAGACACCAGCCACGGTAGTGGCCCTGATTAATAAGTACTTCGACGTGATGGTGAAGGAAATTATTGCCCAGGGCGGCTACGTAGACAAGTTCATGGGCGACGCCGTCATGGCCGTTTTCCAGGGTGAGTACCACCTCGACAAAGCCATTGAAACCTGTTTGTCGATACGCACGCAAATCCAGACCATTAAAGAAGAACTGTCGGGTAAGCCTTACCAGCCCGAAGTCTCTATCGGCATACACAGCGGCGAAGTGGTGTCGGGCAATATCGGCTCCGTTACCCTGCGCCGCCTCGACTACACCATGATCGGCGACGTGGTCAATACGGCTTCGCGCCTGCAATCAACAGCCCAAGGCGGACAAATCCTGATTACCGAAGCCTGCTACGACATCGTGAAGGAGTCATTTCACTGCGAAAGCGTAGGCGAACACAAGCTCAAAAACAAAAAAGCCCCCGCCAAGCTCTGGAATGTCATGGCGTAGGGCCGAAATTACTTCACTTTCACCAGCAACGTCAGACTATTGGCTACCATGCCGGTGCTGCGCGTGTAGTGGCCATAGCGCAGTTCCAGCGCGTTCCAGGCGCGGATGCCCAACACGCCACCCGGCGGGGCCATACGGATGCCGGTTCCAATAAACTGTGTGCTGATGTTGCCAATATCGTAGTCGCTCGTGTGGTAGAGCAGGTTGGGGTCGTGCCCACCGTAGGGCCGGAAAAAGGAGACCGCCGTTTGGGTGTGGAACCGGTAAAAAGGACTAATCGACAAAAACGGCGTGAGTTTCACGGGCACTTCCAGGTTGGCCGTGTGCGCCTGCATGCCCCAGTCGTCGACGTAGAACCGATAGAACGAACGGATGATAACGCGGTCGCCGTAGAAATAGTTGGCCCTCAGGCCAATAGGTAACTTCAGGCGGGTGCCCGGCAGGCGTTCAATACGCTCCGAACCGTCGGTGAAGTAGACGCGATGGAAGGGCGTGCTAAGCAAACCCTGCTGCAACGACGGCTCCAACACCACCAGTAGTTGCAGCCGCTTATTCACCACCTGCGACAGCGACAGGGCCATGTTAAACGAATTCCGGGGTTTATAATCAACCCCCGCGCGGTCGTTATGCGCGCCGGAACCGTAGTTGGCCGGGCGCAGTTCGCTGGGCAAAATAGCTTTCCAGGTATCGAAAAAGGCACTTCCCCGCACACTCACCTCCCGATTATTATCGGCCGATGTTTTAGAAACCTGCGCCGTAAACCCGTGCGACTGGTAGTCGTACTCACGTGAATAGGAATACCCCAGACTTCGGGAAATCCGGGTGCGCGGGTCGGCCACGCGCCAGGTGACGGACGGGTAGAAATGGATATCGCTCTTGGAGGCCGACGAGATCGTGAGCGGGTCGATATTGTCTGACGACGCCGAGGTGTAGTAGTCGATGTTGGCGTCGATGCTGAGCGTATGGACTCGGTTGAAGCGGTCGATTTTGCTCAGTACCAGATCGAATGAGTTGGCGTAATTAGTGAGTTTTTCGGTGCCGATTCCGCCCGTCACGGCTGAATTGTTGCCTTCCTGGTGGTAATAGTTCGATACAAAATTGATCTCTTCGATCTTGAGCTGCCGGGCTTCATAGCCCGTTTCGGCGGCGGGCTGGGTTTGCGCACGGCCCACCAGACCCGCCAGCAGGAGGGCTACGGTAAGGGTAAATTTCTTCATCGCGTCGGCCTAGTTACACCCACAGCCACCACTGCTCTTGCCGCCGTTGGCCCCCGACGGCCCTTCGCGGTAGAGGTAGAAACCGGTCTCGAATTTCTCGGCTTTCCGCGCCGACAGCTCCATCTCCGAATCGTTGATTCGGCTCTTCTGGTACTCTTTAACGGTCATGCAGGAGGCTAGACTCAGGCACACTAATACGGCAAGCAGACTACGTGTTATGTTCATATTGTTGTGATTATCAATTGGTTAGGTGAGTTTCATATTTTTCGATGTGAACAGCCGGTCGTGTTCATCTACGATCACACAGCCCACGTGGGGAAGTTGGTTAATCAGGTGCAGGCCCACGCGGGTACCCATTACCATCACGGGCGTAGCCAGGGCGTCGGCCAGTTCGGCGTTGGGGGCCAGGATCGTCACGCTCTTCAAACCCGAAATAGGGTAGCCCGTGCGCGGGTCGATGGTGTGGGCGTAGCGTTTGCCGCCAATGACCACAAACTTCTCGTAGTTGCCCGACGTAGCCACGGCCAGGTTGCTGATGCACAGGTGCGAAAACGCCTGCGTGGCGGTGTGGCTGGTGGCGGGCGTGGGGTCGGCAATGCCAATGGTCCAGGGCTGCCCGTTGGGTTGGTGGCCCCAGGCCGTGAGGTCGCCTGCCGCGTTGACCACGCCGTTTGCTACCCCCTGCTGCTGCATGATGGCCTTGGCCCGTTCGGCGGCGTAGCCTTTGCCAATGCCGCCAAAGCCAATGCGCATACCGGTTTCGGTCAGGAAAACGCTGCTGTCGGCGGGGTCGAGGCGCACGTTGCGGTAGTTGATCAGCCGCACCAACTGCCGGGCCGTTTGGGGATCGGGCAGGGCGGTGAGTTGTTTGTCGAAGTTCCACAGCCGCTTGTCGATACCCCCGTAGGTGATGTCAAACGCCCCCTGCGTGAGTGCCGACAGCCGCAACGACCGTTCGACCAGCGCGTATACCTCCGGGCTGACAGGCACTGGCCCGATGCCCGCCCGTGCGTTGATGCGGTTGGTTTCGCTGGCTTCATCGAACGTAGTCAAGAGCCGTTCAACTCGGCTTATTTCGGCTACGGCGGCGTCAATTCGCGCTTCGGCCCAGGCACCGTCGTTGGCGGTTACTACGCTGATTTCAAAGCGGTTACCCATCAGTCGGAGTACGCGCCGATGCAGCGTAAGGGCGTCAGTGAGTGGCGAGACGGGCAGCGTCGAGGTCATCGCGCAGGGTTTGCAGAGTGAGCGAGGCGGGGTAACCGGTCCAGGTTTTCAGCACCTTTCCCTCGGCGGAGAGCAGCACCGTAAAGGGGAATTTGCCTTCGGGGTTATAGCGTTCGGCCAGGCTCTCGTTATGCGCCGTTTGCCGGGCGTCGAGTTGGTTTTTGGCCGCCCGTGGAAAGTCGGCCCGCACCAGCACAAGCTTATCGGTGGCGTATTGAAGGAAGGCGTCTGAATCCAGGATTTCTTTTTTCAGCTTAATGCACGGCCCGCACCAGTCGGAACCCGAAAAGTTGAGCAGAATGAGCTTGTGGGCCGTGGTAGCTTCGGTTTTGGCCTGCTCGAAATTGGTCAGCCAGGCGGATGAACCCGTTGATAGTAAGAGTGTTACGACAAGAATGAGCGTTTTCATAGGTTAGTACACGACAAGGGTTTTGCCGTCGGAAATGGTTTTGTAAGCGGCAATACCCCGGCTACCGAGGCTGTTTTTTCCGGAACCGTCGAGGTTAAAACGGGCACCGTGGGCCGTGCAATAGAACTCGTTGACGTTATAGACAACCTGCTTTTTGGGTTCGTGGCTACAGGTCTGCGTTACGGCGGCATATACTCCCGCCGATGTCTGCGCCACCACAATGCTGCTCTTCACCAGATAGCCCCCCACCGACCGTAGGGCCGCATTGGTACTGCTGGTGAGGTCGATGGTGAGCAGCGGATTTTTGATGCCCAGCACGTCGGCGGTGGTGCCGGTGCTGCTGACGGGGCCAGCCACCGTGGCCGACACCGGCCCGCCGCTGGTGGTGCCGTCTTTAGCCAGCGTGAGGGCATCAACGTAGGTGTCTTCTGGTTTTACGCACGAGGCCATCACGGCCATCAGCGCGGCCCCCCGGAATCCCATAGCTTTCAGAAAGTGATAGCGGTTCATTCGTAATCTGGATTTGCGTGTCTGGGTCAATAACGAACTTGACCTCTTCAATAATACGCACAAATAGGGCGGGGCGTTGCTACGTAGTTGGAAAACACTGCTTACTCTAGTAATTGAGTATATTGAATGTAAATTTTTAATGATTGTAGTTGTATATACTTGATTGTTTATCTGACGATAAGACGGTAGCTTGTCACCCTAATTCTATTCTTAAGAACGTAGCTACCATTTATGCACTTTTCTATTAGTATGTGGCTGTTTATCAGCCTGTTTGCCTATTTGCCTGGTACTGCCCCTGCGCAGACCGGCCCCACCTCCAGCACCTTCATCGACCCTCGCGACACGCTCCGTCGGCAACTGGAAGACGAAAAGCGCCGCACCCTTGACCCGTTGCTGGGTACCGTCCCCTACGAACGCTTGACCGCCGCCCGCGAGAAAATCCTGAAAGACCGGCGTCAGGGCGTGATCTCCCAAGCTGGCATTCCGGGCGTAACCTGGCAGGAACGTGGTCCAAACAACTTCAGCGGTCGTATTCGCACGGCCATTTTCGACCTGAGCGATGCCGCCCGCAAGCGCGTCTGGGCGGGTACGTTGTCGAGTGGCCTGTGGCAAACCAACGACATTACCGACCCCAACGCTACCTGGACACCCCTCAGCGATACCTGGGAAAACACGGTAGTCACGGCCATCGCCGCCGACCCGTCGAACCCGCAGATTGTTTACGTAGCCACCGGCGACTGGTACGGCAATAAACCAGGCGGCGGTATCTGGAAAACAACCACGGGCGGCACCAACTGGACGCGCCTGAGCAGTACCATCCCCATTAACACCGGCAGCTACCCATCGTTGGGTCGGGCGTTTAATTACGTGCAGCGGTTGGTGGTAACCAGCAGCGGACAGGTATTTGCCGCTACCCAATATGGCGTGGTGCGGTCGGCCGACGGGGGTAGTACTTGGCAATTTGCGCTGTCGCCCAACATGGGTGTTGGCTTTGGCACATCCACCGGGCAGTATTATAATGACTTTGTCAATGACCTGGAAGTGGCCAGCGACGGTATTCTTTACGCCAGTTTCAACCCTGGCCGGGTATTTAAATCGACCAGCACAGCCGGCACTTCCTGGACCGAAATAACCCCTGCCACGGGCGGTGAGCGCACGGAATTGGCCGTATCACTCGCTACAAGCGGAGCCGGACAGGTGCTATACGCCGTGGCAAGAGCGTATAACAACGTAAACTATAACCAGGACATCAAGTGGTTCAAAAAAAGCGTAAACGCGGGCGTTTCCTGGATTGATGTGGCTATACCAGTTCCCTACCCTAATGCTTACTTCACGGTTGGTAATGGCTACGTTAATATGGACATCACGGCGCACCCAACTGACCCGAATATAATTTATGCGGGTGGTGGCTATGGCCTCTTCCGGAGCGTTGACAACGGGGCAGCCTGGACTATGCTAACCGAAACACCAACTAACAATTTTCTGTATAACCAGACTGGACTACAATGTACACCGGGAGGAACTGGCTTCATTAATACGTCTGATAGAGGCATTTTTTGGTCAGCCGACGGGGCCAATGCAGCCGTGGCAACACCTACCATTGTATCTAGAACAACTGGATTCAAGGCTGGCGAGGCTTACACTGTAGCCCTGAAAGGCAGCCCAGGCAGCAACTACTTCATGGCGAATGTACAGCCGGAAGGAATTATCACGATGACTGCACCTAACGGCAGCACCGGAACGAGCAATGGAACGCTCTGGGGAACAGGCAGCACCAACACGCCTTATATTGACACCAACGAACCGCGCATTCAGATCTTTTCCGGCTACAACTCGGTCAACGTCTATGATGGAGCGAATTACCAGCAGATCTTCACCATCAACAACAGCCCGTTTACCGCCGACTACGACAGTCAGGCTAATACGCTGTATACCTACGATTATGTAAACAGCCAGCACATCATTCGCCGCACCACGGGCATTGGCACCTCGCCAACGAATGCTACGATGGTGTTGACGGGGGTTACGGACCAACTGAGCTACCTCAAACTGGGCACCGACCGCACTGCCTTGTTTGCCGGTAGTACGGCAGGGGCGTTGTATAAACTGACCAATCTGGCCCAGTCCACGCCCACCCTGGTGCGGATTGATAATGGCGTGTTTGGCCAGGGGACAATATCGTGCATCGACGTGGGAGCCACCGACAGCGAACTGCTGGTGACACTTTCAAACTACGGAATGCAGTCAGTCTGGTACACGACCGACGGCGGCGACTCCTGGGTGGGTAAAGACCAAATCAATTACGGCCTGCCCGACGTGCCCGTTCGTACGGCAATGTTCAACCCCCAAAACCGACAGCAGGTGTTGCTGGGTACTGACTTAGGCATCTGGTCAACCACCACTATTCAGGCTGGTAATCCTGGCTGGGGTCTGATGAACGGGGCGTTGCCGCCCATTCGGGTAAATCAACTCCGCTACCGCGCCTCTGACGGACGCATTGCCGCCGCCACCGTTGGACGGGGCATCTGGACAACCGATGCCTTTGCTATTCCCTACACACTGCCCACCGTGGCTATTACGGCGCTTTCCAACACATCGCTATGTGCAAGTAGCACCCTGGCTGTGTCGTTCAACACGACCGGTACGTTTGGGGCGAGTAATCAATTTGAGGTCTGGCTCTCTGACGCGTCGGGAAGTTTTGCCAATCAGCGCAAACTGGGTTCAGGCACCAGTAGCCCCATATCTGTAACCTTACCCATCACTTTTAATGCGTTGCCATACGGGACTAACTATCAGCTAAAATTGCTGGCCACCGACCCCGACATATTGAGCGAGGCCAGCATGCCAATGGCCATCGGCGACATGACGGGTGCCAACGTCGTTGACCGCAATAATAACTCAGGTGGTTGGACTATTTGTGTGGGAAGTCAGGCGACGCTGTCGCTTAAAGCCCGCACCTATTACAACAACAATACACCTGCCGAACGCTACCAGTGGACCAAAGACGGTGTGTTGATAAGCGGTGCCACAAGTGCTTCGTATACGGCTACACAGGCAGGTGTGTATGCGGGCAGTGTGGTCCAGGCAGGTTGTACTCAGATAGCCTACTCGTATAACCTGGGTTTTGCCAATTCACCCAGCGCGGTGATCTCTCCGTCCAGTTATGAACAAGTGCAGTGTACAAGCCAATTTGTGAACCTTTCTGCTATGTATGCGGGTGATAACGCTGCCTATCAATGGAGCAAAGATGGTGTTATTATTCCCAGTGCCACTCAACTAACGTACTCCTTAAATCAGAGCGGACGGTATGGCCTGCTGATTCGTGACCAAGCATGTACCCTACAAACCAGTACACTTGATTATCAGTTTGGCACATCCATAGTAGCGGCGATCTATTTCTACACGCCTAGTGATTCGCTCATCTGTACGGGATATACTACGGAGGCCACTATGTATGTGGGTAATTCTGGCAAGTACAGCGCCTTCCAATGGTATAGAAATGGCGTGCTCATTCCGGGCGCTACTAATTACTACTATTACGCACCGGGTCCGGGTGCTTATTCAGCGTTGGTGAAACAAGGCACCTGTCAAACGTTTACCAACACACTCACGCGCGCCTATGCCACCCAAATCCCCGTAAGCATCCGGTATCTCGGCGGTAATAGCTTGTGCACCGGAGAAAGCCGGACGCTTTATGCGCAGTCTGCCTCGAATTCTTCGTTTCGCTGGCAGCTAAATGGGGTTGACATTCCAGGGGCAACGTCCTCACAATATACGGTGGTGAGCAGCGGCACGTATAGCGTCCGGGATTCAATTGGCCGGGTTTGTGGAGCCGTATCTGATCCCATGTCGTTTACGTTCAGTAACGCTATTCAACCCAAATTGGTAGCTTCGGGCAACAACGTCACCGAAATCTGTTCGCCAACTTCACTTTTTCACGCTGAATATTATTACGGAATTAGCACCTTATCAGGCTATACCTATCAATGGCAGCAGGACGGTGTTGACCTAAGCGGCGCTACGAATCCTTCGCTGTATGTGGCCACAACGGGTTTATACAAAGTTCGCATCACTAACGGAGCTTGTTCAGGGTTGTCTAAAGGCATCTACATCAGAATAGGCAGTAATCCCAAGCCACTGATAAATTACGAAACGTTGGAAAAATGTGCCAATAACGCCATACAGCTAAGGTATAACTATGGCTACAGTTCGATTCAGTGGAAACGAAATGGCGTACTGATTCCCGATGCAACACAGGGTATCCACTATGCTACCCAGTCGGGTCGGTATTCTGTTGGGGTTGTCAACGGTTGCACCGGCGAATCAGACCCTGTTGGTATAAAGATTGGGGAGCCTGTGGCGGCGACGATTGCGGGGGCGGGGCTGGTGAGCGCGGGGCAAACGGCCCTGCTGCCCATCTCGTTTTCGGGACCGGCCCCCTGGTCATTTACGCTTAGCAACGGGCAGTCGGCCACGGCTATTACCCAGAACCCGTACCTGATGCCCGTGTCGCCAACGGCCACCACTACCTACGCTATTTCGTCGGTGGTCAATGCCTGTGGCACGGGCACTACGGCGGGCAGCGCGGTGGTAACCGTAGGCACGGGTAACGCCGACGTGTCGTTGGGCATGGCCGTCAGCACCCGCACACCCAGGGTGGGCGACGTGGTGAGCTATTCGCTGAACGTAACCAACGCCGGGCCGACAGACGCCGCCGGTTTGCAACTCCAGAGCCTGCTGCCAGCGGGGGTATCGTTTCTGGATGCCCCGTCGCCGGGGGTTACGCATAGCAACGGCCTGGTAAGCGTGGCGGCAGGGTCGGTGCCTGCGGGTACGACCAGCTCGTTTGTGTTCCGGGCCACGATCACCGCGCCGGGCACACTGGCCACCGCCGCCCAGATCACCGCCTCGCAAACTCCCGACCCCGACAGTCAGCCCAACTCCGGCACCGGCGACGGGCAGGACGATGCCGCCCAGGCAGACCTCCGCACCGCCGACCAAAGTGGTCCCTTTGTGGTGTCGGCCAACCCAAACCAGGTGCCACTGCCCAAACTGCGGGGTAATCAACCACCCGTAAGCCCGTCGGCGGTAGAGCTTAGTCTGCAGATGGACCTCGACAAACTGGTGGCCAACGTAACGCAGCAGGAGGTGGTTACGGCCACGCTCACCGTACGCAATCGGGGCGGGATACCCGCTACGGGCGTGGTGGTGCAGGTACTGTTGCCCAACGGCGTACCCATGCCTGCGGCGCAAACAGGCTGGCAGGCGGTGAATGCCCAAACCCTAAACGGTTATCTGAACACCATTCCGGCAGGCGGCTCGGCTACGCTGAAACTGCTCTGGCGTCCGGCAGGGGAGGGGGTACTGAAAGCCCAGATCCTCGACGTGATTGAAACGCCCTACGCCTCAACCCCCGGCAACGGCTACGTGCTGGGTGAAAAAGACGACGTACAGGCGAGGATTAGGGTGAGGTGAGTTCAAGGTTTAAAACACTTCGTTCAAATTAAAATACAACCCACTAGATCCGCCCGCACCAATGGCATAGTCAATGGCCATGTTGGTGCGGGCGTTCTTGTTGACCTTCACCCGAATGCCGCCACCGACGCCCGGCCAGACCACAATACCGTGGGTGGGGGTAATAATGTCGATGGGAGTTGCCGAACTGCCGCGCCAGTCGGTTACGGTCTGGGCGTTGGCAAAGAACACCGCGCCCAACAGGCCGTTGGTGGTAAGCTGGGTGCGGTATTCAGCTTCGGCGTAGTAAAAGCCCGTGCCCCGGAAACGCCCCAGCGTGTAGCCCCGGCCCGTGTTGCCGAAGGTGTCCCAACTGGTGGCGGGCAGGTCGAGGTAGGGGGCCGCGCCGCCAAACGTAACCCAGTCGAAGGCCCAAAAAGCCAGCTGCTTTTCCAGCCGACCACCCAGCGGCACATACCGGCGGTAGTCGAACCAAAGGGCTTGCCAGTTGCTGCTACCCCCCAGGGCCTGGGTGAAATAGCGGTACTGGACCATCAGGTAAGAGCCGCCCGTGGGGTTGTTGGGGTTGCCCCGCCGGTCGCGCAGCAGGCCCACCGCCACCCCCGACGATGTTGACGCGGCGGTGCGTCCATACCGATCAAAATCGGTGGGAAGGCCGTCGGCGGCCACGTTGTCTATATCGAAGTGGCGGTCGTAGAGGAAACCCGTGCCCAGCATGTAGTCGTGGCTGATGGCGGTGTAAACGGTCTGGTGAAACCGGATATGGTTATACGTCACGTCGCTGGCGTTAGCCAGTTGTGTATGACTGCCCAGCCCAAACGTGACAGTGGGGAAATTATGGAAGCGGTAATCGCCCTGAATGTTGAACCGGTGGCCCCGCGTCCAGATGTTGCTCAGCGCCGACACAAACGTCTGGTTATACTGCGAATAGCCCACGTAAAGCTGAGCTGTTGACAGGCGGGTACGGGGCGTGTTTTTCGGATAAAACGTGCTGGTCAGAATGCCCCCAATGGCAAAACCCGTGGCGGGGCCGTAGTTTAATGAAGGCAGAATAGCCCACTGCGGTTTGTTGGGGTGCGACGAGTCGGCCCCCGGCACCAGTTTGACACGAAACCACCGCTGCCCCAAGTCCGAGAGGTCCAACTGCGCCGGGCGCGTGCTGTCGGCGGCAGTTTGCCCCCGCGCCGCGTGGCACAGCATCAAAAGCAACAGTAGGGGTAAACGGTATGGCATGCGTTACGCTATATAGTCAACTCGGTTAACTAGTTGCTACGCCGAATGATTCAGCCCCGTTGCAACAATTGTGTGAACGGACAGAAACCGCTCTACCCTAAATAAGCACATAATCAGCTACAGCGGCGTGCCAAGCTGAGCGTTGGTCCGGTTTAATCCATTGATACTGAATTTTATAGCTGTTCAATAAATAATGCCCGATGAGGCTGAGTGTTACCTATAATTTTATGCAAAACCCTCAACGCGCTATGGCCTATGTACTGTTTTGCCTGACCATGCTATGCTACATCGGCCTAGCGATGCTGACTGCTTCCAAGCCTACTCTTGTAGGTGATGGGGGCATGGGATACGGGCTGGGCTTGGGGTTTTTGGGGCTTAGTCTGGCCATCAGCAGTCTCGCCTTAACCATTTTTCTGTTGGCCAAGGGTCATTTCCACTGGATGGCCGGTAGCCCTGAAGCACGCATTGGCCTAGCCCTGTTAGCTTGGCTCTGCATGGTGCTTACTGTCTTTTTTTGTGCTGCGTTTAAGTGGGAGTGGCATAGCGACGGCGACACATACCCTGAGTTTTTGCATTGGTTAGCCGTTAACCACGGGCAAATCTGGTTGCCATTGCTGTGGCTGACGACCTGCTTCTTGTCCATCAACAGTGCATTGACGGCAAACTTGCCCCCTAGTACCCCGAAAGGTATTTTTTATACTAGTCTGGTGCTGAGCGGCGTATACAGCGCGGGCCTGCTAATTGGCTTCCTGCGCGATTCGGCCCAAACCGCCAGCCGGACCATGGCCGAAGAACAGCAGCGAAGTGACACCTGGCACCAAAAAGTGCTGGACGACATTGCCGCCCACAAACCCACCGACTCTATCTACGGCCTGTTGAGCCAGACCACGCAGGTACGCCCCGCCGACACGCGGGCGGCGGCAGTGGCCAAAGTCAAAAGCCACCCCAGCTGGGAAACGGATTTGCTGACCCTGCTGAAGACCAAACAGTCGTACCGCGAGGTGTATTATTTCCTGGACGGCAACGCTCTGGAACACCCCCAACAGTTTGTCGAGCCACTGAAGCAGAGCATGGTATGGCTGGCCGACGACATCCGCGCCAACATCACCGACAGCAACAACCTGCAACATTGGAGCTTCGATATGTATGGTATCGACAACCTGCTACGGGGTATCGACGGGCAGTTTCCAGACAAAAGCAGCGAGTTTGAGCCGAACGTGGTTCGGCTCAAACTCGCCCTCAGTACCACCCCGCCTGAACGCTTCAAGGGCATACGCTTTACAGCAGCCGACGCCGTAGATGCGTGGCTCGACAAACATGGCCACTAATGGTTTTCTCCAAAACCCCGGCTATTTTTTCTGTAGCTCGGCCAGGGCTTTTTCGTAATCGGCGGGGTCTTCGCCAGCGGCTTTGGCTTTGGTAAGTGCCTCTTGCTCCATAGTTATGGCCTCCGATTTGCGACCCGCTTTGCCCAGTAACTGGGCGTGGGTGTCGAGCAGGGCGGGCTTACGGTCTAGCTCCACCATCCGCGTTGACCAGACAAGTGCCTGCTTGATGTCGGCGGGGTCGGTCATTTTCTCGAAATAAGTCCACGCCAGGCTATTCAGCTTACCTGACACCTGCTGCGTCTCGATGGTCTTCATCATGGCGGCGTAGCGCGTAAAATTAGGGCTGGCCTTCACCGAATCAGGTACCAATTTGGCCTCGTCCATAAACCGCTGGAAAGTGGCGGCATCTCTGGCCTTCAGCGAATCGGTCGATATGGCCAGTAGCTTGTTACCAACAACGGTGGCGAGTTCGCGGTATTTGGGCAGGTTTTTGGTTCGCAAATAAAAACTCAGCTTGCTGTCGTTGGTCATTGTTTGCTGGTCGGCGGCAGAAATAGGTTTTCCCGACATAGTGGCGCGCAGTTTCAGGGTGTTGGCAATGGCGGTTTCCAACTCAGCTTCGGTCTTGGCCTGTCGCTCGTCGCGCCCCGCTGCCTGGCTTACCGCCTGCATAATGGTCTGTGCCGTTTTCATCCGCGATTTGTCCATACGGATGGTTTTAACTTCGGCAAGCAGCGGTTCAAACGCCCGCGACCGGGCCGTAGTCAGGTTGCCTGCTACGGCGTCGATGTTGGCGGCGCTGGTCCATTCGGCCTGGGGAACGGCGGTCAGAAACGCTTCCAGGGCTTCGGGGCTGGGCATACCAATCTGCGCCCGTTTGGCCAGGTAAGCCCGCAGGAAATCGGCGTCGCGTTTGCCCCCTTCAAACTGCTTATCCATCATCGATACCGGGTTGGGGTCTTTGGCAGCGGCAATGGCTTTGTCGGCTTCGGTCATCATGCCTGGAATACCGCTATAGCCCACTACCCGGTAAATCAGGTCGCCATCGCCCGATACGTAGAGCGAGGTGGGGTAGGCCGTTACGGCGTATTTTTTGGCCACGTCGATACCCTCGCCTTTCTCGGCGTCGATCTGGTAGCTGATGAAATTAGCGTTGAATTTCTCGCCCACTTTCTGGTCGGGAAAAGCCTGCTTGGCCATCAGTTTACAGGGACCGCACCAGGTAGTGAAGATGTCGACAAAGACGGGCTTGTTTTGCTTTTTGGCTTCGGCTAGTACTGCTGGCCAAGAGCCTTTAAAGAACTGAATACCAGTAGGTTCGTCGGCAGAGAAGGGCGTTGCAGCGCGGGTGAGCAGGGTAGTACAGACAAGGGCAAGCAGCAGAAGCAGCCGCCCGGAGTGGAAAAGGGAATGGGTTTTCATCGTGCTAGTTAGTTAAGGAGTTAATAGGTAAACGCAGCTATTTAAATGACCACTAAACGAATGACAAAATGAGTTACTTCGTTTGCCATTCGGTCAGTACTTTCTCGTAGACCGTTATGTCGTCGCCTCCTGTTTTGGCCTTGTCAAGAGCTTCTTTCTCGGTCGTAATGGCTTCGGCTTTGCGGCCCAACCGGTGCAGTAAATGGGCGTAGGTGTCTAAAAACATTGGTGCACGGTCTAGTTCTACCGAGCGCCCCGACCACGCCAGGGCCTGTTTCAGTTCGGCAGGCGTGGCGTCTTTTCGGTCGTAACAAGCCCAGGCATAGTTGTTTAGCTGCATGGCCACTTTCCGCGATTCGGCCTTTTTCATGCCTTCGACGTACTTCCTGAACAGCTCGTTGCTTTTGACCGAATCGGGCATGGCGGCGGTTTGTTTCAGGGCCAGTTGGTAGGCGGCGTTGTCTTTGGCCGTCAGCGTATCGGCAGGAATGCTCATCAGCCGTTTGGTGTCTTCAGCCACCATAGCCTGGTATTTACCCATGTTCCTGGTCTGTTGGTAGAAACGCATCCGGTACATCCTGTCGGTTTCGGCGGGGTCTTCGCGACTACCGATCTGCATGGGTAAGGCCGTCGTCATTCGTTTCCGGTTGGCCAGCATGGTGTTGAGCAGCGCCTCGTCGTTTTGCTTCACCGCCAGGTTATAATCTTTTTCCAGCGAACTGAACAGCCCGTTCACCAGCGGTTGAGCCACTGCCCGCCGCGCCGGATTCATCACCACGTCGGGGGCGTTTTTCAGCAGCACGTCGAACCCCTTCGAGGTGGCCGTGGTGAGGTTGCCGCCAATGACAGTCAGGTTCTTATCGGTCGACCACTCCGATTCGGGCACGGCATCGAGGTAGGCCGTCAGCACGTCGGGCCGGGGCATACCCACGTGGGTGAGTTTGGTAAGGTAGCTGGCCAGAAAATCAGCATCGCGTTTACCGGCGGCATACTGCTTATCCATCACTGAAATAGGCATGGGATCTTTGGCCGCCGTAATGGCTTTGTCGGCCTCATCCAGGAAGTGTTTGACGTTACCGTAGCCCGTGGACCGGTGCACCAGATCACCGGTTGCCGATACGTACAGCACGGTGGGATAGCTATCTACGGCATATTGCTTGGCCAGGGCGATGCCTTCCCCTTTTTCGGCGTCGATCTGGTAGCTGATGAAGTTAGCGTTGAATTTTTCGCCCACGGCCTTGTCTGGAAACGCCTCTTTGGCCATCAGTTTGCAGGGGCCGCACCAGGTAGTGTAGACATCGACAAAGATGGGCTTGTTCTGTTTTTTTGCCTCGTTCAGCAAAGCCGACCAGGTGCCTTTGAAAAAACGGATGCCTGCTGTTGTATCAGCTGCTACGGCAACGGTTGGCCGTTTCGCATAAGCAACGGAAGTGCTGGTGAAACAGGCTAACGCTAGGACCACGCGTAGTGCCTGGGTACGTATAAAGGTGTTCATGGTTGTTGATTGTGGATGGGTTTTGCCTATGTAAGTAGCTGATACTGTAACGGCTGTGATTAACTAATTGTATAGTTATTGGCGAATTTATTTTTGACCTAGCTGGTGGAGCACTTGCGCGTGGGTGTCGAGGTTTGCGGGTGAAGCCACGAGTTCAACAGCACGTGCCGACCAGATCAGAGCCTGGTTCAGATCGGCGGGACTGGTCATACGCAGGAGGAGATAGGCAGCGGCCAGTTTGTGCAACCGCTGAGCGTAATGCTGCGAATCTTGCATATGCTTCGTACGTTCTGCCACAAGGCGGGCGGCAGTAATTTTTCCCGTTTCAGACTGGTCTTTGTAGTCGATGGGCTGTCGAAAATCAGCGTCAATTGCCTGCCGTAATCCCTCGGTGGCAGTCATGGCCTGCACACCAACGAGGAGTGCCAGTTCACGGTATTTGGCTTCGTTTTTGGTGCGTCCATAAAAGCTCATCCGTTTGCCCATGTCTTGCTGAGCCTGTTCGTCTGCCGAATGTGACTTGCCCGACAGTTGGTCGATGCGGTGCCCGATGGCGATAACCCGTTCCAGGTCGGCGGGTGTTTTGGCCATTTCCCACTCACGTTCAACCACGCGGTTGGCTGTGGTCAGCGCGTAGAAAATCAGGTTCGATTGCCGTGGGTCGCGTTTGGCCTGTTCGGCGGTGGTCAGGAGCCAATCGAAGGTGGGCAGGCGGGCCGTTTCGCTGTTGCTGGCAATCAGACGAACGTTTTTGGGTAAGGCCCAGTCTGCTTTCGAGACGTGTTGGAGATACGCCTCCAGAGCGGCTTCGTTGGGTAGGCCGAGGTACGCCCGTTTGTCTAAATAGGCCCTTAGGAACTCAGCATTGCGCTTTCCCGCCAAAAACTCGCTGTCCCAAACCGCAATTGTTCTGGGATTGCGGGCTGTTTCGAGCGTAATGGCTGCGTCGGTGAGCAACCCTTTTGCCCCGGAATTGCCCAGGCTGCGATGCAGTAAGACTCCGTCTTCCGACAGAAAAAGCAGCGTTGGGTAGGCTGTTACGGCATACTGTTTCACCAATGCCGGGCCGTCAGCATCGGCGATGGTCAGGATGTAGCTAATAAACGAGGTACCATATGTTCGCCCCACTGCCGGGTCGGAAAAGGCTTCTTTTTCCAGCGTTTGGCAGGGTTGGCACTCACTCCGCTGAATGGCAACAAAGATGGATTTATGTCGTGCTTTGGCCTCGGCCAGTATTGTTTTCCACGGTCCTTTCACAAACGGAATATCACCCGGCATAGTACCGTCGGCAGGTAGAGCGGGGTAGCTTACGCAGGTAATCAGATAGCCAGTCAACACCCATACAAGGCGCTGAGTACGTAGAAAAGGCTTGGTTTTCATGTACTGTGAGTATGCTTGTGTATTATCCGAAAAGATACTGGTTTCAGGATATTTCCATAAAATCTGTCGATTTAATTTATTTATCGACCCGGCTATATCATCGGCTATACGATAGTAATGGCCTGGCAGACCGCTTTATTTGCTACCTAGAATAGTTTTCAGCGTTTAAGCCATGTGGCTATTGACAGGTTGCTGCTGATTTTTCTTCGTCGAAAGCGTCAAGCTGTATCGTTGCCGTCTCACACTGTGTTTGGTAAGTAGTTGATAATCAAGATTATGAATTTAAAAGTCTGGTTTGTTCTTCCCTTTTTACTGTCAATAACCTTCACGCTCGTGGCTGGGCACGTCGACACCGTTCAGGTGGCTAGTCCAGCTATGAACAGAACCGTCAAGTGCGTGGTCATCACCCCCGACCGCTACGCCTCGGCCCCCGCCGACCGCTTTCCGGTGGTATATCTGCTGCATGGATTTGGGGGGAGCCACCGCGACTGGATCGGCAACCTCCCCGAACTAGCCACTTACGCCGACCGCTATGGCATCATCATTGCCTGCCCCGACGCGCAAAACAGCTGGTACCTCGACAGCCCAATTAACCCGGTCATGCGTTATGAGACGTTTATGACCACCGAACTGATCCCCTACCTCGACACCCAGTACCGCACCCTGGCCGACCGGCAGCACCGGGCTATCACGGGCTTATCTATGGGTGGACACGGTGCCCTGTACCTGGCCGTGCGCCACCGCGACCTGTACAGTCAGGCCGGGAGCCTGAGTGGCGGGGTCGATTTCAGGCCGTTTCCCGGCAACTGGGAGATCAAGGGGTTGCTGGGCGAAGAGCCTGCCAATCAGGCGGTTTGGGATAAAAACGTGGTCATCAACGTGATCGAATCATTACAAACCGGCGAACTCCGCCTGATGATAGACTGCGGCACCGACGACTTTTTCACGACCGTAAACCGGAACCTACACCAGAAGCTGTTGCAACGAAACATCGCCCACGACTACGTAGAGCGCCCCGGTGGCCACACCTGGGACTATTGGCGCAACAACATAGAGTCGCACCTGCTCTTCTTCCGCAACGGCTTCCCGCGATAGGAATGGGTGAACATATACCCAGTGCAGTCCATCTCTCATCTTGGGCGATTTGCTACAATGCACCCGCCCGATACAGCAAATTATCCATGTGTTCCGTCACTGTACCGTTGTGCCCGATCTGGCGCAGCTCACGGCCCGTGCCGTCATCCTGCATCTGGATGGTCTGCCCGTTGGTGAAGCTAATCAGCCGGGGTCTGTTCAGGTAGGTGTAATCGTGGTTTCAATTCAGGGCTTACTAAATCTATATTCTGTAATGAGAGACCCCGTTCCTTTATCTAATGTATATAACCACCTCACTTTACGTCTTACGTTTACTATTAAATACTTATGTGTTTTAGAAATAGGTTGGTAGTCAACACTTAAAATCCATTTAGGATATGCAGGTTGCCAGTTCAGAACTATATTACTAAATTGATACTGTTTACCATTTGCTTTAATACGTAAATTAGCTTTTCTTTTGAAAAGACTGTCTGGGATAAAAAAACCGGTATCATCTACGTTTAATTTTATTTCTTCTCCATTTACAGTTACTGTAACTACCCGTAGTTTATCTGCCGAAGGAAGGATGTTTTCAATGTGAAAATATAACGATATCTTAACGTTTTGAGCTATTCCTTTAGTTAGGGTGAAGCTCAACAGTAGAGTCAAAAATTGAATTTTCATTGTTTGCTGACAATAGTCGGGGGCTTAGTCATTTTAACAAAAATTTTACTGACAACTGTACTCATAATCGTACACACCAATCAGACCCGGATTTTCGGCAAATTGCCAGTTGCTACCAGAGTACTCAGTATCCACCTGAACCTGCCGGACTACCCGCCCGTTGGTATCATAAGTGTAGATAAAATCCTGCTTATACACCGGACCCTCCTTATAAAAAGGGCTACCCGATGCATTCGTTGTTATAGAGGACACTAAATTTTTGCTACCAACACCCTCAAACTGGAAGATATAGGGTAAGGCCAGGCGGGTTAAATCATAAGTGGCTACACGGTATATCTTGCCTGCCTCCAAGGGCATCATAGAATAAGTTTTGTTATTGTCTACCCAGCGCGAGGGTTCCATGTTTTTGACTCCCTTGTATAGCATCACATGGCCTTGCTCATCAAATATGCTACGATCATCAAAGCCGTGCCTGTTTAGCGGAATTGTATCTAATACAATTTGTGTGTCGAGTCCGTCCTTGCTAGCGTTGACTCGTCTCGTGTAAAGCTTAGTGGCTGTATACATATACACAACCGTTGAGTAGCCACCCCATGTAAAGCTCTCTTGTTTTATGACCCTGCCGTCTGCATCGTAAGTATATTTATATTCCACCCATGTGTACAAATCGTACGATTTGTTTCCTGCCATTAACTTTTCGTACCCTACTTTAGGACCGCTGATGTAGATGGTTTTGTAGGCCGTTTTCACAATCCGGCAAGCGGGTACAGGTTGAGTAATGACCGGCTCTATATCTACGTCTACCTTATCATGACAGGCTATGCCAGCAAACAATACGGCAAGCAGCAAGAGGCTGGCGGTGAGGGAGTAGCGCATCGGCTTGACAAAGTTTGGCGTTGAGTTGGGAGTAGTGGTGGCAGACACATTTTCTGCCTGTCAGATAACGTTTGAAAGGTAGAAAAAAAAAGATTAGTAGACAAAATGTCTTGCCAAGTACCTATTAAATGGTTACAAACAAAGAGTTACTGCTATATAAATTATATTCATTATTTATTTTATATCGTTGATTATCAGTTAGTTAAATTGTTATATAAGTACAAACTCAGCCTCCATACGGTACATATTAAGCAGATACCTATGTATGTATAGTTTTGCTCTTGGCTTTGCGTGATGCCCTTGTTCAGTGGTCGGATCAGTAGTGGCTTCGTGAAAAAACGCAGGCCCCTATACGTTGGTGCCTATATCGGGTAATGCGTAGTAAGGGAAACAGAGCCGCTGAACCAATACCCGGCGTGGCTTGTCTTTTTTATAGATGACGCCAACAACAATACGTCCGCAGGTGCCGCCTAGCGGGGCCGTGCCGACGGAGAAAAAAGATGCCCTTTCGGATCAGCTTAGCTGGCGCGACCGCTTTGCCGCGCTGGGCAACCTGCCCGCCTTTTTCCGGCTGGTCTGGGAGACCTCACCGCCTCTTTTCGTGGGCGATGCGCTGCTGCGGCTGGTGCAGGCGGCCATTCCGGCGGCTTCGCTCTACATCGGCAAACTCATTATTGATCAGGTGGTTAGCCTGACTAAAGCGGGCGGTAGCACCACCGATACGATGCTGCTCTGGCAACTGGTGGCGGCTGAATTTGGGCTGGCCATCCTCTCAACGGCCATTGGCCGGGCTATCTCGCTCATGGACGGCCTGCTGGGTGATAAATTTGCCAACGCCACGTCGATCCGCCTGATGGAACACGCCGCCGAGCTGGACCTGGAGCAGTTTGAAGATGCCACGTTCTACGATAAGCTCGAACGGGCACGCCGCCAAACGTCGGGTCGAACGGTGCTGCTGACGGGTGTGTTCGGGCAGGTGCAGCAATTGATCTCGGTGGGCTTTCTGGCGGCGGGGCTGGCGGTGTATAACCCGTGGCTGTTGTTGCTGATTGCCGTGGCCGTAACTCCCTCGTTCATCGGCGACAATTACTTCAACAAGAAAAGCTATTCATTATCAAGAAGTTGGACGCCCGAACGCCGCGAACTGGACTACCTCCGCTACGTGGGTGCCAGCGACGAAACGGCTAAAGAGGTGAAGATCTTCGGCCTGTCGGGCTTCCTCATCGACCGGTTTCGAGTGCTGTCGAACGAGTATCTGGGTAAGAATCAGGCCATTGCCATGAGTCGGGCAGCCTGGGGTACGCTGCTGACGGTGCTGGGCACGGCGGGCTACTACGGGGCCTACGTCTGGATTGTGCAGCGGGCCGTAACGGGGCAGATTTCGCTGGGCGACCTCACGTTTCTGGCGGGGTCGTTCCGGCAGGTCAGGGGGTCGCTGGAGGGGATTTTGTTGCAGTTCAGCAGCCTCACGCAGGAGGCCATCTATTTGCAGGATCTGTTCGATTATTTCGCCATCAAGCCGCTCATTCACTCGCCCAAAACGCCGCTGCCGTTTCCACGCCCGGTGCGCGAGGGGTTCACGTTCGAGAATGTTGGGTTCAAGTACACGAACTCCGAACGGTGGGCCTTGCGGGGCTTGTCGTTCACGCTGAAACCCGGCGAAAAACTGGCCCTCGTGGGCGAAAACGGGGCCGGCAAAACCACGCTCGTGAAACTCCTGGCCCGCCTCTACGACCCCGCCGAAGGCCGCATTCTCCTCGACGGCCACGACATACGCAACTATAACCTGGACGACCTGCGGCGTAACATCGGCGTGATTTTCCAGGATTACATCCGCTTTAAAATGTCGGCGGGTACCAACATTGCCGTGGGTGATATTGACGAACGGACCAACCAACCCCGCATCGAGAATTCGGCGCAGCGTAGCCTGGCCGATTCGGTCATTGCCAAACTGCCCGACGGCTATCAGCAGCAGCTGGGCAAGAGCTTCAACAAAGGCGTGGAGCTGTCGGGCGGGGAGTGGCAGAAGGTGGCGCTGGGGCGGGCCTACATGCGTGATGCGCAGTTGATTATATTAGACGAACCCACCGCCGCCCTCGACGCCCGCGCCGAGTATGAGGTCTTCCAGCGGTTCAACGCCCTCACGGAAGGCAAGTCGTCGGTGATTATTTCGCACCGGTTCAGTACTGTCCGCATGGCCAACCGCATCCTGGTGCTGGAAGGTGGTCGCCTGGTCGAAATCGGTTCACACGAGGAGCTTCTGGCCCAAAACGGCCGCTACGCCGAACTGTTTGCGTTGCAAGCAAGGGGGTATCAGTAAGGTTTTATGCAAAACTCCTTCATCACCGCCCTTACCCACTTCTCGCCGCTTTCGGAGGCGAGTCAGCAGGCGTTGGCTGCGGTGTCGCGGCGGTTGGTTTTGGAGAAGGGCCACGTGCTGGTGAACGCGGGTATGGTGAGCGACTACATCTATTTTATTGAGCAAGGCCTTTCGCGGACGTACTACCTGAAAGAAGGCCGGGAAGTGACCGACTGGCTCAGTGCCGACGGCGAAATAGCAGGGTCTATTGTCAGCTTCATCAGTCGCCAACCCGACCAACGGATTGTGCAATTGTTAGAGCCGTCGGTGGTGTGGGCGGTATCATACGGGTCATTAGAAACGCTCTATGCCCACCATCACGACCTTGAACGGCTGGGTCGGTTGCTGGTGAGTCATGGCCTCTTGCAACTACAGCACCGGTTCGACGCCCTGCACATGGCTTCTGCCCTAGAGCGCTACCAGGGGTTGCTGGCCAACAGACCCGCGCTGATACAACGGGTGCCGCTGGGCATGCTGGCTTCCTATCTGGGCATCACGTCTGAAACGCTCAGTCGGATTCGTGCGCAGGTCTAATTTTTTGACAATTGTCAAAGGATTGCGACGCGGCGGGCAGGATTTTCACGGCATAAAACAAACCGCGAAAATAACCCTGCTATGAACACGATCCTCTGGCTGGTTCAGGTGTTGCTGAGCCTCGAATTTGGTTATTCAGGCGTTATGAAAGCTACCCAGTCAGCCCCGAAACTGGTGGCTATGGGACAGACTGGCGTAGAGCACCTGCCGCTGCCGCTCATTCGGTTTATCGGCCTGGCGGAACTGGTCGGCGTGGTGGGGCTGCTACTGCCGGGCTTAGTACACCGGCTGCTTTGGCTCACGCCACTGGCCGCAGGCTGTCTGGGCCTGATCATGATCCCGGCGGGCATTATCCATTACCAGCGCGGCGAGTACAAAACGATCTGGATCAACGTGATCACCCTGGCGCTATGCCTGCTGGTGGTTTATGGGCGTTATGAACTACCGCGCTAGTAATAGCCGACCCTGCATAGCGGGCAGGCGGGGGTCGGGGCGGATGATGTACGTGTACACACCGTCGGGTAGGTCGGTGCCGCTTTGGCGACCGTCGAAGGCAGGCTGATCAGAGCCTGTGCCGTGGAACACCACCGTGCCCCAGCGGTTCACGACCGTAATATCTACGTTGGGGAAAGCCGCCAGATTCATCACGGTCCATAAGTCATTTTGCCCGTCGCCGTTGGGGGTAAAGACATCGGGTGCAAACAGGCGGTTGACCACGTCAATCCGTATAGAATCGGTGGCGGTGCAGCCCCCGGCATTCGCCACCCAAAGCGTGTAGGTAATTGAGTTTTGAATGTTATCTATCTGTGCCACAGCTGTTTGACTGTCTATCAAAAACGTAGAGGGTGACCATTGGAACCGCACCGGATTGCCCGTCAGCACAGGTTCCAGCGCCAGCGAATTACCCCGGAACGTGAGCAGTTCATCGGGCAGGTTGATGGCAGGAATGGGGTAGACAATAGCCGTTTGGCGGGCCATCACGGCGGCGCATTCGGGGGCGGGGCGGAGGCTGTAGGTGAGCGTGAACGACCCCACGCCCGCGCTGGCCGGCGAGAAGACGTTGGCCGCTGTGCCCGGCCCGGCGTAGGTGCCGCTGTCGGGATGCCCAACCAGGGTGAACGGGGCGGCTTTAGGTCCGCAAAACGGCGGCAGGCTGTCGAGGCTGGGCGAGACTGGGGCCACTGCGCTGAGGGTGAGGGGCGGTGCAGCGGCCCGGCAGCCGTTGGCATCGGTCACGGTAAGGCTATATACGCCCACTAGTTTGGTGGTGTAGCCGGTGCCGGTCTGGGCATTTAGCACCTGCCCGTTTTGTGCCCATCGGTACAGTATGCCCCCGTCGCCCAGCAGCGGCAGCGAATCGCCGGGGCAGATTCGGTTTTGCCCGCTGCCCGACCGCAGGGTGGCCAATACGGCCGGGGCGCGGGTTAGCGAGATCGAGTCGCTGCGTACCTGACAACCCAGTGTGCGGTGGGTCAGCACGGCGCGGTATAGACCGGGCTGGCTGGTGAGTAGTGAATCGCCCACCTGCCCCGCCAGCGATTGCCCGTTGCGGAACCACTGATACGTTACATCGGGAATGGTTGAGACGTGCAATTCGGCCGAGCCGTCGGTAGCGCACAACTGCCCCGCCGATGTGATAGATGGTTTGGTATTCAGTGAATTAACGGTGAGACTCTGTGCGCTGCCTACTTTGGCACAGGCATTTTTCAGCGATACCTGCACCGTATACTCGCCCTGGTCGCGCACGGTGAGGCTGCTGCTGGTGGCGTTGGTGAGGTTAATGCCGTTGCGTTGCCATTGGTAATTCCAGTTGGGGTCGGGTGTGGCCGACAGCACCGCCGACTCGCCGGGGCAGAGCGTGGTTTTGGTGGCTGTGGCTGTTGAGTTTATGATCTGCGCGGCCGGGTCGGGGGTTTGCGCGGGCGGACAATCGACTACCAGAAACTGGAAATCGCGCCGCACCTCGCCAATTTTTTGCCCGTTTCGGTACTCCTCAATTTGTACGGCAAAGACAAACAAGCCCAGTTGCGAGGCCGTTAGCGAGAGCTGCCCGGTTTGGGGGTTCACACTCAGAGCGGGCGATCCTGGTATGGCGTTGGTGGCCGAAAACCCTGCCGCAAAGCCCACGGTAGGGTAGGGGCCGGGGGCGGTGGTGTTGCCATTGACGGCATTAAACGGAGGCGCCATGCTGTAACGAAGCTCGTCGCCGTCGGGGTCGGTACCACCAAACGAATAAGTAAAGGGTTCGCCCAGGCACACGTATTCGCCGTTGACGGGTGTAAACTGCGGCGACGAGTTATTGAGGTATTTACCCGTAATGTTCAGCGGCGGAAATTCGAGATAGAACGTGAATCCCGTCTGTAGCGGATTGGTGAGGTTATTGATGCCGCCGTTGCGGTTACGCGTTTGGTAGGATAGGTAATACCCTTGTGGATCAGTGTATTGCGCGGGCGACAGCTGAATGTCGGCGGTAAACGTGGCCGTGATATACTTTAGGTTGCGCTGAGTGGAGCAGAACGAGTTGGCATAAATGATAGACGACCGCTGCCCCGACTCGTAGGCCGTGAAGGTGGCCATTTGCCCGTTGTCACGCTTGCGATAGATACCCAGCGGGGCATTCGTAACGGTGCTGGCCCGGACGTTGTCTTCGAGGTAGTTGGTAACGGTAATTCTGAAATGACCCGGTACGTCGCCCACGGCACGCATCTCCAACTGCCCGCCCACCTGGTGCGTTGCCCATGCTGCCAACGGACCAAGCAGACTAAAGACCAGTAAGAGCGGGTAGACTAGTTTAGTCATACGTCTGTAAGCGGCGCGGATGGCTAATTTACTTCCGGGATACAACGCAGAAAAGGGCACTGCCGCCTCAACAAGTTGTTGTGCAGTAGTGCCCTTTCTACGCGTTTACCCAGCCCAATCGTTGCGGCGGCCGGGCCATCTACCCGTTAATTGTTGCTCTGCGTAATGGTCGAGCTGTTGCCAATACCCACCTGCTGCACGTTGGCAAGCTGCCCTGGCCCACCTGTGGCACTTGTCTGGCTGATAGTCAGGGTGTTATTATCGCCAAACTGTTTGGCAATATTGTCGAAACTATACCCACCGCCAGTGACACCCTGCACTTTGTTCAAATCGCCGGTCTGGCTGATGTCTACCGTGTTGGTGTTGCCCGTTGTCCACATGCGCGTTTGGTTGTTGCTGCCCCGCTGTTTAATCGTGGCGGTATTGCCATCGGCAGCGGCACTGCTACCCGAATAACCTAACCAGTCACCTTGGTAGAGAAATGCGTAGTTGGTAGACCCGGTGGTCATCTGATCGATGGTGGCCTTGTTATTGCTGCCTTTGAGTTGGTACAGTTCAGCCTGGTTGCTGGCCCCCCCCTGCATGATCGTAGCCGTTGATCCAGTCTGATTGAGACCCTGCAAGAGCAGTGCCGTACCATTAGTACCACTCTGGGTTACGGTACCCGTATTACCGGTGGCTCCGCCGCTGCCGCCTATTAAGGCAAAGACATCACCCTGATACATAGTTGCCGCATTGCCACTGCCGCTCTGGGTTAAGGTCGCTTTGTTGTTTTCGCTGACGTTGTTCTGGATGATCGTACCTGTCTGATTTGTACCCGACTGCGTGGCATAGGCTTTATTGTTTTTGCTGAAACCTGCGCTGCCACCATCCTGAGTGACCATAACCGTCTGATTAGTGCCCGACTGATCTACGTCGGCCAGGTTGCCGAGGCTGTTGTTGCTCTGGCTGATAGTGGCTTCGTGGTCATCGCCCGATCCGGCAGTAGAACCCACCTGCTTAGCCTTTGCCTCGTTGCCATTGCTATTGCCCAATGCCCCGGCGTTCTGGTTGATGGTAGCCAGGTGACCTTTACCCGTGCCCTGCTGGTCAACGGTGATTTTGTTGTTTTGGCTGCTATTCCCCCCCGATGTAGCCTGACCGTTCTGGTTCGTCTGCGCATTATGGCCATCGCCGTCCTGCGTTACCGTAACCGTGTTAGTAGAGCTGTTCGTGTTCTGGTTCAGGTCAGCGTTGTTGCCGCCGCTGTTCATCGAGTTTTTCTGGGTCAGCGTGGCTTTGTTAGACGAACTGCCGTTGTTCTGGTTAATCGTAGCGTAGTTGTCGTTGGCCGATTGCGTCACGGTTATCTCGTTGTTGCCGGAACTGCCCAACGCCCCGCCCGATTGTGAGGCATCCAGGTTCTGGTTGTCGTCTTTCTGGTCAACGGTCGTCTTGTTATAATAACTGCTGCCCCCGGCTGCGCCATTCTGCTTCAACGTGACATCGTGATTTACACCGTCCTGAGTAATAGTCGCCTGGTTGTTGTAGCTGGCATCGTTGGGTGTGCCCCCGTTTTGCTCTACATAGGCTTCATTGTAACCGGCCCCCGACGAGTTCTTCTGAACAATCGTGGTTTGGTTCTCATCGCTGTGCGCAATCTGGTCGATGGTGGCCCGGTTATCCTGCTCCGACTGCGTAATGGTGGCTTGGTTGTCGCGTGAGTGGTAGTTAGCGTTGGCATTCTGCCGAACGCGGGCGTATTGGCTTGCTCCCGACTGGTTGAGGGTCGCCTGGTTGTTATAGCTGTCTTCGCCGTTCCCCGCGTTCTGCTGCACAATGGCCTCCTGGTTAGTACCTAGTTGCTGTACCCGCGCTTTGTTGTTGTAGCTCTGGCCCGCCGTAGTACCGTCACCGTCCTGGTTTACCGTGGCTTTGTTGTTGTTGCTGGCTGTTCCAAGCGCGCCTGCCCCCGTGTAGCCCTGAAATACATCAGCTCTGTTACCATCGCTGTTGTTGCTCTGGCTGATGGTGGTGTTGCTGTTGTTGTTGCCATTCTGCCAGATCTCGCCAAAGTTGTTGCTACTCAGGTTGTTCTGGTCAATTTGAATCCCTACGTTGCTGCTACCCTTTTGCGATATGCCCGCAAAATTACCGTTAGGCTGAGGGGTATTGAGGTTACCTGGGGGCGACGTTGTTCCGCCACCGCTGATGCCCAGCGCGCCGCCGTTCTGATTGGTGGTGGCCACGTTGCCGCTGCCTCCACTTTGCGTAATGCCCGACCGGTTACGCTGCGACCCGTTGGCCCCAACTCCGTTCTGGTTGATGGTCGCCGTGTTAGCCGCCGACCCCGTTTGGCTGGTGTAGCCTACGTTGCCGTAATTGACGGCACTACCTCCGCCTTTGTTCTGGTTGATGGTGGATGTTTGCAATGATCCCACCTGGATTTGGGTGGCCGACTGGGCGTTACCATTTTGGTTGAGTGTGGCCGTGTTCTGTGCGAACGAGGCGGCGGCGAAGGCCACTAGGGCAACGCCGGAAAGGACAATTTTTTTCATGTGGAAACAGTATTTTTTCCACAAAGGATGATACACTAATATGGCATCGCAAGCACCAGCGCGATAAATATATTAAGCGAAATCTTACTTATTTGTATGTGAAACTCGTGCAAAAATCTCTATCTGACGGTTAATACTTATGAGTATCTATTCATTGACTAATACGAACACAATAGTAGATCAAAAATTACAAAAGAGTTTACTCTTGTGTCATTTTGACGCTGTTTGTCATACGGTAGCAGAGGCGGCAGGGCTTCTCTATAACCAGTCTATGCCTGATAAATTGAGTACCTAAAACCGTAGAAAACTGGTTTTAGGTACAAAGAACAGGCCAAGAAATAAACTGAACGGTAGTAAAACACTAGGTACTTAGCGCAGCGTAATGACCAATGACCTACTGCTCTTCCTCCTGTTGACCACCACCGTTATTTTTCTTCCGCTTGCGGGGTTCAAAGGTCATTTTGCCAATGCGGTAGTTAAGCGTCAGCTTGATGTTCTGGTTGTAGAGGTGGTTCACGCCCGTTTGTTGTAGCGTGGGCGAGGCAAACGTGGAGGTCATCACCACCCCGCCAACGAAGTTTTCGGCGGCCAGGCCAATGCTGCCCAGCTTGTTGGCGAAGTCGTGGCGCACGCCCAGCGAGTACATATACATGCCCCCCTGCTGCCCCTGCAATTGCACCCGTGGGCCGCTGTAGAACGCGTTGGCCTGTGCACCCCAGCCTTTGCCCAGCGTGAGTTGGGTCATCAGCCGCCCGCCAATGATGAGGCCCGCGTTGGTCTGCGTCACCGACCGCCCGTCGAGGCCCGCTACCAATCCCTGCAAGGTGCGGTAGTAGAGGTCGATGCCCCCGTTGACGCTCCACTTCTGGGTGAACTGGATGTTGCCAAACACGTTGCCGCCCAGTGTACGCTCGTAGCCAATGTTGCTGAACGTGGTGATGATGCCCCCCGGAATGGTGTCGTTGGTGGTGCGTACCTGCGTGATCTCGTTGTTGGTCTGCCGCCCGAAAACACTGAAATTCAAATAGGTTTTCTTGATCGTAGTGCTTAGGCCAAGCTCCAGGTTATCCGTCAGTTCAGGGCTGAGCGACGGATTGCCCCGGCTGATGTTCTGGGGGTTCGAGGCGTTCACGTTCGGGTTTAGCTGCTGCAAACCAGGCCGCTGAATCCGGCGGTTGTAGCCCGCTTTCAGCGTGGTACTCTTGCTGATGGGTTTCGACAAATTGATGCTGGGCACCAGGTTGCCATAGTCCGGAATGGGCAGCAGCTGTCCGTTGGTGCCGTAGGCCGTGATGTTGGTGTGTTCATAGCGGGCACCCACTTTCAGGGTGTACTTGCTCCGGCTGGCGTAGGTGTAGGAGAGGTACGCCGCCTGAATGCCCTGCTGGTAATCGAGCGAACCCGACGGGCTACTGGGATCGGTCAGGAAGGTGTTGCTGTTGCCCGTGGCGTAGAGGTAGTTAAACTGGCTGTTCACCTGCCGCATGGTCAGCTTGCCGCCCATTTCGATCAACTGCCGCGTACCCAGGGGAGTTTGGTAGTCGGCCTGGAAAATCAGTTCCTGGTTGGTGTTGTTGTTATTGTTTTGCTGTTTCCGCAGAATCTCATTACCCCGGTTCAGCAGGTTGGCCGTGAAATCGTTGGTCACATTGGCATGGCTAATCTGCGCCGACAGGCTCAATTCCTGCTGGGGTTTGTAGGTATGCAGGTAGTCGATGCTGGCGTCAACACTGTTCGACAGGTTTTTGATGGCCACGTCGCGGTTGGTGCTGCTGGTATAGAGGCTATTGAGGAAGAAATCAGTGAGTTGCTGTTGCTGCTGCACGAAATTCCGCGTACCAAGCCGCACGTTGGCACTGATCGACTCGTTGGGTTTCAGGTCGTAATCGCCGCCCAGGGTGTAGGTGCCAAACAGGGGGTGGTCGCTCGAACTGGCCTGCTGTAAACTCTGCTGCGTACCGGCGGTGGTCTGGGTGGTCTGGTCCAGTGTAGAGGCCGACCGGTTGTACATGGCCCGCCCGAAAGCGCCCATCGTAAGGCCCAGTTTACCCTGCCGATACGACCCGTTTAGCCCCAGGTTCGACCCCCGCGTGCCGCCGCCAATGTCGCCGTTGATGGTGATGCCGTGGAGGGTGTTTTTCTTCGTGATGATGTTAATGATCCCGGCTGACCCTTCGGCGTCGTACTTGGCCGAGGGGCTGGTGATTACTTCCACGCTCTTGATCATGTCGGCGGGGAGTTGTTTGAGGGCATCGGCCACGCTGGCGGCCACAATGGTGCTGGGCTTGTTATTGATCAGCACCCGGATGTTGCTACTGCCGCGCAGGCTCACGTTACCGTCGAGGTCGATAGACAGCAGGGGTACTTTTTTCAGAATGTCGGAGGCATCGCCGCCGCGGGCGGTAAGGTCTTTTTCGGCGTTATACACCAGCCGGTCCACTTTTTCTTCAATCATGGCCCGCTGCCCCGTCACGGTCACTTCGCCCAGCTGCCGCACGTCGGGGGCCAGGATAACCGCACCCAGGTTGATGTCGCTTTTGTTTTCCAGTTTGATAGGGGCTGAGGTACGGGTCTGGTAGCCAATAAATGAGTACTGGATTTTATAGTCGCCGGCGGGCAGGTTCTTGAGCGAAAAACGACCGCGCCCATCGCTCACGCTGCCGTCTACGGGTTTGCCCGTGGCTACGCTGAGCAGGGCCACGGTAGCGTATTCAACGGGCTGCCCCGTGGTCGAGTCGGTGAGTACACCCGCCAGTTTGGCGTTGCCTTTGGGACCTTCGGGGGCATCTACGCCGGGAATAAATTCCTTCTTCTTTTTCTCGTCCTGCCCACGCCGGTCGCCACCGGGTCCGCCAAAACCACCGGGACCACCCGGCCCGCCGAAACCGCCCCCACCGCCACCGGGAGGACCAAACTGAGCCTGTGATAGAACTGGGAGCAGCAGTAGTCCCGTGAAAAGAAAAATGTGTACGAAGCGGTTCATAGTCAGCGAGTTGTAGAATTGACGCTGGCAAAGGTGACGCCCCCCATTTTATGATAAAAACAAGTGTAGAGACAAAAGCGGTATGTGTCGATGAAGAAGGGAGTAAAG
>NZ_JAFMYU010000001.1 GCF_017353255.1 Fibrella aquatilis | reverse complement strand
GACCTTGAATCAACTTAAGAAGATTGTTCTAGTGGCCTGTCACCCTGAGCCTGTCGAAGGGCCTGCGGCGCGTAGCCTAGAGCGCGAAGCCGCCACCGCACAAACATTGCAGAATGGTAACGCTGGCTTAACAGGTGTTTCACCCGTTTTTAATCCCTTTGCACCCACAAAACTCACGTTGTCTTTCATGAACAAACGATTACTGCTTCCCTCGGTTATCATCCTCCTTGTTTGTTTTTTTGCGGGTAAAACGGCCGCGCAGACTACGCAGGCCTCCATTTTTGGGGTCATCACCGAAAAACAAAAAGCGCCGCTGCCGGGGGCTACCGTGCAGGTTCGCAACGAATCGACGGGCTTTTCAACGGGCACCATCACCAACGCCGAGGGCGAATACACCTTCAAGGAACTGCCATTGGGTGGCCCCTACACCGTTCGGGTAACCTACGTGGGCTACGGCGAACAAAGCCGCAAGGGCTACATGCTCAACCAGGGCGATGCCGTACGGGTGAGCCTGACCATGCAGGACGACGGCCAAACCCTCGACGTGGTGCAGGTGGTGGCGTCGGGCCTGAAAAACAAGATCGACAACATCGGCGCGGCCACGGCTATTTCGGCCAAATCCATTGCCGCCCTGCCCGTTAATGGCCGCAACTTCACCACCCTCATTGACCTCTCGCCCCTGAGTCGCGGGGGGAGTATTTCGGGGCAGTTGGGGTCATCGACCAACTACACCATCGACGGCATGACGGCCAAAAACCCGACGTCGGCGGGGTCGACTACCTCGCGGAGCGGGGCACCCTATTCTATTTCTATTGAGGCCGTGCGTGAGTTTAAGGTCGTTACCAACCAGTATGACGTGATTTACGGACGTACGGGGGGTGGGCTGGTGAGCGCCGTGACCAAAGCGGGTACCAACCGCCTGAGTGGCAGCATTTTCAATTACACGCGGGCCAACTGGCTGTCGAGTTCCTTCGACATTCGGGGCAACAAGCGCGTGGCCCCGTTTTCCACCAACCAGTTCGGCTTCTCGCTCAGTGGGCCGATTATTAAAGACAAGTTGCACTTTTTTGTAGTCTGGGATCACCAGCAGGATTCGCGTCCGCTGCTCATCGCCGACGTGCAGACCCCCCTCGACGAGACCCGCCTGAACGTGACCCGCGCCACCCTCGACCGTTTCGTGAGTATTGCCCGCAGCAAATACGGCACTGCCGATTCGCCACAGTATGGGTCGTTCAACAAAGTGCGGGCGTCCGATGCCGCCTTTGCCCGGATCGACTGGCAGATCAACGCCAACAACCTGCTCACCGTCCGCGACAACTACACCAACGACCGCAACCCGCTGGGCCTCGCCGACAATACGACGATCAACATTTTTGAGTCGTACGGCAATGATTACAACGTCGACAACAGCCTGCTGGCTACGTTGCGCAGCACCATCAGCCCGCGGATTACGAATGAGCTGAAACTACAGCACCTGTATACCTACCAGAAAAGCAGCCCCGGCGGCCAGCTTCCCGAAGCCAACATTCCCCGGAACATCGTTGAAAATATTGCCTCAACCATCGACGGGGTGAGCCGATCGACGAATATTCAGATGGGCGGGCACCGGTTTGCGCAGGAAGGCTTTACCAACAATGTAGTGCAACTGGTTGATAACCTGTATTATAATACCGACAAAATTCAGTACACGTTTGGCGTCGATCTGCAATACACCCACGCCGAATCGCTCTACGGCAGCGAGGTAAACGGCCGGTTTCACTACACCGTCGATGCCGCCGCCGGACTAACCGCACTTGATAAATTCGAGAAGCTCCAGCCCTACCGTTACTACCGGGAAGTACCCCTCATGGCCGACCCTACCGTTACGGGCAGCACCATCAACGCGGGTATCTACGGGCAGCTAACGACCAAACTGACCCCCGGCCTGGAAATGACCGCCGGGCTGCGGTTCGACTACGCCCATTACCCCAAAGCCCAGTTTAACCAACTGGTTTATGACGAGCTTAAACTGCGGACCGACAATGAACTGAAATCGTTTGTGGCGCAACCCCGGCTCCAGTTTACCTGGGACATTGGCGAAAAACACACCCATTACGTCCGGTTTGGGGCGGGCATTTTTGCCTCAGATCTCAACAACTACGCCATTATCAACAACCTGACCTTCGACGGCAAGCACCTCGCCACCGTCGATGTGCGGGGAGCGAACGTACCCACGCCTAATTTTGCTGCCTATCGGAACAACTACGCTAGCATTCCGTCGCTGGCCCAGTTTCAACTACCTACCATCAACATGACCGGGGCCGATGCGCAGGTGCCGGTGCTGTATAAAGCCAACCTGTCGTATAGCCGCTATCTCACCGACAAGCTGCGCGTGGGAATTGCCGGTTACGCCTCGCTGGCCCGACACAACTATGTCTATGTAGACCGTAACATGGCCGCCGATCCTTTCTTCCGCCTGGCTAATGAAGACAACCGGGGTGTGTATGTGCCCCTAACCAGTATGCCCACCAATGGTGCCGGCGACTGGCTACAGGGCCGAATCAGCCCCAAACTGGGTCGGGTCCTTGAGTTGACCAGTCAAGGCATGGTGAACCAGTTTGCCGTGGTGGCCGATGCTACCTACCAGTATTTCCGCGACGGCGAAATCACTGCCAGCTATACCTGGAACGACACCAAAGACAACACGTCGTACAACGGCAACGTGGCCAACACGGCTACCCTGGTGCTGCCCGTGAAAGACGACCCACGCAACCTGAGCAACCTGACCTACTCTGATAATCAGTTTCGCAGCAAAGTGGTGATCTACGGTACGGCCCCGTCGTTCTACGGAGTTACGGTAGGCGTACGGTATTCGGGCATTGGTGGTACGCGTTATTCACTGCTGTCGGGTGCCAATACCAACGCTGATTTTGTGGCGACCAACGATCTCGCCTATGTATTCGATAGGAATGGCGAAGGCGTGCCCGCCAACGTGAAATCGGGCTTGCAGGCCATCCTCGACAACCCCAACGCCAGCCAGAGCATCAAAGACTACATCAACGCCTATTCGGGCAAGATTGCCGAACGCAATGGCGGTATCAACGGCTTTTACGGTATCATCGACGTGCGGGCCAGCAAACGGTTCCGGCTATTCAATACCAGCTTCCTCGATTTGTCGGTTGATATTTTCAACCTGGCCAACCTGTTCGACCGGAACAGCGGCACGTTCCAGACGCTGAATACCCAGGCGCTGTACACGCTGGGTATTCCCGCTACGGCTACAACGCCGATAGTGCCCGGTTTCGACAAAGCTAACCAGCGGTTTGTGTACCGTGTCAATACGGCCGGGGTGGTTACGCCGTCGGGTGATCCGTTTCAGCTACAGGTAGGTGCCCGCATTGGATTCTGATGTTGGCGAGGAAGCAACATCTCGCCTAACTTGCCGGTTGTTCTGTAAGACAGGAATTTTTTTGGGACAGGATTAGCAGGATTTCAGGATTTACAGGATTTCCTTTTTACTCTAACTATCTGCTGTAGAGCAAAGAAAAATCCTGTCAATCCTGAAATCCTGCTAATCCTGTCCCAAAAAAATCTTCATCAGAAAAGACAATCACGCAACCTGTTATCTATGCTATATCCGCTTACGTTCACGCCTATTTTCAAAGACAAAATCTGGGGCGGCCACAAGATTCAATCTATTCTGGGTAAGGATTTCTCGCCCTTGCCCAACTGCGGCGAGACCTGGGAAGTGTCGGGGGTGCCGGGCAATATTTCGGTGGTGAAAGAAGGCGCGCTGGTAGGGGAGACCCTTCAGGCCGTGCTGGAGAAATACAAAGAGCAGTTGGTGGGAAAACACGTCTACGAGAAGTACGGCAATGAATTTCCATTGCTGGTGAAGTTCATCGACGCCAACGACGACCTCAGTATTCAGGTACACCCCAATGACGAACTGGCCAAAAAACGGCACAACTCATTCGGCAAAACCGAGATGTGGTACATCATGCAGGCCGACGCGGGGGCAAAACTCAACGCCGGTTTCAACCGCGAGGTGACCAAAGACGAATATGTCAAAGCCGTTGCCGACAACACCATCACCGACATCCTGAACATTGAGGAAGCCCATCCCGGCGACGTGTTTTTTCTGCCCGCCGGCCGGGTGCATTACATCGGGAAAGGGCTGCTCCTGGCCGAGATCCAGCAAACGTCAGACATCACGTACCGCATCTACGATTTCGACCGGAAAGACGATAAAGGCCAAACCCGCGAGCTGCATACCGAGCAAGCCGTTGATGCCATCGATTACCACTACTACGGCGACTATAAAACGCAGTACGATAGAAAGTTAGACGAAAGCGTTAACGCCGTTACGAGCGACTATTTTGTGACCAACGTGCTCCACTTCGACCAGGAAGTGATGCACGATTACACGCACTTGGACTCCTTCGTGATCCTCGTCTGCGTGGAAGGTGCTCTCACGGCCCAAACAGCCGGTGGCTATTCCTTTACCCTAAAAATGGGTGAATGTGCCCTTATCCCCGCCTCCATCCCCTCCGTCACGCTCATCCCGGAAGGGACCATGACCGTGCTGGAGTCGTATGTACCTTAAGGAGAGAGCCAAGAGATAAGAGCCAAGAAACAAGAAGGGCTTCGCTATAGGCAACTGTGTCCTTTGGCGAGGCCCTTCTTGTTTCTTGCCTCTTATCTCTTAGCTCTCTGCTCTCTGCTCTTAATCTTCCGGATACGGAATGTACACAAAGCCCGTGAATTCAGCGAGGACCACGAAGAGGCAGCAGTACTCATCGGCGTTTTTGTAGTTCTCGCGCCATAGCTCAACAGACTCAGGGGCAATGAGTTGGCGCTCGATAAACTCATCGACGTAGGTGGCCTTGTAGGTTAGTGCATTGTCCATGTTGCCCTTGCTAAATAGCAGTTGCCCCACGGCCACGTCGGTATTGGAGGCCACAAAAACGGGATAATCTGAGAAGCCGCGCTTGCGAATCTGGTAGGAAGCCTCCTTCAGCGAATCGGCCACCTTCACAAAATCCGCCGACACAATGCCCATCAGTTTCCGGTTCAGATCGGGCGAATTCGCATCGTCCATCAGGACGTTTTCGTTGCTATGGTTTATCATAAGGGAGTTTACTGTTTTAAAACCTCCCCGCACCCAGGATCAGGGCCAGGTCTTTGTAACGCATGTTGAAGGTGCGGGCAATGTGGAGGTTGGTGAGGGTGCCTTTGTGGCAATAAACGCCCTTCATAAACCAGCGGTTTGCATAAAGCATGGCCTCAATGCCGCCAATGGTGCCGGTTTGCAGCAAAAACGGCAGGAAAATATTGCTCAGCGCCATGCTTGCCGTGTGGGGCACCCGCGCCGCAATGTTGGGCACGCAGAAGTGGATCACGTCATGCACGCGGAAGACAGGGTGCTTGTGCGAAGTCATCCGCGAGGTCTCGAAGTTGCCACCCTGATCAATGGCCACGTCGATGATGACCGAGTGGGGTTTCATGCGGCTCACCATGGTGTCGGTTACCACCACGGGGCTGCGGCCATCGTCGCCCCGGAGGGCGCCAATGACCACGTCAGCGCGTTCAATGGCCTCCGAGAGCGTGTCTGAATCCAAGATAGAGGTATAGACCGACGTGCCGATGGCGTATTTGAAGCGCTGTAGTTTATAGAGGTCTTTGTCGAAAATCTTGATGTCGGCACCCAGTCCGAGGGCGGCGCGGGTGGCAAATTCAGCCACGGTGCCCGCGCCAATGATAACCACTTTGGTGGGGGGCACGCCCGTAATGCCGCCCAGAATGATGCCCCGGCCGTTGGCGCTGCTGAGGTATTCGCCCGCAATGAGCAGCACAATACTACCTGCCATCTCGCTCATGGACCGAATCACAGGCAGGCCCTCGGCTTTGTCTTCGATCAGCTCGTAGGCGATGCCGGTAACGTTGCGGTCGTTCAATTTTTCAAAATAAGACCGCTCGTGGGCGGGCAGGTTCAGGGCCGAAATGAGCGTGGTGCCCTGCTTGAGGTGGTTAAACTCCTCGTCGACCAGCGGCTCTATTTTCAGAATCAGGTTGGCTTCGTAGACTTCTTTAGGCGAATACACAATGTGTGCCCCGGCTTCGCTGTAGTCGCTGTCGCTGAATTTGGCACCCACACCGGCACCGGTTTCTACCCGCACCTCGTGGCCGTTGCGCACCAGAATGGCCACGGCTTCGGGCGTGAGCGCAATGCGGTTTTCTTGCAACGACACTTCTTTAGGCAACCCAATGAGCAGGCTGCTTTGCGTGGACTTAACCGCCGCCGACAATTCTTTTGGGTAGAGCGCTGTCTGTTTCGCTAGTTCTTCAAATCCTGTCACAGGCCTGATGGAGTAGAGGGTGTTTGTCGGGGTTGGGTGCTAACTGAGCACTGTTTTTACGGTTCTGGTTCCGTCCTGATCAACCGTTAAGTCAATGAGGTAATAGGAGGCGGGCCACAGGCTGGCAATGCGTTCGGGCCACTCTATAAGGCAATACTGCCCCGAATCGAGGTATTCGTCCAAGCCAATATCCAGGGCTTCGGCTTCATTGCGCAGCCGGTAGCAGTCGAAATGATACACCGACTCGCCGGTTTGGGTAGTGTATTCGTTTACCAGCCCAAAGGTGGGGCTTTGCACCACACTCACCACGCCCAGCGCCCGACAAATAGCTTTGATCAGGGTCGTTTTGCCTACGCCCATCTCGCCTTCAAACAGCCAGACATGTTCCGGCCCGGCTTCGGCAATGAGCTGCTGCACCACAGCGTCAACTTCGGTCAACTCGGTAAATGTAGCCGTCATGATTCTGCACGTTGATGAAGGTGCAAAGATAGCCATTACGGCACCAAAAGGCCATTCTACCCTGAAACATGCGTTACAGGGTAGGACTGAACAACTGCCCGAACGTAAAGGCGAAGGATGTGGGGCCATGATCGTCCAGCGAACGGAGGCGTTCCTGCGCCTCCTCGACGGTGGGGATGTGGCCGACGGGTATCCACCAAAGTGCCATGTAGGCGGTGGGGTATTTGATAAACCACTCGCGTCGCCGCTTCATGAAAGCTACATGTTCCGACTGGAAGGCAAACGCTTTGAGCGTATCGACGCTCTCCCAAACCGACATATTCACAATGTCGAGTTCATCGCCGAAGGGATGAAAGTCGGTCGCGTTATTATTGTCGCCTTTAAGCCGCCAGACAAAGCCGACGCTGCCTTCGGCCAGGTCGTTGATGGCATCGAGGTTGTTTTTGAAATCGGCAATCTGCGGGTCGTCAATCGGAGCCAGCAAACGGCCAATGTTGATTTGGGCGAGGTGGGGCATTTTTCAGTCTACTGTTTTCTGTTTATGGTCTTTAGTTGCGACAATTCGCACCAGGTAAAGACATCACAATATAGGCAGGGTGTGGTCTTGGCCCGGTGCGAATTGTCGCAACTAAAGACCGTAAACAGAAAACAGTAGACTAAAGACTCATTTTTTAAGGTAGCCATTCAAGGCTAGCCAGTCGCCGAAACGGTCAATCCAGGAATCGGTGGGCAGATTCTGTTTACGCATACCAAATCCGTGTCCCCCTTTGAGGTAGATATGCAGTTCGGCTGATTTGTTGGCGGCAATCCAGTCGGTATAGAGTTTGGTGCTGTGCGGGGCCAGCTTGAGCTGATCGTCGGAGGCGGCGCACACAAACAGGGGGGGCGCATCGGCTGGAACTGCCTGCCTGGCAATGGCTCCCGTGCCTAAGTAGGGGTAGATAGGAGCCAGAAAGTCAGGGCGATTGGCGGAGGTATAGTCAAAGCCTACGCCCATGGTGACGGTGCCACCCGCCGAAAATCCCATTAGCCCAATCCGGTCGGTACGGAGGCCAAACTCGGCGGCATGGCTGCGCACGTAGGCAACGGCCTGCTTGCCGTCGGCAATGGCCAGGGGTATAACGGGGGCGTTTTCCTCATCAAGCTTGTTGAAGTCCTGCATCTTCGCCATCAGCTCGGCAACGGGGTCGCTCGTCAGGCTCCGCACCACGCGGTATTTGAGTACAAACGCCGCTACGCCTCTGTCATTTAGCCATCTTGCTACGTCTGTGCCTTCTGAATCAATCGAGAGCGTATGAAAAGCCCCTCCCGGAGCCACCACTATGGCCGTGCCTGTAGCTTTTGCCGGGTTGGGCAGATAGACAGTCAGCGTTGGGGTAGCTACGTTATAGACTACCCGGGTGTTGAACACGTTTTTGGTGTTCTCCGCCTCTGACCACGTCCAGCTTTCGGAACCCGGAGCTTTGCCTTCATACAGCGAAATCACGCGCTGAGCCTGTGCGGTTGCATTAGCTAACAGGGTAATCAATATACTGATAAACAAGCGCTTACGCATAAAGAAGCGATATTTTTTTGGGGCATGGTTAATCTTCGATAATGGCGACGGCCCGTGTCCAGCCCGCGCTGCCGCCTTTGATTTTGGCCGGAAAGCAGCTCACCTTAAACCCAAACGGTGGCAGCTGATCCAGGTTGGCCATTTTTTCGATCTGGCAATATTCTTTCTCCCGACCCACGTAGTGCGCCGCCCAGATCACGCCCGGACGCGGGTTGCTGAAATAGTCTTCGGCCTGAAGGTGCAGCGGAATGTCCCAGCCCCAGCCGTCGGTTCCCATCACCCTGATTCCCTGATCTATGAGCCAGTGCGTGGCTTCGGCAGAGGCACCAACGTGAATTTTCACGAAGTCGTCGTCATGCAGGCGCTTGTCGGCGTCGCAGCGAATCAGCACAATGTCGAACGGCTTGAGGGTGTAGTTGATGGCCGCCAGTTTCTCCTGCACGTCGGCGGTGCTGAAGCAGTAGCCGTCGGGTTTGTCGGTGAAATCGAGCACGACCCCATCGTGGAAAAACCAGTCGAGCGGCAACTCGTCAATGGTGCGTGACGGTTTGCCCTCGCAGGTGGGGAAGTAATGCCAGGGGGCATCAACGTGGGTGCCGGCGTGGCTGGTCACAGACAGGAACTCGCCAGCCGGGCCGTTGCCTTCCAGAAACACGTCGGCGGGGGCATTGCCAAACAGTTTTGATCCCATTTTTTTCGCACCCTCCTTGTGGTCTTCGTAGTCGATCCGGGTAGGTAGCGGCTCCTTGATCTCGTCGGAGATCGTAACAGATAAGTCAATCAGTTTCATGTTCTTATGTATTTTGGATTGGCTTCGCGGAGTTAGAAATCCGCAATCCCAAATCTGCAATCCCAAATCAAATAGGCGCTGCCATAGCCCCTAGTGTTTGGCCCATGGTGCGGCCAATGTTGACACCTTCGGGCAATTTGCCCTGCCAGTCGAGTTGTTCCCACTCGCCAATCTGCGCCGATACGTCGACCACCAGTTTACAGCGGTCGAAACGGCGGGCCATAAACTGGGCGAAGACCGTTTCCAGGTCATCGTGCTTGCCCAGTAGTTCACCCAGCACTACCGCATCTTCAATGGCCAGCGAGGCCCCCTGCCCCAACTGCGGAATGGTGCCATGCACGGCATCGCCGATGAGCAGCACCCGGCCTTTATGCCAGGGCTTGGGCACCAGAATGGTCTCCAGCGGGCGACAGATCACCAGTTTGGGGTCGGTGATCTGGTCGATGAGGTTGGCAATGACCGGGGCGGGGTACTCGGACAGATGGGCTTTCAGGCGCGGTACCAGCTGTTCTTCGGGGATAAAGAAGTCGTCACCCTCGGCCGTTACGCAGAACATATACATCCGGTCGTGGGTCATGGGCACCAGGCCCACTTTGGTTTTTCGGCCAAAATACATCAGCGCATTGTCCAGCTCGGCAATCCGGTCGAAGGCGTAGCGCCAGACCGACTGACCCGTGTAGCGGGGTTTGTAGACATCGCCGAAGAGCAACTGGCGCACCCTGGAGTTGATGCCGTCGGCCCCCACCACCAGGTCATAGGTGTTGGTGGAACCGTCTGTAAACGTGACGCTTACGCCCTCGTCTGTTTCGTCAAAGGCAGTCACGGTCAGGCCCATGCGCAGGTTTACCCCGGCTTTTTGGGCACCTTCGAAGATCACCTCGTGCAGCACCCGGCGCGAGATGCCGTTGTGGGCGGGCAGGTGGCCCAGTCCGGGCGTCCCCGATATGCCGATGGGCGTGCCGTCGGCCAGGCCCATGTTGAAGTGGTGGTAGGGCGACCCCTGCCGGATACATTCGTCGGCCAGACCCAGGGTGTCGAGTGCGCGCAGGGCGTTGGAGGGCTGGATGATGCCCACGCCGTAGACGTTGTATTCCTGGTTTAGCTCGACCAGGTCCACCTCGAGACCAGCCATGCGCAGGGCTACCCCGGCCGACAGGCCACCGATGCCCCCACCCACGATGAGTGCTTTTTTCATATTTAGCTCGTTTAAGAAAAAGGGTTTAGTAGTTGGTTGATCATACAACCTGGTTTCGTAAGATGCCAATGCCCTCGATCTCCAGCTCGACCACGTCGCCCGGCTCCAGGGGGCGGTGTACCGAAAAGGCGTTTTCGATCAGGCTGCCCCAACCCACCGTGCCCGACCCCAGCATGTCGCCGGGCATGAGCGTCACGCCGTTTTCCGAAGCCCGCGCCAGCATCTGCTCGAAATTGTAGAAGGCCGTTTTGTAGTTGCCCTCGCAGATCGTCACACCGTTGATGCGGCTTTGCATGGTCAGGTCAAACCGGTCGGTAGGGCCATGAGGAAAGCGCAGCGGGGCGGCAAAGTCGGCTTCAGTAATGGTGCAGCGGTAGGCTTCCATCTCGTCGGCGGTGACGATGCAGGGACCAATGGCGTTGGCGAAATCTTTGCCTTTGTGCGGCCCCAGTGGCACTTCCATTTCGCGTTTCTGAATGGCCCGCGCCGTCCAGTCGTTGAATATGGTGTAGCCGAAGATGTAGGAATGGGCCTCCCCCACCGGAATGTCGCTGCCTTTTTTCCCAATCACGCAGGCCATTTCCAGTTCAATATCCATACGGGTTTCGGTGACCGGACGCTTAATGTCATCGTCGGGGCCGTAGATCGCCTGATGGTTGGTGAAGTAGAAAATGGGCATCTCGTACCAGGCCGCGCCAATGGTATGCCCAAACGAGCGCGAAGCATTGAGCATGTGCATCTCGAAGCCAATATAGTCGCGAAAACTGCGCGGGTTGGGCAGCGGAGCCAGCAGCTTCACCGCATCAAGCAGGTGCGTAGCAGCAGCACTTTGCCAGCTATTCTGCTGAATAAGAGCCGAATACGTTTCATAGCCATCAATAAACGACAGCATATCGACGGGCAGTGCCCCGCCGCTAACAAGGTGCATATCGACCACGCCCGGCGATGCATCCTCGGTATTGGTCAGCCAGCCAGCACGGGCCAGGCCATCAGGATTTTGGAAAGTGACGAGCTTCATGGAAATGATTTGGGATTGGGGATTGCGGATTGGGGATTTCGGATTGCGGATTGGGCTGACGCCGGAGTACGCCTGCGTCAGCCCAATCCGAAATCCGAAATCCCCAATCCGCAATCCTGTTGCGTCAGCCCAATCCGCAATCCGAAATCCCCAATCCCAAATTCTTCTTATATCGTTTCACCCGCAAGTCGGCCTGGGCCTGGTGTGCGGCGAAGTTTTCAATGGCGCAGAGACGCGAGCAGTACTCACCGATGAGGGCGCTGGCTTCGGGGGTGCGGATTTCCTGATAGGTGCAGGTTTTCAGGAACTTACCCACCCAGAGGCCACCCGTATAGCGGGCTGCTTCGCGGGTAGGCAGCGTGTGGTTGGTGCCAATTACTTTGTCGCCGTAGGCCACGTTGGTTTTGTCGCCCAGAAACAGGCCGCCGTAGTTGGTCATGCGGTCCAGAAACAGGCGCGGGTTGTCGGTCATCACCTGCACGTGTTCCGAGGCAATCCGGTCGGCTTCCGAGATCAGTTCGTCTACCGTATCGACCAGAATCACCTGCCCATAGTCGCGCCAGGCTACGCCCGCCACGTCGGCGGTGGGCAGCGTTTGCAACTGCCGATCAATTTCGGTCTGAATGCCATGGGCAATCAATGCGCTGGTTGTCAACAAGATAGCGGGTGACGTTGGCCCGTGTTCGGCCTGGCCAAGCAGGTCGGTGGCGCAGGTTTCGGCGTCGGTGGTATCGTCGGCAATGATGAGGGTTTCGGTTGGTCCGGCAAACAGGTCGATGCCCACTTTGCCGTAGAGCTGCCGTTTGGCTTCGGCCACATAGGCGTTGCCTGGCCCCACCAGCATATCTACCCCTTGTACGGTTTCGGTGCCGAGGGCCATCATGGCCACGGCCTGCACGCCACCCAGGAGATAAATTTCGTCGGCACCGGCAAAGTGCATGGCTGCCACGGTAGCCGCCGGAATTTCGCCCTTGATGGGCGGTGTACAGGCAATCACGCGCCTGACACCCGCCACCCTGGCCGTGAGTACGCTCATGTGCGCCGAGGCCACCATGGGGTAGCGACCACCCGGCACGTAGCAGCCCACGCTGTTGACGGGAATATTTTTATGCCCCAGAATCACGCCCGGCAGCGTCTCGACCTCCACGTCGCGGATGGCCTCGCGCTGAATCTGCGCGAAGTTGCGAATCTGCGTCTGGGCAAAATGAATATCGTCGATCACCTGCTGCGGCAGCGTGGCAATGATGTCGGTGATTTCGTCGGCCGTCAGCCGGAAACTCGATGGCGACCAGCCATCGAGCCGGGCCGAGAAGTCGCGCACGGCGGCATCACCCCGGGCGGCCACGTCGGCCAGCATGCCTTCCACAGTAGCCCGCACCTGCAAGTCGGCCCCGGTCGATTCGGCATAGGTAATGCCCTTTTTAAGTTGCTGAACCATAAGGATTTTGGATTGGGGATTTGGGATTTCGGATTGGGGATTGGGCTGACGCAACAGGATTTTGGATTGGGCTGACGCCGGAGTACGCCTGCGTCAGCCCAATCCAAAATCCGCAACCGCAGCGGCGGACCGCCAAAATCCGAAATCCATTAATGGTATTGCTTCACACGCCTATCGCTGATGATTCCTTTCCAGTTCATGCCGAAACCAAAATCGTAGGTGTGGCCTTCCGAATCGCGGTAGCAGGGTACATCAAACGGCACGTCTTCGGCCTGTTTTTCCACCCCGCTCATGCTGGCGGGCATCTGCATGGGCAGCAACGCCGACGGCTCTGCCTTACCCGACAGGATATCCAGCACCGCCTGATCCTGCACGTTGAAACTCACCAGCAGCGCGTTGGCATCACCTTCAAACTCACTGAACACCATTGGGTTAGATACGTTGATCACCACCAGCACGGGCTTGCCGTTCATCTGCTGGCGGGTGTCTTTCACCAGTTGCACGTCGGTGATGTTGCGCGTTTTCACGGTCTTGCCTTTGTACGACCGGTTGGTGAACGTCTCCATTGGGTCGCCCCCGGCCAGGCTGGTTTCGCGGGCGTCGGTGGCAGTGTAGTCGGCATATTGCAGGCTGATGGGCAGGTAGCCGTTACCGCCTTTTTTCAGGTCTTCGGCGTCGTAGCCGATGCCGCTTTTTGGGTTCTCGATAAACACCAGCGCCACGTCGGCTTCGGCGGGGTTGTCGGTCACGCGGAAATACTTTTTCACCAGGTCTATGTTCACCGGGTAGTCGGTGCTGGCGGGGGTTTCCATACCCAGGAAATTGCGACTAGCAGCCACAAAGCGTTTGGGCACGTAAACAGTTTTACCCGCCGCCAGGGGCAGCGCATTCGCCTTGTTTTTCAGCATCACCACCGACTTCACCTGGGCCTCGTAGCCCGCCTTCATGAAGTCGGTGCGGCCCACGGTCTGGCTTGTTTCGGTGGGGTTGAGGTACGGGTTTTCAAACAGCCCCACCCGGAATATATTCCGCAACAGCCGCACGGCAGACTGTTCCATCCGCGTCCGCATGGCCTTTTCGCCGAGGTCTTTTACGCCCATCTGGTAGGCCGCCAGCACGGGTAGTTTGTCGTTGTTACCGCCAAACTGATCTACGCCCGCCATCAGAATTTTGTAGTGCCGTTCGGCCAGCGACAGTTTTTCGACACCCCACGATTTCCCGTCTACGAACGAGTCCATTACTTTGTGGTCGCCCGTGACGTTCCAGTCGGTGCAGACCACGCCATCGTAACCGGCCTGTTTGCGTAGTAGATCGCCAATGATGTAGCGGTTGTAGTTGTTGGCTACGTTCTCGCCGTTTTTCGTATCCTGGTTCCACGAAATGGTATAGTACGGCATCACGGCCGCCGCCATACCCGTTTTGCCGTTTAGTTTGAAGGCCCCGGTCTTGAACGGGATCATGTGCTGCGCAAAATTCTTGCCGGGGTAAACGGCGTATTTCCCGTTGGCGTAGTGGGCATCGCGCCCGGCTTCGCCCGCGCCGCCACCCGGCCAGTGTTTCACCATCGCATTCACCGACCCGAAGCCCCAGCCCCCGGCCACTTCATTGGTGCTCATAGACGTCTGGAAGCCGTTGCAGTAGGCCCGCGCCATAGCCGCCGACAGCGTTGGGCTTTCGCCAAAAGTACCCTCAAAACGGCCCCAGCGTGGCTCAGTGGCCATATCGACCTGGGGTGAGAGGGCCGTGGTGATGCCCAACGCCCGGTATTCGGCGGCGGCAACCTGACCAAACTGCTCCACCAGATCGGGGCTGAACGTGGCGGCCATACCCAGCGACGACGGCCACATGGAGATGCGTCCGCCCGCCGCCGCGTTGTACTCGGCGCGGGCCACGGTGCCGTGGCGTGGGTCCGAGCTGTTGTTGGCCGGAATGCCCTTGCCCACCCCCTCGCAGTAGGCCTGGAGCTTGTTGTTCCACTGCGCGGCAATAGCCGGTGTCTGCACCGACGTCAGCAGCACGTGCCGCAGGTTGTCTTCTTTCAGGAATCTCTGCTGCTGATCGGTCAGGTCGCTGGGGTCGATCTCGCCTTCCTTGAAAGGCTTGCCACCATACGTACCGGCAAAGTAGCCCCCCGCCCGCGCCGGAATCGACTGGTGCGACGAGTAGAGCATCAGCCCGGCGATCTCCTCGACGGTCAGTTTCCGGGCCAGGTCAGCCGCCCGCTTATCCACCGGTAACCGCCAGTCTTCGTAGGCATCGAGCGTACCATTCCGGTTCAAGTCTTTAAACGCCAGCCCGTTGATGGTCAGCAGTTTAATACCCGACTCGGCAGAGTAACCCAGCGTTTGTCCGCCCGGATTTTTAACAATACGGTGTGTACCTGCGGTGGTCTCGGTCCATTTTTGTTGCGCCACCGCAGGCAGCAGGCCCAGGCAGGTGAGCGTGGTCAGGAGGGTTGTTTTCATAGGGCTAGGCATACAGTTTCTTCGCAATCCAGTCATACATATTAAACGTCTTTGTGAAGTCGTCGATCTGGCAGTGGGCCGAGCCGCTTTCTTCTTTCGGGACCACTTCCAGCACGTGTTCGCAGGTGAGGGCAGCATCCAGTTTATAGGCATTCTCCACAAAATTCTGCCGGTCGTCTTCGCCGTGGAGGATGTAGGTAGGCATTGAAATTTGGTCAGCTACGTCATCCAGTGCGAATTGTTTGAGCCGTTCGCGGGCATCGGCCATGTTGTCGGCCCCCACAATATGCTGCACGATTTCGGCCAGCGGGTGGGTGTCGGGCCGGTTTTTCCAGATGTCGTAGTAGCTCCACACGGCTCCGAACACCATGCACACTTTAAACCGAGGCTCGAAGGCAGCACACCGGGCCGCCATGTACCCCCCCATCGACACGGCTCCAATGCCAATGCGACTCGTGTCGACGTGGTCGCTCAGGTTGTCGATTGCCCAATCTAGGACTGCCGTTCCCGCCACGTTGAAATCGTAGCGCGTCAGTATATGGTTGACGCGCAGGGCATAGCCCTGTCCGGGACCATCCATTGCCAGCAGCGCAATACCCCGTTCGTTCAGGTGCTGCGAGATGCCGAAGTAAAGCTCTTCGGCAAGGCTGTCCAGCCCACCGAACATAATCATCAGCGGAGGATGTTGAACCCCTGCTGGAGCAAACAGGTAGCCCGGCAAAAAACTGCCTTCAAAGGGCACCTGCACCTGCACGGGCTTTTGCTCGAAGTGCTCGATAGCCTGCTGAAATGCCTCCCGTGCTTTCAGGTAGGTCGGCATTTTGCGGGGGTCGCTCGGCTTCAGAAAAAACTCGGCCGTGCGGAGGTAGTTGAACGCCCGCAGCATCGAGCGCCGGGCCGTAACGAAGTTGCCGTTGTCAAGGGCCGCCTCGCCAATACCAAATACCTTATTGCCCATGTTGACCCAGGCATGGTGAAAACTCTCGTTGTCGCCGGGCGTAATCTGCCCCGCCACTTCCAGGCATTCGGCAAATTCGCCACCGCCATAGTGCGCCTGCGTCAACGCCCGGTTAACCTGATACGAGGGCATGTACTGCCCAGGAAAATAATGCCACATAGTGAAGGATTTGGGATTGGGGCGGTCCGCCGCTGCGGTTGCGGATTTCGGATTGTTGCTGACCGCACCGGCGGACCGGCCAGAGCAAACCCATGCCGCACCGGCGGACCGGTCAGCCCAATCCGAAATCCCCAATCCGAAATCATTTAAGTTTTCGTTTCGCCGCCGTGATTGACGCGACAATAATTGACAACAACTCGTTACCCTCTTTCCAAAGCGGACCAACGCTGCTCCGTTTGGCTTCATCAAGACCCACTGTGAACTCAAGCCAAAACATGGTCTCATCCAGCTCCTCTTCCACAATTTCTAACTTGTGTTTAAAATCAGCGGGTGATTTACCGCGACAAGCCGCCCGATAATTGGCTGCTGACGATGGGCCACAACGAACAATCTGATTACGTACAGTTCTGAACCCTGGTGACTCAGGCAGATATTCCGCAAAACGCACAATATCAATCGCGTATAGTTTCAGTCTATCCTGTAGGTCTTTGGGAGTCATGGGGATATTTTAATTTCGGATTGGGGATTGCGGATTTCGGATTGGGCTGACCGGTCCGCCGGTGCGGCATGGGTTTGCTCTGGCCGGTCCGCCGGTGCGGTCAGCAACAATCCGAAATCCGCAACCGCAGCGGCGGACCGCCAAAATCCCAAATCCTTATATGTCCACCGGTTTCACCACGCCATCGGTCAGGCCTAGTTTTTTGCCTTTGCCCATTTCGGCGAAGGGGTTGGCCGTGCCCCAGGCGTCGTTGGGGTTGTCTTTGAGGTAGTGCAGGTCCGGGCCGTGGTCGGGGGCAAAAATCAGGCGGGCGCAGGCGTAGAACTCGAAGAGAATGCCGCTGCCGGGGTCGATGATGTAGATGAAAAAGCCCTCGTCGGCTTTGTGGCGGGTGGGGGCGCCCATCACACTCTTGTAGCCGTTTTCGATGAAATAATCCAGAGCCAGCAGCACCTCCTCGCGGCTGTCGAAGTTCCAGGCTACGTGGTTGAAGACTCCCTCGCCCGGTTCCAGGTTGGGGTCGGTGAAGACGGCAATATCGTGCGACAGGTTGCCAATGGTCCACAGGCCTCCTACGGGCGGTATCTCGTCGCTGATGCGGACTTCGTCGGGGTTTTTCAGGCCCATACCCTGCCAGAAGGCCTTTTCTTTACCATACTGGAACTTGGCCACCATGTAGGTGACGTGGTCGAAGCGGCGGGGGTTGGCCCCCAGGCGGCGGTTGCTGGCGTAGCGGTCGGCGTAGACGCTGCCCCGGCTGCCGGTTTCGTTGAGCCAGACCACCTCCCAGAACACCTCGTGGGTATGGCCGTCGGGCGAGAGAAACCGGTAGGCGCGGCCGTGGCCCAGATCACCATCGACCCAGCCTAAACCAGCCCCAATCGACTCCAGGTAAGTAACGCAGTCGTCCAGCGCTTCGGGGCTGTCGGCGCGCCAGCCCAGGTGGCCCAGGCCACCCGTTGCGCGGTGGGTGACCTTCAGGGTGTGGTGAAAATAATCGCCCCAGGCGCGGAAATACACCGACTGCCCGTCACGTCCGGTTTCGTCAAGCCCCACCACGTCGCGGAGGAAATGAACGGATTTCTCGACATCGGGCGAATAAATCTCCAGGTGAGCAAGCTGCGAGAGGTAGTGCGGGTTCTTGGCCATAGGACGTACAACTATTTGACTATTTTATGAGACAAAACTAATCTCATCTTAGTAGTCGATGTAGGCCATAGGCGGCAGAAACTATGCAAAATCCGGCAATTGTCCAGATGTCAGTCAACCAATGCGGCTATGTATGGGGTTATGGTGCTTGTTGGATCTATATGCTGGTCGTCAATTGCTTGTACTGCCTGGGCGTAAATCCGGTCTTGGCTTTAAACAGGCGGCTAAAATCGCTGGGGGTCTTTTCGGTTAGCTTGTAGGCAATGTCGCCGATAGATAGCTGAGTTTGTGCCAGCAGCACTTTGGCCTCGAGCATCAGCATCTCCAGCAGCAGATCCTGCGCCGACTTGGACGTGGTCATCCGAACACATTTGTTCAGGTGGTCGGGCGTGACAGATAGCAGTTCGGCGTAGTCAGTAACGTTCTGTTTTTTGTAAATGTGCTGTGAGAGGACGTGCTTATAGGCCTGGGTAATACGATGCGCCGCGTTGCGGGGGGCGGTAACGGGGGTGCGCGCCATCTGCTTGAGTTCGACAAAAAACGTGGTCAGGTACACCGCTATAATCGACAAGTCGACGTTGTCCTGTTGAGCATATTCCTGTTCCAGCCGGTTGAGCAGGTAAGTTAGCGTGGGCATGGCGGCCGCATCGACCGACACCAGCGGGTTGCCTTCGGGCTGTAGAAAGGCACATTCGCCAAACAGCGGCGTGTGGGGAAAGAGCTGCTCGATCAGGCCCCAGTCGAAGTGGCAGAAGTAGCCCTGCGCGTTGTCGCTCATCCACTCGTGGGCCGATATTTGGTAGGCGGGCAGGAAAAAGAGCGTATTGGCTTCAAAGGCGTAGTCGGTCAGGCCCTTGCTGCGCCTGGAGCTTCCCCTGGTCAGCAACAGGAAATCGAACAGCGTTTTGCGGTGGGGTAAAATGGGAAACTGAAGCTTTGGGCGGATGGCCTCGATCCGGTTAATATGGAAAAGGTCATGTACCGCCGTGCGTTCCACCTGCCAGTCGGAATCCCGAAAGTGGTGGTCGTTCAGCTCAAACGGACGTAGGGTGCGAACCATGGGGATTGTAAGGATTTACGATGTACGATGTACGAATTACGATTTTTGCTGACGCACAAGTACGCTTGCCCTAGCTTATTCGTGCGTCAGCAAAAATCGTAATTCGTACATCGTACATCGTAAATCCTTACAATCCCCAATCCGAAATCATTTCAATGTTCTTCCTCCATCAACGGGGATAATACTGCCTGTTGTGAAGGTGAGCGTGGTGGCAAGGGCTAGTACGGCATTGGCTACGTCGTCGGGGGTGGCCAGGCGACCCAGGGGTGTCAGGTCGGTTTGGGCCTGAATATACGCCGGATCGAACTGCCGGGCGTAGTCGCCAAGCACCCAGCCGGGCGACACCGACACCACCCGAACGGCTGGTGCCAACGCCCGCGCCAGTGAGCGCGTCATGGAATCCATGGCGGCTTTAGAGGCGCAATAGGCCACGTTGCTGCCAATGCCCGTTTGCCCCGCCACCGACGAAATATTCACCACCAACCCGCCTTCGCCACTCAGTAACAACAACTTACACGCCCGGATCATGGCAAAGGCGCCACGCCAGTTGGTTTGAAAGATACGATCTATCCACTCGTCGGTCAAGGCGTCGAGGTCGTCGTGGGGTACGGGCGTGGTGATACCCGCGTTGTTGACCAGGATGTCGAGTTTACCGTAATGGTCGGTCAGGAATTGGGTCAGCAGGGCCAGCCGGTCGGGGTCGGTGTTGGGGGCGTGGAAGACAGCGTGGCCCACGCCCGGCAACGTCTGGAGCAGTTCCCCGGCTTTTTGGGGGTTGCTGTTGTAGGTGATGATGACCGTGGCCCCGGCCTGAGCCAGTTGCCGACAAATGGCCGACCCAATGCCGCCCGCCCCACCCGTTACGAGCGCAATCATACGACTTCGGATGTCGGATTGGGTTGGTCCGCCAATGCCAGATGCCCAGTTTTCACAGGGGCCGTTTCCACTAATTGGCTCGCACACAACAACCCCAGCAGGGCCATTGTAGACGATACCCATAAGAAGGCAGCTGGCGCAACGGTGTCGGACAACACCCCCGCCAATGCGGGCACCATGACCCCACCCACGATTTCGCCAACTGCCGTTGTGAAACCGAGGGCTTTGGCTTTCAGCGAATCAGGTACCGACTCGGAGGGAATCACGGCGGCCACGATGGGCAGCAGGCCCATCATGAAATAGGTTAGGCACATGGCGGGTAGTTGCACACCTGACCCCGCCAGAAAATAAACCGCCAACGGATACAGCGCACCCACCCCGCAAAACAGCAGCACCACCGGCTTCCGGCCAATCCGGTCTGACAGGGCGGGCACAATAATGGACGATAATAGGCCCGACACGCCCAGCAGGCCCATTGTTTTACCCATTTGGTCGGCGGTCATGCCCTGCGCCGTCACGAAATAGTTGGTGATAAACGGTAGCGTAGCAAACCACCAGCCAAACACGCAGCAGGCCGTCAGAACACCCCACCGGATGTTGGTATAGCCGAGCAGTTCGCCCACGTTCAAGGCCGACTGGTCACGTTTACCCGCGCTCGCGGCGGTCGATTTTCTGATCACCTGCCAGGCCAGCAAACCAAACAGCAGGCCCGGTGCCCCGGCCACAAAAAAGGCGTTACGCCAGCCCACGTTCCCGGCAATCTGCACCAGCACCACCGGCGCCAGAATAGACCCAAACAAGGCCGACCCAAACGCCTGTAAGATGCCCGCGTTCAGCCCCAACCGATTCGGCGACGATTCACGCTCCACGAAATTCTGCGCCAACGGAATCACCGGTCCTTCGGCAAAGCCCATTAGCAAACGCGCCAGCAGCAACGTAACAAACGACGTGGCCAACCCCGACCCGAACGAGCAGATGGAAAAAAGGAAAACGGCCACGATAAAAACCACTTTCTTACGATCATTGGCCTCGGCCCAAGCCGTCGAAAAATAGCTCGATACTGCCCAGGCCAGCGACAGCGCCCCCGCCAGCAACCCGATTTGGGTGTTGCTCAGGGCGAGGTCTTTGGCCACGTAGGGCATCAGAAAATTCAGGGCCAGCCGGTCGAAAAACAGGCACCCAAACGTGAGGGCCATTAGCCCTACCAGGGCGTTTTCGTAGGAAAATAGCTTCTTCATGGTCAGGGGTGTTTGTGATCACTAAATAAGGCTACTATAAATTTTTATGCGTCTGAATAATTTTCTGGTAGTCGTAAAAACTCTGTTTTGGAGTGCGCTCCTGCGTAGCGAAATCGACGTAGATTAATCCAAGGCGTTTTGTGTAGCCCGACACCCACTCGAAGTTATCCCAGCCGCTCCACACCATGTACCCATGTACATTGGCGCCTTCTTTTTTGGCTTTCAGCGTATAATCAATATGCCGCCTTATGTAATCCGACCGCATAGGGTCATTAATTTTAGTACCAACTTTTACGTCTTCCGATTTAAAACCGGTACCATTTTCAGTGATAAAAACAGTCGGATTTCCGTATTCGGTTTTCAGGCGCATCAATATCTTGTATAAATAGACAGGCCTGACGGGGCCAACGTTCGATTTTACGGAGTCGGGATTATTATCCAGCCATTTCAGCGACATGGGCGTGTCTTCTCCTTTTACAATGGCGGGTGCATAGAAATTAACACCCAGAAAATCAGGCTTATGCTGCCGAATAAAGGCCATATCCTGCGCCGGGGCAACAAAATCAGGATTGTATTTTTTAAGCGAGTCCAAGGCCATTTTCGGGTAGTGGCCTTTGTATATCGGGTCGAGGAATAAATCGTTGATCAGCACATCCTGAAAGTGGGCGGCTCGTCTGTCAGCAGCCTTTGCGGTGTCCCAGGGGGCGGCCGGGTTCAGGTTGAGTACCAGGCCAATCTCGCCCTTCAGGTGCAGGTCGTGGTATAGTTTTATAATCCGTGCATTGGTCATCAACTGGCGGTGGGCTTTCTGCATCTGACTCATGTAGTATTCTTTGGGAGGTAATTTAGTATCCTGCGCATTGAGCATGTTCTCAACCAGAAAAAACTCGATATATGGCTCATTGAACGTGATAAAATGCTTCACCTTATGGCCATATCGTTTAATGACCGTTGTGGCATAGTTTATATACCAGTTTGGCATGTCTGGATTACCCCACCCCCCTTTTTGCAGCAACACCGCCGGATAATCGAAATGATAGATGGTCACGAAAGGCTCGATACCGGCGGCCAATAAATCATCGATCAATACATCATAATGCGCCAGGGCTTTTTCATTAGCAGCGCCGCTGCCATCGGGAATAATGCGGCTCCAGTCTAACGAAAAGCGATAGGCATTTACGCCCAGCTGTTTCATTAACTGAATGTCTTTTAGGTACTGCGTACGGTCATACATGTTGATCGACACATTGGCCGTTTGTTTTTCACCAATTGTGAATTGGGTAATGCCAACTTTATTGGTCAGAAAATCCCATTTCGATTCGCCCTTGCCGTCGGTCTGATACGCGCCTTCTACCTGATAGGCAGCGGTGGCAACACCCCAGAAAAAAGGTTTTTTCTTCTGAGCCTGGGCAGTGAGAGTGGCGCAAGTCAATAAGCCAAAAAGTAAAAGGCTGTTTTTCATGATAGATAAGAAAATAAGGCCCCCTTCGGGGCGGTCCGACGGGTCGGCTAGGGGGGCATCAACTGTTAAAACTTGTAGCTGGCCGTCAGGAAGTAGGCACGGGGCATAGAACCCTGCGTGGCATAAATGGCGTTGGGGTTGGCGGCCACGTAGGCTTTGGTGAATCCCTGCCGGTTTAGTGCCGCCGGAAAACCGCCTGGACCCGACCACCCCAGAATACCATACGTATTGAAGAGGTTATTGATGTTGGCCTGTAGCGTTAGTTTCGGCGTGACGGTATATCCCGCCGACAGGTCGGCCGTGCCAAACGCGGGGAGCTGAAACGCATTGGGTACGTTGGCCTGCCGCGCACCGAGGTAGGTGTAGTTGAGGGAGGCAAAAAACCTGGTACCGCTGTAGGTTGGGTTGATATTGAAAATCAACCGGGCGTTGTTGTCGGTCTCGTTGCCCGAATAGTCGAGCAGCACGTCATCCTGCGGGCCGGGGCCATTTTCGAGGTAGGCTTTGTAGCTGGTAGCCGTTGACCCCTGCACCGTAGCCCCCGCCCGGACGGCAAACTGCCTCGTCACGTTGTAGCTGGCTTCCAGTTCTACGCCCGTGGTGGTGTATTTGGCAAACTGGGTGCCGGGGTTATAGTTCGAGCCGTTGGCGTTGGTAAAGGTCTGGTTGTTGGGCACGTTGCTCAATACGCTGTAGAACGGCGTAACAAACAGCTTAAGTCGCTGTGTGCTAACCTTGTAGGCGGCCTCGACCTGCTCCACATTCTGCGCCGTAACGGGGGTGTTGGCCAGCGTATAGGGCGTGGTCAGGCCGGTGAAGAAATTCACATCCGGCGATTTGTTACCGTTTGAATAGCGCACGTACACCGCCTGTTTGTCAGAGAAGCGGTAGTTCAGCCCGCCTGAAAAAGATAGGGTGCTGAGGCGCTGATCATAATCGAGGTGGGGACCTTCGGTACCGCCCCCGTTATCATAGAGTGTCAGGGGGTTGCCATCGCGCCCGCCGTTGGTGGGGTCGTTGCGTTTGGGGTTAGGCACAGCCTGCGCGTTGAAGCCTTTAAAGCCAACGCGCTCGTAGCGGATGCCCCAGTCGAGGTTCAGGGCGGGCGTGATGAGCCAGTCGTGGCCCAAAAATAACGCCAGCTGATTCTGGGTGTGGCTGGCCAGGTTGGTGCCATCGCGCCCCACGTCCATGAAACCGTTGGGGTCCGTTACCTGATAAACCTTGCCATCAAGCCCGGTCAGTTTAATATCGGTCAGGTGGGGGCGGTCTTGTAGGGTGCCCACGCCAATACCAAAATCCTGCCCCGACCCTACAATGTCGATGTGTGAGCTGCTGAGGAAAGCGCCCGCCGTGAAACTCATCTTATCGAGTTTCTTCGTGACCGAAAACTGGTCGGTGAACTCACTGCGGTCATTTTTAGAGAAAAACAGCGGCAGGAAAAACAGCGAGTTGTTCTGCACGTTGGCACCGGGGAAGCTGTTTTTTTCGCCCGGAATAAATTTAAACCCCGCAAAATTGCCGTTGATGATATTGGGCAGCTGCGTAACCGTACCCAGCGTTTGGCCCGTTACCCGGTCGGTAAAGGTGTAGGTGCCAAACTTACCGAGGTTATGCGGAATGGCGTAGAACAGCAGCCCATCGACGGCAAAGGGCGTTACCACGGCCGGTACGCTTTGGGTGAAGTTTTTGCTCGATAAACGACCGTCGTTTTTAAGCGTAAAACCACGGCCCAGGTCCTGCACCCAGCTTAAGCCGGCCGTTAGTTCGGTGGCATGAAACTTATCTTTCGACTGGAACGTCTCAGCCCCTGACCCGTTGATGGGCAGTTGCAGCGTCACGTCGGGCAGGTAGTACGAATCGGTGGTGGAAAAACCGGCGGGAATCTGGGGGTTGTCCCACCCCTGCGTCGGGATAAATTCACTCACGGCGTTGCGGTCGTCCAAAAACTTGGCGTACACTTTCAGCGAACCCGTAGCGTATGTCTTCAGGATGTTGGCCCGAAGCTGTCCGCCGTTGTTCATGGCGTAGCCCGGATACCGCGCCCCGTTTGAGGTGCGGTAGAATCCACCCACGTTAAACGTCAGGTCTTTGGCCGCATTCAGCGGACCGCCCACGTTGACATCGGCCCGGTAGTAGGGGTTTTTGCCGTCGCCTTCGAGGCCATATTTTGCCCGTACCTCACCTTGCAGGGTTTTGCCGCCCGTTTTCGATACGTAGTTGAAAATGCCACCCGGCGCGTTGGCCCCCAGAATAGAGGCCGTACCACCGCGCACGGCCTCCACCCGCGCCGTAGAGGCATCTACCCGCAGGTAGCTGTCCACCCCGCTGTTCAGGTTTGTTACGGGCAGGCCATCCTCCTGTAGCGACACATAGTAGTAGCCCGATGCGTTGTCGATAGACCCCGCCGAGATGCCGCGCGAGTAGACCGTGTTCCAGATTTCGCCCCGTGCCTGATTGACGTATACACCCGGAATATTTTTGAGCAGGTCGGCGGCGCTGGTGGCAGCCACGCGCTCTATTTGCTGGGTATTAAGGGTGCTAATGGCCACTGAAGCTTCCAGGCGGGTTCGTTGGTCGAACAGCCCCGTCACGACGACTTCGTCTAAGTTGGCAGCCGTTTCGGTCAGTTGCACCCGCAGCACCCCGCCCCCCGGCACGCTGGCCTTCAGTTCACGCGCCGTGAAACCGATAGAAGAAACCACCACGGTGTAGTCGCCGTTGGCGAGGTTATCGATGGTGAACTGACCGTTGGCGTTGGAAGTAGCTCCTTTGGTGCTGCCTTTGATCACCGCCGACGCGCCCGCCACGGCTTCGCCTTTGGCATCAGTTACAGTGCCCGATATGTTGCCTGTCTGGGCCAGGGCTGTTATGGTCAGAAATAACAGCGCAAGAAATGCTGCCGCCGCGTTGCGTAGCCAGTGTTGCATGTTCAGTGGGAGTTTAGAGAAGTACGGCAGTCTAATCCCGGCCCGACACGCACAGTCAGCTTACCTAATGAGTGGTATCATTGACAGGAATTGTAGGACAAATTTGATAAGCTGATGAACGCCTTAGTTTGCATAAAACGGCTATTACTATGCAAAATCCGTCAATATTTGGCCTGTATAAGGTTATATAGGCTTGTTTTCCAACAGTCTGCCCGAATAGAAGTAACCGCGATCCAAAAATGCTGCAAGCCTGCCGTTGCGGTCAACGCATAAAAAAAAGCCCACTAAGGGGCTTTTTTTAGTTTAGAGTTTTCTGTTTACTGTCTTCTGTTGCTTCGCGCACGCAGCAGTACCAGCGCGAAGCAACAGAAGACTCCCTTTTAATATCCCGGATTCTGTGTTAGCGTCTCTGTGCTCCCTTTTTTGCTGTTCAAGATCTCCTGAAGGGGGATGGGGAAATACTCGTGCTTGCCTTTCACGAACGTCACGCCCTTCAGGTAGGTCCGTTTGCTCGCTTCGGCGGCGTAATAGGCGTTGAGGGTCTGATCGGCAATGCCCCAGCGCACCAGGTCGAACCGGCGGTGGCCTTCCATGGCAAACTCCAAGCGCTCTTCAAACTGCACCGCCTTGCGGGCTACAGCCTTGTCGGTCCAGGGGGCATCGTAGGTGTTGATCACATAGTTAGCGGCGGGTTTGCCGTCGCCCGATTTCACGAATCCGTCAGGGTTGGCGGCCCGTTTACGGACCTGATTCACGTATGCACGGGCCTTGTCGAGGTCGCCGATTTCGGTTTCAACCTCAGCCAGCCAGAGCAGCACGTGGCTATAGCGGATCATGCGGTAGTTGTTGGCGTTGAGGCGCGGGTTGCCCGCAAAGGTGTTCGTGCCCACGTCTGACTTGTACATGACGTGCTTTTTGGGCGAATACGGCCCACCGTAGGCCTGATCGCGCACGTAGGCTTTGCCGGGATGCACGCCCCAGTCGAGGTACTGAATACCCCGCCGACCTACCGTCCAGTCCAACCGGGGGTCAACCGCACCGGCATAGGGCGTAAACGGTGCCGTCGATTCAATGTTCTGGTCAGAGTCTACGTCGCTGGCGTTGAACGTGTCGAGCAGGGGCAGGCCGTTGGTGGTTTTGAAGGCGTTGACCAGGTTCTGCGAGGGCTGGAAAAAGCCGCAGCAGGTGGTCACGCCGCCACCACCGTAGGGGTAGTTGAGCGTAGAACCCGCGTTGCCGTTTTCGCCACCCGATGCCCCGTCGTTGACTGAATACTGCACCTCGAAAATCGACTCGGCGTTGTTGTTGGTCGTGGCCCGGAAGTTGTCGTGATACCGGTCCATGAGCTTATACTGCCCGCTGGCCACGATAGCCTCCAGCAGCGGTTTGGCGTCGGCATACTTAGCCTGAAACAGATACGCTTTGGCCAGCGTGGCTGCTGCCGCCCATTTGGTGGGCCGTCCGGGCTGACTTTGCTTGGCGGGCAGCACGTCGTAGGCCGCTTTCAGGTCGGCCACAATATTGGGCCAGATGTCGGCGGTGTTGGTGAGCTTGGTGCTTTCCAGGTCGTTGGGGTTATACACCTTCTCATCGATGTAGGGTACCTTTTTGTACATCTTCGTCAGCTCAAAATGGTAGTGGCCGCGCAGGAACCGGGCTTCGGCTACCACCTGCGCCTTCTCGGCGTCGGTCATGTCGGTGGCCAGGGCCAGGGTCTGCAACACGTCGTTGGAACGGGCAATGCCGTCGTACATGCCCCGCCATTTGCCCCGGAAATAAATATTGTCCGACTGGATATTGCCCTGCTCGATCAGCGAAATGGGCGGTTGGTCGCCCGCAATTGTGCCCTTGTAGGCATCATCGGAGGCCACGCTGCCGTAGACCCAGTTGTCGGCCCCGACCTGATACGACCGGTAGGCGCCTTCGGGCGTGGCCCAGCCGTCGAGCAGGGCGTAGGCCCCAATGAGCAGGGCATTCACGCCCGCTTTGTTTTGCAGGGTACTCACCGCCAGGGCGGCTTTGGGCTGCACGTCTAAAAACTTGTCGGAACAGGCCGTAGCCACCAACAGACAGAGAAGAGAAAGCAGTATCTTTTTCATGGATGATGTCAGGTTAGAAACTTAGGTTCAGGCCTACCAGCAGGGTTTTTGCCACGGGATACGACCCACCGTCGACGCCAATTTGCCGGTCGTTACCCGCCGTGTAGCTGCGCAGGTTGATCTCCGGGTCCATACCCGAATAGTTTGTCACGGTGAGCAGGTTTTGCCCCTGTACATATACCGACGCGTTGCTCAGCCGCAACGACGACAGCAGGCCCTGCGGCAGTTTGTAGGTCAGCTGGATATTTTTCATGCGGAAATACGACCCACTTTCCAGGTAATACGTAGACGGCTGAATGCTGACCTGATCGCTCGACCTGAGTTGCGGCAGGATGGCCCCGGTGCTGCCCGGCCGCCACGACTGGTAGAGCATGCGGGTGCTGCGGTTGCCGGCAAACGTGGGGAAGTCGGTCCAGTATTTCACGTAGTTGAAAATCTGGTTACCCTGCACGCCCTGGCCAAATACCGTGAGGCCAAAATTCTTATAGTTCAGGCTCAGATTCAGGCCATATGTAAAGGCAGGGTGGGGGTTGCCAATAATACTGAGGTCTTTGGTGTTGATGACCCCGTCGCCGTTCACGTCGCGGAATTTAAACCGGCCCGCAATGTTCTCGGTGGCGGCGTTGCCAAACTGTACCGGGTGCGCTTTGCCTTCTTCGTTGGTCTGGAAAATACCGTCGATGGTGTAGCCGTAGAACGACGAGATGGGGTAGTCCTGCTGCGTGACTACGAAGTTCTGAATCCGCTCATCGTTGATGCCAAAGTACTGCGTGCCCGCGTCGCCGGTAGTTTTGGTCACCACGTTACGGTAGGTGCTGAAGTTGGCCCCCACGTTGTAGGTAAGGCCACCGGAGCCGATTTTATCGCCGTAGTTGATCATCAGATCAATGCCTGTGTTGCGCATCGAACCGATGTTCTGGAACGGGTTGGTAGCCACGCCCTGCGTGAGGGGGGGCGCCACGGGAAAGAGCATGTCTGAGGTGGTGCGCGTATACCAGTCGAAGCCGATGCCCAGGCGGTTTTTCAGCAGCGAGGCGTCGAAACCGATGTTGAGGCTGGTGGTGGTTTCCCACTTGGCTTTGGCGTTGCCAAACTGGGTTAGCTCATAGCCGGGCAGCGACGAGGTGCGCGACCCGTTGATGTCGTAGAAGGATGTAATGGGGTTGGTGCTGAACTGCGTAAACGAGTTGTAGTTACCAATTTCCTGGTTGCCCGTTTGCCCGTACCCCGCCCGAATCTTGAAGTCGTCAACGATTCTGGCTCCGCTCATGAATCCTTCTTTCGACACCCGCCAGCCAACGCTCGCCGCCGGAAACACCGCCGACCGGAACTCCGGCGCAAACCGCGACGACCGGTCGCGGCGCACCGTGAGGTCGATGAGGTATTTATCGTCGAGGCCGTAGTTGATCTTGGCAAATTCCGACGCCAGCCGCCAGTTGGAGGCGCCGCCATTGTTGGTCTGCACGCCCGTGCCCGCGCTCAGGTAGCGGTTTTCGGGGTCGTCGCTGGCGAAGTTGGTGCGGCTGGCATCGTAGAACTCGAAATAGTTTTTGATGGCTTCCGTACCCGCAATCACGTTGATCCGATGCCGGTCACCAAGGCTCAGGTTGTAGGTCAGCGTGTTGTACCAGGTCCAGGTATACTCGTAGTTGTTGTTGGTCGTCAAGCTGTTAGATCCCCGTGCCTCCGCCGATTCGATGTCGCGGATGGTGTAGTTACGGAAATTGAACAGGTTGTAGTCGATCCCGAAACTGGTGCGGGCCGTCAGGTTGGGAATAATGTCGACTTCGGCGAAGGCGTTGCCAAACAGCCGTACCTCTTTCTGAATATTTTCCTTGTTACGGAAAAGCTGGGCCATGGGGCTGTTGGCATTGTCGAGGTCGCCACCACGGGTACCGGCAAAGTTGCCCGCCACGTCGTAGACCGGAATGATAGGCTGAATCCGGTAGGCAAACGAGATGGGGTTGCTCTCGGCGTTATTACCGTTGGGTTGTCCTATTCGTTCGCCGTAGGCCACCTGAAAATTCTGCCCCACGCGCACCCGCTTGGTCACATTAAACTCGGTGTTGGCCCGCAACGAATAGCGCTTGTAGCTCGTGTATTTCATGATGCCATCCTGGTCGAAGTAGTTGAGCGACAGCGCGTAGCGTCCGCCCTCGTTACCACCCGATACGCCGATCTGGTGGTTCTGGATGGGGGCGGGGTTTAGGATTTCATCGAGCCAGTTGGTGCCAATTTTGTTGGCCCGCGTGATGAGCAGAAACTTCGACGAGTTGATGTCGTTGTTGTAATTCACGTACGAACCATCGGGATTTTGGGCTACCCGTGGGTCTGTTGCCGCCGCGCCGCTGGGTAGTATGTATTCGGGAATGACGGGCGTTGGACCGTTGCCAAACTGCGAGTGGTTAGGATTGCCATTGGCCCCCACCACCCCTGAGTTGATTCGCGATTCCCAGGTCAGGCGGGCGTACTCGTTGGTGTTGAGCATGTCGAGCAGCTTGCCGTGTTGCTGCACACCGTAGTAAGCATCATACGTGAATTTGGGCTTGCCTGCTTTACCTTTCTTAGTCGTGATAATCACCACGCCATTACCCGCCCGCGAGCCGTAGATCGACGCTGCCGAGGCATCTTTCAGCACCTGAAGACTTTCTATATCGTTCAGGTTCAAGGTGTTGAGGTTGCCTTTGGTGGGTACACCATCGATTACATAGAGCGGCGAGTTGTCGTTGATCGTACCGAAACCCCGGATACGCACCATCACGCCCCCACCCGGTGAGTTCTCGTTGCCCACCGTGACGCCCGCCACGCGACCCTGCAAGGCCTGCCCCACGTTGGTGGCCGGTACAGACAATAATTGCTTGGTGTCGACCGTGGCCACGGCCCCCGTAATGTCGCGCTTCGACTGGGCGCCATAGCCCGTTACGACTACTTCGCTCAGGTTTCGCACGTCGGTATCGAGCGACAGGTTCACTTCGGTCCGATTACCGATGGTCACCTCCTGCGTGATGTAGCCAATGGCCGAAAAGACGAGCGTGTTCTGGTTGGCGGGTACGGTGAGGGTGTAGGCCCCGTTGGCGTCGGTAGCCATACCGGTGGCCGTGCCCTTCACCACAATATTGACGCCGGGCAGCGGTGTGTTGCCGCCGCTTTCGGTTACCCGACCTGAAATTCGCCGGTCCTGCGCCTGCGCCATAAGGCAAAGGCACATGAGCCAACCCAACAGCAACCAACGCGGGTTGCGCACTGTGTACCGGTAAGCGTGATGCATGAGTAGTAGAGTTTTAGAGTGGTTGTGATTACGATATGGCACTAAAAAATGGCATTGGCTACAGCCTGATTTTTGTACTGAGTAATAAATCAGGCTTGATTTAAAAATACTCTTCTTTTTTAAACAGACAGCTTAATACTTAGAAAAAATACGCAAATGGCGACTTACATAACTAATTGACTGTGATAATTTTATGCTAGTCAAATGGCATTATTATCATTTTTTTAATGATTTATTCGTTCGCTTAATCACGTCCAAAGTGAACCCCATAATTTTCGCCACGACGAGTGGCCCAATAGCAGCAGGTAATTACCGGTTAGAAAATGACTCCCGCCCTCAACGCGCACCAGATCAGCCTCGTAAGCCAGTTGATTATACGCCGCCTCCGACGCCCCAAACAGCCGCGACCACTGCTCGGAGATGTCGGCGTGGACGGGTTCGCCCCGCACCACGAGCCGGTCATCGATGGGGTACTCGAACCGGCGGACGTTACGCACGAAATGCAGGGCAAACTGAAGGACGTCGGGCGTGAGCAGGCCATTTTTAAAGTGAACCAGTTGGTGTTGCACGGCCAGGATCTGCATGAGCCGGGGCGTGGGCGTACGGATGGCGAAGGCGTACGGACGCAGAAAAAACAGCCGCCCCAGCGTTTGCCGCATGTAGTAGCGGCTCAGCCGGTAGCCCAGCCCCCGCCCGGCCAGGGCATAGTCCTGAAACGCCAGCCCGCCATAGATAAACGGCACCTCGCCACGGAAGAAGGGCGTACGCAACCGGTAGGTGTTATACGATTGGAAACCAAGTAGTTGATCGCCACTATGCGCCATCACCACGGTCGGGTTATAGACAAAATGCGCCGACTCGATGTAGTTATTGGCCAACGGAAAACCCGTACGACGAGCCAGGCTGTAGAGTGCCGTAAGCTCATGAGCCTTCAGATCCTGGGCAGGTTTTAGGGTGATGGTGAGCACGAGAAAACCGGGTTGTGGAGCAGGAAGTAACAAAATCCTGCGCCTAACCCGTGTACCGTTTACTCAATTCACCACCCCACCCCGCACCAATAGCAGCCTATTGACTAAGTAGGGCGCTACCTAAATCACTAATTGACAAGCCCTTATATGTTAAACCGACCACTTGATAAATTACGTCAGGGTGATTGTCTGCTTGCCGATCATCATTTGGTTTTATTCGGCAACAATAGCAGCTTACGCACCATTGAAGATTCACATTAGATAAAAGTACGATAAGATTAAAAATATATTAAGTATAGTAACTGGTTCAATAAACAATCTCCATGCCAAACTCTAATACTCTTTTGCCATATTTAATTGAGCTTACGTCTTTCCAAGGCAGCGTCCAGAACTTTTCTTTAGCGATATCTCCATCTTTTAATGTCACCAAACTGTAATAAGGACTTACTGTTTTTATTTGGCTACGACGGTTTCCCATTCTATTTTGACCCCAAGAAACCCCAACGCTATTTTGTTGAATTGCGTAATAAGTATCATTTTTATCGGTATAGCCTATAGTTTCAATACAAATCCATACCCCATTTTTTGGGAAGATTACATTGCATTCTTTAACATCAACTATTATTTTACGTTGTTCTGGCAAAACATCAAAAACCTTCTCAACACAAAGCAAGTTTTTACCAGGCTTCTGTAGGTCATCGCTAAATACCGATGCTTTACATTTGAAAGCTTTTACGAAGTCAGATTTTTTAACCTCTGTGTTATATATTAGGCTGGATATGGTACAATCATCATCAATGGTATTTGAGATAAATACTCCCAGTTGTGCAGCAGAGTTAGGGCAATAAGAATGACTAGACAAGGAGAACCTACGATTCTTGATAGGGCCAACCTCTTGGTCGCGCAAAATTCGCTTCTTGATTTTAACTTCATTTAGTTGAACAGGTTGAGGTATCATATAAAATATCGAATCTTTTCTAAGATCGTTTACCCACACCTCTAACTTGATAAAACCTATCGATGTTATAATTATTGTGTCAGTTTTTGAAGTATCAAAACAAAGATATCCATTTTCATCACTATATGAACCATAGCTACATTTAGTACAAGTAGCTGTTGCATAAGGTACTGGTTGATTATTATCCTTGCTTACGACTTGAAAGCATTTTTGTTGGGCGTAAGCTATTTGTGAAAACGGTACTAGTAATATCAAAATTTTATCGAGCTTCATAAGCTATAATAAGTTTAGGGTATAACAAAAAACATATTGTATATATGTTAGAATTAAAATCCCAATAGCTGTTAACTTTGAAATTAACAGCTATTGGGATTTTACAAATTAATTCGGGTTACATTCATATGGTCTCTGATCCACCCTTTCAGAAATTAAAAATCCAAAGGCGTAAGTTTTTACACTTACAACTTCAACACACGTATTTCCGTAAGCATACTGATGCGCAATAACAGTTTCTTCTCACCCTAGGCTGTGTCTCCACGGGCCTACGCGACCGGATGGCGGACCTTGGCTGACGCGAGCGCAGGCCTGTGGGGACACAGGCCTGGGTTCTGTGGCTACTTATCCCGTAGGGATTTAACAGCGTAGCGTCGGTAGCTGTGGGGTTGGATTTTTACCCACCAGCGTACCGTAGGTACGCCACAAACAGCTAGTCGGTCGCGTACCTACGGCACGCAGGAGCGATTCAGCGCTATTTTTCTACCGACGCTACGCTGTGCTGTCCCGATGGGACAAGAAGCTACACGAGGGTGGGTTTCACCCTGAACTATGTTGCTGCGTTGGTACCGCGTTTACTTCATGTTGTGGTACACCATCTGCACGTCGTCGTCTTCTTCGATGCGCTCGATGAGCTTCTCCACGTCGGCCATTTGATCGTCGGTGAGTTCTTTGTAGTCGGTGGGAATGCGCTCAAATTCAGCACCTTTCAGCTCATAGCCTTTTTCTTCGAGGTATTTCTGCAACGCACCAAAGGCCGTGAAATCGCCGTAGATCACGATTTGGTTCGTCTCCTCGTCCAGTTCCAGCTCGTCGGCACCGAGGTCGATGAGTTCCAGTTCCAAATCTTCCATATCTACGCCCTCGGCGGGAATGCGGAACACCGACTTGCGGGTGAACATGAAATCGAGCATGCCCTGCGTACCCAGGCTGCCGCCCAGCTTGTTAAGGTAGCTGCGGATGTTGGCCACGGTGCGATTCAGGTTATCCGTAGCGGTTTCGATCACCAGCCCAATGCCGTGGGGGGCGTAGCCCTCATACACGATCTCCTTGTAGTCTTCCTGCTCTTTCGACGACGCCTTCTTGATAGCCCGCTCCACATTCTCTTTGGGCATGTTGGCGGCCTTGGCGTTCTGAATAATAGCCCGCAGCCGCCCGTTGGTGTCGGGGTCGGGGCCGGCCGCTTTCACGGCAATCACAATGTCTTTTCCGATGCGGGTGAAGGTCTTGGCCATCTGCCCCCAGCGTTTCATTTTTCGGGCTTTCCGGTATTCAAATGCGCGTCCCATTTTTTTTGAATTAAGAATTAAGAGTTAAGAATTAAGAATTGTCCCGCTGGAGAGCCACAGCCGGATCATTGACGACTTAACCTATGCACCCTTAATTCAGCTTAGTCAATTTAATTCTTAATTATTAATTCTTCATTGAGCATAGCGACGTCCACCATCCCCCTTGTCAGGTCCTCAAACGTGTCGCGCTGACGGATCAGGTGGGGGGTGCCTTCGTAGACGAGTACTTCGGCGGGGCGGGGGCGGAGGTTATAGGTCGAGGCCATGCTGAAGCCGTAGGCCCCGGCGTTTTCTATCGACAGCACGTCGCCGGGCCGCACTTCGGGCAGGTCGCGGTTGGTGGCGAAGGTATCCGTCTCGCAGATATAGCCCACCACGTCGTAGGTGGTTGGCGTACCCATGGGGTTGCTCAGGTTCACAATCTCGTGGTAGGCGTCGTACATCATGGGCCGGATCAGGTGGTTCAGGCCCGAATCGACCTGCACGAAGGTGCGGGTGGGGTGCTGCTTCACCACGTTCACGCCCACCAGCAGGTGCCCCGCCTCGCTCACCAGAAACTTACCTGGCTCGAACCAAAGCTCCAGCGCCCGGCCGTAACGGTCACAAAACGCGCTGAAGGCGTCGGTAATGGCGGTGCCCAACTCGGCCATGTCGGTCACGTGGTCGCCTTCGCGGTAGGCTACTTTAAAGCCACTGCCAAAGTCGATGAACTTGAGGTCGGGGTAATCACCAGCCAGATCAAACAGCACCTCGGCACCCTGCAAAAACGTCCGGGCCGACTTGAAATCGGAGCCGGTATGCACGTGCAGCCCTTCCACCACGATACCGTAGTGGACCACCATGCGGGCAATATCGGCGCGGAGGGCGTGGGGAATACCAAACTTCGAGTCGGCATGGCCGGTCTGGATCTTCAGGTTGCCGCCGTCGGCCACGCTAGGATTAATACGCAGGCAAACGGGCACGGTATGGCCATAGGTGTTTCCCACCTGCTCGAGCAGGGGCAGGCTATCAACGTTCAGGCGCAGGCCCATCTGGATGGCTTCCTGAATTTCGGGCCAGGCGTTGCCGCTGGGGGTATACATGATCTGCTCTGGCGTGTAGCCCGCCAGTAGGGCCAGCCGCGCTTCGTTCACCGACACCACGTCGACCTCCACGCCCTGCATCCGCATCAGTTTCAGAATAGACAGGTTGGTGAGGGCCTTGGTAGCGTACTTTATCCGGAGGTTTATCTCACGGCCCGGCGAGCCGGAAAATGCCGCCCGAAACCGGTTGATCTGGTCAATGATCTTGTCGGCGTCATAGACGTAGAGGGGCAGGCCAAACTCGTCGGCGATGGTGGTGGTGGGAATACCCTGGAGTTGGTACGGTGCTGGCATACGGTGCAAAATAGGCCGCGAATATACAAAATTGGCCTCCAGAGGGCAAATGGATGATCGGGCCTTGTAGTAGTTGGTACAGTGCCATTTACTATTTCATGAGATGACCATAGCCAACTATTAACAACGTTGCTGTATTTTGCCGCTCACTCAAAAGATTGCCACCTACTGTGCCGTCGTACCGCTATTTGTCACCACGCATTCCGTGAAACAGCCGCTTTTTTTAGTGCCCGAAAGCCAGTTGCTACAAAAGTTGGCCAAACGAGACGAGCAGGCGTTTCAATGGTTATACGATCAGTATGCCTATGTATTATATGGGGTAGTTCTCGTTATTGTTGAGAAACCAAACACGGCGGCGCAGGTAGTAGAAGACGTTTTTGTGGCTGCATGGGCTGACTTTGACACGTATGTGCCCCGCCAGGGTAGTTTTTTAACCTGGTTATTGAACCGCGCCCGGCTGGCTGCACATGCCAGTATAAACCAGCAGGAGGCAGATCAATTGCCAGGAAATAGTAAAGATTCTACGGAAGTAGACAATCTAATGGCCGACGAACACCGTATTTTGTTACATAAACTTTATTTCTGCGGGCAGACTGCCGACCAGTTGGCTGCATCTATTCAGTTGCCGCCACAGAAACTGAGGAGGTTGCTACAGGCCACCCTTCAGGAACTTAAACACGTATTTAGCCGATGAACATACCCGAATACATAGATTCCGGCATTTTGGAATCGTATGCGCTGGGAGCCGTCAGCGACCAGGAACGGCGCGAGGTGCAGTGTTTGTCTGCCATCTATCCAGAAGTACGCCAGGAGTTGGATAAGTTGACGCTGGCGCTGGAAAACTACGCGCTCCTGCACAGCACCGAGCCACCACCCGATTTGCAGGACCGCATTCGGAACCGGCTTACCATGGGTGCGCCCGCTCAGCCCACCACAAACGACGAGCCCGCCGCCGACAAGGGTGCCAAAGTAGTGCCGCTTCACCGCGAAGTACCAACGTTTCAGGTAGCCTGGGTGGCCGCTGCAGCCGTTGGCCTGGTGCTCATTGCCTTTGCCTATTTTCTGATCAACCAGCTTAAAACCAAGCAGGCCTACGCCGACGAACTGGCGCAGACCAATTCGCGGATACAAACCGAAGTAGGGCAGTTAAAGCAACAGCAACAGTATAACACGCAGCTAATCAGTCTGTTGCAAACGCCCGGCGTAGAAACAGTTCGGCTGGCCAAAGCAAACCCGGCTGGTGCGCAGGCCGACCTGATCGTGTACTGGAACAAGGCCGACAAGCAGGTGACGCTACAGGTAGAATCGCTGCCCGCCCTGCCCGCCGACAAGCAGTATCAGTTGTGGGCACTAGTGGGGGGCAAGCCCGTCGATGCGGGCGTGTTCAGTACTGACCGGCAGCAGTTGCAACGCACCGCCCGGACCATTGCCGCCGCCGAGGCCTTTGCCGTGACCATTGAAAAAGTGGGTGGTAGCCCAACGCCTACCTTGTCTACCCTACTGGCCATGGGTAAGGTGGGCTAAACTGTGGCGCGGGTTGCCGTGTTGAGCAGGTATGGACATCAACTACCGGTTTTACCCAACCCTGCTCAACACCTTCTCGCGCTACCTGCATGGCGGCAACCTGTCTGAACAGGCCCTGCTCGATGCCATCAACCGGGTGCCGCAGCCTACCACGGCGGCGCAGCAACGGGGTACTTCGTTTGAAGAAACGCTGATTAAAGGCGTTGACGAAGAGCGATTCGACCCCGATATTCTGAAGAAAGTACGCAAACTGCTGCCCCGCCCCATCGTGGAGACGCAGGTGTATTGCCAGTGGCAGATCGACGATGTGCTCTTCTATGGCTACGTCGACCTGATTGGCAACTACAAGGCTGTCGACATCAAAACGACGGGGTCGTACCAGCCGGGGCGGTATTTATTCAACCACCAGAACCTATACCTCCACGCGCTGAAAAAAAGGGGCATCAAGCTCATGGAATACCTCATCACTGACTTCACCGATGTGTATGTAGAAAGCTATTCCCTCACGCACCCCATTGACCGGCAACTCGAAGAGATCCAACAATTCAAGGCATTTATCAGGGCCAACCGGGCGTTGATCACCGACAAGAAAATAGTGGCACAAGATTAGTGGTGAGTGATGAGTGGTAAGCGGTAAGTTTGCTGTCGCCAGCGCGGTTAATCGGGCGGCAGCAAACTTACCGCTTACCGACTCGTCGGACCGCACTCATCACTCACCGTTATCTTCTTATGCTTACTCTTTACCGAACTGTATACACTGGCTTGCCGAGGCGGATGTGGCTGCTGGCGGGGGTGATGCTTATCAACCGCTGTGGCACCATGGTGCTGCCTTACCTGTCGCTCTACATGACCCAGCACCTGCACTTTTCGGTTGAAGAGGCGGGGGCGGTGCTGGCGGCGTTTGGGCTGGGGTCGTTACTGGGCACTTTTTTGGGTGGGCAACTCACCGACAGGCTGGGGTTCTACGCCATCCAACTCTACAGCCTGCTCTTTGGCGGGCTTATGCTCATTGGCCTCCAGTTTGTGCAGTCGTTCTGGGGGCTGTGTGCCATGGTGTTTGTGTTCACCGCCCTCGGTGATGCCTTTCGTCCGGCCAACTCGGCGGCTATTGCTTACTACAGCACCCCCGACACACGTACCCGTGCCTATTCGCTCAACCGGCTGGCTGTCAACCTGGGTTGGGCCGTTGGCGGCGGGCTAGGCGGGCTGCTGGCCAGTGTCGACTACCGGCTGCTGTTTTGGGTCGATGGCCTTACCTGCCTCGCTGCGGCCTTTTTTCTGCTTTATGCCCTACCCCGCCCGGTTCGGGCCACACCTGCCGATGCCGACACAGCATTGACTGACCAGGTAGCTACGCGGTCGCCGTATCACGATGGCCTGTACCTTATTTTCGTGGGCTGTTGTTTACTCTACAAGACTGCCTTCGTGCCGTTTTTTAGTTTTATTCCGCTCTATTTCAAAGAGGAGTTGGGTATCGACGAGGCCGGTATTGGCTTGCTGTCGACCATGAACGGGCTGCTGATTGTAGTGGTTGAAATGGCATTGGTCTATACCCTCGAACGCCGTTTCCAGCGTCGGTTGGGCATTTCGGCGGTGGGCGTGCTGGTGACGGGCCTGAGCTTTCTGGCCCTGGCGCTCACGCAGTGGGCAGGCGTGGCGCTGATCACGATCCTGCTGATGACCGTGGGCGAAATGCTGGCAATGCCGTTTATGCAGACCTTTACGGCCAACCGCGCCAACGACCGCAACCGGGGACAGTATATCGGGCTATATACCATGTCGTGGGCGCTGGCGCAGGTATGCAGTCCCCTGATGTGTTCGCAGGTGGTAGAGCGGGTGGGGTTCACGCCGCTCTGGTGGCTGCTTGCCAGCCTGGCCGTGCTGTCGGCGGTGGGGTTGTTTTGGGTAAACAAGGTCCAGAAATTGAGCTATAAGCCCGCTCAGCAGGCTGCCGTCCAGTAACGGAATCCGGTAAGCTGCCCACTGACGGTTGATCCCTGTTTTGGGCTGCTTCGCCGACGGGTTGTGTTGTTTCATCCGGGTTCGGGTTGGGCAATCTCTTCCTTTTTGCGACCTTGACGATTGTTGCCAACGCACTCGTGAAGCTATCGACCGACATAAAAATCAGGCTTTTTGGCCCATTGGCGCTGTTTTTATTCGGCACCTTCTTTTTTCGGCTGAACTGGTACTTCGAATTTTCGCCCTACCAGATTATTAAAACCGATCTGATTGCGATCTTGGCGGGCTACACCTGTTGGGAGCTAACCCGGCGCGTAGTAGTTTACCTGCAACGGCGCTACCCCAGCCACACTCAAACCCGAATTCGCCTGCGTTGGCTGTTGCTCGCTCTGCCGGTGCTAGCCAACTTCGGCTGGCTGATTCGGAAGGTAGCCCACACGCTGATCGACCAGAAAGGGTGGTTCTGGCCCCACCCCGTTGACTATACCTCATCGCTGGGCATTCAGTTCTTTTACCATTGCGTCTACATGGTGATCTATGAGGGGGGCTATCTGTTGCGGCAGTGGCGGCAAACCTACGTGGAAAAAGAAGCGCTGGTGAAAACCAATATGCAAAGCCAGCTCGACTCGCTGAAGACGCAGATCAGTCCGCATTTTTTGTTTAACAGCCTCAATTCGCTGTCCTCACTCATTGGCGAAAACCCCAGACAGGCCGAGGCGTTTGTCGACGAGATAAGCAGCGTGTACCGTTACCTGCTACGCTCCAATGAGGTTGACCTGACCACCCTGCGCAACGAACTGGCCTTTATCGATTCGTACTTTCACCTGCTTAAGACGCGCTATACGGCTGGTATTGAGCTATATGTGTTTGCGCCCGAACAGGAGCAGGGCCTGTTGCTGCCCCCGCTGACGCTTCAGATGCTGGTAGAAAACGCGGTGAAACATAACATCATGCTGCCCGAACAACCCTTACAGATCGAGATTCTGGCCCGCGACGGGCACCTGATTGTGCGAAACAACCTGCAACGGAAGCAGGCAAGCGTCCCCGCAGACGGGGTTGGCCTGGTCAATATTGCTGCCAAATACCGGCTGCTGGGTACCGCCGGCGTTGATATCCGCGACGACGGCGAATCATTTGTGGTTACGCTGCCCCTACTCACGCCAACCGTTGCCAACACGCCCGCCACGCTGCCTGTGGCCCGTTCGGGGTTGTAGAGGCCTACGCTTTAGCAGGCCTTATCACGGGTTTAACCCCCTTTTTTTGCACTTCATCAGACTACCCGATTGCCTCGAAAGCCTCCTGCTGTTACTTTGGAACAATTACTCATACATCCCCTGTCTAAACACCGCCTGAACTATGCTGAACGTATTTATTGTCGAAGATGAAGAACTGGCTGTCCGTAAGCTGACCAAATTGCTTCAGGAGGTTGATCCCACCATCGAGATTGTGGGTACGGCAGCCAGCGTTCGGGCGTCGGTAAGTTGGCTGGAACAGAACCGCAACAGCGGGCAACCCGCCCCCGACCTGATTCTGATGGACATTGAACTGGCCGACGGACAGAGCTTTGATATTTTCGAGCAAACCCCCGTTGAGTCGCCGGTAATCTTCACGACGTCGTATGACGAATATGCGCTTAAGGCATTCAAAGTCAACAGTATAGATTATCTGCTGAAGCCCATCAAACGGCGCGAGCTGGAGGCCAGCCTGGAGAAACACTACCGGCTGCGTAGTCAGAACACCGCCGTGCAAACCCCCGATCTCGACGCCGGGCGCGTGGCCATCGACGTGCTGGTGCAGCAACTCCGGCAGCAGATTCAGCCCGCCGACTACCGCAAACGGTTTTTGGTGCGTCACCTGCAACAGTGGGTGCCCATTGAGGTGGCCGACGTGGCCTATTTCTACTCGGAAGACGGCGTGAGCCTGTTCCGTACCAACAATAACCAGAAGTTCTCCCTCGATTACACTCTCGACGAACTTGAAGCTATGCTGGACCCGACGCAGTTTTTCCGGGCCAACCGCCAGTTCATTATCGACATCAATTCGGTGCAGCAGATTCACCCCTATTTCAACAACAAATTAAAGCTCACAATCAAACCCGCCCCCACCGACGAGGTCATTGTAAGCCGTGAGCGCGCCACAGACTTCAAGAAGTGGATGGGGAAGTAGAGTGAAAGGGTGAAAGAGTGAAAGAGCGAAAGAGTGAAAGAGTGCCGGACCACACTCTTTCACTCTTTCACTCTTTCACCCTTTCACCAGCGGTAGCGTGACAACAAAGGTTTCCTGGGTTTCTTCGATGGTGGGGGCTGGCTGGCCCAGCATCTGGTATTTGGTCAGGATGTTGCTCAGCCCCACGCCGTTAGAGGCCACCCTAACGCTTTTACGTTGCAGGTTATTATGCACAATTAACTGACCGTTTCTATTGGTTAAAATGCTGATTGTGAGTGGGCTGGTAGCTAAGATGATATTGTGTTTCACCGCATTTTCTACCAACAGTTGCAACGTCAGCGGCGGAATGAGGTAGTTCAGATAGCTGTTGTCTACCTGATTGTGGAGGCTGATACCCCGGCCGTAGCGCGTTTCGAGCAGGTGAAAATACGAGTCGATAAAGGCTAGTTCGCGTTCCAGCGTGGTAAGTTCCTGGGCGTTGGTCTGCAACACGTACCGGTACACGCTGGCCATTTCGTCGACAAACTGCTCGGCCCGGATTGGTTCATCGGCAATGAGCGACGAGAGCGTGTTGAGGCTGTTGAACAGAAAGTGTGGGTTCAGGTGCGCCTGCAACGCCCGCATCTGCACCTCCGACATTTCCTGCCGAAGCTTCTGCACCGACAGATCACTTTCGAGTTGTTCGCGGTGTCGTTTTTCGCGCTCCTGAACTAATTCTTGCTCAACAACGGCATTTATTACCGCCGCCCGCCGCTGCCGATAGCTCAGGCCCAGCGAAAAGCAGAGCAGTTCGCCCAAAATACCGAGCTGGAAATAGGCAATGGGGGCCTGCCAAAAGGGGAGGTCGGCGGGGAGCCTGGGGTAGATGAACGTGAGCACCATCGATAGCAGTCCGCCCACGGCCAGGCACGTAGACCCGACGGTGAAGTAGCGGGCCTCCAGATGGCGAAACCGAAACAACTGGCTGATGCTGTAAATGGCTATCAGCGCCCAGGTGATCCGCAAGACGGTATGGGTGGTGTTGAACAGCACTGGGTGCCAGACCGGGTCTACAAAGCAAAGCCAGATCAGCAACAGCACGTAGGGAATAACCAGCGCCTTGCCGAACTGAAATACCCTGTACAGCCGGGGTTGCTGCTGCCGAACGTTCAGAAAAGCGTTGGCAAAATCGAAGTAGATAAAATAGGCGATAGAGGGCAGCCCAGCCCGGATAAAATCGTAGGTCTTATCGGGTATATCGTTGATAAACAAGGGCATGCGAGATCCGTAGTAGACCAGCCATACCAGCATGTAGAGGGTATATAGCCCATAAATACGCTCTCGGTAGATAAACCATTGAACAACGTTCAGCAGCAGGATCGACGTAACCATGCCCACGAACAGGTCATTCCAGGTAGCGAAATCCATACAATGCGTCTGCGTGATGAAGCCTCGAAAATAGGATACAAAGTACCCTCAGAATAAGCAACACCCCTACTTAAACGTCGACAAGCCAACACAAAACGCCTATGAAACCACTATTTCGGTGGTTGAACCGGATGGCTTCAGGGGGGGCTTGTCTAATGGTTAATGGCCAAGGTCTACGATTAAGCCTGTGCCAGCAGGGCGCCTACATCGGCACGTTTACCGCAGGTACAGATGTGGGGCTTTGGGCTGCATACTGGCTGTGAGTCAGATAGGTAGGTGGTAAACGGCCCACCCACTTCACTGACGCCCTGGAAATAGGCTCCCGGCTCGGTACAGACGGCATCCTGCCGCTCGATGAACTCGACGATATTGCCGTTGGGGTCTAGAAAACAGACTGCGCGTGCCTGCCAATTCGGAAATTGAGCGATTCGACAACCCCGTTCATCGAGGCTCAGGTAGGGCAGGTCGAACCAGAGCTGGTATTGTTCCAGGCTGTAGATGGGTATGTTCAGCGCAAAGCGGTAAGAGGCCACCGGGCGTTGCGTCTGGGTGAAGATCAGTTCGGTCCACCCCACCCGAAACGTAGCGCTCCAGTAGGTAGCGTTGACCATAGGCAGGCATAACCGGTGAGCGTAGAATTGTTGCGTGGCCATCAGATCGTTAACGGCCAGCTCCAGGCGGGTGATTTTCATGGCAAAGGCTGGTCTATGGGTGGTGTGTATTTAGACGGCTTTCCAGGTGATAACAGCGGCGTAGGTATGGCCATCTTCAGTGATGGTGGTCTTTACTTTAAGGTAGCGGGCCGAGGCCTCTTCCACCGTCCAGTTCGACACGCTGCCGTCGTCGCCGTCTACCACCGTCATTTTCTTCGACGCGTTGTCGTAGGTCCATGTACCGGGTTTGTTGGTGGCCGCATCATCGTCGCAGCTGAGCTTGCCGTTGTCGCCGGTCAGGCTGCCGTTGCGTTCAAAAATCAGGGTGTTGTCAAGGTCGCAGGGGCGCATAAACTGGAGCAGGTTGCTGTCGGGTCTGCCGTCGCCGTCGAGGTCCTGTGGCGGGGTAAGTTCAAAGCTGGCCATCTGCCAGCGCACGCCCACAAACGAGGCTACAAAATCGCCGGGGGTGTCGGGGGTAACGGCCTGCTGGTCTTTTTTGCAGGCGCTAAGCGTTGTCAACAGCCCAAGCACAATGGGCAGGAGGAAGGTGACTAAACGGTTCATCGGATTTGTTGTTTCCCGTTCTGAGCGGGGCGTTTGGTTGAAAAGAGGAAGGCAGCCGGAAGCGACCTGGCAGCCCCTTCCGACACCACAAAGTTGCCCCCTACCCCCCGCAAGGCCATCCACAACCCGTATCAACCGTTATTTCGGCCAGATGAAGTGAGCGAAAGAGAGAGTGAAAGATACTCCAGCACCAGCACCCGGCAGTGGGCGGGGCAGCGCCAGCGGATGTGCCAGAAGGGGCGGTGTGCCCAGCGGTAGAGCCCCGGCTGTTCATAGGCCGACAACATACCCGCTATGAAGAAGGAGAAATCGGGGAAAGTGGCCTCTATGCCTTCCAGTGGCACGGCCGGGATTTTTTCACCCAGGCGGAGCAGCGACGTGGCCCAGAGAATTTGCTCCATGGGTTGCATAGTAAGGGCCAGTTCCTGGCGCATGTCGGCCACGAATTTGGCGCGGATGGGGCGGAGGATTTCGGGGTCGTGGTGGGCCATGAGCCGGGCTACGTGGTAGGCAATCAAAGACGGACGGGCGTAGTTGTGCGCCGCCCGGAAGGAATCGGTACGGTAGCGGTCGGTGCGGATCAGATCGGCCAGGAGGGTCAGGCTGTCCAGCGCGTGTACGTCCAGAGGCAGGTTGTACGTATACACGCAGCAGAGCATATTGGCCAGCGCGCAGGCATCGAATTCGACGGGCATGTTCTTCCCAAACCAGGTTGAATAAGCCTGTAACGAACGATATTCCGGGAAGGTATTTCGCACCCAGAGCCGGGTGCCGTTGGCATGGTGCGCGAGCTTTTCATGCAAAAAAAGCAGATCGTCGGGGCTGGGTTGGGCCGGGCTGCCGTAGCGGGTGAGGTACACCATGGCCGTATCGTCGATATCGTCGGGAAGCTGGAAATGACGGAACCGGTGCATGAGCAAACCATACGGAAAATGCCGCGACGGCCGGGTAGCGTAGAAGTTGTAGGTAAGCAGGCCGTCCTTGTTTTTAAAGGCATCGTAGGAGGGCAGGGCGCGATCTATGATCTGCCGGACAAGGGTCTGTTCGGCAGGAGCGAGGCGGGGGAGAAGCCCCTGAAGGGTGAAAACGCTAACGGTCGTAAAAAACAGGTTCGGGTCGGGCCGCTCATAGCCCCAATACGGATTATGCCGGTAAGCCGCCAGTAATCCTTCAGGGAAGAGATGGGAGTCAACTAACTGATCGTCAGTAATTTGTTGCAAAAGTAAGCGTGGGCTTGGCGACGGCATGGGTCAAAAATACGTGGTTGGCCGGAATTGTGGCACTGGTTTTGTGGCTGCACCTACCAACGACCTATTAATCCACTTAGCCACTGTATCCATGTATCGCTTGTGCCTGATTCTGCTCCTGCTTGCTGCCGCTCATAGCAGCTGGGCGCAGAAAGCGTTTATCTTCAATAGTCAACAAAAAAATGGGTTTGTTTCCGTCTCGCTGGGCACTAGTCAGCCACTGGGCAATTTCGGCAATCGCACCACCGATGCTGAAGAAAACGGCCTTGCCCTGCGTGGACAAACCTGGAGCGTGATGGCAGGCTACCGCCTGGCCGGGCCGCTGGGCCTGATGGGCCGCTATGAAGAAACCCAGAACGGTTATGATGCCGCCGCCATGGTCAACGCTTATATTAAATCGCCGGGCGACAATCTTCAGGCTAGCACACCAGCGGGCAAATCGGGTCGCTGGCAGAGCCGCAGCCTCATGGCGGGGCCGTTCATTACCATTCCCCTGGGCCGGTTTGCGCTGGACCTCCGTGCGCTGGCTGGTCAGGCATGGGCCACCTGCCCCGAAACCTGCGTGCAGGGCAAGATCAACCAGACCGAAACGCTCATTCGTACCGACAACCGCGAAGCCAAAGCCCTGGCCAGCGGCGCGGGTATGAGCCTCCGTTTCCGGGTTAGCCCCACGGTGGCCGTGCACGTAAACGGCGATTACAGCTCCGCCCGCTTCACCTTCGCCAACGTGCCCCTGGAATCGCGCTACGGGAACCTCACGCAGCAACTAACCTACAACAGCCAAAAGACCCTCACTACCGCCACCCTCTCTGCCGGACTAACCATTCAGTTCCGGGCAAGGAATAGAGTGTTTTGATTTACGAGGTACGATTTACGAATTACGATTTGTTGCTTACGCCAGAGTACTCATCCTCCAGTGTAAGCAACAAATCGTAATTCGTACCTCGTAAATCCCTACGTCCAATACAAAATTGGCGCGTTGGGGAAGCGTTTGGTCCACTCGGCGTAGAAGAACCGCTTCATCGCCTGCATGTCGGTGGGTTGGTAGACATATTTGGTGCCCCCGAATTTGTTACGCTTCGCCGACCGGCCCGCCTCGTCCATATCCAGCGACGTGTTGGGGTACCACTGCATCAGCACATCTTTCGAGCCGGGGGTAAACCGGTGGCTGATCATCTCTACGTTCAGGTCTAGCTGGCTGCCTAACTGGCTATAATCCAGTGCATCATAAATCCGGTCGAGTAGGTGGCTGTATTCCTCCTGCCAGTACGGAATGGGCATAATTGGGGCCAGAATGATGCCCACAGGGTAGCCACCACCGCCCAGTTCTGTTGGCAAGGCCAGCTTGCGGAGTGCCTGCAACCGGGCTTCCACAGAGGCAGTGCCCCCTTCCAGCTTGCGGGCAATAGACTCGGTATTAAGGCTCACGCGGGCGCGGGTATGACCGTTATGGGGCAGGGTCAGCAGGCTGTCTACCTGGTCGTATTTTGTCACAAACCGCAGCTGCCCGTTTTCGCGCTGCCCGTAATACCGAATGCACTCGGCCAGGCCACCCGTCAGGTGCTCAATGCCCAATACGTCGGTGTAGCAGCTCACTTCAAAGGAAGTAGGGCGCTGACCGGGTTTGCCGTCTACGTTTTGCCAGGTGGCGTTGGGTGGGTAGGTGCCTTCGTAGTTGGCGGTGTTGGCCAGCATGGTGGGCAGGTTGGCATACACGCGCACCACGGGTGGTCCTGCCAGACTCCCCGCCAGGTAGCAGTACTGGCAGTGGGCGGGGCAGCCTTCGGCCAGGTTCATCTGCCAGTCGGCCGAGGGCGGAATGGGTTGTAGGCGCATGGCGCTGGGTGGCGCGTTGACAATGGCCAGCGTGTTTTTGGCAATGCGGTAAGTCTCGCGGTCGTCGGCCCCACGCAGGCCAGTGAGCCGGTTGTTCTTCATCACCTCGATAGGCAACTTCAGGGCCGACACCCGCTCGTAAATCTGCTGGCCATAGGCCTCATTCAGGGCGTCGGGCGTAAACAGCACCCGCTTCGGCATCCACACCCGCGCCGACCGCTGGTCGACCTTAGGGCTTTCTTCTACACGATTCAACAGCACATCTTCCATCGAATAGAAAACACCGAAACGGCCTTAATGGCTCCATTTTAAGGGGAGTTTTCAGTTTAAAGGGAGTTTTCAGTTTGTAGTTTTCAGTTGCTTCGCGCTATAGTACGGAGCATGCGAAGCAACTGAAAACTACAAACTGAAAACTCCCTTTAAACTGAAAACTCCCCTTAAAAGACTCCTACTTGATCACGCCAAGTTTTCGCAGACAGCCCAGGGTCACTGCCTTTCGGGCGGCGGGCCAATGGTCGGGCACTGGGGCGGGGCTTTCCAGGCGGGTAGCGAAAATGAATTGGTGTCCGTCGGCGCGTTCGAGGTAGCCAACGTACCAACCATAGTCTATATACGTCGACGGCGCGGGAAGGCCTTCGTCGCGGCCGAACCCCACCCAACCCGTTTTGGCAAAGAGTTTATAGGCCGGGGTAGCCTCAGTACGCATCAGAAAACGCAGCACGGCCCGGTTGTCGGGCGAGAAGGGTACGCAGCCGGTCAGCAGTTCGCGCAGGAACAGCACCTGGTCGAAAAGAGATATGGCAGAGGGGCCTTGCAGCCAGAAATTGTCGAGCGTAGCACGGCTCACAACCAGGTGGCCGTAGTGGAGCTTGCTCAGGAAACCGCGCATGTCAGTCACCCCGATGCGGCGGGTCAATTCCTGATAAAACGGCACTGTCGACCCCCGGAAGGCCGATTCAAGCGTCTGCGGGCGGTTCCAGTCCAGCACAGGCCGCCGTATGCCATCCCAGGCAATGACGGTTTCGGGGCCGCTAAGGTTGCCCGTCTCTAAGCCAATGAGCGTGTTGACAATCTCGAACGTTGACCCCGGTAACGTGCCCCGTCGACAGTCGTCGGGCCGATAAGCCGTACATTGGCCCTCCGTTGCATCGTAAAGCAGGAAGCTGCCTTTTACCTGAAGGCTGTCGAATATTGCCTGTAAATCAGCTCGTTCGGTTATTGTCTGGGCCAGCAGAGAACTCCTGGCCAAGGTGGTCAGGATAAAGATTGCGAATAAACTAAGCCGGAACATGACGAAAACGAACGGAGATAAGTTGTACGGAGGGTACGCTTCACTAGTACAAACCTTGTGCCTGTATTACTTTTTTACATGAAAACTAGTTTATATAACGCTTGTTACTTCGCTGCCTGCCTCGTGCCCTGCCAGTTGTTGGCGCAATCTACGGAGTTAACGGCTGATACGCTCACCGCCCGACCGCTAAACGAAGTGGTGGTGCGGGCCTACGAATCGAACCGGACACTGCTCAGCACGGCGGCCTCGGTGGGGCTGCTCTCCCGCCGCGAGCTTACCCAGCGGTTTGCCACGCCCACGCTGGTGTCGGCCATGAACACACTGCCGGGTGTCCGTATGGACGAACGGTCGCCGGGGAGCTACCGGCTCTCGATTCGGGGAAGCCTGATCCGGTCGCCGTTTGGGGTGCGCAACGTGCGGGTTTATTACCAGGACATGCCCCTCACCGACGCGTCGGGCAATACACCCATCAATGCGCTTGATGTTAGAATGCTTGGCCGGGTAGAGGTCATCAAAGGGCCGTCGGGCAGTCTCTACGGCTCGAATACGGGCGGCACGGTGCTGCTCAGTGGTCCTGCCACCACGGCGGGTACCAACCAGGTTGAGGTGGGCTATCTGGCCGGTAGCTACGGGCAGCAGGGCTACAGCGCGCTGGCTCAGTCGGCGGGAGAATCGTCGAACATAATGCTCAGCGTAAACCACTTACAGGCCGATGGCTACCGCGACCACAGCCAGTCGGTGCGCGACAATGTGGCCATTACGGGTACGGTTAGCCTGAGCGAAAAGCAGTCGCTGACAGGCTTGTTTATCTACTCGGACCTGTACTACGAAACTCCCGGTGGCCTCACCGAAGCGCAGTTCCGGGCCAACCCCGCCGCCTCGCGCCCTGCCACCCGGACCCTCCCCGGCAGTGCCGAACAGGGCGCGGCCATCAACCAGAAAGTGGCTTACCTGGGGGCATCGCACCGCTACGTATGGAACCCCCGCTGGCAGACGACCAACGTGCTCTTTACGTCGGCAACGGAGTTCAACAACCCGTTCATCACCAACTACGAACGCCGTACCGATCAGGGTCTTGGCGGACGGAGTGTAACACGGTTTAGCCCCACCGGGGGACTATATACGTTGACAATTGGCGGCGAGTGGCAAACCAACCGCACCGGCTCACGGAACTTCGGCAACCGCAAAGGACAGATCGACACCCTGCAAACCGATGATGAACTTCGGGCGCAACAGTACAACCTATTCATACAGGACGAGTTGCAACTGCCTTATGGCATCGTAGGGACGCTGGGCCTGAGCTATAACCAGACGCAGTATCAGTTTACGCGCTTTTCTGTTGCCAGCAAACCCGGCCCCGGTCAACAGAATCGGAGCTTCACGCCGGTGGGTTTGTTGCGGGTGGCGGTGTCGAAATCGCTGGGGCAGCAGGCAGCGTTGTTTTTTAACGTCAGTTCGGGCTATTCGGTCCCCACGAGCCAGGAAGTGCTGTCGTCGGCAGGTTTTTTCAACGCCGACCTGGAGCCGGAACGGGGTGTTCAGGCTGAATTGGGCCTGCGCGGACGGCTGTTCGACCGGCTTCAGTTCGATGTGGTCGGGTATTCGCTGGGGCTTCGCAACACCATTGTGCGGCGGTCACTGGCCAACGGGGCTGAGTATTTTGTCAACGCGGGCCGTACGCAGCAACTGGGCCTGGAAAGCTACCTCGGCTATGACCTGCTGCCCGCCAGTAATGCTGTCAACGGACCCATCCTGAAAGTGTGGCAAAGCCTGACCCTAACCAACTATACCTACCTAAGCTACCAACAGTTGGCGGTCGATTTGTCGGGCAATAAAGTGCCAGGCGTGGCACCGTTCACGGGCGTCTGGGGGCTGGATGCGGCGTTGCCTATGGGTCTTTACGCCCACGTTACCTACCAGTTTCTGACCCCGTTTGCTCTCAACGACGCCAACACCGCCACCGCCGACCCCACGCGGTTGCTACAAGCCACGATAGGGTATAAGCAGCTGATAGGTAGGCATATAACGGCTGATCTTTACGCGGGCGGCGATAACCTCCTCGACCAGACCTACAGCCTCGGCTACGACCTCAACGCGGTAGGCAACCGCTACTACAACGCTGCCCCCCGCCGGAACTTTACGGTAGGGTTACGGTTGGGAATTAAATGAAGACATTGGACTTTGGATACTGGACGCTAGACCCGACTGTTCTTTTGTCTATCGTCCAATATCCAGTATCCAAGATCCAGTATATATGAACATCGGCGATAAAGTACGGATGTTGCGGGCAAAAGAACAGGGCGTGGTGACGCGGTTCTTGTCGGGCAACCAGGTTGAAATTGAGATTGAAGATGGGTTTAGAATCCCCGTCATGCAATCGGAATTGGTGGTCGTGTCACCCATGGAGGCTGAGCGGTTCAAGGCGTCGGGGCAGGCGGCTGACGTGCGCGAGGCCTTTGCGCCGCAACGCCCGCTGGGGCAACCGGGGCAGGTGCTGGCAAGCGTGGGTTTCTACCTCGCCTACGTGCCCCAAAACGACCGCGACGTGGCTCTTTACCTCGTGAACAACACCGACTGGGAGGTGCTCTTTACCCTGGCCGAAGAGCGGGAAGGAGGCTATCGGGGCATTCAAAGCGGCACGTTGAAGGCGAAGACGCAATTGAAAATCAACGAGTTATACGCCCTGGCCAAATTTGAGCAGTGGCCTACGTTGCTGGCACAGGCGCTATATTTCCGGCCCGGCGGTGGGCAACCCGCCCGGATGCCGCTGGTGAAGCGGCTGAAGCCCCGCGCCCAGGCGTTCTACAAAAACAAGCAGACCGTGCCCGTACTGGGTCAGCCCGGTCACGTCTTCCAGCTCGACGATGAAACGACCAACGCCAGCATGGCTCCACCCACTGCCGAGGGTCTGAAATCGGCGATGCTGACACCCAACGAGACCACACCCGTAGTAAGCGTAGACCGCCCGGCATCGGTAGTAGATCTGCACATCGAGAAGCTGCTGCCCGCGGGTGGGGCGGGACGCAAACCCGACGAACTGGTGGAGGTGCAGTTGCGGGCCTTCGAGAAAAATTTAGAGAACGCCATTGCGTCGGGTATGGGCGAGATTACGTTTATTCACGGCGTGGGTACGGGCAAACTCCGGCAGGAACTCCACCGCCACCTGAGTCGCCACCCCAACGTTCGCTTTTTCGAAGATGCCCAGAAACAAAAATTCGGCTACGGTGCCACCAAGGTTACGCTTAAGTGAGTGGGCAAGGGGTAGGCAGTGGGCAGCGGTCCGACCGGTCCGCCGGTGCGGTGTCGGGGCAGTAGGTAGTTTGCTGACGCAGGTGTATCAGGCGGGAGCTTACTCCCTGCTGCCCACTGCCTACTGCCTGCTCCTTGCTGCCTGCACCTCCAACACCGGGCGGTTGAACCCGGCGGCACCCACTGCCAACTACAAGGCTACCAACATGGACGTACATAACGAATCGCTGCTATCGACGGTCAATATTCCCGTATCCATTGCCCTGGCCGACGTAGAGCGGCAGATCAACACGCAGGTGAACGGGCTGATTTACGAAGACAACTCGTTCGATAATGATGGCGACGGCACGCCGTTTATGACCAATGTCTGGAAACGGGCACCCATCCGGGTTTCGGCGGGTGTGGTGAAGGGCGACAGCCTGTTTTATTTTCAGGTGCCGCTGAAAATTTGGGCGAAAGCAGGCAAAAAAGTGCTCGGCTTCATGCAGTCGGGGGAAACCACGTTTGAAATCGACCTGAAATTTGCGACCCGGTTTTCCATCGACCCCGACTGGAGCGTGAGCACCCAGACTAAGGCGGAGGGCTACGACTTCGTGACCACGCCTACCGTCCGGCTCGTGGGGTTCGACATTCCCATTACGGGACTGGTGAGAAAGGCCATTGACAATAACCTGGGCACGATCACCCAGGCACTCGATAAGCAGGTGAAGGCCAATATTGACCTGAAAACGCCCGTTTTGCGTACCTGGAACCTGGTTCGGGAGCCCTATAACGTGTCGGACGAATACCGCACCTGGCTTACGGTGGTGCCACGCCGGGTACTCATCACACCCCTTCGGTTCGAGCAGGGCGAGATTCGGACCACCATCGGGCTGGAAGGGCACACGCTCACCAACATCGGCCCCAAACCAGCCATCCGCCCCGCTACCACCCTGCCCGATCTCACAGTCGTATCAACCGTAAAAGATGATTTTCGGGTGGGCATCATCAGCGAGGCAACCTACCCCGAAGTGGCCGAACTGGCTAAGAAACAACTCGTTGGTAAATCGTTTTCGTTCAAAAATGGAGCCTATACTGTCTCATTGACGGATATCGACCTCTACGGCCAAAACGATAACCTCATCATCAAGGCGGGCATCACTGGCAGCGTCAACGGCGATATCTACCTGCGCGGTCAACCCTACTATGATCCCCAAACCAAGTCGGTATCGCTGAAAAACCTGACCTACGATCTGGATACCAAAAACCTGCTCCAACGGGCCGCTAGCTGGCTGTTACAGAGCACCTTAGCCAAGACGATGGAGAAGAATATGTCCTTCCCCATTGGCGAGCAGATCGACGCCATTAAGCAGTCGGTGCAGGAGCGGATCAGCAACTACCCGCTGGCCAAAGGCGTAACGCTCAAAGGCAAAATCAACGACATGCGCCCCGATCAGGTCTACCTAACCCCCACCGCCATGGTCGCCGTGGTGTATGCCAATGGAAAGGTAGATGTGAAAGTGGCGGGTTTGTGAGGTTTTAATGTACAATGAATAATGTACAATGACAGTTGCGCATGAGTAATCCTGCTGAGCAAGCGCCATTGTACCGCATCGGCGGACCGATTGTACATTATTCATTGTACATCAAAACTACCATGAAACCCCTTCTCCTAACCCTCCTTCTCCTGTCCCAACTTGCTCAGGCACAGATTACTCGTGAGCCACTGTTTACAGCTGCCGATGGGACAAAGCTTCATTACGACACCATGGGGCGCGGCCCGGCGGTGGTGCTGCTTCACGGGTTCATTGTCAATAGTGAATCTTGGAAACGGGCGGCAGTCACTCAGATGCTCGTCGACAGTGGGTTCGCGGTAGTCACGCTTGACCTGCGGGGTAATGGTCGATCAGACCGTCCGCATGAGGCGAAGGCGTACATGAACGACGTGGAAGCGAAAGACGTGCTCGCTCTGATGAAGCAGCTTGGCCATCGTAATTTCGACGTGGTGGGCTATTCGCGCGGGTCGATCGTTGCGGCGAAGATGCTGTCCATTGCGCCCAAAAACACCATCCGCAAGGCCGTACTGGGTGGTATGGGTACCGGCTTCACCGACCCCAACTGGTTCCGCCGACGTAATTTCTACGAAGCCCTTGCCCGCCCCGGCAGCCACCCCGACCTGCAACCCGCCGTCGACTACGCCATCAAGTCAGGTGCCGACACAGTAGCACTTAAATACATGCAGCAGTTTCAGCCCGTTACCACCATAGCCGAGCTAAAACGCGTTCAACAGCCTATCCTGGTCATTTCGGGCGATAAAGACGAAGACAACGGGCAGGCTTCCGAGCTAGCCGCCGCCTTCCCCCACGCCACCCTCGCCACCGTGCCTGGCACCCATAACACCACCATGAGCACAGTTACTTTCGCGCAACGGGTAGTGGCGTTTCTGAAGTGATTTACGAGCGGTCCGCCGCCGCGGTTACGATTTGTTGCTGTCGCACTCCTTTGCCGTAGAGCAAACCCATGCGACAGCAACAAATCGTAATTCGTACATCGCAATTCGTAAATCGGCCTACCTTTGCCCCTGCGCAACAACGGCATGGATCGTCTTATCGCCTTGCCGCAGGGCAGGGAGGAAAGTCCGGACAGCATAGGGCACCCTACTTCCTAACGGGAAGGCGGGCGGCGGGTAACCACCGTTCGACAGCCAGTGTCACAGAAAATATACCGCCGGGGTTAATGAGTGAATGAGTGAATGAGTGAATGAGTGAATAGGCTGACGCTAGAGCAAACCCGCGCGTCAGCCTATTCACTCATTCACTCATTCACTCATTCGCTCATTCACTCAGGTAAGGGTGAAAAGGGGGTGTAAGAGACCACCGCCCGGATGGCGACATGCGGGGCAGGATAAACCTTAGGGGCTGAAAGGCCAAACAGTACCGGATGCGGGGCGGCTCGTCTCCACATCACTTTCGGGTGGTTGCCGGTGCGGGTAGGTCGATAGAGGGGGTCGGTGACGGCCCTCCCAGATAAATGATAAGACGGTGAGGCACGCCCACGGGTACGGCCTTGTCGACAGAATCCGGCTTATAGATTCAGGTCGTTGTTGCGCTTTTTTTTTGTACCTTTGCGGCCATGTTTAACCCGGGGGACGAGATCCCCCTTCGGCAGGATTCGGTCCTGTCGGGAAAAAACTCCAGAAAATGGCAGTTAAAATTCGCTTGACGCGTCGTGGACGCAAACGCATGGCTATCTATGATATCGTAGTAGCCGAATCACGTTCACCCCGTGATGGTAAGTACATCGAGAAAATCGGTTCGTACAACCCCAATAATGACCCCGCCCGTATTGTCCTTGATGCCGACCGCGCCGTATACTGGCTCATGGTGGGTGCTCAGCCATCTGACACTACCCGGTCTATTTTCTCGCACGAAGGCATCATGCTCAAGAAACACCTGCAAGTAGGTGTGGTAAAGGGCGCCATCACGCAGGAGCAGGCCGACGAGAAGTTCACGGCCTGGAAAGACGACAAGGCCAATCGTGTAGCGACTACCGCTGATACGAAAGTACAAAGCAAAGACAAGGCTCGTCAGGACCGATTGGCTGCTGAACAGAAAGTAAGCGCCGCCCGTGCCGAAGCCATTGCCGTGAAATACAAAGTGGAAGAGCCTGTGGCCGAAGTGGCTCCTGAGCCAGTAGCCGAGGCCCCTGTTGCCAACGAAGCCCCCGCCGCCGACGTTGACGCTCATGCCGATGCGCCTGCTGCCGTGGCCGCTGAAGCCCCGGAGGCCCCAGAAATGGTAGCCGGTGTGCCATCAGTAGAAGCTGAAGCCCCCACCGTTGAGGAAGTTGCTCCCGCTGCTGAGGCGCCTGCTGCCGAAGCTGCTCCAGACGCCCCCGCAGCTGAAGCCGAAGAGGCACCTGCTGCGGAAGCTACGTCGACTGACGAAAAGCCCGCTGCTTAATTCATTCCAATACCGGTAGTGCAAAGAGCCTGTTCTTCCGAGCAGGCTCTTTGTGTATCAAAATAAGATGAAGTATGAGACAAGAAGTGAGAAGCAAGAAATAAGAAGTAAGGGAAGATAATCCGTACATATCAACAGCCTATTTCTGACTTCTTGCTTCTCGTTTCTTACCTCTTGCTTCTTTTCTCACTATGACCAAAGACGATTGTTTTCAGTTAGGCCATATTACCAAAACCCACGGCCTGCATGGCGAAGTGGTGTTTTTTCTGGACGTTGACGAACCCGAAGCCTACGACGACCTGGAGTCGATTTTGATTGAGGTGCGGGGTGAACTGCTCCCGTATTTTATCGAATCGATCTCCATCAACCGCGACCGGGCTATTGTAGCCCTGGAAGGTGTTGACACGATTGATGAAGGCAAAAAGCTCATCAACTGCACACTCTGGATGCCCCTCGACAACCTGGAGGAGATCACCGATCCCGACCGGTTCTATTACCATGAAATCATTGGCTACCAGGTGATTGACGAAACTGACGGTCCGTTGGGAACGGTGGCATCGGTAGTGACAATGGCTACGCAGGACCTGATCAACATGGAGTATAAGGGTCAGGAAATGCTGATCCCCATCAACAGCGCCATAGTGAAAACCGTGGATCGTGAAGCCAAAACACTGAACGTCATCCTGCCCGAAGGCCTGCTTGCCGTGTACCTCTCAGACGCGAAAGAAACGCCTGATGATGCCGACGAAGAACAATAAGCAGGATGTTGGACGTTGGATACTGGACCTCCGATTGGGGGAAATCTACTGTCCAGCGTCCAGTATCCAACGTCCAACATTATGAGGATTGACATCATTACCTGCCTGCCGAAGCTGCTTGACTCGTTTTTCGGCCACTCCATTCTGCAACGGGCGCAGCAGGCGGGTCATGCCGAGGTGCTGGTGCATGACCTCCGCGACTACACCGCCGACAAACACCGCCGGGTAGACGATTACCCCTTTGGTGGCGGCGCAGGCATGGTGATGCAGATTGAACCCATTGCCAACTGCATCCGCAAGCTACAGGCCGAACGCACCTACGACGACGTGATCTACATGACACCCGACGGCGAACGGCTGGCTCAATCCCTGGTGAACCGACTGTCGCTCTCGCAAAACCTGATTATCCTTTGCGGGCACTACAAAGGCGTGGACGAACGCGTGCGCGAGCATTTCATTACCCGCGAAATTAGTATCGGCGACTACGTACTCTCTGGGGGTGAACTGGCGGCGGCGGTACTATCCGATGCCCTCATTCGTCTGATTCCGGGTGTATTGGGTGATGAAACGTCGGCCCTGACCGACTCGTTTCAGGACGATCTGCTGGCCCCGCCCATCTACACCCGCCCTGCCAACTTCGAGGGTTGGACTGTTCCCGATATCCTGCTGTCGGGCCATGAAGCCAACGTAGATAACTGGCGCCACGAACAGGCCCTGGCCAGAACGAGAGCCAGAAGGCCGGATCTTTTAAATGAATAGTTTAGAGTTTAGAGTTTTCAGTTGGCTGACGCTCGCGTACTCTTGCGTCAGCCAACTGAAAACTGAAAACTCCTTCCTATGACCCGTCAACAACGACTCAACGCATTCATACACCTTGGCGAACGCCTGCGCGACCCGGCGCGGCTGGCCGAACGGGAGGAGGCCGCCTACCGTGCCAACTCGAAAAATAACTGGTTTACGGTACCTAACTGCCTGCTGGCGCTCGATGCTATTGCGTCGCAGATGCTTGCTGCTGAGGCGCTTACCAGCTGGCTGGCGCAGTATCCCGCCGAACCTGCCACGCCGAAAAAAGTAGGTGTCGTCATGGCGGGTAATATACCGGCGGTGGGGTTCAACGACCTGCTCTGTGTGCTCATTAGCGGTCATTCCATTATGGCCAAGCTCAGCAGTCAGGACGAGATGCTGATGCGTTATCTGATCAACGAACTTATTGCGGTTGAACCTGCCTTTGGTGACTACATCGAGATTGCCGACCGGCTCAATGCCGCCGATGCTTTCATTGCTACTGGTAGTGATAACACGGCCCGTTATTTCGAGTATTATTTTGCCAGGAAGCCCCACGTCATCCGCAAAAACCGCACGTCGGTGGGGGTGCTTACTGGAGTGGAAGATGAGGCACAACTGGAACTTCTCGGCAACGATATTCTGACCTACTACGGCTTGGGCTGCCGCAACGTATCGACCCTGTTTGTGCCGGACGAAATCGACGGAAAACCGTTCGATTTTGTGCCCCTCCTGCGTACGCTGGAACCACGCATGAACCAGTACCTGAACCTGCACAAGTACCAGAACAACTACGACTACAACAAGTCGATTTACCTCGTAAACCGCGTTGAGCACCTGGATAACGGCTTTCTGATGGTCACCCCCACGCCCGACAGTACGCCCGGCAACCTGGTGTCGCCCATCTCGGTGGTGTATTACCAGACCTACGCCAGCCTCGACCACCTGCGCGAGTTATTGACCCTAAACGCTGAAAAAATTCAGGTTGTTACCTCTGCTGAGGGCTGGTATCAAGGCTCAATCCCCTTCGGTACTACCCAACGGCCTGGTCTTACTGACTACGCTGACGGGGTAGATACCATGGCATTTCTGGCTCAGTTATGACACCAAAAAATAGGCAGGTGAGCTTATCAAATTTTTAAGATCGGATCCGTCAAGTAGTGCTGAATTTATTGCTTTAAATTCAGCACTATGGTATAGAATAGGCATGATGGTCTCTGAGCTGATAGATTGATTAAACTGACGCTGGCATTCGGCAGCTATGGTTTGATATAGTTTGTCTTTTGAAAAGTAAAACGCAGTCTCATCGGCTTTCGATTTAAATAGAATGTATTTGTCGGAATAAACTACTTCGGGTAGAAAAAGTCTCGTATAAGCAATTGGTATAAAACGATACAGAGCTACGGCAATTTTCTCATCGGTACAACGCGCCTTAATTAAGCCAATAATGCCATCCTGATCCAGGTCGGTATGCTGTTGAAAGATGAGAATAGCAGCACGAACCAGCGAAAATAGGGCTGCATCACTGAGGCCGGGGTCAAGATAGGAGCCATTGGTAAAAGATGTCTGCCCTTTTTTCTTGCTTTTCAAAAAGTCGAATAAGCCCATCGTAAATTTATCTATTAGAGTTAATTGCCAGCTAAGTTACATAATTTTCGAAGCCCGTAAAATATACCGATATCCAATGCATAAGTGCTGAAATAAAAGTAAATAACAGTACATCATTGCTGTAAAAACGTTTGGGCATGAGGATTATGGCTTTTCCTGTAGTTGAAAATAATCGAACAAGGTTTTACCTGCTTTGTCTTTGTAGGTACGTACCTGCGCCAGGGTCAGGCCCGCGTTTTTGCCGGTAGCGACGTAGATGATTTTACCCGGCATTTGTACTTTATCCGACAGCCCGCTCCCTTCTTCAAATGACAGGTCTACGGCCCCGTAGCGTACTCGCCCGTCGACCTCGACCGTGATGGCTTTGTTGGCATCAGTCCCCTGTCCCTTGAACACCCGCCTGAACGCGTCGGATTCGCTGTACACCAGCCCGATGATATGCGGGAAGCGACTGTAGCGTTCGTTCGCAAACTTCCGGTCGATAGTGGGCCATTCCGTTTGCATGAACCTGGCAATATGGGCAAAAGCGTCTGACGAAAAACGGGACGGTGAGAGGTAGAGCATCGTGGCTTGGTGGTCCACGAAGTTGTCTGGTTCGTTCCGGTAAGCAATGTGAGTTGGACTAATGTATACCCGGCGGGTATCGCCATAGAGGTCGTCGGCGTAGGGTGCCCCCCAGTTGGTGGTGATGGCATCGATGTGGATCGGTTTCCAGCGGCCCAATACCAGTTCATATTCAATTGAATTGGTGCTGAAACCCTGAATGTCGATGGCCTTCAACGCGTAGGTTTCGTTGCTGAACGTACCCGTATGAATGGTTTGCCTCTTGGCACAACCGAAGAGGCCAAGGAGTGTTGACAGCATCGCAATTAGGATAGCGTTTTTGGGAAAAGTCATTTCGTTTGTTGAGCCATCGTGAGGTACCTCTTATGAACTGGCTAGCGACTATTGCGGAGCCGGAACCAACTACTCAGCCGCCAGATACCAAACCCAACGAAAACGAGGCTGAACACCAAAAAAACGCCGAATACGAGGTATTTGCCGCCCAATTCGTACAGTATTTTTTCGAACCAATGCACCCGAATCATCGGTTGAAGCCGGTTCATCAGCACGGGTTTTTCAAATGCGGTGAACTCCGCCAGCCGGTCGAAACTCAGGATGACACCACCAATCCCCAGCCCGAAATAGCCCAGCAGTTGCCAAACGGGCGGATATTTCGACTGCCGCCCGTCGTATTCGTAATCTTCGGGATTATGCATGATGGTTAGTTGTCGAGCACGGCAAAGACGGTACCGTCGTAGGGTTTGGTTTTGTTGGCCATGTCTGCGGTTTGCTTCAGCCCTCTCTTGGCAAAAATTTGGGCAGAATACCCTACCGCTTCAGCCGAAAAATCGCTGTCGGGCAGCGTGGCCCAGCCTGTTTCTGTGTAGACATTGGCCAGAACCCGGTTACCGACGTAGTTGTTGAGCCAGACTGTTCCGTTTCCGACCCGGCTGATGCGCCATACCGCCATCCCTGTGTTGTTGCCCACCACCACCAACGTAGTCCCCGGTTTGGGCCGGGCCAGCACCTCGCTGAAAACGGCATCTCGTCGGGCAAAATCGGCCCGTTGCGACTGCCCCATAAAAAATAATACACCGACCAGCAGCACAAGCCCTGCCACAAAGCCAATAGCCGTGCGAATGGCCCCTTGCCAATACCTGAGGGGTGTTTTATAACCCGCTTTCAGGGCTTTGTAGCTACGGTGCAAATCTTCGTCCCAACGGCTGGCGGGGAGTATGTAGCCGCAGTGGAGGCAGTGTGCCAACCCAAATACGCCCCTCGGGTTCATCGTCATGGTTGCAAACTCGGCGTACCGCTGTCGCAGCTCCAGGTCCATTTCGCCGGTTTTCCGGCAGTTCGGACAGGTATGACCCGGCAGTGACTGATGCCGAATTAAGTCGGATTTAATGAACAGAACGATCATGTGCTCATAGTGGGTAACAGTCTCATAAATAGGTCGTTACTATTGAAGCCGAATCTTTTTTAGATGCTTACCAAATAACAGACTAACTACCCACGCCACCAGTCCAAACGCGGCTATCCAGACCAAGAATGTACCTTCTTTCTTTAGCCAAAAGGCCCAAAAATCAACTCGCGCCCGTCTGCGTTCGCCGGGTCCGAGTTGCAGGTTGCGGATGTAGTAGAAACTTGGAGCCACCTGCCCGATTTCGGCCCTGATGCACCGCTTGTGGCGTAACAGAAAGAAGTTGGTGCGCGATGACTCGAACCGGAGCACCTTACCATCATGCTCAATACCAATGGTGCTCCCGATGTAAGTTGTTCTGGCGTAGTGCTTGTTTACATAGACCACATCCATGTCCTGCAATGCAGTTGCTGAGGTGGCTTCAGATACGTTGGTCAAGAGAATGCACCTAGGTAAAGCGTCCATCAAAAACAAAAACCCGACCAGGAAGACCACCACCGGCAATGAGCCAACCAATCTGCCCCTGTCGAACAGCCGGTACTTCCAGGAAAAGAAGATCGTTAGCAACAGCGGCCCCAAGAGGCCAACCCCATAGACCCAGGGTGGGGCATACGTCGTGACCAGATCGAACTGCCGTTCGGTCCGCTCGTTCAGCCAGCAGCCCCCAGCTACCGCCAACAGCAGGAGCACCCAGTCTACGTACCTGGTGTAGCGACGAATGCCCACATTCATTAGTTGCCAAGCCAGCAGTAACGGACAAAGTGCGCTACTGAGCGGCCTGATTGAACGATTCGCCTACTTTTTTCAGGCGGGCCTGTTGTTCGGCGGTTAGGGTCATGCCCTGGCTCTGTGCCTGCTCCTGAATCTTCTTGCTGGCCGCCATCATTTTCTGCGAAAACGTCTGCATTTGCTGCATGGCTTTCGTATCGCCTTTTTTTACGTTCACCATTAGGTCTTTATACTCGACGGCCATTTTTTCGTAGTCGTCAATGGCTGCATCAACGCCGCTGGCACTGGCGCTGTTACTGGGGCCCTCGGCGGTGGCAGTGGTTTTCTGCGTGGTGGTGGTTGTCTTGTCTTTGGTGCCACAGCCAGTAAGCGTACTACCCAGCAGGGTCAGCAAGAGGGCAGCGGTTGGTAACTTGTTCTCAAACATGGGAGTTGATTGATGTATGGGTGACGATTACTTTTTACCCGCCTGCTGATTCAAATACTGCGACAGCAGAATGTCGGGCTTGCATTCGGCCGAGAGATCTTCCGAATAGGCGATGGGCCGCTCGGTTTCTTCGGTGCCGTATTTGGGCACGAAAAGCGTGGATTGCCCGTAGCGTTCGCGGAACACCAGGACCACAAAAGGTCGCCCGTTGTTCTGGATCGTAAACTCCTGCCGTCCGTCGGCTTTGACCACGCTGGCTTTAAAAAATTTGCCATCCCAAGGGTGGTCAAAACCGTCGAGAGCCACAATGGATTCGTTTTTGCTTTCGGGACCGAGCCGCAACAAAAGCACTTTCAGGCCTTCGCCCGCCCGGTATACCTTGCAATATTTGCCGATTTCCGGACGGGGAGTTTCTTTCTGGGTTGTCTGGGCGAAACCTGATACGTTGAATAAGGCCATGAATAACCCGGTAATGATGATGCGCTGCCTACTCATGTGCTGTCTTAGTAAAGTGTGGTTTGGCCGGTTTTATCAACGATGAAACTCTTGCTGGCCGAAGTACTGCGGGTGCTTTGTACCGCCACGCGCCCGTGAAGGCCATTGGGAAAGTACATGAACTGTAGATTATCTACGTAGCATTTATCGGCCCCATACGCCGATTTAGCGATGGCATCCTTATACACATCGTCGGCCTTGTCGAAATCCAGAATGTCCGACTTTCTAAAGAGCGATGCCTTAAAGCCGTCGTAGGTGTCGATGAATTTTTCGGTGCTGCCAATGCCCGTTGTGAGGGTCACCTCTACGGGTTCTCTAACCTGCTGCTTGTCGAAATCGTACCGATAAAAGACAATCTTGTTCTTGTTCTGAGGGGAAACCATTTTCACGGTCAGGTTGGCATCGTCCCGGTCCGAACTGGAGATGCTCTTGCTGAAGCTGACCTGCACCTCCATCAGTTCGGGGTCTTTCACGTCGGCTTTGTCCAAAATGGCTTCGTAGGCTTCGTTGATCTGATTGCTGGTCGGCATCTGGTGCAACACGTTCTTGTCCGTGTCCTCAGCTTCGTTGGCGGGCGTTGCCTGGACCGACGTTGCTTCCGCCGTTGTATCGGTGCGGCTGGTGGTATCATTTCCGCAAGCCAGCAGCCCCAAACCGAGGCATAGGAATAACCAATTGACTTTCATGGGGTGAGATTTGGTTAGTTCTTCGCCGCCGCGCCGCCTTTCCCGCCCTTGGCTAATCCGTTCAGGATGGCGTCGTTCCAGCCGGGTACTTCTTTGTTGGCGGGGCCGCTCACGGTGACGGTTTGGCCGTCGGTGCTCCAGGCTACCTTAACGCCCGTGGCCGTGACCAAGGGAGCCAGCACGATGTTGAGTTTGTCTCCTTTGGGCCGCCAGCCGTCGGCAATGTATTTACTGCGCGATCCGAAGAAATCGGCAATGGTGGTCAGGTAGCCCATGGTGAGGTTAAACGAATCGGGGTTTTTGGCAATGCTGGGGGCGTCGAGCTTAAATGTGATTCGCTTAGCCAGCCCGTCAATCTGTTCCTGACAGGTCGATTTGTATTCCTTTGCTTTGTCGGTCTGCACGTTGAAACCGCATTTCTCATCGAGCGAGGTATAGCCTGCTTTGTCCGAAAAATCGACGATGGCCTGGGCCATGCGCTTGAAGCTGTCGCGCCCACGGGGCTGGCTGGGTGCGGCCAGCACGGCCTCCCACATGGTGGGGGAGAGGTTGATGGTAAAGAGTTTCTCGACCACGTAGCCGGTCATCCAGACGTTGCTTTGCTCAATTTTGTCGACGAGCTGTTCTTTGTTGTCCTGGGCAAGCGAGGCTGTGTTCATAAGGAGGATGGAAGCGAAAAGACCGACTACTTTTTTCATGGGTTGCTCTTTTTTGTACGGCACAAAGGTCAACGGTAGTCTACTCAGTCACCATACTACCAAAGTAGTATATTGATCCTCAGTGGGTTTACGGGCCTACTACCTTTGTAGTATATGCAGGCAGCAACCGAGCCGGGACGAGGGCAGAAGGCTTACTTTTACAACTGTTTATACGTGTTGCCTATGCACCGCTTCAGCTGTCTCCTCCTGCTCATCAGTTGCTTGGTCGCCTGCCAGTGGGAGAAGCCCAACTTCCCCGCGCAGGTTACCTCGGCAGCTGATTCGGCGCGGGTGTTCGGGCTGTTTGAGCGGGTCTATGTAGTGCAGAATACCAGCCCCGACAGTGCCTACGCGCTTATTCGGCAGGCGGGTGAGTTGTCGCGGCAGCTTGGATTTGAGCAGGGATTGTTTAACTACTACAACCAGGCAATGTATAACCGGGCTGCGTTTCGAGGTGATTTTGCGCTGGCTCATCGCCTGGGCGACACGGCGCTGGCCCTGGTGCAGAACCCTGCACGAAAGCGGTTTCGGATGCTAATGTATTTTTCGCGGGCTATCGCCTACCAGATCCAGGAAGAAAACGATTCGGCCATTGTCTATTATCTGAAAGCTATTGACAATCAGTCGTTTACAAAAGACACGTCGCGCCTGCCGATGATCCAGAATAACCTGGCCATCCTGTTTCACTACCAGCAGCGCGATGACCTGGCGGTTAGTTATCAGCTAAAATCATTGCGCCGCGCTCTGGCCCGCCGAGACACCGGCGACCTCATTGGCGGCTATGTGAACCTGTACGGTTACGAAGTGGCCCGGCGCGATACCGCCACGGCCTACACATACCTCAGAAGAGGGCTGGCCCTTGGTAAACCACCGCGAATCTGGCAGGAACAGGTGGAGTTGTTCAAAAACGCGGGCGACTATTTCCTGGCGAAACACCAGACCGCCGAGGCCCGCCGATATGTAGTTCGTTACTATGACCTGACCAAAAAACTGTATCCGCCCGCCTACCTCGCCATGCCCCTGATCTCGCTGGCCCGCACCGACTGGCAGGCGGGCAACGTACCCGAAACAGAGCGTAATCTGGTGGCTGCCAGTAAACTAACCGATACGGATTCGCTGCCGATGCTGGAGCGGCAGTCATTTTACCAGACACAGTATGCCCTGCTGAAAGCAACCAACCGCCCGGCGGCAGCCCTGGCGGCCCTGGAACGTTACAACGCCGCCGTGCTGGCGTTTGATCAGGGCGAAAAAAACCGGCAGCTGGTGGCCTATCATGAACGCGTCAGGCAACTGACGCATGAGAAGCAACTGGCTGATAATCAATACGCTATCAACCGGAAAAATAGCTTGATTGCCGCCCTGATTGCCGGCTGCCTGCTGCTGGCGGGGCTGGGTACGTTAGGAGTACTGTACTGGCGAAAACGCAAGATGCTGGCGTCTGAGCAACTGACAAAATTGGCACTGGAAGCCGAGTGGGCCACCCTGAAAGGCCGCATGGAAGCCCAGCAGGAAGAGCGCAGCCGAATTTCGCAGGAGCTTCACGACGAGTTGGGGGCGGCTCTCACCTCGATTTCGCTGGCCAGCGAACTGCTGAAACAGAAGGACCAACCCAATTCTGCCGAAGTACAGATCATCGCCAGAGCGTCGTCGGAGATGACGACGCGCATGAACGAAATTGTCTGGAGCCTCAACGTCAACAACGATAACGTGCAGAGCCTGGTGGCCTATATCCGAAAATTCTGTTCCGAGTTTCTGGGCGAAGCGGGCATTCAGATGGTCTTTACCGAAACCATCACCGAACCGCAGCGGGAACTGAGGGGAATCATTCGACGCAACGTGTACCAGTCTGTAAAAGAGGCCGTTAACAACGTGGTGAAACATGCCGGAGCCTCGCGGGTAGATTTGGTGATTGCTACCGTCGAGAACGAACTGCACATCCTGATCCGCGACAACGGCAAAGGCATGGAGGGTACCCCTGCCCGCCAGTGGAGCAACGGCCTGCTCAACATGCGCCGCAACATCGAAGCCATCAAAGGCCGCATCACCTGGAGCACCGACAACGGCACGCAGGTGCGCATCCAGACGCCGATGGGAATATAAGCCACAAAGACCAATGACCATCACCGTATACATCGTTGAAGACAACCCCGATATTCAGTTGCTGCTGCAAACCATTGTTAGCCGCGACACTGACTATGCCTGCGTAGGCGTAGCCCCGACGGGTAGCGAAGCCCTGCGCAAAATTCCCGAACTACTGCCCGACGTGGTGTTGATGGACATTGGCCTGCCCGATATCAGCGGCATCGACTGCGTCAGGAAACTGAAGCCCCTCTGCCCCAACGTCGAGTTTATCATGTGCACGATCTACGACGAAGATGAAAAAGTATTTCAGTCGCTGGAGGCCGGAGCCAACTCGTACATACTGAAGAAAAGCAAGCCCGAACTGCTCCTGACGGCCATCCGGGAGGTGTTTGAAGGTGGGTCGCCGATGAGTAGCGACATTGCCCGCAAGATTGTGGCCCGGATGCAGCGCAAAGATCAGCCCCGCACCGACTACCACATCACGCCCCGTGAGGTAGACGTGCTCACGATGCTATCTAAGGGCCTGACCTACAATGAAGTAGCCGATCAGCTTTTCATTAGCGTGAAGACGCTTAAAAAGCATATTTACAATATCTATGAAAAACTCCACGTCGATAATAAGGTAGAGGCACTAAACAAATTTTTTGGTAAGTATTGAGCAGAAGCGTGTTTTAGGCTACAACAGCGCATAAGAAAACAGGTATTTATACTTGCGCGAGTTAGGTATTTTTTGTTTAGCAGTCTGTTGTTAGCTATCTTCCGTTTCTGTAACGAAGTGCCCTACCCAATCGTCGTCCGGTCGTCGCTATGCCATGTCCATTTTGCCAGTAACGTACGCTCACTTACGGCTATTTTTCGACGGGATGCTCCTGATGATGGCGGTCTATGCAGCACTGTCCTACTGGCAGCAAAAAAAGGCCGTCTACGCGTATTACGCCGTCTATATCATCTGTGTGACCATCACCTTTAGGTATGACGATCTGGAGTATGAACATCCTGATTATCAGGTCGGAGCCAGTTATATGGTCACCTTGACGGAAAGTATTGCTTTTGCGCTGTATATCCGGTTTGCCATGGCCCTGATGGACTTTCGACAGAACGACCCCGCCAGTGACCGGCTGCTACGGGCCATGTTGCTGCTGCTGGGTTGTCACATGATCATTGAGGCACTATTATACCTCATGAACGGATCGCCGATGTTACGATCAGGCATTTACATTGCCACGCGGCTGGTGCTGGCCAGTGCTGCCTTGTGGGTAGTGCCGCGCATTTTGCGGTTGCGCCAACCCGTAATGATCTACTTCGTGGTGGGGTCTTTTTTCTTCACGGCAGGTTGCCTGATAGCTCTCTGGGGTAATTACGTGCCTGCCCTGTTTACTAAACAACCGCATAGCGCCTTTACCTTTCCCATCAGCTTTATGCAGCTTGGCGTGGTGCTGGAAGTACTTTGCTTCACGCTGGGCCTGTCGTTGCGCAACTGGCAAACTGAGCGCGAGCGCGTAGCTGTGCAGGCCGAACTGATTGCCCAGTTGCAGGAAAACGAACGCAAACAACAGCAGCTTCAGCGCATCCGGGCCGACATTGCCCGCGACCTTCACGACGATATTGGCGGCGACCTCAGCGGCATCAGTATGCTGAGTCAGGCGGCTGACCGGCAGTTGGTGAGCCAGCCCGACGAGGCCCGCGCCACCCTCCGGCTCATTGGCGAATCGGCGCGGCAGGTGCTGTCTACCATGCGGCAGATTGTCTGGAGCCTGGCGGCCAGCCCCACCAACAGCGAAGATTTTGTGTACCGCCTGCGCGAAACCGCCTACGCGCTTTTCGACCGGCAGCCCGTTGAACTGCTGCTTGACTTGCCCACGGCCCATGCCTGCACCGAACTAGCCCCGGAAGTGCACCGGGCGGTGTATCTGATTTATAAAGAGATGCTGCACAACACCGCCCGCCATGCCTCGGCCCGCCACGTGTCGGTTAGCCTGACCTGCTTGGACGAATACCTGCGGCTCACCGTCAGCGACGACGGCGTTGGGTTCAACCCAAAAGAAGTACCCGAAGGCAGCAATGGCCTGGCCAGCCTGCGCCAGCGGACTGCCGATCTGGGCGGAAGTCTGTCCATCCGATCCTTCCCCGGCGAAGGCACCACGCTTACGCTGTCGTGCCCCATTAAACTGAAGGCCTACCAGGAGCAATCAGTTGTGGGTGTTAACTAATTACTAGTCAGCCACAAAAGCAAATTCCGGAAAGCCGTAGAACTCGTACTTTACATTCTGCGCAGCACTGGGAAACGTGGCCGTAGCGACGGACTGATAGCACGAGTTTAACACCAAAATACTGCCCTTGTTGACAGGCAGGAAGTCGCCGCCACCCGTCTTGTAAACATAGCCGTACTTCTTGTTCGTCCCGCCCGACTGGCTATTGATGCTGATGACGTACTTTTTGTTTACCGGAACCGTCAGGGCATCGATAGGCTCCATGGTCAGTACGTCGGGCGATGACTGCTCGATTGTCTTTTGGCGTAGCACCGCTTTGGTGTCGTTGTCCCAGATGATGACGCGGTAGCTACCCGGTTCGGGCATTTTGCTGCCCACTTTGGTAATCTTGCCTGCCACCGACGAGTTGAAGACGATGCCCAACTCCCACGGACCTGAGGTGCGGACGCCGGATGTCAGCGTGGCATCGCCTTTAACTAAACTAGTAAAGGGGGTTTCTTCGGGGTTGGCGTCGGCGGTTTTTTTGCAGCTTGTCGAGGCCAGCATCAGGAGGGATAGTACACTCAGTTGAAGCGCCTTACTGAAAGAAGTGATGGTTTTCATGATGGGGATAGCGGCGGAAAGCCAGTTAATTCGCTGTAAAGCTCCGCTGCTTTTTGCCCCGCCGCGTCCCATAAAAAGGGGATGTGAAAACCACCCCCGCTCCGTGCTCCCTGCCCTCAGCCCCTATACTTCGCAATGGCCTCGGTAACGGAGTGGACGTGGAGCTTTTCGTAAATGCGCTTGATATGGGTCCGCACGGTCTCCACGCTGATACCCAGTTCGGCGGCTACCAGCTTGTAGCTCAGGCCTTTGGCCAGGTGTTGGAGCACCTGACTTTCGCGGGTGGTGAGTTGTTCCAGGTCGGCCGAATGGCCAATGCGGGTAGGAAAAGTCTGGATTACCTTGCGGGCAATACTGGGGGTCATGGGTGCGCCACCGGCATAGACCGACTGGATGGCCTCCAGGATCTGGTCGGGGGTGGTTTGTTTGAGCAGGTAGCCCGAAGCCCCGGCGCAAAGTGCCCGAAACACACGGTCGTCGTCGTCGAAAACGGTGAGCATAAGGATATCGACGTTGGGAAACTCGCGGTGGAGGCCCGTTACGGCCTGAATGCCGTCGCGCCCCGGCAGGTCGATGTCCATCAGGATCACGTCGGGCTGAAGGCGGTAGGTCTGGTCGTTGGCATGAAGGCAGTCGCCGAAGGCACCTACCAGAGTGTAGTCGTCTTCGTCGGTGATGAGGGCCGAGAGGGCCTCCCGCAACGGTTGATTGTCTTCGTAAATAGCTACCCGGATGGCCATGGTGAAGTGAATTTTATTGGTTGTTTAGTAAACGAAGGTACCCGCTTTGGGCTGTCTGACACTACCATATTTATGGGATAAACGAACGGTTGAGTAAGTGGTCGGGGCGGCTATACGTCAGCCTATGCACCTCCCTGTCCAACTATCAGCCTGACAGTAGTGCCCTGACCCGCTGTTGACTGGATGGTCAGCTCACCCCCGATGAGCTTGGCGCGGGCCTGCATGTTGCGCAGGCCGTTGCCCCCACCGGGGTTTTTATAGTCGGGCTGGGCCGGGTCGAAGCCACAGCCGTTGTCCTGCACGGTGAGCACCAGCCCGCTGCCCGTGACCTCAACCGCTACCCGAACATTGCTGGCCTGGGCATACCGAGCCACGTTAGTGACGGCCTCTTTATAAATCAGAAAAAACTCGCGCCGCACCTCGGCCGACAGGCTCACATGCCGCACCGCCTCGGCTACCGATAGATTGAAAACCACGTCGGTGGTCCCGAAAAGGCTATTTCCCACGTCGGCCATGCGGGTCAGCACGTCGTTTATGGAGTCGTGGGCGGGGTTGATACTCCAGACCATGTCGCCCATGCGGTCAATCACCTGCCGGGCGGTCTGACCAATACTGGCTAGTGCCAGTTGTGTTTTTTCGGGATTACGGAGGGCATTGCGGTGAGCGGTCTGGCTCATGATGCTGATGCTGCTGAGGTAGCTGCCCATGTCGTCGTGCAGGTCGCGGGCAATGCGGTCTCTAACCCGCTGCATCTGTAGAAACTGCCGCAGCCGGTACAGATAAAGAAGATAGAGCGCTGCACTAACAAAAAGCAACCCGAACAAGAACATCAACGGCAAAAACCACCACCGTAGCCATAATGGCGATTCTACAATGACACGCAGCCGAGCCGACTGAACAGCCGGATTGGCCAGATCACTTATGCTAATAATAAACTCGCCGTTGGGCAGGTTTGGTAGAAACAGAACACTATCATGTGTAGTGATTGTGCCAGCTAGCAACCACCGAACACCGTAGGCGTATACGGGCAATTTACCGGGTGATTTAAAGTGAATGAGCAAACTGTTTTGCCTATACGGTAACCTAATCAGGGTATCCTGTGGCGAAAAGTGCAGTGCTTTTTCATTTACATTTAGCCGTGGTCTGCTCTCTATGCTACTGACAACTATACGCTGTGCCTGGCAGAACGTTAAGCAAAATAGATAGCTGCCAAAAAAAAGCGTCAGTTTCATAAAGAGGCGTATGTATTAATTTTTTTACTGGTGCTGAGCCGCAGCCCTATAGCAAACAGACAAAAAGCTACGGCCCCCATAACAAAAGAAAGCGTATCGCAGAAAAAATAAAGATCGAGGGCCGTCTCAATGAAGTATTTTTTAAACATTGATGTTATGGCCGAAAAGAAACCATAAATGAACAATCCAAGTTGAATATATAGATTTGAGTTTTGATGTATTTGACTGTCGTTCAAATCTTTTATTATAGATTTAAGAGCATTAAATGCATAGACGACTAGTATCATTCGGGCTACAAACTCGGTCACTGTATTAATATTATTGTATCCAACTAAGACAATTATCTCCACTGGAATACATATACTAACAATTGCAGCTAATAGGTATGATGGATAGACATTCTTCTTGCCAATTGAATAGAAAAAAACAGTAAACCAAATTATGAGAAGCGTATTTAAATAATGAATATAATGGTTGCGAATTTTAAATATTGCGAGAACGTACGCGTAGATTTCCAAACACATTAATAGCACTAAAAAAATTGTCAGTAGCTGATTTGCTTTACCTATATGCATCCATTGGCGTAACCCCACAGCAACTGGCCATAGGATTACGCCAAAAAAAATCATGAACAAAATATCGATGACGTCGTAGAAAGTCATAGCATATTCGTGCTAATCATCATGTTTGTTCAACCGTAACTATTATCGTGCGTTGCAGGGTTGCCGAGGTGGACAATCGAAGGCGTCGCCGTCGTTCTTGATGGCTGAGGAGCAGAAGTAGATGGGCGTACCAGCGGGGGCAAGTTCCAGCATCAGGTTTTGTGCCCGGCCCGAAATAGCCGTTTCGGGGTGGTCGCCGGTGTTGTTCATGCCGAAGCGAAGCCGGATTAGTGTACTGCCACCCAGTACTGCCGGATCGTTAAGCAGCTTTTTGAACGTGACAATGTCCATTACGTAGCCGTGCAGATCGCTCAGCGGGGCGGTTTCCTGGTAGCGGCCCAATTGCGCCTGTGCTTCTTTAGGTGTGATCAGCTTGTTGAAATCCAGAAAATAGTCACCCTGCCCCTTGCCCGATGCGCTGGGGTGGCGGTAGGGTTCGTCGAGCCGGTCGATGGTGGGCTTGCCATTGGGGCAATAGAAGCCCCCCGACACAATGACGTGGGTGTTGAGGTTGGCATCTAGTCCGAAACACAGTTTCAGGCATACGCAGTGGAGTTGCTCAAAATGATCGGCAATCCAGAGCATGGTTGCTTTGGGGACCACATATTGCACCACTGATCTTTCCTCATTGGGCAGCACCCGTGGCGTAAAGGTGGTAGAACGCGCCTGCGTAAAGTCGATCAGCCGCTGTTCAAAATCAGTCAGGTTGGTAGGGCCGCGCTGTAGTTCGGCCATCTTTTTGGCCTGCGCGGCGGGGTTGTTGGGGTAGTTGAGGAAAAAGTCGAAAGCCTCCTGGGCTAACTGGTTGTCAACGGCTTGCATGGGGGAGTGTGTTTAGACTACGTAAAGTAAAAAGAAAGTAAGTGATACACTAAATGGGCTAGCTTACGGTAAAAAATCAACCAAACCGTACCATGCCAGCCACTCAAATCAACCAGAGCGACCTTGTTTTTTTAAATGATCTTCAACAGGTTCGGACCTTGCTTCAACAGGGGGCAATCAGGGCAGATACCACCTTGCAGACGATGCTGCCCGCGCCTGCTGCGCCGCCCGTAGCGGCGCCAACTGGGTTTGGGCTAAATTCGCTGCTGTGGATCTTCACCGACCGTGCGCCGGAATTACTAACCATGACCGGCGACCGGTCCGTTTTTTTGAGTTTGTTCATCTTTGTCGGTACCGGCATGACCTCCGTTACAACGCCTGGCGGTGTTCACCCAACTGTCCGTTTGAAAATAGGTAAATCGGGATCGGGCAACCGGGAGTCATTTATAGACATACCGGAAGTGCTTGAGCAAACTGACTGGTCGCTGCGATTAGTCACGTTAGATATTGTTGACAAATTAATTCGGGTTGAATTGAGTCAGCTAGTTGCACCCAACCGCCTTGCCGAGTTGAGATCCCTTCGTGAGGTCATCCAACTGAGGCACGTTTTTCTGCCCAACGGCCTTTCTGCCAGGCGATTAACGGCAATAGGGTCGTCGCGTGTGGAAGTACCCGCTGCCCGGTTTTTTACGCCCGCCAACGCCCCTTCTCCCGTTGTGCTCCCCATAGCCACGCCTTTTACTGCTGCTACCCTGGCTTCCCAACCCACATTGGTGCATATTTCTAAGCCCGATAACCAGAGCCTGACCCAACTGGCCACGGCCGTGCTTCCACCACCCGTCAACGACACGAAAACCAAACCGATATTCGACTTCCTCAGCAACTTACCAGCCAATCATATCGACGATCACGGTAAAAAATCGATGGACGTTGTGCAGTCGGTTGTGCCAGGGGCCACGCTACGCTACGTTAGCAGCTTTTACCCTTTCCTGACACCCGTGGCCAAACTGACCAGTGGTACGTTTCGGTTCGGCATGGCCTTCGGCAGTCCGGTTATCACGGCATTACGTTCGGGCGACATCATTTTTATCAGTCAGTCCGTCGACTTTATGGTGTCGGGGACGAGCCGCAAGCTGCCCGTGTTGTTCGATTTGGCTGTACACAGTGTGGCTACCTGGCTGGAGAAGCGGGGGGTGCTGGTATTGTTTTCGGCTGGTGGCGGCAGTGCAGGGGAAGCCACTGACCTCACTAGCGGTCTGGTTGGCCAGTTCCTTCCTGCTGATGTTCCCCTGCCTGGTTTGCTCATTGGGGGAGTTACACTCGCTGCGTCAGGGGCAACCTTCAGTAGTAATTTTGGCGCTGTCGTGTCGTGCTATGCCCCACCTGTTGCCGTGCCGTCTGATGCCACAAGCCCGCAACTGGATGGTAGTTCGGGGGCCACGGCCTACGTAGCCGGATTGATGCTGGCGGCACAACGACGGGCGAAAAGCAGACTTAAACCGTTGCTGACACCGCCGCAGTTAAAGAAATGCCTAATGGAATCAACGACAGCCCTAACCAGTAGCGGACAGGCCGTTAGGCAGGCCCCAACGCTGGCCAACTTTCTGCTGCGGGTAGATCAGTTGCTCACTACGGGCCTCTAAGCTGGTAGGCGGGTTGTTGCTGGCAGGGAACGGGGCTGGTTGTCATCGCAGAGGAGCCGGTAGTGTCGGGCATTTTTGTGGGCCAAAGGTGCAACAATCACCCCCGGCGGTGCATCCCATAAAAGGGGGATACGCCACACCACCAATTCCCGCCGCTGCTTACTGATACACCCGCACGTAGTCTACCTCCAGGCGGCGGGGCCAGATAGTCTCGTCTACGCCTTTCTGGCCGCCCCAGTCGCCACCTACGGCCAGGTTTAGCAGCAGGAAAAACGGTTTGGTAAACGGCCACTGCGCCTCGGTGCTGCCCAATTCGGTGCGGTTGACAGAGTTGAACTTCAGGTCGTCGACGTAGAAATCGATCCGGTCAGCGGTCCAGTCGATGGCGTAGACATGGAAGTCGCTGGAGGCGGTGGGCACCCGCGTCTGCTTGCCCTTCTGGGTGCCGATGCTGTGGTTGTAGGCCTTGCTGTGAATCGTGCCGTGCACCACGCCCTGATCGAAACCAACGTGCTCCATGATGTCGATTTCGCCACCCAGGGGCCAGCCCACCTGCGCTACCTGCTGCCCCAGCATCCAGAAGGCGGGCCAGGTGCCGCGCCCGTCGGGGAGTTTCAGGCGGGCTTCAAACCGGCCGTAGGTCCAGGTGGCGGTATTTTTGGTCAGGAGCCGCGCCGAGGTATACTGGCTGCTCTGGTATGTCTCTTTCCGGGCCTCGATAATGAGGTAGCCGTTTTCGACGCGGGCATTTTCGGGGCGGCTTTTCGTATAAAATTGTAGCTCGTGGTTGCCCCAGCCGCTGCCGCCCACGTCGTAGCCCCACTTGGTGGAGTCGGGCAGGCCGGGCCTGGTGAACTCGTCGGCCCAGACGAGCTTGCGGGTGGGGGTGGTCTGGGCGTGGGCCAGGGTGCAGAGCAGCAGGCAGGGGAGGAGGAGTTTCATAACGGAAAGCTACAGGCAAAGAGGTTCATTCAACGCCCGTTACCTGCATTTGTAATGTGTAGACTGATTCAGAGGCCGTTATGAACAGGGTGTTGCGGTCTTTGCCGCCAAAACAGATGTTGCCCACCCACCGCGACGGCACGGGGATGGTCCCGATTTTGGTGCCCGCCGGGTCATAGATGGTCACGCCCCGCCCCGTCAAATACACGTTACCCTGGTTGTCGAGCGTCATGCCGTCGGAACCCTGGTTCACAAACAGCTGCCGGTTGGTGAGCGTGCCGTCGGGGCTGATCTGGTATTTGTAGGTTTTGCTGGCACCAATGTCGGCCACGTAGAGGTACTTGCCGTCGGGCGTGCCTACAATGCCGTTGGGCTGTTTCAGGTCGCCATCAACGACAATAGGTTCCTGTTTGCGGTTGGGCAGGAAGTAGACCTTCTGCCCGTCCATCTCCGGCTTTTTCCGGGTCCAATAGTCGCGCTGGTAGTAGGGGTCGGTGAAATAGATGCCACCTTTTTTGTCTAGCCAGAGGTCGTTGGGGCCGTTGAGTTTGCGCCCCTGCACCGCCGAAAGCACCACCGTGTGGTTGCCCTTGGGGCTGATGGCCCAGATCTCGTTTTGCTCATCGGCACAGGCGTAGAGCGTGCCTTTTTTGTCGAAAAACAAGCCATTCGAGCGGCCCGTTTTGTCCATGAAAACGGTCAGCTTACCGTCGGTGCCGTAGGTCCAGATCTTGTCGTTGGGCTGGTCGGTGAAATAGATAACGCCCTGTTTATCAACGGCGGGACCTTCGGTAAATTTGAATTGGTTCGACACCTGCACCAGCGCGGCACCAGGTTTTACTGTCCTGATTGAATCCATTGACTGACTGTGTATTGGCTGGCTGCCGAGCAATTGAACGAGCAGGATGCCCGCTACCAGGCCGTAGCTGATGTTGTGGTGCATATAAGGGTTAATGTACTATCCTGTAGGAAAAGGCATCAACCCAACCTACTTTACCGTATTGCCTCACTACGCTGCCCGTTTGGTCGGGGCGTTTGCTTTGTGCAAGAAATTGTCCTGTTCATCCGGCAGCTATCCTGCGGCTGGGGGGCATTTTTGTCTCGACAAAACCACTACGTTTGCCCATGGACATCACGACGCAGGTTGGCATTATCGGGGCTGGCCCGGCGGGGCTTACGCTCGCGCTGCTGCTGGCGCAACAGGGCATCGAATCGGTCATTCTGGAAAACCGAAGCCGCGACTACGTGGAATCACGGGTGCGGGCGGGGCTACTGGAACAAAACACCGTCGATCTGCTGCGTGACCTGGGCGTGGCCGACCGCCTCGACCGCGAGGGCCTTCAGCATCATGGCGTGTACCTGAGCTTCAACGGCGTTCGGCGGCGGGTGCCGTTTGCTGAGCTGACAGGCGGGCGGTGTATCACGATCTACGGTCAGCAGGAGGTGGTTAAGGACCTGATAGCAAAGCGGTTAGCGCAGGCCGGTGCTATTCGGTTCGAGGCCGTTGCTACCCAGATCGAGGGACTGGATGGTCACTCGCCCAGCGTCCGGTTCGAGCAGGGCGGTGCTACCCATACCCTCCACTGCGACTACGTGGCCGGGTGCGATGGCTACCACGGCATCAGCCGCGCCGCGCTGCCAGCCGGCAGTTACCAGGAGCACCGTATCGACTACCCGTTTAGCTGGCTGGGTATTCTGGCCCACGCCGCCCCCGCCTCCGACGAGCTGATCTATGCCTACCACGAGCGGGGGTTTGCCCTGCTCAGCCTGCGGTCGCCCACCGTGAGCCGGCTGTATCTTCAAGTGCCTAACGACGAGCGGATGGACGACTGGACCGACAACCGAATCTGGGACGAACTGGACCTGCGCCTGGGCGATGGCACCGATTTCAAACTAAACCGGGGTGCCATTTTCGAGAAAGGTATCACGCCCATGCGCAGTTTCATGATCGACAACATGCAATACGGGCGGCTGTTTCTGGCGGGCGACGCAGCTCACATTGTACCCCCAACGGGCGGAAAAGGCCTGAACCTGGCCGTAGCCGATGTGCAGCTGATGGCCGCTGCCCTCATCGAGGCCTACCAGACAGGGCAGACTCACCGCCTGAACAGCTACACCACCGACTGCCTGCGGCGGGTGTGGCGGGTGCAGGATTTTTCCAACACCATGACCTACCTGTTTCATAAGCAGGCCCCCCACGGTTCGTTCGAGAATAAACTCCAGCAGGCCCGCTTCGACTACATCGTCTACTCGAAGGCCATGGCCACCACCATTGCTGAAAACTACGTGGGCCTGAAAACGGTCTATCCAGCTGATGTCGTTCGGTAGTAAAGGACCAAACCCCCTCATTGGCTGGCAGTTAGACCGGACTGCTATACGCACCCTTGGGCGTGATCTGCAACGCCCGGAATGTATTCTGGCCGAGCGCGACGGCACCATCTGGACCGCCGATGCCCGTGGGGGAGTAATGAAAATCAACCCCGACGGTTCGCAACAGCTGATCTCGCCCTTCGTGGACGCGCCGGGCAATACTCCGGAGGCAATTGCTGGCTATGAAAACCGCTACATTCAGGCGCAGGGGTCGCTGCCCAACGGGCTGTGCCTGGCCCCAAACGGTAGCGATTTCATCATAGCTAACTGGGGTACCAACGCTCTGGAACTCATGACCCGCGCCGGGCACCTGACCACCCTCTGCACCGAAATAGACGGTCTATCGCTGGGCAAGGCCAATTTTCCGTTGCGTGATTCAAAAGGGCGCATCTGGTTTACCGTCACTACCCGCACCGAACCCTGGTCTGACCAGATCAACACGCGGGCAACTGACGGCTACATTGCCCTGCTGGATGAACACGGCGTCCGAATCGTAGCCGATGGCTTTTGCGGCACCAACGAGATCCGGTTCGACCCGGCCGAAGCGTGGCTCTACGTGGTGGAAAGCACCAGCTGGCGTATTTCGCGGTTGCGGGTACAGCCCAACGGTACCCTCACCGACCGGGAAGTGTACGGTCCGTCGCGGCTGGATGGGTTTCCAGATGGCTTTGCCTTCGACGCGTACGGCAACCTCTGGGTGACACTCATTTTCACCGACCAACTCATTGCCATTACCCCCGACGGCGACGTGTTGACATTACTCGATGAGTCGAATCCGGCGACGAAACAGGCCCTGTTTACGGCCTACGAAAACCGCGCCGTAACCCCCGACATGTTGGGGGCCACCATGGGCACACTGGCTCCCTGGCTGGCGAGCCTTACCTTCGGCGGGCCTGATCTGCAAACGGTTTACCTGGGCAGTCTGCGCGGTACCACCGTCCCTTATTTCCGGTCGCCAGTGGCTGGCCAACCCATGATTCACTGGTGATGAGGGACGATAAACGGCCCTATTTTTTACGAAAGGATGAATAGATTCGAAAATAAGGTCTGCGTGGTTACGGGCGCGGGATCGGGTATTGGACAGGCCACGGCGCTGGCCTTCGCCCGCGAGGGTGCGCGTGTGCTGGTGGCCGACGTAAACGTGGCAGGGGGCGAAGCTACTGTCAATCAGATTGCTGCGCTTGGTGGTACGGCTATTTTCATGTCTGTGAACATTGCCGAGCAGCAGCAGGTGGAGGCTATGGTGGCGCGGGCCGTAGCCGAGTGGGGGCGGCTCGACTGTGCCGTAAACTGCGCGGGCGTTACGGGCGGCGTTTCGGCCCCAACGCACGAGTACCCCGACGCGGCCTGGGCGCAAAATGTGGCCGTAAACCTCAACGGCACCTGGTTTTGCCTGAAAGCACAACTGGCGCAACTGCTGAAGCAGGGGGGCGGCACCATCGTGAACATCGCTTCGGCGGCGGCGCTAAAGGGCCATCCCAACAACATTGGCTACTGCGCCACCAAACACGCTATTGTGGGCATGACCAAAACCGCCGCCATTGAATACGCCACCAACAACATCCGGGTGAACGCCCTCTGCCCGTCGGCCATTGAAACGCCAATGATTATGGACGGGCGGCTGAACCTGCGTAACAACCCCGAACTGAAGGTGAAGTTCACTAACGATCAGGCCATGAAACGCATGGGCCGCCCTGACGAAGTGGCCGACGTGGCGCTGTGGCTCTGTTCCGACCAATCGTCGTTCATGACGGGCCATGCCATGACCGTCGATGGTGGCATGTTCGCCTAATCGCTTACATTCGCCGCTGTATGTTGGCAGACCTGATTTTCACCACCCCGGCCATTGAGGCGATCCTGGCCGACGAAGCCGAATGGCAGTTGATGCTGGATTTTGAAGCGGCCCTGGCCACGGCGCAGGCTGCCGTTGGCGAGATTCCCGAATCCGCAGCGGCGAGTATTCGGGCCGTCTGCGCGGAAGGCGATTGGGACCTGGAAGCCGTTCGGCAACAGACGCTGCTGGCGGGCAATCCGGCTATTCCGATGGTGTCGGCCCTGCGGGCGCGGGTGGCGGATCGTGACGCCGAAGCTGCCCCTTATGTTCATCGCGGGGCCACGAGTCAGGACGTGATCGACACGGTGCTGATGGGCCAACTGCGCATGGCCATCGCGCTATTGTTGAGTGACCTGCACCAGCTAACCGATCTGCTCACCCGCCTGGCCAATGCCCACGTCCACACGCCCATGATGGGCCGAACGCTGCTGCAACAGGCCCTGCCCATCACGTTTGGCCAGAAGGCAACGGCCTGGCTCGATGGCCTCGTTCGGCAGAAAGGTAAATTGCAACAGCTTGCTGGTGAGGTGATTGTTTTACAATTAGGCGGACCCGTTGGCACCGGTGACAGTTTTGGCGAACACCAAAAAACCATCAGTGAAACGATGGCCGACGCGCTGAACCTGGGCAGTCCAACCCATGCCTGGCACACCCAACGTGACCGCGTGGCTGACCTGGCGGGCGCATTCGGCACCATCAACGGCCTGCTGGGCAAGCTGGCTACCGATGTCGTTTTACTGATGCAGACCGAAGTAGGGGAGGTGCGCGAAGGTGCCGCCGACGGCAAAGGCGGGTCGTCGTCGATGCCGCACAAGCGCAACCCGGTGTCGAGCACGTTTATGGTGGCTATTGCCCACCGCACCCCCGCCCTGGTAGCCACGCTGCTAAGCACCATGCTGCAACCCCACGAACGCGCCGCCGGCCCCTGGCATGCCGAGTGGGCCGTGGTGCGTGAGCTGCTACGCCTCACCGCCGCAAACCTGCACCACGCTAACGACCTCATCAGCAGCCTGGAAATAGATACTGCCCGCATGAAGTCACAGCTTGGGTGAAGTAAGAAATGTTTGGATTGTCTAAGCTGGGTGCTGAGTGTTACACGAATTTTTTAGCTACCTCCCTGGCCTGTGTCCCCACAGGCCTACGCATGCGTCAGCAATCGCGTACCTGCATCGGCGTAGGCCTGTGGGGACACAGGCCAGGGAGGTGGGCCTTGTTTGTGTTAAGTGATCCTCTGCTGTCGCGCTGTAGGTTGCTGACGCGTGGCCCTTCGACTAGGCCGGTCCGCCGGTGCGGTCCCCGACAGGCTTAGGGTGACAGGGACGTGGATTCAGGTTCACTGAGTTGATTCAATTGTGTTGTCACCCTGAGCCTGTCGGGGACCGCACCGGCGGACCGGCCTAGTCGAAGGGCCACGCGTTAGCAACCTACATAGCAAAGCAAGCACTCAGCATCCCACCTGATTGGCCTGCCGGAAAGCTTTTGGGGTGGAGCCTGTTTGTTTTTTGAACAGGCGAGAGAAGTAGGCCGGGTCGGTGAAGTTGAGCCGGTAGGCCACTTCAGCAACGGTATAGTCGCTGTGGATGAGGTAGTTGCGGGCCTCAGTCAAAAAATAGTCATACACCACCTGCATGGCCGATTTCTGCATCAGGTCACGGCAAACGCGGTTGAGGTGTACGGCCGTAATGTGCTGCTCATCGGCATAATGGGCGATGTTTTTTTGCGGATCGCGACTATGCCGGATGCTTTTTTGAAACAACCTCAGAATGGTCAGGCGACGGTTTTTTTGCGCGAAATCGGGTTTGATTTGTTGCTTCACGTACCTGAATACATCCGTTAGCAGGGCCGCTAGCAGAGCCTGCACCACAAACGCCCGGCCGAGCAGGGTGTCGGCCGTTTCGTCGGACAGGCGGTTGAGCAGGGTGGTCAGGTAGGCGAACCACGCGGGTTGCTGCTGAAGACTGATGGCCTGATTCTGTGTCGTTTCGAGCGAAATGGCTGGGATCTTCGTGGTCAGTTCGTCAATGAATGAGGCCGAAATAGTGAGCACAAAGCCGGTCGTCTCCACCTCATAGCGCAGCCCATGCAGGGTGTTTTCGGGAAAGAGCAGCAGGCACGGCCCACAAAACGGGATCTCGCCCGCGTCCGACCAGACGGTGCCGTTGCCCGTTTCTACGCAGAACAACTGAAATAGCTGCGTGTGAATGTGCGGTTTGATCACCCACTTGTGCTGAAAGCTCCGCGTTTCGATCCGTTCGATCTGCACAAAGTCGGGCAGGATCACGGCGTGCTGTTCGCCGTAGAGGCCATCGTAATTCTGAATAACTTGCTTCATGCCGAGTGGGTAGGGTCGGTGGCGGGGGCAAAGCTATGTATGATTTGTCGCTAGTTTACATTCGTTTGTCCTGACCGCCTCCTGACTGCCCCGCCTATTTTTGTACCGTTACCCTCACCCAAGCCTATGCCGTTCGCCCAAGTGCATCACCGCGCCGTTCACTACCAGTGGGCCGACCACGGTCAGCCACATACCCTCGTGTTTATCAACTCGCTGGGCACCGACTTGCGCATCTGGGACGAGGTAGTTCAGCGGCTGGGCACGTCGGTGAATATGCTTCGCTACGACAAGCGTGGACATGGGCTGTCGGAAGGAACGCCCGCCTCGCAACTGGCTACCGGCACGATGGACGCCTTCACCGACGACCTCATCGGCCTGCTCGACGTGCTGGGCATTGACCGCTGCATTCCGGTAGGGTTGTCCGTAGGTGGGCGCATTGCGCTGGTGCTGGCCGACAAACAGCCGGAACGGGTAGAACGGCTGATTCTTTGCGATACGGCCCATATCATTGGTACGCTGCAAAGCTGGGACGAACGCATCCGGGCGGTGCAGACGCTGGGGCTGGAACAACTGTCGGGTCAGGTGATGGAACGGTGGTTTACGCCTGATTTTGGGCAACATAATGCATCAACGGTAGCCATTTTTCGGCGGATGCTGATGGCCTGTGCCCCCGCCGACTACATTCGCTGCTGCGAAGCCGTCCGCGATGCTGACCTCACCGAGCAGGCCCGCCGCATTGGGCATCCCACCCGCTGCATAGTCGGTACCGGCGACGTGGCTACCCCGCCCGCCCTGGTGCGGCAACTGGCCGACCTGATTACCGGGGCTGACTACCACGAACTGGAAGGCTCCGGCCACCTGCCGTGCGTGGACAATCCCGCCCGCCTGACAACCCTTATCGCCGACTTTTTGCATGACTAGAGACGACTTATATGAACAGGGCATGGCCACCCGCCGGGCCGTACTGGGCGACGCCCACGTAGACCGGGCCGAAACCAATAAAACGGATTTTGATGCTGATTTTCAGCAATTTATCACCGAAAATGCCTGGGGTAGCATCTGGTCGCGGCCCGGCCTCACTCCCCGCGAACGCAGCCTGATCACCATTGCGCTGCTGGCCGCGCTGGGGCACGACGACGAACTGGCCATGCACATCCGGGCCACCAAAAATACCGGCGCTACCCCCGCCGACGTGCAGGAAGTGCTGCTGCACACGGCCATCTACGCGGGCGTACCCGTCACGAACGGAGCCATGAAACTGGCCAAGGCCATCTTTACCGAAACGAATCCCTGACATGCCCGACCTCGACGTGCACCCCCCGCACCTGTACCCTGCCTACAAATCGACCATCTTGCGCAGCCCGACCCGGCCGCTGCTGCTTGTGCCTGAACACCTCCGCGACGTGTCGATGCCAGTTTTCGGGGAGTCGGTGCTGGGCGAATTTGACCATGACCTGACCAAAAACGCCCGCGTCAACGGCGAACCCATTGGCGAACGAATCAAGGTAACGGGCCGGGTGATGGATCAGCAGGGGCGGGGTCTGGCCAACGTCCTGATTGAAATCTGGCAGGCCAACGCGGCGGGGCGCTACGTGCACAAGGCCGAAATTCACGATGCCCCCCTCGACCCCAATTTTCTGGGTAGTGGCCGGGTGCTGACCGACGCCGAAGGCCGCTATTCGTTCTACACCATCAAACCCGGCGCCTACCCCTGGGGCAACCATTACAACGCCTGGCGGCCCAACCACATCCATTTTTCGGTGCTGGGCCACCACCTCGAACAGCGGCTGGTAACTCAGATGTACTTCCCCGGCGACCCGCTGTTTGCCTTCGATCCCATTTTTCAGTCCACGCCCGTGCCCGCCCGCGAACTGCTCATCGCCCAGTTTAGCATGGACCATACCGAGGCCGAGTTTGCCCTGGCTTACATGTTCGACATGGTGCTGAACGGACACCGTAAAACCCCGTTTCAGTAATGGCCCACCTACTAAGAGAAACTCCCTCGCAGACCGTAGGGCCTTTTTTTGCCTACAGCCTTACCGCCGAGCAGTATGGCTACCCCTACACTAGCCTCATGAACCACGCCATGGTGAGCGACCAGACCCCCGCCGACTACGCCGCCTCCGAACGGATTTTTATCCAGGGGCGGGTGTACGACGGGCAGGGCAACCCCATCCCCGACGCCGTGGTGGAACTCTGGCAGGCCGACCCGCAGGGACACTACCGCCTCGCGCCCATTGGACCCCGCAACGGGCAACCCGGTTTCACCGGCTTTGGCCGGATGGGCACAGGCACCCTACCCGACGGGCAATTCCGGTTCACGACGCTCAAACCCGGTGTAGTAGCGGGAGCGAATGCGGCCCCCTACATCAACGTCACGCTGTTTATGCGCGGCTCGTTGCGCGGCCTGTTCACCCGGCTGTACTTTTCAGACGAGGTCGACGCCAACGCGCAGGATGCCCTGCTGAACAGCGTTGACCCCGCCCGCCGACATACGTTGCTGGCCCATCGGGAAGACCAAAACGGGCAGCTGACCTACACGTTCAACCTGCACATGCAGGGCGACAACGAAACCGTATTCTTCGCGTTTGCACCATGAAACAAGTCCCTATTCTGACCCCCGATGAGGCGGCGGCACTGGTAAAATCGGGTGATACGCTGCTGGGAGGCGGTTTTGGCATGACCGGCAACCCCGTTCACCTGCTTCACGCCCTGGCCCAAACCAGTACGAAAGATCTCACGTTCATTGGTAATAATGTGGGCGAACCAGGCCTGGGCGGCGGGCGGCTGCTGCTGAACGGGCAGCTTCGCAAAATGGTCGGCTCGTTTTTTACCAGCAACCCCGATGCCGTAAAAGCGGCGCAGTCGGGGGCGGTGGCGTATGAACTGCTGCCGCAGGGCACGCTGGCCGAAGCCATCCGGGCCGGGGGCGCGGGCATCGGCGGGTTTTTCACGCCCACGTCGGCGGGGACAATGCTGGCCGAAGGTCGCGAAACCAGGATGCTGAACGGCGTGGAGCAGGTCTTCATTCCCGCCATCCGGGCCAACGTGGCTTTTGTGCGGGCGTGGCGGGCCGACACGGCGGGCAACCTGACCTACCGCATGACCGAACAGAATTTCAACCGAGCCATGGCCACCGCCGCCGACCTGGTCATTGCCGAAGTGGAAGAAATCGTGCCCGTGGGTGCGCTCGACCCCAACCAGATTCATACGCCGGGCTGCTTTGTCGATTACCTTGTGCAGGCCCACATGTCGGCCGATATGCTGGGGTCGTCGGCTTCGCTGGGCAGCGCGCGCAAGGTGAGCGAAGCGCGGATGAACATGGCACGGCGGGCGTTTCAGGAGTTACAACCCGGCGACGTGGTCAACCTCGGCGTGGGTATTCCCACCTTGGTGGCCGACCTGATTCAGCCCGAACAGGGCATTATTCTGCACACCGAAAACGGGATGCTGGGCGTTGGTCCACCCCCGGCAGACGGCGGCGGAGCCATGGATTACCCCGTCAACGCGGGCAAGATTCCGGTGACGGCCCTGCCCGGCAGCAGCTATTTCGACAGTGCCGACTCGTTTGCCATGATTCGCGGCGGGCATATCGACGTGGCCATCATGGGTGGTCTGGAGGTCGATGAGGCCGGAAACCTGGCTAACTGGGCCGTGCCGGGCAAGCCGCTGCTGGGCGTGGGCGGCGCTATGGACCTGGCATCGGGGGCCAAAAGGCTCATTATCACGCTCATGCACAACGACCCCGACGGCACCTCGAAAATCGTTCCTGCCTGCACGCTCCCTCTCACCGCCGAAGGTGTTATCGACTTAATCATCACCGACTTAGCCGTCTTCGGCTACCCCGACGGACAACTCACCCTGCTCGAACTCATGCCCGGCGCCACCCTGGCCGACGTCCGAGCCAAAACTGACGCGAAATTTAATAGCGAAGGGCGAAGTGCAAGGAGCGAAGAGTGAGAAGCGAGTGGCGAAGAGTGACATGTATTCGCTCTTTACCATTTGCCCCTCGCTCTTTGCTCTTTGCTCCTTGCTCTTCGCCCCTCACTCATGCCTCACGCCTTCATCATCGACGCTATCCGTACGCCAATTGGCAGTTTCGGGGGTAGCCTTTCCACTGTCCGGGCCGACGATTTGGCGGCCATGCCCCTGCGCGAACTGCTGCGCCGGAACCCCAGCCTCCCGCCTGAGGTAATCGACGACGTGATCCTGGGGTGCCATAATCAGGCGGGCGAAGACAACCGCAACGTGGCGCGTATGGCGCTGCTGCTGGCGGGGCTGCCCTACACCGTTCCCGGCGAAACCGTTAACCGGCTCTGCGCGTCGGGGCTGTCGGCGGTGGTGCATGCCAACCGGTCTATTCTGGCGGGCGACGGCGGGGTGTTTCTGGCTGGTGGCATGGAGCATATGACGCGTGGCCCCTGGGTGCTGTCGAAGTCGGCGAAACCGTTTGGCAATGATGCCCAATTGTATGATTCGAGCTTCGGCTGGCGGTTTGTGAACCCCCGCATGAATGACCTTTACGGCACCGATGCCATGGGTATCACCGCCGAAAACCTGGCCGACCTATATCAGATCAGCCGCGCCGACCAGGATTTGTTTGCCTATAACTCGCAGCAAAAAGCCGCTCGCGCCCAGCAGTCGGGCCGACTGGCCGAGGAGATCATGCCGGTGGAACTACCCGCCAAAAAAGGGGCGCCCGTCCTGTTCGACCACGACGAATTTGCCAAAGCCGACACCTCGCTCGACGTGCTGGCGAATCTGAGACCGGCGTTCAAAAAAGACGGTAGCGTGACGGCGGGCAACGCGGCGGGCCTCAACGACGGGGCCACCGCCGTGCTGGTGATGACCGAAGCCGCCGCCAGTCGGTATGGGCTGACGCCAAAAGCCAGAATCGTGGCCTCGGCGGTGGTGGGTGTCGAACCCCGTATCATGGGTATTGGGCCGGTACCGGCTACGCAGAAAGTGCTGCAAAAAGCCGGTCTGCGCCTGGCCGACATGGACGTGATCGAGCTAAACGAAGCCTTCGCCGCCCAGTCGCTGGCCTGCATCCGGCAACTTGGCCTGGCCGACGACGACGCCCGAATCAACCCCAACGGCGGTGCCATTGCACTAGGTCATCCGCTGGGCATGTCGGGGGCGCGGCTGGTGCAAACGGCCACCCTGGAACTGCAACGCACCGGTTCGCGCTACGCCCTCGTGACCATGTGCATCGGCGTAGGCATGGGCTACGCCGTCATTCTGGAGCGGGCGGAGTAGAGGATTTTGGATGTTGGACGTTGGATTTTGGATAATCGAGCTAACTGCTGGAGACACAAGCTTGAGTTAGCCTCCCAGGATCTAAAATCTAACGTCCAACATCTAAAATCCTCTATCGTACCCTACTTCCCAAATGCCCAGCCTAGGAAATCAGGCATGATGGCGCTCCAGGTTTTTTGGTTGTGCTCGCCGCCAGCTACTTCCACGTATCGGATATCGCTCTGATTGCCAGTTGTTTCGCCCTTGAAACCTTTCTTTTCAAGCTCCTTGATGATGTCGAGGGTATCGTCGATGGAGTCGATCACGCCGTTATTGTTGCGGTCGCCCGTTTCGTCGTGGGTGCCGGTTTGTAGCCAGAACTTCACGGCGGGTTTGGTGGTGCTTTGGCGGATAAGGCTGTGCATGATCCGGTCGGTATCGTCGTCATAGGCGCTACTGAATTTCTTGCTGCGCCACCAGAACGAGCCTGAGAACACGCCCACGCGGCTAAACCGCTCCGGGTGATGAAAGCCAATATCGAACGCCGACAAGCCTCCCAGCGAAAACCCCGCGATGACGTTCTGCGCCGGGTCGGTCGAGGCGCGGTAGTGTTTCTGGACGTAGGGCATCAGTTCCGTCAGCACAAAATCGGTATAGGCCCTGGCTTTGCTGCCGCGCTTTAGGTAGTCGGGCTGGGCGGCGGTGCCGTACTCCTGAATCCGGTCTACATTGGCGTGGGGGGCTACGACGATGAACGGCCTGATTGTCTGTGCGTTATACAGCGAGTCGAGCACGGTTGCCAGGTGGAGGCTGGAAATATCCTGGCCGTCGTTGAGGTACAGAACGGGTAGGAGGGGGCCAGTTTCCGAGTAGCCCGGCGGCAGGATGATGGTGAGGTGAACGGGCCGGTTGAGGGGTACCGACACGAGCGAGTCGTTGGGTAATACCGTCACCGAGGCCGACGGCTGGGCCGCAGCAGACGTCAGCATAAGAGAGAAAATAAGGCTACAGAATAGATTCACAACCACAAAGTACCGTCATTTTACGCAAAAGTCCGTTCTTGCGCCCGGCCAATCGCCTGTATAATCCATGCAAGAATCCTACGTCAAGTACTATTCGCACCGGTTGGGGCGCGACATCGAGATGCTGGTCTATGGCCATTGGGGCTACCCGGTGCTGCTGTTTCCCACCACGATGGGCCGCTATTATGAGGCCAACGACTTCAAACTCACCGACGCCATTCAGGGCCATATCGATTCAGGGCACATCAAGCTCTACTGCATCGACAGTATCGACCGCGACAGCTGGTATGCCCGCCATCTGCACCCCGGCACCCGTATCTGGAACCACGTGCAGTATGACCGCTTCATTTCGGAAGAACTCGTGCCCTACATTCAGCGCGAATGCAGCGTCCACAAAATAGGGGTGGCGGGCTGTAGCTTCGGTGGTTTCCAAGCGCTTAATTTTGCCTTCCGGCACCCCGATCAGGTAGCCCACCTGATGGCCATGGGGGCCAAATATGACATTCGCTCATTTATGGATGGCTATTACGACGACAACGTGTACTTTAACAACCCCGTCGATTATATGCCTAACGCCAGCAATGAGCACCTCTACCAGATGCGCATTGTGCTGGGTACGTCGGAATACGATTTTTGTAAACCCTCAACCCTCCAGATGTCCGGTATTCTGCACAACAAAGGCATCCATCACTGGCTCGACGTGAAGCCCTGGGGCGAACACGACTGGCCCGTCTGGCGCGACCAGTTTCCACAGTATCTAAATGGAATCTAAAATGTTAGTTTGACTTGGCGTAGCCCCCCGCCCTAAAGGGGGCCTGCTGGCGCCCCAATACGCCTTCGGCGGTTTACTCGTGCGCCAGCAGGCCCCCTTTAGGGCGGGGGGCTACGCCAAGTCAAACCCTTCTTATCAACTCACATGAAAAAAATTGGAATCCTTCACGGCATGGAACGCACGTTTCCGGAAGCCTTCGTACAACGTGTTAACGAAAAACAGGCCGATTTTCAGGCCGAACCCGTCTCTATCGACCGCGTGGAGCAGGGCGTTGCCACCGATTATGCCGTCATCATCGACCGCATTTCGCAGGACGTACCCTTCTATAAAGCGTTCCTGAAAAACGCTGCCCTTACCGGCACCGCCGTGGTTAATAACCCCTTCTGGTGGAGCGCCGACGAGAAGTTTTTCAACAACGCCCTGGCCGTTCAGTTGGGTGTGCCGGTACCAAAAACCATCCTGTTACCGTCCAAACACCGCCCCGACGATACCCGACACGAGTCGTTCAGCAACCTGCAACACATGAACTGGCCCGCCATTTTCGAGCGGATCGGCTTTCCGGCGTTCATGAAACCACACTCGGGCGGGGGCTGGAAAAACGTGTATAAAGTCGACAACGCTGAGGAGATGTTCCGCGCCTACGACGAAACGGGTCAGCTGGTGATGCTTTATCAGGAGGCCATCGACTTCACCGATTATTTCCGGTGCTACTGTATTGGCGGCAAAGACGTGCGGATCATGCCCTACGAACCCCGTAACGCCCCCCACCTGCGCTACGACGCCGAAATGAAAACAACCGGCGACGCGGGCAAGAAGCTGATGGCCACCATGCACGACTACATTCTGAAGCTGAACCACGGCCTGGGTTATGACTTCAACACCGTTGAATTCGCCGTGCGCGACGGTATCCCCATCGCCATCGACTTCTGCAACCCCGCTCCCGATGCCGACGTGAATTCCGTTGGGCAGGCTAACTTCGACTGGGTGGTGGAAGCCGCCGCCAATATGGCCATCGAGCGGGCCGCGCGGGTGCAGAAAGGAAAAGATAACCTCACCTGGGGTACGTTTGTGCGCGGCTCTGTGATGGGCACGGGCCTGACCGAAGCCAAGGCCGAGACGAAGCCCGACGCGGCGAAAATGGAAGTAGGTCAGCCCATCAAGGAAAAAGCCGCCAAGAAGGATTCCAACCCCGAAAAAGCCCCCCAGGCTAATAAAAAAGAGAAAGACGACAAGCCGAAGAAGAAAAAGTAAGCTGGCTTAACCGGAAATGGGGTAGACGCTTGTCGTGCCAGCGCAATCGATATGGAAAATCAGTATGTCATCGGGGTCGATTTTGGCACCGATTCGGTGCGGGCGCTGGTGGTGAATGCGCAGACGGGCGAAGCCGTGGGTACACATGTGCATGACTACAGCCGCTGGAAGAAGGGCCTGTACTGCAACCCGGCGCAGTCGCAGTTTCGGCAGCACCCGCTCGACTACCTCGAAGGCATCGAAGCGGCCATTACCGGTGCGTTGAGCAATACGCCTGCGTCCGTGCGGCAACAGGTGGCGGGCATCTCCATCGACACCACCGGTTCTACGCCCTGCGCAGTAGATGAAACCGGCCTGCCGCTGGCCCTGCGGCCCGATTTTGTCGACAACCCCAACGGTATGTTCATTCTCTGGAAAGACCATACGGGCAATACTGAAGCCGCCGAAATCAACGACCTGGCCCACCGCTGGGACACCGGGCCGCGTTCGGTCGACTACACCAAGTACGTGGGCGGTATCTACTCGTCGGAATGGTTCTGGGCCAAAATTCTGCACACGCTTCGCATAGATGAAGCCGTTCGGCAACAGGCGTTCTCGTGGGTTGAACACTGCGACTGGATGTCGGCGGTGCTGACGGGTACTACCAACCCCCTTACGCTGAAACGGTCGCGGTGCGCGGCGGGGCATAAGGCGCTCTGGCACAGTGAGTTCGGGGGGTTGCCGTCAGATGAGTTTTTGACCCAGCTCGACCCATTGCTACACGGCCTGCGCGACCGGTTGTTTAGCGACACTTACACGGCCGACGAGCCAATGGGTACGCTCTCGGCGGAATGGGCGGAGAAACTGGGTTTGTCTACCGGCGTGGTGGTGGGCGTTGGGGCGTTCGATGCCCACATGGGCGCGGTAGGTGCCGAAATCGAGCCGTACGCGTTTGTGCGCATCATCGGCACGTCCACCTGCGACATTCTGATGGCACCCACCCACGAGATTGGGCACCGCCTCATCCGGGGTATCTGCGGGCAGGTAGATGGCTCGGTGGCACCGGGTATGCTGGGCCTCGAAGCGGGCCAATCGGCCTTTGGGGATCTCTACGCCTGGTTTGCGCAACTGCTCACCCAGCCCGTCCGGGAACTGCTGGGCAACGAAGCCGCCGACACGATGGTGGCGCAACTGATTCCGCACCTCTCGCAACAGGCTGAGCAACTGCCCGTTACCGAAACCGACCCTATCGCCCTCGACTGGATCAACGGTCGCCGCACGCCCGACGCCAACCACACCCTCAAAGCGGCTATGTCGGGCCTGAACCTGGGCACCGATGCCCCCAGGGTGTTTAAAGCGCTGGTGGAAGCCACGGCCTTCGGGTCGCGGAGCATCGTGGACCGGTTTATCGACGAGGGGGTACCGATCAAAAAGGTAATTGCCATTGGGGGCGTGGCCAAGAAGTCGCCCTTTGTGATGCAGACCCTCGCCGACGTGCTCAACAAGCCCATTCAGGTGGCGCAGTCCGACCAGGCCTGTGCGCTGGGGGCGGCTATGTTTGCGGCGGTGGCTGCTGGCGTTCACCCCAACCTGGAAGCCGCCCAACGGGCCATGGGGTCGGGGTTCGATGCCGAGTACCAACCCCGCCCGGCGCAGGTAGACGTGTACCAGACGCTTTACCAGAAATACGTGCAACTCGGTAGGTTTATTGAAGGGGCGACAGCTTAGCGCGAAGCGGTTTTTTTTTGAGTTTGTAGTTGGTGGTTGGTAGTTGCTGACGCCCGGCCCCTCGACTGCGCTCGGGGTGACAACCACCTTGAATCAACTTAAGAACCTGATATAGTGGCCTGTCACCCCGAGCGCAGTCGAGGGCGGTCCCGCGTCCGGGCACGTAGCGCGAAGCCAAACCAGCGCGAAGCAACCACCAACCACCAACCACCAACCACAAACTACAAACCACCAACCTCAATACTATGCTTGATGTAAAGCAGTCAGAAATCTGGTTTATCACCGGGAGTCAACATTTATATGGGGACGAGACCCTGAAGCAGGTGGCCGACCATGCCGGGGTGATCGCCGATTTTCTGACTGCGGCGGCACCCATGCCGGTGCGGGTGATCTTTAAGCCCGTGGTGAAAACGCCCGACGAAATTTTTGCCATCTGTCAGGACGTCAACGTCGCCCCGGCCTGCGTGGGAATCATCACCTGGATGCACACCTTCTCGCCCGCCAAGATGTGGATTCGTGGGTTGACCATCCTCAACAAACCCCTGCTGCACCTCCACACGCAGTTCAACCGCGACATTCCGTGGAATACCATCGACATGGATTTCATGAACCTCAACCAGTCGGCGCACGGCGACCGCGAATTTGGTTTTATGATGAGCCGGATGCGGCAGGCAAGGCCAACCCTCAACCGCAAAGTGGTGGTGGGCTACTGGCAGGACCCCGCCGTGGTGCAGCAGTTAGCCGACTGGGCGCGGGTGGCGGTGGCCGCCCATGAGCTGAAAACGCTGAAAGTAGTCCGCTTCGGCGACAACATGCGGCAGGTGGCCGTGACCGACGGCGACAAAGTAGCCGCCGAAATGACCTTTGGTATGTCGGTGAATACCCACGGCATTGGGGACCTGGTGGCGGTGATTAATCAGGTGGCCGATGCGGCTGTGGATCAGCTGGTTACGGAATATGCCGACACTTACACGCTCATGGAATCGCTGCATAAAGGGGGGGTGCAACATGGCTCCCTCCGCGATGCCGCCCGGATCGAAATTGGGCTGCGGGCGTTCTTGCAGGACGGTGGTTTCGGGGCCTTCAGCGACACGTTTGAAGACCTCCACGGCATGACCCAACTGCCCGGTATTGCGGCGCAGCGGCTCATGGCCGAGGGCTACGGTTTCGCCGGTGAGGGCGACTGGAAAACGGCGGCCCTAGTGCGCGTCATGAAAGTAATGGCTAAGGGGCTACCCGGTGGTACGTCGTTTATGGAAGACTACACCTACCATTTCAACCCCACCAATTCGCTTGTGCTTGGTTCGCACATGCTCGAAATCTGCCCCAGCATTGCGGCGGGTAAGCCCTCGTGCGAGATACATCCGTTGGGCATTGGTGGCAAGGCCGACCCCGTCAGGCTGGTGTTCAACGCCCCGGCAGGCCCGGCCATCAACGTGTCGCTGATTGACCTGGGCCATCGGTTCCGGCTGATTGTCAATGAAGTAGAGGCCGTCGAGGTGCATGAGTCGTTGCCTAAACTGCCCGTGGCGCGTGCCCTCTGGAAGCCCCTGCCCGACATGATTACCGGCTGCGCAGCCTGGATTCTGGCGGGTGGTGCCCACCACACGGCCTACAGCCAGAACCTGACCACCGAACACATCGAAGACCTGGCCGATATGTTCAACGTCGAACTCGTCGTCATCGACCAGGACACCCGCCTCCGCCAATTCAAAAACGAACTCCGCTGGAACGAAGCGAGCTACATGTGAAAGAGTGAAAGGCAGAAAGAGTGAAAGAGTGTTTGCTGTAGCCCAATACGTTAGAGCAAACACTCTTTCACTCTTTCACTCTTTCACTCTTTCACTCTTTCACCTATGTATACAACCCTGAAAGAAGCCTGTTTTGAGGCCAATCGGCAGTTGCCCAAGCTGGGACTGGTGCTGTTTACGTTTGGCAATGTGAGCGCCGTTGACCGTGACCGGGCGGTGTTTGCCATTAAACCGAGCGGCGTACCCTACGACGACCTCAAGCCCGACGACATCGTGGTTTGCGACTACGAGGGTAGGGTAGTAGAAGGTGCCCTGCGCCCGTCGTCAGACACCAAAACCCACGCCCTGCTATACAAAACCTGGGCCGATATTGGCGGCATCACCCACACCCACAGCACCTACGCCGTGGCCTGGGCGCAGGCCGGTCTGGATATACCCATTTTCGGTACCACCCATGCCGACCACACGCACCACGATATTCCCTGTGCGCCGACGCTCACCGACGAGATGATTCAGGGCGACTACGAACACGAAACCGGCCACCAGATCGTCAATTTTTTTACTGATAGGCAACTGTCGCACAAGACGGTAGAGATGGTGCTGTTGCAGCATCACGGCCCGTTTACGTGGGGAGATACCGCCGAAAAATCAGTTTATAACGCGGCGGTATTGGAGGAAATAGCCCGGATGGCGTACCTGACGCTGCAACTCAACGCCGACACCGCCCGGATCAAAGACACCCTGCGACTGAAACATTACGAACGCAAACACGGTAAAGACGCCTACTACGGTCAGGGCTGCTAAACTAGATGAACCAATCCACCATTGACAAGGCCACCTACGGCCAACTGCCCGACGGTCGTACCGCCGACCTGTACACCCTGCGCAACACGGCGGGGATGACCGTGGCGATTACCAACTACGGCGGCACCATTGTGGCGCTCATGACGCCCGACAAGGCCGGTACATTGGAGGATGTCACCCTGGGGTTCGACTCGCTGGCGGGCTATACCGCCAACCGGACCTTTTTTGGGGCGCTCATTGGGCGCTACGGCAACCGCATTGCCAAAGGCAACTTCACCCTCGATGGTCAACCTTTTTCGCTGGCGACCAATAATATGGGTAACCACCTGCACGGCGGCATCGTCGGTTTCGACAGGGTGCTATGGACCGCCACGCCCATTACCGGCGACGAACCCGCGCTGAAGCTAACGTACCTGTCGGCAGACTGCGAGGAGGGCTACCCCGGCAACCTGCTGGTAACGGTTACGTATACGCTACTGAAAGATAACGCGTTGGCTGTTGACTATCAGGCTACTACCGACAAGCCAACGGTGGTGAACCTGACCAACCACACCTTCTTCAACCTGACCGGCGGCGTCAAACGCGACGTGCTCGATCATGTGCTTACTATCTACGCCGATCAGCTTGTGCCGGTTGATGAAACGTTGATTCCCACTGGGCAACTGATGCCCGTGGCGGGTACGCCCTTCGATTTCATCAAGCCCACGCCCATTGGCGACCATATTGGCGATGCCGATGAGCAGCTAACGTACGGCCTGGGCTACGACCATTGCTGGGTAGCCACCGACAGCCGCCCCGCGCTGAAGCTGATTGCTACCGTACTGGAGCCGAACAGTGGCCGGGTGATGGACGTGGAAACCACCGAGCCAGCCATACAGTGCTATACCGGCAATTTTCTGGATGGGTCGGTAACGGGCCGCGAGGGATTTCCCTACAAAAAACGCCATGCCCTCTGCCTGGAAACGGAGCATTACCCCGACTCGCCCAATCACCCCGCTTTTCCGACCACCACGCTCCGCCCCGGAGAAACCTACCGGAGCACGACCGTATATCGGTTTTCGGTGCGGAACGACCCGGCATAATTCAGAAAGTGACCCGCCGGTAGTCCGCGTAATAAACGGCGATTCTGGCGAAAAATGAGCACAATTTAGGGGGCAGATTTGTTCTATGGGTATGCTTTTTCCGTTTCGTTTTGAATTGAAAACACCGGCGATTGATGACCGACCCGTGTTTGTTACCGGTAACTTTTGTGCGTGGGCTACTGATCTGGAAGCCACTCAATTACAACCCACCGGCCCCGGCCACTACGCCGTCGATATATTGGTGGATGAATCCCTGCCCGATCAACTTGAGTATAAATACTACCGCGGCGGCGAGGGTAGCCTTGAACTGGATGATGAGGGCGAACTAACCCCAAACCGCTCGGCCAACTGTGCCGACGGCCTCGCGCAGGATTACGTGCCTTACTGGCAATGGGGTGGCCAACCAATAAACCTTGGTCACTTGCCCATCGAAGAAACCCACTACATCGATATCCCCGATGCCGACGAGCCGCGCCGTATTCAGGTGGTGCTGCCCCATGATTACCTCAGCAACGATCAGCGTTACCCAGTCCTGTACATGATGGATGGGCAGAACATTGTGGGTGAGGGAGCGGGCTATGGTTCGTGGAAAGCGGAGTTTCGCATGGCGCAGTTGGCCAGTCGGAGGCAGCAAGGGGTAATTATCGTGGCGGTAGACCATGCCAACGAGGGAAGAATGGGCGAATACACCGTTGAAGCCCGAAAAGGAAAACCGGCCCTCGGTAAGGGCGATGCGCACATTAACTTCCTGATAAATAGCGTTAAAGCCCATGTCGATGCCACCTACCGGACGCTACCCGACGCACCCCACACGGGCATTGGCGGTTCATCATTGGGTGGGTTGCTGGCGGTATGGGCGGGGCTTCGGCGGCCCGACGTCTTTGGCCGGTGGCTGGTGTTTTCGCCCGCACTCTGGATTTCGCCGGGGGTGTATGCCGCTGTCCAGCGCCAACCCCTGCCTGCCGACACGAGAGTGTACCTCTACGGCGGCGAGGCTGAATCGCAGTATATGGTGCCCGCCCTCAACCGCCTGCGCGACAGCCTGCAATGCCCCATCGATGATCACTGCGCTTTCCTGGAAACGGCCGTTGACCCCAACGGCAAACATGAAGAATGGCGCTGGAGCCGCGAGTTTGGCAAAGCGGTGGTGTGGCTGTTTTTCTAAGTGGTAAGTGCAAAACGGTAAGCGGTGAGTTTGCTTACGCCAGCGTATTGCTCGTGCGAAAGCAAACTCACCGCTTACCGTTTTGCGCTTACCACTCCCTCCCTCATCCTCTACAAAAGGCTTCCCAGAGGCGGGAATAGAGGACTTTGGCGTAGTCGCGGAGGCCGGAGGGGGTGCCGTTGATGGTGACGGGGGCAAACCGGCGCGGGGAGGTGGGCATGGGCTCAACGCGGATTGACCGGCGGTTGTGGCCCGTGGCAATCAGGCGCAGTCCTGCGTCGGGCAGGTCCATCTGGCACTTGTCGGGGCGGCTGGCGGCGTTGGCCAACTGCCGGGTAAACGACTGAAGCTGATGGGCATCAAACCAGGTTAGCAACGGCATTTTGAGGCGCTCGGTGCGTGGCCCCCGCTGACCCAGAAAGTGCAGCGACAACAACGACCGGTCATCGTTGCGGTCTTTGCGATTTTGCACCAGCACGTCCAGTAGGTCGAAAGGTGCGGCCTCGGCAGATGTAGAGAGTTCGATATTCATAGGTCGATGAAGATATGTTGATGGAAGTCGTACCTCCTAAACCGTTGAGACGTACTCAGAGTTTACACTGACAGCCGAAACGGGACTATGAAAATACGATTAAGTCCGTTGCCAATTGAGACTCAAGCGGTAAGTGGCGAGTAACACTTATTCAACGGTCTTTTCCTTGCCCACCCAGATCAGATGCTTCAGATTGCCTACGCGCCGCTCTACAAACACGAACTACCCGCTAGTGCCACGGGTGAACCGCACCGGTTCCCGATGATCAAGTACGAACTCATCCACGAGCAACTCCTCTACGACGGCACCTGCACCGAGGCCAACTTCTTCGCCCCCGACCCTATCGACGACTGGTGGGTGCTGGGGGTACACACGCCCGACTATGTTCACGCCCTGAAAACGCAGACCGTCGATGCCCGAATGGTGCGCCGCATTGGCTTCCCGATGTCGCCCCGGCTCATCGAGCGTGAGTGGGTGATTACCCAGGGCACCCTCGACTGCACCCACTACGCCCGCCGCGATGGCGTGGCCATGAACGTGGCGGGCGGCACCCACCACGCCTACCCCGACCACGGCGAGGGTTTCTGTATGCTTAACGATGTGGGCGTGGCGGCGCATTACCTGCTCGAAACGGGGCAGGCCCGCAAGATCCTGGTCATCGACCTTGACGTGCATCAGGGCAACGGTACGGCGGTGATGTTCCAAGATGAACCGCGTGTATTTACCTTCAGCATGCACGGCAAAGACAATTACCCCCTCAAAAAGGAACAGTCAGATCTGGATATTCCCCTGCCCACCGGCACCGGCGACGAGCTGTTTCTGAACACCCTCTACGACATATTGCCCCGCCTGCTGGCCACGCAACAGCCTGATTTTCTGTTCTATGTGGCAGGTGTAGACATTCTGGCCACCGACCGCCTGGGCAAACTGAGTGTGTCGATGGGTGGTGTAAAGCAGCGCGACGAGTTCGTCTTCGAGCAGGCCTGCAAAGCCGGATTGCCCATCGTGGTCTCTATGGGCGGCGGCTATTCCCCCCGCGTCGCCGACATCGTTGATGCCCATTGCAACACATTTCGAGTAGCGGCGAATCTTTATTTTTAACGTTTTCACTTTAGCGTTTTTCGGTTGCCTCGTGCCTAGGGCACGGAGCGCCAAGCCAATTCTAAACAGCAAACTGAAAACTCCCTCCCTACCGTCCGCAAATCTTTGTAAACTGGCAATATGTGCAGACGGCGGTGTTGGTGGTCATGATGAACGGCTCATCGGCAAACATGCGCTGCACGAAGGTGGTGATGAGCTTTTCGGTCTCCTGTATGTAGGTAGCCGGGTCGTTATCGTCGGAAAAGGCCACGCGGTTGGTCTGGAAAACGGGCTTGGCGGGGTCAGACCGAAATGAGTAAAAACCGGCCTCGACGGGGTAACCGTTAGTGCGGTTGTTCTTCAGCAGCAGGTACTTATACAGCCAAAGCTGCCTGATCTTATCCCACTTGCCGTCGGCCGAATCGGTGATTGATTCGCTCAGGTTCGTGATGCGCGAAGGCAGTTCTACCTTGCCGGTTTTGTAGTCCACAATGCGGATCGTGCCGTTGGCCAGTTGCTCAATCCGGTCCAGTTTACCGCCCAGCTTCACCTGAATGATGGTGCCGTCGCCGATGTCTACGGGCACGGTGGTGGTGAGGTGTTCTTCCAGACCCAAAATCTTAATACCCCGGCTAGCGGTTTCTCCATTCTGGAAGGCCTGAAACTGCACCATAATGTCTTCGGCCAGTTTATAAAACAGGAGGTTATAGCCCGTGTCGGCCACGCGGCCTGCCATCACGCGGGCGTACTGCTCTTTCAATACCTGCAACACCACATCCTGCGTCACGGGTTTGTCGACCAGGCGGTAATCGCGGTCAATGGCTTCCAGCGTTTCGTGTATCCAGGTGCCAAACTCGTCGTTGCCAATGTGCTCGTCGAGGTCGCGCTCTTCGCGGATGCCCACCAGCTTCTGAAAATAGAACTGCATCCCGCACGACACGTAGTGGTTCAGGTGGGTAGGGTAGATGCCCGTGCGCGTGAGATAGGTGGTCAGCGCCTTTCTAATGGCTTCTGTTTTAGGTACTTGCAGCGGTACAGTGTCCTGCCGGTCGGCCCCGGCGGCCATGCGCAGCGCCGGTTTGTGGAGGGTAATGGTGCCCCCGGCGGCGGGTACCAGCTCATGCTCGATCTGTCGCAGAAACCGGCTGGGTTCTCCTTTGCCGTTGCCGTAGGCGTCGGGCGTGGTGGTGTAGAGGAACGTCACGTCCTGGGCACGTTGCAGCAGGCGGTAGAGGTGGTAGGCCGTAATAGACTCCTGTTCGCGGTAGGTAGGCAACCCCACTTCCTGTGCTATGTCGAACGGAATCAGCGAGTTATGCTTCCGGGCCTGAGGCAATATGCCTTCGTTGGCCGATAGGACGATGACCCGCTCAAAGTCAAGTCCCCGCGTTTCCAGCAAGCCCATCAGCTGCACCGGGCTGTCGCCCTCACTCGTGAACGGAATGGTGGTCTGGCGGATCAGTTCGTTCATAAACTGCCGGAAACTCCGCAATGTCACCGCCGGAGCACCCGGCTGCTGCGCCTGCTGCCGCAGGGTGGTTTCCAACTGCTTCAGCAGGCTGAAAAACAGGTACAAGTATTCAATCTCGATGGTGTCCTGCCCCTCACGATACACGTCGCGGAGCAGGTCGATGAGTTCATACAGCGCCTGAATCGCCAGCGTAGGGTCGTGGTCGGGCCAGGGCGTGAACAGGATGCCGAAGAGCGCGTCCTGCTGCCCTAATGCCCGCAGTTCGGCACTGCTGAGGTAGGCTCGTTTGCCCGATACCACTTCGCCCAACAGCCAGTCGATCAACGGTTTAGGTAACTCGTTGGGTTGGTCGGGGGCCAGCAGGTCGTTGATGGTGGCATACTGCCGCACAAACGGGTGGTTGAGCAACTTGGTCACCTGCCGGTGGTGAAACTTGGGTACCTGCTCGCCGCCCGCGTCGTTGAATCGAACCAGCGTACGTTGCAGTTCAAACAGCGTATCGACGAGGGTGAATAGCAGCGAATGGCGCAAGCTAAGACCCATGGTCACGTTGAGGTCGCGGACGGTCTCGCTTAACGAATACAGCACCGGAATCAGCAGCGTCTCGTCGGCCAGGACAATGGCCGTGCGGGGCGTGTGGCTGCCTGCGGTGGCCGTTTCGCTTACCAGTTGCCCGGCCAGTTTGGCCTGCAACGAGGCCGTAGGTACGCCCACCATGCGGTAGGTACGGTCGGGGGTTTGCGTCAGGCTGCGCCCCATGGTAACGGTATTGCCCAGGCCCGGCCCACCACTGCGGTCTTTGAAACCGGGCAGCCCGTCGGCCTTGTATTTCCGCAGAAAAAAGCCCGCCTCCTGCCGCCCGTTGTTCATATAATAGGCATCGGTGTCCCAGATCAGCTCGGCTTTTTGGGCTTTGGTCAGCACCCTGATAATCTGCTCTTCGGCGGCACTGAGCGCGTTAAACCCGACGAAATAAATTTTCTCGTACAGCGGGTTGTCCAGCAGCCGGGCTTCCACCTCGTTGGCCAGCAGGCGGTAGGCCATGCCCCGGTAGGCTAACCCCTTGGCCGTCAGCCGGTCGCGCAGGCGGTGGTAGGCCGCTTTGAGGTTAGCAAAGAGCCTGAAATACTGGCTCGTGATGGGCGTGTTGACTACGGGAGCCGCGCCACTGGGTAGCTGTAAGTTCCAGGTTTCCAGTCGTTTGGCTTCGGTGAGGTAGCCAAAGAGCCTGTCGGCATCGACCAGAAACTGATCGATCCGGTCGAAGTCGGTGAGCAGGATTGAGGCCCAGCCCACAAACTTGTCGAACTCGACCTGGTGTTCGAGTTGCTGAAACACGTCGTACAGTTCAAACAGCAGACTCACCGAGTCGATGATCTGCACGTCGGCGGCTTCGGTGATGAAATCGTCTACGGCCACGGCATGGGGGGCCAGCATGGGCCGTTCGGTGAGGTCGGCGAGTTCCCGGTTGAACACGGATACGGCCCGCCGCGTGGGCAAAATCACCCAGATGTGGTCCATATGGTGCTGATGTTGCGCAAAAATAAGTTGGGCGGTTTGTTGCAGGAAGGTCACGGCGGCAGGGAGCTTAACTAAGTAAAGATAACCCCGTCCCCGCCATGATTCGTCAGGAAAGTTGTCCGGCCAGTGCTGTCAGTTGCGCCAAATAAGCCGCATTTGTCTCGCCCCGCTTCAAGGCCGACTGGCGTAACGCCTCGTAATCAGCCTTGTAAGAGGCTGCATTTTAAATGCTCCTCCGGCCTCGTAGACCGCGTAGCGGTTAAATGTTTGTAGTAGGGGATGGGTTTGTAAGTGCCTAGCGTGCCGTAGGTACGCGACCACCCTGCCAATGTTGTGGCGTGCCTACGGCACGCTAGGCCATATTCGCTGATCAATTTTCTATAAACATTAGACCGCTACGCGGCCCATTCCACCATGGCGTTGGAAAATGGCTGTGTGTGGTGTGGGGCATCGGTGCCGTATTGACTATAGATAGCTGTATAGTTGGGGTGGTAAGTTCTAAACTCGTCACCATTAATGACGACAAATTGACGATCAGGCGTGTTGCGTTTAATCGTCTCGATCAAATTAGTTTTTCCTGATGCGGGTTGACCACCAAGTAAAATGCCAATAGGTCTATTGACTAACTGAGGCTTAATTCGTTTAAATAACTTTCGACTTACTCGTTTTTTTTGGCGATCAAATTGACGACGGGTAAAATCAGCTAGCGGCATTGGTCAGCGGGACAGTGCCGCGAAAGTGTATTGTTGTTTGATATGAGGAGCATAGACCGTTGTTACTTTGTCAAAAATAGAGGCTGTATTCTCCCCGTCGTAAATAGCTCGAATTTCGTCGTCGTATGCGTCTAGTTGTTGAATCATTGATTTGTAGCGAGAATCATTTTGTACAAGCTCGTCTTCTTCATCAATACCTTTCTCCTCAAATGAATCCAGTAACTGATTCAACTTTCCATTTTCCTCCGCAATCATTTTGCCGATGATCTCGATGGCGACATCACCTTTTACCCAATCGTTGAATTCTTTCGCAGCCATACGCTCTTAGTTGCTTTGTGTTGACAATTTACGACTTCTGGTCAGATAACGATAAAGAGATACGTTTGAATACTGTGTAACTACTTGTCTAGTAGGGATTTAAGAGCGTAGAGTCGGTAGAAAAATTGCTCCGAATCACTTCCGCGTGCCGTAGGTACGCGACCGCACTATCTCGGTTGTAGCGTACCTACGGCACGCAACCGCTGACGAGCCTATTTTTTCCTACCGACGCTACGCTGTGATGTCCCGATGGGACAAGGAACTCCCAAAATTCAAACGTACACTTTACTTCACTCGTTTGGCGGTGGTTTCGTGGGCGTTCATCCTATAGGATGCCACCCGGCAACTATCTCAGCTATCAGGCCTGAAAACGAGCACCACCTGCCCCACAATCCCGCCCAATAGGCTATTTTTGCACGAAAGTAACGTGAATAATAAAGTCCGTATGAAGGGTCATTATTCATTTTACATTGTTCATTATACATTCCGAAATGGCCGATTACAACCACCGCGAGACCGAATTGAAATGGCAGCGGTTCTGGGAACAAAACCAGACATACAAGACTGATAATCAATCTGATAAGCAAAAGTATTATGTCCTCGATATGTTTCCTTACCCATCCGGGGCGGGGTTGCACGTGGGGCATCCACTGGGTTATATCGCCTCCGATATCGTAGCACGGTACAAACGGCTGAAGGGGTTCAACGTGCTGCACCCCATGGGTTTCGACAGCTTCGGACTCCCCGCTGAACAGTACGCCATTCAGACCGGGCAACACCCCGCCCTGACTACCGAAACCAACTTGACGCGCTATGTCGAGCAGTTGAAAAACATCGGTTTCAGCTACGACTGGAGCCGTGAAGTGCGCACGTCAGACCCCAGTTACTACAAATGGACGCAGTGGATTTTCATGGAACTGTTCCGGTCGTGGTATAACCGCGACACCGACAAGGCCGAACCCATCGAGACGCTGACGGCCAAATTTGCCCAACACGGTACGGCGGGTGTAAACGCCGTGACGGCCGACGGACTATCTCAGTTCACCGCCGACGAGTGGCACGCCAAAACTGAGACCGAACAATACGCTATCACCCTCGACTACCGCCTCACCTACGTGGCCGACGCGGTGGTGAACTGGTGCCCCGGCCTGGGTACAGTGCTGGCCAACGACGAGGTAAAAGACGGTCCCAACGGCACCCGTGTGTCGGAGCGGGGTGGGTATCCCGTTGAGCAGAAGATGATGCGGCAGTGGATGATGCGCATCACCGCCTACGCCGACCGCCTGCTCTACGGCCTCGACACCATCGACTGGACTGAATCCATCAAAGAGCAACAACGCAACTGGATCGGCCGAAGCGTAGGGGCGAGCGTTAGATTTACGATTTACGATTTACGATTTACGAATGATGGCTCTGCTAAAGACCATCCTGACGCAGTGAAAAATCGTAATTCGTCCCGCAGCGGCGGACCGCTCGTAAATCGTAAATCAATAGAGGTTTTCACCACTCGCGTAGATACCCTCTACGGCGTTACGTTTATGGTGTTAGCCCCTGAACATGAGCTGGTTAGTGAATTGACCACGCCTGAGCAGCGCGAGGCGGTGGAAGCCTATGTGGCGGCGGCGAAGCTGCGGTCGGAGCGGGATCGGATGGCCGAGGGCAAGACCGTGTCGGGGGTGTTTACGGGTAGCTATTGCATCAATCCCATCAGCGGTGAGCAGGTGCCCATCTGGCTGGCCGACTATGTGCTGGCGGGCTATGGCACGGGCGCGGTGATGGCCGTACCGTCCGGCGATCAGCGCGATTACCTGTTTGCGAAGCAGTATAACCTGCCCATCGTGCCGGTGCTGGATGCCCAGAAAAACCTAGATACCCAGGCCGATAACACCAAAGAAGGCCACTACATCAATTCCGACCTTATCAACGGCCTGACCTATGCCGAGGCTACCGCGAAGCTGATTGCAGCGCTGGAAGAAAAAGGGGTTGGCAAAGGCAAAATCAACTACCGGATGCGCGACGCGGTCTTCAGCCGCCAACGCTATTGGGGCGAACCCGTGCCCGTTTATTTCGACGGGGGATTACCCTACCTGATCGACGAAGCCGACCTGCCGCTGGAACTCCCCGCCGTTGACAAGTACCTCCCCACCGAAACCGGCGAACCCCCGCTGGGCCGCGCCGAAGGGTGGAAATATAAAAACCAGTTCCCCTACGAACTGAGCACGATGCCCGGCTGGGCGGGGTCGTCGTGGTACTGGTATCGGTACATGGACCCGCAAAACCCGAACGAGTTTGCCTCTCCCGAGGCCATTGCCTACTGGAAGAACGTAGACCTCTACATCGGCGGCACCGAACACGCCACGGGCCACCTGCTCTACAGCCGCTTCTGGAATAAGTTCATGAAAGATCGCGGTTATGTACCTGAAGAAGAGCCGTTTAAAAAGCTCATTAACCAGGGCATGATTCAGGGACGGAGCAATTTTATGCACTGGTTCTTACCGGCCCAAGTAACACATAGTGGGCATGAAGCTATTCCCCCTCGTAATTTGCCAATGGTATTTATCTCTAAAGAGATAATGTCAAAGGCAATGAGTGAGATGCTTGAGGATCAGGACGGAGTTAAGGACAGTTCAACCGCCCAAAAATATATTAATGAGCAGTTGAAAGAGATGATCCTTATAAAGGGGATTAATGCTGATCTCAGGAGTGGGCTCAATCCAATTTCGATATCGTACTGGCAAGTTGATGTGAATCTGGTCAGTAACGATATTTTGGATATTGAACGTCTTAAAAGAGAAAAGCCTGACTCGTTCAGGAATGCTTTTGTAATCACTGAGCCTGATGGTCGATTTATCGTTAGTGCAGAAGTTGAGAAAATGTCGAAATCAAAGCTCAACGTTGTGAATCCCGATGACATCGTTGAGAAATACGGGGCCGACGTGCTGCGGCTGTACGAGATGTTTTTGGGGCCGCTGGAACAGGCGAAACCCTGGAATACCAACGGCATCGACGGTACATACCGGTTCATTCGGAAGCTGTGGCGGCTGTTTTATAAGATCGCGCCCAACGGCGATACCAATGATACCCCAAATGAATGGATCGTTACTGATGAAGCCCCCACAGCGGAAGAACTGAAGGTGTTGCACAAGACCATCAAGAAGGCGCAGGAAGACATCGAGAATTATTCGTTCAACACCTCGGTGTCGGCGTTTATGGTGTGTGTCAATGAGTTAGCTGCCCTGAAATGCCACAAGCGGGCCATCTTGCAGGACTTGGTATTGCTGCTGTCGCCCTACGCGCCGCACGTTGCCGAAGAGCTTTGGGCCGCCCTGGGCAACGAGCCGGGTACTGTCTCGAAAGCCACATATCCCGTTTTCAACCCGCAATACCTAGTTGAAGCCTCATTTGAATACCCCATTCAGATCAACGGCAAAGTGCGCACTACCATCAGCTTCCCCCTCGACCAATCATCAGAAAGCATCGAGCAGGAAGTGCTGGCCAACGAAGTCGTGATTAAGTGGCTGGAGGGCAAAGCGCCCAAAAAAGTAGTCGTGGTCCCGAAGCGGATCGTGAACGTGGTACCGTAGTGGTGAAAGAGTGAAAGACAGAAAGAGTGAAAGAGTGTTTGCGTAAGCAACTTTCACTCTTTCTGTCTTTCACTCTTTCACTCTTTCACTCTTTCACCATTTCCCTAACTAGCCTTGCCGAGTTCCTTGCGGCGGTGCTGAGGAAGGCGAGGAGGTCGATGACGGCGTGGCTGTCGGCGTTGTCGCTGAGGCTGCGGATGACGAGGCAGGGGATACCCATCTGGTGGCACACCTGCGCTACGGCGGCACCCTCCATCTCGATGGCGTCGGCCCTGTATTCGTCGCGGAGGGCCGTGGCGCGGGCGGCGGAGTGGATAAACTCGTCGCCGGTCAGGATACGGCCCATGTGCACTTTAGGTGGTCGTGAGCTGCCAGGAATTTGCTCAAAATGAAGGCGTTGTGCTGCTTGCTGGGCTAATGTCAGCAGGGCAGGGTCGGCGGGGAAATAGAGCGGATTCAGCGCGTAGGTGACCGGGTGCATGGTTTGGCGGGTGGGTTCCATCGTCAGCGTCACCGACCGCACGTCGTGGTAGCCTACTTCGCCGCCAATGACCAGATCACCGGGTTGCAGGGCCGGGTTCACGCCCCCCGCAATGCCCGTGAAAATGACCCGGTCGGGCCGGAAATGAGCCATCACCAGGCCTGTAGTCAGCGCCGCGTTGGTCTTGCCAATGCCCGTGAGCGTAACCACCACCCGCTGTGTACCAATGGTGCCCGTCACAAACCGGTGCCCATGTAGCGCCACCACGTCGGCGTTTTCCAGGGAGTCTTCAATCAGTTTTACCTCTTCGCCAAAGGCACCGAGCAGGGCAGTGATGGTTGTCATTGGTGGTTAATCAAACAGCAGCCAATCTACGCCGAAGCAGAGGCCGCGCTGAATTTGGGGGAAACCTGGCGAAACGTAGTAGCCCGGTCCGAACAGGCCCTGATTGGCGTGGCTTAGTTTCAGGAAAAACCGCACCCGGTTCACCCGCATGTTGGCAAATACGTCGGCCAGAACGGCTCCCTCTACTTCCTCCACGTTCTGCAAATAGTACTGTTGCGTGACGGGCATATAGGCATCGGCGAAGTAGCTCGACTTGTAATGCACGTCGATACCGGTCTGAATATGAAGCACTTTGGCGTAGATGAAATCATACTGCACCCGCGCATTCAGAAATAGTTTGGGCACCCGCAACACGCCGTCGCCGGAGTTGAGGGGCGTATAATAAGCCTGCGTACTGGCCAGGAAGCGGGCCGTCTTAACGCTCAGCCCAAGTCCCGTTCTGAACATCGAAAACTCGCCCTTGTTCTGCTGCGGTAGCCCTTTTTCGTCGAAATATATGTAGTTCCCCAGCAGCCAGAAATCGGCACCGGGGCTTACGGTCACGCCTTTGTACCGTACCGAAAATTGCCCGTAGGCATGTTGCGTTCTCCGCAGGCCAAAGTTGTTGGTCCACTGGTACACGTCGCTGTTGAACCGTTGCGAAATCAGCGTTGGCGCGGCCTGTAAGCTGGTGAATCCTGCCGTGAAGGCCTTGCTTTCCAGCAGACCCTGAAGCCGGTAGCCGCCGCCCAGCAGGTATTCGGCTTCGGCGGTGAGGCGCGTGAGGCTGTCGGGGAAATAATAGCCCAGCCACCCGCCCACGTAGTTCTCCAGCTTGCTATTGCTGTATTCGCCCAGTTGCGATACCACCTGTGTGGTCGATTGCGTGGATGATGTCTTGGTGATGATTGATCTCGACCCCTGATTATATTCTGACGATTGCGAAAAATACCGGGGGCGGTAATACAGCCGGTAGTTGTACGACGACTTGCCCCGCGTGTATATGCCCTTGATACCGAACGTGTTGTCAATAGAATGCCAGAACACGTCCTGCTGAATGCGGGTGCTGTCGTAGAGAGCTTTGGGGTAAAAGCCCCTGGTAAATGCCTGGTTGGCAGCCAGGTTGTCGTCTTTATAGTTGTTGACGTGGCGCTGGTAGTCGAGCCGGTGAAAAAACTGGAATCCCTGCGCGGGCACGTACTGCTGGTAGATATGCACGTCGCTGCGGCGTTCCCAGCCCAGGGTACCCACCAGCTTGGCCTGCCCATCGTAATCGAAGGCCAGCAGCGTACCGTCGGGACGGGCGGTGGGTACGCTGCCGCCCTGATCGGGCAGGCTGTGGTTCATATGGTTGAAGTGCGCCAGCAGCGTGTAGCGGTCGTCTTCGGTGCGGTAGTTTACGTGCAACAGCAGCCCCCAGTTTTGCGCCAGCAGTCGTTCGGTCGCTGTGCGGGCCGAGCCAACGCCAAACTGCTTTTCCGACGTAAACCGCTGCACATTAAACCCGGCGTTGAGCCGCTGTTTGATGTTTTGGGTAAAATCGAAGTTGAGGATGTTCTGGTTGCGGGCACCCAGCGCCAGATACATATCGGTAAATGGCGATTTGGTGTCGTAATACCGCACCGTTTCGGTGTTGAAGGCGTAGGGCGAAAAGACGTAGTAGCCCTGCTGCTGCCCAATTTGAGTGGGTGTCTGGTAAAAAACGGGCCGCATGGGCGTGCCCAGGTTGCCCAGGTCGGTGTAGAGGTTCTGGTTGCGCCGGGTGTACTCGTATTGGTGCGTACCCACTAGGGCGGTGTCGGTGATGTAGAGTTGCTTGCGGTTGTTGAATACGTCGCTTTCAAGAAAAAAACGGGCCGTTTTGGGACCGTAAATCACCTTCGTCGAGTCGTCGAGGCCCACGCCCGCTCCCGAACCGCCCGGTCGGCCACCACCAGTTTGCGTACCCGGAAAACTACCCGGCTGCAACGCGCCCCCTCCCTGACTACCGGGAAACCCGCCGCCCGGAAACTGCTGCGCCCAGGCCGACGTGGCCAACAGGCAAAAAACAAAACACACAAGAAATCGAAGGCACCCTATCATAAGTAGCAACGTTGAGGCAAGGCTTGCCACCATCGCCCGGCAAAAATAGGCCAATTCCCGCCGTCTGCCGCACCACAGGCTACCCTTAAGGATTTTTAAGCCCTGGTTCCAGCTTCTGTCTAAGGGTGTCTGCCACCATTCGTTTTAATGTTGCCGCATCGCGGAGTTGGAAAAATTGCATGGCCACGGGCAGGTACGCCAGCTTCCGCTGTAGCTCATCGTTGGTGAGTAAGGCCACTAGTTTCACCTGGTCTTTATGGGTGGTGAGCAGCCAGGTATTGGGTGGGCAACGGTGGAGTAAGCGCTCCACGTCGGCGCGGGAGTAGGCATGATGATCCGCGAAAGCAACGTGTTCCAGTAGCCCAAACGTCTCAGAAACATAGTGCACCAGCGGCTCCGCATTCGCCAGCCCGGTTACTAGAAGAACAGGCGACTTTTTTATGATAACCGGTTGATTAGTAGCAAAATGAATTGGGGCGCTGTACGTAAGTCCGGCAAAGATGATGGGCGTTTTAGGGCGGGTATATTGGCTGATCTGCTGCGTAATCTGCGCCCGTTCGGTGGGGTTGGGGTCGTACGGGCATTTAGTCACGATCACAAGATCGGCGCGGTTGGCCCCGTGCCGTCGTTCACGCAGTCGGCCGCCGGGAAACGGCTCGTCGGTATAGAACGGACGGTTGTAATCCATCAGCAGGAGCTGCAACTGGGGTAGCACGGCCCGGTGCTGAAAGGCATCGTCCAGTACAACCGTGCCAATGTCGGGCCGGAGGGCCGCTAGTTTGGTGAGAGCCGCCGCCCGGCGTTCGCCCACACAGATAGTGGCCAGCTGACCAAGCGTCCGGTACAGTTCCAGGGGTTCATCGCCAAGTGTGGCGGCGGTGTCGGAGGGCGTGGCGATGCGGAAACCTTTTGTTTGGCGACCATACCCCCGGCTCAACGTGGCCAGTTTGCCGGTTGCGTGGTGATTAAGTCCAGTCAGCAACTGAATAAGGTACGACACGGCTGGTGTTTTCCCCGTGCCGCCTACGGTTAAGTTGCCAACCCCGATACAATACTGCGTGGGGCGCGCTGGCTTGATAAACCCACTGTCGTACAAGCGGTTGCGCCAATCAGTTATGCCGCCGTAAAGCGCCGACAATAGTTTTAGCATCAGTTTACCAGCCACAGGCAGGGTAATAATTTCGTAACATGTTTTTCGGGGTGGGGCAAAAGTAGTAGTTTTAATCCGTCTATTGCGTCTCATGCCCACCCCATCCTGATGAGTCTCCGGGTCAGCTACCTGAAATACACGCTGCATTTTACTTTCGAGGCCGGTACCTCGCGGGGGACGCTTACCCAAAAAGATTCGTACTTTTTGCGGCTGGTCGATTCTGATCAGCCCGATGTGGTTGGCTACGGCGAATGCGGCCCCCTGCGCGGCCTTAGCCTCGACGATATCCCCGATTTCGAGGCCCGCCTGACCGAGTATTGCGACTCATTCAATGCCATCGATCTGCAATTGTTTAGCTGGAATGTGCCTATCGTGCTCAATCAACTCATCAGTCAGCAGCACCCCAGCATTTTGTTTGGGCTGGAAACGGCCATGCTCGATTTTCTTTCGGGTGGGCAGCGGTTGATTCAGGCTAACGAATTTGTGAACGGACACCGCGCCATTCCCATCAACGGCCTGGTCTGGATGGGTTCGCCTGCTTTTATGCGTCAGCAGATCGACGAGAAACTGGCGGCAGGCTATACCACCATCAAGCTCAAAATTGGTGCCATCGACTTTGATCAGGAGTGCGACCTGTTGGGTTACATCCGGGAGCAATACTCGCCCGAACAGATCACCCTGCGCGTCGATGCCAACGGCGCGTTTCGGCCCGACGAAGCCCTTGCCAAACTGGAACGGCTGGCCCACTATGGCCTTCACTCCATTGAACAGCCTATTGCGGCCGGGCAACACGACCTGCTGGCCGACCTGTGCCGCCATACGCCCGTGCCGATTGCCCTGGATGAAGAACTGATCGGCCACATGGAATACGTGGACAAATTCCGGCTGTTAAAGAAAATCCAGCCGCAGTACATCATCCTGAAACCCACGCTGCTGGGAGGCCTCCGCCACTGCGACGAGTGGATCGAACTGGCCAACCGTCTGGCTATTGGCTGGTGGATCACTTCGGCGCTGGAGTCAAACATCGGCCTGAACGCCATTGCGCAGTATGCTGCGCAGTTCAAAAATCTATTGCCGCAGGGCCTTGGCACCGGGCAGCTATACCATAATAACATTGACAGCCCGCTGCACATCGAACACGGTACGCTACGTTATGATACCGGCGCACCCTGGGTACTCAATGGCCTCCGCCCTCACTGAGGCTGCATTCTGACTGAGTGGGCAACGATACGACTATAAACCTCAATGCCACGACTACAGCTTCTCGCTTTTCTATTGCTCCTCAGTGCCACTGCCTGCGCTCAGCACCCCAAACATGCGGTGCAAACCGGCTTTACACATGCCGATACCCTGCGCGGCAGCATCACCCCCGGACGCGCCTGGTGGGACCTGAACCACTACACTCTTGCCGTGCAGATTAACCCCGCCGATAGCAGCATTCGGGGGAGCAACGCCATTCGGTACCGGGTGCTGGCGGGCGGGCAAACCATGCAGATCGACCTGCAACCGCCCCTGCGCATCACGAAAGTTGAACAGGACGGCGAGGCACTGACCTGGCGGTCGGAAGGGAATGTGAATTTTGTACAACTAGCTAAAAAACAGCAGGTTGGCAAGCTGGAAACGGTGCTTGTGAGCTACGAAGGTAAGCCCCATGTGGCCAAACTGCCTCCCTGGGACGGTGGCTTTACCTGGTCACGCGACCCCAAAGGTCGTCCGTTTATTGCTACCTCCTGCCAGGGACTGGGAGCCAGCGCGTGGTGGCCCTGCAAAGACCATATGTATGACGAACCCGATTCGATGCTGATTCAGGTACGGGTGCCCGAAGCCCTCACCGACGTCTCGAACGGAAAGCTCCGCCGCATTATCCCCCACGACGACCACACCCGTACGTTCGAATGGGCGGTGGTGAACCCGATCAATAATTACGGGGTAAACCTCAACGCCGCCACCTACGTGAACTGGTCCGACACACTGCACGGCGAAAAGGGTGTGCTGCCGCTGTCGTTCTACGTATTGCCCGAAAGCGAAACCGCCGCCCGACAGCAGTTTCGGCAGGCAAAAACCATGCTCCGGGCGTTTGAGCACTGGTTTGGGGCGTATCCATTCTACGAAGATGGCTATAAACTGGTGCAGACGCCCTACCTCGGCATGGAGCACCAAAGCTCGGTCACCTACGGCAATCGGTTTCGTAATGGTTACCTCGGTAACGACCTGTCGGGCACAGGCTGGGGGCTGAAATTCGACTTTATCATTGTCCACGAATCGGGGCACGAGTGGTTTGCCAACAACATCACCTATCAGGACATGGCCGACATGTGGATTCATGAGAGCTTTACCAGCTACGCCGAATGCCTATACGTAGAATCACTCTACGGCAAAAACGCCGGGGCACAATACGTGATCGGCACGCGGGCAAAAGTGCGCAACGATAAGCCGATTATTGCCCACTACAACGTCAACGAAGAGGGGTCGGGCGATATGTATTTCAAGGGGGCTAACATGCTCCACATGATCCGGCAGTGGGTAGCCAACGACGAGAAGTGGCGGCAGGTGCTGAGACAGCTAAACCAGACGTTTTACCACAAAACCGTCACCACAGCCCAGATTGAGCAGTTTTTGATCTCGAAAACGGGTCTCAAACTCCAACCCATCTTTGATCAATATCTGCGCACGGCCCAGATCCCGACGCTCGAATACGCCACCTCGCCAACGGGTATCCGCTACCGCTGGACCAACTGCCTGCCGGGATTCACCATGCCTGTGCGCCTCTGCCTGAACGACCTCGGCCCCCGCCGCCTCGTCACCCCCACCACCACCTGGCAGGAACTGAAACAACCCAACGTGAAAGAGGTAACGGTAGACGCCGATTATTATGTTCTATTAAGTCGTAAGTAAACGAGTCGTTTATTTACGACTTAATATCTAATTCATATTTACTCAATAAACCCGGCAGGTGGCGAAGGGAGAATTTGGCTTTTTTGAGTTTATTGTCGTCGGGGTTTAATCGAATATTATAGGAGCTGGTAAAATCGACTTGTGTTAGGTTATTTTCGCCGAATTTGGCCAATTCTAAATCGCACTCCTGAAATACGGCACCGGTTAAATCACATTTCAGAAAATGCGCTTCTTTCAATGAGCAGGTATCAAAGCGCGTTTTTTTCATGTTGCGGTTTAGAAACACGGCAAAGTCGAGGTTACAGTGCCCAAAACCAACGCTAAACCCAAACGGGTTGCAATGCCCGAAATCAACCTGCACGAGCCGACACTTAACAAAATTGACCTCGTCGAACTTGGTATTGCCAACGTTTATTTTCGATAAGTTGCACTCCTCAAACTGGCAATTAATAAAGTTTGACTTGGCAAACACGGCCCCAGATAGATCCAGTTTTTGGAAGGCGCATTTTTCAAAATCATGCCCATGCCAGCTGTCGGGCAATTCGCCTTTTGGGTCGAATGTCTGGTTGTAATAATCCATAGAAAATAGTTTAAGGTTTAAGGTTTAATGTTCAAGCGCTACCATTGAACCTTAGACATTAAACTAGTTCAAACCCAGTCTATCCCTTTTTTTAAATAGTCCAATGTCTCGGCTTCGGGGGTGTTGGGGGCGGGGTGGTAGTCGTAAACCCAGTTGGCCTGCGGGGGCATACTCATCAGGATTGACTCGGTGCGGCCGTTGGTTTCCAGGCCAAATTTAGTACCCCGGTCCCAGGCCAGGTTAAACTCCACGTAGCGACCCCGGCGCAGCCCCTGCCAGCGCTGCTCATTAGGCGTGAAAGAGGATGCAGCATTAAGGGCCATCAGGTGGGTATAGATGGGAGCGAAGGCACTGCCGACTTCCTGCCAGAACGCAAAAATGGCTTCTTTCGACATCGATTCGGTTTCTTTCAGGTAATCGAAAAAGATGCCGCCAATGCCGCGCGTCTCCTGCCGGTGGGGAATGTAGAAATAGTCGTCGGCCCAGAGTTTGAACTTGGGGTAGTAGGCCGGGTCATGGCGGTCGCAGGCGTTTTTGAGTTGCTGATGAAACCAGCGGGCCTGCTCGGGCACCACATAGTGCGGCGTCAGATCAATACCCCCACCAAACCAGTATTGGCCGGTGCTCATCTCGAAATACCGCACGTTCATGTGGATAATGGGCACGTGCGGGTTGTGCGGATGCAACACGATGGATACCCCTGTGGCAAAAAATTCGGGCGGGGCCTCGCCGGGCTGGGTGGTGATGTTGAGTTGCCGCAAAGTGGCTTCAGACGCTTCGCCATGCACCGCCGAGAAGCCCACACCCCCTTTTTCAATAATGCCCCCTCCGGCCAATGTGCGCGACCGACCACCACCACCGCCGGGCCGTTCCCAATAATCTTCGCGGAAACGTCCGCTGCCGTCGGCGGTTTCCAGGGCGGTACAGATTTGATCCTGAAGTGATTGAAGCCAGGCCACAATCGACTGTCTGTCGGGCTGTTGCATAACGAAAAAAGGCCCCCGATTGGGAGCCTTTTGTGACCACGGGGAGACTCGAACTCCCACATCTTGCGAAACCACCCCCTCAAAGTGGCGTGTCTACCAATTTCACCACGTGGCCGTGTTTTTTGGTAGGACAAAAGTAGGGCTATCCGGCCATAAAGTCAACGCAGAAGGGGTAAAATCGGCCAAAATTTCGTAATTTAGGGGTATGAACAGGTAAGGAGTACCCTTGTACGAACCTGTTCGACAAACCGAATCTATAAAGCATATGGCACTTGAATTAGTAGGCAAGCTGGTAAAAACGCTGCCGGAAGTGACGGGTCAGGGCAAGAATGGCACCTGGCAAAAGCAGGAATTTGTGGTCGAAACAACCGACCAGTTTCCCAAGAAAGTATGCGTGTCACTTTGGGGCGATAAGGTCAACGACCTCAAGCAATATGCGCCCGGCGACATGCTGAAACTGAGCCTGAACCTGGAGTCACGCGAGTACAACGAGCGGTGGTATACCGAAGCCCGCGTTTGGCGTATCGAAGCCGCCGATGGTGCCGAAGGTGGTGCCCCCGCCGGTGGTCAGTCGGCCCCGGCTGCTGCCCGTCCGGCCCGTGCTGCCCAGCCTGCCAGCGTTCCCTTCAACAGCGCCTTCGACGACGACAACAGCGGGGATCTGCCTTTTTAAGTTCAAGGTTTAACGTTTAATGCCTAAAGTTGCTTCGCGTTCACAAGCACCGAGCGCGAAGCAACTTTAGGCATTAAACGTTAAACCTTGAACTTAAAAAGAGAGGCGGTAAGCAAAATGCTTACCGCCTCTCTTTTTATACCCTCGTGATCCGGCTGGGATTCGAACCCAGGACCCATACATTAAAAGTGTATTGCTCTACCAGCTGAGCTACCAGATCGGTCTGTTTTACGCGCAGAATGAATGACCGTTTCTGGAACTGCGATGCAAAATTATTGCGTAAATTGGGCCAATGCAAGCCCTTCACGTAAAAATATTCCTATTTCTGGGGGTCTGGGGCCTAGTGAACTGGTACTCAACTGCCCCCGCGCAAACCCCTTCGCAGCGACCACTTTCGGCCGATGTAACCGGGCCTGCCCTGACCCTTCAAGCCGACTCGCTCTATAGACTTGGGCAGTGGGCGGGGGCTGCCGAACGCTTTGAGTTGGCACTCTCAAAAGAGCAACCGGCGTCGGGACCGATGCTGCTGAAACTGGCCCGCGCCTATGAACAGCAAGGCGACGTGGCCAAGGTGCTGTACTACCTACAGGTGTTTAGCAAGCGTAACCCCGACGAGGCCGTGCTGCGCAAGATGAACGATATTGCCAGGCTCAACAGCCTATCGGGGTACGAAACCAGCGACCTCAATTATTTTTATCTCTTCTACCGCCAATATGGGGTTTACCTGACGGCCCTCCTGCTATTGCTCGGGATGTATGTATTTGGCGTATTGCTGTTTAAATCACTCCGCCGCGAAGAAACCTCCACTCGGCTCAAAAGCGTGATTATGGTCTACCTAGTAACGGTGCTCATTTTCATCAACCTGCCCGAAGGCTACGAATCGGGTATTACCCGTACGGACCATGTTTACCTACGCACCGACCCGTCGGCGGCGGCACCGGTGGTGGCGGTGCTGGGCCGGGGCAACAAAGTAAATATTCTCAGCAGCCGCGACATCTGGTGGCGTATCTTTTACAACAATGGCCTTTATTACATCCGCAAAGATGCCGTATGGCTTATTTGAAAAGTGAGAAACAAGAAGCGAGAGGTAAGAAACAAGCAGTAAGCGACAAGAAACCAATGGCAATCCCTAATCCTCACCCCCCGTTGGCCGCAGCAAATCAGGCGGCTGCCGAAGCAATGCCCATCGTGAAAAACGATCCCCGAACCATTCGCGCCTGGACGTTCTATGACTGGGCCAACTCGGTGCATTCGCTGGTGATCGTGTCGAGCATTTTTCCCGTTTATTTCACCGCTACGGCCGTCAACGCGCAGGGTGGTGCCGACATTGATTTTCTGGGTATGCACCTGTCTAACTCAGTCCTGTTTTCCTATGCTGTGTCGGCGGCTATGCTGCTGGTGGCTCTGCTAAGCCCTTTTTGCACCGCCTTGGCCGACTATAGCGGGCGCAAGAAGCTGTTTATGAAGTTCTATTGCTACACGGGTGCGCTGGCGTGTGGGCTGCTGTTTTTCTTTACCAAAGACACGATCACCTTCAGTATCTTCTGCTTTGCCTGGAGTCTGGTGGGCTGGGGGGGCAGCATCGTGTTCTACAACTCCTACCTGCCCGACATTACCACCGAAGATCAGTCGGACCGGGTGAGTGCGCGGGGGTTCACCATGGGCTATATCGGCAGCGTGTTGCTGATGGTGTTTAACCTGGTCATGATCCTGAAACCGCAGTGGTTTGGGGGCATTTCGAGCAGCATGGCCTCGCGCATTTCGTTTTTGACGGTGGCGCTCTGGTGGTTTGGTTTCGCCCAAATACCCTTTAACGTACTGCCCGATGGGGTGCGCAAACCCCGCGAGACTGGTGGTGGAAACTGGCTCTTCAATGGCTTCCGCGAACTGAAAACGGTGTTTAACCAACTGAAGCAGCAGACGTTAGCGAAACGGTTTTTGCTTGCTTTTTTCGTCTACAACATGGCTGTACAAACGGTGATGTATGTGGCCACGATCTTTGGCTCTACTGAACTGAAACTGGAGGGGCAGTCCTTGATTATTATTATCCTGCTTATTCAACTGGTGGCTATTCCGGGAGCCATTGGTTTCGCCCGGCTGTCGGAACGGGTGGGGAATATTTACGCGCTAGTGGCGGCCGTGGTGGTCTGGACGGGCATTTGCGTGGCGGCCTATTATGTGGCTACCGAGCAGCAATTTTTCATCATAGCAGCCGTGGTGGGGCTGGTCATGGGCGGTATTCAGTCACTCTCCCGGTCTACCTACACCAAACTCCTGCCCGAAACAACCGACACCGCCTCGTATTTCGGCTTCTACGATGTCTGTGAAAAACTGTCTATCGTGGTGGGTACGGCTGTGTACGGGCTGGTCGAGCAGGTTACGGGCAGCATGCGCAATAGCATTCTGGCGCTGCTGGTGTTTTTTGTGATCGGGCTGGTGCTGTTGTTACGGATACCGTCGCAAAAAGTTTACCGAAGCACTGGACAAACGCCTGGCGTTGCTTAAATTTGTCACCCTGTCCCCGTCGAGACAGGATAAGTCAGGATGTTAGCTCAGTTGGTTCAGAGCGCCGCTTTGACAGAGCGGAGGTCAGCAGTTCGAGCCTGCTACGTCCTACAAATGATGACAAAAAGCCCTCAAATCAAGGTGATTTGAGGGCTTTTTGTTGCTGCATGATTAAAGACTGGTGAGCTTTTTTGCCAAACTGTCAAGCCATAGTTGCCGCCCGGTGCAGTTCCAGTGCGAATCGCCAACGGCATAGGGAGCGGGGTGTTGCATACGAAAAGCAGGATACACGTCTACCACCTTGATGCTCAGCGCCGGATGCTGCTGAACACGCTCGATGAGGTGATTATACCCCCCCCGGTTTGGGTCTTCAATAGTCGCTTTATTTGGTATGATCGACAGCAGTACGTCATTGAAGCCAGCCCGTTTGTAGCGGGCGGCAGCTTCATTCAGCTGCGCAACGAGGGAATCTACTTCAGCGTTGGTCAACGTCGAGAAACTTGAGTTCAATGGCTTGTCGGGATTGGTGTCTAGGTCAGTGAACAAGTGCCGTTTATCGGTTGACAGCGAGACGGTTGGGGCCACCCGGTTGAACCAGCGCTGGTTGATTACGGCCTTCCATTCACGAAAAACTTGGAACAGGTCATGGCTGAATAGTACCGTTTCCAATCGTTCTTCAATGCCCTTTGATCGAACCATATCGACCAAAGCAGCGCGCAAGGAGGGTTTCGCTGGTTTTGGACCATCCGTTCTGTTTGAATCGACCACCACAAGCAGGTTATTGATCGGTCCGGCTGCGTGTTCGCGGAGGTGCCGCTCTACTGATTCCAGCAACAGCACATTCCGGCGGGTAGTATCGAGTTGTACTGCCTGATTTTTAGGATCTTCCCAGTGTTGCCACCGCAGCCAATGCACGGGCAAGTCACCGACCGACAGTCGTCCGTGTTCAGTGAAACTGTCACCGATGACGTAGAGGTTTGGGGCCGTTTCAGACACGGGTGTGGTGGTGGTGAGCACAGAAGCGTGTTCAGGACAAAGTCGTTGACCCTCTTTGAATTGAGGCAGGTTCGATAGGCGGTACAGATCACCGTAGCGGTAGTCATCTACAATGACGCCGGTCTCGTACAACTGATGCATTACTGGCTGAAAACACCCACCCAGCCACAGTACGCAAACGACCACCAATACCAGATAACGGACAATCTTCATCGGATTCGGATACTAAATAATTGAACGGCTTTTTGGATGCTGCTCACAATATATAATTCGTTCGATTGGTCATCATACTGAAGCGTAACCGGGAAATCGCTGGGAATGGGCCGATTGCCGATGCGGTTGCCAGCCAGGTCATACAGCGTGGTAAAGTTACCCGATTTCACGGCCAGCACCTCCACACCCGCACCCAGGCGGTGATATTGCACGTGGGTTTGGTTGGGCTTCAGGCCGCGCAGTTCAAAGCGCCGGTTGCCCTGCGCGTCAAGTACGGCCACATCGGCGTCGGTGGTGCGGAGCAGGACGTAGCCCGTCTGTTCGGCGTCGGGGAAAAGACGGAACGTGCCATCGCGGAGGGGGCGGTAGAGTTGTTTTCGGCTTATTAGCCCACCGGTAGGGCCAAGCGTGAGCAGTTCGCCCTCGGTGGTGACCGTAGCAAACTGGTTGCTGGCGGGAAGCCATAATGCCGGACCAGCAAACCGCACACTGTCACGACTGGCCGTAAGCCTGACGGGAAAATGAGCCGAATCGGTCAGCGTTGTTCGCCCAGAGGCCATCGTCCAGAAATGCAGTAGCCCGTTGGTTTGCAGACCCAGCACGGCAAGCTGCCCCTGCTGGTCGATCACCTGAAACGGTAGCAGTAGCGGTACCTTTCCCGGCGCAGAACCGAGTTTAGTCAGGCGTTGCTGTTGCCGGTCCAGCGCATAAATCGACCCGTCGCGGTGGGCCATCAGGGCCACAATGCTCGACTGTTGGCGGCTGCCGCTGAGCAGGGCGAGGTAGCTCGTTTCGAGGCCCGCTGGCAACGCAATGCGCTGAAGATGAACGCGTTTGGTGCCCAGATCGGCCACATACAGCGACCGGTCGGTCATGAACAGGTATTGTAGTTGGCCGTTGTTGCGCCAGTCTACGGCCACCACATTGCTGCGAATGGGGCCGTCGGTGGTGTCCTGCACAATCTTGTCTTTGTCGGTAGTGAGCAGCACAAACTGCCGCGCACTGTTTTGCGCCCAAATCTGCGCCGTGGGGTCCGACAGCCGCCCGGCCACCACCGGCGAGGCAATCAGGCTGGCATTGAAGGGTATGCGTTTGCGGAGCAACACCCGCCCAAGCACCGTGGTGTCGGCCTGCCGTGCGGTTCGCCCCAGTACTACCGTCGACAGAATCCGGTCTTGTCCGTAGGTAGCCTGGTAAGCCAGATTCTCTACACGGTCAAAGGGCGCTGGCCCCAGCAGGTTTTGCCAGGCGGCGGGCCATTGCCCTAAAAACGATGAACCTGACCGGGGCAGGCGGGTGAAGGACGTGAAGTGAGCCGGGCGAAGCGTCTGCGTAAGTAGTGCCGACAGCCGTTCGTCGGTAGCCCAGACGGCATGGCTGTTTACCTGCTGAATCCAGTTTTGCAAATTCTCTTCCGAATTGGCCAGCACCACGCACCGCCCGTGCTGCGTCATCCAGGTCTGCGAAAAACCGGCAAATAGGTTAGTGAAGAGCGTAGCTGGTAGTTCGCTGACGGGCAGGGGGAGCAGTTGATGACCCAGATAAGGACGGGCCACGTTCGGACGGGCCGCGATAGGCTTTGCGGCTGATGTTGTGCCACCCCCCAACTGAAAAGCTACCCGCTGAATGGCTTGGCTAAGTACTTTAACATCAGTGGCTTCCAGAATGAGCACCTGGCCAATGGCGGTGTTGGAGGATTCAGAGCGGCACAGGATCACGTCGCCCGACAAGGCGTTGTACAAGCCGGGCAGGAGGGAAGCTACCCGGCCAATGCGGGTGCGCAGTTGGGTGTTGTTGGTGGCCCGGAGCAGGGCAGTGAGCGATTGCCCAAAGCGAGCGGGGTCAGAAATGCCCAGGTGATAGAGGGTGGCGGTGCGTTGCGGAATAAGCGCGCCGTTTCGGATGCGGTGGGGCGTTTGCCCGGCAAACAGACCGGCCACCTCCTGCCGGTTGGTGATGGGGTCGGTAGCAAAGCCGAGCCAGTGCGTAGGCGAGGCCGACCGCCGAAACTGGAGCGTGAGGGTTTGGGGTAAAAACGTTCGTAATAGGGAAGCGTTGGCCGTAGGGTCGGCCAGGAACTGTCCAAGTACGTTGGCGTTGAGGTAGAGATGGGCTAGGTTATCGGCCGATTCAGGAAACGTCACACCAGTTGACGTGCGAAAAAACTGATTCAGATGCCGCGCCACGTTTTCGAGCAGCAGCGCCGACGGGCTACCGATGAGGTGATCGTGGTACAGCAGAAATGAGCCGTAGGACTGGTTGCGCAGATCGCGCAGCTCAAAAATTGTTTGCCCGGCATATTGGCGGCTCAACAGCCGAAACTGGTTGGGGTCGGGCTGCTGCAATCGTTGCAGAAAGACCCCGTCGGCGGGCGCATCGAGCGGAACGCAGAAGATAAGGTCCAACGCCGTTTTCGTGAGCGGATGCACCGAATAACGAATGGTCTTTTTGGCCAGCAGTGCCTGAGCTTGCGTCGAATCCGTAGCGGAATAAAGCAGCCGTTTCAGCCGCTGTACGGCTGTAGAAAAAAGCGGTAGCTGTTGAATAGACAGTCCGGCGGGGTCCGAATTGGTCAGTAGCTCATGACTGTCCATGACCAGCAGGGCATCAGCCGGCACAAACGAGGCCACCGATGCTCTCGATTGTTGATACCAACCATAGCCTAACCCGCCTGCCAGCAGGGCCGATAGTGCCAGTATAATCCACCAACCATTTTTAGGCATGAAGAAAGATTGCTAGTGTAGCTTTGGGCAGGGATTTTTTGACAGGATTATCAGGATTTCAAGATTGACAGGATTTCTTTTTTCTTCGGCCAGTTTGCTCTGCTAAAAGAAATCCTGTCAATCTTGAAATCCTGATAATCCTGTCAAAAAATCCCTGCCCAAAGCTACACTAGCAAACCGGTTTTACTTACCCCACATGGCATTGGCCGTATCGGGGAAGAAGAGCGTCAGTTCGGGTACGTCGGCTACCACGCGGTTGGCCCATTCTACCCCCTGCATCAGGGAGTGGTCCTGGTTGCTCACCTCATATTTCCAGGCGCCAAACCGGCCCCGCGACTTAATGCCAAACGGCTCCAGGGCGGGCAGTACGGCGTTCAGAATACCGTCGCGCTCCACCGATGGGGTGGGGTAACCATACTCAAACGCCTTGTGGAAGGTAGACACCACGTCGGCCTCCGACTCGATGAGCTGGTCTTCGATCAGTGCCTTAATCGTGTCGCGGATGAGGTTTTCGCGGTCTACCGGCTTGGCCGACGACTCACTCGTTTCGGTCATCAGCGACCAGTATTGCTCACTGTCGGGCACGTTGTTGGGGCTGTAGTTCGAGAACACCGTGACGCGGTAGTAGGGGCTGTTGGCTTCGGGGAAGTACATCCAGCACATCGTTTTCAGCCTTTCGCTGGGTTTGCCTTTCAGGCCGACGCCTACTACGTGAGTCGAGGAGTGTTTCAGACCCTGCGCCGTCTCAACCAGCTTAGGATCAAGCCCTTCCACGTAGCGCGTGAAAATATCCAGCGGCACCGTGCTCAGCAGATGATCGTAGGTAATGGTCTCGCCACCGGCCAGGGTGAGGGTTTTGGTGGGGCCGTTTACCTTCTCTACCGTGGCGTTGAGTTTGAATTTCTCGCGCCCGATGATGTTGCCCACGGCTTCCCAGATGCTGCCCGTTCCGCCCTTTTTGGGGAACTGGAATGTGCTGTTGGGTCCCCACGAGAAATCGTCCTGGTTGAAGATCACGTTTTTCGTGGCGCGGGCGAGGTCGGCGATGGCTACGCGTTCACCCACCCACACGGCGTTCATTTCTTCGGTGGGATAGGCCCACACTTTGAAGTTGTAGGGGAACAAAAAAACCTCGGCAATGCCTGGCCCGGCGGTTTGCAGAATCCACTCTTTGAAGTTCTTTGGCTTCTGGGTCGTGGGGTTCTTGTAGACGTGGATGATGCCTTCGAGGCACTTCCACATCGTTTCGGGCGAGAGGTATTTGATGTTGTTCTGGAACGGATACGGCACAAACCGGTCTTCGATCCAGACCCACGATTCGCGCTGGTGTTTGAGCCAGCCGTCTTCGCCCAACGCCTTGAGCATCAGGTCGTCGAAGTATTTGTAGTGCGAAAATTGTACGTGTCCGCCAACGTCCCAGGTAAAGCCTTTTTCGTCAACGAAGCTCTTTGAGAGGCCACCAATCCGGTCTTCTTTTTCGAGCACCACGAAGTCGTCGATGCCGAGGTCTTTCAGTCGGTGTGCCGCACCCAGGCCGGTTGGGCCTGAGCCAATGATTACGTATTTAGTATGCATTTTTTTGAAAAGAAAATTGAACTGTTAATTTAACACTGGCTCCGGTTGGCGGAGGGCGGCTACTTTCTTGCCCAGATCGAGCCGGAACTGCGCCAGTTCGCGGAAACTTTGGATGCACACTTTCAGCAGTTTCCAACGGAGAATAGACACCTCGCCAGTCATGCGTTCTTTGTGCGTAATGGGAATGTCGAAGAGGTTGTTGCCCGCTTTTTTAGCCATCACGGCCAAAAAAATGTTGGGAGCAAACGGTGTTGGCGTAGGCAGTTGGGCTAGCAGTCGTTTTAGGTACGTGCCCCGGATAAGGCGGAACGGTATGTTGCTATCCTTGATATAGGTGCCGTAGATCAGGGCGATGCTCAGGCGCAGAATTCGGGTAATAAGTAGCCGGGCTGGGGCGTCGAAGCGAATTTCGCGGTGACCCAGAATAAACGGCGACTCGGCCCGCTTCGCCCAGAGTTTGTCAAAGTCGGCGGTAACAAACTGATCATCACTGTCGGTCTGGAACACATACATCGAATCGAGGGCAATGGCCTGCCGGTAGGCGTTGACCACCGCGTTGCCGTGGCCACCGTTAGGCTGGTGTACCACCATCAGCTGGGGATATTTCGGCGCGATCTGGTCTAAAATAGCACCTGTCTTATCTTTCGAGCCGTCGTTAACAACAATCAGGCGGGTATTTTCGGTAGGAAAATGAGCGGTTAACAGATTGGTCCACAGCACCACAACGTCTTCAATAACGGCTTCCTCGTTGTAGGCGGGCATGACAATCGATAAGAATACGGGCATCGTTTAGGGGAGAAATCTATAGGCTACCGATGGGATCGATACGGAGTTGATATACTGATTTAGCAACAGGACAAAGATAGGTATTTGTTTGGCCCGCCCTTCCGAACGGTCCCAGACCTTAGCCAATGGGCGGTTTAATAAGCGTAGCGATCTTTCAACCGGTTAATAGGCTTTTCAATTAAAAACCACGACAGGCTGGCCAGGCCAATAGTGAGCAGCAGAAAATAGACGAATTCGAAAGCAAACGAACTGCCCAGCGCGGGTATGTAGCTGACCAGCCGCCGCCATACCCGCAACACAATATGCGTCTGGGGCGTGTGGTAGGCGTTGTAGATAAAATTATGGTAGAGGTATAGCCCGTAGCTGATCTGACCCAGGTACTGACTGACACGGCTTTCCAGAAACGCTTTCATCGGTCCCCGAAAGCCCAGAATGGCCCGGCCAATGAGGAAAAAACCAATGAACGACGCCGACAGCCTTTCCCAGACGTGGGCATAGCTGTTGTTGGCATGGTAGTCGAGCGTGGGTTGGGCCTCGGCGGTAGTGCGGGCACCCCAAACCACCAGTCCGAAGACTATGATGCTGATAATGAGACCAATTGATGAGCTAAAGAACCTCTCGAAGCGTGGGCGCTGGTAGAGCCAGAGGTAGGCCATAATAAGGCCCAGCCCGAAGGCGTCGAGGCAGGTGGGCATGGAAACGTAGCCGATGAACCAGGTGCTGCCGTGGCGCATGAGGCCGTAGCGCAGGGCCAGGCTGCCCACCATCATGAGCAGGGCCGTGGGCAGCACCAGCCGCCGTGGCAGCACAAACAGCAGCATGGGCAGCACCAGATACACTTGCTCCTCTACCGCCAGCGACCAGAGGTGGTCTACGGTACCCATCCAGGTGGCGTACCTGGCAATGTAGATGTTGCTCGTGTACAGGGCCAGCCAGCCAATGGTGCGGCGCACGGGCGGCTCATTGAGAGCGTAGAGAATGAACAGCGTGAGGTAATAAATGGGGAAAATGCGGAGCGTACGGCGGATGTAAAACGTTTTTAGATACCCTCCTAAATGAGCCGTTTTAGGTTCGGGTAGTTTGTCTTTGCCTGAGAGTAGAATGCGCGAGATGAGGAAGCCGCTCAGCACGAAAAAAATGGTAACGCCCAGCGACCCCAGCGGCACAAACAGAATGGGGGGCAGGCGTTCGGCGGTCCAGTGGTCAATAAGCACCATGGCCACGGCAATAAACCGGACCCCATCGAGTTGCACGAGGTGATTGAGCGCGGGGCGGGTGGTGGGCTTTGCTAAGGTTGTCATAAATAAGCCGGACTACCAGTTTTTGACGGGGCCGGTAATGCTGTGGTGTGGGGCCACGGTGAGCAGCCGGGTGGTGGGTCGTACCGTACCCGCTGGCTTGTCGGGGCCGTACTGCACCACGTCCAGGTCGTAGGTACCCGCGTCGAGTTCCCCGGCGGGAATGGCTACCTCAATAGGCTGGTTGTTGGGGTAGAGTGGGAGTAGGCCCAGCAGCACCCGCCAGTTGCGGTGGGGACGAGGCCGCGCCCCGAAGAGATACGTCCGTTTCGCCGACCGCAGCAGGATGTTTAGCCCTGCATCGGGGTTGGTCAGACTGGGCAGCGTGGGCGGGGAGACAGTCGTTGCAACCAGGCGGATAATGTAATTATTGTCGGCTTTGAAGAGGGTGTCGATCGGGAAGGCTGCGCCTGTGGCTGGATTGAAAAAGTGGGGTAGGGTGGCATCATAAAACGCCGGGGCGTTGTCGATCAGCCGGGCCGTGGTAGGGTCAATGGCCGAGGTAGGCGTGTTGTGTGTGTAGGTCCAGTTATACTGGCTAATGAGCAACTGTTTACGGAGCGCCATAGCCTCGTGAGTATTCAATCGAAACGCACTCCACCATAGCAAACCGCTCACAAGCAGCCCACCAAGGGCGTATTGCCAGGCCCTTTTTGTGAAAACTGTTGATCTACTGTAACGCATTGACAACCAATAGGTATACGTCAAGGCTAACAGTGTTAGGGAATAGATTCGGTAGCGGCTGGTGAGCAGCATATCCTTCCCGTAGCCAAACCGTCCCCAGACCACTACAAGGGCTGTACCGACCAGGAAGGCCAGCGCCCCAAAGCCGAACGCTTGCAGGGATATCAAGCCTGCTTTAGACCTGACTTGCCCCACCGAACGAACCAGTTCCAGACTCCACCACAGCAGTAGAAGTGCACCCAGGAGCATGCTTGGGAGGTATGGCCGGGAAATGGGAAGTGCTTCAGCGGCAGCCCCCAAAAAGGCCAGGCAACCACCCGCCAGTTCCAGCACATTGCCCCGCGTGGGGGGGTGGGTATTGGGCATGGCGTAGTCCCAGAAATAGAGCGCAATCAGTAGTACAGCCGCAACGGTCCAGGGTAGTAAATCACGGCGGCGGTGTTGCGCCAGTAGCATCAGGATACCAATGGGCCAGACCAGAAAACCGTTGCCACTCACCAGCGTTGCCACCGCCGCGAGGCCTATGGCCAGCCACGGTTTGGGCCGGTGCGCCAGCGTGTAGAGACAAGCCAGCGACCAGAAAACAACGCCGAAATTCTGGATAGACGACAACGCCCAGTACATGTTTTCCCACTGCGCCAGGCTGATAATGAAGAGAGCAACGGGAGGCAGAAACAGGTACCACGGTTTGGTATATCGGGCCAGCATCAAGCCAAGAACCCCCACCAGCAAGAGCAGTTGCAGATCGCCGTAGACCATGAGCCGGGTGAAGCTGAGCTTGCCAAACAGGCTGAAATCGGCCCAGGCCAGCAGGCGGTCCAGGGCAATGCGGTGTTCGTTATGCTGCGCTATCACCTGCCGAAACCAGGTGGGCGGCGAGGTGGTTTTTTCCATGAGCAGCAGCGATCCTTTCAGGGCGTGGTCGTCCCACTTAGGTACGTTTACCGCCCCTTGCCACCACGCCCAGGCCACCGCACCAATGGGCAGCAGCGTGAATACCAGCGCGTAGAGCCACCCCGGCCAGGACCGTTGGCTAACCACCGGCTGGGGCGGTGTCGGCTGGGTGGGGTGTTGGGGTTGGGTAGGCACCATGAGCAATTGGCGGCGGGCGTTTAGTACCGATAGGTGTTGCCTTTGAAGTCAAAGATAAGCACACGCTGTCCGGTATGGCCTTTCACCAGCCAAATCCGGTCGGTCTGGGTAGTGTCCATCCGCTGGTAGTAGGTGGCGTCGTGGGGCAAATACAGGTTGGTCATCTGAGCGTCTTTGATCGAAAACGGCCAGAATGTTCTCTCAATTTCATCGGCGGGATGAAGCCTGATGGCGGGGTAGAGGACCGTGTCGCCGTGCGTATACTGTGCTTCAATGCTGGTGGCAGCAGTCATGTAGGGGTTTTTGATGCGGGGCACGCCGAACTGCGTGTATTTGGCGGCGGTGTCGTCGAAGATACGTTTGTTCAGGTCCATGATATAGACCGTCTTTATCAGGATGACCATCCAAAGTATACCAACCAGGTAGCGTGGAAGCCGGAACAACTGATCGATCAGGATGCCGACGATGATGACCGCGTAAGGAAACGAGAAGCTGGTGTAGCGCTGCGTGATGCCGTAGGTATGCCCGTTTCGGAAGGCGATGATGAGCAAAAATAGCGTAGGGGTGAGCAGCAGCAGGCCCATCAGCACCAGAAAATGCCGTTGCCGGGCCTGCCCGTAGTGTTGAATGGCTTGGTAAAGGACATACCCAAACAAGGGTAGACTAGTGAGCACTACGGCCTGCCCAGTATGAATGGTTATCAATAGTAGGGTGCCTAACAGCACACCAATGGCTGCCCAAAACAACGTTTGATTATAACGCGTTTGTCCTGTTTGTCCTTTTCGTTCGGCCAGCAAAACAATGCCCAGTAGTATTACCCCTGCACCCAGTTCGATCACCACATTCCGACGCCCCAACAGGTCGGTGGCCAGGCCGTTGGTGAGCCAGAACAGATCGGCTACCACGGGCAGTGCCGCGCTGAAGACGTTGGGCATGGTGGCGGGCAGGATTATGCCAAAGCCGTTCCCTAGGGGGTTGGTGTCGGCCAGGTGTTTATAAAACTGCGCCTGGTAGGCCATGGTCATAAACAGGTACTTGCCCGCGTAAACTGTAAACCAGGGCACCAGCAACGTCAGGGTGGCCAGCACCCCGGCCAGACCAAACCCCACGTAGGCCGACCAGCCACGCACGTAGAGCAGCAGGTAGAGGCCATGCGCCACGAATACCATTAGCCCCAGCGTGTGGCCCAGAATGGATACGGCATAGGCCATGCCATAGCCCGCATAGAGCCACCAGAGGCCCCGGTTGGCCCGAAACACGTTGCGTTCATTGCTCCGGCTGTCTTCACCAAGCCGGTCCAGAATGCGTAGAAACAGCCAGGTGGCCAGCAGCGACATAAAGATGGTCATGCTGTAGGCGCGGGCCACGTGACTGTAGGCCACAAAAAAAGGCTCTGTAGCCGCCACCGCCGCGCCAAGCAACCCTACGCGTACGGAGCCGGTGTAGCGGCGGGCCAGCAGAAAAATAAGCCAGACCGTGCTTATGCTGAACAGCACCGACGGAAACCGCACCGAAAAATCGCTGATGCCAAACACCCGAATCCAGAGCGAGAGCAGGCCCGTGTAGGCGGGGCTGTTGCTGATGTCGCTACGGGCAATGGCTTCGTCGTAGTCGGCCAGGCGCTTGGGTTTGTGAAATTCTTTGGGGGTGAAATAAGGCTTGCCGGGTGTAAAAAAAACGTCGTGCTGGTTCGACCCTTCCTGCACTACGCCCTGCGAGGCTACAAGCGTAAACTTTTCGTCGAGGTAAACGCCGTGGGCATCCAGCTTGTAGATGCGCAGGGCGAGGGCCACCGTCATGATGGCTAAAAGCGCTAGTAATGAAGGCGTTGACAGGGGTAAGCTGGACGAGGGACGGAGGGACATAGCGGGCCGAGCGACCGGCGGAGGGTGGGGTGATTAAGACAAAATAAGCCAACACCCCCCTGAATTACAATTTCAGGATGGTGAATTCTACCCGCCGGTTTAGTTTACGCTTGTCTTCGGATTCGTTGCTGGCAATGGGTTTGCTGGGACCCCAGGCTTTGGTTTGCACCCGGTTTTCGGTGATGCCCTTGGCCGTGAGGTACTCTTTCACGGTCTTCACCCGGTCTTCGGCGAGCTTCATGTTGGGTGCCCACTCACCCTGATTGTCGGTATGGCCTTCCAGCAAAATCTCCATGTCGGGATGTTGTTTCATCAGGTCAAGTACCCGGTCCAGTTCGGCTTCCGACCCTGGCAGTAACTGCGCTTCGCTCTGGGCAAAGCGTACGCCGCGCAGAATCATTTTGGCCCCCGCCTGAATGGGCATCAGGTACAGGTTTCGTTTTATGTCGCGGAAGCGCTTGTCGTTGCTCAGGTCCAGGGTTTCGCTGGCGGGGAAATAGCCGTCTTTGCGGGCTGTAAGCTGATAGGCCTTCTGGGTAGGCAGCACCATCTTGTATTCGCCCGTTTCTGGGTCGTATTCCACCTTGGCAAACTCCTTGTTATTCTCGAACAGGTCCGATACCACCTCGGTTGCCACGGGCTTTTTGCTGATGGCATCGAGCACCTGCCCCGACACGATGGCCACCGGGTCGGGCCGGATGGCGGGGTAGAGCTTTAGCCGGAAAATGTCGTCTTCGCCCAGCGAATTGGCCCTGGAGCTGAGGTAGGCATAGTCGCCGGAGGCGGGAATGGTGAAATAACCGTCCCATTCGGGGGTGTTCACGGCGGGGCCGAGGTTTTCGGGTTCCGACCAGTTGGTCCACGAATCATCCTGTCGGCGGGTCACATAGATATCGCCATTGCCAAAACCGGGCCTGCCCAATGAGGTGAAGTATAGCGTCCGGTTGTCGACGGCCAGAAACGGCGAGCTTTCCGAATCGGCCGTGTTCACCATGGGTCCCAGCGTTCTGGGTTCGCTCCAGGTGAGGTCGGGCTGCCGGAAGGAAACGTACAGGTCGCGGTCGCCAATGACGTCGTTGCGTTGCACGGCCAGCAGCATCGTCTTGCCGTCGGGCGAAACGGTAAACTCTAACTGGTTGTCTTTGTGCTTGTTATAGTTGTTGGTAATCTTGCATTCGCGGGGCATGGTCCACCCCGTCTTGCTCATTGTGGATTTCGAAATGCCAAACGACATGCTGCCATCGGGCCGGTAGACGTTGATGAGGTAGACCGTTTTGCCGTCGGGTGAGATGCCGCTGATCGCGTTGTTGTCGTTGGTGTTTATGGGCGCGCCAATGTTCTGCGCCTCACTCCAAAAGCGGTCGGGACCCAGCACCGAGTACCATACATCCTGTTTGCCGGGTTGCCCCGTGTTGCCTTTGTGGTTGTTGCGGGTGAGGTAGAGCACCCGGCCATCGGGCGAGATCACGGGCGCCACCTCCTGACCGGGGGTATTGATACTGCGTCCCAGGCTCTCTTTGGTCAGCGAGGCGGGCGTGTCGGGCGAGACGCGGATGCCGGGTACCACCGCGCCGGTGAGGTGGCTTAGGCCAATGGCGTCAATCTGATTCAGGCCTTTGGTGCGGCTGGGGTTGAGCACCACTTTCACCTGCCGCCCTTCCAGCGTACTGTCGGCCACGGTAATGCGCAGGAGCGGGTCAACCGGCATTTTGGTGGCCCGGAATGCCGCGTCTTTTTCGTCGAAAATAATGTGCTCCTTGCCATACATGTCAGTCAGGATCACGCGTACAATAGCCCCTGGGTTAGCTGTTTCGGCAATAAGCACCTGCCGCACGGGGCGGGTATTGGCCACGGCCACGGTAATCCACTCTTCGGGGGCACCGTCTACGCTGATCGGCGACCAGGCGCAGGGACTGACACCCGTGCGCGGGTAGATGCTCGGCGCGCCCAGGATCTGCGAAACCTGAAACTGCTGCCCGCCGCCGTCGCCCCGCCCTTCCGACGAATAGCCAACGACCTTACTAGCCCACTGAATGCCCTGCGCACGGCCCGGAATAAGCCCTGTCAGCAACCAGATCAGCAGCCAGGCCCATCGGTTCGCGGGTTGCGCTGGAGGCAGTAATGACATGTTGTGAATAGACATTGGACTTGGGACAATGGACGTTAGACTTCAGACTTTACCTGTTAAACTCAATTTGTCAGCACGTGGTAGGCCCAGGGTTTCAGGGTGAGGGTCATGTCGTTTTTAAGCTCCATGGGCGTTTGGGCAAATACGTCGGTATAGAGGCCAGCGTAGGCACCCTCGCCCAGTTTAATGAGCTGGGTCTGTCCGCTCAGGTTGATGATGACGGCAATATGGTCATTGTCTTTCTGGCGATAGAACGCATACACCTGCGCATCGTGGTCGGTGGGGATCTTCACCAGCGGCCCGCCGTGCGTTCCGTTCCACAACGCCCGGTTGCGGTGTTTTAGCGTCAGCAGCGATTTGTAGAACATGGCTTCGCTATAGTTGCCCCAGCTGATGGGGTCTTTCTCGAAGAATTGCAGCCGCTTGTTCAGGCCCGATTCGGCCCCATTATACACCAGCGGCATGCCATTGAACGTACTCGTGAGCACCACAAAGGCCTTGGCTCCGGGACCAAACGACTCGGCTAGAGTGCCGTTCCAGGTGTTCTCGTCGTGGTTTTGGGTAAACTGCATCTGGTAGGCCCAGGCAGGATATTCTTTTTTGCGTTGCGCCAGCAGCGTGTCGATAGCCAGGGCCGAATGCGTGCCTTTGGCAATGTTTTTCAGCAGCGTGTGCGTGGCCCAGGCGTAGTTCATGTTGAAGGCCGTGCGGAAATGGTTGGGGTCGGCTTCCCATTCCGAGAGCATAAACACAGGTTTCACTTCGTCAAGGGCGGGGCGGAGTTCTTTCCAATAGTCGGTAGGCACCAGCCCGGCCACGTCCATGCGGTAGCCGTCGATGTCGGTCTCGCGGAGCCAGAACGTGAGCACGTCGGTCATGGCTTTGCGCAGGTTGGGGTTGCCGTAGTTGAGGTCTACTACGTCGTCCCAGCCGGTGGGCTTGCCTTTTTCATCCAGCGGCGAGGTGAGCTTGCCGTTCACCTGCGTATACCAGTCGGGGTGCTGTTTGGTCCAGGGGTGGTCCCAGGCGGTGTGGTTGGGAATAAAATCCAGGATTACGCGCAGGCCTAGGTCGTGCGCCCGTTTTACCAGCCGTTTCAAATCAGCCACGGTGCCGTAGTCGGGGTTCACCGACGTGTAATCGGCCACGGCGTAGGGGCTGCCCAGCGTGCCTTTTCGGTTCACTTTGCCAATGGGGTAAATGGGCATCATCCAGACAATATCTACGCCCAGTTCTTTGAGCCGGGGCAGCTGCGCTTCTACCGAGGCCAGATCACCTTTGGCCGAAAACTGACGCACGTTTACTTCATAAATCGTCGCGTTTTTAGCCCATTCGGGTTCGGCGGGTTTTCCGGCAGCACTGGCCAGGCTGTCGGAGGGGGCTGTCGTGGAGTCTGATGTAGGCTGGCTGTCGGTGCGTTGCTGGGTAAATTGACAACTGGCAGTTAAAAGCAGTAGGAACAGGGAGGCATGTATAACCTGAGTCTTCATACGATACGGTGTCGTTACTGGGTAAAATTAGGCCAGAAGTGGTTGCCGGGCCTTTTTTAATGTTTGAATGGCAAGGAGGGGGTCGGCTGCGCCAAACACCGACGTGCCCGCCACGGCATAATCAATTCCTGCCGCAACGACCATGCCGATTGTGTGCTGATCGATGCCGCCATCTACACCAATGAGCGCCGGACTCTGGGCTTCGGTCAATAACCGACGCAGCTTCACCACTTTTGGGATAGACAGGGGCAACAATTTCTGACCACCAAAGCCGGGGTTGATCGTCATGATCAGCACCTGATCGAAGGCGTCGGCAATGTCGATGAGGGTGTCTACGGGCGTTTGCATGTTCAGGGCCACGCCCGCCCGGCAACCCGCCTCCCGGATCAGGGTGAGCGTGCGGTGGAGGTGTGTGCAGGCCTCGTAATGTACCGTAATAGCCGCAGCGCCAGCTTTCGCAAACGCGTCGATATAGCGTTCGGGCTGCACAATCATCAGGTGTACGTCCAGGGGTTTGGTGGCGTGGCGACAGATGGCCTCCATCACCGGAAAGCCAAACGAAATATTCGGCACAAAAACGCCGTCCATCACGTCGACGTGGAACCAGTCGGCTTCCGAACGGTTAATGAGTTCAACGTCGCGTTGCAGGTTGGCAAAGTCAGCCGCCAGAATCGACGGCGCAATAATTGGTGGGTTCATAAGTCAGTAAAATTACCTTTTTTTGCCCAAACGCGATAAGAGTGAACGAGCGAAAGAGTGAATGGTGAAAGAGCGAAAGTTGCTTACGCCAGCGTACGCTGGCACAAATTTTCTTCAATAATCATTCGTTCGCTCTTTCACCATTCGCTCTTTCACACGTTCACCCATGTCGCCAGAAGCCCGTATCCAGGAGCTGACCAGTCAGCTCAACTATTATAATGACCAGTATTACCAGCACAGCCAGTCGGTGGTTGATGATTTCACGTTCGACAAACTGCTGGAAGAACTACAGGCCCTTGAAAGCCAGCACCCCAACCTGAAACGCCCCGACTCGCCCACGGCGCGGGTAGGGGGTACCATCAGTAAGGAGTTCGCCACGGTCTACCACCGTTTTCCCATGCTCTCGCTGGGCAATACGTATAATGAAACTGACCTGATCGAGTTTGATAACCGGGTGCGCAAAGGGTTGAATGGTGAGGCCTACGAATATATCTGCGAACAAAAATTCGATGGCGTGGCTCTCAGCATGACCTACGAAAATGGCATTCTGGTGCAGGGCGCTACCCGTGGCGACGGTGTCCGCGGCGACGATATCACCCACAATATCCGCACTATCCGCACCATGCCGCTGAAGGTGGGAGGAAGGGAAGAGGGGGACGAGGGGGAGAAAAGGGAAGAGGGTCTCTCCCCTTCCTCCTCCTCTTCCCTTTTCTCCCCCTCGTCCCTTCCTCCTCTCTTCGAAGTACGCGGTGAGGGGTTTCTGCCGCTGGCTGAGTTTGAGCGGATTAATAAAGAGCGCGAAGACATTGGCGAACCGCTGCTGGCCAACCCCCGCAATGCGGCCTCTGGTGCCTTTAAGCAGCAGGACTCAGCCGCCGTGGCCAAACGCAGGCTCGACTGTTTTATCTACTCGTTTTTGTCCGACGAACCCGTTTTCCAAACCCACGAAGAAAGCTTGCTTACCTTGGCTGGCTGGGGGTTCAATATCTCGCCAACCTGGAGAAAGTGCGCTGATATTGAAGCCGTTAAGGCTTACATAGCCGAGTGGGATACCAAACGGTTTACCCTGCCGCTCAACACCGACGGCATCGTGATCAAGGTAAACCGCTATGATCAGCAGCGCGAACTGGGCTACACGGCCAAGAGTCCACGCTGGGCCATTGCTTACAAATTCAAGGCGGCAGCGGCGGCCACCACGCTCAACAGCATCACCTATCAGGTGGGGCGCACGGGGGCCGTCACACCCGTGGCGCACCTGTCGCCGGTGCTGTTGGCGGGCACGGTAGTGAAACGGGCGTCGCTGCACAATGCCAACGAGATTGCCCGGCTGGGCGTCATGCTGGGCGACACGGTTTTTGTGGAAAAAGGCGGCGAAATCATTCCTAAGATAACGGGCGTTGACCTCGGCAAACGGCCCGAATCGGCCCACGCCATTGCCTACCCAACGGAATGTCCTGCCTGTGGCACGTCCCTGGTTCGTAAAGAGGACGACAAAGGGGCGGCGCAGGCGCACTTTTATTGTACTAACGAGAAGCATTGTCCCCCGCAGCGTCAGGCTCGGTTCGAGCATTTTATTCAGCGCCGGGCCATGAATATCGAAAGCTTGGGCGAAGGAAAAATTGAACTACTCATTGACCGGGGGCTGGTGGAAGAACCCGCCGACCTCTACGACCTGACGAACGAAAAGCTGCTGGGACTGGAGAAAACATATCCTGCCACGTCCATCGTTCGTGCCGACGGTACTGAAGAACCGGGCAAAGCGCGGACGGTAAAATTTGGCCAGAAAACCGTCGACAACATCCTCACGGCCATTGAGCGGTCTAAGGCGCAACCGTTTGGCAATGTGCTGTTTGCGATGGGGATTCGCTACGTAGGCAGCACCACCGCCGACCGCCTCGTTGATTATTTTGGCTCGCTCGATGCGCTCATGGCCGTCCCGCTGGAGACCCTGGCCGGGGTGCCCGACGTTGGGCCGCGCATTGCCGAAAGTGCCTTCGCCTGGTTTCAGGATGAAGACAACCGCCGGTATGTAGAGCGGCTCCGGGCGGCGGGTCTACAGCTTGTTTCCGAGAAAAAAGTGGTGGCGCTGGAGAGCGATTCGCTGGCGGGCAAGACGTTTTTGTACACCGGCACCTTCGCCAACTTCAGCCGCGAGGCCATCGAAGAACGTATTGCCGCCAATGGAGGTAAACTGCTCAGTGGGGTGTCGAAAAAGCTGAATTTCCTGATCGTCGGTGAAAACGCCGGGCCATCGAAAGTAGCCAAAGCCCAGCAGCTCAACGTGCCCATGCTCTCTGAAGATGAGTTCATTGCCATGCTGGGGTGAAAATCCGTAACTTTGACGTAATACAACCCGGAACCGTACATGTCCTCTCTTTTTCACGGCGTAGGTGTCGCCATTGTCACACCCTTTAACACCGACCATACCATCGACTTCGATGGCTTTGGCCGGGTCATCAACCACGTCTCGGAAGGCGGGGTGCGCTATATTGTGCTGCAAGGCACCACGGGGGAGTCGCCGACGGTGACAAAGACCGAAAAGGCGCAACTGCTTGACTACCTCAAAGCCAATAACCCAAAGCAATTGCCTATCGTCTACGGCGTGGGTGGTAACGTGACGAGCGAAGTGGTGTCGGGCATGAAAGCCATTGATTTTCAAGGCGTTGATGCTATTCTATCGGTTTGTCCGTACTACAATAAACCCGGAAAACGGGGGGTGATCGAACACTTCACGCGCATTGCCGACGCCAGCCCGGTGCCAGTCATTCTCTATAATATTCCGTTTCGGACGGGTATCAACATGAGCGCCGACACGATTGTGGAACTAGCTCAGCACCCCAACATTATTGGCGTGAAGGAGGCCTCCTGCGTGATCGAGCAGTGCATGGAAATTGCCCGCGACAAGCCCGACGATTTCCTGCTAATTTCCGGCGACGACGTGCAAGGCGTGCCCATTATCAGTATCGGTGGGGTAGGGGTGATGTCGGTGGTTGCCAATGCGTTTCCGGCCAAGTTTACCGCCATGATCGACGCCGCCTTGCAGGGCGATTTCAAAACCGCCAGCCACGAACTGGGCCATTTCCTGCGCATCGACCCACTGCTTTACGAAGAAGGAAACCCCGTGGGTATCAAGAATATACTATCCATCATGGGGCTGATTTTGCCCGAAGTACGTCTGCCCCTGATGCGAGCTTCCGATGACTTGGGCGAACGTCAACGCGCCGTTCTGCAACAAGATCGGTTATTAGAGTTGGTGGCCTAACGTACCTGGATTTTTCACAAAAAAGCCGCGCTGTGATTCATAGCGCGGCTTTTTTGTTGTCTTATGGCCGCGTTGACCGGATCGGGTCGGACCCTTCTTTTCGACACCCGCTCGAAGGAATAAGGCAATCTGGGACCGTTTTTTTAGTCTAATAACTAGTGCCCAACAGCTAACGACTATAAAGCTGTTTTAGAAGACGAATAATTGTATTTCAGAAAGAATATAACCACTGTTCCACGGTCTGACTATGAAGTGGATAGGAGGGGAGTGGATTTTGGTAAATAAGGCCTCTTGCGCGCGATTGTAGGGTTTAACTTTTAATTTACCCGGAAAAATTGTATATTTGTCTATAGCCGTTCGCTGTGAAACGCTACGGACAAAATTGTAAATTTTCGCGAAATCCCCCTTCCGTTTATGGCAGATCAAGCTCCCGAAATGGAGAACCCCAGCAACGTAGTCCCGATCAATATCGAAGACGAAATGCGTGGTGCCTACATCGACTATTCTATGTCGGTGATTATTGCCCGGGCCTTGCCCGACGTGCGTGATGGTCTTAAGCCCGTACACCGCCGCGTGCTCTTTGGCATGGCTGAACTGGGCGTTAATTACAACAAGCCACATAAAAAATCAGCCCGTATCGTGGGCGAGGTGCTGGGTAAATACCACCCCCACGGCGACTCGTCCGTTTACGATACCATGGTGCGGATGGCTCAGGACTGGTCCCTGCGTTACCCCATGGTCGATGGGCAGGGTAACTTCGGTTCCGTCGACGGTGATTCGCCGGCGGCCATGCGCTATACCGAAGCCCGCCTGAAACGCATTGCCGAAGAAATGCTGGGCGATATCTACAAGGAAACCGTTGATTTCCAGCCCAACTTCGACGATTCGCTGGAGGAGCCAACCGTGATGCCCGCCAAACTGCCCAACCTGCTGCTCAACGGCTCGTCGGGTATTGCCGTGGGTATGGCCACCAACATGGCCCCGCACAACCTGTCGGAAGTGGTGGATGGTATCACGGCTTACCTGGACAACAACGACATCACGATTGATGAGCTGATGAAGCACGTGGTGGCCCCCGATTTTCCGACGGGTGGCACCATCTTCGGCATGAGCGGTGTGCAGTCGGCTTTCCGCGAAGGGCGGGGTCGGGTGGTGATCCGGGCCAACGCTACTATTGAAGAGCATAAAGGCAAAACCCAGATCATCGTCACGGAGATTCCGTACATGGTCAACAAGTCGGTGATGCTCGAAAAAACCGCCGATCTCATCAACGAGAAAAAGATCGAGGGCATTTCGGCATTCCGCGACGAGTCGGACCGCGACGGCATGCGCGTGGTGTATGACATCAAGCGTGATGCCAATGCCAGCGTAGTGCTCAACAACCTCTATAAGCATACCGCCCTGCAATCGTCGTTCAGCATCAACAACGTGGCCCTGGTAAAAGGCCGCCCTATGATCCTGAACCTTAAGGACATGATGCGCTATTACGTAGAGCATCGGTATGAGGTAATCACGCGCCGGACGCAGTATGAACTGCGCGAGGCCGAAAAGCGGGCGCATATCTTGCAGGGTCTGCTCATTGCGCTTGACAATATCGACGCCGTGATCAAGCTGATCCGTGGTTCGCGCGATGCCGAGGTGGCCCGCAAAGGCCTGATGACCGATTTTGCCTTGTCGGACGCCCAGGCAAAAGCCATTCTGGAAATGCGTCTCCAGCGCCTGACGGGTCTGGAACGCGACAAAATCCAGGCGGAATATGACGAGCTGATGCGCGCTATTGCCGACTACAACGAGATTCTGGCCTCGGACGAGCGCAAGCGGCAGATCATCAAGATCGAGCTGGCCGATCTCAAAGACCGGTATGGTGATCCCCGCCGCACCCAGATTAACGCCCTGGCTGATGGGGACATCGACGACCTGTCGCTGATCGACGATGAGGAAATGATCATCACCATCTCGCACGAAGGCTACATCAAACGCACACCGCTGACGCAGTATCGGCAGCAGGGGCGGGGCGGTACCGGCTCGAAAGGCGCGACTACCAAAGACGGCGATTTCACCGAACACCTGTATTCGGCATCGATGCACAATACCCTGCTGATTTTCACGCAGAAAGGGCGGATGTACTGGTTGCCGGTGTACAAGTTGCAGGAGGGTGCCCGCGACGCCAAAGGCAAGCCACTGCCTAACTACATTCAGATTGAGCAGGAAGATAAAGTCCGGGCCGTGATCAACGTGAAGGACCTGGGCAACCCGGATTATATCAACAACAACTACATCGTGATGTGTACCGAACAGGGCACGATCAAGAAAACGTTGCTGGAAGCCTACTCCCGGCCCCGTCAGAGCGGTATCATTGCCATTACCATCGATCAGGACGACCGCCTGCTCGACGTGGTGATGACCAACGGTAGCAACGAAATCGTGATTGCCTCACGGGCGGGTAAGGCCGTTCGGTTCAACGAGCGCGGTGTGCGACCTATGGGTCGTACGGCGGCGGGCGTAAAAGGTATCACCCTCGACGATTCGCACCCCGACGATAGGGTAGTGGGCATGGTGTGCATCGGCAGCCCCGACGCGCAACTGCTGGTTATCTCGGAAAATGGCTATGGCAAACGTTCACCTATCGATGAATACCGAATCACCAACCGCGGTGCCAAAGGCGTTGGTACCTTGAAGGTTACCGAAAAAGTAGGTGCCTTAGTGGGTATCCTGGAAGCGTCTGATTCGGTGGACCTGATGGTGATCAACCGGTCGGGTATTCTGCTTCGGACACCTGTGCGGGAGATCAACGTGATTGGCCGCAACACCCAAGGTGTTCGGGTGATCAAACTCCGCGATGGCGACGCTATTTCGTCGGTGACAACGGTGGTGCAGGATGAACTGGAGGACGAAGAAACCGTAGTGGGTGTGGTGCCGGAAGGCCCGGCCGATAGCGTTAACGACGTTTCTACCCCGTTGGCAGAATAACTGGTATAAGTGCCTGGTGCTAAGACCGAGTCGTTGGGGATTAAACCGGCGACTCGGTTTTGCGTCTAAAAACGGAACGAAATGTGTATTTTCGTTCTTAGTTTCAACATCAACCCAATACGTACGCTACATGGCACAATCCGTTCCCATGAAACATGTCCTGATCCTATCGGCCGCGTCGCTGCTGTCGTTAACAGCCGTGGCCCAAAACAAAGCGATTCTGTTGAAAGAACAGGGTGCGCTTGATAAGGCTAAAACAGAAATTGACGCCAACGTGGCCGAACCCAAACTGTCGGGTAAATCAAAAACCTGGTATACGCGCGGGCAGATTTATGAAGCCATTGCGGTTGACCAGAAATTCAACACGCTGGATTCAAACGCCGCCATGACGGCCTACGATTCCTATAAGAAAGCGCTGGAGGTAGAGCCGAACGGCGGCAAGATGGCTAAAGAAATCAACGACGCCCTCACAGGGAAGATGATGTATTCGGCCATGATGAACCAGGGTGTTCGGAAGTATCAGGCAAAGAATTACGATGCTGCCTACGCTGCTATGTCAATGGCCGCTCAGATCAACCCTGCCGATACTACCGCACCCATGTATGCTGGTATTAGTGCGCAGCAGGCGATGAATTCGAAAGGGGAGGGGGCCAACAAAGGTACCTACATGACCCAAACCAAAGAGCAATTTGAAAAATATGGTGCCAACGGCGGTCGCGATGCTACCATCTGGGCTTCATTGGCGCAGATGTATAACAACGACAAAGAAACCGACAAGGCCTTGGCCACGCTGGATAAGGCCTTGAAAATTCTGCCCGGCAACCGCGACCTGAGCGCTACCCGCGTGAGTATCCTCCAATCATCGGGTCGGGTAGATGATGCTATTGCCAGCATGAAAGATTATTACGACAAAAACCCGACGGACGTACAATCGGCGCTGAACCTGGCTATCCTCTATGATAACAAAGCCACCGAGTATGAAAAGGAGGCGAAGAAAGCGATGGACGCCGGTAAAAAAGGCGGTCAGTTGAGCAAGAAAGTGGCCGACGAAAAAGCGGTGCTCGAAACGTATAATGCTGAAGCTGCCCGGTTGGCCGGTGCCATTAAGAAGCAGCCCAAAAATGCCGATCTGAAGCGTCAACTCACCGACCTGCAAACGAAGGTGGTTGATCAGAAAAAGAAAATGGCTGATCTGGATGCCCAGATGAAAGAAGAAGCAGCCAAAGGGGTAGACGCCGGTGCATCGCAGAAGAGTGCGGCTGACCTGACCAAGAAAGCAACCGAAACCCGCGAACTGTCGAAAGGCTATTATAATAAGGTGCTGGCTACCGACCCTAACAGCTTCGAGGCCAACTTCAACCTGGGCGTGTATTACTTCAATGAAGGTGCTGAGATGAAGCGTGAAGTGGACAACATGAGCATGGCCGATTATACTAAGAACGGCAAGGAAGTAGAAGGCCGGGTTTGTGGTAAGTTTAAGCAGGCGCTACCATACTTCACCAAAGCCAAATCAATCAAAGCAGACGACAGCGCGCTGAATACGTCGCTGGAGCAACTGGAGACGATTCTGAAACAATTTGAAGGCAAGAACATTGCCTGCGTTGAATCGAAATAAAGAGTGGTGGAAGAGGGCACGCCAATGGGGTGCCCTCTTTTTTCGTGTTTCTACTTAACATAATATAAATTATAGAACTCAAGAATGGCCCGTTATCCACCCATTGTCAACAGCTTATCCACGTGAAACGTTAATGTTCTACTAGAGAGGGAGTTAGCTATCATAACAGCCCTATACACCATTTAAATGCCCTTTCTTACCCCAATAACGTAGGCTAACCAAACGAAAAAAGCCCGCCAATAGCGGGCTTTTTGTGGAAACATGCGATTGAGCGCTACTTGAAGTAAAAGCCGTTGGGTGCAATACCCACCTTCGCCGAATCGAGTACGGCACCCGTAGCCTGGTATCGCACCACCGTGCCACCCCGGTTAAAATCTTTGGCGTCGCCACCGTAGATGATGTTGGTAGCCGGATCAACGCCGAGGCCGTAGAAACTCCGGTTAATGAGCGGCTTGTCAAGCGCAATGCTTGTGGCGGCGGCGGGTGTGCTGTAGACGGCCCCGGCGTAGTTGAAGTACAGGGTTTTGGTTGTCTTATTGAATACCAGATTGCTCGGATTATCCGTAATGGGTTTGCCGCCAATAACCACGCGACCAGCTACCTGCCGGGTTGTTGGGTTTATTTTTACCAGTTCGGCCGTGGTAGGTACCACTTTGTTCGTTACGTAATCATAGGCGTATTTGCCGCTGCACAAGACGTAGATGACGTTGTTATCGGCATCGTAGGCCATCGACGTGGGCCGGTCCCCTACCGAAATCGTCGTCACCACCTGATCAGTATCCGTATTGATGACCGATACGGTGTTGTCGAGGCCAAAGCCTCCGGAGTTGGCCACGAAGACCTGATTGCCCGCCAGCACGAGTTGCTCCGGCCCCGCCCCCACGGTAATCTGTTTAAACGCCTGCCGACCAGCCAGATCGATCACCGCCACGCTGGCCCCTACTGTCTTGCCGCCCCAGCAGCTTACATAGGCTTTCAGGTACTGCCCGCTCTGCGGCGGCGCAGCCACCATGTAGCGGGGTTGTTCTACGGTAAGTGACGCGACATTAACCCCCTTCTGAATCGTGCCGATGTTGCGGAAGGTGCTGCTCTCCACCACTTCCACCTTATCACTGTTGTTAACCACCAGGTAGCCTTTGCCCCCAATTTCGGTGTATGATTGCAGCACGTCGCCGAGGGGTCGGTCGTTCACGGCCGAAAAAATGTTGGGCGCGGTAATGGCACCCGTCTGGGCGTTAAGCAGGCTTACCGACGCGTTGCCCTTTTTAAAGGCGCCTTCTTCAATGACCAATACGCCCGAATCGTATGGCTCCGTGCGAACGGAATCGGTGACGGCGCAACCCTGGAGGGCGAAAAAACTGGCCGTTGCCAGTAAGGCAACAATCGTAGTGTGGCGCAGCGGGCCTGATTTAGTGAAATGCATACGCAAGCTGTAGCCGCCCGTTGATACCGGACATGGCTTTGTTTTCGATGGTTTGATAACTAGACTGGGTAAGGTTATTGCCGTGCAGACTGGCCGTAAAACCGGGCAGGCGTACGAAACGGTAGCTGAGTTGGGCGTTGAGGAGCCAGAATGCCCGCAACGAATGACTATGGTCGGCTTGGGTGGCCTGGGGACCGGTGTAGCTGAGTTGTGCTCCCACCGACCATCCACCAAACCGCACGGCATGCTGACTGGTGAGCACCCAGACGGGGGCGTAGGGTAGCTGAAGACCCAGCGTGGTTGGGTCCTGCACCAATGGCCCCGCCACTTCGTTTACGCGGTTGTAGGCCAGGCTAAGGCCGTTTTGGTAAGTCAGGCGTCCCACTTTTTGGCTGTACGTCCCCTGCATCTCCAGGCCACGGCTACGCACCACCTGCACGTTGCGCGGCGACCAATAACCCGCGTTGGCCTGGGGAAGCCACAAAATCCAATCGTGGAGCAAGGTATGGTAGGCCGTCAGCAGCAACCGAAACGAATGAGTCGGGTGGCGGTTGGTTTCGAGTGTGAGGCCTCCCTCCTGGCTCCAGCCGGTTTCGGGCCGGAGTGACTCGTTACCCCCAGGTCGCCAGAACCGGTCGTTGAGCGTAGGGATGCGGTAGGTACGACTTAGGTGCAGTCGGCCCGTGAGGGTGTAGGCCGCCCGGTCCAGCAGCCGATACGTAAGGCCGAGGGCTGGCAGTGGCGGCAGTGTAAACCCATCCGCCCACCCCTGCCGAAACTGCCCCGTCACGGTCAGCCGTGGGGTAAGCGACCCTGTCAGCAGGGCGTAGCCATCGGCCCGTACCTGTTGCCGCTGTCCCTGATAAGCAGCAATAACGCCCGTGGCAGTGATCGATTCGGCCCCCAGCCGCAGCTGCCAGCTGGACCGGGCAGGCAGACCAGGCCAAAGCGACCAGGTTTGTTCCAGCCGTACGATATACTGCCGGGCCGTCGATGGTTCGTCGGTGCGGGTAATGGGATTTATATAGCGGAGGTTGTCTTCCAGAAAACCCAGTTGGGCCAGCCATTCCCGTTGCCCACGCCCCCCGCTCAGTTGGGCCGTCAGGCGGAGGCTGGCATCCTGCTGGCGTTCGCCGGTATTCGATTCGCCAATGGCGGGTTGCAACTGTCGGTCGGCGGATTGCCACCACCCATGCAGGGCCAGCAGGGTACGTTGGCTTAGCTGCCCGAACAAAGATTGCGTAATGGCCCATTGCTGCACAGCCGCGTTGGTCTGCCTTTCGATGGGTTTACCAAACCGGGTGTTGTTCTGATAGGGAAAATCGTTGGCCAGTTGCAGGCCGTAGCCCCCCGTCTGCGCCGTCCACCGCCCCGACCGGCTGCCGTAGCCCAGCGTTGCCTGACCGGCATAGCGACCAAAGCTCCCCCAGTCGCCCAGCACCGACCCCCGAAAACCGGCTCGCCAGTTGGGCGTGGTTTGCAGCGCCAAGGTGCCCGATACGGCATCGGCCCCCACCACGGTGTTATAACTGCCCAATTGCAGGCTCATGCGGTTGAAGGCAATGCCCGGCAGTAGCGAGAGGTCTTGCTGACCCAGCATGGGCGATGCCAGCGAGAGTCCGTTCCAGTTGACGAGGCTATGCGACGGCCCCGTACCCCGTACGGATAAGGTACTCAGCATACCGTTGCCATACTGACGGACGGCGACAGGAAATAAGGTGGGCAGCACGTCGGCCACGGTGCGTAACTGAAGCAATGACAGGGCGGTGCTGTCGGTGGTCCAGGTGGTCAGGCCCACGGTGAGGGCTGGCCCTACGCGGTCTACCACCCGTAGCGTATCGAGCCAACCCGGTTGCTGCGCTGCCACGGGTCGCGCAAGCAGCAGCGACCCGACCACAAGCCATAACCGGATGGGGCAGCGTTTTCTTGCCGACCTAACCAAACCATCATACTGCATAAAGCGGAGCTACCCCTGCGGGAGCCTCTAAGCATTGGCAGCTGATTTTCACCCGAAATCAAACTGACAGGTTATGTCGGGGCAGGTCTCCTGGCTTGTTCAATTGGTGGCACGGCCTTCCCGTCTGATACGCTGACAGTGGCATTGTAGCATGGGCAACCAACGTATAATGAACCTACAGTTGCGGGGACAGCACCGGCTTTTGACGGTTTCCCTTTTCAGCCCGGTCGCTCAGATAAACGGCGGGCACCTCGGCATTGGCCACAAAGATACGTAAAAAAGGCACCCTAGGCTGGGGTGTATTCCCTAAACGTCCCGTCGGTGTAAAAGATGAGGATGCGGTCTATTTGTTTGCCAACGGACCTACCAGGTTCATCTGCTACTGGGGGTGTTGGCGTAAGCGGATCGAACGTTACTTGTTTTGGAACGATTGGTCCATCTGTAACGGCTATCCGTGCGGTTGGGTAACCGGTGTTGGCTACGGCCGGTCGATCAGCACGTATAGTTGTGCGATTCATGGCCGTAGGCGGTGGTGCGTCCTGCTGAGCAGTGAAGGAATCAGTTGACAATTGTGCATCGTCTTCTAAAAACCATTCATACGTAAACTCAGGAAAGCGGCGTACGATCTTCTGGATGATGTCTAAACTAGGCCGATTCCGTCCCGATAGAATATGCGAGATGCTCGACCGTTGAACGCCAATGTCGTCCGCCAGATACGATGGAGACAGGTTTTTGGCTAACAGGACCTGTTTAATTTTGTCATTAATTGACATAAGTAAATCATCGTTTATTGATGTACAAATGTAAACAAACGATACGATTTAACAAATGTAAACCATTGTGTAAAAGAAATCCCTGATTGACATTTGTCAATCAGGGCTTATCAATAGCTGTCGGAGTAAAAAATTACATTTGTAACTCAGACATTTATGCGTCAGAGTCAACTGACAGAGACGATTGCAGTCACGGATCAGACGGCTACGTTGTTTTCACGCAGTGCCTCATTGAGCGATGTTTTCAGATCGGTAGAGGCTTTGCGCTGGCCGATGATCAGCGCGCAGGGTACCTGGTAATCGCCTGCTGGGAACGACTTAGTATAGCTGCCAGGGATGACTACCGAATTGGCTGGTACCAGGCCTTTATACTCCACCGGCGCATCGCCTGTTACGTCGATCACTTTCGATGAACCCGTGATTGTCACGCCAGCGCCGAGTACTGCGCGTTCCCCAATTCGGGCACCTTCCACCACAATGCAACGTGAGCCGATGAACGCACCATTGCCCACGATGACAGGGGCAGCTTGTGGTGGTTCCAGTACGCCGCCGATACCAACACCGCCGCTCAGGTGTACGTCGCTGCCAATCTGCGCGCAGCTGCCCACCGTGGCCCAGGTATCGACCATAGTGCGCTCGCCTACGTAGGCGCCCATGTTTACGTAGGAAGGCATGAGAATTGCACCGGCAGCAATGTAGGCACCGTAGCGAACAGTGGCTGGTGGTACTACGCGAACACCTGCTGCGGCAAAGTCAGTCTTTAACGGAATCTTGTCATGGTACTGAAAAATACCTACCTCTTGGGTTTGCATGGGCTGGCTAACGAAGTAGAGCAGAATGGCTTTCTTGATCCACTCGTTCACCTGCCACTCCCCTCCTGCTATGGGGTCGGCAACGCGTAGTACGCCCTGATTCAAGTCGCGTATAACGGTGTCGATGATATGTTTGTAATCAGGATTGGCCAGTAGGCTACGGTCTTGCCATGCTGCTTCGATAGCTGTGATTTGTTGGGACATAATATAAAGCTGAACTTTAGTTAAGGCTAGCTAACTAGCTGATTTACAACGTTTAATTTTTATGATATCTGCTACTAGGCAAATTTTATTTTGTTATGGTATGCGTAGCCTAACAATTACAAGATAAATCTATTTGCCTGTTTCCAAAATGGATGATACCATCGTCAAAGATAAGTTGTAAGCGCTTTATTTTAGACTGCTGAGGTAGGCATTGATGATAGTATAAACGATGATTGTAGAGCAGTTAGAGAGCTAACAGTCTTTGATACTAGTCATGTCTGCTGGTTATGAACTGTATTAGGTGGTATAGGTGGACGCGTATGAAATGGAGTTACCGAAGGGGCCGAATTGAAGTAACGTAAAGTCCACTCGACTTAGTTGGGGTTTTCAATGCAGAAATGTCAGTGGATTCACCATACCATTTAGGGATGATATGTATCTCATAATCCAACTGCAAATTTTATGCCGTTGGTGAAGTGTGTGCTGTTGGGTTTGCCGATCTATTTGTCAGAGTCGAAAGAGTTGTCCATAGCTATAGTGATAGCCAACGAGTGAACGAACAACTTGTCATTGATGAATGGATCAGTTGTTTTGTGGCCTAAAAATTTGGTTCTAAGCGAACGAACGAAGATTAACTGAGGAAATGTAACTGTGGTATTTTATGAACGCGTTGCGTTACCTGGAATGATAGTTTTATATGAAATTGAAGGTTTGTTACGTCAGTATTGAGTATTACAGAGAACTGAAACTAGTTGTATCGTTTTGTTGGACCTGGGTAAAAATGTTGTTGTTAACTCTATCATAGAATACCCTCTCCTCTATTCTTTAAGAGTATTATACGCTATTTCATCAAATGGTGTCTGCTTAGTTTTATAGCAAATCGTTAGTTAAGAGTCGTGTCAACACACGAAACGCACTTTTAGTAAGTCACCGAATGGTCTTTTAGTAAAATCCTATACAAGGGGAAGGCATTAGTAAATATAATTAGTATTGCTAATAATGTTTGATAAATAGTAGCAAATTGCTCAAAAAATGACGAAAATAATAGCAAATCCGTTAGTTTTTGCCGATAAATTTGGCAAATAATATGTTTTACTAATAATAATCTTAGTATTTGCTAATCATTGCCAACCCCGGCCCTACTGTTTTGCTAAACCACTGTATTGATTTTGCTAAAAGCCTTTCTCATTGCATACCCGTATATTTGACCCTGTTAACCAAACCTGTTTATATTCGAATGGCAACCATTAAAGTAGCGATCAATGGCTTTGGACGTATTGGACGTCTCTCCTTCCGTCGGTTATTGGAAAAAAAAAACATTGAGATCGTCGCAATCAATGATCTCACCGATAATAATACGCTGGCTCATCTACTCAAATATGACTCCGTTCATGGCCGCTTCAACGGACAGGTAGAGGCCGATGCCGATAGCATTACCGTCAATGGCAAACGTATTCACGCCTACGCCGAACGTGATCCTAAAGCCCTCCCATGGGCTGCCCTGGGCATTGACGTGGTACTAGAATCGACAGGCCGCTTTGTCGACGAAGCGGGTGCCGGGCAACACCTCACGGCTGGTTGCAAAAAAGTAGTCATCTCTGCTCCTGCCAAAGGAAATATCCCAACCGTCGTCCTGGGTGTCAACGACAACATCCTAACCGGCAGCGAAACAATCATATCCAACGCCTCGTGCACGACCAACTGCCTCGCCCCAATGGCCAAGGTGCTGGATGATAACTTTGGCATCGAGAAAGGCTTCATGACTACGATCCACGCCTACACGGCCGATCAGAATCTACAGGACGCCCCTCACTCAGATCTCCGCCGCGCCCGGGCCGCTGCTCTCTCAATCGTGCCAAGCTCAACGGGTGCCGCTAAAGCGATTGGCTTAATCATGCCACACCTAAAAGGCAAACTCGACGGCAACTCGATGCGGGTACCCACGCCCGACGGATCAATCACCGACTTCTCAGTCATCCTGAAGAAAGAAGCCTCGGCTGAAGAAATCAACCGGGTGATGAAAGAAGCTGCCGGGACCACCATGAAAGGCATTCTCTATTACGAAACCGACGAACTGGTATCGGCCGATATTATTGGCAATCCACACTCGTGCATTTTCGATTCAAAACTGACCACATCGATGGGCAACTTCGTGAAAGTGGTAGGCTGGTACGACAATGAGTATGGTTATTCAAGCCGTGTGGCCGATCTGATGGAACGTTTGTTCAGTTAAGCTGAAGTGCCCCCAATCAATGGCGGTAAGAAAAAGGAGACCCGGTGGCCAGGTCTCCTTTTTTACTTTAGAAAGCGCACAATCCTAACGTATTGCGCATTGCTACCGGTTATTACCAGGGAATTTCGCCGGTTTCGGAGTTGTTTTCTTCGCTGAAAAACTTCCCCGTTGGGCCGTCGGCACCAATCGTGGCGTATTTAATCAACCGGGCCGCCGCCTCGGCTACGGTGCCTGTGCCCCGATGGTGGTTGAAATCGGTCGCCGTAAAACCGGGATCAACGGCGTTGACTTTGACCGGTGTATCGCGCAACTCATACGCCAGAATGATGGTGTACATGTTGAGAGCTGCTTTCGAGGTGTGGTAAATAGCCCCCTTGTTATGATAATATTTCCAGTTGGGATCGGTGTGCAACGTGAGCGATCCCATGCCCGACGATACATTCACAATGCGGGGTGCGTCCGACTTTTGCAACAGATCCAGAAACGCCTGCGTAACCGATACGACACCAAATACATTGGTATCGTAGACCGTTTTGAAAGTGTCAATACTCGCGCCCGTGGCGGTTTGTGGGATGCCCCCGTTGATGCCAGCGTTATTGAACAAGGCGTCCAGCACATCGGTTTTCTGACCAATCTGGGCGCGGGCAGCTTTGACCGATTCGGGATCGCTGACATCGAGTTGCACCGCTTCTACTTCGGTCAGCCCTTCGGCGTTGAGCTTCTCGACGGCCTCCTGGCCGTTTTCTTCGTTACGGCTGCCTAGATAAACGTGGTAGCCTTGTTGCAACAATTGACGGGCAGTTTCGAAGCCAATGCTTTTGTTAGCTCCGGTAATTAAGGCTTTTTTCATAACTCTTGTCGTTCAATGTTCCAGCGTTCAGGCTCGTCTGCGTGAGGGGCCTCATCTGGTTTTTTGTCGGGACAAAGTTCGCGCTTACCCGTAGGCCATTAATAAAGAGAATCGAACCAAAAAGTATGACTATCAAACCTTAGCTTTCCGAAAGGTTTTAGGAATACGCCCCGTCAGCCGTTTAAAGAAATTATTGAAGTAGGTAGGGTAGTCAAACCCCAGGCTGTAGGCGATGTCGGCGACGGACCAGTCGGTATGCTGCAACAGTGCTTTAGCTTCGACGGCAACTCGTTCGGCAATGTGGACGGAAGTCGGTTTGCCAGTCACTTCTTTGACCGCTCGGTTGAGGTAGTTGACGTGTACGGAGAGCCGTTGAGCAAAGTCATTGGCCGTTCTGGCCTGGAGAGGCCTGGCACTGGTTTCGATGGGAAATTGTCCTTCCAGCAATTCCAGAAACAGCCGGGTGATCCGGGCAGCCCCATTGGTTGCTGGAAGCCCCGGCTGGATGGGCTGAAGCCGGAGGGCTTCGTGCAGGAGAAGTTCTAAGCAGGTTTTCAGCAGGTCATCTCCACGGGCATAGTCACCTTGGTGAACCAACAACATCTGCCGGAAAAGCCCAGTCATAAACACCGCCTGCTCATCGGTAAGGGGAATAACGGGGGAAGCATCAACGCGAAACAGGGGCGAACTGTGCAGGAGTTCCGTTCGTTCCCGGCCCGCAATGAAGGCCTCAGTGAACAGGCAGGCATAACGCTTTTCTCCGTTGGAACGATCAACCACCGAATGAGGCACGTGGGGATTAGCAAAAAATAAGTAGGTGTCCTTGACCTCAATCGTTTGATCGCCTGAGAAGATCGTCATATCACCCGTTCTAAGAACGATCTTGTAATAGTCCCGGCGACCACTAACAAGCAGATTAGGCACGGCCCCCGACATCTCGTAGACGTTAAACCCTTTGGGTGTCAAATCGGCATCCGTGTAAGTCAGATTGGAGGATGCTGGTATCATGCTCATACAACAAAATTAATATAATCAAACTACAACTTAATAATTGGTCGGTGAATTCATAGCGATCAACAGGAGTCAAGCAGGCCAGTTGACCCTGTTCCATCAACCGAAGTTTTTACGAAAGCCGAAAAACAACGATATTGATACCACCTCACTCGCAATGACACCTATACTAGCACGGCGCTCTGCCCTTAAAGTAGTCCTCACCGGGTTGGCAGCTGGTTGCTTTCCTCAACTACAGGGAGCAACCTTGCCAGGGACCAAGCCGAAACTGGCCTTTTCTACCCTCGGATGCCCAAACTGGGATCTCGCCACCATCATAGCTACAGCCGTTCGGGGTGGGTATCAGGGTGTAGAACTCCGGGGGCTAAGGGGCGAATTGGACCTGACCAAAAGCCCGGAATTTGCCTCGGCAGGGCGGGCAGCGGACATAAAGAGACAGTTTGCCCAGTCAGGCGTCCATATCTGCAACCTGGGTTCTTCGGCGCAACTCCACCACGCTGACAGGGCCAAACGGACTCAGCACCTCGACGAGGCCCAGCGCTACATCGACCTGGCCCACCAGCTCGACTGCCCGTTTGTCCGCGTCTTCCCCGATCAGCTTTCCCCCGACCAGAACCGGGAGCAAACCCTGGCGCTCATCAGTCAGGGTTTGCTGGAACTGGGGACATACGCCCGTAGCAGCGGGGTAAGCGTGCTGCTCGAATCACACGGTGAGCTAACCCGCACCGACCTCCTGCTCCCCCTCATGCAACAGGCGAAGCACCCACACGTTGGGCTTATCTGGGACATCGTCAATATGTGGGTCGATGCCCATGAACCGGTGGGTGATGTGTATCGGGCACTGGCCCCCTACATCCGGCATGTGCACGTGAAAGACGCCATGCTCCAGGCTGGCAAACCCCGGTACGTACCGGTTGGGCAGGGAGAAGCACCGCTGCGGGAGGCCATTGCTGCCTTGCAGGCTGGTGGCTACAACGGGTATTATAGTTTTGAGTGGGAAAAGCGCTGGCATCCGGAAATTGCTGAGCCAGAAGCCGTTATCCCCTTCTACCCCGCTGCCGTGACCTCGGTTGGGCTAACTACCCGTTGACGCACCAGCCCATTGGCTGACGAGGTAATTAATGGAGAACCCTTTGGCAAAGAACATGGCTTCGTACTTCGTCTGTATGCCCAGATGCCGCTCGTTCAGGGGCGAATTATAAAGATCAGTCGTCCAGTCGAGCAGGGTGAAGCCGTTGGCGGGCAGCGATTCCAGGCTGTAGGCAAAAAACGGTGGGTTGTCGGTCTTCAGGTGGAGCAGCCCCCCCGGTTTTAGCAACGAACCATATAGGGCCAGGAATCTGGCGTAGGTGAGTCTGTGTTTTTCCTGCTTGTCACGGGGTTGTGGATCGGGGAAGGTAATCCAGATTTCGCTCACTTCGCCCGGCGCGAAAAACTCAGCCAGGTACTGAATGTCGGTGCGCAGGAAAGCCGCGTTGGTCAGGTTGTCGGTCATGGCCTGCTGGGAGCCACGCGCAATGCGGTCGCCTTTCACATCAACACCGATAAAGTTTTTTTCGGGAAAAGCCCGCGCTAAACCCACCGTATATTCCCCTTTACCACAGCCTAATTCCAGCACAATGGGCTGATCGGTAGGAAATTGATTTGTATTCCAGCCCCCCCTAATGGTGGTATAGGCTGGTTTTCCCCGCTCAATGACATTATAGGCCAGCCGGTTTTGCTCAAACCGCTGCAATTTCAATCGACCACTCATGCTTGTTTAATCTAAATAGGCCAGTTCGGCCACAATGTATGTACTACCCGTTACCAGCACCAGGTCGTCGGGGTGGGCCGATGCTAGTGCCGCCAGCAGAGCCTCGTTGACGTCGGCAAACGTAGCGCCGCGCTTTCCGTGTTGCGCTGCCATCTCGGCCAGTTCATCCACGGGTAGCGCCCTGGGCAGGTGGGCAGCACAAAAGTAATACCGCGCCCCATCTGGAAAGAGGGGCCAGATGTCGGCTTCGCGTTTTTCACGCACCAGGCCCATCACCACATGCAGTTGCCGGTGCGGAATGGTTTGCACAGTGGCAAACAGTGCTTCCAAACCTGGTTGGTTATGGGCGGTGTCAGCAAAGACAAGTGGCGGCGACACCGAGACCGACGACGGAATCTCAATAGGCTGAAACCGCCCCCGTAACCCCGTCTGTTGCAAAACCAGCCGGCACCCCGCTTCAATGGCCTCATCAGCCACCGGCCAGCTAGCCTGAACCGTAGTCACAGCCGTCAGTACCGTTTGCAGGTTGTTCAGCTGGTATAATCCCAATAGTGGCAACTGGAGCGTTAACCGGTTCGGCGCAGGCGTATCCAGCCGGGCAGCCTCTACCGTCCGAATGCCAGTGGCCAGGCCGCCATCCGTGCACTGCCATACGGTGTCGGCATAGGTTATCTCGGCCTGTTGGGTGGTGGCTACGGAGTCAAAAACGGGCTGCGTCTCTGTGTGCCTCTCTCCTATCACCACCGGCACCGTTGGCTTAATGATGCCTGCTTTCTCGCCCGCAATCAGGCCCAGCGTATTACCCAGCAAATCGGTATGATCGAACCCGATGTTGGTAATGACACTCAGTTCGGGCGTAATCACGTTGGTTGAATCCAGTCGGCCGCCCAGTCCCACCTCCACAATGGCCAGGTCCACCCGCTGTTGGGCAAACTGCGCAAACGCCATGGCCACCGTCACTTCAAAAAAAGATGGCTGTAGCCGCTCGATCACCGCCTGGTTGGACCCGACAAACTGCGCAACTGCCTGTTCATCAATGGGTTGCCCATTCACGCGGATGCGTTCGGTGAACGATTTCAGGTGCGGCGACGTGTAGAGACCAACCCGGTAACCCGCCGACTGGTAGATGCTGGCCAGCAAGTGCGACGTGCTGCCTTTGCCGTTGGTACCCGCCACGTGGATACTGCGAAACTGCTGATGCGGGTTGCCCAGCGCGGCGAGCAGGGCCAGGGTGTTATCGAGACCAGGCTTATAGGCCACCGCCCCAACCCGGTGAAAAACAGGGAGCCGGTCGTAGAGATACTCGACCGCTTCAGGATAGGTCATTGGAAATTACTTGGCACTGATGTTTACCGTCAGGGTGCCGGTGGCAATGTCAGAAGGCGTAACAGAGCCTTTGGGACGCAGTTTAAACCGCAACACCTGACGACGATAAAAACTCTCGACCGAGGGACTGACCGTTTGCTGAATAGCCCTGGCCGACACAATGTTACCGTCGCTGTCCACGCGAATCTGGTAGATGATCTTTCCCCCCTCGTCCGAATCGTCTTTGTCGAGGCGGTTATTGCCAAATGCCCAGCCCGACACGTTCAGGGCCACCCCCGACGATGACCCGCCTGGCTTACCGTAGAATTCTTTGGCGTTGATATTCCCGTCTGGATTCCCTTTATCGCCCACGCCCGACTTGTCGTCGCCGTTGTTGTTGCCACCAATGCCCGACGCCTTGCCGTTGGTACCGTTGGATCCACCCCCGCCCGACGATTTTTTGTAGAGCGCATTAGGGTCAACCGTCTCCACTTTTTTGGTCGGCTCTGCGCGGGGCGGGGCCGTTACGGTTTTGGGCGAAGCCGATTCGGGCCGCTTGGTTTCGGGACGTTCGGGCACCGATACCGGGCTTTCGGCTTTCGAGGCAATAATGGGCTTTTCAGTTATCGTTTTTGTCGGTTTAACATCGGGTGTGCGCTCGGCGGGTGTAGGCCGGGTGCGCTCCACGCGGGGTGTGGTGGTCACTTTCGGGTTGGGCCGATCTTCCGACGCCTTGACATTTTCGGCCCGGGGCGATGGGTCGGGCTTATTGTAGGTCTGTACCGAACCACTCCCCACGTTCGAGGTACCGAAGTTGACTTCGATGTATTCAACCGGTGGTGGCTGCGGGCGGCTGGCCGAAATACTCACCAAAAACAGCACGATCAGCAACAGCACCATTACACCGAAGGCCCCAGCAAGGGCGGCGGTGCGGGCTTCAGCTTCGTTATCGTAGGTAATGCGCATGGAACAGGTGGAAAAGAAACGGGTAACTATGCCAAAATAACGGTGCTAAACCCTATTTCGTTATAACGAAACCGCTTAACCAGAAAAAAAGGCAACCCTTAGGCTGCCTTTTGTGCGTGTTCATTTGTGAATGATACAGTCCGACAGCTACCGATTGCGGACGATCAACGCCTTTGTACCGGTAAACTGCGTCAATGAATCTTGGCTGACGGCAGCCTCGTCGAGTGTGGCGGCACCCACGGCAGCTACTTTGATGAGTTCGCCTTTGCGAACGGGCAATAGCGTAGCATCGCTATAGCCGGCTGCGATCAGGCGTTTGCGTAACCGCAGGGCGTTGGCCCGGTTGGCAAAACTACCCACCACCACAGCAAAGGGGCTACCGGCGAAGGGTTTTATTAATCGGGCCGCTTTGGCCGGCTCGGCTACAGTAGGTGTTGCAACCAATGGGGTCCCTGTGGCTGGTACGTCGGCAGCCGGAACAACGGTGGCAGGTGTGGTCCTGGCAGGAACGGCCGGGGTTTTAGCTGGCTTCAAAACTGCCTTTTTAACAGCAACCGGTGCGGGAGCCAAAGCCATAGGCGTAGCTTCTGGCACAACTGGTTCGGGAGTTGGCGCAATCGGGGTGGCAATGGGTGTAGCCGGTGTTGTGGCTAGGGACGCAACGGGCGTCGTTGTTTCCCGCTCGGCTGTTGACGAGGCAGGCCATGACGAGGGCGCAAACACGCGGAACATAGCCGCGGGGTTCAGGCTGCTTTGCAAGCCGGTGTCAGGGTGCATAATCGTGAAGTAGCTGATGAAGCCCAGCGACCCGGCCAGGAAAGCCATTGCGGCCCAGCGCCAACCCGGCGACAGCTGCCGCACGGGCATCTCGAATACAGAAACCTCATCGGCATCCTGTTCACGATTCACCACAAAAACAGGATTCCGCACTGGCTCTTCGGTAACGGCCAGCACTGGCTGGGCCAGCAACACCGACGCCCCTTGCACCTGAACAGCCGACATGCCGTAGGCGCTGCTGAGGAAGTTGTGCCTTAGCTCCGGATCGAATTGCAGGCTGTTTTCGGCATTAAGCGAAAACAGGCCGATGCCATCGAGCGAAAAGCTGCCCATCTGCTGCGCGGCCTGCTTAATCTCCTGCACAAAAGCGTCGATATGGGCCAGGGCAGCCTCGCGGTGGCACTGCTCATGAAACATGATGTAGTTGGTCAGGATCCCATCATCCAAGCGCATGGCTTCGTTGAACGCCAGCCGACGGCGAGGGGGCAGAAACAGGCCATCGCGCTCATTATACGATGCCGACACGGCATGGGTCAGAAAGGCCCCCAGACCGGGTACAACCAGGCAGTCGTACTGGTAGAGCAGTTTTTTCAGGTAATCGCCGATGGGTTGCATAGCCATTAGAAGGAGTATGAGATTCCGCCTAGAAAGTTAAGCCCTTGCACCCGGTAATACAAATACCGCTGATACGTTTGGCCAATGATATTATTGAGCGAGACAAACGCCGATACCTGTTTGCCCAGCAGATAATCGATTTTCAGGTTCAAATCGTAAATTACCGGCAGCTGAACGGTTTGGTTGGTCACGAAATTTTTGTTGCGAATGCCGCCGTAGACGTAAAAATCGGAGGTGACAAACAGCTTCTTGTCCAGCGTGTAGCTATTCTGCCAACTAGCCGACACCCGCGGACGGCCCCAGGCATCGTCGAGGCGGTCGAGATCATACCGGAACACGTCGGCTTTCAGCGTTGACCGGAACTGATCGTTGGGCGCGTAACCCAGTTGGCCCGACAGGGTCAGCACCTGCGCATAGCCGCCGTCATAGAGGGTAAAAAACTTCGTGGTATCGGCCAGGGTATTGTTGAAGGCGTAGAAATTTCGGTACCGGGCATACGACACCTTGCCTTCGTAACTGAAGCCACCACCCAGCTGGCCCTTTGACCCGCCGTAGATATCATACGATTTGGTGGTGTTGGCCAGCAGCACGTCGGGGGCCAGCCAGCGGTTTTCCGACAGAAAGCTTTGCAGGGTGTTCCGCACAATGTCGCCATCCAGCCCCGCGAAGAAGTGGATATTACCCGCTGGCACCACGTCGATGTTGACAACGGGAAACGCTTTGGTGTTGTTGATGCCCTGAAGCTTGTCGGTTTCGTTTACCGCGTTCAAGGCCAGCGTGACGGCGAAATTAGAAGCCGTATACTTGAACGCGGGCCGCAGCCGGAACAAATTCCGCGTAGTGGTCTCACGGTCAGTGCGTTGCGTCAGACTGGCGTCGGCATCCAGCAGGGCCACCACGTTATCGGTAATGGCCAGTGAACTTTGAAAATGGGTAGTCCAGTCGGTTTCGGCGGCGCGGTAGGCATCGTTCAGGCTCGACAGGCTGGTGCGCAGGGCGTAGTCTACGGCCTGGTCTTTACCCGTGTTCTCAATACCCAGATTCAGCCGGAACGTGCTCAGCCGTTGCAGCAGGCTGTCGCGGCTGGGCACCACGCGGTTACCGTTTTCCGAAACAGGCCGGTAGCCGTAGAAAAAGTACCGCTGCTGGTCGAAGCCAATGCCGCCGGTCAGTTTCATGTTACCCGTGTTGTAGCTACCCTTCAGGTCAAGGCGGGTTTCGCGCTGCGCCGAGTTGGCCCCATCTACCGGCCCAATACCCGACGACAGGTGCCGCGCCGAGGCCTCTACCCCCAGCCCGCTGGCGGTACTGGTCTGGTAAAACCCTTCGCCATAGAACGTATTGTAGTTGCCCGCCCCTACTTTCACGTAGTTCGACAGGGCTGTGCGCCCCTCGGCCTGGGCCTGCGCGGGCGTGAGTACCGTGGGCTGAATGCGCGGATCGCCAATGGTGAGCTTGCGGTCCTGAAACTCGTAGGTCAGCTTGCGGGCGTCGGTGTTGGGCTTGGGAGCCGGAATCTTGTTGATGATCCGGGTAGCGGGTGGCAACTCGATCCGGCGACTCTTCTCTACCGTAATCTCCTGGTTGTCAATCGAACCGGGATTCGTCGGTTTTCCCGGCTGCTGCGCCTGCATGACAGACGTCGTCCCGATAAAGAACAATCCACTGACTACCAGTGAATTGATTGATCGCTTAATACTATTTTTTTGCGTGAATGTCATGGGTGGCTAGGGCTAGTTCTTGTCGCCGAGGGCATCGCGTTTCTTTTTGGCTTCGGCCACAATCTCCGCGTCGGCGGCATTGTCAATGATGGAGCTGAGTACGGCGCGGGCCTGAGCCGTTTCGCCGAGGGCTATGTTATTGTCGGCCACGAGCAAAAAGGCTTTGCCTTTCCAGTAGTCGAAGCCGTCGAACACCTGGTTGAACTTGAGCAGCGTGGCAATGGACTCTTTGTATTTTTTCTGCCGGTACTGCGCGTCGCCGATGAGGTAGTTGGCTTCGGCCCCGCTCACGTCTTTGGCCAGGGCCACGGTTTTCTCGAAATCGGCGATGGCGGTTTTGTAATCGGCTTTGGCCAGGGCCACTTTACCCAGCACCAGTTGCGCCCGGTTTTGGGCACCCGGCACCACGTTGCCCGCATTGACCAGCTCACGGGCATATACCGCCGCCGAGTCTATCTTGTAAGCCATGTACGTATCCATCAGCCCCAGTTGCGCCGTCACCTGATCGGCACGCTCGTTGGCCCGGCTGAGTACAAAGCGGTAATTCCGGACGGCGTTGGCATAATTCTGTTCCTTGCGCTCCAACTCAGCCGCCCGCGAGGCCGCTTTGGTGGCAAAATCGGTCTGCCCCGACTGCACCAGTTGGTTATAGAGCTTCAGCGCACTCGGCACGTCGCCGGTTTTGGCGTAGGAATCGGCCCCGTAATACCGCGCCTCGGCCCCGTTGGCACTGTTGGGGTACTCCTGCACAAAAGCTTTAAAAGCCGTGATAGCCTGTGGGTATTTGCCCGCGAAATACAGCGACTTGGCATTGTCCAGTTCGGCCTTCTCGGTGTCGCTGCTGCCGGGGTTCTTCTTTTTGTAGTCGCCCAGCGCACCCGAAAACTCTTCAGCCCGGCCGGCATCGTCAAGGGCATTTTGCAAGCCCAGCAGCGCACTTTTGGCTTCGGACGTATTGCCAAAATCGGCCAGGATGCGCTTATAATCGGCAATGGCTCCATCGTACTGCTGCTGGTTGCTGTAGGCCACGGCCCGTTTTAGTAACGCCGCTGGAATGAGATAGCTGGTTGGTTTGGTGCTGATCAACCGCGAATAGCCATTGACAGCACCGCTGAAGTTACCTTTCTCGAAATCGACGTTGGCCGTCTGAAACAAGGCATCGTCGGCGTAGCGCGAGTTGGGGTTTTTCTGCACCTGATCAAACAGGGCGCGGGCCTCGGCATCGCGACCGACGTAGGTGAAAATGACCGCTTTTTGGTAGGTGGCGTAGTCGGCGTCGGCGCGGCCCGTCTCGATGGCCCGGTCATAAGCCTGCACCGCCTCGGTATATTGCTTGGTGGCCAGCAGGCAGTCGGCGGTGCGGATGAGTGCATCGCCCAGCAACACGGCATCGTCGGGATTCGACCGGGTGAAGGCCCGGAAATAGGTCAGCGCTTTGGCGTAGTCCTTCTGGTTGTAGTAGGCATAGCCCAGCCCGTACTGACTGCGCCCGGCGTAGGCCCCCGACTTGATGGCGGCGTAGAGCGGAATGGCTTCGGTAAACTTTTTCTGCGCCGACAGGGCCTCAGCCTTCCAGAACGTCGCGTCGGCTTTGACATCATCGTCGGCGGGGGTGGCAATGGCTTTGTTCAGGTTCACCAGGGCCGCGTCGTAGCGTTCGGCGTTGAAATCGGCCACCGCCTGATTATAGGTAAGGCGCTGGTAGGTAGCGTTAATGCGCGGGGTGCGGCGCTTGAGTTTTTCGAGGTACGCAATGGCCACCGGGTAATTGTTCGACGCCAGGTAGCTCTCGCCCAGCAGTTCGTTGGCTTCATTCTCGAACTTACTGTCGGGGTATTTTTTCAGGAACTCATTCAGCTCGTTGATGGCGTCGGCCCCGCGCTGCTGATCGAGTTGGAGCTTGGCGTGGGTGAAGCGGGCCTCCTCCTGAATAGACGGACTAAACGACAACCGTCCCGCCTGGTCGAAAGCCGTGAGCGCATAAGCCGGATTATCGGACTGTAAATAGCTGATACCCAGCGTATAGGCGGCGTATTGAGCGGTGGTATCTTTCCCGGCAGCCGGGCCTTTCAGCTGGTTGATGGCTTCGGCATAAGCCCCCGTTTTGTAGAGCGACTGCCCGTAGCGGTAGCGAATGGCGGCGGGTGCGGCCGTGCCTTTGGCGGCGAGGTAGCGTTTGTAGGCCGGAATGGCGCGGTCGTACTGCCCCTGCCGGTAATACACTTCGGCAGTAAATAAACTTACCTCCGCCAGCGTGTTACCCGGCGACCGGGCCAGCAGTGGTTCGGTATAGGCCGTTAGCTCGTCGTAGCGACCCTGCTTGTAGAGCGCCTGGGCAATCCAGTTGGGCACTTCGTTTTTGTAGGTCGGGTCGTTCTGGATGCGCCGGAAGTCGTTGACGGCCTCGGCGTAGTTGCCGTTGCGGAACAGGATTACCCCGGCATAGTACGACGCCGCCGACGCATCGGCAAAGTTCGGGTCGGTTTTAACCTGGTTGAACAAGGGGAGGGCACGCGCCAGATCCTGGGTATTATAGTAAGCCAGGGCTAGCTGATACTGCAAGGCGCGTTGGCGGGTACCCGTATTGGCCTGATTGACGGCCTTTTCCAGGTAGACAATGGCGTTAGTGTAATCCTGCTGGCCAATATAGTATGTACCCAGATCGCCGTAAAGTTGCCCGGCTTTGGGGTTTTCGCTGTGGTTGCGCACAAACCGATCTACCAGCGCTTCGGCACCCGGATCATTGGCGTAGAGACTGGCCAGGGCAATGTAGTATTCCGCCGAAATGGCATTGGGGTCGGCGGCGGGCGACCCGGCAGCGGGGCTACCCGTGGCGTTGAGCAGGGGCCGACGCTGGGCCAGGTAGCGGCCAAATTCGGCGCGGGCGGCGGCGTAGTTGGTTTTCTCGAACAGTTCCAGGCCGTTGCGAAAATACAGGTCGGGTTCGGTATAGGTAAGGGTGCGCTGGGCCGTGACGGGCGGGGATAGCAACGAAGCAAAACCCACGCACAGCACACCCAAAAAACGGCGTGACAGTAGCTGCATAGAACCGGTGAACGGTTGTGTAAGGGTAGAAAGAAGTGTAGTTTCGCAGGCCCAAAACAGCCTTCAACTGCCCGTTTTGGCCCGGTAAACTTACCCAATCAACGAATGTAGTGCTCTTTCCGTATGAAAAAACTGTTGGCCAACGGCCTTTTAGCCTGCACCCTGCTAACCCTATTGAGTGGCCCTTTTAGCCCCCACTGCCTGGCCAACGCCCCGGCGCACCCGCCCCGCCCCGACGAACCCGCTCCCGCCCCCGCGCCGCAGATCCGGTACGTGCTCTCGATGCCACAGCCGCAAACGCACTATTTCGAGGTGGAAATGCGCCTGCAAAACGCTGCCAAAGCCACCAACGCCAGCAAAGAAGGCTACTACGACCTGAAGATGCCCGTCTGGACGCCCGGCTCCTACCTGATTCGCGAATACGCCAAAAACGTGGAGGGGTTCACCGCCCTGGCCGGTACACAGCCCGTACGCTCGGAGAAGGTGAGCAAGAATACCTGGCGGGTGTATACGAAGTCGGACGACATCACCGTGCGCTACCGGGTCTATGCCTACGAGTTCAGCGTACGTAACAGCTTCCTCGACGATACCCACGGCTACCTCAACGGGGCGACCATGTTCCTGTATCACAACGCCTTGAAAAACAATCCGTTGCAGGTGCAGGTGGTGCCGTTTACGGGCTGGAAGAAGGTGAACACGGGCATGAAAGCGGTGGCCAACGCGCCCTTCACCTTCGAGGCACCCAACTACGATATCCTGGTGGATTCGCCGATAGAGATTGGCAACCACGAAACCATCACGTTTACGGTGAACAATCCTGCCACAAGCAGCGACCGCGCCGGGCAGGCAATTCCACATACGGTGGTGATGTACGGCAACGTGCAGTATGATGCCGCCAAACTCGCCGCCGACTACAAGCGCGTGTGCGAAACCGCCGCCACCGTGGTAGGCGAACACCCCTGCACCGACTACACCTTTATTGTGCACCACACCAACGTGGGTGGCGGCGGACTGGAACACCTGAACTCGACCACGCTGCAAACCAACCGCGTAGCCTATGCCAACGAGACCAACTACAAGGGTTTTCTGACCCTGGTGGCCCACGAATATTTCCACCTCTGGAACGTGAAGCGCATCCGGCCCATTGCGCTCGGCCCGTTCGACTACGAAAATGAGAATTACACGCACATGCTCTGGTTGTCAGAGGGTTGCACGTCGTTCTATGAAGATTATATCCTGCGCCGGGCCGGTTTTCATACGCCAGAGGAGTACCTGCGTGTGGTAGCAGGCGATATATCGGGCATCGAAAACGGGCCGGGCAACCGGGTGCAGTCGGCGGCGGAGTCGAGCTTCGATGCGTGGATCAAATACTACCGCCCCAACGAGAATTCGGCCAATAGCACGGTATCGTATTATTCTAAAGGAGCCGTGCTGGGGTCGCTGCTGAACCTGGCCATCCTGAGCGCCACCGACGGCCAACGGTCGATGGATGATTTGCTGCGGTACCTGTACCAGGAATATTACAAAAAACAGCAGCGCGGCTTCACCGACGACGAATTCCGCAAAGCCGCCGAGCAAATAGCGGGCAAGCACCTGGCCGATTTCTTCGACAACGGGGTAAATGGCACCGGTCCGCTGAACTACAACGCCTACTTCGAGCCGGTGGGCCTGCGCCTGGTCAACACCGCCGACACGCCCGAAGCCCGGCAGCAGCAGGGCGGTTTTCTGGGAGCTACGGCCCGCACCAACCCGGCCACTAACCGCGCTACGGTCATGGGCATTCGCCGTGGCTCTGCTGCCGAACTGGGTGGCCTCAACGTAGGCGACGAGATTGTGGCCATCGACGGTGCGCCCCTGACCGACGACCTGAACAAAACCCTCGCGGGCCGCAAGGCTGGCGAACGCCTGAAAGTAGGCGTAAACCGCGGGGGCATCAGCCGGGAGTTCACCGTGCAACTCACCGAAAGCCCCCTCTACGGCTACCGCCTGGAACCCCTGCCCAGCGTCTCCGACAAACAGAAAGCGCTGTATAACAGGTGGCTTTTTATCAAGTGATAAACGATGAGTGGTAAGTGGTGAGTTTGCTGCCGTAGGCGTAATCAGACGCGGCAGCAAACTCACCACTTACCACTCATCACTTACCGCTGCGATAGCCCCGCTCCAATCCCTATCCATCTCCTGAAAGCGGGTCAGGACGGAGGCGATAAAGGTTTCAGACAGCATGGCCTCTACCTCATCAGGGCCGGTCACGTCGAACTCACCGATTTTATAGGTCTGTTCGTAGGGACCGGCCTCAATTTTTACGATGTATTTGCTGTTCCAACTATACAGACTAATCTTAATCTGCGGATGAGGGAGGTCTTTTATATAGCGCATAGAGCAATGAATAATGTACAATGTACAATGTACAATGGCCTCCGGTTCACTGGCCTACAGCATATTGGAGTGAAGGTGAAGAAGCGGCGGTATGGTTGGCTCTTGGCATTGTACATTGTTCATTGTACATTGTACATTACTTCCTGTTCCGACCGTACTGGCGAGGCGGCGCAGTTTTTTTTGAAGGGGAACGTGCAGTTGCAGAAGCGCGAGTATAAAGAGGCCATCCGGTATTATACGGAAGCTATCGGCAAAAAGGGCGATTTCGCCGACGCCTACAGCAACCGCGGCTTGGCCCACTACCGCAACGGTGATCTGGAAGCCGCCCAGGCCGATTTGACCAAAGCCATCCAGACCGACGCCACCTTTGAACCCGCCTACCTCAACCGCGCCGACGTCTTTCTGGCCACCGGTCAACCGACTGATGCCCTCCGCGATTTAGGGCAGATTGCCAAAACCTACAAAGACTCTACCTTCTACCAAACCCGCCTGGGCGAGGCCTACGCGGGTCTGAACAACGCCGGACAGGCCCAATCGGCCTTCGACAAAGCCATTTTGCTCGACCCCAAAAACGCCGAAGCTCTTACCAACCGGGCGGCCCTCGCCTTCGGTCAAAAACGCTACGCCGATGCCCAAGCCGACCTGAAACAGGCGCTGGTCATTGACCCAAATCGTGCCGAGACGCTGAACAATCAGGCCCTGTTGCTAGCGCAAACGGGGCAATACGCCCAGGCCTTGCCGTTTGTGGAACGCGCCCTCACGCAGCAACCCACCCAGCCCTACTACCGCAACAACAAAGGCTACCTGCTCCTGATGCTCAACCGCGACGCCGAAGCCAAGCCACTCATTGACGACGCCCTCCGTGCCAACGACAAAAACGCCTGGGCGCACCGCAATCTGGGCATCTACTACCTCCGCCAACAGCAACCCGACAAAGCACTCGCCAGTCTGCAACAGGCAGAAAAACTCGATTCGTCGGTCGATCAGTTGTATAGCTATCTGGGCGAAGCACAACTGGCCCTCGGCCAAAAAGCCCAAGCCTGCGCCACCTGGCAGCGCGGTCAACAGGCTGGCGATGAACAGGCTATAAACTTGATTAATTCAAATTGCCGGTAATGGGAAATGGAAAATAAACCTATCGTAACTGGTGAGGCTACCGTTTTGGACAACGGTCCCTTTTATCACGGAACAAGAGCCGATTTGCAAATTGGCGATCTGCTGACAGCAGGGTTCAGGTCGAATTACAAGCCTGACGTCATCATGAATCACATCTATTTCACAGCCCTGCCCGATGGGGCGGGACTAGCCGCTGCCCTGGCCAGAGGTGACGGACACGAACGGGTGTATATCGTTGAACCGACAGGTACTTTTGAGAACGACCCGAACGTTACGGACAAGAAATTTCCGGGTAATCCGACACGTTCCTACCGTAGCCAGGCTCCATTAAAAGTTGTTGGTGAATTGACCGATTGGGTAAGACAAACACCAGAACAAATTCGGCAATGGCGTGAAAGGTTGGCAAATCTCGAAGCGAATTCGAACGCAGAGATTATCAATTAATATTACTTCAGCAATACGCAGTATGAACGTGAATAGAAAACCTGTAAGGTTTTCAAAACCTTATAGGTTTAACTGAGCTGTTTTATACACCTTAAAATCAGCCTCATTCACGAATTTATTTGTCTTTATTTCCAGAATTTGCGGGCGGTCTGACGGGATAAAAAAGTGGCCCAGGGCTTCTGTAAGGCCGTTTTTATCTGAAACTGCCATGTAATCGCAGTGGTGGTCGGCGGCGGTGCGTTCGGCGGTTAGATCATGGGGGGTTTCGAAGTAGGTTTCCAGTTCGGGCTGCGATGAGGAGCCATCGATGATGCGGAAAATATGCCCGCCGGCGTTGTTGAGCAGCACGATACGCAGGTTGTTGGGCAGGTCGGGTTGCCAGAGGGCGTTGCGGTCATAGAAAAATGATACGTCGCCGATGAGCAGCGTCACAATGGTTTCGGTACGCAGGGCCGCGCCCACGGCGGTGCTCATGCACCCGTCTATGCCGCTCGTGCCGCGGTTGGCCCAGACGTGTACCTCCTGCCGGGCATCCAGCCCGCACATGTTGGCATAGCGAACGGGCATACTGTTGCCCAGATGCAGGTGCGAGCCGTCGGGTAGACTTTCCAGCACCCGCTGCGTGGCCGACCAGTCGGTAAACGGAGCATCGCGTAGGTGCGTTTCCACCCGTCGGCGGGCGGCGCTGTCGGCGGTTTGCCAGGTGGTGAGGTAGCTGCTTTCTTCGTCGCTGTCATCGTCGCCTTGCTTAAATCGCTGATAATCAACATCGTTCAGCAGCTTTTGCAGAAATGGCAGCGGCTCCATCGGTATCTGCGTGGTCATGGACCGGAACGGGTCGATGAGCCGTTCGGTGGTGGGGCGGATGTGCCAATGGCGCGTGGGCGGGTAGGTGCGGAGGTATGTTTTCAGGTTGCGCGTCAGGAATGAATTACCCAGCGTAATGAGCAAATCGGGGCGTAGTTGCTTCAGCAGGGCTGTATCCTTTTGCGCCAGCAGCGTGTCTGACGTACTGATAAACAGCTCATTACGCCCTAGGTTGCTAATGATTTCGCCTATCACCGGTACCTGCAACTCCTGGCTGATCTGTGTAAGCAACCTGATTAGTTCGGGCGAGTAGGGCATCTGCCCCACGGCAATCAGCTTGCGTTCGGTGGCGTCCCATTCGTCCAGCAGCGAGTGCCACACAGGGGTTGGCAACTGCCTGTCAACAGGCAATGCCTCTACCATCCTACCGGCCCCATACACAAAGGATTCATCGGCCTTAGGGTAGAACGGTTCGCGCAGGGGGATGTTGATATGGACTGGTCCCGACGGCGTGGCGGCGCACAAATTAACTGCTTCATTACCAGTGCGTTCAATAAACCAGCGGGCATCGGCATGGGTGTAATCGGCGGGGAGGTCGTAGCTGCGCTTGACGTGTGTGCCAAAAATACCCGCCTGCGCAATCGTCTGCCCGTCCTGTTGGTAGAGCCATTCAGGCGGACGGTCGGCGGTGAGCAAGAGCAGCGGTACTTCCTGAAAATACGCCTCGGCCAAGGCAGGACTCAGGTTATACACCGCGCTCCCCGACGTGCAGATGAGGGCCACGGGTAGCCCGGTCATCTGCGCCATGCCCAGTGCCGTGAACCCCGCCGACCGCTCGTCGGGCACTACGCGGGTGCGCAGGCCCGGATGCCGCGCCACCGCCAGTGTGAGCGGTGCCGACCGCGACCCCGGCGAGATCACCACATCGCGCAGGCCTTTTTTGTAGAGCAAGTCGACTAGATCAAGAATGGGTTGGAGAAGGGCCATGGAGGGAAAGGGGAAGTTTAACGTTTAAAGTCTAACGTTTAAAGTTGGCTGACGCATGAGCAGTTCCAATGCCTCAGTCAACCTTTAGACAGGGTCACCTAGGCTTTGGACTTTGAACGTTAGACGTTAAACCTTGAACTTCATCCCCCACTGTAGAATTTGGTCGTACTCGTCGGACTTCACGGGCATAACCGACAGCCGCGACTGTTTAATTAACCCCATGTTGGCCAGCATGGGTTCGGCTTTGATCTGCGCCAGCGACACCGGCTGCGAAAAGGCCAGGGCAGGCTCCAGTTCAACTACGCACCAGGGCGTTGGTTTACCGTTGGCTTCAACGGGAGCCGTGGGGTCAGGGTAGGCTTCGCGGGTAACGGTGCCCACCCCTACTACCGCCGGGTTCGACACGCTATGATAGAACAGCACCTGATCGCCCAGCTTCATGGCGGCCAGGTTATTTCGCGCCTGGTAGTTGCGCACCCCGTCCCAAATGGCGCGGCCCTGTGCGGTAAAATGCGACCAGCCATATTTCTCCGGCTCGGTCTTGACTAACCAATAATTCATTTTGAACGAGTGAAAGGCAAAAGAACTTTGCCGGAGTGGCACCCTGCTCCTACTGAGTTCCAGGGTGCCACTCCGGCAAAGTTCTTAGAGCAAAGTCAACAAATTATTCAAGTCCTATAGACTTAATCTAACACTGTTAACCTTCTGTTGGTCAACTAGTTAAAAAAACTCTATTTCCATGCGTATGACTACTCAATAATAATCTTCGCGGTCGAATTTTCCACCAAATTCATCGTCTTCATCGGCGAAACGGCTGGTACCGGCATGGCTGAAAGCCAGCGCTTTTTTCAGAATCTGAATCTGCCCGGTATGGTAGGTATCGTGGTTAATAATGCCGTGAAGCAGGTCGTAGTAGGTATAATCACGACCGGGCACGATCTCTTCCAGAAACTCATCATCGTCGCGCTTGTCGAGTTCGTTGATGAGTTCTTCCTGGCTCAGGCTCAATTCCATTTGCAGGGCCTCCCACTCAAAATCATCGATCTTGTCGGGCAGCTGACCGAAGTTTTTTTCGGGTGTAAGGATATCAAATTCACCGTCGCCCTGCATTTTCTTCACGCAGAAAATGCGCCAGCTTGTCATGTGAAAAACCAGTTCGGCAATGGTATGCACGTTAGGCGTTAGGCGACGACCCACTATGTCGGGGGTGAGGTCGCGCATGGCACCGGCCACCGAGGGACCATGCCAGGCTTCTTCACCTTCGTAAGTAGTATTCAGCAGATCAATGATCCGCAGCAGTTCATCGTTATTGGGGTTGTTAGCTGTTTCCATAGCACTAAACTAGTTGGGACTACCGGTGCTTCCACCGGATTTGCATCGACCAACGTAAGGCGACACCAGTTGATTTGGGCAAAGGTAGGGCAATATTGATGGCGTTCCGAAAATACAGGAAAACGAATACCGATCACTATTTACAGGTCTAATCCTGTCCAAAACTCCTGTTGGGCGGATGGCCGGTGCTCTGGCTTGGATTTTGTAGCCTTCGTTGTTGGGTTGCCCACAGCCCGCTACACCTCACGCCTGCCTTCGCTCACGCTTAACCCAATGTATCGACTTGTCCTGTTACTATTTTGCGGCACCGCCACGGTTGCCCAGACCAGTAAACCGCTGCATTATCAGCTCGAGTTGGGCAGTTATGTAACACCCCAACGCACCTACGCCCAACGGTACGCCGCGCCCAACTTAGCCGAGCAGGCCGAAATTCCGTTCTGGCTGCGAGCCAATCAATACGGCATTGTGCCACGCGGCGAAAACGTACCCACCCTCCGCGCAGGTATCCGGGTAGACTACCACGGTGCCCCCCTCACGGCCCTCGACAGCCTTCGGGCCAGCCACCGGCGCGTAGACTGGGGCTGGGGGTTCGACCTGGTCGCCAACGCCAACGGGGTTAACCCCGACCGTAGTAAACCCACTGACCCTGTGGCGGTTATCCTGCCAGAAGCCTATGCAAAAGTGCGTCTCCGGGGCATCGAAGGCTGGGCAGGCCGTCGGCGTGAAGTCATTGGACTGACCGACTCGTCGCTTTCGACAGGGTCCTATAGTTGGTCGGGCAATGCGGTGCCGCCCCTGAAAATTCAGTTCAACACGATAGGTTGGGTGCCCCTAACCCGCTGGCTGTACATCAACGCCCTCTACGTGCAGGGCTGGTTTGAGTATGACCGGTTCATCAAAGGGTCGATGCTGCATCAGAAGGCGCTGTATTTGCGCCTAGGCAAGGCCACGGGCAAGATCTGGCTCAGTGGGGGCATGAACCACTCGGTGCAGTGGGGCGGTAACAACGAGTCATTACCCAGCGCCTTTATCCGCAATAGTCAGCTGCCCGCCAGCTTTCACGATTACATTGATATCGTGTTGGGAAACAGCCTAGGCAACCGCACCGTCGACACCACCAAGTACAGCCCCTTCGACGCCGGCAACCGCATTGGCAACCACCTTGGCACCGTTGATCTGGGTCTTGAACTACGGGGCCGCCGCGTTTCGGTGTTTCTTTACCGCCAGAGCATCTATGAAGATGGCTCGCTTTTTTACCTCATCAACATTGCCGACGGGCTGCACGGAGCCAGATTTACCAATAACCGACCCAACCAAGGGGGTTTTCGGCTAAACCGGGCAGTGCTGGAGTACCTGAACACCTACAGTCAGGGCGGGAGCGATTTTATTAACGAAGATGCCAGCAAACGGGGCCGCGACAACTACTTCAACCACGGTCAGTACCGCGACGGCTGGTCGAGCTACGGGCGCACCATTGGCACACCTTTCATTGCCCCCGCCACCGACCTGCCGGGCCATTTTCCGGGCAGTGCGTTCACCAACAACAACCGCGTTCGGGTTTACCACGTGGGCCTGTCGGGCCAGTTTTCGGCCAGAATGGGTTTTATTGGTAAGTTTTCGTACAGCCAAAACATCGGTATCTACGACGCGCCTTTTGCGCAGGTGGCCACCCAGTTTTCGGGTATGTTCGGCCTCTATAGTCAGCTCAAGTGGCTAGGCGGTACACTCCTCACCACCACCACCGGCTACGACCAGGGCGATCTCTACGAGAATAACCTCGGTTTTTTCGTAAGCCTGAAAAGGACGGGCATGATCCGGTCGCGTTTTACGAGATAGGGAATGGTGAAAGAGTGAAATAGTGAAAGAGTGGCTGACGCAAGATCAACCCCTTGCGTCAGCCACTCTTTCACTATTTCACTCTTTCGCTCTCTCACCTTTTCGGCAAGGGCGAGAGCAGTTCAGCTACTTCAAAGCTGACGAACACTTTTTCGTGGCTGCGCTTCACCAGGGGGTGTCTGTATGCATTCAGCGGCAGTTCTTCGTCGTAATTGTCTGCAATGCGGCGACCAGGGATGCGCACCACCAGCGTGTCGGCAAAGCCACGAACCAGCCGGGCGGGGCCTTCCACGGTGAGTACTGCCGGAGTCATGTTGATCACGCTCGACACCACATAGCGCGGCAGCAGGTTAATATGCGTGCTGTCGGGGATGAGGCGGATGGTTTTGGTCATGCGCCGGTCGAAACCCATTTCCAGCGTGTCGGCCACGACGTAGTTGACTTTCAGGCTCTTCACCTGATCGGCTAGGGCCGCTGTCATGGCCGACGTGTTGATGATCGACGCCTGCATGGGGTTGTTTACCGGATACTGCACCGGGTTGGTCCGAAACGGCAACCACGACAGGCGCAACAGCCCCCAGCCATCGCCCGACACGTTCACCCGCACGGTGCGGGGCAGCGTTGTGGTGGGAATAAACAGCGAATCGTTATACTGAAACTTGACGGGGTAGTTCACGTTCAGCGAGTAGCCATCGCGGTTCAGGGCGTTCATTACCCAAAACAGGCCAGCCGCCAGTACGCAGACCAGCCACTTGCCCACCTGAAAGGCCGTTTTCTGGGGTGGTGTTTCTTGTTGCATCTACGAAGCGGGGCAGAAAAGCCAGTTTTAGGCCGCTTTTTCAGATTCTACCTTGGCCGACGCCTCACGGGCAATCGACGACTTGTCGAAGGTGAGCTTCACGCCCCGGTCTACGTCGAGCGTAACGGTGTTGGCATCCACACTGGTGATCTTGCCATAGAGGCCACCGATAGTCACGACGGCATCGCCCTTCTTCAGGTTGTTGACAAAATCTTTTTGCTGCTTGGCCTTCTGCTGCTGCGGCCGGATCATAAAGAAATACAGCACCAGCAACACCCCACCCCAAAGCAGGAGGGTCAACATACCATTTTGGCCCATGGCCTGTGCGATTACGACGTGCATATAGAAGATAGTTTACAGCAAACAGAATACCGTAAACTAGTTTACAGTTGTGGTTGATTTTGGTTTCACCAGCACTTTAAACGAAATGTCGGTGGTGGCGGGGTTGGTGTTGGCGTAGACGGTGACGGTCTTGCGCTGTTCGCCTTCTTTACCCCGGCTGTTGAACCGGACCTTCACCGTCGAGTTGTCTCCGGGGGCTACCGGTTCGCGGGGCCAGTCGGGTGTGGTGCAGCCGCAGGAGGCCGTTATGTTGTTGATCACCAGGGGCAGTTCACCCGTGTTGGTAAAGGCGTAGGTATGTTCTACGGTGTCGCCTTCGGTGATGGTGCCGAAGTCGTGAACGCCGGTTTCTTTGAACGAAATCACGGCTGTCTTACCCGCAATGGCGTTGGCCTCACCCACTGGTTGCCCCTGCGCATCGCGGCGGTTAGAACAGGCTGTGCCCGCCCCCAGGAGCAGCAGCACAGCTATGGAATAGAAATACGTTTTCACGGAAGTGTTTGCAAAAATAAACCAGTAGATAATTAGGCACCCTGCTGCTTGATCTGCGCCATGAGCCGGTCAACGTCTTCGAGCAGCCGCTCCGCTTTTTCGCGGGCTTCGTCTACCACACGCTGACCTTCTGTTTTAGAGAAGTTCTCCGGTAAGTCGGCCGACTCCAGGATGTCGTTCAGCAACTGCTGCAACTGTTCGCGGTATTTCGACAACCGATACGACAACCGGTCGCGGGTAACCATGCCCTTTTCGGGGGCATACAACAAGCCCAGAATAGTGCCCGTGGCAATTCCGGTCAGAAAGAAAGTGAGGTCACGGCCTGATCTGCTCATGTGCAAAAGATTTACGATGTACGAATTACGATTTACGATGTATAGCTTACGGCTAAGTTGCTAGTGCGTAAGCAACCAATCGTAATTCGTAATTCGTACATCGTAAATCAGTTCATTTATTGTCTAACAACCCCCGGCCACTCTTGCGGAGTTTGCCTTCGGCGGTCAATCGGGTGGCCAAGTTATCCAAAATTCCGTTGACAAACGTACCGCTTTTGGGCGTACTGTAGGCCTTTGCCAGCTCGATGTATTCGTTGATGGTCACCTTCGTGGGAATGTTGGGGAAGGTAAGCATTTCGCACACAGCGAGTTTCAGGATGATCAGGTCCAGGATGGCCACGCGGTCAAGCTCCCAGTTGTCGAGGTTGGCGGTGAGTAATTTTTCCACTTCCTCGTCTCGGCTGAGGGCGTTTTGGTAGAGTTCGTTCAGGAACCGCTCGTCTTCCTCCCAGTCTTCGGTGAGTTGTTCCAGCACCAGTCCGCCCGCGCTTTGCACCGATTTCAGAGTACGGATGGCCATACCGCGCACTACCTCACTATTTTCAGCCCAGGCCAGATCTATTTCGGCTAGGTAATCGCGCACGGTCTCATGCTTGAACACCAGTTGCCGAAGCAGGTGCTGCACCAGTTGCTGATCCTCGTCGGGCGTATGCTGCCGGGCGGCGCAGTAGGCAATGAACGTCTCGTCGGTCTTCAGCACCTCGCGGTACGTCTTGCGCACAAACGCCAGGTCTTCGGTCCAGGAGATGCCCCGGCGCGTGTTTTCTACCTGCAACGGCTGGTGCTCCGCCAGCGCCTGAATCATCCGGTTCTGGCTCAGGTCCGATTCGTACAAAAAGGGCGTTTCGTCGGGGTCAGGAAAGCGGCGCTCGCGGTCGAGGCGCGACATGTGGCCAAACTCGATCAGCAGTTGCAGCACCCGGAGGTAATCGCTGTAGATGTCTTTAACGGCTTCAATGAGTCGGCCCGACAAAAACTGCTGGTCTTTCCGATACCGGTTTTGGTAGTAGGTAACGGCGTCGTTTACGGCATTGATTACCGAACTAGGCACCTCCTGATCCTGCGCAGGTTCGTTGGTGCGAACGGCCTCATCAAAGAGCAGCGCTGCCAGTTTACGATACCCTTCCAGCTGCCGCTTATTCTGGGGAAGCATGGAATTGAGATCAGGCTGGAATTGATCATTGATGCCGTCGACGGCCAACTGTTTCGTCGATTGATTGGCCTGCCGTAGCGCATAAAGGGTTTGCATTACCTTAATGCGCAGGAGTCGTCTGCTTAACATGCCGCTTAAATCCTACTAATTCTACCGATATGGAAAAGAACACTGATTTCGTCTTGCAAAAATACGCCTAAATGGCTAGTTTTCCCAACTGTAACCCCGTATCGTTTGACCTAACTCTACCTGCTTCATATGCGCTTCCCCCGTTTTCTGGCCCGTATTGGGCCATTGCTGCTCCTATGTCTGGGCGGCTGCCGTACGGCTCCGCCCGCCTTCTTCAGCCCCGCCCAGCCCGCCTACGTCCCCTCGCTTATGCAGGCTCCCGACCGGGTTACGCAAGCCCCAGCACCGGCTCAGCTACCCACCCCGGCCCCCGCTAGTGAACCCGTAGAAGCCCATTATTCGGCCACCCAGCGCACAGCTGCCCCCTCTCTGTCGGCCCGACTGCTGCCCCCTGCCCACACCCCCTACAGCGCCCTCGCGATGGCATCCATCCGGCATAGCAACCCCGACCTTACCGTTTCCCGCAAACCCGCCTGGCTTTACAGAAGTCAGCTGATGGCCGGTTCACAATCCACCTATACCGCCAGCCAGATTATTCCCGACGTACACCCCTCGAAACGGCGGGTGCCCAAAGGCGTTTTCTATGCGCTGGCGGGGAGCGTGATGCCCTACGGTCTGTTTATTCTGGCCCCTGTATCACCCTGGGTGTGGGTGCTGAGCCTGACGTTGCCCCTAGCCTCGATGCTGGTAGCCACGGGGTCGCTGGCCAAAATCAGGCGCAACAAGAGTCAGTTTCGGGGTCGTGGCTGGGCCGCCCTGGCCCTCATCCTGGCCACCAGCTTCGTGGGCATGGCCCTCGTTACCCTGGCCGCCCTCGCCACGTCGGGGATTTTGTGGGAATAGGAGTGAAAGAGTGAATGGCGAAAGAGTGAAAGAGTGTTCGCCTCAGCCATGCGCCGTTGTGAACACACTTTCACTCTTTCGCCATTCACTCTTTCACCATTGAACCCTCCCCCCCACTGGCTGCGTTGCCTTAGCATAACGACTTGTCTTTGTGGAAACGTTACGCGCATTAGCACACCTCAATAAATACCTGGCCCGCTACAAATGGTACCTCATCTGGGGCACGGTCTTCACTATTGTTTCCAACCTGTTCGGCATTTTTCCCGCCCAACTGGTGCGCTACTCGCTCGACCTGGTTCGCGAAACGCTTGATATTTATTACCTCTACGACAGCACGAGCCTGCAGCCTACGCTCTACGACATTTTTGCATTCAGCATTCTGCTCTACGGCCTCCTGATTCTGGTGATGGCCCTGCTGAAAGGATTTTTCCTGTTTCTGGTCCGCCAAACGCTCATCGTGATGTCGCGGCATATTGAGTACGACCTCAAAAACGACATCTACGACCATTACCAGACCCTGCCGCTGGCCTTCTACCGGCAGCACAACACCGGCGATCTGATGGCCCGGATTTCGGAAGACGTGGGTAAAGTACGGATGTATGTGGGGCCGAGTATCATGTACGGCATGAACCTGCTGGTGCTGTTTACGCTGGTAATCAGCTATATGGTGAGCATCAACGCCCGGCTTACGCTCTATGTGCTGCTGCCGTTGCCCATCTTGTCGGTGGGGATTTACCTGGTCGAAAACATCGTGATCCGGCGGTCGGAGGAGATACAGCGGGCCTTATCGCGGATGAGTACGTATGTGCAGGAAGCCTTTTCGGGTATTCGGGTGCTCAAGTCGTTTGTGCAGGAACAAAACTCCGTCGCCGACTTTGCCCAGGAGGCCGATTCGTACCAGCAAAAATCGCTGCGCCTCACGATGGTCGATGCGCTCTGGCAACCGCTGAGCGTACTGCTCATTGGCCTCAGCAATGTGCTGGTGGTGTATGTGGGCGGGCAGGAGGTGCTGGCCGGGCGACTTACGCCGGGCAACATTACCGAGTTTATCCTGTATGTGAACATGCTCACCTGGCCCGTGATGGCCCTTGGCTGGACCACCAGTCAAACACAGCGGGCAGCGGCGTCGCAGCAGCGGATCAACGAGTTTATGGCCGTGAAAACGCCGCTGGTTTCGGCGAAAAACCTGCAACGCGAGCTACAGGGGGCACTTTCGTTCCAGAATGTCCGCTTCGTCTATCCCGACACGGGCATTGTGGCCCTGAAGAATTTCTCGATGAACGTAGCCGCCGGCGAGTCAGTGGCGATTCTGGGTACGACGGGATCGGGCAAGAGCACGCTGGCTAACCTGATCATGCGGATGTACGATGCCTCGACGGGCGAAATCTGCATCGACAACGTGCCCATCAAAGATTATGACCTCAGCAAACTACGCGGACAGATGGGCTACGTGCCGCAGGACGTGTTCCTCTTTTCCGACACGATCAGCAACAACGTACGCTTCGGTCAGCCCGACATGCCGCAGGAACGCGTACTCCGCGCCGTGGCCGACGCCGATTTAGCTGACAACATCAACGAGTTTCCCGAAGGCTTCGACACGCGCATTGGCGAACGGGGCATCACGCTGTCTGGTGGCCAAAAGCAGCGCCTGAGCATTGCCCGCGCCATTGCCCGCGACCCGCGCATTCTGGTGCTGGACGATTGCCTCAGCGCGGTAGACACGAATACGGAAAACATTATCCTGAATAACCTGAAGCGGATCATGGAAAACCGCACCTCGGTCATCATCTCGCACCGCGTCTCCTCGGCCAAACTCGCCGACCAAATCATCGTCCTCGACGACGGCGAAATCCGCGAAAAAGGCACCCACGACGAGCTAATGGCCCACAATGGTTTGTACAGGGAATTGTATGACAAGCAGTTGCAAGGAGAGGAAGTGTGAGTAGAGTTTTTGTATAAATTAATCAGTGCCCAGTGTGTTGTTACGTATTGCCTTTTAATTACACTTTGTTAGAAAATGGAAACAAATATAACTTTTGACAGAATTGGAAATGGAAAACTGACGTACTCTGATGATTTTATAACGACGTTTCCAAAACTTTTTTCGCTTTTAAAAACGGCTCATGTGCTTGATTTTACTATAAATAGTAACAAAAGGTACAGACAATATATTTGGCGACTCATAAATAACAAAACGTGTGGTTGGTTATGTCAGCTTGAACATGTATTTCCTCAGCATCTAAATTTAATTCCAGAGCACATCCTATTGACTAAGACAATGGGTGGAATAATAAACTACTGGGGTGGTGATGACTTTAACGAGACTTTGCTATACGCCAATAATTTTTTGTTCGGGATACAGAACTCTACAAATAGTTTCGAGTGGGCAGACAATTATTTAGAAGCCTGTGAATTGGAAAGTCTTCTACCACTGTCGCTTGCGGATTTGTTGACATTTTCACAAGAATCAAACGGCAACAATACGTTTTATCACAAAGAAACAAAAGAGGTTTTTTTATATGCACATGATGGCTATTCACCACTAGATATAACTTTGAAAGCAGATCAGCCGAAGTACACGATATACACTTACGATAACATCATCACTTTCAACGACTACGTTGAGACCCTTGCAGAACAGTGGCTTGATAATATTGATAGTAGAAAACCTAACGAACAACGAAAGTAGTTGTCAAAACATAAGCTAAAAGCCAAATTTTCATTTTTGATGTTTATCTTCCATTTTTCTTGTAAGATAGATAGTTTTTCAGCAGTTCAATATTTATTAAGTAAACGGTATGATATTTCACATCTGTTCAAATAAAGTTATTTTTTATTTTTAACTAGCTATGTCAAAAGAGGAAGTACTTCAATCAAGGAAAAGGATCAGAAACCAGCTGCTTTTTTTCATTATCGCGCTGATAGTGAGTGGTGTAACGGCCTTTCCTATTGAAACTGAATTAGCTATTGCCAACGAGCATTTGGCATCATTTCCCCATTTTTTGCAAAACTGGCTTAGCAGTGTCTATGCTGCCGTTGGAACGCCCAATCAACATTATCCGTATCTCAGTTACGGCACCGATTGGCTGGCTTTTGCACACCTTGTTATCGCGGTTGTTTTCATTGGCCCATTGCGCGATCCCGTCAGAAATATCTGGGTTATTCAATTCGGTATGATTGCCTGCATCATGATATTTCCGCTGGCGTTTATTGCCGGACCAATCAGAGGGATTCCGTTTTATTGGCAACTGATCGATTGTTCGTTTGGCGTGTTTGGATTTATCGCCCTTTATTTATGTTACAGGGATATTTTAATATTCGAAAAAGCGCAAACGAAAGAAAATTGATTTCTTAGCACTGCCAACACATATGACCCCGCTGGGGTCATTCGTGCGCTTTCTCTGCTTAATGGCTACCTCTGTCTTACATCAACACCCCCTGAAATACTTCGTCTAGCTTGGCGACGGGGCGGATGTTGATGTTGTAGGAGTCGATGTCGAGGCCCTTGAGGTTGTATTTCGAGACGTAGATCTGCTTAAAACCCAGCTTCTGGGCTTCGGCAATGCGGAGTTCGATGCGGTTCACGGCCCGTACCTCGCCACCCAGGCCAATCTCGGCAGCAAAGGCCACGTTGGTGGGGATGGCAATGTCTTCGTAGCTCGACACGATGGCCGCGCAAACAGCCATGTCGATAGCGGGGTCTTCTACGCGCAGGCCACCCGCCACGTTCAGAAACACATCCTGCTGACCGAGCCGGAACCCGCCCCGCTTTTCCAATACGGCCAGCAGCATTTGCAGGCGTTTGCTGTCGTAGCCGGTGCTGCTGCGTTGGGGCGTTCCGTAGGTAGACACACCTACAAGCGCCTGAATTTCAATCATTAAGGGTCGGTTTCCTTCCAGCATCGAGCCGATGGCCACGCCGCTCAGGCTCTCTTCCCGCTGTGAGATCAAAATCTCCGACGGGTTGCTCACCTGCCGCAGTCCCGTGCTCAGCATCTCGTAGATACCCAGTTCGGCGGTGCTGCCGAAGCGGTTTTTCGACGTGCGTAGAATCCGGTAGGTGGTGTGCCGGTCGCCCTCGAAGGTGAGCACCGTATCGACCATGTGTTCCAGCACTTTGGGACCAGCCAGCGAGCCTTCTTTGGTGATGTGGCCAATCATAAACACCGGTACGCCCGACTCTTTGGCGTACTTCATAAACTCGGCGGCACACTCCCGCACCTGCGATACGCTCCCCGCCCCCGCCTCAACCAGCGACGACTGCATGGTCTGAATGGAATCGACGATGAGGACTTCCGGCTCGAAATGCTCCACCACGCGGAAGATGTTCTGCGTGGACGTTTCGGTCATGATGTGACAGTCGGACGTAGGGGCATCGAGGCGCTCGGCCCGCATTTTTATTTGCTGCTCGCTTTCTTCGCCTGATATATATAGTACTCGTAAACTACTGAGGCTCAGCGCAATCTGAAGCAGCAGGGTCGATTTACCGATGCCCGGTTCGCCGCCGATGAGCACCAACGACCCCGGCACGATGCCCCCGCCCAGTACGCGGTTTAGTTCGGCGTCGGCGGTGAGCATCCGGGGTTGCTCTTCGTAGTTGATAGCGTGGATCGGCTTGGGCTTGGCCGACACTTTCAGCGGGCCAGACGTAGCCCGCCAGCCGCCTTTTTCGGGTTCGTCTTTCTGGACAACCTCCTCCACAATGGTGTTCCACTCACCACACGACGGGCACCGCCCCAGCCACTTCGGCGACTGATGACCACAATTTTGACAGAAATAAGCAGTTTTGATTTTAGCCACGGAGGGAGGACAGTTAACAGTGATCAGCCAACAACGAACAGTGGTAGGGGCAACAACTTTTTAGAAGGCCGTTAAACGGTCAACGTTAACGGTAGTCCAAGGGTTGTAAACACGTTGACAGGAGCAAAAACTGTTGGTTGCTGACTGTTGGTTGTTTACTGAAACAACGCCGTTTACTCAGAAAAAGTTAGTTTTTGACGTCTGTGGCACGATTTTCCCGTTAAACCCATGTAGCATATGAAACGCACAACCGCTTGCATGAACAAACTCCTGTTTGGCCTCGCCATCACGCTCCTGCCCACGCTCACCTTTGCGCAGGGCGGTTTTCAGATTGGTATTAAAGGAGGCATCAACTTATCCCGACTCTCGTTTGGCAACTTCGTCAGCACGGGCACTAACCCTAATGGCTCACCCAGCGTTGACGTGAATGGGCAAACCTTCCGCGACAACCTGAGCGAAAGCATCAACAGTAAGACCGGTACCTCATTTGGCATTTACACGCGCTTTGGCAAGAACCTGTTCATCCAGCCCGAACTGCTCTACACCAACCTGTCGGGGCAATTCGACGTGGTGCGCAACGGCAAGCCCGAAACCGTGACGATCCAGACCACTAGTTTCGACGTGCCCGTGTTGCTGGGCCTGAAAGGTGGTCCCCTGCGCGTTATGGCCGGTCCGGTAGCCTCATTCCGCGTGGACAACAACGCCGGGTTGAGCGATGCCCTGAAACAGTATACGGGCGGCACCCTCAACGACGCCTGGCAGAAGGCCTATTACGGCTATCAGGTAGGCGGTGGCCTCGACCTGGGCAGCCTCGGCCTCGATGTGCGCTACCAGGGTAACCTCTCCGACATTGCCCAAATCAACAGCACGTCCGGCAGCTTCGGCCAACGCGCTAAATCGTGGCAAATCACGCTGGCGTATAAAATCTTTTGATTTACGGGTGTGTCGTCAGGTCGGAATGCCGCACCATCCCCAACCTGACGACACACCCGTCGCAAAAAAAGGGTCTGTTGCTAGCAACAGACCCTTTTTTTGCGACTACCGCCCAGAATGCTAGTTCAACTCGTCCTGGTAGTTGACCATCAATTTGGTGATTTCATGCATTCGGCGGCGCGAGATGGTTAGTTCACGGTTGTCGGCGAGGCGGATCACGCGGTCACGGGCAAACACACCATGCTGTACATAGGCTAGGTTGATGATGTTCGACTTGTGTATGCGAATGAAGATGCCGTTGTCGAGCGTTTTCTCAAACTCTTTCAGCGTCTTTGAGACCAAATACTTGCGCCGGTCGCGGGTGTGGATAAACGTATAGTTACCCTCTCCTTCCAGGTATACGATGTCATCGACAGACACCATCACGGTACGGTTCAGGTACGGAAGGGCCAGCCGGTGGGCATTGCGTTGATACGTGGCTGGGTACATAGGCATGGCTATGCCAACGGGCGGTGCGAAGTGATTTGATTCCATGGTACGAGCTGTTTTTGGTTTATCAGATGATTTCCTGATTGGGATGACCAAAACTACAGCAAGCCGACCGTTAGCTAAAGGCACGAAACTATTCACTCAAACTCAAAACTCAATTCAATAAACTGATAAACAGATCATTACGCATTTTCAATGGACTTACCTTTGCGTGTATGTCCCTTACCGATTACGTAGAAATACGCCCTTTAAATAAGTTATTCACTGAGTGTAAATCACGCAAAAGCCGGACTGTGGTGTGGAAAGCACCCCGGTCCGGCTCGTTAGTTAACTACGTAATAGGCAAGCGAATAGGTCGATTAGTTGACCAGCGATGGGCTATGATCCCGAATCCTGTCGATGAATACCTGCGCCCGACGACGAGAAATCTTCACTTGCTGACCGTCGGCCAGTTCGAGTTCGCCTTCTTTCTTAACGAAGAACTTACGTACAAAGCTGAGGTTCACGATACACGATTTATGAACGCGTACAAAAGCCTGACCGTCGAGGAGGGTTTCGTATTCTTTCAGAGTCCGTGACACCAGCATTTTGGTCCCGTCTTTCAGGTAAAAATTGGTATAGTTACCCGACCCTTCCAGCCGAACAATTTCGTCAACCGATACCGTGCGTTTCCGATCGAAGAACGGAATCAGCAGTTTCTGATTGTTGGGGAGGGAATTTTTTTCCACAGTTTTGTGGAAGGGCATAGACAGGGATTCGATAAATGATTCAGATGTCATGGTTTTCATACTTTTTGAGTGTGTAACTGATACTTTAGTGAAAGGCTGATTATCAGGCAGTTTGGTGTAACTTTTCTGATAAAGTGTGGAATCGTTTGGTTGCCCTATGGTTGTATCTAGTCCAATAATTAGGCCCCAATGAGGCCAAAGCCCAAATTCATGTAATTTTGGGCTTTAGAAACCCACGCATGATTACCGAGCAAATTCTGATTCTGGACTTCGGTTCTCAGTTCACCCAATTGATTGCCCGCCGGGTTCGTGAACTGAATGTGTACTGTGAAATTCACCCGTACAACAACATCCCTCCCATTGCCGCCAACACCAAAGGCGTCATCCTCTCTGGCAGTCCCTGCTCTGTTCGTGATGCCGACGCGCCCAGTGTAGACCTGACCGCGTTTCGGCACCACATGCCCGTGTTGGGTGTGTGCTACGGGGCACAGTTGATGGCCCAAAAAGGCGGTGGCGAGGTGAAGCCTTCGTCTATTCGTGAATATGGCCGCGCCCGGCTGAATGAGATCGACTTGGCCAATCGGCTCATGCACGGTCTGGATCTTAACTCGCAGGTGTGGATGTCGCACGGCGACACGATAACGAGCTTACCCGCTGATTTTGAAGTGATTGCCTCGACCGAGACGGTACGGGTGGCGGCGTTCCAGGCCACGGGCGAAGCTACCTATGGCATACAATTTCACCCCGAAGTGACCCACTCCACCCAGGGCAAACAGTTGCTGAAAAACTTCGTGGTCGATATCTGCGGCTGTAGTCAGGACTGGACCGCCGAGTCCTTTGTCGACACCACCGTGGCGGGGCTACAGGCGCAACTCGGTACCGATAAGGTAGTGCTTGGCCTGTCGGGCGGGGTCGACTCGTCGGTGGCGGCCATGCTCATTCACCGGGCCATCGGGGCTAATCTCTACTGCGTATTTGTTGACAATGGTCTCTTGCGGAAGGATGAGTTTGAGGGGGTGCTCGATAGCTATAAGACGCTGGGTCTCAATGTGAAAGGTGTTGACGCCAAAGACCAGTTCTACCACGCGCTGGCGGGCCTGAGCGACCCCGAAGCCAAGCGTAAAGCCATCGGTAAAACGTTCATCGACGTCTTCGATCAGGAGGCCCACCTGATCGAGAACGTTGCCTGGCTGGGTCAGGGCACGATATACCCCGATGTGATCGAGTCGGTATCCGTGAAAGGCCCATCGGCCACGATCAAGTCGCACCACAATGTGGGTGGCCTGCCCGATTTCATGAAGTTGAAGGTGGTTGAGCCGCTGAATACGCTCTTCAAGGACGAAGTACGCCTGGTAGGCCGCACGCTGGGCCTGCCCAACCACATTCTGGGTCGCCACCCGTTCCCCGGTCCGGGACTAGCCATTCGTATTCTGGGCGACGTCACAGCCGAAAAAGTGGCCATTCTGCAACAAGTCGATGCACTATTCATCGACGGCCTCCGCCGCGAAGGGCTGTACGACCAAGTCTGGCAAGCCGGGGCCATGCTCCTGCCCGTGCAGAGCGTTGGCGTCATGGGCGACGAGCGTACCTACGAACGCGTAGTGGCTCTCCGCGCTGTTACGAGCGTTGACGGCATGACAGCCGACTGGGCGCACCTCCCCTACACGTTCCTGGCCGACATCTCCAACGAGATCATCAACAAAGTCAAAGGCGTCAATCGCGTCGTCTATGATATATCATCCAAACCACCCGCTACAATTGAGTGGGAGTAGTTTTTAATGCACAATGTATAATGAACAATGAGCCGATGCGAGCATATTTATGCGTCAGCCCATTATGCATTGTTCATTGTGCATTGCAACATTGTACATTATTTTCCCATGTCACGCATCTTAACAGGCATTCAGAGCAGCGGCAGGCCGCATTTGGGCAATATTCTGGGGGCCATTTTGCCCGCTATTAATTTATCGAAAGTGGCTGGCAATGAGTCATTTCTGTTCATTGCCGACCTGCATTCGCTTACTACACTCAAAGACGGTCCTACGCGCCGCGAGTACGTCAGGGCCATTGCCGCCACCTGGCTGGCGTTTGGCTACGATACCACCAAAAATACCCTCTGGCGGCAGTCGCGGGTACCGGAGCATACCGAACTGGCCTGGTACCTGAACTGCTTTACCCCCATGCCGATGTTGCTAAACGCGACGTCGTACAAAGACAAGGTCGACAAGTTGGGCGAAAGCGCTACGTCGGCGGGGTTGTTCACGTACCCAGTGTTGCAAACAGCCGATATCCTACTCTACGACGCCGACCTGGTGCCCGTGGGTAAAGATCAGCGGCAACACCTGGAAATGGCCCGCGACATTGCCGGGACGGTCAACCGGCAGTATGGCAAGGATATTTTTGTGCTGCCCGAAGCCCGCATCGACGCGAAAATCATGACTATTCCCGGCATAGACGGAGCCAAGATGAGCAAGTCGTATAATAACTACATCGACATCTTCCTGCCCGAAAACGACCTGTGGAAGGTGGTGAAACGAATCCTGTCTGACTCTACGCCGCTTGAAGCCCCCAAAAACCCGGACAACGATATCACGTTCCAACTCTATTCGCTGCTGGCCTCTGACGAACAGATTGAGCAGATGCGGGCCAAGTATGAAGCGGGTGGCTACGGTTTCGGAAGCGCCAAGAAGGACTTCTACGAACTGATCCTCAGTCGGTTTGCCACCGAACGCGCCCGCTTTACCGAACTAATGGCCGATGGCAACCCCGAACTGGAGCGTGAGCTACAGGCAGGAGAAGAAAAAGCCCGCGCCGTGGCCAGCCGCACCATTGCCCGTGTGCGGGACGTGATGGGTTTTAGCTAACCCCAGCCGTCAGCCTACTTTTGCCTTCAGATCGTCGCCAGCAATAATGGTGCTCACAAACCGATACCCGTGCGAGGCTTCGCTGTAGCGCGGGTCGGTTTTCACCAGTTGCATAAATTCCTGATGCTGGGCATCGGTACGGCCCACCAGGCAACCCGCGCTGGCTTTGCCAATATTGTTGGCGGGCTGGTTGTGCCCCGAATGCTGGTTGATACCGAATCCGCTGTCTATAAAAATCCGGTCGCCGGTGCGTTTTCCATCCCGGTTAAGATCGCGGCACACGGTCAGATTGCCCACCTGCACCAGGGCCTCGTGGGCACCGGGTCGGCCTTGTTTGTGAGTACCCACCTGCCACGATTTGTACTGCCCAAACGCTATACGAGCGGCACCAAGGCTGTTTTCCGGATTCTCGGTGTAAAAACGACCCGGCTCGGTGGTGGCCAGGACATTAAGGAGCAACGTGGGCGTGCCATTTTGTATATGTAACACCAACCGGCGGTCGTTGAACACGTTGAACGTATCGGCATTGGGTTGGCCGTCGTCGTTGGCTCCTTCTACGTAAATGATGTTGAGGAAGCCGGGCAGTTTGGCCAGCCAGTGATTACGCAGCTGCATATAACGAACCACCCTGCTGGCGAAGTCGGTACCAAGCGTCAAGGGCAAAAATGTGTCATCCGACGCGTCGAGTAGCGCCTGTGCCAATGGTGCATCGACCCGCTCCTCATAGGCTACCCCGGCAATGTCGGCAAAGCGACTCAGCGCCAGCCTCGACACCGGTCCAAAACTCCCGTCGACGGGGGCGTCGAGGCAACCCAGGGTCATCAGCTTCGTCTGCACTTCACCCGTCAGCTGAATGTCGAAAGCCAGATCGCTGAGGTGAATGCTCAGGTTGTTGGCAATGATTTGTTGAAGTTTCATGGTTATGGAATGGTTTATTTTGTTGTAAATCAAGCTAATACAACGGGCGGAACGCCACCGTTGGCATCGAGTCTAGTGAAATAGGCGGCGGCATCGGCTTCGCCACGGGCCATCATCCCCTGCATTTCCAGGGGGTCGAATCGCAGCCCGCCCGGCCCGCCACCCAGGGGTAGTTTGGGCCGGATGATATGGAGTTTGCTGGCCACACGGTTGGCAAAAGGATTGGGTTGCCGGGGCGGATTCAGCAGGCTGTCTATCTGCGCACTGGGCAGGCCCGCCGCCACCATCGCCTGCCGCACGGCCAGCACGTAGTTGGTGCCCCGGCTCAGGATGTCGGGCAACCGCACGTCGTTGAGGCTCACGTCTTCGCTGAAAATGTCGATAGTTCGCTGCAACACGCCGATGAGGTCATTGGGCTTTAGGGTATCGGCCGCTTCGGGTGTTTCGGGGGCCAGCAAAATGGCGTACACCTCGTCGGCCCCGGCATCGAGCGCCACCTGAATGGCGGCATACTCACGCACACCCCCATCTACGTAGTGGCGGGGTGCGCCAGGCACGGACGGGTCAGACCGAATGCGGACTGGCTCCAGAAAAAACGGCTGATGCGACGAGGCCAGCACGGCATCGACCAGGTCGTTCCGGGTATTAATTGCTTGCGTGGTGTAGTGGGGCAGACTAGCCGCCAGAGCCTGCGAGGTGAATATGCGTAATTCGCCCGTTTGCAAACAAACCGCCGATACACCCACCTGCTTTCCAGTGGCTTTAATTAACCCAAATCGGGTGGTATCATATACCGTATCGACGAGCCGGTCTAATTTTAAACTATTAAATAAACACCCCTTAGCAAACAAAGCCGTAGCATCGTGTATACTCAATAAATTAGCCGTGTTTACGCCAGAATAAAAAGTAATTAATACGTTCATGTCGCCTACCGATGCCAGTGGCACAATAAGCGCGCCCGTGCTGGTACCGAGGTAGATATCGAACAGAAATTGGCCGTTTTTGAAGAGTTCAGGCCTGTTTCTGATAAATTTCAGCACGCCCACAGCGTAGGCACCTTTCGCCCCTCCGCCACTAATAACTAATGCTTTTTTCATGGCCGTAACTGGTTAATTATCGCCAAAACTTTTTTCTTTTCGCTGACCAATAAAATTATACGCCAGTGCAAATTGCGCCCAGGTACTTTGGTGTTCGTAGTCGCGGTGCAACTTCACAAAAACGCTGTATCGTTTTAGCACCTCCAATGCCGCGCCACCGCCAATTAATTTTGTATTGGTTTGTCCCCACAGGTGTTCGACAAATACCTGCACATTACCCCAGCGTATGCCGTCGGGCAGGCCGTTCAACGCTAGGCTGAGTGTGGTCAGTTTGACCGAAACCCGTGGCCCTGCATACACCTGCCATTGATCGGTTTTCAGGTCTGGCACCCCAGCCGAATAGGCCCCACCCACAGAGGCACCCAACCGCAGGCGGTGGTTGATGAGCGTGATTTGGGGGCAGGTCTGCACCGAAGACAGGGCTTTCGACTGCTGCGACGAAAAGCCCATACCCACCTCAAGAGGCAGCACCACCCGACGGTTGAATTCGGCAAAATCGGGCGGCGGCTCGTCGGCGGGTGGGGTATCCTGCGCCTGCGCCGCCGTCAGCAGCGCAACGAGGCTTAGAAAAAGAATATGGCGAATGGTACAGATCATGGCAGCGGGGTATGTGATGGTGGACCAAACTTCCGCACTTCCCGCATAGAATGCACCATTTGGCAAGAGCCATGTTACTGATTGACAGTCAATTTATAATGCGGTAATCTGCCCCCAGCTACCGGGTTATCTTCGGCCCGCTATCTTTGTTCTTTCACCTTCTCACCTATGCCCAACACAACACTCATTCGCGAGATCGCCAAGATGATCGATCACTCGCTGTTGCACCCCACCATGACCGACGCTGAACTGCGCGACGGGTGCGCCGTAGCCCTCAAGTATGACGTGGCTTCGGTCTGTATAAAGCCCTACGCCGTTCCGATGGCCGCCGAATTACTGGCTGGTTCCGATGTGCTGGTGGGTACGGTGATTGGCTTCCCCGCAGGTAATTCGACCACCGCCATCAAGGTAGCCGAGACCATTCAGGCCTGCCGGGACGGGGCCGTGGAGATCGACATGGTAGTGAACATTGGCAAGGTGCTGAGCGAAGACTGGGACTACGTGCGCGACGAAATTCGGGTTATTCATGATGCCTGCCTAGCCCATGGAGCCATCCTGAAAGTAATCTTCGAGAACGACTATCTGCCTGATAACAAATACATTATCAAGCTTTGCCAGCTATGCACCGAAGTGGGTGCCGAGTTTGTGAAGACCTCTACCGGCTATGGATTCGTGAAAGGTGCCGACGGCAAATACAACTACGAAGGGGCCACCATCCCGCAGCTCCAAGTCATGCTCGACAACGTAGGGACGGGACCCGGTGCGGTTCAGGTTCAGGTGAAAGCCGCCGGGGGTATTCGCACCCTCGACGGACTGTTACAGGTGAAGGCCATGGGCGTTACCCGCCTGGGTGCTTCGGCCACCGCCGTCATCATGGAAGACGCCTACCGCCGCTTCGGTGCCGTTGCTCACGATGTACCCATGACAGACATACAGGAAGGGAAAGGGTACTAATTTACGAATTACGATTTTTGCTGGCCGGTCCGCCGGTGCGGCACGACTACCCTTGCTTCAGCATATTCGTGCCGCACCGGCGGACCGGCCAGCAAAAATCGTAATTCGTACATCGTAATTCGTAAATCAACACATGTCTTATTCTATTCGTAAAGCCGTTGCGGCTGATTTCAGTGCCATTGATGAGTTCGACATGTTTGCTGGTGACCGGCAGGAGGAAATCAGCCGGGGTGAATGTTTTGTAGCTGTTGATAATGAGGTTGTTGTGGGCTACCTGACCACCGCCCGGACGTTCTACCAATGCCCGTTTATTGCTTACGTGCAGGTGCGCGACGAAGCGCAGGGGCGCGGCATCGGCACGGCCCTGCTGACCTTCGCCGAAGCACGCTGGCCTTTTGAGAAAATCTACACCTCGACCGAGGCCGACAACCTGCCTATGCTGCACCTGCTGCAAAAACGGGGCTACGCCGCCGCCGGCGAAATCCTGTTCATCCAAAACGAACCCGAACTTGTTTTCTGCCTTAGAAGATAGTTTCAGTTTACTGTTTACCGATGTTAGATCTTGGCTTTGTGTCGGCTATTTTGCCTGACAACGATTTGCATTCTGTTCTAAAATTTGCGGCTGAACACGGGTTCCGTTGCGTGGAAGTCATGTGCTGGCCTACGGGCAACGCTGACGGCCGACGATATGCCGACGTTACGCACATCGACGTAGATAACCTCGACGCAGAGGCCGTTCATTCTCTGTGCAGGCGATATGGTGTGACTATTTCGGGGCTGGGCTATTACCCTAACCCGTTGGATGCCAACGCCGAACAGGCCGAATTTTACCGCGAGCACATCAAAAAGCTTATCCGCGCGGCGGCCAAACTAACGCGGTCCGACGGGTCGGTGCCGGTGGTCAACACGTTTTTGGGTCGGAACCCCGCGCTGAGTGTGGCCGACAACCTGAAGCTGGTGGCCGAACACTGGCCCGCCATCGTGCACGAGGCGGAGGCGCACAACGTGAAGCTCGGTATTGAAAACTGCCCCATGTGGTTCACCGACGACGAATGGCCGGGGGGTAAAAACCTCATGACCACCCCCGCCATCTGGGACCGCGTGTTCGAGATCATTCCCTCGCAGACGCTGGGCCTCAACTACGACCCCAGCCACCTGATCTGGCAGATGATGGACGAGGTGAAACCGATATATGCCTACCGCGACCGGCTGCACCACATCCACCTCAAAGACGCCAAACTCTACCGTGATAGGCTCGACCGCGTGGGCATCATGGCCAATCCGCTGGACTACCATTCGCCCAAATTACCCGGCCTCGGCGACGTGCGCTGGGGAGCTTTCTTCGCCGCCCTCACCGACGTGCGCTACCGGGGTCCGGTCTGTATTGAGGTAGAAGACAAAGCCTACGAAAGCACCCCCGACGACGTGAAAACGGCCATTCTGACCGCCCGTAACTACCTGCGTCAGTTTCTGGGGTAGGCTGGTTGTCATTAGTTTGAGACCCTTACCAGCAGGCTAATGTGGCCCCACTGATCGGCGAGGGCACCCACAAATTCGGCAGTGCGAAGGTGCTGCGTGAAGGTAAGCTGCATGTTCCTGGCCGCAATGACACCGCCAACATCCAGCTGCCCGTAGAAATGCTGTAGCTCAACGGCGGGCAGCGCGTAGTAGTTTTTAGACCCGTTCAGCCAGCCACCCTGCATCAGCGCATTGTCGAGCACGGCCTGGAAACCAACGCGACAGAAGGCGTAACACTGGAACGTCCGCGATGACTCATCTCCGGCCTGATACAGGCCTGTTGGGTGCTGGAAATAGTCATTGAATAACCCAATCCGCAAGGTTCCCCCCATGCCTGCCGTATTCATGAGTGAGCCAATAGTGCCCTCCACATCACTTATAACGTCGAAAGCGGGGGTGAAGCGCGGGATAGCCCGGCCTTCGTACCGCACGGTGTAGCTAATGATCGGGTCGTTTTTGATCTGCGTACCCCAGCCAGCAGGCATAGGCTGCCCCATGAGGTGGTGTATCTCCCGCTGCAACTCAGCCGCCCCCGACGCCGGACCGATCATGCCCAGTGTGATCGCCGAACTTAGCCGCCGGGCACCTATAGGGTCTGCGGTAGTGAGGCCCCACGAGAAGTACAGGTAACCCGCATAAGGCCGGTCGTTTGGGTACAGCGGGCGCATGACCCAGGTTGTGTTGCGGGGTGTGTAAAGCTCCTGACCCGCCGAAAACGAGTACAGCGACCTGTAATCGCGGTTTTCTTTGGCAGAAAGCCTCAGCAGGGCAACGCGGGTGGGCCACTTTTTCCAGTAGTTGCTTAGATGCGACAGACGAAGGCCATTACTAAAATACCGGTCTGATACGCTCCGCTGATGCACCTGAAAAGCATCATTTTCCCAATCAATTTTTAGAAAAGAACCTGGTGGCTGAGCAACTTCACCAATACGCGGTTTATCAATATTCTGGGAAAATGTTAAACTGGACGCACTAATAAATAAAATTAATAGAAGAAAGCGCATATAACGTTGTCAATACTGAACGGTAAACAGTCATTTGTCTGGCAAATGTAGTCCTGCTTACGAGTCTGTCAACTGTATCGACTATACGTTATGACAAGCCCCGGCACTGGCAGTGCGTAGCTATGTACTGCCAGTACCGGGTGACTTATTCCGATTTTTTGCCAAAACCGCCGAACGATTTCAGGCCTGACGAGAGCGAACTGCCAATGGCAGAGGCGGCCTTTTGTGCGGCGTTGGGTTCAGCCGGGGCAGCGGGGTCGAGCACAGCGGCGGGCAGTTCGCCTACTTTCTGATACGTCCCAGCCAGGATCTGCTTATACTGATCAGAGTCAGACCAGGCCAGGATTTCTTTCACGCGCAGGACCGTGTAGGGGTGCGTTTGTTTCAGCATCGACTGCACCTTAATGAACTTCGCCATCCAGCTGTCATCAACGTACTCTTCAAACGTATTGGCCTGTGCCACAATGGCTTCTACACTGATGGGGTCGCTGAGAGTTTTGGAATAACCCGCAATTTTGCCCAGTGCCTCGGCCACCGCCTGCACGTCCTGCGTGGCAAGCAGGGCAGCACGGTCGGCTGAGAATTCGGCGCGGCGGCTCCACTCCAGCAGGGCCAATTGCACACTGATGTCGAGGGCCGAGTTGAAGGGCGGCGGAATCATACCCGTCACCGACCCGCCGAAGTACCGGATGAAGTAGGTGAAGGTGTTGTAGAACATATGGTCGCACTTCACGTGGCCCAGTTCGTGGCCGATAATGGCCATCGTTTCGCGCTCGGTGAGGATGTCGAGCAAGCCCGAATTGATCTTGATCGTATACCGGTCGATGCCGCTGGCGAAGGCGTTGATCTCGTCGATCGTTTCGATGTACAAGTCTGGTAACTTCTTAATATCCAGTGCTTCAGCCGTGCGCTTGTAGGCATTATAGAGCGACGGGTACTGCGTTTCGCTTACCTGAATACACGACGAACTGTTGTAGTAATGCATCGAATGCTCGACGTAGGAGTTGAGCGTACCGATGATGGAGCGGAACTTGTCGATGCCCTTGAGCAGCCCGGTGGCGTCGCGGTCGAGGGGGTGTTGGAAGGCCTGTGCTGAAATGTCGGGAAGCGGGATCAGATCGTCGCGGAGCATAAAATGTGCGTTGGGTGAATAAATAGTCTACAATGTCGATAAATATAGAGCATCAAATTAACCCAACCGTGCCCTTGTCAGGAGCGCTGTAGAAACTTCGAGCGAACGGTCTTTTGCCAAAACGTACCTTTGCCCTGCTATGCGTGAGACCCTGAATCAGCTCGACACCCAGTTCTTTTTGCTGCTAAATCACCTCCATGCCTCCTGGCTCGACCCCATTATGGTGCTGATAACGGAGCGCAACACCTGGATTCCGGGCTATGTGGTGCTGGTGGGCTGGCTCGCCTGGCGATTTAGGAAGCGGGCTATCGGGCTGGTACTTACGCTGGCCGTCGCCGTAATCATCAGCGATCAGGTATGTTCGTCGGTGTTGAAACCGCTCACGCTCCGGCTCCGCCCCTGCCACGAAACCGCCTTGCAGGCAGCCATCCACCTGCCCCTACCCTGTGGCGGACAGTACGGATTCTGTTCGTCGCACGCCGCCAACACGTTTGCCCTGGCCACGGGCCTCTGGCTGCTGCTGGGCACCCGCTACGGCTGGCTGCGGTGGCTCTTTGCCTGGGCCGCGCTGGTAGCCTACAGCCGGGTCTACGTAGGCGCGCACTACCCCGTCGACGTGCTGGCTGGCGCCGCCATTGGCACCCTGGCAGCAGTGGGCTGCGTATCTTTGTACGAAAAAGTCATTGGTCATTAGTGATTGGCTCCCCCTATGTTGCTTAAAATTCGCTTTCAGTCGGCGGGTATGATTCCCCCTCCTTTCACGCATTACTACACGCTTGAGGCGAAGTCTACGGCGGCCAACGCCCTGCACATCGACTTTTCTATTACCTACACCGACCGCGAAGAGCTTGACGAAGAGGACATTACGGGCGAAGGCTTCACCCTGAACGACAATTTCAGCTGGGCGGGCACGTTGGGCCGCGCCTGGCTACTGGTGGTGGAAAACCTGGTCGAAAAGACCCGCCTGAAACCCCTGCGGGAAGACGAGCTGTCGGAAAAAGACGATTTTCTGGAGGTGACAATGGCCACGACCGGCTCAAACGGGAAGCCGCCGCAGCCGGGCACACCCACCGATGCTGACGCGTTTCTGTATCCGGTGCAGGAACTGATACAGGCCATTTATGAAGCAGGCGGCAAGGAAAAACCCTTCGAGCTAAGCTACCTTAGCTACGCGCAAACCGGCGACCGTGAGTTGCACATTCAGGCCTCATTTGCCAACCGCGACGTACAGGTCATTACCGTACAAAACCGGCAGGAGAAGCGTAAAACCATGCCCTGGGAAGCACTCAACCCTCTGATGGCCAACGTCTTTGCCTATGACTACAACCCCGAAGACGGCCTGGCCAAGCCCCCCAAACGCGACGGTCATTTTCTAAGCATCGGCACCGGCGTCTGGTTCGACATCAGCCCCCTGACCGAAGTCTACCAGGCGCTGGAGAAAATATAGCGCCTTACCAGTGGCCCATATGCACTTGCCCGTTGCATATCCTTGTTGAGATATAGGTGACGTATGATCACCTGCTTATATCCACATCAACTAGCAATGGATTTAATGCCATCTTACTGGCAATCAACCATTTACTATTTCGTAGTATGACGTAGCTTAACTTGTTTGGCCAAGCCCTTGATTTATAACCGGTTGCTTACCCAATCTTGAGAATTCTGCGGCGGGCCAACGCACCGGCGACAGTTGACAATGCGTATTTGTGGCGGCTCCTACCTCTGTCCGTTAGCTTGCGGCTACGTCCGACAAAGCACATTTGCAGTGGCTACTATCTCCGGCTGACATGCCTAGTTCCGTTCGACAGATGGGATCTGGCAGTCACCTCTCTGACCTTCAACAGTCTTATCTTATGGCGGAAGCAACCTGTGGTGATTTGCTACATTTGAGCAATATACCCCCTCACTATGAAACAGCTTTTTACTTGGGTTCTCTGTATTGGCTACTTCTCGGCCTTTGGTCAGTCACGAGTAGTAACGGGCAAAGTAATTGATGAAGAGTTACAAGCCTTGCCGGGCGTGATGATTTTCAGCTTAGACAGCACTCAACTTGGTGTTAGTGGCCTTGATGGCTCTTTTCAGATTAGCCTACCCCTCACCCGAACCCGGGTCTTATTCAACATGGTTGGCCTAGATCAAAACAATGTGGATATACCAGTGGGCTGTGATAAAGCAGAGGTGGTATTGCTACTCGCTTCAACCTATGATTTTATGACGCTGAAGGCAATAAATAAAGCCCGGTACAAGCGGTTCAAAACCTTAACAGCTACACATAGAGCAGCCTATGCACAAGGCGCGTTTAAGCGGCGCGAATCTTGCGTGGAATATGTCTTTGTTAGTGATTAGACATAGCTCCGCAGTTCGGCGGTTCTTTGTTTCCGTCGACAGCTTCCTCTCGGAGTGCTGCGCAACTGCATCCAACGATCCATGGGTGGAAAAGTCAATGAGTGTGTCGCGGTTCCGGGCTTGGCCGATGTGCTCATTATCCTTTGGATGAGTTAGGCGAACCGGCCATGTAGGCGGATATTTTACGTATCGAGGTTATACAACAGAAAAATTTCCCTTTTACATCTTTACTTTTCTAAACGCGTTACACGATGAACTACTCAATGCGTACCCTGCTCGTTCTGGTGGGCTTAATCAGCTCAACTACTTTATTGGCTCAAGTGAAGGTCACTACCGAGGTCACTGGTGATGCTGCTACTGGCAAGCAACTTATTCAGGCTAATGTGACTGGAGGATCTGGTCAATACAGTTACGCCTGGGGGCTGACTACGCCAGGTGCCGTGCCGCCCAATAATGCGTCAGAGGTTTTGCTGGTGCCAGCTCAGGGAGCAGAATACATCGTCTTTGTTCGAGATAAAGAGACGGGCGCTAGCGCCTATTCGACAGTGGTAGTGAAAACACTAACTGTAAAAGAAAAGCACTCGATTAGAATGCCTGGTGAAGATTACAAAATGAAGTTTGGTTATTCAGCAACAGAAGCAGTTCCGGCTTATCCAGTCAAAAAGTAGTAAGAACGATCTACACTAGTTGCTATGTTACCAAAGCTAAGGTCAAGGGTACGTACCTTCGCTTAGCTTAACTTACGGCAACACCAGCAGATGAAATAAGGTGATAAGTAAATACGCAGACGTCCTTCATAATGGCCTGTATATGCTGGCGATTTCAGTCAATGGCCTCTTGATTGGCTTCTGGGCTGCCTTCTTTTTCCTCGGATCTGAAGAGTCTTTACGAAAGCTGCTAATTGAGAAAGGGCCACTATTTCTGTGGTTAGGACGCTTCATCGGTTTTACACTGCTCGGCGCTATTTTCTCATTAGGTATAGCTTTTGTGAGCTTATTGATGGTTTTGCTCACCAAGAAAGCTGACATCAATCAACCACTCCGTGTGTTTGTTGTTTCGGTTACAGTTCAAGCATTATGCGCTTTGTGCGGTAGCTTACTATTTATGTACCATTGATTCAACTAGCTCCGCAGGGCGACGGTTACGCGAGACAGGAATTACTTTAGGACACGGCCATACTGTGCCTGGTACTCAATACGGATGAGGGTAGGAAGGATTGCTATCTTGTCGCCTCTCTTACGCAAGTAGATGCTTATAGCTACAGTTCGTACCTGCGGAAGATATAACCTACCGCCCATATACCTAACTTGGGATAGTTTACCCACTAGCACCTTTCATATGTACACGTCAGTTTCTGTAATGCTGCTAGGGTTTTTGCTAGGGGTAGCCAGTTGCAATTATAACCCAATCAGAAATGCCGAACGGACAATTAATCGTAGTCTGCTGAAAAGTATAAGTCCAACGTACAAGGAAAGATTTAATTGGACAATTCAACGGCAACGTGCAGTCCGCAAATATCTTTTGAGATCAATAGCTCAAAAATATAATATACAAGTCAAGAAAAGATTAGATACTCTTATCCTGGTAGAGAGTTATAATAATATGTGCACAGGCTGCCCGGCTAACATGGTAGGTGTTCTAATTAACAAGCACATTTATTACATTAATCCATCGGGCTACAAAGACAAAACAAGGTTTAAAGACTTGGCCATTAAGCTGGACACCCTTCAATTTATAAAAGGTGCAGAGTTGAGAGGATTTGAAAAACTGTATGTGTTCAAAAGCAACAGCCACCCTTTCGACAAATCCCATTACAGTGCTCTATGTTTTGACGGTGAAAATGCAAACATCACATGGCTGTTGCCCAATAACTCGGCTTGTTCAGTGAATGCTGACTGTTGGTGGTAAATCACTTCGCAACTTAGCGGTTTTCATAGACACCCATACGTATTTGCCCGTTGCGGAGGTAGGCCCGTTCGATTTCTACGAAACCGGCCTGTTGGATGATCACGGGCCAATTGGGTAGCTGGGTTATCTCGATCTGAGCCACCGCCCGAAAAAACCAGATCATCAGCCAGAGTTGTGCGCGTTGCCACCGGCTTTGGGGCTGGTCGAAATCGCAGATCAGCAACGCCCCACCAGGGGTCAGTAGCGACCGCAGGCGGGGCAAAAACTGCCCTGACAACCTGGATTCGGGGTACAGGTCGAGAATAAAGGGCAGCAGGATCAGGTCAAAGGGGGCCTCGGTGGGCAGGGTGGCTTCGGTGCCGTGGTGAAACAGCAGGTTGTCGGGTTGGGCAGACAGCCGCGCCTGCGCCTGCCTGAGCATGGCCACCGAGGCTTCGACGTAAACGATTCGGGCGGGCTTCCGGGCCAGCAGTTGGGGCAGAAAGTGCCCCGTTCCGCCGCCCAGCACCAACACCCGACCTCCCGCCGGTATGCGCGCTACGCACCAGGCATGGGCAGTGCGTAGCGCACGGCCAAACACCAGCCGGGCCAGCCGGTCATACACGGGGGCAATGAAATCAAATGACATCGGCACGGTTGGTCAGCAGGGGTATGTACCAGACAACGACCGGCGATGGCAAATGGCTCACAGAGCTATACCTTTTCAAAAACCAGGCGGTAGTGTTCCATTATTTTTCGCTCGAAACACACCCGGTTAGGGCTTTTGCGAAAAACACTGATCAACCCCCGAAAGGCTGGATTGGTGAGCAGTCGGGGCAAGAGCGAGACGTAGATGGCATATTTCCGGGCATTGAACGCCCGGAACCGCCTGCGCCACTGCCCGATGGTTTCGATATAATCCAGCCGGCCACTGCTGATGGAGACGAGTTTGAAATAGGGCCTGGCGCAGTGACCAATGTGAGCGGGACCATAGGGTAGCCAGGAACCGGGAAACTGGGCAATCATTAACGCCATGTAATAGGCGTCTGAATCGGGGTCGGCCTGGAGGCTGATGCTGTCGAAGGGGGGCAGCTGTTCGCCAAACACCATGCTCTGCATGTAGAAACGGCCACCGGTGGGCAGTAAGTCGCCTAGGTTTTTGAAGAAATTGGCGTAGATGCTATCCTGCTCGCCAGCCTGCCACTGTTCAATAGAGCAGAAATGTTCCATCCCCCCAATGCAGGTGATGGCGTCGAAGGTGCCGTAGTCGTCGGGCGTGATAAGCCGACAGTCTTTCACATCGACAGTGAGGCCGTTGTTCCGGCAGGCTTCCGCCTGCTCCTGCGACAGCGTTACCCCCCGGCCAATGGCCCCCCGCTGGTGCTTTATGTAGGTGAGAAAAGGCCCCCAACCACAGCCCATGTCGAGCACTTTCGAGCCGGGACGAATACGCAGGCTGTCGGCAATAAATTGGTGTTTCTGCGCTTGAGCTTGTTCCAGTGTGAGCGAAAAATCGCCGTTGTACATAGCGCCACTGTAGTCGCCGGTCTCTCCAATGCTGAGCCGGAATACCTGGTCGATGGTTGAGTAGGTGAAATCTAAGTCTTGCTGTGAGGCCATAGTTAACCGAGTTAATGTTGCCCCGACCCGATTAGCTAACGCGCCTGACTGCTGGTAGCAGCGGCGCAGTTGGCAGGCCTTCTTCCTGGGCCAGCCCCAGCAACCAGCTCAACATAGGCTGGTCCGGTAGTGGAGGCTGGCCCCGCTGTTGCCAGGCCCTGGTCAGAGTGTTGATTAAAATGAGTTCCGACTGTTTGGGGGCCATGTCTGCGTGCAGGATCATTCCCCATAAACTGGCGGCGTAGGCTCGGTAAAAGACCGTAAATTCCTGTTCTGCCGTACTGGTCATCTTCTATGTGTGGTATAGGCAGGCTATACTGGTTGCCCCAGTTGTTTCAGCAGCCGGTAATGCGACGTTAGGGCCGACAGAAAGCTGGGATTCTCCAGGTAAGGTAGTTTAAATTCCAGTGCCGTCTCTTTCACAATCTGGGCAATGGCCGGGTAGTGGATATGGCATACCTGCGGAAAGAGGTGATGCTCGATCTGGCGGTTCAGTCCCCCACAAAAGAACGTGGCCAACTGGCTTTGGGGTGCAAAATTGGCCGTGGTCTGCAGCTGATGCACCGCCCAGGCTTCTTCTATCGTACCCGTCTGCGTGGGCACCGGAAACGACGTTCCCTCTACTACGTGGGCCAGTTGAAACACCAGGCCAATAACCAGTCCTTCGGCCAGGTGCATAGCCAGGAACCCAAGCAGCACCTGCCACCAGGCAACAGTCAGAACCAGCATGGGTAGGGCCAGAAAGGCCACGTAGTAGATGCCTTTGTAAAGAAACAGCTTCACGTATTCACTGCGGGGGTGGTTTGTGTTGTCGTGCTGACCAATCTTTTTCTTGAAGAATTTCAGATAATCTTTCCGTAGTACCCATGACAGCGACGCCAACCCGTAAAGCAGGAAGGCGTAGACATGTTGAAAACGCTGCCAGGGGCGATGAGGCTCGTCGGCATCCAGCCGCACCAGGCCGGGGGCCACCTCAATATCTTCGTCATGACCGGGAATATTGGTGTAGGTGTGGTGTACCACGTTGTGGGTTGTCTTCCACAAATAAGGATTAGCCCCCACCAGGTTAAAGGTGTTGCTCAACAACCGATTCACCCAGCCCTGCCCCGAAAAAGCGCCGTGGATGGCATCGTGTGAAACGTTGAAGCCCACAAATGCAGCAAAAAAGCCGAGCATGATAGCCAGGCCAAACATTGGCCAGATGCTCAGTAAGTTACTGATAATCAAAGCATAAATGGCGGCGTAAGCCGTCAGGAAAAATACCGTTTTACCCCACATAGCTCCGTTGGCATGGGGCGACACCCCCCGCCGGGCAAAGTAGGCATCAACCCGCTGACGGGCGGTGGCAAAGAAAAGTGACCGTTGAGGGTTTGTAAATTTGACCGATCTGGTCAGTGAACGTGCGTCTACCATAGACCACAAAGGTCTTTTCCGGCCTAGCCAAGCGCCATGATATTTGTCCCGGCCGCCTTAATTCCCATCAGCCGCGCTACTGACGGTCGTCATACAACGGGCTGACGGTGGTCAGTTAATCAATGCTTCAGTCGGCCCAATCTGTCCATATCGAGCAGGTTGATCTGGCTGCCTGTGATCTCGATTAGTCCCTCGGCCCTAAAATCGCTGAGGGTGCGGATTACCGTTTCGGTAGAAGCCCCCACCAGGTGCGACCAGTTCTCGCGCGAGAGGGTCATCATGGGCGGTTTGTCGGGGTAAAATTTGCGTTGCACCATCAGGAGGGCTTCGGCCGTGCGTTTGCGCACCGACTGATAAGCCAGTTTCAGCAGGCGGTTTCGGCTTTCGGCTACGTCCTGAGCCAGTATCTGAATAAATTCACTGGCGACCTCCTTGTTATAGTAGATCAGGGCCAGAAAATCGGCCTGCGGAATGCTGCACACCTCCGAATCGTCGAGCACCTCGGCCGATTCGGTGTAGGGGGTGCTGGCCAGGAGCGGCAGATAACCCACAAAGTCGCCTTCGCCATAGAGGGCCGTGATGTAGTTATTGCCCGATTCGTCGCTTGTGAAGAGCTTCACCTTGCCCCGCTTGATGAAGTACAACGACACGGGCAGGCTACCGGCCATAAACAGGGTCTGCTTTTTTTTGTGCAGGTTGGTGGGGTAGCTTTCGCAGAGGCGCTCCCTGGCATCGTCGATATGCCGCACGGCCTGCATCAGGCTCAGCAGATGACCCGAATCAGACGAGTGTGCCGGCTGGTGTTGCTTGCCTTTTCGCAGCCGCAACTCAACGGCGTTGAGCAGGGCCACGTCGTCGAAGGGTTTGGTCAGGTAATCGTCGGCACCGAGGTTCATGCCAAACCGAAAATCAGCCGACTCGGCTTTGGCGGTCAGAAAAATAAACGGCACCCCAGCCAGGTCGGGGTCTTTGCTCACGATATGCAACACGCCGTAGCCGTCTAGTTCGGGCATCATCACGTCGCAGAGAATCAGGTCGGGGCGCTGTTGGCGGGCCAGGGCCACGCCTTGCTTGCCATTGGCGGCTTGGATGACCTGGTAGGGAGCCAACTGGAGGATCTCGGTGATGTTGGCCCGCATCTCTGGGTTGTCTTCAATGACCAAAATGGTATTCATGCCACAACGGGGTAGATGGGAAGCTGGACGGTGAAGGTAGTGCCCGAATCGAGCTGACTGGTAAACGAAATGGTGCCACCCAGCAGGTCAACGTATCGCTTAACGATATAGAGTCCCAAACCCGTTCCCTGCACATGAATGGCGTTGCGGGCGCGGAAGAAATTGATAAACAGTTTCTCTTTGTCAGAGTCGGGTATACCAATGCCTTCGTCCCGAACCGTCACCAGCAAGAGGTTACCTTCTATGGCGGTGGTCAACTCAATAATTTTCCCTTCCGACGAATATTTGCTGGCATTGACCAGTAGATTGATCAGGATGTTACGCAGCATTGACCCGTCGACACCAATGATCTTCTGGTCGGTAAGCTGCTGATAAACAAAATGTTGACCGGTCTTCATCATACCCTGCATGTCGTCCAGGATCTCGTCGCAGAAGGCCTGTAGTACCAGCGGCTGGGGTTGGCCGTGCATGGTTTCCTGCTCCATCTGCCCCAGCGACAGAAAATCGTTGAGCAGGTCGGTCAGTCCGTGCACCGCCGCTTTGATGCGTTGCACGTGCCGTTCGCGTTTTTCGCCATCGTCGGTCCCGTTGTAGCGCCCAATCAGCGACGCCGACGACAGGATGGTGCCCATGGGCGTGCGAAATTCATGCGACGCCATCGTGACAAAATTCGACTTCAGTTCGTGCAGTTCGCGTTCCTGAGCCAGCAGTTTGTCGGCCTGTTCGCGGGTTTTGATCCGGCTGGTAACATCGTTGGCCGTTACAATAATGCGGTTTACCCGGCCGTCGGCATCGGGAAAGGGTTCATATACCAGATCGAAGATCACTGTCTCCAGGTAGCCATAGCGGTTGAGGGTAACGGGCATTTCTGTACCTACAAAGGGCATACCCGTTTGGAGTACCTCCGTCAGCAATTCTTCAAAACCTTGCTTGGAGGCTTCAGGCAGTACCGAAAAGATGGGCTGCCCCAGCAACTGCGCTTCGGTACGGCCCCAGAGCGCGCACATGGCCGGGTTGGTCAACTCAACCACAAAGTTGGGCCCCTGTAATATGCCGATGGCCACTGACGTATGCCTGAAAATGCGCAACAGATGGGCTTCCTGCGACTGATGCAGTGGCTCGCGTTGGTGTATGCCATAGGCGGGGGCGGCATCGTCGGGTAAGTCTGTGGGGTTCGATGGCATGATTCGGGTGACTGGCAGCAGTTGAACAGGCACAAAGGTGTTTGTTCCTAAAAATCCATGCAATGACCCCCGTCACCTACCTATATGACCTTCCTCCGGTAGCTCGGCCCGCTTAAGATGCTGTCAGGAAAGCTGCCCACTCATCAGGCTGATGAGCCTAGCCCGGATACTGGCAACGGAAGTGCGACTATGAATGGCAGTTAACAAGTCTACCTGCTGCTGCTGCTCGGCCACCGACAGCGGTTGATACGACACGTCCTGCGTCAGGACCAGTACCCCATCGCCCGATTTCAGATAGACCTGATGAAACAAACCGGCAATACCATCGAGGTGATACGCTTCGGTATGCGCAGTCGGCTGGCCGGTGTCTGCCACCTGCCGCAATCGATCCAGCACACCCGACGCATCCACGTCGGGGCTGATCATGGTAAGGGGTTGCCCTACCACGTCGTCGGCCGCGAGCTTTATCATGGCCTCCTGAACCGGGTTGAGAAACACATATTGAAAATCGGCAATCGTGCCGGTATCCGATACACGGCCGGGGCTGTGAGGCGTAGCTGCCCGCTGTGCCGACAGTAAACAGATACCCACGGGGGCAGCGGTGATTACGCCCCATACTGATGTGGATATCAGCCAATTATAAGGAAACAATTCAGGGTCGGCGGGTGGGTTGGTCGGCGGAATGGGTTGGGTCATGTAGGAAATTAACCAGATACGTTGGCAGGCCGTTGGGCTGATGACGCTGGCACTCTAACTGCAAAAAAAAGAAAAATTGATGATAACCACCCAGCCTCCATTCAGTTTTTCGGGCGGCCTGCCCAAACACGACAATCATCATACTTTCGGTTGATGACCGTCATAGTATTGAGGGTAACTACCCGGCTAGCTTTGTTAACCCCCTCTTTTGTACCATACCAACTACTTATGTACTATAACAAAGTCATTTACCTGGCCGACGATGATGACGATGATCGTATGTTCATGCGAAAGGCAATTACAGAATCGGGTTGCCAGGCAACCATCATTGAGGCCGAAAATGGTCAGGAACTTATCCAGTTACTACAACGACAGGATGCAGCCGAAGAAATTAAACTCGTTGTACTGGACATGAATATGCCCCTGATGACCGGGCTGGAAGCCTTGCAGGCCATCCGTGCCGACAAGACGTTACAGCATATCCCGGCTATCATTATCTCGACAAGTGCCGAGCCCGAGCTTGTTCGGGAAGCGTATCGCAACGGCATCAACGCCTACATAAAAAAACCATCGACCTACGCCGCCCTGAATACTATTGGCGAAGCAATCCGGATCTGTTTCCTCGATACGTAGCCGTTAAATGGTTAGACCCAAGAAAGAATCTGTGGTATTCTGCCAGTAAACGGATAGCTGACCGATGAACAAGTTGTACTATTCCAGTAAGTACGAATCATTTTAAAGTACAATCTTGTTCTGTAGTTGGTAACGGGCCACACCGCTCTCAGAGCTACCGGCCTTATTGTCAACTAACTACCATCTGAATGCAAACCATTCGCACGAATTTCAAGTCGGTCTATGCTCAACAGCCAACAACTTCATTTTGGACGAATCTAAGTTCGTCTGTACACATGTTCATTGCCAACAACGAGTCGGCTTTTCGGGCGTTTGCCCGCACGGGTGCTCCTTTTGGCGAAAGTGTGCGGGGCTAATCGGGGGGTTCGGCCTTACCGTTTGCCCAATTCAATAGCTTGCATGTCGCTTACCTTCCCTTCGTGGAGTGTGAAGCGCAGGCAGGTTCGCATGATGTGAAAACCAGTTTTCCCGGCCGCACCGGGATTAATAAACAGTAACTGTTTGCGGGTAGGGTCGCGCATGACTTGCAGAATGTGCGAATGCCCGCAAACAAACAAGTCGGGCGGATTGGCCATCAGTTCGGGCCGCACCGTGGGGTTGTAGCGCGGGGGTTTTCCGCCAATGTGGGTCATCCATACCCGCACCCCACCCACCTCGAAACGCAGGTTTTCGGGGTACGCCTGCGGGTCATCGATGTTGCCGCTCACGATGCGAAGCGGCTTAAATTGAGCTAGTTGCGTGGCCACGGTATCCAGCCCTACGTCGCCCGCGTGCCAGATTTCATCGCAGTCGGCGAAGTGCCTAAAAATAGCCGGGTCGAGGTAGCTGTGGGTGTCTGAGAGCAGGCCGATGCGCATAAACTAGTTTAATGTTTAACGTCTAATGTTTAAAGTTGGCTGACGCGAGATTGCTCACGTGTCAGCCAACTTTAAACATTAGACGTTAAACATTAAACTTCCGTTCTTATCCCAAAATTGTCTCCTTCATTTCCGAACGGATGCGTTTTTTGTCCAGTTTACCGACGCTGGTTTTGGGGATTTCGCTCACAAACAGCACCCGGTCAGGCACATACCATTTGTTTAGTTCGCCCCGGTTTACTTTTTCCTGCAAACCCGCCTTGACCGATTCGGGGGTGATTTTGCCCACATAATCGGGCTTAGGCACGATAACGGCGTGGGGGCGTTCACCCCATTTTTCGTCGGGCAGGCCAATAACGGCCACTTCGGCAACGCCTTCTACCTGCGATAGCAGGTCTTCGATTTCCAGCGATGATACCCACTCGCCCCCGGTTTTGATCACGTCTTTGGTACGGTCGGCAATATGCACCCAGTTGTCGGGCGTTATGCTCGCTACGTCGCCGGTATGGAGCCAGCCGCCGCGCCAGAGTTCGTCGCTACGTTCGGGTTCCAGCCAGTAGCCCTGCGTCATCCAGGGGCCACGCGCCACCACCTCACCCACAGCCTCGCCGTCGTGGGGCATAAAATGACCGGCTTCGTCCATGAGGCGCATCTCGACAAACGGCGCAATCCGGCCCGCCTGCGTGAGCAGATGTACTTTGCCGTCGGTATCGAGTTCGCGCTCCTGATCGTTAAGGTACGACACCGACATGATGGGGGCCGTTTCGGACATACCATAGCCCTGATACACCCGAATACCCATGTTCAGGGCCGCCGTAGCCAGCCCCTTGGTCAAGGCCGACCCGCCGATGATGACCTTCCAGCGGCTCAGTTGTTCGCGGAACTGCACCGCTGCCGGGCTGCTGACAAGCATATTTAGAATAGTTGGTACACAGTGCGAAAACGTGACGCCTTCGGTCAGAATCAGCTTCAGCAGCACCTCCGGTTCATACCGTCCCGGATATACCTGTTTGGCCGACAGCATGGTAGCTAAAAACGGAAAGCCCCAGGCGTGCACGTGGAACATGGGCGTGATCGGCATGTACACGTCTACGTTCGACTGGAACGCAACAGCCTGATAACCACACACAAATGTGCAGAGACCCATGGTGTGCATGAACAACTGCCGGTGCGAAAAATAAACCCCTTTGGGGTGGCCCGTGGTGCCGGTGGTATAGAAGGTGGTGGCAATCGAGTTTTCGTCGAAGTCCGGGAAGTCGTAATCCACAGCGGCATCGGCCAGCAGGGCTTCGTATTCACCGTGGGTGTTATCAGGCGCGGTAAACGTAGCCTTGCCAGCCTCCGTATATACCTTATCGGTCAGCACAATAATGGTCTCGACGGTGGTCAGTTGCGACCGGATACCGTCGAGCAGGGGGAGGAAATCTTCATGCACCAACACCACTTTGTCGGCCGCATGATTCATGGTATAGAGAATCTGAAACGGCGATAACCGCACGTTGATCGTGTGCAAAACGGCCCCCAGGCAAGGAATGGCAAAAAACGATTCGAGGTAGCGGTGACTGTCCCAGTCCATTACGGCTACGGTATCGCCAGCCTGCACACCAGCCTCCGTAAGCACGTTGGCCAGCCGCCGTACCCGCTCGTTGAAGGTGACATAATTCATTCGGAACAGGTCGCGGTAGACAATTTCCCGGTTGGGTTCATACCGGTTCGATTGCATCAAAAGGCTTTTGATGAGCATGGGCGGCTCGTGGGCCGTTGCGGCGCGGGGAATAATTCGGGTAGCCATTGGGAGGGTCTTTTTAGGCTGGATGACGGGATTAGGAAATATACTTATGGGCGAAACTACGGCTATTTTCAACGATTGGGGAGCACGATACCCACAATATAACTGGGTATGTAGAAAAAAGTCGGCCAAAAAAACGGACTAACTTAATTGTATAAAACGAGCCTTACAGTTTAGTAAGTATTTACCCGAAAAAACTATATGCATATATGCTTATACAACTATTTTTTGTAGTAAGTCTACTGATCTTTTCGGCTCCTGGTCCGCAGTTTGTAAAAGCAAACTCAGCAAATAAATGCTTATCCAACTCAACATACGCTATGAAAGTTTACACACTACTTCTGACCAGTATCATTGGTGCCTGCACCATTTTCAGCTGCGCTACCGACAGCAACGACATGGCCCATCCGCAGGCCGACAACACTGAGCAGGCCTTCCCTAACCAGGTTGGCGTTCAGAAAACAGGCACCTTCCGGGGTACGCCTGTTACCTACCAGGAGATCAACGGTACGCCTATCTTCCAGGGCGACATCATTCTTTCGCCCGACGACCTGACCGACCCTAACCACGCCACGAATGGTGCAGGACGTACGCTAAAAAGCCTTCGCTGGACGGGTAAAATTGTTTATTACACTATAGACCCAAACATACCAAGCCCTGAGCGCATCACCAACGCCATGAACCACTGGATTGCCAACACGGGTATTCGGTTTGTGGAACGCACCACGCAATATTCCTACGTCACCTTCCGCGACAATGGCGGTGGGTGTTCATCGAGCATCGGCCGGGTGGGTGGTCAGCAGTTTATCATGATGGGTCTCGGCTGCACAACGGGCAATATCATCCACGAAATCGGTCATACGGTAGGGCTATACCACGAACACAGCCGTGCCGACCGCGATACCTACCTGACTATCAATCAGGCCAATATTGCCAGCGGCTATGAGTCTGAATTCCAAACCTATACGCAGATGGGTCGCGATGGATTCGATCAGGCAGGCGGGCTGGATTTCGGCTCGATCATGCTCTATGGCTCCTACGCTTTCTCGGCCAACGGCCAGCCGACGATTACCAAGAAAGACGGCTCTACGTTCCCCTTTCAGCGCGACGGCCTCTCTCCGCTAGACATTGCCACCGTGCAGACGATGTATCCTTAAAGGGAGTTTAACGTGTAGAGTTCACCGTTTGAAGTTGGCTTACGCCAGAGTACAACGCTAGCGTGAGCCAACTTTAAACGTTAGACATTGAACTTTAAACTCAGTAATGGCCCCGAACCCAACGCCCTGGTTTCGGGGTTGTTTTTTTGTATGACAACACCCGTACCCCCACCTCACGATGCCTATGCGGCCCTGCGAGTGCCCGATTTTCGGTATTACGTGCTGAACTCGTTTCTCATCACGGCCACGCTGCTGATCCAGGAAGTGGTGGTGGGCTATGAACTCTACAAGCTCACCCACGACCCCCTGGCCCTGGGCCTGATTGGTTTGGCCGAAGCCATTCCGTTCATCTTGCTTTCGCTGTTCGGTGGCCACCTCGCCGACCGGCGCGATAAAAAACGGATTCTGCAAATCAGCCTGCTGGTGATCATGTTAGGGTCGGTGGTGTTGTATCTGGCATTCCGGCCGTCGGTGGTGGGGCAGTTGTCGCAGGCTGCGCGGCTGGTGGTGATTTATGGCGTACTCATGCTCATTGGCACGGCGCGGGGGTTTTATTCGCCCGCCAGTTCGTCGTTGAAACCCTTTCTAGTACCTCGTGAACTCTACGCCAACTCGGCCACCTGGAGTAGTTCGTTCTGGCAGGCGGGGGCCATTGCCGGGCCGGGCGTGGCCGGTTTTCTCTACGCTGCCCTCGGCTTCGACAATACGCTATTGGTAGTAATTGGCCTGTATCTGGTCTGCTTTGTGTTTCTTTCGCTCATCAAACGGCAAACAGCGCCAACGCTACCCAACTCAGCATCTGCCAGTTTGGGCTTGTGGGCCAGCCTGCGTGAAGGATTTGCGTTTGTGTTTGGCAATCGGATTGTGCTTTACGCCATCTCGCTCGACTTGTTTTCGGTACTGTTTGGCGGCGTGGTAGCCATCCTGCCCATCTTCGCCGAAGACATCCTGCGCGTCGATGCGGCGGGGTGGTCGTTTTTGGGTATTGCCCCCGTCCTTAGCAACGGACAGCTGATTGTGCCACCCGCCGTGGTGCTGGGCTTTTTGCGGGCTGCGCCGTCGGTGGGGGCCGTGGTGACCATGCTGGCGCTGGCCAAATTTCCGCCCACGGTAAACGCCTGGCGCAACATGCTGCTTGCGGTGGCGGGCTTCGGCGTGGCCACGTTGGTCTTTGCCGTCTCTACTAACTTCTACCTGTCTCTGGCCATGCTTGCCCTGACGGGGGCGTTCGATAGTGTGAGCGTCATTATCCGGCAGACCATTATGCAGCTCCTGCCGCCCGACCACCTGCGCGGACGTGTGGCGGCCGTAAACGGCATCTTTGTCAGTTCATCTAACGAAATAGGCGCGTTCGAGTCGGGCGTGGCGGCGAGTTTGCTGGGCACTATCCCCTCGGTGGTGGCGGGTGGGGTGGTCACACTGCTGGTAGTAGGCTACATCTACACCCGATCTAAAGATCTGTTTGGTATCCGGCTCACCTGATTCGACACGAATCAGTTCGTCAATTAGCGACTAAGCGGATCAACTTTCTCCTCTTCCAGGTCCAGTTGTGCTTCTATTTTTCGCAAAATGTCCTGATCAAAATCGGCCTCCCGGTGCAGACGCATTAGTTCGTTCCGTTTTGCCTGATTCAGCCTGACCAATGCAGCCTGGTAGTTGTCCAGCAAGTCGTCTGCTGTAGTCGATGCCGTTAGCTCGTTGACAAGATGGCCACTTTCCAGTCGGTTTTTCAGGCCCGCCAGCAGGGGGTTGCCAGTCAGTTGGTCAGCATAGTGCCGGGTAAATTCGTGCATGGCCACTTCGTGCAGTTTCCGGACAATGGCTGCCTCCTGCTGTTTCTCGGGTAGGCGATCAATTGGCTCTTCGGGATGTACCAGCCGCACAACCAGCGGCAGAGTTAAGCCCTGTACCACCAGGGTCATCAGGATAACAATGAAGGTAATAAACAACAGCAGTGACCGGTGCGGAAAGGCCTCACCACTGGCCAACGTAAGGGGTACTGAAAACGCAGCGGCCAGCGATACTACGCCCCGCATACCCGCCCAGCCAACCACCACCGGTCCCCGCCAGCCCACATTCCGGACGGCCACGGGGATATACCGCCCCACCAGCCGCGTAAACGGTGCCGACAGTAGCGTAAACCCCAGTCGCACCAGAATCACCACCGTCGAAATAGCCAACCCGTAGCCAATGGCGGCGGGTAAGGAGTACTCATTCAGCCCATCCAGAATCACCGGCAATTCCAGGCCAATGAGCACGAACACCAAGCCATTGATGATGAAAATAATGGTACCCCACATAGCCGATCCCTGCACCCGTTCGGTATGCTGCAACAGCCGGTGACTGTGGTTCGACAGGAAGAGCCCCCCGCTAACTACGGCAATGACACCCGAATAATGAAGTTCTTCGGCCGCGAGATACATTAGGTAGGGCGTTAGAAAGGTCAGTAAAATACTGATACGCGGCTGGAGGGGCACCCAGCGGTGAATGACATAAAAGACACCCGCAATGGCCAGCCCAACCACTGCCCCCAGCCCGGTAACGGTCACAAACGAAACGGCGACCTGCTTCCAGATTACCGTGCCGGTGGCTACGCTGGCCAGGGCAAACCGGAGTACAATCAGGCTGGCGGCATCGTTGATAAGGCTTTCCCCTTCCAAAATACTTAGCGTGCTTTTGGGCACGTTCACGTTTCGAAGCACAGAGGTAGCCGCCACAGCGTCGGGAGGTGAAATAATGCCGCCCAGCACAAACCCAAGCACCAGCGTGAAGCCCGGAATAAGCCACTGGGCGGTGTAGGCCACGGCGGTTGCCGTGAGGACAACCAGTCCAAAGGCCAGCACGAGCACAATGCGCCGCCAGCGCCAGAGTTCCCGCCACGACATAAACCAGGCTGCTTCGTAGAGCAGCGGTGGCAGAAAGACCAGGAAGATGAGGTCAGGGTCGATGCTGAGGTGGGGCACACCCGGCAACAAACTGATAACGATCCCGCCTAACACCAGAAAAATAGGCGTGGGAATACGCAGGCGCTGAGCCAGCGAAGCCAGCAGCGCCATCATGACCAGCAGTGCCAACCCTAAAAATACCGTTTCACGCATGGTTGAGTAAGTAAAATGCCTACTGACCGTCGTAGGCCCGTAGTACAGCCGTCACGTCGGTCCAAGATTTTAGCTTACTGCCATAGCGGTTAATTACCTGCGCCACCACCTCGCGCTGATCGGCGGGGAAAGCACCCAGCAACGACGATTTAGTGGGCGTTACGGCCTGTAACTCGTTAGCAATCAGCAAGTATGTTTGCTTTCGCTGCACAAACTGCTTTTTGCCAAAGTCGTTGCTCATGGGGTCTTCATCTTTTTTGATAGTCCCGGTCAGGTAGGCCAGCAGGGTTGATTTCTTGCCGTCGTAGAGCACATGGCAAAATGTGATGGGCGTAATCTCACCCTTGCCGGAATACCCATTCCGAAACACCAGCGTATCGCCAGCGCTGGCTACCAGTTGGAATTCGGTGGCGGGGGTAGTGAGCCGTTGCACCCGCTGCCCGTCGAGGTATTCGAGCTGCCCTAGCTGCGTATTAAACCGCGCTTTAAGCGGCTGTAACTGCCTGGTATTCTGAGTTTTCACCAGTGTGGGGGCAAATCCTTTTTCAGGAATATAAGGCGACCCTTCCACGCCGACATAGTTATTCTGGTAGGGGTCGATGATGGTCAGCGTGGCGTAGGAACCCGACGAGTTCATCGACATTTGACCATACGTGAGCGTGGCCGACAGCAGAGTGGGCAGTAGTAGCAGTGCGCGTTTCATGAGGGGCGGTATCTAGTGCAGCTAAGATAATGAACATCCGCCCAGAACCGGTTGGCCTGCATCAGCGGATCTCGCCCGTTTCTTCCCAGTGACTAAGCCAGGCCTTTTTGACGTCGCTTACCTGCGAGAAAAACGTGTAGAAAGGCAGCATATCGGCGGCATAGTTGCCCGTGAGGTAAAGCGGTTCGCTCAGTACAACCCGGCGACGATGCCAGTTGAAACTGACCAGAATCAGCGGCACGTCGGCTTTGCGGGCAATGTGGTAGAAGCCCGTCTTCAGGGTCTGTACGTTGCTCCGGGTGCCTTCGGGCGCAATGCAGATGTGCAGTTGGTCATGCTGTTCGAAAACCTTTGCCATAGCATCGACCAGGTTATGCGATTTATCGCGGTAGACAGGTATGCCGCCCAGCACCCGAAATAGCCAGCCCGCATACCAGGTGAACAGCGAGCTTTTAGCGAAATAATGAATCCAAAGCCGGATGGTTGGCCGAACGCCCAGGCCAACCAGAAAATCCCAGTTGGTGGTGTGGGGCGCTTCTACCCAGATGGCTTTCGGCACGGTGGGCACGGGGCCTACAACCTGCCAGCCCCATACCTTAAATAGCCAACGGGTGAGGGCACTCAGCATGGTAGTATGTCAGGTTTTGGAGTTGGTAGATGGCCATGAAGCAACGTTAAGCAAATTCCACGTCAGTCAGTACTGGTTGCTGCTGATACGTGGGTCTGTTGGCCAGTAACCATTCTCCTTTGATGAGCCACGACGTGCCCAGGGCCACGAAAGCAGGCCATTCCAGCCAAAAAACGGGCTTGTAAGCGGTGGTCCAGTCGACCAAACGCTGCCTGATTTCGCCCCCATACCAATCGGGTTTCGACAGGGCCACAATGGTGAACACCAGGATGCCGATGGTAGCAGCGCAGGTATAATAGATTTGGTTGCGGAATCTTGCCTGACGGTCACGGCTGCCATTCTCCCGCGCAAACAAACAAAACAGCACCGACATCGCTAACAGAAAAAAGGCCGCAAACGCCTTGTGCAGTTCCTCACCCAGCGCGTTAGGCTGGTATGCACGGGTGCTACAGCCATAAATATCGTTGGAGGTGGGCAGCAGGGCCACGGCCACCACGCAGACGGCAGCAAACCGGGTAGTAGCCGTTTGGGCGGTGGTATCACCTTTGTAGAGAAACAAAAACAAGCCTGTTGCGTAGAGTAGGCCCACAAACAGGGGGTTCATGCTCGTGTAGTAGTAATGACTTACCGAAGCCAGCACAACGGTGCAATGGTCAAGGGCTGCCGTGCCCGCCACGAGCACAGCGGGCAGTAGAATACTTAACATTCCTAAAACACGCAATACGGTACGTTGGTGTGCTGGCTTCATGGCTCGTTCTTATTAACGGAACCAAAGTAGCGTAGCCTTAAACTGCCCGCCTGCCAATGTATGTAAGCACCAACGTTTGGTGGTGTGAATGGACGATTTCTGTAAGTAACGCCTATTCCTCGAAGTAATTCACGCCATTGTCGGCCAGGAATCGCTTGATCACGTCGACGTGTACGCAGGCCCCAACGTTGAGAAACGGGTAGTTCGAGACGCGGGCTTTGCGGCCATTCACCAGCACCTGCCGGTCTTCAATGTCGAAGCCCAGGTGCAGGTGGCGGGTTTCGGTTTGCATCCCATACACCACGCCGTTGGTGTCGAACAGTGGGCCACCGCTTTGGCCGCGCAGGCCGGGGGTACTCATCTCGATACCCGTCACGTCGGCGCCATTATCTGACAGTAAGCGCGTTACGATGCCGTCGATGGGAAATTTAGGAGTGGTTTCGCGCCCGCCCACGGTCCATTCGATGTCGTCGGTTTTGGCGTTGTAGAGGTAGTTGGTGAATTCGGGGAAGGGGTAGCCCAGCCGGCAGAGGGTCCGGCCCGGGCGCACGCGGCTGCTATCGCGCAGGAATACGGCGTGGCTTTTGTAGAGTAGTTTATTATAGCCAATAAACCGTAGAATGGCCAGGTCCTGGGTGGGGTGCAGGTCTATTTTCAGTTCCGAAAACTGATCAACGCAGTTCATAAACATGTTCCGCAGGCGGATGACCGTTTCAGACTTAAACTGGTATTTTTCTTCCAGCTTTTTCTGAATCGTGGCGTAATTACGGTCGCGCTGAAACTGCCTCAATTCGGCCCGGAAGGTGTTATAATGCCGGAAAATGGCATCTGACTGGGCAATTAGCTCGGCTACGTGCTTGCAGGTAACGGCACAGGCCTGCTCATTGACAAAAAAAAGCGTGGCTGAACCGGGTACAATTTCATTATGGCCAAACAGCCGTAAAATAGAGTGGATAGGACGGGTAAACGGATCGACGCGGTCGATGGCATTGACAAACATAGAAAGGCGCTAATTGGCCGTGCAAGATAGGAAGTCGATAGTCAATAGTCGGCAGTCGACTACTGACTATCGACTCAACCTACAACTTCGCTACCACCACATCGATGCGTCGGTTTTTCTGGCGGCCTTCGGCGGTGTCGTTGGTGGCGGTGGGTTTTTCGGCACCGTAGCCCTGTGACGTGACGCGGGTGGCCGAGATACCGGCAGCGGTTAGGGCGTCTTTCACGGCATTGGCCCGCTCCAGCGACAGTTTTTTGTTAACGGCGGCATCACCCGTATTGTCGGTATGGCCCTGAATATTAATCTGCAACGTGGGGTAAGCCTTCATGATCTCGATCAGGTCGTTGACGTTGGGCTGCGATTCTTTCGTGATCCGGGCCGAATTGGTGTCGAACATTAGGTTTTCAAACGTGAACGTACGCGGCACCGGGCGCGATTTACCCGCCATGAACCCGGCCAGGTTCGCGTTGAACGAGTTCTCCAGCACGTTCAGCTTCCGGCCGCCGGGTAGTTCCACCTGCTTGGTAGTGCCCGCGGTGGTATCGCCCACCATGCCGCTACCGGTACCCACGGTGGTTTTGAACGGACCCCGCGCCGTATCCTGCGTTGACCCGTTCGATTGCTCGATGTTTTTCCGTCGGGTGGCTGAGTCCTCCTGGCTGGCTGGCTCCGATCGGGCCGTGGTGTCGGTGAAAACGCCCTCGGTGCTTGACTCCGGTTCGCGGCATTTCTGCACAATCAGGAACAGGATGAGTGCCCCCACGGCAATGAGCGCCCACCGAAGCCAGTTGGTGTTTTCGTGTTCGCGCTCCACCAGCGGACTTTTGGGCAAATCGGGGTTGGTGGGGGTGCTCATGAAATTGGTCACACTCTGCGCCTCTTTATCCGAAGCCGAGCCGGGCAGCTTGTCGAACCCCAGCAACGTTCCCAGCGAAGCCAGCCCGGCAGGCATACCCGCCCGGATCTCGTCGACCTGACCAGCCACGATGGTGTGCAGATTGAGGCCGGTGAGGCCATTTTCGAGCGTTTGCCGCCCCAGCATCCCTTTTAGCACCGACCCCACCAGGTCGATCAGTGTATGTGCCGACACCCGGTTTATACCGCTGAACCGGGCAATCTGCTCAGCCACCTGATCGAGTTGGTTAGGAAACAACTGATGCACAAACGCATCGCCCGACGAGACGGCGGTCTGGGTTTCGGCGGCCGTATCGGTCACCTGACTAATATCGAAGGGAGTGGCTTCCTTGCTATACGTGCCCGACCGTAAGACATCGACGATGCCATCGGCGTCAGACACCGACTGGGTGCGCTTGGCCAGCGTGCCCAGCACGGTAGGAATAATAGCCGCTACAGCAGCCGAGGTGTGCGCGGGCGTTTCGCCCAGCCGTTCGCCAAGCTGGTCAATAACCGAAGCCGTAAACTGCGATTTGATGTAGGTAAGTAAGTTGAGCGCCATAAATCATCTCGTGTGGTGAATCTGGCATATCAACCCCAGGGCAGCTTGGAATGTTCGTCGGGTGGTGAAAGAGCGAAAGAGTGAAAGTGCGAAAGAGTGGATGGCGCAGGAGTACACTCTTACACTCTTTCACTCTTTCACTCTTTCACTACCCGCGTAGGCTTGCTGAACGAAATCATCGACGGCGATAGGCTCATTCATCAGGACGCGTGCGTTGAAAAATGCCCATAATAATTCGTCAGATGGGTCATAACGTTGTTGCAGCCGGACCAAGTCGCGGGTGCTTTCTTTAAGGCAGGCTGAAATAGCCGTCGGGTAGGAAGAAGAATACATAGCTGGCTTGATTTGATCAGATTGGCAGGGATTTAACCCGTTCATTATGAGATTGTTTCTGATTGAGATGAATCTAAGAAAAATTTAATACGCCTGTCGATAACGTCTGGTCAAGGGGTCCTATATTGGTTCGACCCTATGTAGCTCATTTGCAAAAACGAGGCCATTTTTTAGCCATAAAAAAGGTCAACCTATCGTAGGGGTTGCAGGGCCGGTTGGGCGGTTGTTGCTTTGCCAAAAACTACCCGATGACTGCTCCTTTCGTTTCAGTTACTACCCTGTTGCTGGGTATCTGTCTAAGCTGCTCTGCCGCCACGGCTAAACCAAAACCCAAACGGCTGACCAAGCTCTGGGAGTCCGATACCACCCTGCGCGTGCCCGAATCGGTGCTGTATGATGCCGCACAAGACGTACTTTTTGTAGCGAATATTGAGGGAAAATCTGATGCACTGGACGGCAATGGCTTCATTTCGCAACTCAACCTCGACGGCACCCTGCGCAAACTAAACTGGGCAACGGGCCTCAACGCGCCCAAAGGCATGGCCGTTCACCGGGGTAAACTCTACGTGACAGACGTCTACCGGCTGCTGGAACTCAACGCCGAAACGGGGCAGGTAGAGAAAACGTATGATGCCGTGGATCCGAAAAATTCGTTTCTCAACGATGTCGCCGTCAGCCCCAACGGCACTGTCTACGTGTCGGATAGCCGCTTCGACAAGATTTACCGCCTCAAAGACGGTGCCTGGACCGTCTGGCTACATGGTGAACAACTAAACAAACCGAACGGGCTGCTGGCGATAGATAATGACAACCTCCTCGTTGGCAGCACCAAAATTGGTGCGCTCCGCTCCATAAACGTAGGCACGCAGGCCATCACCACCATCGCCGACGGTATGGCCGCTACCGACGGTATCATAAACGATGGCAAAAAAGGCTATTTCGTCTCTGACTGGAACGGACAGGTGTTTTTCGTGGAAAAAGACGGCACCAAGCAGCAACTGCTCGATACCCGCCCGGCCAAGGTCAGCGCAGCCGACATCACCTACATCCGGGGCAAAAAGCTACTGCTGGTGCCTACGTTTTTTGGTAATACAATAGTGGCTTATAAAGTAGACTAACGCCTAATAGCCCCTCCCCTGCCTATTCTGGTAAAGCGTGCCTAATCTGGGTGCGCTTTTTTCATACCATGCAACCCAAGCCAGGCCGACTGCATCCATACAGTTAGTAGTGCAAACCGTTAAACCGAGCCTGACAACCGCTCGTGTAAGATCAGGTACTATGCAGTACACAGTACTGTATTTTTATTCCATTAATCAGCGAAAGCACATCCATTCGTTCAGATCAACCTTATGAAATTCATTTACCTGGCCCTCGTCTTCTACCTGTTTATCGTGCCTAGCCTGTCGGCGCAAACAATCGGCGCTATCAGTGGCAATGTTGTACAAACAGCAGGCAAACCGTTGGAATTCAGCACATTGATGCTAATAAAATCGACTGATTCAAGCCTGGTGAAAGGCGCGGTAGCCGACGCAGCCGGGGCGTATGCCTTCGAGCGGGTGGCTATGGGGACGTACCGGATCTCGGCGCAGCAAGTGGGCTATGCCAAGGCCTACAGCGACCTCATTGTCATTGACGAAGTCCATCAAACCGTTCAACTCCCCCCTATTCAACTGGCCGAGGAAACAAAAAAGCTGGCTGAACTGACCGTGACCGCCCGCAAGCCATTCATCGAACAGCAGGTAGACCGCACGGTAGTCAACGTAGAAAATAGCGTGGTGTCGGCGGGGAATACGCTGCTGGAAGTGCTCGAGAAAGCCCCCGGCGTCACCGTCGATCAGCAGAACGAGGCCATCAAAGTGCGGGGTAAGGGTGGCGTGATTGTCGAAATAGACGGCAAGCGGTCGTACCTGTCTACGCAGGAGTTGATGAACCTGCTGCGCAACACGCCGTCGGACAACGTCGAGAAGATTGAGGTCATCACCAACCCATCGGCCAAATACGACGCGGCGGGCAACTCCGGCATTATCAATATCCGGTTCAAGAAAAACAAAAACTTTGGCACCAACGGCACCGTGACGGTGGGGGCTGGTCAGGCGCTGCAACCCAACGGCCGGGGGCGCATGACCTCGTCGCTGACCCTAAACCACCGCGTGGGGCAGGTGAATCTGTTTGGCAACTACAGCTACGGCAACTACAACAATTTCAATCGCAACGACATCTACCGCCGTATTCCCTACAACGGGCAGGTCACGTACTTCGATCAGCGGTCGGCGCGAATCAGCCAGAGCCTGAGCCACAATTTCAAAGCGGGTATCGACTGGTCTGTTTCCAAAAAAACAACCCTGGGTGCCCTGGTAAGCGGTTTTGTGGAAAACGAAAGCCAGCCGAGCGGCATCAGCAACGCCGATATTCTAAACGAGCAACTGACCGTAACGCGCCGTTTCACCACCGGCAACACCATCAAAGCCAACCTAACCAACCTGAATTACAACCTCAATGCCAAGCACCTTTTCAACGACAAAGGCCACGAACTGAGCGCCGACGTGGACTACGTGACCTACGATGGACAGTCGCGGAATGTGCTGGGTACGCAGTTCTTTACACCCGACGGAGCCGTGTCGGGTCGCCCGGATTCGGTGCGGAACGGTATGCCGTCGGCCATTCAGATTCTGGTTGGTAAGGTAGATTACGCCTATCCCATGGGCAAGGGCAAATGGGAAACGGGCCTGAAAGCCAGCCGCGTAGAGTCGGACAATAACCTGACGTTTGAAACCAAAACCGACGCTTGGGCCGTTGACTTAACCCGCTCGAACCGATTTATTTACACGGAAAACATCTCGGCGGCTTACATCAACTATAGTCGCCCGCTAGGCAAGAAAACGCAGCTACAGACGGGCCTGCGCCTAGAACACACCAACTCGGTGGGCAACTCGGTCACGCTGGGCGACGTGCGGAGCCGCAACTACACCAACCTGTTTCCGAGCCTGTTCATCACCCAGCAACTCGACTCGAGCAACGCCTTGTCGTTCAACTACAGCCGCCGCATCGACCGGCCTAACTATCAGAACCTCAACCCGTTCATTTTCTTCCTCGACCCCTTCACCTACCAGCAGGGTAACCCCAACCTGCGGCCGCAGTTTACCAATTCGTTCCAGCTCACGCACACCTATAAGCAGGCGTTCATCACCACGCTGGCCTATAGCCGCATCTCCGACGCCATTATCGACGAGGTGCCCCGGCAGATTGCCGCCGAGAATAAGACCTTTGTCACGAGCGAGAACATCGACCACCAGGATAACCTCAGCCTGACGCTCAGCTTTCCCCTGCCCGTGACCAAATGGTGGACCATGCAAACCAACGTATCAGCGTTCTACAACCAATATAAAACGTTCTATAACAACGAGTTACTGACCCTTCAACAGACATCCTGGAACGCCTACACTAGCCAGAATTTCACGCTCAGCAAGACCATGACACTCGAAGTGTCGGGCTATTACAATGGCGCGGGGGTGTATGGTTTCTACCAAATGCGCCCTCAGGGAGCACTTTCATTGGGTATTCAAAAGCAGGTGTGGGACAAAAAAGGGCGCTTCAGCCTGAACATGAACGACCTCTTCTGGACGAACTATTTCAGGGGTAAGGCGCAGTTCCAGGACATCGACTTTCAGGTAAAATCATTCTGGCAAAGCCGCGTAATCCGGGCCTCGTTCACCTACCGCTTCGGCAACCAAAACGTAAAAGGCGCCCGCCAACGCGACACCGGCGCGGATGAGCTGAAGTCACGGATGAAGGGAGGGAATTAGTGGTAAGTGCTGAGTGGTAAGTGCTGAGTTTGCTTCCGCCCGCGTAGCCCGGACGCGGGCGGAAGCAAACTCAGCACTTACCACTCAGCACTTACCACTCCCTTTAAATCCTTTTGTTTAGGTTAGGCGAAAAGCCGTCTCCGCATTGAGGGACGGCTTTTTTGTGTTCACGCCAAGCTGTCATCTTGTCAGTCAGAAACAATTTGGTACTTGTTTTGCGCGTAGGAATGCAACCCGAATTAAGGAACAATACGACCTGTAGGTATGGAAAATAAAGACTTCATCGACGATCAGCCGTCGGCAACTGACAACTCAACCGAAAACATCGATACTGAAACCGCCGAGACCATCAACGGTGGCGTGACCGACGACGCGGAGCAAACTACGCCCGCCGACGAAGCCACGGAAGCCGAACCAACCGAGCCGGTGGGTTCTGAACTGGCGGTGTTGAAGGATAAATACCTGCGCCTCTACGCCGACTTCGAGAACTTCCGTCGGCGTACGGCTAAGGAAAAACTAGACCTGATCACCAACGCCAACGAAAGCCTGCTATTGGCTCTGCTGCCCGTAGTCGATGATTTCGAGCGGGCGATGCCGTCGCTGGCCAACGCCAAAGACGTGAACGCGGCCCTGGAAGGTATTCAGCTGATTTATAGCAAGTTGGCCAAAACGCTGGAGGCAAAAGGCTTGAAACCGATGACCAGCAAAGGCGAGGTGTTCAACGCCGACCTTCACGAGTCAGTGACGCAATTCCCCGCCCCAACCGATGACATGAAAGGCAAGGTGATCGACGAAATCGAAAAAGGCTACCTCCTCAACGACAAAGTGATCCGCTACGCAAAGGTGATTATAGGAGCATAAATGAGTGATGAGTGATGAGCGGTAAGTGATGAGTTTGCTTACGCAACAGCAATACGCTGGCGTAAGCAAACTCATCACTTACCGCTCATCACTCATCACTCCTAATTTAATGGCAAACAAACGCGATTATTACGAAGTGCTGGGGGTTGACAAGGGCGCCTCACCGGACGACATCAAGAAGGCGTACCGGAAGATGGCGATCAAGTACCACCCGGATAAAAACCCCGACGACCCCACCGCCGAGGATAAATTCAAGGAAGCCGCCGAAGCCTATGACGTACTGAGCGACGACCAGAAAAAGGCCCGCTACGACCAGTATGGTCATGCCGGTATGGGTGGGGCTGCTGGCGGTTATGGTGCCGGTGGCCCGTCGATGGACGATATTTTCAGTCAGTTTGGCGACATTTTTGGCGATCAATCACCCTTCGGCTCATTCTTCGGGGGTGGTGGCGGCGGTGGTCAGCGGCAACGCGTACGCCGCGGCTCCGACCTGCGCATTAAGCTGAAACTCGATTTGCAGGAGATTGCCAACGGCGTTGAGAAGAAAATCAAGGTAAAGCGCCACGTGGCTTGCCAAACCTGCGGTGGCAACGGCTCGAAAAACGGCACCGCCGTGCAGACCTGCCAAACCTGTCAGGGCAGCGGCCAGACCCGCAAGGTGGTCAACACCATGCTGGGTCAGATGGTCTCGACGGCCACCTGCACCACCTGCAACGGCGAAGGCAAGATCGTGACCGACCGTTGCGACGTGTGCCACGGCGAAGGCCGGGTGTTGCAGGAAGACGTGATCCCGATCAAGATTCCTGCTGGCGTGGCCGAGGGCATCCAACTGTCGGTGGGTGGTCGCGGCAACGTGCCCCCACGTGGTGGCGTGGCGGGTGATCTGCTCATTGTAGTAGAAGAGGAAGAAGATCAGGACCTCAAGCGCGACGGCACCAACGTGGTGTTCGATCTCTACGTCAACTTCGTGGATGCCGCCCTGGGCACGAGCGTAGAGGTGCCGACGATTGACGGTCGCGCCCGCATCACGCTGGAACCGGGTACGCAGAGCGGGAAGATCCTGCGCCTGAAAGGCAAGGGCATCAAAGAGCTAAACGGCTATGGCCGCGGCGATCAGCTCATCCACGTCAACGTCTGGACCCCAAAAACGGTCAGCGCGGAAGAGCGTTCGATCCTGGAAAAGCTCCGCAGCTCCCCCAACTTCCAGCCCAAGCCCAACAAAAGCGACAAAGGCTTCTTCGAGAAGATGAAAGACTTTTTTCATGGATAAGCAGCTGGTTATCAATACAAACGAGGTGCTGTCTTGGTTTAAGACAGCACCTCGTTTTGCGTATAGCTTTATTTAAAATTGACTCTCAATCAAATCTTTGCTACAAAATTTGAATTCTTTAGATTAACGTATTCATTTGTTTACCAATCATAGGGCTAAAGTACATCACAATACTTGCGCGGAATTAAAACAGGCTGATTATCAATATACTGTAATTCCGCGACTTAACGTGCATAAACTTGTTAGGCCATGTCCAAGCTTAAGTACTTGTGATTCAGCACGTTGAGAAAATTCTTCCTTAAGTGCTCACGTACGGGCGACAGGGTCAACTTCGCTCGGCAGGACGCACCTAGCGGCGGCTCCTTCCCTCTTGCGACAGGTTGCGGCCACTATGGACAGCATGCATTTGCTATGGTTCTTAACTTCGTTCAACACGCCCAGCTTATGGGCAACAGTATACGTCCGCCTTCTGTTAGCTTATAATTCATTATGTTTGGTATTCAAATAAATAACAACTGCTTCCATGAGATTTTTTTACATGCTTCTTGTCTTTTGCTATACAGGCTCGCTTGCTCAGAAAAGAACGGACTCAACCAAAGATTTACGATCTGCAATCGCTATCACTCCATCTAGCGATGAGGAAAGTAAATTTAAAAATTTAGAGAGTAACTTGCGTAGTGAAAAGGATACTCTTAAAGTAGTGTTTAGCGATATTCGATTGGGTGCGTCTGACTTTAGCGATCATCTATGTAAATTCGATTTTGGAAATAAGTATGGATTTATAGACAGACAAGGAAGAGTAGTAATAAAACCAACAATGCGCTTTGTGCAGGATTTTAAAAATGGATTCGCGATTTACCATTTTAAAAATCAATATGGTTTTATCAATAAGAAAGGAAAACTTGCAATACAATGTAAGTATGACGATGCTGGTATTTTCTCTAAAGATAGATTAGCTCCGGTTAGGAAAAATGGAAGGTGGGGGTATGTTGACACTACTGGCAAAGAAGCTATAGAGTTAAAATATATTAGCGTAAATAATTTTAGTGATGGTGTAGCGCAAGTAACAGAATTTAATGGCAATCAGAGTATTATCAATGTAAAGGGCGAAATAATTTCAAAGGATTATGGACGTTATCACAGCACTGGAGACTTTAAAAATGGGTTAGCTCAGGTTTCAATTGAAGACACTGCAAACAGATCAAATATACTAAAATTTGGTTTTATTGATAAAAGTGGCAAATTGAAAATACCTTTAATCTACGAATCTGGATTCGATTTTTCTGAAGGATTTTGCTCTCTGGTTTATAAAAAGAAGTATGGCATAATTGATACTACAGGTAAGACTCTTGTTCCATTTGATTATGATATGATCTGGCCTTATAGTGAAGGACAAGCCATATGCATGAAAGGGGAGAAGTATGGATTACTTGACTTAAAGGGAAAACATTTGCCTTTAAATTTCAAAATAATCCCAGTCGGAGTATCTAGTGGATTAATCTGCGCTATTAAAGGAGAAATGAGAGGTTATATTGATACTTCAGGAAAAATTGCAATCCCCTTCATTTATGAAAGTGTTAGAAAGTTTTCGAACGGTATGGGTTACGTGAGAAGAGCCAACGGGAAAAGCTTTTTTATTACAGAGCAAGGCAAGTGTCTCTTCCCTTGTGATTAATGCTAGTAAGGTTTTCTTTCAATCATATGTATTACCATAGTGTGCGCGTTTGTGATTAGCTTCGCTTGGGTGCGCCTCGTTCGACAGGAAAGTGATTGAGTGCTTTGTGACTGCACCCAACGATCCAAGGGTGAAAAAGCACGTGGGTACGTCGCGTTTCCTGTCTTGGGTGATGTGCTCATCAGCCCTTGGAGTTGTTAGGCGAAAATATTGCTCTTACAATTTCTATAAAACGCAGAGCATAGCCGGTTAAGAAGTTATCGCTTTCAATAATTTCTTTTGTTTTGGCTTTAGCACGTTTAGGCGGTTCAATTTGCGTTTGGCTTTGTAGTAAACTATGTCTCAGATATAATTTCGCTGAGCGTTGAACCAAAACGAAAAATCTATTTGTAGGGCTTCCTCCAACATCAAAGCCATCGCTACTGACACGCTTTTTTTGCCACGGATAAGCTTAGATACGAACGTAGTGCTCACGTCTAGTTGCCCGGCGAATTGCTTCTGCATACTGTTTCGTGCCGTCAATTCGTCGGCGTGGTGGAGGGGGGAGCTAGTGGCGCGTCAGCCTGAACGCCGTGGCTTTAGCCCGGCGCTGGGTGGGTACGTCTCCTCCCCTCTTTGCGACTTTAGTCGCAGCCGGAAATGACTTAGCACCGCCTCATCCGCGACTAAAGTCGCTAATATATAAGAAGATACACCGCCCAGCGCCAAGCTGAAGCATGGCGTTCAGGCTGACGCGCCAGTAGCTCCGCCGTCCGCCTAGCTCATGGTAGGGCATATGTTAGGTTGTGTGAGCCACTAGCAATCAACCCGATTAGCTATAATCTACTACCGTATGCATCGCTGAAGGCGGGGGAAAGGCTATTCGATTGTACTTTTGTACGGGCCTACACTGCTCCACTTACCGTACACCTGTTTCTTTGCGCATGAACATACTTGGCATTTCGGCCTTTTACCACGACTCGGCGGCAGCCCTCGTGATCAACGGGCAAGTGGTCGCAGCGGCGCAGGAAGAGCGTTTTACCCGCAAAAAACACGACCCCGGATTCCCCAAACAGGCCGTTCAGTATTGCCTCGACTATGCCGGGCTTCGCCTCGCCGATATCGACGCGGTTGTTTTCTACGACAAACCCCTCCTTAAATTCGAACGGCTGCTGGAGACCTATTACGGCTTTGTGCCAAAAGGTCTGCGCTCGTTTATGACCGCCATGCCGGTCTGGATCAAGGAAAAGATTTTTTTGAAGCGCCTCATCCGCAGTGAATTAGCTGAAATAGACAGCGATGGTGCGAAGACCGTTAAGCTGCTGTTTCCCGAACATCACCTCTCCCACGCGGCGAGTGCATTCTACCCCTCGCCCTACGAACGGGCGGCGATTCTGACCCTCGACGGGGTGGGCGAATGGGCCACGGCGTCGATCTGTCTGGGCGAAGGCAGCCACATTACCATTCTGAAAGAGCTGCATTTTCCGCATTCGCTGGGTCTGCTCTATTCGGCGTTCACGTATTTTCTGGGCTTCCGGGTCAACTCTGGCGAGTATAAGCTTATGGGCCTGGCTCCCTACGGCAACCCCACCGCCCCCATCGTGGACGAGTACGTGCAGAAGATTCTGACCACGCTCATTTCGCTCAAGGACGACGGCTCCATCTGGCTCGATCAGGATTATTTCGATTACGCCACGGGCCTAAAAATGGTCAATGCCGACAAGTGGGAGGCCCTGTTTGGCATAAAGCAACGGCAGCCCGAAGACGAACTGACCGATGCCCACTGCAACCTGGGACTGGCCATTCAGCGCGTCACGGAAGAGGTGGTCCTGCGCATGGCGCAGGAAGCTAAACGCCTCACCGGGGCCGATGCCATCTGTCTGGCGGGGGGCGTGGCGCTCAACTGCGTGTCGAACGGGAAGTTGCAGGCGTCAGGCGTATTCAGGAACGTATTCATTCAGCCGGCAGCCGGTGATGCGGGCGGGAGCCTCGGCGCGGCGCTGGCGGCCTACCACATTTATTTCAAGCAACCCCGTCAGGTGGCTCCCTCGCTCGATGCGCTGCAAGGGTCGTACCTCGGCCCCGAAATCACCGACGCCGACACCGAGCGCGTGATTCGCAAATACCACGCCGTGGCCACGTACCTGTCTAACGAAGCTCTTTCGAGCACCGTAGCGGGTATCTTGGCCGATAACAACGTGGTGGGCTGGGTGCAGGGACGCATGGAGTTTGGTCCGCGGGCGCTGGGCGGACGAAGCATACTGGGCGACCCCCGCAGCGAGGACATGCAGAAGAAGTTAAACCTGAAAATCAAATACCGCGAGTCGTTCCGGCCCTTTGCCCCCTCGGTACTGGCCGAACGGGTAAGCGATTATTTCGATTACGAAGGGCCATCACCCTACATGTTGCTAGTGCACCCCGTAGCCAAAGACCGGCGGCGGACCCTGCCCAACAACTACCATGCGCTTTCGTTACGCGACAAGCTCTATTACGAACGGTCGGATATGCCCGCCATCACGCACATCGACTTTTCGGCGCGGATACAGACGGTGCACAAGGAGACCAACCCGCGTTACTATGCCCTGATTGAAGCCTTCGGGCAGAAAACGGGCTATGATGTAGTCGTGAATACCAGCTTCAACGTGCGCGGTGAACCCATTGTCTGCACCGCCGACGATGCCTACCGCTGCTTCATGCGCACCGAAATGGATTACCTCGTGGTGGGCAACTTTCTTTTCGACAAACGGCAACAACCTGCCTGGCAAGACACCGACAACTGGAAAGAAGAATTTGTACTGGATTAATCATTGGACATTGGTCATTAGTCATTGGTACGGTCCGACGGGTCGGCTGGATAAGACCAATGTCTAATGTCTAATGTCCAATGACCATCTACTAAATTAACTTCACTATGGAATTTCTCACTGACATCCTGCGCTTCATGAAACAGCGCAAAAAATGGTGGCTGGCCCCCGTTATCATCATCCTACTCTTGTTGGGTATCCTGATCGTGCTTGGCGGTGGCTCGGCGCTGGCTCCGTTTATCTATACCCTGTTCTAGCGCTGATGGCACCAAAAGCAATTCCCGAAATCGATGTCTGGAAAGCCAACGTGGCCATTGCAGCGGGCCTGCTGGCCCTGCATATCTTCACCAAAAACCACTATATCGGCTACCTCTACGCCGCTTTTGGCCTGATCGCGCTACTGTTTGTCATCCCCTACTTTAGCCGGTTCATCGCATGGGGTTGGTTCAAAATCGCCGAAGTGCTGGGGTTCATCAACACCCGCGTGTTGCTGACGGTCATCTTTTTCGTGTTCCTGATGCCTGTAGCCCTGCTCTACCGGTTGCGCAACAAAAACATGCTCAACCGCCGCAACGGTAAGGGGCTAACCACCCTCTTCAAAGACCGGTCGCACCAATACAACGCGGCGGATTTGGAGAATGTGTGGTAGAAGGGAGTGATGAGTGGTAAGTGATGAACGATGAGTTTGCTGCCGCCAGCGTACCTGCTCTGGCGGCAGCAAACTCATCGTTCATCACTTACCACTCATCACTCCCTTCCCACTGCTTTCAAATACGCGGCCTCTTTCAACAGACATTCGGTGGCCCAGGCTTCGCCTTTGGCGGTCCAATGGCCATCGCAGGGGACGTAGAGGTCGGCTAGGTTGCCTTGGTAGGCCAGGGCGTGGGGTACGAGTGAGATGAAGCCAACGCCCCGCTGCTGGCAAAACTGGCGCAGCTGCCGGTCGAACTTATTGTCAGCACCGGCTTGTAATGCCTTTACGTCCAGCATGATAGGTAATGACACAAAGACGATTTGCTTACCGGCAGCGTCCTTTACCAGCTGGTCAAGGCTACGTTGCACAATGGCCCAGTCATTCTCGGTAAACTGAGCGTAACGAGTCCACTTTGGGTCTACCTGCGCCTTGTTTTGTACCAGTTTCAGCAATGTCTGAGCCAGGTACGAATGCTCGACAAAATGCACACGAGCCTTTTGTTTCCAGGTAAGGGTCTGGTAAACAGAATCAACGGTTTGAAGCAAGCTGGCCCGTGTCCGGCCCACGGCAGCAATAGACTGCCGGATGTTGGCCAGCGAATAGGCCAGCTTCCCGTCGGCCGTCCAGTAGGGTCGGTAGATGGGAAAATCGACTTGTGCGTGGACCTTTTCACCCGTATAATCCTCGAAATCATTAGCCGGGAGCAGCCCCACCAGCACAGCTTTGTGGGCAACGCGGTCTTTGAACTGTCGGTACGTTTGCCAATAATTAATGGGCGACGTGCCGTTGATGGCAAAATTTAGATGCCGGTGGCCAGTCATTTTCGATAACAGCGTTGACATCCGGTCGGCGGGGTTTACCATGTAGCCCTCCATGTAGGAGTCGCCCAGCACGATCACCCTGTTGGTGGAATCCATTGTTAGTGGGTCATCGGCAGCCCCTAATTCATTGGCATAACGACGCAACGTATCACCCGAACAGTTAACTACCTGCTCACGCCTATTGGGCAGCCGCCAGCGTCCCGCAAAAAGGCTTACGTCGCCCGCGTAGGTGATCGGGTCGTCGATATTTGGGGGAATGTAGAGGCGGTGGTTGGTAATGCCTACCCCGGCAGGTATGCCCAATGAGACCAGCAGCCAGCAGATGCCTTCCAGAAAAAGCAGCGTTCCCAACGCCGACGTGGTATAAAACGCAATCGACTTAATCAGATTGCTCTTCGACCGGAAGCCCAGGGTCAGCACGGTGATGATGACCCACCAGATGACTATCAGCCACAGCCCATTTACATAGGCTATTCCTTTGATGAGGCCGTCAGCTTTTCCGTCAGCTGATGTGTCGAGAAAGCGACAGGTGGCGTAGACCAGCCCTAAAAGAAGGCCGACAAGCCCGACAACGCGTAATACAGATTTCATGAATGGGTGGTCAGCCAGGTGGTAAAGCAGGACCGAAGATAAGACCAGCCCCTCCCCCATACAAAAAAAGTACCCCCAGACTAGCCAGAGGTACTTTTTAAAAATCAGGAATGACTGCCTCTTAGCGAGTGATCTCCACGCTTACCCGGCGGCCTTTGATGTTGTTACCGTCCATTGAGGCTACCACGCGGTTGGCTACATCGGTTGGTACGTCCACAAACGTGTGGCTGTCGAAGATATCGATGCTGCCAATGCTGCTGCCGGGAATGCCCGACTCGCCCGCAATGGCACCCACCAGGTCGCCCGGGCGGACGTAATCTTTACGGCCGATGCTCACGCTAAGGCGCGTCATGTTGGCTTCACGCTCCCGTACCGGACGGTCGTTGTCTTTACCAAAATAGGGCTTACCACCTTCGCGGGGACCAGCAAACCGGTCGCCACCGGGGCGGGGGCCACGGTCTTCGAACCGGCCAGCGGGGCGAGGACCACGATCCTCAAAGCGGCCACCTCGGTCACCACCACGACGATCTTCGAAACGTCCGCCCCGGTCACCACCAAAGCGATCTCCGCCACGGCGATCGTCAAAACGTCCGCCCCGGTCACCGCCAAAACGATCACCACCACGCGATTCGCCACCGCGACGATCGTCAAACTTACTGTTGCGACGGTCTTCAGCGTTGAGATCCTGATCCGAGAATTCGTTTTTCTCAATACCCATGCTCCGCTTCATCAGGGCCGACACGATCTGGTCGGTCGAGAAGCCTTCGTGTTGCAGTTGGGTCAGCATATCGCCATACAGGTGCAGGTCTTTGCTTTCCTTGATATCTACGCTCAGTTGCTCGATGAAACGGGCTTTGCGGATACCCACAATATCTTCAAACGACGGAATAACGCCCTTTTCTACCCGAACTTTAGTGTAGTTCTGGATATCGCGGAAGCGGAATTTCTCGTCGCGGCTCACGAACGAGAACGCCCGGCCCGACTTACCGGCACGGCCCGTCCGGCCAATGCGGTGTACATAATATTCTTCGTCGAGGGGGATGTCGTAGTTGATAACGGCGTCTACATTATCGACGTCGATACCACGGGCGGCCACGTCGGTAGCCACCAGAATGGTGGTGGTACCGGCCCGGAACTTGCTCATCACGTTATTCCGCTGCTGCTGCCGCAGATCGCCGTGGAGGCCTTCGGCGGCGTAGCCCCGGATCATCATGTCTTCTACGATCTCTTCCACTTTCCGCTTCGTATTACAGAACACAAGCATCAGTTTCAGGTCGTAGAGGTCAATGAGGCGGCACATTACTTCGGTTTTAGCGCGGGGCTTGATTTCGAAGTACACCTGCTCGATGTTTACGGCGGTCAGTTCTTTCTTCACCACCTTCACCAGCACGGGGTCCTGCTGGAACCGCTGCGTGATCGAGAGAATAGGCTTCGACATGGTGGCCGAGAACAGTACCGTCTGGCGTTCGGCAGGGAAATCGCCGAGGATGTTTTCGATGTCTTCGCGGAAGCCCATATCGAGCATTTCGTCGGCCTCATCGAGGATAATCATTTTGGCGTTGTCGAGCTTCAACGTGTTGCGCTCCATGTGGTCCATCACGCGGCCCGGCGTACCAACCACAATGTGTACCCCTTTCTTCAACGACCGAATCTGGCGGTCAATCGAGTCGCCACCGTAGATGGTTTCGATGTAGATGCCGCGCTTGAATTTGCTCAGCTTGCGCAGCTCTTCCGTTACCTGCACGGCCAGTTCACGCGTGGGGCACAGGATGAGTACCTGCACGCTGCGGTCGTTGGGGTCAACGAGTTCGAGGGCGGGAATACCAAACGCGGCGGTCTTACCCGTGCCCGTCTGCGCCTGTCCGATCACGTCACGTCCGGCCAGGATGGGCGGAATGGCTTCGGCCTGAATGGGCGATGGCGTGGTGAAACCCATCTCCGTTACCGCAGCCAGGATATCGGGCGACAGGTTCAGGTCAGCAAAGGTGCGCTGGTTGGCATCGGGCTGAACGGTGATGGTATCTTTAATAACAACGTCTTTCTCTTTGGCAACGGGAGCGGTTTCTGGCATCGCTTCTGAAACGGTTTGATTGGCGTCAATAGCCTCTGTTACAGGCTGTTCGTCATTAAGGTTGGTTGACTCAGCGGGTTGTTCGGCCTTGGCTTTTTTAGCTTTTGGCTTCTTGGCTACGGGAGCCTCGTCGGTGTCGGTTTGTGCGGCCATGTCCTGCACGTTGATCTGATCGGCCATGCCGTCAATTTCGGGCTGATTGTTGTCCGAATTCATAAATAAAACTTGTATTGAATGACATCCGCATACGGCGGAATTTCGTCAAGCAGACAGCGTAGTGTGCAGGAACCTGCTAAGCACCAACCCAGACATTCTTTGTCGCAGCGGCGATCATTCGCCCACTGCCGACGCCCCAACGGACCGCCCCAACCAATTTCCAGATGAATTTTTGACTCGCTTTAGCACAGCGTAGTTGACCCTCGTCCTTTCGGAGACCCATCGCCCACAGACCATACTGTCTTTTGTACATCCGTGCTGGCTCTGTAGACCACATTGAGAAACGAGTGCGACTGAGATAGTCGCTTAGAACAGAGTATAGCGTGCGGATGCCGCTTGAAATTCTGGTGCAAAAGTAAGAATATATTTCCAAAAAAGCAAGTGTGGGGCCGAAGATTTTGTATTTTTCTAAGCGAGGGGTAATAGTGGTGAGTGATAAGCGATGAGTGGTGAGTTTGCTTCCGCCAGAGCAGGTACGCTGGCGGAAGCAAACTCACCACTCATCGCTTATCACTCACCACTATTACCCCATCCACGCCCCCAACGACGCCTCGGCATACCCCGCGCCGGACGACATGCCTTTGCCGCCGATGCCGGTGACGATGCGGATGTAATCGTCTACGTCATGCTCGAAAATCTCGTTGGCGCGGTCCGCCGATGCGGTTTGGGCGTAGTACCCGGCCCAGGTGCGGGCAATATGGTCGACGGGAAACTGCACGATGCGGCGGGCTTCGGTCAGCATCAGGTGATTCAGGGCGTCTTTGGTGTCGTAACCCAGGTCATCAATTCGGGCAGCAGAGGCATATTCGTGGCTGTCGCCGATGATGATAGAGCCGTCGGTGGCTTGTTTAAAAAGGATATGGACACCCCATTTCTTTAGCTCAGCAAGGTGTGGCGGGGTCTGAATACTGGCAAAGGACGGGCATTCGGTGAAGGATTCGTACCGGCGGATGGTAAGGCCGGTGAGGATGTTTCCTGGCAACGAAACAGCAGGCATAGGCACCGTTTGCAGCATCTGTAACTTACTCACAACCAGACCACTATTGGCGAATACATCGGGATACAACAACCGAAATTCGTACCCACCGCAAATCAGCACGCGGCTTGCCGACAGGCGTTCGCCACCGGCCAGCGTCACGATGGCCCCGCCGTAGTTCGATAGGCAATCCACCACCGCCGCGTTGGGTCGGTAGGTGACGCCGTGTTTGCGCACAATGAAGTCGATGAATCGGTGAATAAATTGATCGGGTTCGGCGCTCATCTCATCAGGAAACCAGAGCGCACCGCGGATGTAATCGGGCCGGAGCGTGGGGTATTTGGCCAGGGTCTGCGTCGCCGTGAGCAGTTCGCAGGGGTAGTTCTCGGCCCGTCGCCGGTCGAATAGTTCGTTAGCCAGCTGCCACTCGTCGTCATCAGAGGCCACATAAATAGAGCCGTTTTGGCGGAGCGACAGATCCGTTTCGGCCTGCCACTGCCGGTACAGTTCCAGCGTCCGCCGGCCATACTCAAACCACCGTCCCGCCATTCCCGACGGCACGATCTGCCCAAAATTCCGCACCGTCGAGCTTACAGGGTGATTGTCTTTTTCCAGCAAGAGCACTTTCAGGCCCCGTTGCGCGGCGTGATAGGCGTGCGTAGCACCCAAAATGCCCGCACCAACAATGATTAGGTCGTACATAGAGTAGTCGTAAGTGGGTAAGTCGTATGTCTGGAAAGTTGGGGGGGTGGGGTTTGTAGTTGCTTCGCGCTGTAGTGGGCTGACGCGTGGCCCCTCGACTGCGCTCGGGGTGACAGGACAATAAGCAAGTATCCTAGCTTGAGTCAAGTTCGTTGTCACCCCGAGCGCAGTCGAGGGGCACGTAGCGCGAAGCCAACCATTGCGCGAAGCAACTACAAACCACAAACCACAAACTCCCCCCCCCACTACCCCCTGCTGCTCAGTAGACCCGGCAATTCGGCCAGTGATCCCAGCAGCGCATCATGCGGATAATCACGCAGTTGTGCTTCCGAGTGGGTGCCGTTGGTGAGGCCCAGATTCAGGCCAACGCCCGCTGCCTGAGCCGATAACAAATCAGACGGGGTGTCGCCAATGTTCACTACCTGTTTGGGGTCAGTGATGCCCAACTGTTGCATCGCCAGCCGGATCATGTCGGGGGCGGGGCGACCGTTGGGCACTTCGTCAGAGGCGATACTAATCTGAACAACCATCTGATCATCAGCCACATAATGGCCATTTGGATCAACATGCCAGTCGAGACGATTCAAAATCAGGTTGGTTACGGTACGGTAAAAACCAGTAGTGAGCGCAATAGGAACACCCTGTTCGCTGAGCCAGGCAAACGTAGCCAGGCACCCCTCGGTAGGTGTTACGGGCTGGGTTTCGTAGTGGTGTTCCAGAATGGTTTTGAACAGGGTATACGACTCGTCTACCCGTGCATCAAGTTCGGCCAGATCGGTACCCAGTTGCTCACGCCAGAGCAGGTCGAACACATAGCGTTTGGCCATGCCCTGCACCGCCAGAATCCGTTCGGGGGTGGCCCGCAGGCCCGACTCAGCGGCGGCCTGCGCAAAGCACTGTTCCACTTCGTGTTGGTCGGTGACGGTGGTCCCGGCCATGTCAAAAATCACCAGTTGAGGTAGCATAACGTGTAGGAGTTTGTTCAGCATAACGCCCGGCCATCGACCGGTACGACGCGCTCATCAGCAGCACAAAGCAGCCCGCCAGGGCGTAGGCACCGTAGCGCAAAAAATCGAGGTAGCTCAGATCTGACTGACCGAAGTTTTTGTACAATAAGATGCCCACGCTGCCCAGATAGCCATAATAATCGGCCAGCGTGACCACAAAACCCACCGTGCTGGGGTACCGAAACGCCGCCACCAGCCGCTCGAAGTACAGGCCGTTCAGCGGTACGTAGGCGGCATAGAGGCCAATGCCCAGCGCGAGGTACCAGTTGCCTGCCGACAGCCAGCCTTGGTCGAAGGCGTAGGTACTCACAACCAGCGTAATCATGGCCAGCATCATGACCGCGTTGATGAGCCGGAACGCCTGCCAGTGGTCGCGGACCAGCGTCAGCAGCGACATCAGCACCAGCAGCACCACCGCAACCCAGGCTTCGGTTTTGGTGAACAGCGCGGGCGACAGGTTGCCTACGCTCTTCAGTATTTCGGGGCCAAAATTGTCTCGGAAATCGCGGAAGGCGGTCAGCAGCACGTAAGCCGCAATGAGCAGGGCCAGGCCGGGGTTGAAATACCGGATAAATGCCCGCCGGTCGGCCTGCATCATAGGTGGACGGCTGGTGCGCTGCGCCCGGTCCTGTTCGGTGGGTGGTGGCAGGCTCGACAGGGCAAAAACAGACAGCAGCAACGGCCCAACAAACAACGCACCCGTTACGAACGGCAGCCAAAACTCCGACACACCCCAGTCGGCCTTGATGGTGAGCGCTACGGTTTTCACGAAGCCCGACGCGAAAATAAACGAAGCCGTCAGCCCCGCCACGAGTGCATCGGTCTGTCGGCGGCCTTCCAGAAAGCCCAGCACCACGCCGTAGACCATGCCCAGCGGCAGGCCGTTGAGCAGCAAAAACGGAATATTCCACGGGGCGGGCACGAGCGCAAAGCCCAGCAGGGCCACCTCCGCCGCCGCCACAAACGCCAGCACATACATAGCCCGCCGCCCCGCCGATACTTCCGATACCACCTTGACACCCATCCGTTTAGACAAGGCATAGCCCAACACCTGCGCCATAATGAGCCACGTCTTGTAACTCAGCCCTGCATAGGCCATCCCCTCGAACGTGACAGCCGTGATGCCCTTCCGAAAGGCATACATGCAGGTGTACGTACAGAACGCAGCCGTAGCTCCGAAAAGGACAAAGACAGCGGGGTGGCGGAGGAGCTTCATTTCAGTATGCAGTTAAGGACAGTATGCAGTATGCAATGTATCACGGACTTCAGTCCGTGATACATTGCCCTTACTCCTTCTGCCGGTAATGCTCGGCGCGTTGTTGGCGGGGGTCATCCATTTTGGGGACGTCGCCCATGAGCGGGCCGCGCTGGATGGCGGGCCAGTCGAAGGTTTTTTTGTAGTAGTCTAGGGCTTTCTGGGGGTTGAAGACGCGGGCATCGGGCAGAACAGCATCGTAGGGGGTGAAGTCGGGTTTATCGGTGAAAAAATCCTGCGGGAGTGAGGCCGTGAGGTCGTAGTGGTTGACGTAGGGAACGCCCAGCAGGTTGTAGATCACTTTCAGGATAGAGCCGAAGTTAGCGTGGGTGTGCGAGACGTAGCCGCGCTTCACATACGGCCCCGCCAGCATCAGCAACGACCGATGGGCGTCTACGTGGTCAACACCGCCCTGCGGGTCGTCTTCGGTGATGACCACCAGCATGTTTTTCCAGTAGGGCGTCCGGCTCAAAAAATGCAGCATCCGCCCTACAGCGAGGTCATTATCAGCCATATAGCTCTGTAGGTAGGGATACCCAAACGAGGGTCGGGGGCTGGCTCCGTGGTCGTTGGGGATCATGACCGTAAGCAATTGGGGTAGCGCCTGTGGTTTCTTGCCCAGCCACTTTTTGGTGAATTCGGTCGTGAACTGATCTAGTCGAAACTGGTCGGGAATGCTGGTGTTGTAGCCCGCGTAGTTGCGCGAGGTGTTCCGAAACGCGGCGTCGGGCATGGGGAACGAGACGGGGTGCGCCGTGCCGAAGGGGGTGTTGTGGGGCTCCTCAAACGACCCGGCATATTCGTTAGCCTGACCGAAATTGTAGAACCGAATGCGCTTCCGTTCCAGCGCTTCCCAGATACCGCCCCGCTCGTTGTAATCTTCGGGGTCAATGGCCCCCGTCGTTTTCGGAAACCGCCGTCCCGGAGCCGCCGAAAATGCCTTGAACGTGCCCGCTGAGGCTGCATTGGCCTCTACCCACTCGTTGGGAATAGTGCCCATCATCCAATGATGGCCGTGGATACTGGCATCAGAATCGCAGTAGAAATTGTCGGAAAACGCAAATTGGCTCGCAATGCGATTGTGGTTGGGCATCACGTTGGCGTTGGTCAGATAGACCGTGTCTTTCTTGCCGCGCACCGTGGCCCCCAGGCCAAAACGCGCCAGTGTACTGTCGCCGCGACCGGTGGGTAGTTGGCCAAGCACCTCGTCGTAGGTGCGGTTTTCTTTGGTGATGTAAACGATGTATTTAATGGCCGATGACGGCAAACCGGGTACGATTGGCAGCACCGCTTGCCCTGCTCCGGCTTTCGGCTGAGCGGCCACCACCGGCACCGTTTCGTAGGTGTTGGCAAAGACCTGTTTGGTATAACTGGCTAGTTGAACGGCATCGGGCATTGGCACCGACTGAAACGTACCCAGCTGAATATCACCAATATACGTTCCCTGCGGTGGGGCCACAAACCCGTTGCCCCCGTTTGGCCCAGCGCCGTAGCCCCGCGCCGAGGTAATGTAGAGCGTGGTTTCGTTGGGCGAGAGCAGCACACGGGTTGGTCCCCAGCCGGTGGGGATTAGGCCCTTTACCGTGCGGGTTGCCACGTCGACAACGGCGACGGCGTTGAAGGCCAACAGGGCTACGTAGAGCGTTTTTTCGTCTTTCGTCAAACACAGTCCGAAGGGCATCAGGCCACGCAGTTTGTCCAGCACGGGCGGCGCACCAAGCCGGGCCAGCCGCAGCGGAATGGTGCCCACAATGCGGTGCCTGCGGTAGTCGATAATAGAGAGGTTATCGTTGGTGGCGTTGGTAACGTAGGCCAGGTTTTTACCAACCACAATCGAGTTGGGACTGCTCCCTCCTACTACTTCGGCCTCCTCGATCATCTCGCCAATTTTCACACCCGTCTTGTGCCGCGCCACCACCCGGTTTGTGGCCAGGTCGATAGTCCAGACGCTCATGGCTTCGTCGTCGTTGGGGTCGCCGAGGCCCGGAATGTGTCGTCCTTCTATCTCCACCCCTTCCCGCGAAGCTTTCGAGTGCGCTCCGTAGGCGGGGAATTTGAGCATCATGGTGTCGCGGTTGGTGGGCGTCACGCCGGGCACAAGCGGGTAGCTGTACTGCCCCACGTTGGCCACAAACGCCAGCTTCTGATCGGGGCTGAGCCGCAACCCAAACGGCTGCCGACCGGTTGGCAAAGAGGCAGTTAACGCATTGGTAGTCAAATCAATACGCACCAGTCGGAAGTTGGCGCGGTCCAGTACGAGCAGTTCGTTTGCTGCCGTATTTACCACTAAATCAGACGTAAAACTGTCGGTGTATGTCTTGCCTGAAACAGGCCCGTTCAGGCTTATTTCCCTGATTTTGGTCCGGGTGGGCACGTCGAGCACCAGCACACTGCCTTTATCGCCCTGACTGAGGTAGGCCGTTTTGCCATCGGCACTGAAAGCCACACCCAGAAACGACCCGCCCGTGAGCAGCGACTGCGAATCGGGCTGACCGAAGGCGGGCATCCGCGTGAGCACGGGTCGCGCCGAACCGGGCTGAGTGATTACGGAAAATACGCCGTCGTGCAGCACCAAGGCCGTTTGCCCGTCGGGGCTGAGGGCCATGCCAAACGGGTCGGAGTTGATGCGGATGGTGTGTCCGGCGGGCGTCACAAACCGGCCGCTGGGCAGCACCGACACCCCCGCCGTATCGATTTGGCAAAACCGGTTTCGGCCGGGCACTTGCAGCGTGGTTTGTTGAGCAAAGCCAGTAGCCACCGCAGCTAGGCAATTTAAAATCAGCAGATAACGTCTCATAATAACCTGACCATCAGCGGCCTACTACCAACTCATCAGCATGTGGCGTCAAAGGTACAGTTCGTGGCCAGTTCAGATGTGAACAAATTGAGAAGTTACGGGGGGTTGGCTCACGTTTTATTCACTCACAAAAAAGCCCGCCACGGTCGGTACCGGGCGGGCTTTTTACGTCTATCAAGTACTTACACCAGTGTAGCCGTTACAGTCAGGGCAATGCTGGGGGCCAGGGCGCGTGAGATCACACAGTTTTTCTTTGCCTCGTTGGCAATTTCTTCAAACTTGGCCTGATCAATACCCGGCACCGTGCCCGTAATGGTCAGGTCGATGGCCGTAATTGAGAGGGTGTCCATATCCATGGTCAGCACCGATTTGGTCTCCAGGTGGGTGGGAACAATACCTTGCTGGCCCATGGTGGCACCCGTAGCCATGGTAAAACAGCCCGCGTGGGCGGCAGCAATCAGTTCTTCGGGGTTGGTGCCCGCACTGCCATCTTCGCTTAGAAAACGGGTTTTAAATGAAAAAGGGGTGTTGTTCAGTACACCACCGGTTGCTGAGAGAGAACCTTTACCGTCCTGCAAGCCCCCTTCCCAGGTTGCCGATGCTCTGCGTTTTGCTTGTGCCATGTGTAAGATGAATCGTGTTTGATGAATCCAGACTAGAAACACGCAAATCAAGGCTGATTGTTTCAGTAGAGGGCTAAAGTCTAAGGTTTAAGGTCTAATGTCTAAAGTTGGCTGACGCGAGAATACGCTCGCGTCAGCCAACTTTAGACTTTAGCCCTTGGACTTCGAACTCTTTTCTCGCCTGCGAAACCAAGCCTATTCGTGCTACTGTTTGTTGTATACTATAACTAGAAGGAGAACCACGCCCCCATGCGGATTGCAACCAGAAATTTAAAAAAGAGTGATTACGCCGACCTCAAAGAGGCCATGATCGAGTCGTACAGCGGTATCGGTGGCGACTATTGGGAGAAAAACCTGATTGATAAACTGGTCAATATTTTCCCCGACGGGCAGTTTTGCGTTGAAGTCGATGACAAAGTGGTGGCCTGCGCCCTGGCTATTCAGGTCAAGTACGCTGACTTTGGCGATAGCCACACCTTCGAGGAAATCACCGGCGAGTACACCTTCGATACCCACACCAAAAAAGGCGACTGGCTCTACGGCATTGAAGTGTTCGTACACCCCGACTACCGCGACCTGCGCCTGGGTAGGCGGCTCTACGATGCCCGAAAGGAACTTTGCGAGCAACTGAACCTGAAGGGTATTCTGGCGGGTGGGCGCATACCCAACTACCGCAAGTATGCCGACGAGCTGTCGCCCCGCGAATTCATCACGCGGGTGAAGCAAAAAGACATTTACGACCCCACGCTGACGTTTCAGCTTTCCAACGACTTCCACGTTAAGAAAGTCCTGCGCGGCTACCTGCCCGGCGACACCGAGTCGAAAGAATACGCGACGTTGCTGGAGTGGAACAACATCTACTACGTATCGGAAAAAAACCGCAAGCCCCATACCGACTCCATCATCCGGCTGGGTGTGGTGCAGTGGCAGATGCGTTCGTTCCCCACGCTACAGGCCTTTTTCGATCAGGTAGAGTTCTTTACCGACGTGGTATCGGACTATAAAGCTGATTTCCTGGTCATGCCTGAGTTTTTCAATACGCCGCTCATGGCCGAATTCAAGGACATGCCCGAACCACAGGCTATTCGTGAACTGGCCAAGTACACGCAGGAGGTCCGCGAAAAAATGTGCGAGTTTGCCATCTCCTACAACGTCAACATCATTGCCGGGTCAATGCCGCTGATGGACGACGGCAAGCTCTACAATGTGTCGTACTTGTGCCGCCGCGACGGGTCGTTTGAAGAATACCGAAAGATTCACATCACTCCCAACGAGGTTAAATTCTACGGCATGGTGGGTGGCTACGAAGTAAAGACCTACGACACCGACTGTGGCAAAATCGGGATGATGATTTGCTACGACGTCGAATTCCCCGAATTGGGCCGGGCATTGGCGGCGCAGGGTGCACAGATCATTTTTGTGCCGTTCCTCACCGACACCCAAAACGGTTACTACCGGGTCAGGAACTGCGCACAGGCACGGGCTATCGAAAATGAGTGTTACGTGGCCATTTCGGGTTGCGTGGGCAACCTGCCCAACGTACCCAATACCGATATTCACTACGCCCAGTCGGCGGTGTTTACGCCGTCAGATTTTCAATTTCCCAACAACGCCATCAAAGCCGAAGCCACCACCAACACCGAGATGGTGCTTTTTGCTGATGTCGATGTGTCGTTGCTGAAGGAGTTACACGAGTATGGCTCCGTGCAAAACCTGAAAGATCGGCGCACGGATCTTTACGAAGTTACCATGAAACGCACGTCGCGCCGGGCCGCCAAAAAAGCCTCGCACGACAACGATCCTGAATTTGTGGCACCATTAATTGTGGTATCGGAGTAGATCGTAATAGACTCAATGTCATAGCCATTGCCAACCTTAACAGGTTGGCAATGGCTTTTTTTGATTTATAGACTAATCCTTTATGTACGTTTGTAATCTATACACCCATATAGTCGTACAACGGTGTATCGACAGTTCACTTAACGCGTATAAAACATGATTACTTCTTTTTTCCGGAACTCCGGCAAGACCCTCCCTGTGCTCCTTTCGGGCACCATGCTGTTGGCTGGTTGCACCAGTTCAACGCTCATCAACAGTCAGCCCGCCGGGGCCAAACTGTTCGTCAATGGGCAGTATAAAGGCGTGACGCCCTACCAATACAGCGATACCAAAATTGTGGGCAGCGTGACCGATCTGCGGTTTGAAAAAGAGGGGTTTGAGCCTGTACAAGTCCCCTTGGTGCGCAACGAACGGGCCGACGGTGGGGCCATTGTAGGCGGCGTTTTCTTTCTGTTTCCATTTCTCTGGACGATGAAATACGACCCCGACCACACCTATGAACTTCGTCCCCTGAGTGGCAGCGATCAGCCTGTCGTGCCAGCCACCACCGCCATGCCGCTGCCACAGAGCAGCCTGACGGCCCCCGCCGCTGCTCAGACAGCCGGTACCAAATCAAAAGCTGACCGCCTTCGCGAAAACAAGCGGCTTTACGATGAAAAAGTGCTGACCGAGAAGGAATACGAGGCCGAGAAAAAGAAAATCCTGGACAGCAGCGACAACTAGGCGGCGGCTTTTCAGGACGAAAGTTGCGTATGTTTGTTTGATTGTTAACTAACTAATAATCAGCACTTAATCTACCAACTTTCTATGCGTTTATTCACTCTTTCAGTGGCCGCTATTATCCTCCTGAGCCAATGTCAGTCACCCGAAATCGCCCAGCAGACCGAACCACAGGCATCAGCACGGGTGGGGGCACCGGGCACGTTGCTGGCGCAGTACCCAACCGGCATACCCGCGCTTAAAAAAGGCATCAACCTAAGCAACTGGTTTGGGTCGGGGTCTAGTCCGGCGCAGTTCACCACGCGGTTTACGAGCACGGCGTTTGCCCAGATCAAAGCGCAGGGTTTTCTGCATGTGCGCATCCCTATCGGCCCGAATCAGTTGTTTCAGGAAGCCACGCCCAGCCTCCTGAAACCCGCAACGTTGTCGGCCCTGAATACGGGCGTGAATGGTCTGCTGGCGGCTGGTCTAGCCGTCATCATCGACCCTATCCATGCATCGGGCGATAGTGACTTTGAGCAGAAGCTGGCCAACGACCCGGCCTTTCTACCCAAAGCGCAGGCCTACTGGCGGGCCATCGCGACTAACTTCAAAGCGAAGCCCAATACGCAGGTCTTTTTCGAGGTCATGAACGAACCCCACATGGCCAGTACAAATCCCGCCTGGTATAAAACCGCCCAGGATAGCCTGATTTCGGCCATTCGGTCGGTGGTGCCCAACCATGTGATCATCGCTACCGCACCCGACTGGAGTTCGATGGATGCACTATTGGCCGTAACGCCAACAAATAAAAACGTGCTCTGGAATTTTCATTATTACTCGCCGATGGTCTTTACGCATCAGGGAGCCGACTGGATCACGCCAACGTTTGGGTTCATCAAAAACTTGCCCTACCCCTCTACACCCACCAACGTGCAGTCGGCAGCAAACGCGGCCGGTGATGCAACCGCCAAACAGTGGATGCTCTATTATGGCACCGAGAACTGGAACGCCGCCAAAATTATGGCCGACCTGGGACGCATCAATACCTGGGCTATTACCAACGGTGTGCTGGTGTCGTGCAACGAGTTTGGCGTTTACAAAACCTACGTAGCCAACACCCCCCGCTGCGCCTACCTCGGCGACGTGCGCAAGGCTCTGGAAGCCTACCAGATTGGCTGGTCGATGTGGGAGTACGACGAAGGTTTCGGCTATATTACCTACAAGAACGCCACCACCCGCACCGGTGTACAGATCAACACCACATTGAAAACGGCCTTAGGGCTGTAAGAAAGTGGTAAGTGAGTAGTGGTAAGTGCTGAGTTTGCTGCCGCAGGCGTAACTGCTCTGGCGGCAGCAAACTTAGCACTTACCACTACTCACTTACCCATACTTTCCCCTGCTCAATTGTCTGCATAATGCTGGCAGGGAGCTGTTCAGTGACGGGGCCGGTGAGGGCCTGCTGCACAACGGCGGCTTTGCGGGGACCGGAGGCCATCAAAATAACGTCGCGCGCTTCGGCCAGGTGTTGCAGGCCCAGGGTGATGCCCTGCGAAAGCGGCGTTGGTTTGGTAAAGTATTTTTGCCCCACATCAATAGTCGACTGGGCGAGTTGCACTACGTGGCAACGGAGTGAAAACGGCGTACCTGGCTCGTTGAGAGCGATATGGCCGTTCATACCGATGCCCACCAGCAGCAGATCGAGCTTTCCAAAATCGGCAATGGCGTCGTCGACGCGGGCGCATTCGGCCTGGAGATCAGTGGCTTTAGCGTCGAAATAGGTGATTTGTTCGGAGCGAATTTGGGCGGGGGTAAACAGGTCGCGGTACACCAGGTAGCCGCAACTACCCACGTCGGTAGGGCCAAAGCCAACCCACTCGTCGAGACCAATGAACCGGCACCGGCTCAGGTCGAGATCACCCGACTGGACCATACTGGCCAAGATTCGGTACGTTTCGGTGGGGGTATCACCAGAGGCCAGACAAAGCACGGCATCGGGTTTTTGGCGGATCAGGTTGGCAATGTAGTCGGCGGTATGCTGCGATAGGGCCGTGTGGTTGGGGAAGGTGCGTTGTTGCATACCGTGTAAAGGCAATGAGGTTTCGGGCCTACGCTGCTTTGTTATTCCACACAACCAATTTTCCAATATGACCACATTCTGGAGTACCAAGTCAACGTATGTGCTAGCCCTGATGGCGGCTTTTCTTTTCAGCTTAACCCAAGTTTTTGCTGCTGCCCCCAAGCGCGAGTATTACCAACTGAAGGTATATCATTTGACAAACAGCGATCAGCGCAACCGGCTCGATAGCTACCTCAAAGACGCGTATCTGCCCGCCCTGCACCGCGCCGGTATTGGCAAAGTAGGCGTTTTCAAACCCGCCGAGGCCGATTCAACCCTGTACGTGCTGATTCCGTTTAAATCGGTTGATCAGTTCGCCACCCTGAATGAGACGCTGGCCAAAGACAAGCAATACGCCACCGCCGGGGCCGATTACATCAACGCCGCTTTCGACAAGCCCGCCTACAAAGGCTTTGAATCGGTGCTGATGGAGGCCTTTGCCGGGATGCCCAGTCTGATGGCTCCTAAACTCACTGGCCCCGCCGCCGACCGTATCTATGAACTGCGCCTCTACGAAGCCGCCACCGAAAAGCTGCACGAAGCTAAAGTAGCGCAGTTTAACAACGGCGAACTGGACATTTTCAGTCGGCTGGGGTTCAACACCGTTTTTTGCGGACAGGTAAGAGCCGGAGCCAAGCTGCCGAGCATGATGTACATGACCTCGTTTGCCACCAAAGCCGACCGCGACGCCCACTGGAAAGCCTTCAGCGCCGACCCCGCCTGGAAGTCCCTAAACGCCCTCCCCGAATACGCCCACAACTACCTCCGCGCCGACATTTACCTACTGCACCCAGCGACCTATTCAGAGATTTAGTTAGGTACGTTGTTTTCATATAAAATGCCCTGGATGCGCATCCAGGGCATTTTTTGTAGTTTTGATTAACTACGGTTTAAAGTCACGTGCCTGATGTATAACCCGCTGGACAAGAATCAGATCTGCGTCCAGTAATTCGTACATGATTCGGTAGTTTCCTTCTAATAACTCGCGGTATTGAGGCTTGCCTATTTCAGGAATCAAGCGACCCATTTCAGGAAAATTAGCTAGTTGACCTGTCCGCTCATAGGCGCGCTTGACGAACTGTTTGGCATAGCTAATCGAAAAATCGCTAATGAACTCGGCCACTTCAACGATTTCATCAGCGGCGCGGGATGTCCAGATTACTTGAGCCACTTGTCGAGTCGTTTACCTACCTCATCATGGGTGACAAACTGGCCTGCTTCATACTGTTTTCGGCCTTCGTCAAAACTCTGAATGAGGATCAGGCGCTCCACGATATCGTCAATAGTTACCTCGTCAGGTAAGGTATCGACCACTTTTTGTACGGCTTCTTTTGTCATAACTGGTTTCGATTTAATCAAATATAACCAGTTTGGCCCAACAAAACGCCCGAACCACCATACAGCAATTCGGGCTTTTTATTGTATCTCAACCTATAAGGTCTCCGAAGACCTTATAGGTCTACTGCCGTTTACTGCACCTGCATCTTGATCAAATTCAGGGCGGCACCGGCTTTGAACCACTCAATTTGACCCTGGTTGTAGGTGTGGTTTACGGCAACAATCAACTCTTTAATCGGTCGCGTAGCCATTCTGGAGTAATTCTTTGTAGAGTCAGAAATGTGTCATTCAAGTGGTCAAAATCCTGATCTGTTGTAACTAACTTGAGGTTTAGCAGTGACGCAGTTGCACTGATATACAGATCGTTTTTACCCATGTTGCGGGGCGTTTCGAATGGATATGATTGATAATCAGGGTGATTGCGCTGACTGTAAGCGTCAATTCCTACATAAGCGGGAAGTAATAAATCGCTAATGCCAATGACACGCACCGCTGCAAAGAAGTTTTCAATCAGACTTGCCTTTCGCTGGCCCCAACCATTCTGGTAAGCAATGGATTGCGCTTCAGCTATTGTAGCAAACGAAACATAAATTAGTGCATTGGTAGGGTTGAGAGCAGTTAATAGACGGGACGACGAATCAGCACGTCCAACGGCAAGCACAATATTCGTGTCGAAAAGAAGGTTCATGCTACTTGCTCAATTGCTCAATAGCCTGCTGGTACTCCTCTTCAGTTAGGGGTTCTCCATCCAAACGATTCAACGCTTCTCTGTCATAATGCGTCACTTTGCCGAAAGCCGTAGTTCCACCTGCTGCGATGATTTCCTCGGCGGTATATGTCTTCAATTTCTTGAAGAAATAAGACTTTTCTGATAGTTCTGACTGCTTTTGCATAGTAAAGCGCATTTTATCAAATATAACTCTTTAGAGAACAAAAACGCCCGAACTACCACACGGCAATTCGGGCATTTTTTATTGTAGCTCAACCTATAAGGTCTCCGAAGACCTTATAGGTCTACTGCCGTTTACTGCACCTGCATCTTGATCAAATTCAGGGCGGCACCGGCTTTGAACCACTCAATCTGCCCTTGGTTGTAGGTGTGATTTACGGGGAACTCGTCGCTGCTGCCGTCGGCATGGTGGAGCACCACCGTCAGGGGTTGACCAGGGGCGAAGATGGTCAGGCCCTTGATGTCGATGCTGTCGTCTTCCTGCACCTTGTCGTAGTCTGCCGGGTTAGCGAAGGTAAGGGCCAACATACCCTGCTTTTTCAGGTTGGTCTCGTGGATACGGGCAAATGACCGCACCAAAATGGCCCGCACGCCCAGGAAACGGGGTTCCATAGCCGCGTGCTCGCGCGATGAGCCTTCGCCGTAGTTCTCGTCGCCCACCACGATAGATCCCACGCCAGCGGCTTTGTAGGCCCGCTGCACGGCCGGTACTTCGCCGTATTCGCCAGTGAGTTGATTCTTCACTGAGTTAGTTTTCTCGGTATAGAAGTTCACCGCGCCAATGAGCATGTTGTTCGAGATGTTGTCGAGGTGGCCACGGTATTTCAGCCACGGACCGGCCATCGAAATATGGTCGGTGGTGCATTTGCCTTTGGCCTTAATCAGCAGTTTCAGGCCGTTCAGGTCGGTGCCTTCCCAAGCCGGGAATGAGGCCAGCAGTTGCAGCCGGTCTGACGTGGGCGACACCAGAATCTGCACGGCGGAACCATCTTCGGCGGGGGCCTGATAACCGGCGTCATCTACGGCATAGCCGCGTACGGGTTGTTCGATGCCCTGTGGCTCGTCGAATTTCACCTGCTCACCGGCTTCGTTGGTCAGCGTGTCGGTCATGGGGTTGAACGTCAGGTCGCCGGCGATGGCGAAGGCAGTCACGATTTCAGGCGAGGCCACAAAGGCGTGGGTACTGGCGTTGCCGTCGTTCCGCTTGGCGAAGTTCCGGTTGAACGACGTGATGATCGAGTTCTTGCGGGTAGGGTCGTCCATGTGCCGTGCCCACTGCCCAATGCAGGGTCCGCAGGCGTTGGCCAGCACCACGCCGCCCATCTGCTCGAAGGTGTGCAGGATGCCGTCGCGCTCGGCGGTGAACCGCACCAGTTCCGAGCCGGGCGTCACGGTAAATTCGGCTTTGGCTTTCAGGTTTTTGGCAGCGGCCTGCGCGGCAATAGAGGCTGAGCGGGTCATGTCTTCGTAGCTCGAGTTAGTGCATGAGCCAATCAGGCCTACTTCCAGTTTCTCGGGCCAGTTGTTGTCGCGTACGGCTTTGGCGAAGTTCGACAGGGGCCAGGCGAGGTCGGGCGTGAAGGGGCCGTTAACGTGGGGTTCCAGCGTATTGAGGTCAATTTCAATCAGTTGGTCGTAATACGTGGCGGGGTCGGCGTAGACTTCCTCGTCGGAACGGAGGTCGGCTTTCACACCGTCGGCCAGGTCGGCGATTTCAGCGCGGCTCGTGGCGCGGAGGTAGTCGGCCATTTTTTCGTCGTATCCGAAGATCGACGTGGTGGCGCCAATTTCGGCACCCATGTTGCAGATCGTGCCTTTTCCGGTAGCTGAGAGGCTTTCGGCACCATCGCCGAAGTATTCTACAATGCAGCCTGTACCACCTTTCACGGTCAGGATACCGGCCACACGCAGGATCACGTCTTTGGCCGACGCCCAGCCACTAAGCTTGCCGGTGAGTTTCACGCCAATGAGTTTAGGCATTTTCAGCTCCCAGGGCAGGCCCGCCATCACGTCGCAGGCATCGGCACCACCCACACCAATGGCCACCATACCGAGGCCACCCGCGTTGGGCGTGTGCGAGTCGGTACCGATCATCATACCGCCGGGGAAGGCGTAGTTTTCGATCACCACCTGGTGAATAATCCCCGCGCCGGGCTTCCAGAAACCAATACCGTATTTATCAGACACCGAGGCCAGAAAATCATAGACCTCTTTGTTTTTGCTCTTGGCGGTCGATAGGTCATGTTCGGCACCCGTTTCTGCCTGAATCAGGTGATCGCAGTGCACTGTTGAGGGTACAGCAACTTTCGGGCGACCGGCCTGCATGAACTGCAACAGGGCCATTTGGGCGGTGGCGTCCTGCATGGCTACGCGGTCAGGGGCGAAATCGACATAAGCTTTGCCCCGCTCGAACGACTCCGTGGCGGTACCGCCGGAGAGGTGCGTATATAAAATTTTCTCTGACAACGTCAGCGGGCGACCAACTACCTGCCGGGCGGCACGAACGCGCTCACCGAGGTTCGCGTACACGCGCTGAATCATGTCTACATCAAAAGCCATTCTGCTAAACTATTAACGGGTGAAAAAAAGGATTCGCTACAAAAACAACCCACCATCACGGGTGCTGGTTCACAGGCCCAAAATTAAGGAAGGGAATGATAAGTGGTGAGTGGTAAGTGATGAGCGGTCCGCCGCCGCGGTGCTGAGTTTGCTTCCGCCAGCGTATTGCTCTTGCGGAAGCAAACTCAGCACCGCGGCGGCGGACCGCTCATCACTCACCACTCACCACTCACCACTCACCACTATTACATCGGCTGCAACCGATACACGAAACCCGGCGATTCGACGGAGACGTAGAGGTAGCCGTCGGGGCCGGTTTTGATGTTGCGGACCCGGCCGATGTTTTTCAGCAGTTGCTCCTGCTTCACCACCTCATTGCCTTCCATCACGCAGCGGTTGAGGTACTGAAACCGCAGCGACCCGACCATCACATTACCTTTCCAGGCGGGGTATTTTGTACCATCCACATAAGCAATACCCGATGGAGCAATAGACGGAATCCAGTAGGTCACGGGCTGCTCCATACCCTCTTTCGCGCTGAGGGCGGTGATGGGTTTGCCGTCGTAATTAATGCCATACGAGATCACGGGCCAGCCGTAATTAGCCCCTTTTTTGATCAGGTTCAACTCATCGCCGCCGCGTGGCCCGTGTTCATTGGCCCATATTTCGCCCGTGACGGGGTTTTTGTACATGCCCTGCGGGTTGCGGTGGCCGTAGGAATAGATCGTGGGGCGGGCACCGGGGGTCTTCACAAAGGGGTTGTCTTCGGGCACGCGGCCATCGTCATACATCCGGTGAATTTTGCCCAGATCACGGCTTAGGTCCTGCGGGTTTTCTTTTTCATTACCCCGCTCCCCTACCGACACAAACAGGTAGCCTTTATTATCGAACGCCAGCCGTGATCCGTAGTGGTGGCGCGTTTTCGAGTAAGGCAGGGCCTCGAAGATGACTTTCTGATCGCTCAGCGTGGTGCCCGTCAATTTGGCCCGCATCACGGCCGTAGTAGTCAGCTTCTGATCGCCTTCCGTTTTGCCTGCTGAATACGAAAAGTAAACAAAGTTGTTTTTAGCAAAATCGGGATGGAGCGCCACGTCGAGCAGGCCACCCTGCCCTTCATAAACCACCGTTGGACCGCCCGTTACGGCTGTTTTCTGGTGCTTGCTGTCGACCCGGTAGATTGACCCGTTACGGTCAGTAACGAGCAGATCTCCACCGGGTAAGAACGCCAACCCCCAGGGCGACTCCATGCCCGCGGCTATCGTATCGAGCTTAACGTTCTGATTTTCAGAGGTGAATACGTTGGACGTAGGCTTATTGGCGAAGGCATACTGCTCCACGTTTTTCAGGCTCTCCCCAATCAGGTTGGCCATATCGTCGATTTCCTTGTCGGTCAAAACGCCCTTCCAGGTGGGCATACCCAGGTCGGGGTAGCCACCGGCGATGCTGGCTACCAGGTTGGCTTTTTCGTTGCCGTGTTTCCACTTACGGTCTACGAACGCCTCTACTTTTTCGCCGTGGCACGAGGCGCAGTAGGTCGTGTAGTTGGTACGGGCGGGCTGTTCGACGGGCTTTTTTTCGATGAACGAGGTACTCAGTACGGCCACTGCCGCGAAGGCAAAGCCGAGGGTGTATTTAATCATGAGTGGAAAATGGGTGAGCGTGACAATCAGGTGATTATTACCACGAAAGTAGCTGAGCGGCTGAATATATCTGCCTCAGCGACTGATGCCCCGCCAACTATGCTCCCTCCTACTGACTGGACCACTGACTAATTACACTACGCAGTAGGGCAATAATAGTGCGAAATAGCGTTGTGGGTGTAAACAATCTACCAAGTTTATCGGTAGGTTATATAGTTTATTGTTCATCCAACTTAATTGCTCAACCCATGAAAAAGGGACTCATTTTCACGTTCGGCGTGATGGCTACCACCATCTTTTTCGCCTGTAAAAACGACAATACCACGGTGGTTACGCCATCGAACAACACTATTTTCGCCGCCACCCTCAACGGGGCCAATGAAAAGCCAAACTCAACGACATCACCTGCCACCGGCACGTTTTCCGGTAATCTGGACAACACCACACGGGTGCTAAGCTACACGTTGAATTACAGTGGCTTCCCAGCTTCATCGACCGTTGTAGCCGGCCATCTGCACGAAATTCCACCCACGAGTGCCTCGGGTGTGAATGGTACCGGCCCGGTTGCTATACCGTTCCCCACGTTGACTCCGCCCATTATCGGCACCACCACGGCGCTGTCGCAGTCGCAGGTAGACAACATGAAAGCGGGTCTCTACTACGCCAACATCCACACGAATGACTACCCAGACGGTGCCATTCGTGGTAATCTGGTAAAGCAGAACTAGCCAACACCGTAGTAACAAAATCGGGGCAATTCCACGTTAGAATCGCCCCGATTTTGTTTACATATTACAGGGCAGGGTTTGCAAATTTTATACAACCCACCATCGTGTTTGTAACGTACATAAATTGGTAACTACCAACGATCAGCGTTTTACACAGGTATGGAATTTGCAAAACGTATACCCACAAATTTTTCTCAAAAAAGTACACCATGTTCAATTGATATCAGTTGATATTGAACAAACGATGATGAGCTATTCGTCAAGGCCCAATAATTCCAAACCCAACATGGTGCGTTTGCTTTTCTTCTTTTACAATTAAATCGATAAAATCATTTACATTAAGTTCTTTCAATGCAGAGTATACTTTTCTGTCTTGATTAGCTTTTTCAGCTAATGCATATTTCATTTGTTGATATTGTAGTCTTGCCCATTCATTCTTCCTTAAAAAATTTCGGGTCAATATGTGCCTTTCCAGTGCTACGCTGTCAATTGGGCAAACATAAAGGTGATGTTTTACAGTGTCTAATAGTTTATTTGTCAGTTTACCATTTCTTTTAAATACATCTCGACCGTCAACTCCTTGATTCCCATTATGATAATAGCCTATTTTTTCAAGTCCTGATTTTATTTTTACAAAGTCTAAATTCTTTGAATAGATAATATCGATGTCTATTATCGGTTTTGAATCCAGATGTGGGACGGCAGTACTTCCAACGTGTTCGATAGTAAAGTCAAGGCCGTGTAGCCCACTTTCGATTTCAAGTTTTATATCCGTGAAATCCTTAATCCAATTTGATGTGTATGTTTTCAATAGCATTGTGCTTTTAAAAAGATCTTTCGGACTTGAGTCGGTCATAAAATGACGTGTTACTCCTGTTGCTGGGGTGCAAAACCCCTCCCCTATAATACTCCCTTCGTACTTGGCAAACTGTCCAGTGCCTTGATGTCGCGCTTCACGGCCATTTTGATGGCTTTGGCGAAGGCTTTGAAAATGGCTTCGATCTTGTGGTGCTCGTTGTCGCCCGTGACCTGAATGTTTAGGTTGGCCTGAGCGGTGTCGGCGAAGGATTTGAAGAAATGGAAAAACATTTCGGTGGGCATTTCGCCGATTTTTTCGCGCTTGAACTCGGCATTCCACACCAGCCACGGACGGCCCGAGAAGTCAATGGCCACCTGCGCCAGGGCCTCGTCCATGGGTAGCAGAAACCCGTAGCGGCTAATGCCCCGCTTGCTGCCCAGCGCCTGCCGGTAGGCCTCACCCAGCGCCAGGGCGGTGTCTTCAATGGTATGGTGCTCGTCGATGTGCAGATCGCCCTGCACGTGAATGTGCAAATCGGCCCCGGAATGCTTGGCCAGTTGGTCGAGCATATGGTCGAAGAAACCCAGGCCGGTGTGCATGTCGGCCTTGCCCGTGCCGTCGAGGTTTAGCTCAATCTTAATCTTCGTTTCGTTGGTGTTCCGCTCTACCGTGGCCGTGCGGTCGGGCAGGCGCAGGAAGGTGTAGATGTCGGTCCAGCTGTCGGTTTTGAGGGCAATAGCCTGTTGCATGGCCTCGCTTATGCCGTGTGTATCAGCCGCTTGCGTGTCGGGGTTGGCGTTGGGTGGCACAAACAGAATCGCCTTCGCCCCCAGGTTGACGGCCAGTTGCACGTCGGTGAGGCGGTCGCCGATGACGTAGCTGTTGGCCAGGTCGTAGTGGCCGGTGAGGTATTGCCCCAGCATGGCCGTACCGGGTTTGCGGGTGGGGGCGTTATCGGCGGCAAAGGTGCGGTCGATGAACTCGGCGGCGAAGTGGATGTTTTCGCCCGCCAGGGTCTCCAGCATCTTACGGTGGGCAGGCCAAAAGGTTTCTTCGGGGAAGGCCGCCGTGCCCAGCCCATCCTGATTAGTCACCATGACCAGTTCGTAGGGTGTTTCTTCGGCAATGTGGCGCAGCGCCGACAGCACGTTGGGAATAAAGCTCAGCTTTTCGAGAGAATCGATCTGGAAATCGGACTGCGGCTCGATGATCAGGGTGCCGTCGCGATCAATAAACAGGACAGGTTGCATGGCTGCAAGTTAGCCCCGTCGGCATAAAAAAAGGCTACTGTATCGTTTTTAGGCTATATTCGCCCCATAAAACGGGTGTCCGGGATGTAAGCTACCACCGGAAACGTAGGCATAAGTAGTTGATACCGATAGACGTATAGATTCAGGCAGAACCATTCATTGCTTCTAAGCACACATACCCCTGCTCCTTCGTATTGCTTCACCAAACTGCTTATTTATTACTACTGTACCTGAGCCACTACACCATAGTTTTTAATTAAGTCCATTTGTTCATAGCGTCCATTGTTAAAAGAAAATGCAAAATCAAAGAACCAGTAAACTCACCCGTATCGGGGTGTTCTATGACGGTAATTATTTCCTACACGTAAGTAACTACTACAACTACTCGCACGAACGCCGCAGCCGGATCAGCATTTCGGGCCTGCACCAGTTCATTCGGGCGCAGGTGGCCGATCTGGAAGACAGCGATATGCAGTTGAGTCAGATCGTAGATGCCCACTACTTCCGGGGTCGGCTCAACGCCCACGAAGCCAGCCAGCGCGGTAATCAGTTGTTCTACGACCGGCTGTTCGACGATATTCTGATGTCGGAAGGTGTAGTGACGCACTATTTGCCCGTGAAAACCTACCAGGGGTTCCGCCAGGAAAAAGGCATCGACGTGTGGCTGGCCCTGGAAACCTATGAATTGGCCATCTACAAGCAGTTTGACGTGGTGGTGCTCATCACCGCCGACGGTGATTACGTACCCCTGATTCGGAAGCTCAACACCCTGGGCACCCGCGTGATGGTGCTCAGTTGGGATTTTGAGTACCTCAACGACGAAGGCGAAAAAATGGTGACGCGCACCTCGCAGGACCTGCTCGAAGAGGTGTCGTACCCTGTGCCGATGCACGAGATCATCGACAACCGGCTGAAAAAGAACGACGCCATGATCCGCGACCTGTTTGTGAAACAGCAGCCCCGCGCCGACGTGCCGCCCCGGACCTACTACCAGAACACCAACACGGCCGCGCCATCAAACGGCAACGGTGGGTTTATTAACACCAACCCCATTGAGCCGCAGTTTTTGGGCGAAGGCGATGACGAAGACCGGCAGCCCGATTTCGACAATACCGACGAGCGCCACGTAAGCACCATCCGCAGCCTAAAAACGGGCTACGGCTTCATCAACTGGCCACCCAACAACCTGTTCTTCCACTACACGAGCGTGACGGCGGGCGACTTCAACGATTTCCAGGTTGATGATGAGGTGTCGTTCCGGCTGGGCAAAAACAACGAAGGCAAAGACATCGCCATTGACGTGCAAACGGTTGATTACCAGGCATGAACCAATTTGTCTTTACCGTAATGCCCTCCGCCGCTAACTGGGGGCTACGTGTACTGGCACTGGCCGAAAGCCACTTTGACCATGTTGTGTTGCTAAACAACAACAACGTAGCGTATCCTAACGACCCGTTTCCAAACCGACTCTACGTCGGCGCGAAACGGGTCGTTTCGTTTACCGGTACAGCCGATCTGCAAACGCTGTCGGACTTCCACGCCCGGCACCGGTGCCACCTGGTGGGCTACCTGGGCTACGACCTGAAAAACCAGCTGGAGGCCCTGCAAAGCCGCCACCCCGACCGCCTCGGCTTCCCCGACTGCTGGTTTTTCGAGCCGCTGTATATCCTTGATTTTGACGCGAACAGCCTGATCGTCTGGACCGATGAACCCGATGCGGGCCCCTGGGAGGCGTGGATGGAGGCATTTACAGACCTCCCGTTTCGGACCGATTTTGGACTGATCTATTCACAAACAGGTGCATCTGGCACAAACGTGCAGGCGCGGGTTAGCCAAGCCGAGTACGAGGCCGTGGTCAGGCATATACGAGCGTTGATCGAAGACGGCGACGTGTATGAGTTGAACTACTGTCTGGAGTTTTTTGCCGAAGCGGTTACCCTCGCGCCGGTGGCGGCATACCAGGCCCTGTGTGTCCGGTCGCCGATGCCGTTTTCGGTGTTTCTGAAGCAGGGAAGCCGTTTTGTGCTGGGTGCCTCGCCCGAACGGTTCTTGAAAAAGACGGGGTCGCGCCTGGTATCGCAGCCCATCAAAGGCACCATCCGGCGGGGGATTTCGCCCGAGGAAGACGAGGCCCTGAAGCACGAATTACGGAACAGCGAGAAAGAACAGGCCGAGAACCTGATGATCGTAGACCTGGTGCGCAACGACCTGGCGCGGTCGGCAGAGGTGGGCAGCGTACGGGTAGACGAACTGTTTGGCATCTACACGTTTCAGCAACTGCACCAGCTGATCTCGACGGTATCGGCCACGGCCCGGCCCGACGCCACGCTGGCCGATATCCTGGGCAACGCCTTCCCGATGGGCAGCATGACGGGTGCCCCGAAAATTCGGGCCATGGAGCGCATCGACGAGCTGGAAGCCTCTCGCCGGGGCATCTACTCCGGGGCCATCGGCTACATTACCCCCGACGGTGATTTCGACTTCAACGTGGTAATCCGAAGCCTGTTCTACAACGCCGACACGCATTACGCCAGCTTCTCCGTCGGCAGCGCCATCACCCACGATGCCGATCCCGCCACCGAGTACGCCGAGTGCTTGTTGAAGGCGACCGCGATGCGGGAGGTGGTAGAGAATGTACAATGAATAATGTACATTCCTTGTTAACCTCTCATGAACAGACCCGGTATTTGATAACAGCCAGGTCATAACGCCTTAACATTCAGGCTATTTGATGGGCATACCTTTGCGGAAAATCAAGATAGCCCGTATATGTCCACTTCACTACTCACCTTACTTTCGCGGATTTTGCACTGGCTCTTCATGGGCCTGGTGGCCTTTCTCTGCCTGTGCGGCCGTCCCGCAGCGGGGCAGCCCGTTGCCATTTCTGGCACGGTGCGCTCGGCCACCGATCAGACCCCACTAGCGGGTGTTTCGGTTATTATTAAAGGTACTACCACGGGCACAACCACCGGGGCCGACGGTACCTACAAGCTCTCCGTAACCAATGCCAGGGCAGTGCTGGCCTTTTCGTTCATCGGTTTTGTGCGGCAGGAGGTACTAGTGAATAACAGAAACACTGTCGATGTAAGCTTGACCGAAGATGACCAACAACTCACGGAAGTTTTGGTGACAGCGCTGGGCGTCAAAAAAGACGTACGCAATGTGGGGGTGTCCATCCAAAATGTCGATGGGGCATCGGTGATTAAGGCGCGTGAACCTAACCCCATCAACTCGCTGGTGGGTAAGGTGGCCGGTCTCAACATTGCCACCTCAGCGGAATTATTGCGCCGCCCCATTATTCAGCTGCGGGGCAACACCGACGTGCTGTTTGTGGTGGATGGCGTACCAATCAACTCCGACACCTGGAACATCAGCCCAGACGATATCGACACCTATTCGGTGCTGAAAGGGGCCTCAGCGTCGGCGCTGTACGGTTTTCGGGGTAAAAACGGGGCCATCCTGATCACCACCAAACGCGGCAGCAAAGACAAGCGCGGCTTTCAGGTCGATGTCAATACCAGCCAGATGGTGGAGAATGGGTTTCTGGCTATTCCCAAGGTACAGGACCTCTACGGCCCCGGCGACCACGGCGTGTATGAGTTTGTGGATGGCAAGGGCAACGGCAAAAACGACGGTGACTACGACATCTGGGGGCCACCCCTCGACGGGCGGTTGCTGCCCCAATACGACAGCCCCGTTGATCCTATCACGGGCAAAAGAACCCCCACGCCCTGGATCCCGCGGGGTAAAGACAACCTGACGCGGTTTTTGCAGGCGGGCATTCTGTCAACCAACAACATAGCCGTATCGTCGTCGGGCGAAAAGTATGACCTGCGGTTTTCGCTCTCCCACACCTACCAGCGTGGCATTGTGCCCAACACGCAGTTGAACAGCACCAACTTCAAGGTCACCACAGGCTATAACTTCACGGACCGGCTGCGGTTCGAAGGTGATTTACAGCTAAACCGGCAGTATACACCCAACTACCCCGACGTAAACTATGGCCCTAACTCTCTGATCTACAATATGGTAATCTGGGGTGGTGCCGACTGGAACGTCGACGACATGAAAAACTACTGGCAGCCGGGCAAAGAAGGCGTACAGCAGATCTACGCCGAATACCAGCGCTACAACAACCCCTGGTTTGTGTCGAAAGAGTGGCTACGTGGCCATTACAAGACCGATATCATTGGCCAAACCTCCCTCCGCTACCGCATTGCCGACGGGTTAGAGGCTACCCTGCGCACCCAGCTATCGGCCTATAATTTGCTCCGTACCGAGAAGTTTCCGTATTCGGCCACGGTCTATGGTCGCGAAGAAGGGCGGGGTGACTACCGCGAAGACCGCCGCAACCTGTTCGACAGCAACACGGATCTGCTGATCCGGTATAACCACAAAATTGGGTCGCAATTGGCTGTGTCGGCCATTGGCGGGGGCAACCTGCGGGTGTTCAATTACAACTCGAACTACGCCACCACCAACTACCTCAACGTGCCGGGCGTATACAACTTTGCCAACTCGGCCAACCCCGGCTACTTCACCAACTACACCGCCGACATGCGCGTGAACTCGGCCTACTACTCCGCCGATTTCACCTTCCGCGACTGGCTGACGCTCTCAACCACGGGCCGCGTGGATAAACTCTCGACCCTGCCCAAGGGCAACAACACCTTCTTTTACCCCTCGGTGGCTCTCAGTACGGTGTTTTCAGACCTGTTTACCTTGCCCACGTTCATCTCATTCCTGAAGCTACGGGCCTCCTACGCCAACGTGAAAGATGCCCTGACGGCCTCGACCATTGGGTCTACGGCGGGGTCCTCGTTCCCGCTGAGCTACGGCGACAACTATGCCTCGTCGTACGATGGGCCGACCTACCAGAACTCGGCAGTCTATAGCACACCGCTAGTGTATAACAATCAGCCGGGAGCCTATTTCACCAACACGCTCAATAACACCGACATCAAACCCAACTCGACGTCACAGACGGAAATTGGTCTCGACTTGCGGTTGCTGAAAAATCGGCTGGCGTTTGACGTAGCCTATTACGTGAGCAACGACGGACCACGTATTTTTCAGCTACCACTCTCGCAGACAACGGGGTATACATCGGTGCTGGTCAACGGTATCAACACCCAGAAGAAAGGCCTGGAGATCTCGGTCACGGGCAAGGCCCTGCAATTGCCCAACGGGTTGAGTTGGGACGTGGTGGCCAACTACGCTACTTTCCAGGAGCGCTACACCGACATTTACCCTGGCGTAAACACGCTGAACACCTTCTTTAAAGTAGGCGACCGGACAGACAAATATTATTCCCAGACGTTTGTCCGCACCCCCGACGGGCAACTGGTCAATGACGCTGGTGGCCGCCCGATTATCAACCCGGTGGCGCAGTACCTGGGCAACATCAACCCCGATTTCACCTGGGGCATCAACAACCGCTTTGGCTACAAAAACTTCACCTTCAGCTTTCAATTCGACGGGCGTGTGGGCGGCGTGATTGCCAACTACATTCAGCGGCAGACGTTCCGGGGTGGACGACACATCCAAACCGTGGAGGGGGCCATGGGCATTGCCCGGCAGCAAGATGTGCAGGGAATCAAATCGTATTTGGGCGAAGGCGTTCAGTTGGCCAACGGTGCCCTGAACTACGACGCCGACGGTAACGTGCTGAATTTCGGCGAGTTAAGCTTTAAACCCAACGAAACCAAGACGTATTTACAGGACTACATCAGCCGCCGTTACAGCCCAAGTGGCGGAAACCTGATGTCGAGAACATATGCCAAACTGCGCGAGGTAACCATTGGCTATGCGCTGCCCCAATCATTTTTGAGTCGGGTGGGCATCCGGCAGGCGTCGGTCTCGCTGGTGGGACGCAACCTGCTTTATTTCGCAGAGAAAAAAGACATCGACCTCGACCAGTTCATTGGCAATGGCAGCTCGGATTTGCAAACCCCTACTACCCGCCGCTACGGCGTTAACCTGAACCTCACCTTTTAACAGTTTTCTGTTTAGAGTTTACAGTTTTCAGTTGGCTGACGTACGAGTAGTGACTGCGTCGACCAACTGAAAACTATAAACTCCAAACAGAAAACAGAAAAGCCTTATGAAATTCAACCACTTGTATATCAGCTTTTTAGTATCATTAATACTAACACTGTCGGGTTGCGATAAGCCGTTCGATGAACTGGAAAAAGACCCGAACAGGCCTGTTAACGCACCGGCCTCGCTGGTGCTAAAAGGTGTATTGGCCGATGTGTTCGATGCCACAGGCAGCGCCTGGGACGACGAGCAGCGCTGGAACCAGTTCTATGCCAGCAACTACAACTACTACGCCACCAACGAGTATAGCTGGACGGCGGCTCCACTACGCTATACCACGCTGAAAAATGTGGTAAAAATGGAGCAGGAGGCTCGCCGGGTGGGCCTGCCCGAAGTGAATGCCTATGCCGCGCTGGGCAAGTTTTTTAGGGCTTATTTCTACGAAGACATGACCCGCCGCGTAGGCGACCTGCCCCTCACCGACGCCTTGAAAGGCCTGGACAATACCGCCCCCAAATACGACAGTCAAAAGGTGGTGTATGTACAGATTCTGAAATGGCTCGACGAAGCCAACGCCGACATAACCGCCCTGATTGCCAAAGGCGATAATGCACTGGCAGGCGATATTTATTACGGCAATGATCTGCGCAAGTGGCAAAAGCTGGTCAACAGCTACAAGCTGCGGGTACTGATAAGCCTGAGCAGCAAGGAGGCTGATACCGATCTGGCCGTGAAAACACGTTTTGCCGAGGTGCTGGCCAACCCCACCAAGTTTCCGCTGCTCACCAACGAGGGCGACAACTGGCAGTACCTGTTCAACAGCACCACCAACAAATACAGCCGCAGCCCGGATAATTTTGGGCAGAACGCCACCCGTGAAAACATGGCCGCCACGTACTTGGACCTGCTCACCAGCTTAAAAGATCCACGTACGTTTGTGGTAGCTGAACCTGCTCCGGTAAAGCTGGCGGCGGGTCTGAAACCAACCGATTTCGGTGCCTTTGTTGGCGCATCGTCGGGCGAAGACCTGGCCGATATGTCGGCGAAGGCCAACAAGGGAGAGTACTCGTTTCAGAACCGCAAGCGCTATTACAGCACGTACACCGCCGAGCCATATGTGCTGCTGGGCTACGCCGAACAGTGTTTCACCATTGCCGAAGGGCTAAACCGGGGGTGGTCAGCAGCCACGGCGCTGGGTACGGCCGAGGAACTGTACAAAAAAGGCATTCAAACGTCTTGGGCGTTTTATGGCCTGAAAGACGGTAACAACGACGTGTTTTTCTCGAAAGATGGGGGCTACAAGGAGTTCAACAGCTACTCGGTGCCAGTAAGCTTTACTACCTACTATGCACAACCGACGGTGGCGTACGGGGGCAACACGGCGGCGGGACTGAAGCAAATTCTGACCCAGAAGTACCTTGCCTTCGCGCAGGGGTCGGGTTTAGAAGCCTGGTTTACTCAGCGGCGCACGGGCGTACCCACGTTCCTGACGGGCGTTGGCACGGGCAATTCGCAACGCATACCCAAACGCTGGCAGTACCCCAACACCGAACGCACCACCAACGGCACAAATTTGAAGCAGGCACTCGATAGTCAGTTTGGTGGAAATGACGATATTAACGCCACCATGTGGCTGTTAAAATAAAGAGCCAAGAGATGAGAGTCAAGAGTCAAGAGCGAACGGCACTACTCTTGATTCTTGGCTCTTAGCTCCCTACTCACTATGCAAAACTTCACCTCCCGCCGCGACCTGCTGAAGTCGGCGGCACTGCTGCCGCTGGCTTCGTTTGCCGCACCAGAAAAAGCTCCGGACAAAAAGCGGGCCGTGCGCTTTGCCTACATCGGCGATACGCACATTACGCCCGACGCCAAGCCCATGAAAGCGGTGGCGGCCTGTTTGCATCACCTGCAAAATCAGGCCGACAAACCCGCCTTTATTCTGCACGGCGGCGACGTGATTATGGATGCCCTGGGCCGCGACAAAGCCGCCGTGGCAGCGCAGTGGCAGGCCTGGCAGCAGGTGGTGAAAGCCGAGTGTTCCTTGCCCATCGACTACTGCATTGGCAACCACGACATCTGGGGGCTACCCGATGCCAAAGCCGATGCCCGCTACGGCAAGGCCTGGGTGCAGGAGGTGCTGGGCCTAGCCAACCGTTACCGGAGTGTTGCGCGGAATGGCTGGCACATCATTATCCTCGACAGCGTGCAAACCAACCCCGACGGCAGCTGGTATACCGCCCACCTCGACGCCCCGCAGTTTGCCTGGCTGGAGAAAGAACTGGCTTCTATCCCGGCCACCACGCCCGTGCTGCTGCTCTCGCACATTCCGCTGCTGGCCGCCTGCGCTTTCTACGATCCTAACACTGTTAAGGGTGGACATTGGGCCATTCCGGGCAGTTGGGTCCATACCGATGCCACCCGGCTCATTGCGTTATTTCACCAGCACCCGAACGTAAAACTGGCCCTTAGCGGCCATATGCACCTGCTTGATCGGGTGGAATATAACAACGTAACCTACTGTTGCAACGGGGCTGTGAGTGGCAACTGGTGGAGCACCGACACCTACCACGAGACCCCCGCTGGGTACGCCCTCATAGACCTCTATACCGATGGCAGCTACGAACGAACGTACGTCAAACAGACCTTCGCCTGAGGCCATTGCGGCACAAATCCGCGACTTGTTTTTGCACGGCGGCGGGGCCGATTACGTGGGCGAACCCGTAACGCAGCAGGAACACGCGCTGCAATGTGCGCAACTCGCCGAGCAGGCCGGAGCCGATTTGCCTACCGTGGTGGCGGCGTTTTTGCACGACATCGGCCACCTGCTCCCCGGCCAAACCGCCACCGACTACATGGCCGTTTATGGGCGCATGGATCACGAAACGCTGGGGGCTGTCTGGCTGGAACAGCGGGGGTTCACGGAGTCCGTTACGCAACTCATCAGGCAGCATGTCAACGCCAAACGGTACCTCACGTTTAAGTACCCCGCCTACCTGGCCAACCTCTCCGATGCCAGCCGCCAAACGCTGACCTACCAGGGTGGCCCCATGACTGCCGGCGAAGCCCGAACGTTTGAAGCCAACTCATACTTCCAGCAGATTATTCAGGTTCGCCGCTGGGACGAAGCCGCCAAACGCACCAACCACACCACGCCAGGCCTGGAGCATTACGTAGCATTAGTAGCGAAGGTGCTGCATGTATGAAGGATCAGAAGCCAGAAGTGAGAGCCAAGAAGTAAGAAATGAACGGTAGGATAATAGCTTGACTTATCTCTCATTTCTTGCTTCTAATCCCTCACTTCCAGTAGTCATACTGCATGTACCGGGCTGTTTCGAGGGCTACGTCGGGGCCGAGCAATCGGCCTACTACGTACAGGCTCATGTCGATGCCCGCCGAAATACCTGCCGAGGTAATAATCTTGCCGTTATCAACCCAGCGGTCGTCGGGGCAGAGTTTGATCTGTGGAAACTGGTCAGCCATGCCGGGCAGGGCCAGGTAGTGGGTAGTGGCCGAAAGCCCGTCCAAGAGGCCCGTGTTGGCCAAGATCAACGACCCCGTGCAAACCGACAGCACCAGCTCAGCCGTTTCGGCATGGCGCTTTATCCAGTTCTGCACCACCGGGTTGTTCATCTCACGCCGCGAACCCGCCGGGGTGCCGTCGGGTAGGTAGCTACCCCCGCCCGGAATCAGGATCAGGTCGGGCTTAGGGTGGTCGTTGAGGGTGTAGGTCGGCGTGACGATCAGGCCGTTGCGGGCATAGATCGGCCCCCGTTCGGCCACGGTGAAGACATGAAACGGCGGCTCAGAAAAGCGCGTCTGCTTCGACTGCCGACCCGTCACGCCAAACACTTCAAACGGCCCGGCAAAATCCAGCACCTCAATTTCATTAAACAGGAGTATGGCTACGTTGCGCACGATGTGATTTACGATTTACGAGGTACGAATTACGATTTTTGCTGACGCGTCAGATTGCGCTAGATCAAACAGACGCGTCAGCAAAAATCGTAATTCGTACCTCGTAAATCGTAAATCATTTTGATAACAACCCTGCGTCCAGCACAAACTGGGCACCGGTGATGTAGCGGGCACCGTCGGAGACGAGGTAGAGCACCATGGCCGACACGTCCTGCGGTTCTACCCAGGGCACAGGCAGCAGATTCCCCGCCGACCGTTCGGCAATGGCCTGCGTGGTGGTGCCTTCCAGCTCGGCAAGGCCGTCGTTCATGGGGGTGTTTACACCCGTGGGATGAATCGAGTTGACCCGGATGTTGTGCGGGGCCAGTTCGATAGCCCACGATTTGGTCAGCCCCACCAGCCCCCATTTCGAGGCGGCATAGTGACTCAGACGACCCATACCCCGCATACCCGCCACGCTGGAATTATTCAGAATCACGCCCGATTGCTGCGCCATCATTACCGGAATAACCCGCCGGGCCACCAGCCAGGCCCCTTTCAGATTGATGTCGAGCATATCGTCCCACTCGGTTTCGGTCAGTTCGTGAGCCAGGCCGTAGGCGCAGATGCCCGCGTTGTTGAACAGGATGTCGATCCGCCCAAACTGCGTCACGGCACCGGCTACGGCCCGGACAATGGCGGTATCGTCGCGCACGTCGCCAACCACCGCAAGACACTTCACACCGAGGGCCTCCACGTCGCGTTTCAGCGTGTCCAGATCCGATGCTGAACCGAAGGTGTAGGCGGGGTAGGTCAGGTTTTTGGCCACGTCGAACGCCACAATATGCGCCCCTTCGGCGGCAAGCGCCAGGGCCACCGCCCTACCCTGTCCGTGGGCCGCGCCGGTTATAAAGGCGACTTTATTTTCTAGTGAAGCCATTGTTAATCAGTAGGTTGTGTAAGTGGCAGATAAGGGGCCAGGTAGTCATCTACAGCCACGCCAAGCACGTTATTGAACAGATTGGTAGCCACCATCTGCCCGGCAAAAGCGACCAGCACCACGATCTCGTTGGGAGAAAAGCGGGCCTGAATAGGTTGGTAAATAGCGTCGGGTACTTCGCCCTGCTGCCGGGCAATGGCCGCGCCGAAATCGAGCAGTTGCTGCTCTTCGGGAGACAGTACCAGGTCACCGGGCTGTTCGCCGTGCTGGATGATGATCTTGCGGAAAAACGTGGTGCAGACCGGGCAGTCGGAGGCATCGGAAATGGCGTGGGCGAACAAATACGCGGCCCGTTCGCCAATGATGCCCATGACGGCGTGGTAGAGCGGGTACCACTGCATATAGACCGAAAACGCCAGCGGCGACCGGCTCAGCGTGGCCTTCATGTTCGTAATCCGCGAGCCAGGGTAGTCGGCTATGTGCTGCGACCAGGCGGCTTGCAATTCGGCCGAAGCAGCTTGCTCAGGAAGGGGGTCAATGCGGGGCATGGCTTAGCGTTTACGTAACACCCGGCTTACTTCCAGCGGGCGATCTGTTGATAGCATATCGGCCCCGGCGGCGGTCCATTCGGTATAGAGTTGGTCTCCTTTGGCGGCGGCCTGTTTGTCGAGGTTACCCAGCGTACCCAGGATAGTGGCAATGCCCTTTTCGTGCAAAAATGTGTATAGGCTGGCCTCTGGCGCTTTCACGCCCACAAACGCCAGCATCCGGTTGTCGGGAATACCCAGTTCGTGCAGCCGGTCGTACTCAGCCTGGTTCCGGATCGTGACGGAAATCATCAGGTCGGGGGCCAGTTTATGCACCAGAGCCGCGTCGGGGGCATTGTAGGTGATAATGGCCACGTTGCTTTCGGTCTTCGTCTGCCGTACCTGATTGATCACGCTGGCGAAAGACACGTTGCGTTTCACGTCGAGCGTAAACAAGACGTGGGTGCGTCCCCAGGTCAGAATCTGGTTTAGGGTGGGCACCCGAAAGGCGGTGGGGTTGCCCATATTGTCTTCCAGTTTAAGTTGCTGGACCTCGGCATAGGTGTGGTCGATGAGCTTGCCCGTGCCGGTGGTGGTGCGTTCCAGGGTGGCGTCGTGCATCATCACCAGCACACTATCGCGGGTGAGGTCAATGTCGCACTCGATCACCGCTGGGGCACCGGGCCGCCCAATTTGTCCGGCCAAGTAGGCAAACGACTCCAGGCAATTTTCAGGGTATCCCTTCAGGTCTCCCCCACCCCGGTGTACCGAAATGAGGGGTACCTGCCCCGTTTTATACCGCAATCGCTCTGCCGAAAAGTCAGCCGCCGTTGTCTTACTTATCTTCGGGGAACAGGTCGTGAGCGTACCCAACAGCCCCACCAGTAGCCATGTGTTTTTCATTGAGCAAAGGTACTATACAGTGTACAGTATGCAGTTCTACAGTATGCAGTGGGGTAATACAGGCAGATACTCCTCACACTAGCCCACTGCATACTGTAGAACTGCATACTGTACACTGTCATAGCAATTCGCCCGGCGTAACCACCACCTTGTGTTTACGGCCATTGCGCAGAACCGTTATTTGGGCGGGCGTACCAATCGTTGCGTCGGTCAGGATCAGGTGCAGGTCGTCGACGCTGGCCACGGGGCGGTCGTTGTAGGCCACAATGATGTCACCCGCCATCAGTTCACTATTGTAAGCCACACCGTCAGGCTCCACATTAGTCACCATCACGCCCGTGCGGTTGGTAAGCTGATTGTATTGACGAATCCGTTCGGTGAGGTTGATTAGCTGGCCAGCAATGCCCAGATAACCCCGCCGTACGCGACCTTCGGTGATCAGCTTGCCCGCCACCAGATTCGCCAGGTTCGACGAAACGGCGAAGCAAATACCTTGCGCCGGCCGGATCACGGCTGTATTAACGCCAATGACTTCACCCTGCGAATTCACCAGCGGACCACCCGAATTGCCGGGGTTCAGGGCGGCATCGGTCTGCACCACGTCGTCGATTAACCGGCCCGATTCGGAGCGGAGCGTCCGCCCCAGGGCACTCACTACCCCCGCCGTCAGCGAATATTGAAACCCGTAGGGATTGCCCAGTGCAATAGCAATCTGCCCTACCTGCACTAGTTTTGAATCGGCAAAACGGATGGCCCGCAACCCGTCGGCGTACACTTTCAGGACGGCAATGTCCGTGGCCGGGTCGCGGCCAATGAGCGTTGCCGCCAGGTCGTCGCGGTCGGGCAGGACTACGGTAATTTGTTCGGCACCAGCCACAACGTGGTTGTTGGTAACGATATAGCCGTCTGACGAAATCACGAATCCGGAACCCGTGCCCCCACCCTCGTCGGGCTGCCTACGCTGCCTGTTGAGAGGTTGGGGCTTACTCACCACCTTGATCTGCACCACAGAGGGGCTAACCTTTTTTGCTACATTTACCAGAGTACTAGAATACGCGTCGAGCAGTGGCGCGTCATGCGCTGCCGAACTGACAGACGTCGCCCCCAAGTCGGGGCCACTAACCGAATAGTAGGTCATAACAGGATGTATTTGTTGTAGCAGATGCACCCAGCAAAGGCCATACCAACCCGTCACTTTCGCCACCCTGCCGACAGCCTGTCAGCCTCATCGATTCGCCATGACATTTAACGACTATCTAGCGTCCAAAAAAATCGACGCAACCCGTTTTGCAGCCGCAGATCCCATTATTTTCGACCAATGGGCCAGATTATTCGACCAAGTGAGTGCAGAAAGTTTTACCGTTCAAAAGAAATTTTTACTCAATTCGACAAGACGTAAATACTTAATGCGTTAATTTATAGTTCAAAAGCTGGTAAATAGCCAGTTATATTAAACTCACCCTATATCCAAAAAAGCGTATGAGCCTCACACTTGGCGAACTGAAAGGTATTTCCGACGCCCTCATCAACCTCCTCAAAGCACAGGGTTTAGTCGACTCTGACACCCTACTCGAAGCAACACGTACGCCGAAAGGCCGCAAAGATCTGGCGGAGACCATTGGCGTTGATTCATCCATGCTCCTGGAGCTGGCCAACCGTGCCGACTTGGCCCGTATCAAAGGCATTGGTCGCGTATACAGCGATTTGATGGAGGAAGCCGGCGTTGACACCGTGAAAGAATTGTCGAAGCGGGTACCCGCTAACCTGCACGCTAAGCTTGTTGAAATCAACAGCGTACGTCAGCTTACGCAACGCCCCCCCTCTGCCGACCAGGTAGCCGGATTTGTCGACCAGGCCAAGAGCCTGCCAGCCATGCTGGAATATTAGTGAAAGAGTGAATGGCGAAAGAGTGAAAGAGTGTGGTCCGCCGGTGCGGCAAGGATTTGCGCTACAGCAAACACTCTTTCACTCTTTCGCCATTCACTCGTTCACCCTTACCCCCGTGGCTTGCTTAGGTAGCCGCTCAGCCGGTCTTCCAGTTCGTGGATGGAAAGGCCAATAGTCAGTTCGCCGTTGAGAGCTAACGACAGCCGACCGGTTTCTTCCGAGATGGCAATGATGGCGGCATCGGTGGCTTCACTCATGCCCACAGCAGCCCGGTGGCGGAACCCCATTGTGGCGGGCAACTCGGCATCATCCGAAACGGGCAAAATGCACCGCGCCGCCCGTATGTGTCCGTCCGAAATCAGCACCGCGCCGTCGTGCAGTGGGCTGTATTGATTGAAAATAGCCAGCAAAAGCGGCTTCGATAGATCAGCGTTGAGCGTCTCGCCCGATTCGGCGATCTTAGTCAGGTCGTCGTTATGCTGAATCACCAGCAGAGCGCCCGAAAACTCTGCCGCCAGCATTTTGCAGGCTTCCAGAATAGGCTTTAGGGGCGTAGTAGGCTCAACCAGGTCAGGTTGCCGCAACAGCCATTTCCTGATCCAGGGATTATTGCCAATGTTGGTCGACTTGCCAATGAGCAGCAAAAATCGCCGGATTTCCTGCTGAAAAATAATGATCAGCGCCAGCGCACCTACGCTAATAAAATATTCCAGAATGGTTGTTAATAGATTCAGCCCCAGCGCTTTAACAACCAGATAGAACAGGTAAACGAAAAGATACCCCACAAAAACCCGGCTGGCTACACTGCCCCGCACTAGGGTATATATTTGGTAAATCAGAATGGCTACCAGTGTAATATCCAGCACGTCGAGCCAGCCGATATCTAGAAAACCAAGGCGAATCAGGAGCATAGTGTGGGGCAACAGGCAAGGAAGTTTCGTTGGCGGGCAAGATACAACGCCGGGGGCACTCTGCCGAACAAAACCGAGCCAAAACCCGCTTCCTACTACGGGCTAAACCGCAAATTGGTGGCCTTCCACCGCTAGTTCAGTGTTTGGAAATACATCCTGCGCTTCGGCCAGAAAACCTTCGTAGGTTTTGTAGCGCGACGAAAAATGGCCAATCAACAGTCGTTTCACCCTCGCCTTTTCGGCCAGTGTACCTGCCTGACGAGCAGTAGTGTGATGTACTTCCGACGCCCGACCAGCGTTGTCGTCGCGGAAAGTGGCCTCGTGGTATAGCAGGTCGATGCCCTTAATCTGAGTCAGAATCCGTTCGTTATAGCGCGTGTCGGAGCAGTAGGCGTACGACCGGGCTGCCGGGCCAGGGGCGGTGTAGTCGGCAGCGGCGTAGGTAATTTCGCCGGTTTCGTTGGTCACGTCCTGCCCTTCTTTCAGCGTTTTCAGCACCTCAATAGGCACCTCGGTGGGAAGTTTTTCGCGCAGGAGGCGGGGCTTGTGGGGCTTTTCGCGGAACAGAAAGCCCGTGCAGGCAATGCCATGATCCAGCGGAATGCTCTCTACCGTCAGGCCCGGCAAATCGAGCAAGAGCGTAGGCTTATCAACCTCAATGGCCTGAAAATGAAGAGGAAAGAAGAATTTTCCGTCCGACACCCGAAACGTGGTCGTGATTACTTCATCCAGTCCGCGGGGGCCAAAGAGGTAAAGCGGTTCGGTACGGCCACCCATGTTCAGGCTCGAGAGCAGGGGCATCAGCCCGAAATAGTGGTCACCGTGGAGGTGGCTGATAAAGATATATTTCAACCGGCTGGGCCTGGCCCGCTGTTCAATGAGCCGGTATTGAGTGGCCTCGCCGCAGTCAATTAGGAAATAATCGCTGTTGTATTGAAGCAACTGGGCCGTTTGGTGGCGGTCTAGCGTGGGCGTTGCCGAGCCGGACCCCAAAATCGTAACCGCAAAGGGAATGCTGGAAACAGGCTCAACTGCCGACAGGTTACCGTTCTGGCTCAAATCCTTCATCCAGCTCTCCGTCATATTCATCATCGGCACCGCTGCCGAAATCGTTTTCAAGTTCGTTCATAAATACCGCGTCGATGGCCTCTTCCACCGTGGGCAAGATGGTCAAATCGGTGATGCGGGCATCTTCCAGAAAATCGGTCAGCTCGTCATTTTTCGTTACCAACACCAGCAGGCCCAGTTCGTTGCTGCACTGACGGTTTATTTTCCGAATGGCCATTAGCCCGGCTTCGTCAACTGTGTGTACCGTAGCCAGGTCAACAATTAGGCGGCTAAACCCTTCGCGGAAAAGGCTTCGGCAAGCACCCTCAAATTCGGCGGGCACAGTATTGGTAAATTCAGCTTCGCTTAGCCGCAGCAGGGCGTAGCGTTCGGTTTTTTCAGTGGTAAATTCCATATGTCTACTGCTGTTGCAAATGGTGCTCAGTTTTATTAACAGACGGGCACAGGCAGCAGGCCATGCGCTGACTCGCTGACCCTGCTCTGTAACGTCGCGGCTAGTTGTTTGTTTGCAAGTACGCTACAATGGCCTTCTCTATTTGCGCATCCCGGTCCTCTTCAGGAGCAGGCTGAAACGACTGCCCCGTTACGGTCTCAAACAATTCAATGTACCGCGTCGAAATCTGCGTCAGCCATTCATCCGACATCGTTGGCACCGTCTGACCGTCTTTGCCCTGGAAACCGTTGGCCATTAGCCATTCCCGCACAAACTCTTTCGACAATTGCCGTTGTGGCTGATTAGCCGCCAGCCGTTCGGCATAGCCGTCGGTGTAAAAATAACGGCTCGAATCGGGTGTATGTACTTCGTCGATCAGGTAAATGGTGTCTCCTACCCGACCAAATTCATATTTCGTATCGACCAGAATCAGCCCCCGCTTCGCCGCCATATCGGTACCTCGTGCAAATAAAGCCAATGCATAGTTTTCCAGCTGTACGTAATCCGCCTCACTAACGATGCTTCGGGCCAGAATGTCATCGCGCGAAATGTCTTCATCGTGTCCCTCGTGGGCCTTGGTAGTGGGGGTCAGGATAGGCTTGGGCAGGCGGTCATTTTCGCGCAGGCCGTCGGGCAGGGTAACGCCACATAATACCCGACCTCCCTCACGATACGTACGCCAGGCATGACCCGCCAGATAGCCCCGAACTACCATCTCCACGGCATAAGGTTCGCACTGAATACCCGCACTCACGGCCGGGTCAGGCACGGTCAGCAGCCAGTTGGGCACAATGTCGGCGGTGGCCTGCAAAAAATAGGCGGCGGTCTGGTTCAGCACTTGCCCTTTGTGGGGCACGGGCCGGGGCAGCACCACATCAAACGCCGAGATGCGGTCAGACGCCACCATCACTAGGCGCGGACCGGCCGGGTGGTTGGCAAATGAATACACATCACGGACTTTACCCCGGTAAAATCCGGTCTGTCCAGGGAAAGAGAAGGGTTGGTTGGGCATAGAAAAAAGGGCACTGGTAAGTGGTGAGTGCTAAGTGGTGAGTTGGCTGACGCATCTTAACTCTCGCGTCAGCCAGCTCACCACTTAGCACTCACCACTTACCACTAGTTTCATAGTCGTTCAATAACAATAGCAGAAGCCCCGCCGCCGCCGTTGCAGATACCGACGGCGCCGTAGCGGCCATTTTTTTGGTGCAATACGTTCGTCAGCGTGGTCACGATGCGGGCACCCGATGCCCCTAATGGGTGTCCGATAGACACCGCCCCGCCGAACACATTCATTTTTTCCTGTGGAACGCCCAGTACCTGGCTAAAGGCTAACGGCACCACCGCAAAGGCTTCATTGATCTCGAAAAAGTCAATCTGATCAGCCGTCAGGCCAGCGCGTTCCAGGGCTTTGGGCACGGCTTTGGTGGGGGCGGTGGTAAACCATTGTGGCTCCTGCTCGGCATCGGCGAAGGCCAAAATACGGGCCAGCGGCTTCAGGCCCAACTCGGTGGCCTTTGTGGCGCTCATGATCACCAGCGCCGCTGCTCCGTCGTTGATGGTCGAGGCGTTGGCCGCCGTGACGGTGCCCGTTTTGGTAAACGCTGGTTTCAGGGCCGGAATTTTGTCGTAGAACACGTTTTTGAACTCTTCATCGTCCGACACAATCACCGGTCGGGATGCCGCACCACCTTTTTTTCCGGGCACTTCTACCGGCACAATCTCTGCGCCAAACGCCCCCGATGCCGTGGCGGCTTCGGCGCGACGATACGACTGCACGGCGTAGGCATCCTGCGCTTCGCGGCTTAGCTGGTAGCGGTCGGCGGTGGCATCGGCAAAAACCCCCATGGCGCACTCATCATAGGCATCGAGCAAACCATCTTTGGCAAGCCCATCGACCAGTTCGGCGTTACCGTATTTATAGCCAAACCGAGCTTTAGGAACGTAGTAGGGCACATTCGACATGCTTTCCATGCCCCCGGCCACAATCACGTCGGCCAGGCCGAGCTGAATGCTCTGGGCCGCCAGCATGATGGCTTTGGTACCTGATGCACACACTTTGTTAATAGTAGTGCAGGGAATATTGGCGGGCAAACCGGCTTTGAGTGCCGCCTGCTTGGCGGGTGCCTGACCCACATTAGCCGACACCACGTTACCCATATACACTTCTTCGACCAGTTCGGGCGCAACACCGGCCTTGGCTAGTGCCCCCTTAATTGCCGCTGCACCCAGATCGGTGGCCGACAGCGTAGACAATGCCCCACCAAAACTTCCGATAGGGGTACGCACGGCGGCGATAATGACGGCTTCTTGCATGATTTACTTATTACTTGTTTATTGATGAATGTTTACCAGCGCCCAGCGGTTCCCGCCGTAGCCCGATGCTGCTGTCGCCGACGGGCCAGTTCATAGGGTAGATCGTCGGTTTGCAGGGCATCAAGCAGTTGGCGGGCCTGTTCTTCGGTCATGTTCAGGTTCCGGAAGGGATTCAGTTTTTCCTGCTGCTGCGCCGATTTATCTACCTGCCGAGACACCGGCTGCGCGGTGGCGGCAGCCTTTTTAGGTCGCTTTGGGGTTTGTTTCCTGCCCGAATAACGCGGCTTAAGCCATTCGTAATTCAGGCGGGCAGCGCTGTTTTCAGGGTCGCTGAGCAACGCACGCTGAAACTGAGAAAGGGCGGTGGCGGTGTCGCGACGATAACAGGCCAGCACCCCCAATTGCGCCGCCGCAATGCTGAGAATCGGTGGCGCCACTGCGCCACTCACCAGACTATAATGATGACCAGCCGGGACAAACTGGTGAAGCTGGAAATAGATATGAGCCACAGCCAGATGCTCCATCGGCGTAACCGGGTCGCCCGTTTCGAGCACAGTACTGAATTGAGTTAGGGCCTGGTCGTACTGCCCGCGCTGATAGGCAAGCTCAGCCTGCTTGCGTGCCCGGTTGCGCCGTGAAATTAGGCCCAGCTTCGATTTGGCCAGGTACGTACCATCCAGCACACTATCGCCCACGACCGCATTTCCCAGAAAGGGAATGAGCAGGACATATAAGGTCAGGCGAATAACAAGCATCATACCGCCCAAAATTACGGAAAAAGGGCAAGCGAGGACAAAACAGACTACAGCCGGAATGTCCGTACCGTAATCAGCACGTCGAGGGCGATCAGGATCAGTGCCACCCCCAGAAAATAATAGTATTTATTGGTCGATACGGCAAGTCTGCGCTGGTCGATTGTACGGCCGGGCAGCGTGCGCAGAGCTAGCCCAATCTGGTCAGCTACGCCGTCGGTACCGTCGAAATATTGCCCAGCCGTGTTGCGCACCAGTGTCCGCAGCCAGTCGCGGTTCAGACTGGTGTTGGCGATCTGCCCCTGCTCATCTTTCAGGTAAGTGCTACCCTCGCGAATGGGGCCGCCCGCGTCGGTACCCATACCCACGGCCAGCAGCGCAATGCCATATTGTCTGAACTGCGAAAGCATTGCCGGGGCGCAGGGGCCAAAATTTTCGCCATCACTAAGCAACACCACCGCCTGGGTATGGGCCTGCGTGGTGGAGTCGGTCAGGAGTTTTTGGCGGGCCAGCTCCAGGGCAGCACAGAGGCTGCTGCCCCCGGCAGGCTCGGTCTGCACGGCCCGGACCAGTTGCCCCAAAGCAGCGCGGTCGGTGGTCAGTGGCGAGAGCAGGAAGGCGTCGTCCGACACCAGAATAAGCCCAAACCGGTCAGTACTAAGCGAATCGAGGAGTTGCCCAACGGCATATTTTGCCCGTTCCAGGCGGGTGGGTGGCACGTCGGCAGCATCCATTGACCGCGACACGTCGAGCACCACAAACACATCGCGCCCCTGGGTAGAGATGCTGTGGGTAGCCTCGCCGAACAAGGGGCCGAGCAGGGCAATCAGTAGCATGGCCAATGCGCCTGACCGAAGCACAAACTTGGGCACCACGGCCCAGGGCGTCACGTTCAGCAGCCGCGCCAGCCGAAACGAGCGCACGAAATAATAGCTATAGAGTAAGCCAAAAGCACCTACAATACACCACTCGGCCAACGAAAACGGATATAGCCAACTCATACAGACTTTTTTTAGCCACAGCACAGAACGCCAAGCCAACTCATTGCCAATGGTTTGAGCCTGAAATGACCTGCCCTGACTACCATACGCTGCTGCGAAAATAGATCAATGAAAAAGAAAAATGGCCTTGTAGGTTGCGTGGTGCTGTAGGGTCGCCTATATTTGCACCCTAATCAAACGGAAACGGGCGATTATCAGCCGAGTGGAGAGATGGGTGAGTGGCTGAAACCAGCAGTTTGCTAAACTGCCGTACCCGCAAGGGTACCGCGGGTTCGAATCCCGCTCTCTCCGCCACAGTTTGAGCGTCTGTTTTTTAGTTTAGTTAGTAGAGTTTTCGGGGTGTAGCGTAGCCCGGTATCGCGCCTGCTTTGGGAGCAGGAGGTCGTAGGTTCGAATCCTGCCACCCCGACCAAGAATGAGTTTAAAGTTTAACGTCTAAGGTTTGATGTTTTTCCCGAAACGTCGAACACTACACTCAAAACTTTAAGCTCATTTTTTTTGGTCCCATAGCTCAGTTGGATAGAGCATCTTCCTTCTAAGAAGGCGGTCGTTGGTTCGAATCCAACTGGGATCACTCAGACTATCAAGCACTTACGATATTTCGTGAGTGCTTTTTTGCGTTTGATGTGACTGCCTCTGCCCAATAAAAATAACGCTTATTCCTCCGTTCGCTCAATAGCTTACCGGACACGCAATTTTGCATAAGTGGCTTGTGGCTAGCTGGTTAGTTTGCCAAAAAACGCAAACACCATGCATACGCTTCGTATCCTCACGCTGGCCCTTTTGGTAGGGTCTTCAGCGATGGCTCAGCCTGCTTCCAAATTCACGGCCACCATCAACGGCAAACCCTTTGAGGCTAAAGGCCAACGCCTCAAATTACCCCTGCCCGGCTCTATGCGCTACCTGGCTATTGCGGGCATGAACGTAAATCCCGACGTGCAACTATGGCTCCGTTTTTTCTACCTCAATGAATTAAAGCCCGGCACCTACAGGATTCTGGCCGAGAATGACAAATCGGTGAAGGAGACGTTCAATAAAGAAGCGGCAGACCGTTCTAACGCCGTTTATGCCCTGCTCGACTATACCGAAGAAACCAAAGGTATGGGTCACGCCTTTCAGGATGGCGAGTCGTATGAAGGAACGGTGACCATTAGCAAGGTGACTGACACCAGTATTGAAGGTACGTTTTCGGGAACCATGAAAGGGCAGACCTACAAGAAGCGGGTCATGGCTACCCTGGGGGGATTCGGGCTGCGGCAAAACCTGGAAGACAAAGCCATTACCGCTGCCGGAGGTGGCATGTTTGTGAAGGGCGATCCGCACGAGCATAACAACACCAAAAAGGGCGACAAGACCGACGATATTGTGGTGACCAACGGTACCTTCAACGTGGTTTGGGGTAACGACGACAAAAAGCAATAAGGGCTCAAATGAAGTCAGAACGGGGTTTTGGGCGTCTTCAGGCAGCGTGAGATCGACGACGTACATTGGTTTCGTAGCGAATTTTTTCGACCTTTGCACGTGTTGTCTAGTTAACGGCTTTTGTTAGTTTACGACTGACTGAAACCGTTTTTAGTCAACCTACTATCGCTCTTATGAATCCCGAACACGTTCATTGTCTGATTATTGGCTCCGGCCCGGCGGGCTATACCGCTGCCATTTATGCCGCCCGTGCCAACCTGAAGCCCGTTTTATATCAGGGTGGTCAGCCCGGTGGTCAACTGACTATTACTACCGAAGTAGACAATTTTCCGGGTTATCCAGAAGGTGTACAGGGGCCACAAATGATGCAGGACCTGGAACGGCAGGCCACCCGCTTTGGTACCGACGTGCGCTATGGGTTGGTGACCAAAGTGGCCTTCAGCGAGAACCCGGGTCCCGGCTCACCCCACCGCGTATGGGTCGATGACGAGCTTGAAATCACGGCCGACAGCGTTATTATTTCGACGGGGGCCTCGGCAAAATGGCTGGGATTGCCTTCTGAAATGCGGTTGAACGGTCATGGCGTGTCGGCCTGTGCCGTGTGCGACGGTTTCTTTTTCCGTAACCAGGATGTCGCTATTGTGGGCGCGGGCGACACCGCCGCTGAGGAAGCCTCATACCTGTCGAATATTTGCCGCAAAGTATACATGATTGTTCGCCGGGGCGAAATGCGGGCTTCACGCTTCATGCAGCAGCGCATTCAGGCGAAAGAAAACATCGAGATTTTGTGGTATACCGAAACGGTCGAAATTCTGGGCGACGATGGCGTGACGGGTGCCCGGGTCAGGCATACGGAAACTGGTGAGGAAAGCGTTCTTGACGTGACCGGCTTCTTTGTGGCCATTGGCCATACCCCCAATACCAGCTTGTTTAAAGATTACCTCGACCTCGACGATCACGGCTATATTCTGACCGAAAAAGGCAGTACCCACACCAACATTCCCGGCGTATTTGCCTGTGGCGATGCGCAGGATAACGTCTATAGGCAGGCCGTAACGGCCGCTGGCACCGGCTGCATGGCCGCGCTCGATGCCGAACGTTATCTGGTCACGCTGGAGATGCAGGATATGATGATGAGTTAACCTAAAACACGAAACCAAACCCAAACGCAGACATCCGGGCCGGAACAATTACCAAAGCCTCCAGCCCCGTTGCCTGCGTTTGTTGTTCGTTTCGTTCTATACATGAACGTACGTGTAATATTGTGGCTGTTAGCCATTGGTTGCCTGGGTGCAACGGCAACCACACAGGCTCAGGAACGGGGTAAATTCAAGAACGATACCAAGTTCACGCCTAAAAATAACTCCTCTAATCAGCCATCGAGCAACCAGCAGAAAGCTGAGGACATCTTCGAGCAGGAAACCACCCAACTTCGTTTCAATAGCCAGTTTGAGCCAAAGAAAGAGTTGAACCCGGTGGTGAGCGAAGACACCAGCAGTATTGATCAGGGTGAAACCAGCGTGGTGGAAGTGATTGATTCGGTGCTGGTTGGCGACGAGTGGATCAAAATTGCCGACTACTATTCGGTGTGGGATTCGCGCAATATTGACCCCTACAACATTGACCCCCGCGAGTTTGATCAAGTGGTTGACTTAAAGCTTTACGACCCCAAGGCCAATCACTTCTGGTCGGCTCCCCTCGACGATGGGAAGATGACGTCGCAATTTGGGTTTCGGTGGGGGCGGCGGCACACGGGCGTTGACCTCGACCTGGAAACCGGCGATCCGGTCTATGCTGCATTCGACGGCATTGTGCGGGTGGTCAGCTGGGACGGCAACGGTTATGGCCGGTACGTACTGGTGCGGCACTATAATGGCCTGGAAACCCTCTACGGCCACATGTCGAAGCAACTGGTGGAGTCGGGGCAGTTAGTAAAAGCGGGAGATCAGCTTGGTCTCGGTGGCAACACGGGTCGCAGCTACGGCGCCCACCTGCACTATGAAACACGCTACGAAGGCAACCCCTTCGACCCGCTCAACATTTACAGCTTCCCCGCCAACACGATCAATTCTGACCATTTCCTGCTGACACCCGCCGTCTGGGACTATACCCGCGGCGGAAACCGGTCGAGTGACCTTTCGTTCAAACCAAAATTCAAACGGACGGTACTTCATAAAGTCCGCCACGGCGAAACACTATCATCAATCGCTAGCCGCTACGGCCTGTCTATCAGTTCCTTAGCCGAAAAGAACCGCCTCTCATCCCGCTCCCGCATCCACACCGGGCAGAAGCTGAGAGTGAATTGATTCTGGATTGCGGATTTTGGATTGATTGCTGACGCTAGAGCAAACGTACTCTGGCGTCAGCAATCAATCCAAAATCCGCAATCCAAAATCAATGTCCCATACCGCCTTTTTTGCAGCAGCTGGGTAGTTTGTCGTAGCCTTTGGGGTCGGCGGTTACTTCGTCGGCGTCGTAGCCGGTTTTGGTGATGTTGGCTTTCAACTTGGCCACATCGGTTTTGGCAGAGTTGTATTTAATCGTCACCACCTTCGTCGTTACGTCGAGATTGGCTTCTTTCACCCCTTTCTCGAAGGCCAGATTCCGCTCAATCCGGGCTTTGCACATCTCGCAGATAGCCGACGTCTTGATTTTTACTTCTTTGTCTTTGTCATCGGCAAACACAGACGTGCCCACCAGCGAAAGGGCCAACAGGCCGCTCAGAAACAGGTTTCGGTTCATGAATTGATTCGTTAAGGTTTTCGACAAGCCCAAAAGCTAATCGTTTAACAAGTAAGGCATTACATCTGGTTCGCCATCTGGCGGCACTCGGCCTCGCAACGGCGGCACGCTTCGGCGCAGGCCTTGCAGTGCGCCATGTGGTCGGCGTGTTTTTCGCATTCGGTAGCGCAGGCAGCACATACGTCGGCGCAGAGTTGCATGTACTGCTTCATAAACTGCGACCCGCGCGCTTCTAACCGACCACAAAGTGTGCAAATATCGGCACAGTCGCGGCAGAGTTTAACGCACAAGGTCATGTCGTGGTGTTTGCTGTCCTGATCGCCCATTTCCAGGCAGGCAGTCACGCAGCGTTCGCAGGCTTCAGCACACTCGAAACAGGTGTCGGCGTGGCCGTGGGCATGATTCATCGTTTCCATAATAGACGTTGGTTTATTGGTTTTACTGAAAATACTGATAGAAGCATTACCGCATAACCATCAGAGCAGGGGTCAGCCGCAGGTATAACTGGCCCGACAGGGGCATGTTGCCGTAGATGGGTCGCAGTTCGCCGTTGGGCATACTGGCCGTTAGCTGTGCCCCAACAACGAGGTCGGTGTTGGCGTGGCGCACCAATCGCCAGTTGCTGCCGAGGGTTAAATTATCTACGTTGACCAGGGCTTTTTCGGCATCTCCAGCAGCGGGCAGCACCAGTTCGGCCAATGATTTGGTCACGTTTTCATAGCGGCCATACAGGGCAAGTTTCCCCAGTTGCAGGCTGGTTTCGGCGAGGTAGGCGTTTTCGCTCACACCATCGTGGTTGTTATTGCCCCAGATCAGCGACGACGTCAGGTAGTGGTCTCCCCCACTCAGCACTTTGCTATGCAACAACGAAGCGGTTGTTCGGCGCACGTCGCCGTGGTTGGCACCTGATTCTTCCGGGCTTTTGATTAGCCCCTGCGACACCTGTAGCGCCAGTCCCGGCGAAGGATTTACTGAGAGACGGTACGAATAGCTATCGAAACGGGGTTTGTCGAAATTATACCGGTATTCATCGGGTTCGCGGCCCGTAAAGCTCGACACCTCCACTTTGGCCCATTTATAGCGAAAACCCGCCGTGGCCACGCCAAACGTAATATGCGTGGCGTCGATCCAGTGGTGGCTGAGTGGCGCGTCGGAGATGTTGAACGACGAAATCCGGTGCATGAACGCCGGTGCACCCAGCGCTGGTTCGCCGGGGTAGCCTACGTAGATATAGGCGTCTATGTCGCGGCTGATGGCGTGGGCATACGAAACAGACAGTTCCGAAAACAAATCGTGCGGGTGTTGCCGGTCTACCAGGGGCTGTCCTCTGTAGCTTTCGCCGGTTTGGAACAGCAGCGGGTACCCCCCGTTGGTCACCGTGAGCGGGTCGAGCGACATCATCAGCTTAGCCGTAAATAACCCCCGTTTGCCCACCGTGCGTTGCGCCATGCCCATAGCCCAGTTGGGCGCGTCGAACCGCGACGCATACCCACGGCGGGCTGTGTTGGTAAAATTTTGGTGGGTATGTCGCAGAAAAACGCTGTAATGGAGCATGTACATCCAGCCATCATCGCCGTGCTTCATGTAGGCATACATCGGCGTCTGGTCGGGCATCCAGGCCGTACCGGAGCCGTTGCGGTTCATGGGCAAATTCCGCGACAGCGTATGCGACATACTGCCCATAGGCATCTGGTCGTGGTTCATTTTACCATGACCCATCTGGCTGTGGTCCATTTTTGAGTGGTCCATTCCTGGCATGGGTTTAGTCGTGTCAGCGGGCATGTTCATGCCGGGCATCGAATGGCCCATATGCTGCGCAGAGGCAGAAAAGGTGCCCAGGCAGAGGGCAAGAAATAGATTTTTCATAGATTGTTGAGTAATGCGAACCAACTACATCATAGCCAGCATCAGGGCGGCCATGCCAATCATCAGCCCATCTTCTACAATGGTGACGGTGGTCATGGGCAGATTAAAGACCGACCCCAAACAGGCGCACCGGATCTTCCGCTTGTTTATCACCGACTGCACCACACCCACCATGCTGATACCCATAACAACCAGCGTCACCACGTTTGTAATCAACGGGTTGACCTGCGTCAGGTAGGCCACGCCCAAAGCCAGTTCAATAAACGGATAGACGAACCCGTAGCCCGGCATAGCCTTCGCCACAATGTCATACATGCGGTAGCTGCTGGCAAACCCACTGATATCGAGCAGTTTAAAAAACGAAAAGACCAGAAAGAAGCCTGCCATAAACGTGCTCATAGCCCGCATCCAGTCGAACGTACCCATGCGGATTTCGACCAGGGTCGTTATCCCCAGCAGAAAAGCCAAAATAATCAGCAGCGGTTTGTAGGTAGTAGCCGACGGTTCGGCAAGGTCAGAATTGGCCAGGGGTAAAGCTGCCGCAGTTGGCGCGGTGAACACGTCGGCCTTAGCCTGGTTATGGCCGCCCATGGTGTTGATCACCTGCACCTCGTCGGTGAGGGAATAAGCACCAGCTTTGCGTACGGCCCGGTCCAGTTCGGCCGTGTCGATATGGCCGCTCATGCTCACCACCGCCTCCTGCGGGTCGAGAGAGACGGCCACTTTTTTAACACCGGGAACCGCTTCCAGGGCCTCCTGCACCCGCCCCACGCAGGAGCCGCAATGCATACCGTCGAGTTTATACGTATGAATCATGATTGTCTGTAGCTGTAGTCGATACAGGTGATCGACCATACAAAGGTACGGCCACGGGCAGGGGCGTATTTTACAGAATTAAGGCCGAAACTTACAGGGTTTATGTACCTATTTTAACTCGCTGAGTTGAATAGCTCGGTACGACGCTTCGGCATTGCCACCACCATGAATCTGCAAGCCAATCAGGCCCGACTGCGGCAGACTGGTATCTGCCTCGGTGTAGTCTACGGTTTGTTGGCCATTGAGGTAAATCTGAATGTGGCGACCTTGGCAGCGAACCCGGTAGTCGTTCCAGTCATTGGCCCGTAATGTTCGGCTAATCAGGATCGAGTCGGCCTGCGCGAGGGTCTTATTACGCCGCGATTCGTCGTAGAGGCTGGCCCAGAAGCCCTTACCCAGATCGGCCTGGTACCCGATCATTTCGTAGGCAGGGTTAGTGGCCCGCCTGCTCCGAAACTGCACACCCGCGTTGACAAAACCCGTACCTATTAGCTTGAATTGCAGTTTCAGGTCGAAATTGGCGTAGGTACGGGTGGTACACAAAAACTCGTTGTGGGGCGTAAGCCGGTCCGTAGATCCGCCCACCAAAGCCCCGTCACGAATGCGCCATGTCTGCATCGTGTCTCCTTCCCAACCAGCAAAGGTTCGTCCGTTGAAGAGCAGCCGGGACCGTGCCTGTTGGTGAAAGCCAACGGAAAGCAGCAGGGCAATAAACGTAACAACATAGGGTCGGGACATGGCCGTAAGGGGTGGTTTAAATGAATGGGACTGTAAAAGATACGTACCAACAGTAGTTAGCAGTTAGCTAGTCAGACTTCATCTATCGATTGCCGACCAACCGGCTCTTTCTTGTATTGACCTGGCGTTTGTCCAGTCACCGATTTAAATTGATTCGTGAAATGCGGCACACTGCTGTAGCCCAGGTCAAACGCAATCTCGCCAATGCTTTGCTGACCGTCCTGCAGCAGCGCTTTAGCCCGTTCAACTTTCAGCGCAATCAGATACCGCTCAATGGTGGTGCCCTCTGTCGCCGAAAACAGGTGGCTCAGATACGTGTAATCGTAGCCCAGTTTTTGGCTCAGGTAGGCCGATACGTTTTGGTGAGCCGGGCGTCCAGCTTTATAATTTACTTCGTTGACTAACAGTGCCTTAACCTGCTCAACAAGCATTTGTTTAGGGTCGTCCAGCAGGGCAAAGCCTTCCGATTTTAGCGCTGTGTCAACGACCGCCCGGCTCAGGTTGGCAGGCCATTTTTTTACTACCACCCGGCCCAACGTCACCGTTTCCAGGGTAAATCCCAGGTTTTCAAGCAGGCGTTGTACTGTACGCAGGCACCGGTCGCAGACCATGTTCTTTATTCGTAATTCGGTCATGACGCTCAGGGTTCAAGAGTGTAGCGAAAGCCAGCGTAAACCATTGCGCCCGTCACGGGACCCCAGTTTTGCCCGGCAGCGTCGAAGTTGGCACCAAGGGGATCGGCCGCACCTAGGATGGGGTTGGCCTGCCGGAAGCCCGTCAGGTTTTCGCCGCCGAGGTATACCTGAAACGTACGGAAGCTTCTGGTAATCTGCGCGTTAAGATTCATAAACGAGGGCGAGTAGTACCACGTCATGGCCGAATAGGTGGTGTGCGTATGCGTCTCGTTCTGGTCGGGCAGTCGTTTGGGGCCGTTCCATTGCAGGGTCGCGTCGAACTTCCATTTGTCGTAGGGCAGGGCGTAGGCGGCGTTGAGCAGCACCCGGTCGCGACTGACCATCATGCGGGGCATGAGTACGCTCTCGCCCAGGGGGGCACCCATACTTTGGCGGGCATCGAACAGGCGGTAGGCCAGCTTTATTTCAGCGCGTTTGATCGGGGCCACCGTCAGTTCAGCTTGCAGGCTGTTGGCAAACGAGACGCCCTCCAGGTTATAAAACAGCAGTTGATTCGGCTGGTCGGGATCCACGATCAGCTGATTCTGGAAGTCTGTCCGGCTGGCATCGAGGGTGAGTGTAGCCTTCTTTCCGAAGAGCAAAAACTCGTTGGTCAGGCCCGCCGTGTAGGTCCAGGCTACTTCAGGGCGGACGTTGTAGTTCAGAAACACCTGCCGCGACGACACCAGATAGCCATAGTTTTCGGCCAGCTGATTGGGCGTCCGCCAGCCCCGCCCCGCCGACAGCCTCGCCGTTAACTCGCTGTTTATGTGATATTTAACATGCAGCCGGGGTGTCCATTGCAGGCCATACAGGTTATGCGCATCGAGGCGATTGCCGATCACGAGCGCCAGCTTTTCGGGATACACGTAGGCGTACTCAAAAAAGGCTCCCGGCACCGACTCGTCGCGGTTGAGCACCTGCGCTACGTAGCGCTCCCGGTAGGAGTCGAGCAGGTAGCTGATGCCCGTTTTCACGGTATGATTAGTGTTGCCAATGATGGTCTGGTAGATCAGGTTGCCATAGACCGTTTGCTGATTGCCGCTGTAGGTCCGCACCCCAAATAACGACTGCTGATCGAACCAAGTAGCGTTTAAAATCAGGCCAAGGCCCCGGTAGGGTTTGTCGGGATAGAGCCGGGCCGTTTTGCTGAACAGCTCGGTGCGGCGGGTCTGGTTGGCAAATCCATAACGGTAGGCCCCTACCCCACTCAATTGCCCACCATCGCGGTTTTCCGACAGCGCTTTAATGCCGAATTGCGCCATCCAACGGTCAGAACTGTACTTGGCGCGTGCCACACCGTTGTATTGGTTGTAGAGCGGCAGATCGCGGAAGCGGTCGTGGTTCTGGTCAATCTCGGTTTGCAATGTACTGATATGGCCCAGTGCGCCAATGCTCCACTTACCAGAGAGTGGCTGCGAGTAATTGACGTTTCCCTCCAGCCGCCCAAAGCTGTTGGCATAGCCGTTGAAAAGAAAATTGGGCTTCTCTGCACTAGCCTTATAGTCAGGCTTTTGCAGTTCAACATTAATCTGTCCGCTCATGGCCTCGTATCCATTCACCACCGACCCGGCCCCCTTGCCGATGTCGATGCTCGTGATCCAGGTGCCGGGCAAATAATTTAGTCCGAACGTGGTGGCCAGCCCCCGGATGGTGGGGATGTTTTCAACGTTGGTTTGAACATACTGCCCGCCCAGACCCAGAAACTGAATCTGTTTGGCACCCGTCACGGCGTCGGCATAGGACACGCTGACTGAAGCGTTGGTCTCGAAACTTTCCGACAGGTTGCAGCAGGCTGCTTTGGCCAGCGTGCGTTGGGTAAGCACCTCAGTCTGAATGGGATTGAGCCGGTCTATCTGGGTGTTGCCAGCTGTGACGACCACCGCGTTCAACTCTTGCACAGCCTGGAGCGCTACCACCACCGGCGTTGTGAAATCGGTCACGGTGAGGGTATCGGTCTGGTAGCCAACGTAGCTGATAATGAGCCGGTTGGTGGCAGCAACAGAATCGATGTCAAATTGGCCGTTGATGTCTGTGGAGGTAGGTTTAAGCAGACCCAGCCAGTAGACGTTGGCACCAAACAACGGGGCCATCCGGCCTTTGTCGAGCGCTTGTACTCGCCCCGACAGGGTTTGGGCGTTGGTGGCTATTGCCACAAGTAAGCAACTGATACTGAGAAGTAATCGCATGATTGGTAACCAATTAAGGTAAGCACGAAAAGCCCTTGTCGGACTCGACAGGGCACGGGTGATTACGCTTACGGCTAAATCAGGAATGAATGGACCAGCACCAGCAGGGCGCGGCCGGCGGGCGGCGCGGGTGGGTCAGCAATAGCCCCCAGCGGGGCAACCGTGTGAACAGAAAACAGGCCCAGGAAGGCCACAAACACCGCCGACAGGCCAGGCCCAACGGCATCAGCGAGGACACTGATGAACTTGACCAGTACGTGGTTCAGCGACGAGCCGGTGTCTATCTTTTCGTAGCGGGCTTTTTCCTGGCAACAGGCCGACCGCTTAAGCACCGGTCCGGCAAGCGGCTTCTCATGGGTGGATGAGCACACCTTGCACGCCTTACTACGCTGCTGAATCAGGTAGGTACGCTTGCCCCGCATCTGGCACGTATGGTCTACCAGCCCGAAACCCATGCTGCTCAGCAGCACGACCAGGGCCATAAACACGTGCAGAAAACGAAGTACTACCTGTTTCATTGGAGACAAAGGTCAAGGCCTTTGGAGAATAAAACAACTAAAGGCGACGCTGACGTTCCAACGGTAGCCTGCCGACGGGCAAAAATGCCAATTGGGCAGTAGGTCTGTTTATACAGCTTACTGCCCAATTGGCAACCATTTGCTAGTCTTTTTTAGGCTCACCGCTGATGGCGCGTCCCGTGGCTTTCACAGCCTTGGTGACCCCACGGCCCGTAGCTTTTGTAGCGTTCGCTACGCCTCGACCTGTTGCCTTACCAGCCTTGCCAACAGCCCGGCCGGTAGCTTTACCAGCCTGACCAACGGCCCGACCTGTTTTCACAGCAGCCCGGCCCGTAGCCCGGGTACCTTTCTCAGCGGCGTTGCCAACGGTAGCCGCCGTGTTGTCTACTTTTTGTTCCGCAGTTTGGGCAAATGCACCTGCCGATAGAGCGAACACCAATCCAATGCTCAGAAGCCATTTCTTAGTCATAACGTTGTAGTTTATTAGTGGTAAATGAGATAAAAAGTTGATTAATTTCCTCAGAGTGAATCACGCTTGGGTTCGCCGCTTATGGCACGACCCGTGGCTTTAACAGCTTTGGTTACGCCCCGACCAGTAGCTTTGGCGGCGTTGCCAACGGCTTTGCCCGTGGCTTTACCGGCCTTTCCTACGGCCCGGCCGGTAGTAACGGCGGCGTTGCCCACGGCCCGCGTACCGGTTTCGGCGGCGCTACCTACGGTGGCAGCGGTGTTGTCTACTTTTTGTTGGGTAGCAGCGCGGGTGGTATCCTGCGCCAATGCCCCTGCCGATATCATAAGCATCAGGCCAAGGCTAAACATCCATTTCGTATTCATGACGTTGGTGAATTCGTTCATACAAAAACCCCTGGCAGGCAGTACTACCTAGCCAGACGAGTTGTTCCATTACAACGCGTTTTTTACCCGATCAGGCTGTTCATCCAATCTAACGGGACCTTTTTACAGTATGCAGTTTTACAGCAAGCAGTATGCAGTGGGGATAACAAGGACGCGCAAACCTCACTGCATACTGCTTGCTGTAGAACTGTTCACTGTTAATGCGCTCCTCCGGGGCCGTGGACGTGGCCGTGCGAGATTTCGTCGGAAGAGGCGTCGCGGACGTTCATCACTTCGATGTCGAAGTTGAGGTTTTGTCCGGCCAATTCGTGGTTAGCATCGACGGTAACGGTGTCTTTGCCAACGGCCACTACCGTTACGATTTGTCCCTGACCAGCGTTAAACTGCATACCTACCTCAACGGGTTGTCCACCGAAGGCTGAGCGGGGTACTTCTTCGATCATATCGTCGTTGCGAACGCCGTAGCCTTTTTCGGGCGGAATGGTCAGTTGCAGTTTATCGCCTGCCTGACGGCCTTCCAGCCCTTCTTCCATGCCCGGAATGAGGTTACCTTCACCGTGCAGGTAGTAGAGTGGCTCGTTGCCCACACTCGAATCGATCACCTTTCCGGCCTCGTCGCGGAGGGTGTAATGGATCGCGGCCACCTTATGCTTTGTAATATGCATAACAAATCAGTTTTCAGTTTTTTAGTTTACCCGTTTTCAGTTGAGGGCGCGAACATACTGGTTGGCGCTTTCATTTCTAAACAGTAAACTGCAAACTGTAAAACAGAAACCAGAGTTTGTGTCGTCGCACCATATTGTTAGGGAAAAGCAGGAACCGGCCCTGCTCATTGCCAACGGCGAAAGCTGTAGTGCCGAGTGCCTGGGACAACTGCTGGAATGGAGCCCGTTTGTAGTGGTGCTTGACAGTGCCATCTGGCGCGTGATGGACCTGGGCATCAAAGCCGATGTGCTCCTCGGCGACTTCGACCGGCACCTCGACGTGGCGGCGGTGCAGTCGGCGCAGTACCCCATTGAGGTGGTACACGCCCCCGATCAGAACAAGACCGACCTGGAAAAAGGCATCGAGTTTCTCATCGAACGCGGCTTTCCGGGCGTTAACATTGTCTGGGCAACGGGCCGCCGAATGGACCATACGCTCAATAACCTCACGGGCATTGTGCGCTACAAAGACCAGATCAAGATCACGATGATCGACGACTATTCGGTGGTGTACCCGCTGGTAGGCCGGTTTGAGAAGTGGCTGGCGGCGGGCACACCCATCTCGCTCATGCCCGTTGGCGTGGTGGAAGGTGTTGAAACTGAAGGACTTGCCTACAACCTGTATAATGAATCGTTAACCCTTGGCTACCGTACCAGCAGCAGCAATGAAGCCGCCACCGACGGCTTTGTCCGCGTCAAAGCCCAATCCGGCGACCTGCTCATTATGGAATGCCATGATTAAAAGGTGGTAAGTGATGAGTGGTAAGCGATGAGTTTGCTGCCGCCAGAGCAGTACACTTGCGGCAGCAAACTCATCGCTTACCACTCATCACTTACCACTGCTCTCCATGCTCCTTCCCAATAAGCTCCCCCACGTAGGTACCACGATTTTTACGGTGATGTCGAAGCTGGCGGCCGATGTGGGGGCGTTGAATCTGGCGCAGGGGTTTCCCAGCTTTGGGGCCGATCCGGTGCTGCTTGACCTCGTGAACCAGGCCATGCGGGCCAATCATAACCAGTATGCCCCCATGGCTGGTGTGCCGATGCTACGCGACGCCATTGCCCAGAAAACCATTGATTGTTACGGGGTTAACTACGACCCCGACACCGAAATAACCGTCACGTCGGGGGCTACCGAGGCGCTTTTTGCAGCCATTACGGCGGTGGTGCAAACCCCGACGAGCGGCAGCGCGCCCGACGAGGTGATCGTGTTTGAACCCGCCTATGACTCCTACGTGCCCGCCGTTGAGTTGGCGGGTGGTCGGCCCGTGTACATCTCGCTGGCTCCGCCCCACTATGCTATCGACTGGGCCGAGGTAGCCGCGAAAATCACCGACCGCACCCGGCTGATCGTGATCAACACGCCCCACAACCCCACCGGCCGCGTCTGGACTATCGACGACGTGAACGAGCTGGCCCGGCTGGCAGACAGGCACAACCTGTTTGTGGTGGCCGATGAAGTCTATGAACACATCACCTTTGATGGGCGGGTGCACCACTCTCTTATGCATCACCCCGTCCTACGCGAACGGACGTTTATGGTTGGCTCGTTTGGCAAGACATTCCACATCACGGGTTGGAAAATAGGCTACTGCCTGGCCCCGAAAGCGTTGACCGAGGCGTTCCGAAAAATCCACCAGTTTCTGACCTTCAGCGTCTCGACGCCCATGCAATACGCCCTGGCCGAGTACCTAAAAGACCCGGAGCCTTACCGGTCATTATCAGCTTTTTATGAACGAAAGCGCGACGTTTTTCTGGAAGCCATTGCCGGTTCGCGGTTGGTGTTTACCCCGTCTGAGGGCACCTTTTTCCAGAACGTCTCCTACGCGGCCATCACCCCCGAACGCGACGCCGCCCTGGCAGTGCGCCTCACGCACGAGATTGGGGTGGCGTCTATCCCGGTGTCGGTATTTTATCATCAGAAAACAGATCACCAGATTCTCCGCTTTTGCTTCGCCAAAGACGACGACATCCTCCGCGAGGCAGGCGCACGCCTGACGAAATGGAGTCACGATCTCCCCAGCTGAACCAGTGCGGCGGCGAGGTCTTCCGGCGTGTCGATGCCGATGGTCTCCAGGTCGGTCTCTACAGTGCGGATACGGAAGCCATTTTCGAGCCAGCGGAGTTGCTCCAGCGCCTCGGCCCGTTCCAGCGCCGACGGGGGCAACTGGGTAATCTGGGCCAGCACGTCGGTGCGGTAGGCATAGAGGCCAATGTGTTTGTAGTAGGGCTGATGGTCCAGCCAGTTGGCCACGGGCTGATCGCGCTGATAAGGGATGGCCTGTCGGCTGAAATACAGGGCCTCGCCCGTGGCGCTGATGACCACTTTGGGCGAATTCGGGTTTTGCAGAACGGCGGGATCAGTGATGCGTTTGATGAGCGTGGCCAGTTCAACGCGACCATCAAGCACCGCCGTAAGCCGGTCAATCTGAGTTGGTTGAATAAACGGCTCGTCGCCCTGGATGTTCACTACGTAGTCATACACGCCACTCAGTTGGTGCAGTGCATCCTGACAGCGGTCGGTGCCGCTTTGGTGATGCGAACTGGTCATGACCACCTCACCCCCAAAGGAAATTACGTGGTCTTGGATCCGGGCATCGTCGGTAGCCACCACCACATGGCTGAGCGACCGGGCCTGCCGGGCCTGCTCGACCACCCGCTGAATCATACTTTTTCCACCAATGTCGGCCAGGGCTTTTGCCGGAAAGCGGGTAGAGGCATACCGGGCTGGAATTATACCAAGAATGGTCATACAGGCGTTTTTTGGCAAAGATGCCCGGTTTTCGTTAGTTTTACCCACATCCACCGGGCGTATCGACACCGGCCCCGGACAGCAACACACCCATGAATCTCGCCTCAACCTTACGACTCTCCCTCCTCCTACTCACGGGCCAGCTTGCTGTTGGCACCACCGCCCTGTTTGCCGCCCATGTGCCCCTCGACTCGGTGGGCGTTGAACGAAAAGACGGCAAAAAATACGTGCTCCACCGTGTCGACCAGGGGCAAACGCTCTATGGCGTGGCCCGCCGCTATGGGGTCAACGTGAAAGACATCAAAGGGGCTAACCCCGACCTCAGCGACGGCGGCGTACGCTACGACCAATTGCTGCGCGTGCCGGTGCCTGAGGTGTCGCTGTCTAAACGGGAGCAGAAAGACGTAGAAAAGGCCATCCGGAAGGAAGAAAAAGAGAAGGCGAAAGCCGCTAAAGAGGCCGAAAAAGCCATTGCCGAAGCCGAAGCCGCCGACAAGGCCGCCGCCAGAGGGCAACGCAAAGACGAACGTCGGGAAGAAAAGATCACGAAAGAAAACGACGGCGTCCACGTAGTACAAACCGGTCAGACGCTCTACAGCCTGGCCGTTCGTTATGGTGTCACGATGGCGCAGCTCCGCGAGTGGAACCACCTCGGTGCCGACGGTATCCAGGTGGGACAGACACTGATCGTCAATGCTAACGCTGCCAAAGTCGCACCCGCCGCACCAGCAGCCGCTGCCAAGCCGATTGATGCCAAACCCGTGACCACCAAAAGCAGATCGGGTGGTGAGTCGGCTTCGGCCCGCAACACCGTCCCTACCGACGAGCCTGTGCCCAGCCGCCTGGAAGCCAAGCCCATTGTGACGCCGGAGCCTCCGTTGGCTCCTGGTTCCAAGCCAAAAGCCAAACCCGCCAAGCCTGCTGCCGAGCCTAAAAAAGAAGAACCCGCCCCAGCAGCCACAGACGTTCCCCGGCGCGAAACGCCCCGGCCCGCCAAACCCACCACCGACCCTGAGCCTGCCACAACCCGTTCTGGCCGGGTTCATTCCGATGTCGGCTTTGCCGATGTAATTGAGGGTAACGAGCCGAATACCAAGTACTTAGCCCTCCACAGGACAGCCCCAACGGGTACATTGGTGCAGGTGCGCAACGACATCAACAACCAAAGCCTCTACGTAAAAGTAATCGGCAAACTCCCCGACACGGGCATCAACGACCAGGTCATCATTCGACTCTCGGCGCGGGCTTTCGAGAAACTTTCACCCAACGGACAGCGTTTCCGAGCCGAAGTGAGTTATACAAAATAGTCATTGGTCATTCGCTACGCTGTCATTGGTCGTGTCCAGCTACGAATGACCACCGAATGACGGCCATAGGCCTAATGACAGCGTAGCGAATGACCAATGACCAACCTGCTATGGAATCCAAAGAAGAACGAGTGGCCCGGCGGCATCGGGAGCGGGACGAGAAAATGCGGGCGACGCCGGGGTTCAAGGCCTTCAACGTCATGTTTGTACTGGCCTACCCGTTTATTGCCGTCTTCACGTTTGTGATCTCCTCCATCCTGGCCCTCATGTCGGGCGTGTCGCGGGCAGGTGCCTGGCTAGCCAGCGGCGGGCGGAGTAAGTGAGGAGTTGGTGGCTTGTAGTTGCTTCGCGTTTAAGTGGGCTGACGCATAGCAACCACCAACTACAAACTTAAAAACCACAAACTCCCAAAAAATGCCCCCCATTCAACTGGAACAAGTAAAAACACTGCTTAATGAAAAGGCCGATTTCTATAATCGGCCTTCGTTTATTGCGCGTGACCCTATCAGCATACCGCATCAGTTTACGCAGTTGCAGGACATCGAAATCATGGGGTTCTGGGCGGCGGTGCTGGCGTGGGGGCAGCGACCGGTGATTTTGCAGAAGGCCAACGAACTGGTGCAGCTCATGGAAGGCCGACCCTATGATTTCATCCGCTACCACGAAGACAGCGACCTACGGCGGTTTCTGGCTTTTAAGCACCGCACCTTCAATACCACCGATACGCTCTACTTCCTGCATTATCTGAAGCAGTATTACGCGCACCACCACTCGCTGGAAGACGCCTTCATCCCCGACGATGGCGGCACTGACAGCCCCACCACCGAACCCCACCTGATAGCGTTTCACGACCGATTTTGTGACACCACGGGCGAAAAAGGCCTGTTTTTCCCCGAACGCACCCGCAAGCACATCGCCACGCCCGCCCGCAATTCGGGCTGCAAACGGCTAAACATGTTTCTCCGCTGGATGGTCCGACGCGACGAGGCGGGCGTTGATTTCGGCCTTTGGCAGCGCATCCGCCCCGATCAGCTCGTGATCCCCATCGACGTACACGTAGGCCGGGTAGCCGCCAAGCTGGGTATCCTGCCCCTAAAAGCCGACGAAACCCCGAAAACCGACTGGAAAGCCGCCGTAGCCCTCACCAACGTCCTCCGCCAATTCGACCCCACCGACCCCGTCCGCTATGACTTCGCCCTGTTTGGGTTGGGCGTAGAGGGGGAAATGTGAGTAAAGTAAGCAGCAATTTTCAAGCAAGTATGAGACTTTATAAATTGTCTTTATCTTTCTGTGACGATCACTTGTAGATATAACTGGCGTTATCTTACCTGCCACTGCCTTTCATGGTTGGCTGTAGCTAGAGAACAGCGTAGAACTACAAGAAGCTGATAATTAACAGAATGTAGTTCCGTGACTTGACGTACTTTAACTTGTTGGGTGTTTCCAACAAGTAGTTGCCGACAATCGGGCATCCGGGCGACAGCAAGTGCTTTTTTATAGGTCAGCTTTCGGCCGACACGAGGTACTTGGGAGTTAGTGAAGCGGCAAACGAGTCTAGCGCGTTCCGACTGACAGTCAGCACTTTGGAGTTAGTCAAGCTTGCAAAAGGTCACGGGCGACATTGAGCAACCGGGCGTTCGGTAGGCTTTCAAAAAGAGAAAAAGACATCGGCTGACAACGGGTAACCCGGCGTAAGGCAAGCGGCTGTTTATGATGTGGCTCGTCTAGTAATTCGCGCGTTACGAAAAGATAAGCGGTTGTCTGTAGTTCAGTTTTGGCGAGTATTGCAAATACATAGTTGAGCAAATCAACGTCTACGAATACTGTTAAACCACATGGTGCATATTAAATATTTTTTACCCTCAACTATTTTATAATCATGAATTTGGTAAAATTTTCATCAAATATGCTTTGCATGTTTTTTTTATTCTCTTTTGGGCATAGCAGTTTTGCACAACAAAAAAACGATTGGCAAAAAATGAGATTAGGAGGAAGGCCAAAATTGATTATATCAAGTGGTTTAGATTCCACTGTGCCAGATCCGGATACAAGCACACTTCATTTTTCTCCAAAAGGCTACTTAATACTCCAAACATCAGAATATGACGGAGATAATTATAGAACTGAATACAAATTTGCCCCAAGTGGGTTAAGGTCTGAGGTGGTGGTGTATAAAAATGGGAAATTATATTTAAGAAGACATGTAGATTCAAATAGTGAACAATCTGAAAATAATTTGACTGAGATAATTACTCAAGATAGTAATGGAGAGCAAAAAAAAATCAAAAACGATCATAAAGGCAATAGATTGCTATATGAAACCTATAGTAAACTGCCTGATGGAAGTCTCAAGAAGACCTATGGAGAATACCATAGCTATAAATTTGACAAGTACGGTAACTGGTACGAATCAAAGAGGTTAATTAAATTTCAGCATATTGAAGAGTTGAAAAATGGAGGAACGACAATCCGTAAGATCACTTACTATTAGAATAATATGTTATTACATATAACCCGATGTCTGCAAGGGCGGCTTGTCTCGTCCTGAGATAAGTTTACAACTCCTACAAGGTGACAACAGACATTGTTGCATGTAGCAAGTAGCCCCTGCCGACAGTGCCCATGTTTTGAGTAACTTCGTCGTATGGACTTGTACAATGATAACCAACGATTTATTCCGCTTGTCTCTGATTACGGCTTCAAAGCCACGTTCGGTAATGAATCCGACACCCGGTTTTTACGAAAGGCTCTGCAAGCCCTTATCAATTCCCCGGTAGCCATTCGGAAAGTTGAGTTTGTACAGAATGAGATTCAGGGCTTGACCAAAGATAGCCGAAGCGGCATCTACGACCTGTTTTGCACCGATGAGAAAGGCACTCAGTTCATCGTAGAAATGCAGTTGGGTGAGTACCCGGAGTTCATTCAGAGAATGAAGTTCTATGCCCTGTATCGGCTTAACACGCTGATTCGCAAGGGCAAGTACAAGTTTAAAGGCTTGCCCAAGATTTATTGCATCGGTATTTTGGCAATCAGTATCTTCCCACATATCGCTGATTATCACAACGTTGCGACGCTGAAAAACGAAAGCGGCGAACTGATAGACGAGCAGTTAACGTTTATCACGGTAGAGTTGGACAAGTTTCAAAAAGAGTTAGCTGATGTTCAGAGCGATTTGGACAAACTGATTTATACGATGAAGACCATAGACACGGTAATAGAACCAACGCAGTTCCCGCCTTTCTGGACAGAGGAATGGTTGGAAACGGCTATCCGGGAGTTGGACACACGGGCCATGTCGCCAGAAAAGCGTATGGTCTATGAAATGACCCTCGCGGCCAATGCGGTGGCGGTTGACAATGAGCAGAAAAAGATTGAGGACGTTAGAACTGAAGTCGTGAGAAAAGCACTGAATCGAGGAAAACTTACGATTGAGGAAATAGCAGAAGATAGTGGCGTTTCCGTTGATTTCGTTCTCGAAATTCAGAGAAGCCTTACCAACGATTTGTAAGTCAGGTTTCCGCCGACAGGCAGCACGCTTGAGAGGTTACGCCTGACAGCCCAACGCCCCCACGTATGTAAAGGCTCTAAAGGCTCTCTTCGCTCCCCATCAACCCTTTGGCGTTGGGCGCTCAGTCCATAAAGTGCTTGTTTGCCAACGTTTGGGCTAACAGGGTGTGGGCCGGGTGGCGGCTAGGCTGGGTACCCTGGCTCTACACTGAATTTGCTCATTCATCAGTTGGTCTGCCCGGCAATCGCTGGGCCATAGACAGCCCCCCGCCATTCTACGGTTCACCAGCCTCGTCGTATCTTTGTAGTATGCTTCGTGAACAGATTCAACAACAAACAGAAACAACATCATTGCCCGTGATGGAGGCGTTTTATACGCTTCAGGGCGAAGGGGCTTTTTCGGGGCGGGCGGCCTATTTTATTCGGCTCGGCGGCTGCGACGTGGGCTGCCATTGGTGCGACGTAAAAGAATCGTGGGACGTGAACGCCCACCCCCGCCAGACCATCGATGAACTGGTGGCGGGTGCGCTGCAATACCCCGGCCGGATGGTGGTAATTACGGGTGGCGAGCCACTCATGCACGACCTTACCACGCTTACCAACGCTCTGCAAACAGCTGGCTTTCAAACCAATATAGAAACGTCAGGTGTGTGCCAGGCCGTAACCGGGTCGTGGGACTGGATCTGTTTTTCGCCGAAGAAATTCAAGCAGCCTAACCCCGCCATCTACGCCAAAGCCGACGAGCTTAAGGTCATCATCTACAACGCCTCCGACTTCGCCTTTGCCGAGTCTTTTGTGCCCCACCTCCGGCCCAACTGCCGGTTGTTACTGCAACCCGAATGGAGCCGGTCAGACGAAATGCTCCCCCGCATCGTTGACTATGTAAAAGCACATCCGCAGTGGCAAGTCTCGTTACAAACACACAAGTTCATGCAGATACCGTAGGGGTTGGAATTAAGAATGAAGAATTAAGAATTAAGAATGTACGCTGGTCACGGAGTTCGGTTTGGCGGCTTTTTTCTGCATTCTTAATTCTTAATTCTTCATTCTTAACTCCCTCTTGGGGCCAATCCAAACAGGCCGTTGATCTGTATACGAAGGGGATGCAGTTGTTTGCCGAGCGGAAGGCGGCGGAGGCGATTCCGTTTTTGCAGCAGGCCGTGAAAGAAGCGCCGAACTACGTAGAGGCAAACATCCGGCTGGGGCAGTTGTATGAGTTTGTCCGCAAGCCCGAACTGGCCCTGAGCACTTATCAGGCAGCCCTGAAAATCCCCGCCGACCCCGCCGCGCTGGCCCTCGCCTACCAGGGTGCGTCGCAGATTCTGCTTAAGCTGGGTCGGTATGCCGATGCCATTCCGTTGCTGGAAACGTTTGCTAAAAACTTCGCGCCGCAGTCGTCGAAAGCCAAACAGGTGCAGCGGCTGCTGGCTACGGCTCGCTACGGGCAGGAGGCCGTCTTGCACCCGCTGTCGGTAAAGCCAAAGCCCCTGTCCGAGAGCCTTAAGATTGGTGATTCTCAGTACTTTCCGGTCCTCACTGCCGACGAGCAGACCATTGTCTTCACCATGCTGAAGCCCGACGGTGACGAAGATCTGATGACCGCCACCCAGACCGCAGAAGGTGGCTGGCAAACGCCGGTGCCCTTGTCGACCAACATCAACACGCCGGAAAATGAAGGCACGGCCAGCCTTTCGGCCGATGGGCGGCTGGTGGTGTTTACGGCCTGCCAGAGCAAGCGCGGCGGCTTCGGCGGGTGCGATTTGTTCAGCAGCCAAAAAACCGGCGACACCTGGTCGAAACCCGAAAACCTCGGCCCGGCGGTCAATACCCGCTACTACGAATCGCAGCCCAGCCTCTCGGCCGACGGGCGGCAACTGTATTTTATTTCCGACCGCCCCGGTGGCCTCGGCAAGCGCGACCTCTGGCGCAGCACCCGCTCCCCGAACGGCGATTGGAACGACCCCGTCAACGTGGGCGCACCCGTGAATACGGCGTTTGACGAAGCCTCGCCGTTTCTACACGCCAATGGGCAGGTGCTGTTCTTCGCGTCGGAAGGACACCTCGGCCTGGGGGGTTACGACCTGTTTATGAGCCGGTTAAGTGTCGATGGAGCTGCCATGCGCTGGGGTGAGCCGGGGAATCTGGGGTATCCGATCAACACGTCGGAAGACCAGGCGTCGCTGTTTGTGGCGGCCAACGGCAACCGGGCTTATTATTCGTTTGAAGAACAAAAAGAGGGCCTCTCGCAGAAATCGCGCATCTACACCTTCGACCTGCCCGACGTGCTGCGGCAGCAGGTGAAGCCGGTCAATTACCTCAAGGGCACCATTGCCGATGCCCGCACCAAAAAGCCCATCACCGCCACCATCGACCTCATCGACCTGCGCACGAACCAGTCCGTTTCGCGGGTGGCCACCGATGCCGAAACGGGCAATTATGTAGCCGTGCTGCCCGCCGGGGGCGATTATGCCCTGTACGTGAGTGCGCCGGGCTACCTCTTCAAAAGTCTCTCGTTCAACTACACCGACAAGACATCGGCCGAAACGGGTATGGGCAAAGGCGTGGCTCTCGACGCGGTATTGGAGCCACTTGGCAACGCGGGCAAAGAAACCCTGAACAACCTCTTTTTCGAGTCGGGCCGGTATGAACTCACGGGTAAGTCGCGCACGGAATTGGAACGCCTGGCCGAATTTTTAAAAGTGAACCCCACCACCCAGATCGAGATTGCGGGCCATACCGACGACCGGGGCGACCCCGCCGCCAACCTCGAACTGTCGAAGCGGCGGGCGCAGGCCGTGGCCACCTACCTGTCTGGACTGGGCGTGCCCCCCGCCCGCATGAAGGCCGTTGGCTACGGCAAAACCCGCCCCGCCGTGCCCAACACCTCCGAGGAAGCCCGCCAGCGCAACCGCCGCATCGAGTGGCGCGTGTTGTAGGGAACTGCCAATAGTGATGAACTCCCTCTTCACCTAACGCCCATGAGGATTGATGGATAATAACACTACTCAAGACAACAAACGGAACGTCAACCTTTACACCCTCATTAGGTTGGGCTGTTCCGCTTTCCCACGGGACGTGCTCCCTGTCGCACGAGAGTCCGCAAATCAGCTACTCATCGGAGCCCTTGTACTTTCCCTTGCTAATTTCATTAATCATCACCGGAGAGAAGTCGTTATAAATCTGCGTGGGTTTTGCTATGTTTTTTGAAATGTTTGCCAATTTGATAATGTTGACATTAGCCTCTTTTAAAATGGTTCTCTTTAACTGGTTTGTTAAGTCTTGGCGGTGATTGATCAAGAAATTTAATCGAACCCAAAGATTTTCATAGCTTACAAGTAAAGCTATTAAATAGACAAAACGTACGAACAACAATGTAAAGAATATTGGGAGCAGGAAACTCTTCAAATTAATAATGGTTAAAAGGTCACCTGTCTGCGTTACAGTTTTGTAAACTACAAAGCCTAGTATCATAATACCAATAAACGACGTTACATTTCTGAGCAGTGGAGCTACCTTTTGTTGGTCACCGGTTAGCTTGTCCTTAAAAGTTTCTGAATACGCAATCAGCAAACCTATTAAGGTTAAGACCGGCAGCACGGCAAGTTCAACTGACAGGCTAAATGTGTAAAAGCTGTTAATAAATTCAAGAATAACTGTCCACTTCAGTGTATCTTTTATAATCTCTCTAAAATAGTCCCAATTTGTTACTTTTGTTGACCGAGCTACCATGATTGCAGCAGTCCCCAAAGTCCATACTATCGTGTCTTTAAGCAGACTTAAATCCCAGAAGCCAGCTTTGTATGAGAGCCAAGTTAACAAGGAAGCATACAGGAAGAAGATGGCATACAGGCTTACAATCTTCCAAACAAAAAATGCCTTCAACACATCTGAAAACGATTTTCGGACTGAGTTTAACGAAAGTATCCAAAGTGGTAAAATGACTATCCAAATCAGTAGGGCCATCTCCCGATTTAATACACTGTCAATAAACTCTTTCATGTTGCGCTGTGTAGAAGTTTTTACTTAATTGCTTCACAAAAGTGCCTACATAATCAAGCTTTTATAACACCTTTTTTACAAATGGCTTTGAATCTTGATAAAGGGATACGGCGCTGTATTTATGGTTCAATCCGATTCTGGCTAAACCGTCATTACATTTACGGACGGGCTAAAAATTACTTCTTTTTTCTTGCATTTAAACACAGTACCACCTGAGGGCTGATGGCTTTGCCGCAAGTGACGCAGGGAGTTGGTGCGTGCAGGGTGATTCCTGTCGACCAAAACCGCCAAGTAGCAGAGTCGCTACGCCGCTACTAAGTGGACTTGACTTAACTCGCTAGCGAGTTGATGCACCGCCGTTTCGATACGTTGCACCTGCTCAGCCGATGGGTACTTGGTCTGAGATTTATAGTGGCGCAACAACGAGGGGTTCATGCCCGCAAAGTGGGCTATCTTGGAAATCTTCAAGTAGTCGTACTGCTCGAAAAAGGCGTGTAAATCGTAAGCCAACTCAAACTCAACTGCTTCCAGATCATGGAAGTCGAAAAGTAACTGACGCATGTTGGCTTGTAAGACTTCCACCGTGTCGGCCTGTTCGATGAGCAGATTGTCCTCGAAGGTGACGCGACCCCAAAATCCCGTTGGCTGGCCGTTCTCGGTGGCGGCTTCAATGATAAGTTGTAGACGGTGCATAAGTCAAATGTTATTTTAAACCGGCTTGGCGAAGGATGGAATGGAGTGTACCGGGTGGGATATCGCCTTTGTGCATCGGTACTGTCACTTTACCAAGTTTGGTTGAGTGGACTAATTGCAAATGGCTTCCCTTCTGAGTTTTGTCCATCCAGCCATCCTCATGCAGGATGCGAAGAACCTCTCGGACGGTCATGGTTTAGTGATTGAACCGCTAAAGTCGCATTTTTGTGCCAAACAGGCAAATTGGGTTTGTCGGCGGGCGGTTGAGCTTGCCAGGCACGTTATGTCGCTGGTGCGTTGGGCATGTCAAACGGAGCTTAGAACCACCGCAAATTCGCGCTGTCCGAGGTAAGTTGGTCCTGTCGGCTGAAGGTAAAATGGCCGCACAGGTACGTTCTGTCTACCGTAGTTGGGTCTGTTGCTGGGACGTATGCACTCAAGAAAAATCCCTTCAACTTACTGAAGTACAAGGGTTTAATGTTTAACTTGACCCTAACTCCCCCTGAGGGCTGAATGGTTTTGCCACGACTCGCGCAAGCGAAGCAGAAGGTCAGCTAACTTTCCTCCTCAACCGTGTTGGGCACAGGATGGTGGTGTCCTCAGGTGATGCCTGTCGTACACAATTGCTGAGTAGCAGAGCACCTGTTGCGCCACTTACCGGACAAAGGGAACGGGATAGACGCCTTCGCCCACCTCGGCTTTTCGAGCTAACACATCATACTGCTTCCTATCAGGTACTATGCAGATCACATGAATCGAGTTGAATTGTTCGGTTACTTGATAACTAACCTCGTGCATAAAGTAGAGTTTCAGAGTGTCATGGGCAAAGCTGTAAAGGAAAGGGTTTAGCCCTTTGACTGATCCATTGGTGTCGTCTCTGCTGGTAAGTTTGTCTCTGTTGGCAGAAATGCAGCTACGTTGATAGTCATCTGTAATGCCCCAGTTGAGTGAATTAACGTAGATTTTTTCGCCTTGGCTTATCGCCAAGCTAAAGCATGGCGTTCAGGCTGACGCGCCGATAGCGCCGCCCTTCCCCAAACGCGAACCGGCGATTAACTGGTAAGAGTCAATCTAGCCTGTCCCGACCTCGCCCCCCCTTATATAGTATGAGGTTAGTTGACCATAACCACACCCTACTAAATTAGCCGAATAAGTTGGTTTCTTCAAACCATGCCTGCTTTCGGGCGTTAAAGGCTGTATCTGCCTCGGCGGTGCAGTCCCTCACGCAAACGATCTATGAAAGCAGCAGTATTTCACAAAGTCGGCGACATCCGGTACGAAACGATGGATGATCCCAAAATCGAGCAGTCACGCGATGTGGTGCTACGCGTCACGTCAACGGCCATTTGCGGCTCCGACCTCCACATCTACGACGGTTTTCTGCCCCAGCTTCGCAATGAAGTGCTCGGCCACGAGTTTATGGGCATCGTGGAAGAGGTGGGCCACGACGTGACCAACCTGAAAAAAGGCGACCGCGTGGTGGTGCCCTTCACCATTGCCTGCGGCAAGTGCTTCTTTTGCCAGAACCACCACGAAATGCACTGCGAGAACTCGAACCCCGAGTTCTACGGTCCCGACGGTGGGGTAGTGACCGAAAAAGGTGGCGGCCTGTTCGGCTATTCCGACCTCTACGGCGGCTACAACGGCGGTCAGGCGCAATACGTCCGGGTGCCCTACGCTGATTACGGGCTGCGCCACGTGCCCGAACAACTGAAAGATGAGCAGGTGCTGTTTCTATCCGACATTTTCCCTACGGGCTGGAGCGCCATTGAGTGGGGCGAACTGAAGGGCGGCGAAACGGTAGCTATTTTCGGGTCGGGACCGGTGGGGCTGATGGCCCAGAAATCGGCCTGGTTGCAGGGTGCCGGTCGCGTCATTGCCATCGACCCGGTCAATTACCGGCTGGAACGCGCGCGCCGCGTGAACAAAGTAGAGACGCTGAACCCACACGAGGTAGACGTGATCGAGGCCATCCGCAACATGACCGACGGTCGCGGGGCCGACCTCTGCGTAGATGCCGTTGGCATGGAAGCCGAACGCTCTATTCTCGACAAAGCCAAAGCCGTCATCAACCTTGAAAAAGGCACCGTCAGCGTACTGGAACAGTGTTTTCAGGCTGTGCGCCGGGGTGGTACCGTAACGGTGGTAGGTGTCTACGGGGCCATGTTCGACAATTTCCCGGTAGGTCGAATTTTCGACAAAGGCATCACCATCAAGCAGGGACAGTCGTTTGTGCATAAGAACATCGACCACCTGCTCGACCTGGTTGTGCAGGGTAAAGTTGTCCTCGACGATATTGTTTCGCACGTATTGCCCCTGACCGAAATCTCAAGGGCCTACGACATTTTCAAGAAAAAAGAAGACGACTGCACGAAGGTGATTTTGAAACCATTTTAAAACTGATTTGGGATTGGGGATTGCGGATTTCGGATTGGGCTGACGCGCGGGTTTGCTTTGGCGTAAACTGACCGCACATGCGGCTCGGCGTCAGCCCAATCCGAAATCCGCAATCCCCAATCCCAAATCAAAAGATCCCCAATCCCAAATCCAAAATCCATTTCTCCTCCTATGGAAAACAACGGAAAAACGGCCCTGATCACGGGCGCATCGAGCGGCATTGGCCGCGAACTCACTCGTTTATTTGCCAAAGATGGCTACAACCTAGTGCTCGTAGGGCGCGACGAAGACGGCCTCAAGCAGTTGGCCGAGAGCTTTCATAATCAGTACGGCACCGACACCACGATCATCAGCAAAGACCTGTCGGACCCCAAAGCGCCCGACGAGATCTATGCCGAAACGGCCGGTAAGCAGATCAACGTGCTGGTGAACGACGCCGGCTTTGGTGAGTACGGCATGTTTGCCACCGAAACCGACCTGCAGCGGGAACTGGACATGGTGCAGGTAAACGCCGTGGCGCTGGTGCACCTGACCAAGCTGTATTTGAAAGACATGGTAGCCCGCAACGAGGGTAAAATCCTGATGCTCGGCTCGGAGGTGTCGGTGTTCCCCAACCCCCTAATGGCCGTTTACGGGGCTACCAAGGCGTTTATCAAGTCGTTTTCGGAGGCGATCCGCAACGAATTGAAAGACACCGACGTGACCGTGACGGTGCTGATGCCCGGCGCAACCAACACTAATTTCTTTAAAACGGCGGGTGCCGAAAACGTGAAGGGTGCCGACCCCAACAAAACCGCTGATCCCGCCGCCGTGGCCAAGGAAGGCTATGAGGCCATGATGAGTGGCAAAGACCATGTGGTGGCTGGCTGGATGAACAAGGCCCGCGTAGCCATGGCCCACATCCTGCCCGACCCGCTGCTGGCGGCAGGCGTTCGTAGTGACATGACACCGAAGGAGGAAGCCGAAGAAAACCAGAAGCAGACCATCGCCGTGGCCCTGGCCGTGGGCATCGGTGTTGTGGGCGGGCTGTGGCTGCTGTCGCGCCAGCGCAACAATTTTGGTATCAGCAACTACGACAAGGCCAAGTACTACTACAAAGGCAAAAAGGCCCAGTACAAAGCCAAGAGCATCTATTCTGACCTTGTCGACACCGTAGCCGACACCGTCAAAAGTGCCTACAACGGTGCCAAAGGCAAAGTGGAGGAAGTGGTAGGGTAACGGGATTTAACGTCTAAGGTTCAAGCGGTCCGCCGCTGCGGGTCTTAAAGTTGGCTTACGCGAGAATATGCTTGCGTAAGCCAACTTTAGACCCGCAGCGGCGGACCGCTTGAACCTTAGACGTTAAACGCCTTTCTATTTAAACGCCGATATACCCGTGATTTCAGCGCCCAGGATGAGCAGGTGAATGTCGTGGGTGCCTTCGTAGGTGACTACCGATTCGAGGTTCATCATGTGGCGCATGATGGGGTAGTCGCCGGTGATGCCCATGCCCCCCAGGAGTTGACGGCAGGTGCGGGCCACGCGCAGGGCCATGTCTACATTGTCGCGCTTGGCGAGTGAGATTTGGGCGGTGGTGGCGGTGCCTGCGTTCTTTAGCATCCCCAGCCGCCAGCAGAGCAACTGCGCCTTGGTAATGTCAGTCAGCATTTCGGCTAACTTCTTCTGTACCAGTTGAAACGACGCAATCGGCTTGTCGAACTGGATGCGTTCGAGGGTGTATTTCCGGGCGGCTTCGTAACAGTCCATGGCGGCTCCTACAGCCCCCCAGGCAATGCCGTAGCGGGCCTGGTCGAGGCATTGCAGCGGCGCTTTTAGTCCGGCAGCTTCGGGCAACAGGTTTCCTTTCGGCACCTTCACGTCGGTAAACGTCAGTTCGCCGGTGCGGCTGGCACGGAGTGACCATTTCCGCTCGATCTCGTTGGTTGAAAAGCCCTCCATACCCCGCTCTACAATGAGGCCGCGAATCTTACCCTGCTCATTTTTGGCCCAGACCACGGCTACGTCGGCAATGGGGGCGTTGGTGATCCAGAGCTTCGACCCGTTGAGCAAAAAGTAGTCAGAACGTTCAATAAAGGCTGTTTCCATGCCGCCGGGGTTCGACCCGTGGTTAGCTTCGGTGAGGCCAAAACAGCCCACCAACTCCCCCTTTGCCAGTTTGGGCAGGTATTTGGCTTTCTGCTCGTCGGAGCCGAAGGCGTAGATCGGGTACATCACCAGCGAACTTTGCACCGACACCGTTGAGCGCATGGCTGAGTCGCCGCGTTCAATCTCCTGCATCATCAGCCCGTAGCTGATCTGGTCCAGTCCGCCGCCGCCGTACTCAACCGGCAGTGTGGTACCAAACGCCCCAATCTGCCCGAATTTGGCCAAAATGCCTTCCGGAAACTCGGCCCGCTGGGCGTGGTCGTCGATGATAGGCGTGATTTCGCGCTTTACAAAGTCGCGCATCGCCGACCGCACGAGCTTCTGTTCGGGGGTGAGCAAATCGTCTAGCTGGTAAAAATCCGGCGATTCAAACTGGTCGGGCTTTATCCGGGGCGAGGTGACAGTGGATTGTGCTTGCATACGGGGGTAACAGTCCATTAGCGGGGCTTGTTGCCAGTGGGGGCACTTTTTTCCTACCTTACCGCCTCAATCCTGTTCCTCTTCTAATGAACCAACAACCTTCTTCCGCTTTTATTGCCGCCTCCTGGGCCGCGTTGCTTATTGGTGCCATTGCCTACAACGTGGGTCTCTGGAACGCTACGATGGCCCTGAACGAGAAAGGCTACTATTTCACGATCCTGATGTACGGTTTGTTCTCGGCTATTTCGGTGCAAAAAAGCGTCCGCGACCGGCAGGAAGGCATTCCCGTTACCAACCTCTACTACGGTCTCAGTTGGGTGTCTACGCTGCTGGCCATTCTGCTGCTGATTGTAGGGCTATGGAACGCCACCCTCACCGCCAGCGAAAAAGGTTTCTACGGCATGTCATTCATGCTCAGCCTGTTTGCTGCTATTGCCGTACAAAAAAATACCCGCGACGCACAGACGGTCACGAAAGCAGCCAACCAGCCATGAACAGACTCCTAGTTCTTGCCGCCTTTCTCCTGAGCAGCTTTGCGGCCGCTGCGCAGGGTGACTTTGAAAAGCGTGATTATGCTACCAAAAACGGCCATACGCTCCCCTACCGCATTTTATTCCCGAAAAACTACGACCAGCCTGTTACGGGCAAAGCCCCCAAATACCCGCTTGTGCTGGTACTACACGGCTCGGGCGAACGGGGTACCGATAATGAAAAGCAGTTAACCCACGGGTCGAAGCTATTTTTGGACGAAGCCAACCGCACCAATTTTCCGGCGCTCGTGGTGTTTCCGCAGTGCCCCGAAGATATGGCCTGGTCGAGCATTCGGCTTAACCGGACCAAGATGCCCATCGAATTTGAATCGGGCTATGCCGACACGCTGACCTGGACCATGCAGGCCTGTTACGACCTCATTGCGCAACTGCAAAAAGACGAGCGCGTCGACAAGAACCGTATCTATATCACGGGGCTGTCTATGGGTGGCATCGGCACGTTTGAGGCCATTGCGCGTAAGCCCAAACTCTTTGCGGCGGCGGCCCCTATCTGTGGCGGTGGCGACACCACATCCTGCGCCACATACGCCCAACGCGTGCCACTCTGGGTGTTTCACGGGGCCGTAGATGCCGTGGTACCCCCCGAATTGTCGCGCCAGATGGTGGCCAAACTAAAGGCCCTGGGTGCCAACGTCACCTATACCGAATACCCCGGCGTGAACCACAACAGCTGGGACAATGCCTTCGCCGAAGCCCAGTTTTTGCCGTGGTTTTTCGCCCAAAACAAGAAAAAACGGAAGTAGTACTTTTGCGCTCCTGACCACCATGCAAGTAGGTATAGAAATTGGGGGTACCAAACTACAACTCGTTGTGGCCGAACCGAGAGGCGCTGTTACGCAACGATACGGGCAAACCATTGAGCGAGGTACACATGCCACGGCCATTCTCGCCTGGATAGACCAAACTATACGTCAGCTGACCAACCCACCAACAGCCATTGGTGTTGGCTTTGGTGGACCCGTTAATGCTGAAACAGGGCAGATTATCACCTCGCACCAAGTGTCGGGCTGGTCGGGTGTCAACCTGGCCAGTTGGCTACGCGAACGCACGGGCACTGCGCGGGTATGTGTAGAAAATGATGCCAACGTAGCCGCGTTGGGCGAGGCACTGTGCGGTGCCGGACAGGGTTTTCGGCACGTTTTCTATGTAACGCTGGGCAGCGGCGTAGGCGGCGGCATGGTGGTCGATGGGCGACTGTATCGGGGCAATTTGCCTGGAGAAGCCGAAATTGGGCATATTTGGGTCACACCACCCACCGCACACTCGCCCGGCCAAACGCTCGAGCAGGCCGCGTCGGGCTGGGCCATTGACCGGCAGATTCGCGAATTAATCCCGCAACTTCCGCCACATTCGTCCCTGCGACAATACGTCGAAGCCGCCAAACCAGGCGGTGAAGCCCGTTGGCTGGCCCCCGCCCTGGCCGACCATGACCCCGCCGCACAACAGGCAATAGACCAAGTTGGCCGCGTGATTGCCCTCGGCTTATCCTACGCTGTCCACCTGTTTCATCCGCAGGTGCTGGTGCTGGGCGGCGGCCTGTCGCTGGTGGGCGAACCCTTGCGGCAGGCCGTTGAGAAAGTGCTTCCACATTACGTAATGGCCGCTTTTCAGCCTCCACCCCCCGTTCGCCTGGCCCAACTCGGCACCGACGCCGTACCCGTAGGCGCATTGGCGATGCTGGGGGCAAATGAACGGTAAGTGGTGAGTGGTAAGTGGTGAGTTTGCTGCCGCTAGAATAGTGCGCTTGCGGCAGCAAACTCATCACTGACCACTCACCACTTACCGTTCATTTCAATAAAGCAATAACACAGCAGGTGGCAGATGGTCATTTGGGCATCCTCAACACGGCCAAAATGGGTGTCGGGCAGGCGAATGTGCTCGGTGGCGATGTCGGCTAGTGTGCCACCGTTGCCACCCACCAGGGCCAGCGTGGTTAGCTCGTGTGCATTGGCCCAGGCCACGGCTTTCACCACATTGGGCGACGACCCGCTCACGCTTAGGGCCAGCACCAGATCACCGGGGCGGGCGTAGTTCTGAAGCTGCCCGGCATACACGTCTTCGTAGGCGTAGTCGTTGCCCAGGGCTGTTATCCACGAGATGCTTTCATTCAAACACAGGCACCGAAACCGCTTCCCCATGCGATCTGAGGCGCTTTTGCCCAGGTCCGTCACAAAGTGCGAGGCGTTCATAGCGCTGCCGCCGTTGCCAAAGACGAATAACTGCCGGTCGTCGGTCCAGGCTTGCTGCAACATAGCCGCCCAACGGATCACGGTGTCGATGGGAATGGCCTGGTAGAGGGCCTGCTGTTTGGTTAGGTAGTCGGAGAAATAGGCGTTTGTCATACACGTTCAGGGGAAGTTCAGGCGTAAAATTGGTAAATTTGCGCTTGCGTTGCCGGATAAACACCGGCCCTTTTTCCGTATGATTCAGTCACTATCGCTGACCCTGCTGCCCGAACAGGGCCTGGACGAAGCGGCCTTTCGCGCCCACGTTCTCAACCACCTCCACCTGCCCGACACCCCCGACGTAGTGGTGCGCAAACGCCGCCAGTCCATCGACTCGCGGGGACGGCAAACCAAAGTCCACGTAGACGCCGACGTGTTTGCGGGCGAAACACCGCCCCCACTCATTCAGCACGGACTCACCTATCCTAACGTGGCCAACGCCCGGACGGTGGTGATTGTGGGCGCTGGTCCGGCGGGGTTGTTTGCGGCGCTGCGGCTGATTGAGCTGGGTCTGAAACCTATCGTGCTGGAACGCGGCCCCGACGTGCGGGCGCGGCGGCGCGACCTGGCGGCCATCAACAAAGACCACGTCGTCAATCCCGAATCGAACTACTGTTTCGGCGAAGGTGGCGCAGGTACCTACTCCGACGGCAAGCTTTACACCCGCTCCAGCAAGCGCGGTGACATTCGGCGGATTTTGGAAATCTTCGTGGCCCACGGCGCTACCGAGCAGATTCTGGTGGATGCCCACCCGCACATCGGCACCAACAAACTCCCCGCCGTGGTGGCAGCCCTCCGCACCAGTATCCTGAACGCAGGCGGAGAGGTGCATTTCAACACCAAAGTGGTTGACCTCCTCCTCGAAGCCGACCAGATCCGGGGCGTGGTCACCGCCGACGGGCAGGAACATACGGGCCTAGGCGTGATCCTGGCCACGGGTCACTCGGCGCGGGACATCTTCCAGTTGCTCCACCAACGCGACGTACTCATCGAGGCCAAAGCCTTTGCCATGGGCGTTCGGATTGAGCACCAGCAATCGCTCATCGACACGCTACAATACCACCTGAACCCCCACCACAGCACCCAAACGCCCAATTTGGGCCGGGGGGAGTACCTGCCCGCAGCTTCGTACAGCCTGGTGACACAAACCAAATTCGGCGGCGTAGAGCGGGGCGTGTTTTCGTTTTGCATGTGCCCCGGCGGGTTCATTGTCCCCTCGGCCACGGCCCCCGGCGAACTGGTCGTAAACGGCATGTCGCCCTCGCGGCGCGACTCGAAATGGGCCAATTCGGGCCTGGTCGTGGCCATTACCGACGCCGACCTGAAGCCCTACGGCGGGCATGGTCCCCTGGCCGGACTGATGCTGCAACAGGCCATTGAACAACGGGCCTGCCACGTGGCCAGCCCGGCCGGTAGCCCGTCGCAAACGGCCCCGGCGCAGCGCATCAGCGATTTTGTGGATGGGCGCGTGTCGTCGTCGCTGCTCGACACATCCTACCAGCCGGGCCTACTGTCGGTTGATATGCGGGACGTGTTGCCCGACCATATTGCCCAGCCCCTACGGCAGGGCCTGCGCGATTTTGGTCAAAAAATGCGGGGCTACCTCAGCAACGACGGGCAGCTGATCGGCATCGAAAGCCGTACGTCCTCGCCCGTCCGCATTCCCCGCCACCGCGACACCTGCGAACACCTCACCACGCGGCGGCTATTCCCCTGCGGCGAAGGCGCGGGCTACGCCGGAGGTATTGTCTCCGCCGCCATGGACGGCGAACGCTGCGCCAATGAACTGGTGGCACTATATGGGTAATTTTGGGTCACTAGGTGGCTTCGCGCTTCAGGCCGGAACGCCGGACCGCCTATAACAGCTAACCGAAAACGTCCATTGACTTCCACCTACATACAAACAAACGGCATCACGCTTCATGTGATGGAGGCGGGGCCGACTACCGGGCCGCTGGTGATTTTGCTGCACGGTTTTCCAGAATTTTGGTACGGCTGGCGGGCACAGCTAACAGGCCTGGCCGACGCCGGTTATCGCGTGTGGACACCCGACCAACGGGGGTATAACCTCAGTGATAAACCCGTTGGCAGTCAGCACTATAGCATTGATAAACTCGCAGCCGACGTGCTGGGGCTGATTGACGCGGCGGGGGTCGACAAGGCCATTGTTGTTGGGCACGACTGGGGTGCGGTGGTGGCCTGGTGGCTGGCCGCAACCCACCCAAACCGCATTAGTCGGTTGGTGTGCATGAACGTGCCGCACTACGCTGTAATGCTCCGCTTTTTGCGAAAGAGCCCTCGTCAGCTGCTCAGAAGCTGGTATACGGCGTTCTTCCAGATCCCGTGGTTGCCCGAATGGCTGGCGCAACGGGTTAACTACTGGAGCATGGTGCGCAGCCTGAAGCAGAGCAGCCGCCCCAGCACTTTTTCCGAAGCCGACCTGACCGCTTACCGCACGGCCTGGTCGCAGCCGGGACCATCGGGCGCACCTGCTCTGCGCACCATGATTCACTGGTACCGCGCCTTTGCCCAGCACCGCCCGCCCCTGCCCCCCTCCGACCGCATCACGGTACCCACGCTGCTCATCTGGGGTGCGCAGGACGCGTTTCTCCTCCGCGAGCAGGCCCAGCCCAGCATCGACCTCTGCGACAACGGACAGCTAGTATTCTTCGAAAAGGCTACCCACTGGGTGCAACACGAAGAAGCCGCTGCTGTGAATGACCTGTTAATCCAGTTTTTAAAGGGCTAGGTTTCGCCAAACTGTGCAGGCGGTGGCTGGTAGAAAACAGCCAGTTACGCATTTGAACGTAATGTTGGCTATCATCATTTGTGGTGGTGATGCTGACCTTCTTCTACCCATTCACGACGCACTGGCTACCGGCCTGCGCACATTAATCACGGCTACATGCAGGTACGTTATGCGGTTAGTCCCGCTGAAACAAAGCAGTTTACCACCACCCAACTGCGCGACAATTTCCTGATCGAATCGCTCTTTGAGACGGGCACAATTCAACTGGTTTACAGCCACTTCGACCGCGTTATCATTGGCGGCGTTATGCCCGGCAACCAACCCGTTCAGCTACCTACCTACGACGAACTGAAAAGCACGTTCTTCCTCGAACGCCGCGAACTAGGTGTGATCAACATCGGTGGATTGGGTACCTTAACTGTTGATGGTCGGGCAGTTAGTCTCGACAGGCTAGACTGCGTGTACGTTGGGCGTGGTAGTCAAACCGTCACCTTCAGCAGCGATAATGCAGACCAACCCGCCCAGTTTTATTTGCTCTCGGCACCCGCCCATGCCGATTATCCTACCCGGAAAGCAGGCAGCAGCGAGGTATTTTCGGCCCCGATGGGGGCTTCGGCCACGGCCAACGAACGGGTTATCTACCGCTACATTCATCAAGACGGCCTGCAAAGTTGCCAGCTGGTCATGGGCCTCACGATCCTGAAGCCGGGTAGCGTCTGGAACACCATGCCCGCTCACACTCACGACCGACGCATGGAAGCCTACCTGTATTTCGACCTCGACCCGGCGCACCGGGTGCTGCACCTGATGGGGCAACCCCAGGAAACCCGACACCTGGTGGTCGCCAATGAACAGGCCATTATCTCGCCACCCTGGTCAGTGCATTCGGGTTGCGGTACAGCCAACTACGCGTTTATCTGGGGCATGGCGGGCGAAAACAAAGACTACGCCGACATGGATATGACGGCCATTGCCGATCTGAAATAATGAGGTAAAACAACGTTTTCATGATGAAACAATTTCTGCTTTTCAGTCTGCTAACCGGGCTTGCTACGCACGTAATTGGCCAGCGAACAGGCACTGTTCAGGCCGACAAAACGCTCTGGTATCGGCAACCAGCGACCTACTTTGAAGAGAGCCTGGTACTGGGCAACGGCACACAGGGAGCTACTGTCTTTGGCGGTGTGCAGTTAGACAAAATCTACCTCAACGATGCCACGCTCTGGTCGGGTGAACCCGTGCGGGCCGACATGAATCCCGAAGCGTATAAAAACGTGCCGGCCATCCGCGATGCGTTGAAACGGGGAGACTATAAGGGTGCCGACGAGTTACACAAAAAGCTGCAAGGCAAATTTTCGGAGTCATACGCGCCTCTTGGCACCCTGTTTATCGACCTCGCCCACAGCCCGACCGCCCAGAATTACTACCGGCAACTGAATCTGGCCGATGCCGTGTCGTCGGTGCGGTATGAGGTAGATGGCGTCACCTACACCCGCGACTACTTTGTGTCGCAGCCCGATCAGGTGATGGTTATCCGGCTGACGAGCAGCAAAAAAGGGGCGCTCTCGTTTTCGGTACGGCTAAACAGCTTGCTCAACAACAACGTATCCGCAGCCAGCAACACACTGAAGATCAAGGGTTACGCCCCCATCCATGCCGAACCCAGCTACCGGGGCAACATTCCCAACTCGGTGGTATTCGACCCGGCGCGGGGCACCCGGTTCACCACCCTGGCCAAACTTAAAGCAGGCGACGGCACACTAACCACCACCGACAGCACCGTGGGCATCAGGGGCGGCACCGAAGCCCTGATCTTCGTAGCCATCGCAACCAGCTTCAACGGTTTCGACAAGAACCCCGCCACCAACGGCCTGCCCGACGAGTCACTCGCCACCAACCGGCTGAACAACGCTTTTGCCAAATCATATACCCAGCTCAGGCAGGCGCATACAACTGATTATCAGCGCTTTTTCAACCGTGTCAGCCTGCAACTGGGACCGGGCACCGCCCCCGCCCTACCCACCGACGAGCGCCTGCAACGCTATGCCGTGGGCACAAAAGACACCGACCTGGAAGCACTTTACTTCAACTTCGGGCGGTATCTGCTCATCAGCAGTTCACGCACGCCTAGTGTGCCCGCCAACTTGCAGGGCATCTGGAACCCCTACATGCGCCCGCCCTGGAGCAGCAACTACACCACCAACATCAACGCACAGGAAAACTATTGGCCCGCCGAAAACACCAACCTGTCGGAGATGCACGGGCCGCTGCTCACGTTTATTGGCCAACTGGCCAAGACCGGGGCCGTCACTGCCCGTACGTTCTACGGCGTGGGCGGCTGGTCGGTGGCGCACAACTCCGACATCTGGGCCATGACCAACCCTGTGGGTGATTTTGGCCAGGGCGACCCCATGTGGGCCAACTGGAACATGGGCGGGGCCTGGCTAAGCACCCACCTCTGGGAACATTTCACCTTCACGCAGGACAAAACATACCTACGCCAACAGGCCTACCCGCTCATGAGGGGGGCAGCCCGTTTTTGCCTCGCCTGGCTTGTGCCCGACTCAACGGGCAGGCTCATCACCTCGCCGTCGACTTCGCCCGAAAACCAGTTTCTGACCCCCACCGGCTACCGGGGTAGTACCCTCTACGGCGGCACCGCCGACCTGGCCATAATCCGCGAATGCTTTCTGCAAACGAGCGCCGCGGCGAAGCTACTGGGCACCGACCCCGCCTTCCGCGACAGCCTGGACCGGGCACTGATGCAGTTGTACCCCTACAAAGTGGGCAAGGCGGGCAACCTCCAGGAATGGTACTACGACTGGCGCGACGTTGACCCCAAGCACCGCCATCAGTCGCATTTGTTTGGGCTGTATCCCGGCCACCACATCCGCCCCGACCGCACGCCCGACCTGGCTCAGGCTTGTCGTAAGACACTGGAAATCAAAGGCGACGAAACCACGGGCTGGTCGAAGGGGTGGCGCATTAACCTCTGGGCACGGCTCTGGGATGGCAACCACGCCTACAAAATGTACCGCGAACTGCTGCACTATGTCGTGCCCGACGGCGTGAAAACCGACTATGCACGGGGTGGAGGCACCTACCCCAACCTGTTCGATGCCCACCCTCCGTTCCAGATCGACGGTAATTTTGGTGGCACGGCGGCGGTAGCCGAAATGCTGGTGCAGTCTGACGAAGGCGAAATCAGGCTACTACCTGCCCTACCCGATGCCTGGGCGGTGGGGTCAGTGCGGGGCCTGCGGGCGCGGGGTGGCTACGAACTGGCCCTGGAATGGGCAGGCGGTAAGCTGAAAACGGTGACGGTATTCTCCACAACAGGTGGGCAAACGACCCTCATCAGCGGTGGTAAAACCAAAGCCGTTTCGATGAAAGCAGGGCAGTCGCTGAGGGTGAACTGGTAACAATCTGACGAACGAATCCCTACAACGTAAGCGTGGTGCCCGCCGTGCCAGACAAGGCGGCTGGTACCTCGTCGGCGTGGCAGATAATAACGCGTTTTACCCCGGCGCTGAGAGCGGCAAAGGCGTTGTCGAGCTTGGGGATCATGCCTTTATTGACGGTCCCGGCCGTTTTGTGGTCGGCATATTGGGCGGGGGTAAGCTGGCCAATCACGCTGGATTCGTCGTCGGGGTTGGCCAGTACGCCTTTCTTTTCAAAGCAGTACACCAGCGTGACGTCGTTGTGAAAAATCATATCGACGGCAATGGCCGAGGCCAGGGTATCGGCGTTGGTATTGAGCAGATCGCCCGTTTCGGCAAAGGTAAGCGGGGCAAAAACCGGCACCATATTCTCCCGCGTGAACGACTGAATCCGGCCCGAATCGATCTCGATAATGTCGCCCACAAAGCCGTAGTCGATGGTCGTGACGGGCCTTTTCTGGGCTTTTATAACGCCTGCATCAGCACCAGTCAGGCCAATGGCATTGCAATCGAGTACCTGTAACTGACTCACAATCTGCTTGTTAACAAGCCCCCCATACACCATCGTGACCACGTCGAGCATGGCCTTGTCGGTAATCCGCCGACCATCGACCATGGTGGTTTCCACACCCAGCTTCCGGGCCACTTCGGTGGCAACTTTGCCCCCGCCATGCACCAGCAGCCTGTCGCCAGCCAGGGTTGAGAATAGGGTCAGAAAGCGCGTCAGCGCAGTAGGGTTGTCAATGACGTTACCCCCAATTTTGAGTACGGTGAGTGGATTCACGGAAGACTACTTTAAACTGAGCAATATTTCCCTAAGCACGGCTTGCGCAGACCATTCGCGGTTGGCGGCCTGCTCAATGACAAGCGACTGCGGGCTGTCGAGGACTTCGTCGGCTATTTTCAGGTTGCGGCGCACGGGCAGGCAGTGCATCATCTTGCCTTCGTTGGTCAGCCGCATCTTGTCCATCGTCACAGCCCAAGCGGGGTCCTGCGTGAGCACTTGTCCGTAATGGGTGTACGACGACCAGTTTTTGCCGTAAATAAAATCGGCACCGGCAAAGGCTTCGTCCTGATTGTGATACACGCGGGCATTGCCCACAAACTGGGGGGCTAGTTCATAGCCTTCGGGGTGAGTGACCACAAACTCGATGTGGCCAGCGGCGGCGCGGGCGTTCATCCACTCGGCAAAAGAGTTGGCCACGGCCTGCGGCAGGGGCTTGAAATGCGGCAACCAGGTCAGCACCACCTTTGGCCGGGCGGGCATAATCGTCGATTTCACCCGTGCTTCTTCTATCGTGATGCAGTCGGCCAGGGATTGCAGCGGGTGCCGCGTAGCCGATTCCAGGTTCACGATGGATACGCCCGCGTATTTAGCGAACTGATTCATTACCAGTTCTTTATAGTCCAGCTCGCGATCTGTCAGCCCAGCAAAAGCGCGGATAGCAAGAATGTTGCAATAGCGACCCATAACGGCGGCGGCTTCGCGAACGTGCTCGGCTTTGTCGCCGTTCATGAGCACGCCGTCTTCCATTTCCAGCCCCCAGCTGTCGGACCCCACGTTGAGGGTCATCACGTTGAGACCCAGGTTCCTGGCGGCCTTTTCGGTGCTGAGGCGGGTGCGGAGGCTGGAGTTGAAAAACAGCAGGCCAATGGTTTTGTGGTGCCCCAGCGCCTCATCGGCAAAGGGGTTGGCTTTGGCATTCAGGCCCGACTGAATCAGCGCGTCGAGGTCGGTAACGTCGGCTAGGGAAAGGAAATTATGCATGATAAAGTTAAACACGGAGACATAAAGAACACACGGAGGGCATGGCGTTAATAACCATTCACCACACTTTTTATTCCATCGCGCAGGAGAGCTACATTAAAATTCAGAATCAGTCCATGCCGACAATCGGCTAACCTCAAATAAGTCAACGTCTGAGCTAGATGTACAGGTTGGAGCGAGACGACCGATTTGAGTTCAACGACCAGATCATGATTTACAAACAGATCAATTCTGTAGCCGACGTCGAGATAGATATGGTCATAGACATCTGATGTAGTAGTCATTCCTCTATGTTCTCCGTGAATCCTCTATGTCTCTGTGTTTAATTCATGACACTCACACACGTTGCCAGTGCTTCCAGGAACATATCGGCTTCATCGATGCCCAAGGCCAGGGAGGGCAGCAGGCGGATGGTATGTTTTCCAGCCACGCCCGTGAACTGTTTATGTTCAAACAACAGCTGATGACGGAGCTTATCGACAGGAAAATCATATTCAATACCAATCATCAGGCCGCGGCCACGCAGGTCGTTGTGTCCGCCAATCTGCCGGATGCCGTCCATGAGGTAGTTACCCACGCGGGTAGCGTTGGCCATCAGGGCTTCGTCGCGCATGATGTCGAGTACGGCAATACCCGCCGTGCAAGCCAGGTGGTTGCCGCCAAACGTGGTGCCCAGCAGGCCGTAGGAGGCTTGGAATTCGGGGGCGATCAGGATACCGCCAATTGGAAAGCCGTTGCCCATGCCTTTGGCCATGGAAATAATGTCGGCGCGGATGCCACTATGCTGATGCGAAAAAAACTGACCAGACCGGCCATAGCCGCATTGTACACCGTCGAGGATAAGTACGGCACCGGTTTCGTCGCATCGTTGGCGGAGGGATTTCAGAAACTCGTCTGAGGCCACCTGAATGCCCCCCACACCCTGAATACCCTCTACAATGACAGCGCAGGTATCGGTGGTGATGCCCGTTTTTGGGGCGTCGATGTCGTTGAAGGGCAGAAATGTAACGTGGTCCGTAGCGTTGACGGGTGCCACAATGGCGGGGTTATTGGTGGCGGCCACGGCCCCGGCGGTGCGCCCGTGAAATGACCCGGTAAACGCTACTACCTCCTTCCGGCCGGTATGAAACGAAGCCAGTTTAAGGGCATTCTCGTTGGCTTCGGCTCCTGAATTACAGAGAAATAAGGCGTATTCTTCGTGGCCCGACAGCGCACCCAGCTTGTCGGCGAGTTCCTGTTGCTGTGGGATCCGCACCGAGTTGGAATAGAACGAAATCTTATGCAGCTGATCCGTCAGCGCCTGCACATAGCGCGGGTGCGTATGACCCACCGAGATCACGGCGTGCCCCCCGTAAAGGTCGAGGTAGCGGGTGCCGTTGGAATCCCAGAGATAACTACCCTGCGCTCGCACCGGCTCGATGTCGTAAAGCGGATATACATTAAAAAGCTGTGCCATAGTCGTACGCCTGTCAGGTTGAAGGCGCAAAAGTAAACGGATTTTGGATTTGTTGCTGACGCAGGCGGTCCCGCGTCCGGGCTGCGCCTGCGTCAGCAACAAATCCAAAATCTGAAATCCCCAATCCAAAATCCGTTCATTCTTGCAACAGCGAGTAAACGAACAGGGCGCCGCCGGCCAGGAGGGCAATGAGGCCCAGGATGCTGAAAAAAGCGTTGCCGATGATCAGCAGGAGCAGCCCGACACCCGCAATGATGAGGCCCAAACGGGCCGGCCCCGCAATATCGGTAGCCTGGTTGGGGGCCAGTTTCCGCTGCATCTGTTTAGCCATCTTTTTCAACACAAGTCGCTGAACGAGGCTGGTTTTTTGCGCTATAATGTTCACGGGTGCCGCCCGATTTTCGGTCAACTGCTGCTCGATCCGCGCCAGCCGACGGGTCATGCGCTTATCGGTGGCGTAGGTGGCTTTTAAACTAGCCAGGGCGGGGGCAACCTGTTCGGTGGGGGTGGGCAGTGTGGTGTTGGGCTGTTCGGGGTGGGCTCCAGCCGTTACTTCTGGGGTAGCATTACCCGTCTCTGTTGATACCATCGGCCCCGATGGCGAGTAGTAATGCATCGGTTTCGAGGCCTGAAAGGTGGCCATAGGGCGGCTACAGGCACTTAACAGGGCAGCAGCAGCCACCGACAGCGTAATGGATTTGGCGAAACGAATCATGCTTATAGCGAAAAGTTGACAGGGCAAAATAAACAAATGGGCATGGCTCCGAGAAACCATGCCCATCGTTTTGGTCAACGAAGCGAAGACCGAAATCCGTATGTTATTGAAGTAGACCTAAAATAACCAGAACGATACCCACCACCAAGAGAATCAAGCCCAGCGGATTGGCCACGCTAAGCACCAGCAACAGCAAACCAATCAGGCCAATTACCAGACCGGCTGTGAGGGTACTTGTACGCATGGGTTGCTCCGGTGCCAGTTGCTGCTTCATTTTCGAGTCCATTCGCTTAAGCATCATGCGTTGTACCAGCGACGCCTTTTTGGTAGTGGTCGTTGTAGTAGGGGCGGCAAGCGGCGCCTTGGCCAGTACTTCACGAATTTTGGCAATGCGGCGGTTCAACTTGCGCGACTCGCTGGCCGTGGCTTTGGTCGACGCCATCGCTTCTGCTTTCACCAGCACATTTTCAATATCGGCTTTGGTAGCCGCGGGCGTGGTAGTAGTCACTGGAGCAGCCTCGGCAACGGGCGCAGTTGCGGCAATGGCCTCAGTAGCGGGTGCCTGCGCCGTAACGGCGGGTTGCGGCGAATAATAGCGCTGAGCGTGCGAAGGCTGGAATGTGGCTGTGGGGCGGCTGCATGAGCCAAGTAGTGCTGTGAAGCTGAGGGCAAGAAGAACGTGTTTAGTCGACGTTTTCATAACGTGCATGGTTTGAGTGAAACGATAAGCTATCACCCCCACTAACCGCACATTCCTTCATTTGTTGAATAACATCTGGTTAAAAAGAGCCAACGGGAAAACTGCCTTCTTATGCCGCCTGCCGGAGTTGATGCATGGTGGTACGGCCAAACTTCTCGGAGGCGTACTCGTGGGTGATCGTCAGTTCTTTTTTACCCGGCTGCGAGGGCATCTCAAACATGGCATCGGTAATGATCGACTCGCAGATAGAACGCAGGCCACGGGCACCCAAATTATAAGCAAGTGCCTGATCGACAATGTAATCCAGGGCCGAATCGTCCCAGGTGATGGCCACGTCGTCCATAGCAAACAGCTTTTCATACTGCTTGGTGATGGCGTTCTTAGGCTCGGTCAGGATGCGGTAGAGCGACTCACGATCCAGCGCGTCGAGGTGAGTGAGCACGGGCAACCGGCCCAGCAATTCGGGGATGAGGCCGAACGATTTCAGGTCCTGCGCCGACACAAACCGCATCAGGTGGCTCCGGTCGCTCACCGAGTGCAGGCGGCGTTCGTCGGTGAAGCCAATGGGTCGCGAGGTGATGCGCTTGGCAATGTGCCGTTCGATACCGTCGAAGGCCCCGCCGCAAATAAAGAGAATGTTTTCGGTATTGATCGAGATCAGGCGCTGATCGGGGTGTTTGCGGCCTCCCTGCGGTGGCACGTTCACCGTTGATCCTTCCAGCAGTTTCAGCAGCCCCTGTTGCACACCCTCGCCACTCACGTCGCGGGTGATAGAGGGGTTGTCTGACTTGCGGGCAATCTTGTCAATTTCATCGATGTAGACAATACCCATTTCGGCTTTATCTATCTTGTAATCAGCTGCTTGCAATAGTCGGGTTAGTACCGTTTCCACGTCTTCACCCACGTAGCCTGCTTCGGTAATTACGGTGGCATCTGCAATGCAAAAGGGTACTTCCAGCATTTTGGCAATGGTGCGGGCCAGGTAGGTTTTGCCCGTGCCGGTTTCACCCACCATCAGAATGTTCGATTTCTCAATCGAAATCTCATCGTTGGTATGCGGCTGCATCAGGCGTTTGTAATGATTATAGACCGCCACCGACAGTACTTTTTTGGCTTCGTTTTGCCCAATGATATACTGGTCCAGAAACGATTTCATCTCCACCGGCTTTATCAGGTTCAGCTTGGGTGGCTCAGAGGCTTGACTACGACGGGGGCGGGTTTCTTCAATGACCACCTCAAATCCCTGTTCGATGCAGTGATTACAGATGTGGGCGTCAATGCCCGAAAGCAGCAGTTGAACCTCGTTTTTACGGCGGCCACAAAACGAGCAGCTAATTTGTGACATACAGACAGTGTGTGGGAAAACGTGAACTAAGTTGGATTGAATCGTTTACTTAACGTACCATTTGCGTTTGTTGTTAGACCGTTTACACGAAATGCAACAGTTTTTAATCCAGCAATAGATCAAGCACTTCAGTCCAGTTTCGCACCCGCGTGAAGGCGGTTTCGTCACGGTTGTGCAGGGCATCGAAGAGCAGGCCCTTACCCGTAAACGTTTGCAGGTTATAAGGCATATCATCGATGAGGTAGTCGGCACCGAGGATGCTTTTGTCGCCCATAAAAATGTAGTTACGCCAATGAATGCTGGGAAGATGTTCGGCCAGCCAATTATATTTTTCGCGAAACGAATTAGGGAATTCCATGGCCGCCGTGGCCACGAAAACGGTATACCGGTCCTGCAACTGTACAATGGCCTCCTGCGCACCGGGCATCACGGGAATATCGGCAAAGAAACCAGGCTCGTGGATTTGGCGGTACACAGCGTTGCGTTCTTCTTCATGGAAAAGCTCCTGAAACGATTTTTCCTGAAGGTCAGCCAGTTCGTAACGCGGCGCTTCCGATTTCAGGTACAGTTGCACCAGTTTGGTGTGGGTGTCGGCCAGCACGTCGTCCTGGTCGATGCAGATAGTTTGCTTCATAAGATGAGGATATTGGACATCGGACGTTGGACGCTGGATACTCTTTCTCGAGATAATCCAGTGTCCAACGTCCAATATCTAGCGTCGTTTATACATTCGCCTCCTTCCACCCTTCCAGGTAATCGGCTACGCGGCGGACAAACATGCCGCCTAGTGCGCCGTCTACTACGCGGTGGTCGTAGGAGTGACTGAGGAACATCATCTGCCGGATGCCGATGAAATCACCCTGCGGGGTTTCGACCACGGCGGGCTTTTTCACGATGGCACCAAAGGCCATGATCGCCACCTGTGGCTGCATGATGATGGGCGTACCCATCAGGTTGCCAAACGTACCGATGTTCGAGACGGTGTAGGTGCCCCCGGCCAGGTCGTCGGCGGTGAGTTTGTTTTCGCGGGCCCGACGGGTGAGGTCGTTTACTCTTTTGGTCAGGCCTGTGAGGTTATACTGTGCTGCATCGTGAATGACCGGCACAATCAGATTGCCCGACGGCAGGGCTACAGCCATACCCACGTTGATTGCTTTTTTCACCAATATCGTGTCGCCCTCCACCGATACGTTGATCATCGGAAAGTCGCGGATGGCGCGCACAATGGCATCGATCAGCATAGGCGTGTAGGTCAGGTTTTCGCCCGTTTTGGCTTTAAAGGCGTCTTTGTTGGCCGTACGCCATTGCACCATATTGGTCAAATCGGCCTCCACAAACGAGGTCACGTGCGGCGACGTCTGCTTCGATTCCACCATCCGCTGCGCAATCAGTTTCCGCATCCGGTCCATCTGAATAATATCAGCCGACCCGTTGAGGCTGGGGGCAGGGGGCGTGGGGCGGAGGGCGGAAGGCATAGAGCCTGGAGCAGAGGGCGAAGGGCGTGGCGCAGAGCCGCTTTCGTCTCTCTGCGCTACGCTCTCTGCGCTACGCTCTCTGCTCCCCACATACGCCATGATGTCTTTTTTCGTGACCCGATTTTCGGCACCGCTGCCGGGAACACGGTCCAGTTCGTCGCGGCCGATGCCTTCTGCTTTGGCAATATTGAGCACCAGCGGCGAATAAAAGCGCCCCTCGAAGACCGGACCCGTTGCGGCTGCGTCGGTGCGGGCGCGGCTACTCATGGCGCCAATACTGGCTTCCAATTCCACCGCCGAATGCAGGGCTACGGGTTCCAGTTCGGCCTCCACCTGGTCATTTACACCCGCCACGTCTACCGCGACAGGTTCCAGATTAGGGTTTCCTGAACCAGACGTGGGCATATCAACCCCTTGACTGTCAACCGATTCTTCCGTTTCAATCCGGGCAATAGGTTGGCCAATAGGCACCACGTCGCCGTCGTGCACCAGTTTTTCTTTCAGCACACCGGCATAGGGAGCGGGCACTTCGGTGTCTACCTTGTCTGTAGCTACCTCCAGCACCGACTCGTCGACGTCAAACCGTTCATCCACCTGCTTAAGCCAAGTGATGACGGTACATTCCATTATACTCTCGCCCATTTTGGGCATCACCATATCGATTAGGGCCATGTAGGTAGGATTTACGATGTACGAATTACGAATTACGATTTATTGCTGACGCCAGTAAGGCTAACGGAAGCGTACTCCTGCGTCAGCAATAAATCGTAATTCGTAATTCGTACATCGTAAATCATTTCAGTTGTTGACGAAGTAATTCTAATACGTAGTTGGTTGTGAGCGTGATGTTTTGCTCGCGGTACTGACCAAGTTTCAGGAGTTTGGCCACGGTGCCGTAGTCGGTGGCGCAGGCGATCCAGACAGTGCCTACGGGCTTGTCGGGGGTGCCGCCGTCGGGGCCAGCCACGCCGCTGGTGGCAATACCCACGTCGGTGCCGAGCATCACGCGCACACCCTCGGCCATTTCGCAAACGGTGGGTTCACTCACGGCCCCAAACTCGGCCAGCGTGTCGGGATTTACGCCCAGGGCAATGTGCTTTACCTCATTGCTGTAGGCCACCACGCCCCCCGCAAACACAGCAGATACACCCGGCACCTTAGTCAGCGTGGCAGCTACCTGCCCGCCGGTGCAGCTCTCGGCCACGCCCAGCACCAGGTTCTTCTCTTTCAGTAGCTTGATGACTACGTTCTCGATTTCGTCGCCGTCGAAACCGTATACGTTGGCTTCAATGAGGGGCATTATCTTGGCCACTTCGGCGTCAAGCTCACGGCCAAGCTGCTCATTGTCGGCGCCGGAGGCCGTTAGACGCAGCTTCACTTGGCCAAAGCTAGGCAGGTAGGCCAGCCGAATGTGGGGGGGCAAGGCATCTTCCCAGGCTTCGATCTTTTCGGCCAAAAACGACTCGCCCACACCGATGGTGCGGATCATTTTGTGCCGAATCACGGGCAGGTCAAACCGGTTTTTCAGCTTGGGCAACATCCGGTTGGTCATCAGGCTCTTCATCTCGAAGGGTACGCCTGGCAGCGAAATATAGACCGTGTCGGCCTCGTCGAACCACATACCGGGGGCGGTGCCCCAGTCGTTCTGAATGTATTCGGCGTTTTCGGGCAGGTCGGCCTGCTCCCGGTTAAGGTCGGTCATTTCGCGGCCGCGCTTCTCGAAAAAACTCGTGACCAGGTCCAGCGCCTGTTGGTTGCGCACCATGCCCACGCCAAAATACTGGCAGAGGGTTTTCTTGGTAATGTCGTCTTTTGTGGGACCGAGGCCACCCGTAATGATGATCACGTCGGCGCGGGCGGCGGCTTCACGCAAGGCATCCAGGATCACGTCGGTGGTATCACCAACCGACGTTTTGCGGATGGTGCGGATACCCAGCGTGGTGAGTTCGGTACTGATCCACTGGGTATTGGTATCGATAATCTGGCCGAATAAAATTTCGTCACCAATGGTGATTACTTCGGCCCGGACTGTTTGTGGCATGTGGGATTAATGTACAATGAACAATGTATAAGGTACAATGAGGTTTGCTGGTGTGGCTTCGCATTAACCTACTCTCTATTAGAAATCGCAACGGCGGACCACATTGTGCATTGTACATTATTCATTGTACATTTTTTAATAAGACTCATTTTACATTTTACATTTCCTTTTGTCAAAAGTACGTAAAACAACCTTCAGAGATGAAAACGATTCGTTTGTGGGCCGTGGCCCTTCCCCTGTTTTTGGCCCTATCGGCTCAGGCTCAGGACTCTACCGTCCGTCGGCAGTCGCCGTTTGGCAAGCTGGGCGGTGTGCTCGACAAGGTGCTCCAGGCTACGTCGGCCACTACCGGTGCCGGCGCGGCCCTTACGCCTACCGACATTGCCACGGGCCTGAAAGAAGCCCTGCGCGTGGGCATCGACAAGGGGTCTACGCAGGCCTCGGCGCTGGACGGCTACTATAAAAACGACCTGATCAAGATTCTGTTCCCACCCGAAGCCCAGCGCATTGAATCGCGGCTGCGGCAGTTGGGTTTTGGCAAGCAGGTAGACCAGTTTGTGGTGGCCCTGAACCGCTCAGCGGAAGACGCCGCCAAGAAGGCCAAGCCGGTATTTTTCAAGGCTATCACCCAGATGACCATCCAGGATGCGGTGGGTATTTTGCGCGGCTCCGACAATGCCGCCACCGAATACCTCCGCCGCACCACGGGGCAGCAACTGGTGGCCGAATTCACGCCGATTATTGACAGCACGTTGCAGAAAAACAACGCCACGCGCTACTATAACACGCTGGCCACCACCTACAATAAGTTTGCTTTCGGTCAGAAGCCCGTCAATGCCAACCTGACCGAATACGCCACGGGCAAAGCCGTCGATGGCTTATTTTTGCTCGTAGCCCAGGAAGAAAAACGCATCCGCGAAAACCCCGTAGCCCGCGTCACCGACATCCTGAAACGGGTATTCGGCAGCCGGTAGATACTTGCATCTTTGCAGTGAACCTATGACACTCCCCGATTTATTCAACGAAACAGCCATTGAATCGGAAAAAGCGTGGCTGGCGCAGAAACAGGCGGCACCGATGCCGGCGAAACTGGCTGCATTTGTGGCCGTGCCGCGTTTCGTCTCGCGCCGCCCCGTACCCCAACAGCCCGACTGGACTATGGACCGGCTGGCGCGGGTGTTGCTGCTAACGGCCATCCCCGCAGACGATGAAGCGGCGTATGTGAAGGCCATAGAGACGCTGTTCGACACCGCCGAAATGCAGGAACTGGCGGCGTTATATACGGCCCTGCCCTACCTGGCTTTTCCCCAAAAATGGCATTTCAGGGCCACAGAGGCTGTTAGGTCCAACATGGGTCCCGTGTTTGATGCCATCGCATTTGGTAATCCCTACCCGGCGCAGTACTTCACCGAAGCGGCCTGGAATCAGCTGGTGCTCAAGTGCATTTTCAACGACAAGCCCATCACCCGCATCCACGGCCTGCTCGACCGGGCCAACGCCACGCTGGCCCACGACATTTCTGAATTCGCCCATGAACGCTGGGCCGCAGGCCGCACCGTTCCCGCCGAGGTATGGCAATTAGTGCCGCGCTTCATGAACGAAACACTGCTGGCCGATGTAAAAAAACTATTACAATCGCCCTCTAAAGCCGACCGCGAAGCCGCCAGGCAGGTGTGTGAGGCGACTGATTATAATGCTGCTAAACAATTAATGTACAATGCATAATGTACAATGTACAATGTACATTATGCATTGTACATTCTCTTCCCTCCCCATGAACCCCTCCCACGCCCAGGACGAGCACGAGGTGCCGGCCCAACCCGTTGCTGAAACGCCGGTCGATTATATGGCTCATATTAAGGGTATGCGGTTTTTCGACCCGCATATTCACATGACCTCGCGCACCACCGATGATTATCAGGCCATGGCCGACGCGGGCATTGTGGCTCTCATTGAACCCGCCTTCTGGCTGGGGCAGCCCCGCACGGGACTGGCCACGTTCAAAGATTATTACGCCAGTCTGGTGGGTTGGGAACGGTTCCGGTCGTCGCAGTTTGGTATCAAACACTACTGCACCATTGGGCTGAACTCACGCGAGGCGAATAACGAGGCCCTTGCCGAAGAGGTGATGGAGTTGCTGCCTCTGTTTGCCTACAAAGAAGGCGTGGTCGGCATTGGCGAAATCGGGTTCGACGACCAGACCGCCGCCGAAGAGAAATTCTACCGGGCGCAGCTTGAACTGGCTAAAGAAGCCAACCTCCCTGTGCAGATACATACCCCCCACCGCAACAAAAAAGAAGGCACCGAACGCAGCATGGCCATTGCGCTGGAACATGGCCTCGACCCCGGCATGGTGATCGTGGACCACAACAACGAAGAAACAGTGAAGTCGGTACTGGACAGGGGGTTCTGGGCCGCGTTTACTATTTATCCGTTTACCAAAATGGGCAATGAGCGCATGGTCGAGGTGGTACGACAGTACGGCCCGGGGCGCATCATGGTCAACTCTGCCGCCGACTGGGGCATCAGCGACCCGCTGGCCGTGCCCAAAACCGCTGCCCTGATGGTGATGCGGGGCATTTCGCCCGACGCCATCCGGCTCGTGACCTACCAAAACGCCATCGACGCCTTCGCCCAAAGTGGGCAGATCAACGAAGCCGATTTCGCCACGCCCATGCTTATCGACCAAAGCGAAAAGTTTAACGGCAACACCATCCTGCGCGGCGGGCAGCAACCCCGCCGCGATGCCTCGTCGCTCCTGATCAAGTAATAAGTCGTAATGCGTTTCTGGCAGTGAGCAGTACCTATTTTTTATTTTTCGCCATGTAGTCTACTGTGAGGTGGCAGAGGGTGCGCACACCCAGGGTAAATCCGCTCTCGTCGATCTGGAAATCGGGCGTGTGGTGTGGGGCGGCTTCTTCTACTTTTTTGCCTTTGGTCATGCCGCCCAGGAAATAAAAGAAACCCGGCACTTTTTGCTGATAGAATGAAAAATCTTCAGCACCGGTTTGGGCGGGCGTGATCTTCACATTGTCTTTCCCGGCTACGGCCTCCAGGGTACCAATCATCTTATCGGTCAGGGCGGGATCGTTGTAGGTCACGGGATACATGATCTTGATGTTCACGTCGGCCTTGGCACCGGCTGAGGCGGCAATGTTGGTGGCAATCTCGTTGATGCGGCGATGCACCGTCTGTTGCGCCTCCGGGCTGAACGTGCGGATAGTGCCGATCATGTTGGCTTCTTCGGGAATAATGTTTTCGCGAATACCCCCGTGCATGGCCCCCACCGTCACAACGGCGGCGTTGTCGGTCAGCACCAGGTTGCGGCTTACAATGGTTTGCAGGCCCATCACCACCTGGGCAGCCGTCACAATCGGGTCAACGCCCGACCAGGGCGCGGCCCCGTGGGTTTGCTTACCACGAATTTTGATAGCGTAGGAATCTACGGCGGCCATAGTAGCACCAGGGCGATATTTGATCGTACCTACTTCCGTTTGCGAATTAATGTGCAGGCCAAAAATGGCGTCTACTTTGGGGTTTTCCAGTACACCTTCTTTCACCATCAGTTGCGCACCTCCTTCTTCGCCAACGGGGGCACCCTCTTCGGCGGGCTGAAAAATAAACTTCACCGTGCCGGGCAGGTCGGCTTTCATGGAGGCCAGCACTTCGGCGGCACCCATCAGCATGGCCACGTGACTGTCATGCCCACAGGCGTGCATCACGCCCGTTTGCTGGTTATTGTATTCGGTCGTAACCGTCGATTTAAAGGCGAGGTTCACCCGTTCGGTAACGGGCAGGCCGTCCATATCGGCGCGGAGGGCTACCACCGGACCAGGTTTACCGCCGCGTAGCAGGCCCACCACGCCCGTTTTGCCCACGCCCGTTTGCACCTCGATACCCAGGGCATGCAGGTGAGCGGCAATCTTGCCGGCCGTGCGTAATTCGCGGTTGCCGAGTTCAGGGTTTTGATGAAAATCGCGCCGCCAGGCAACTACTTTAGGCTCAATAGCCGTTGCCAGCTGGTCTATGCGAGTTTTAATAGGTAAATTCTGCGCCTGAACCGTCACGGTCGATTCAAAGAAAAATCCTATAGAAACAGCAAATAAACTGATCTTGGAATAAATACTCATGTAATTAGTCAATTTAGAGGTACGAAACAATTGTTGGCGAATTTAGTCTTTTTGCCAAACAAACTGCTTGTGTTACGGTTTCGTTAAATAGTTTTGCAACCGTTTAATCAGACAAACTGAACAAACTCTATCGTCAAACTTCTATGAGCAGATTATTTCTTGGAAGCTGGCTGTTGCTGTTACTCTTCTCAGTGCCGGTTTTGGCACAGGACGTAGCAATCACGGGCAGCGTCACTTCATCAGACGACAGTTCCCCCCTACCGGGTGTGAGCGTACAGATCAAGGGAACTACCCGTGGCACTACCACCGATGCGACGGGGAATTACCGCATCAACGTGCCCGCAAACGGGCGGTTGGTTTTCAGCTTCATCGGCTACGACCGGCAGGAAATTGCCGTAGGCAACAGGAGCACCATTAATCTGGTATTGCAGCGCAATACCAATGACCTGAGCGAGGTAGTCGTGACGGGTTATGGCGGCACCATCAACCGCCGTGAATTCACCGGGGCTAGTTCAAAAGTATCAGGAGCCACCATTCAAAACATCCCTGTGGGTAGTTTCGATAAAGCGCTGGCTGGCCGGGCGGCGGGTGTGCAGGTAACGTCGGCCAACGGTGTACCAGGCGGTGCCATCCAGATTCGTATCCGGGGGGTGGGCTCTATCTCGGCCGGTAGTGATCCGCTGTATGTGGTCGACGGGGTGCAGTTGAACACCACCAACAACTCGAACTTCACGAGCAGTAACCCACTGGCTTTTTTGAACCCCAACGACATTGAAAACATCGAAATCCTGAAAGATGCCGCTGCGGCATCGATTTATGGTTCTCAGGCGGCCAACGGTGTGGTACTGGTAACCACGAAACGGGGTAAAGCTGGTAAAACGCAGATTACCTTAAATTACTACAAAGGCATTGCCGACCCGATCAAGAAGCTGAACGTGTTAAACACACAGGATTGGATTAAGCTCAGAACGGAGAACCTGATCAATGCTGGTACATCGGCTGAAGCAGCCCGCAACTCAATTCTGCAAACGCTACGGGTTATTAGTGTTCCTAACGCTGCCAACCCATTCAATCTGCCTGCTACCGTTAGCGATGCTGACGTAGCCAATTTGCCAACCTATGATTGGCAGGATGCTGTTTATAAGCAGGGTAAGACGGATAATTATGAGCTGAGCCTAAACGGTGGTAACGAGAAAACGCGCTTTTTTGTATCTGGCTCCTACTATACACAGAGCGCCAACATCCTGAATGTCGATTTTGTGCGGGGTACATTAAATTCCACGCTCACCCATCAGATTAACAGCAAACTCTCTGTTGAGCAGACCCTAAAACTGAGCACGATCACCTCACGTGGGCAGTTTGGTTCACCAAACGGTGGCTCGTTTTTGGGTGCGGCGGCCTTCTCATCGCCTCTCATCCTGCCTAGTATTCCGATCTTCAACGCCGACGGTTCTTATTACGGCACTCCCGCATCGGGTGGTATTCCGGGTATCCTGAACCAGAACATTGTGCAGGTGAGTGAACTCAACGACATTCGGGCCAACATCAATCAGTTTGTAGGTAGCATTTCCTTAAATTATAAGGTAACAGACAACCTGACTATCCGCCCCTTTGCGAGCTTAGACTACCGGTCTACGAGAGGTCGTAACTTCAGCGACCCGCGCACGGCCGACGGCATTAACGTCCGGGGTCGGATTCAGGATCAGTTGAATGAGAACAAAAATTTCCTGACCAATATCACGGCCAATTATAACAAACTCTTTGGTGGAAAGCACGAGATTACGGCCCTTCTTGGAGCAGAATACCGGTCAGACATCAACGAAAACTTGGCTACCAGGGCAATCAATATACCTACTGCTGATTTCAAATACGCCAATGCCGCTGCCTTGCCAGAAAGTATTGTCGGTGGCTGGACAGGTTATCGGAAAGGGTCTGTCTTTGGTAACCTCAAGTACAATTTCAGCCGTAAGTATGATTTGAGCTTCATTGGCCGTCTGGACGGTTCGAGCCGGTTCGGGGCCAACAATCGCTTTGGTTTTTTCCCATCAGTATCAGGTGCCTGGCTGGTTTCGGAAGAGAACTTCCTGAAGGGCAACCGGTACGTGAGCGACTTGAAACTGCGTGCTTCGTTTGGTACCACGGGTAACGATCAGTTGGGTTCACTTTTCAATGCGTCCAATTTTCCGGGTCTTGGCCTGGTTAGCCCTGGCTTCGATTATAACGGAGCAGCTGGTTTTGCTCCTTCACAGTTGGCTAACCCTGACCTGAAGTGGGAAACCAACGAGACGATCAACCTGGGTTTGGACTTCGGTTTCTTCAGCAACCGCGTTACCGGCTCGGTTGATGTGTTTCAGCGGACAAGTAAAGACCTGCTGTTACCATTCAATTTGCCGTTTACAAGCGGTTACAGCACCATTGCCCGTAATGCTGGCGAAGTGCAAAACAGAGGCATTGAACTGGAAATCAACACGGTCAATGTACGAATGGGCCAGTTTCAGTGGAAGTCAGCATTCAACATTACTTCGATTGTTAACAAGGTCACGAAGCTATACCCGGGTATTGTGCCACTCAACAACCCCGATAGTACCCTACTGCTGAGCTATACCGATTTCTATGGTGTAGGCCGGAACGCCATCCTGGGTCGCCCCTTGCAGCCGCAATACACCACCGATTATGCCGGTGTAAACCCAGCTACGGGCCGGGCAATGTTCTACGACTATGCGGGTAACATTACCTACCGCCCGCTAGTACCCCGCGACCAGAAATACTTTGGCACTGAATTGCCGAAGTTCTATGGTGGCTTCAACAACACCTTCATCTACGGTGGCCTCTCGCTCGATTTCCTCTTCCAGTTTGATTACGGTCGGCGGTCGTTCAACTCACAAACGTCATTCCTGGCCGAAAATGCTGGTCGTAACTTCAACGCCCTTCAGGAAACGTTCGACCGCCGGTGGCAGAAACCCGGCGACATCACCGACGTTCCCAGGGCATATAACGCCAACGTAGAACCTCAAAGCGTTAGCAACATGGGTGGTACCCGTACACTCGAAGACGCCTCTTACCTGCGCCTGAAGCAGGTAACGCTAAGCTATGATGTTCCGGCAGTTTTTGTCAGCAAGATCAAGGCATCGAAAGCGCGTATCTACGTGCAGGGAGCTAACCTGATTACCTACACTAACTGGACAAGCTACGACCCTGAGTTCCTGAACTTCGGTAGCGGCAACAGCGGTCTGGTGCCCAACTCGAAGACCTATCAGGCTGGTATCAACATCACGTTTTAATTCAGAACTCTGATCTTAGACGCAATGCGTACATACAAAATCATCCTGTCGGCAAGTCTGCTGACTATGGGTTTACTGGTGACTTCGGCCTGTACAGACAGTGCCCTGCTCGATGTAAAGCCCCGCACCGCAGCTGACTCTCAGACTGCTTTAACCACACCCGACGGCATTGATGCCGCCATTAACGGTATATATGATCGCCTACAGTCGGTTGTGCTTTATGGCCGTGATATGCTGGCCGTTTCCGAAGCCCTCGGCGACAATGCCCAGTTTACTAACAAATCGGGGCGTTTAGCAAACGAGAATAGAAACATCGCCAACAACACATTTGGCACAGCCACCTCGGCTGGGGGTTCATGGCAGACGGCCTATTTTGCCATTAATCAGGCCAACCTGATTCTGGACAATATCGGCAGCGTCCCATTTGCTGTTGCCGATACGGCTCGACGCAATACGTTTTTGGGCCAGGCTTATTTTCTCAGAGCGCTGCTTTACCATGATCTGAGCCGTATCTACTCCTACGAACCCGGTATGGAAATAGCCTTACAGGATAGAGGTGGCGTACCACTGTTGCTGGTGGGGGTAGCTGACCAAAGCAAGATCACGCTTCCGTCACGTCCGGCAGTAGCCGATGTCTATAAGCAGATCTATGCTGATCTCCAGAGCGCCATTGGCGTGTTTAGCCGGTCAACGGCCTCAAACCCGTCTGCGCCTGCATACGGCAACCTGCAAGCTACCAACGCCTTGTTTTCACGTGTTGCCCTCTACAGGAAGGATTACGCCAACGTGGTGAAGTATGCCACAGCCGCCATTGGTGGTTCCATCAAATTGTCAGACAATGCTTCTTACGTGGGCGGCTGGCGCGCACCGAGGCAGCCCGAATCGCTGTTTGAGGTTCAGTTTGCTACCGTATCGGAGAACATTGGTGTAAATACGTCATTGCAAACGACCTACACTACGCTAGTTCGGGTGGGCGACAGAAATGCGACCGGTGGATTTGGCGATCTGGTGCCTACTACGGCGTTCATCAATGATCTGGAAGCGGAAAAAAGTGCTACAGGCGCAGTGCTGGACATTCGTCGGCAATTGTACGAACTAGGAACAGCAGGCCGGGGACCTGCCTTTATTGAATGCACCAAATTCTTGGGCAAAAACGGTACAATTAACTTAGACAACGTACCCGTAATTCGGGTGTCGGAGCTGTTCCTGAACCGGGCAGAGGCTAATTATTACCTCGGCAACGCTGCCGACGCCCTCGCCGATCTGAACATTATTCGGGTACGCTCGGGCCTGCCCGCACGCACGGCAACTGAATTAGCTGGTGTGGCGCTGCTCAACGAAATCATGCGGCAGAAACGTCTTGAATTTGGTTTTGAAGGTCACCGGTGGTTTGATCTGAAGCGGACCGGACAAAACGTGGTGAAGGCCACTGCACAAGGCGGTGGACTAGTGTACACCGATTTCCGCATCCTGGCTAACATTCCGGTCAACGAACTGTCGACAAACAAGAACGTCAAACAGAACTTCGGTTATTAATCGACTTGCCACCGTTGCTTGGTCTCGCCTTCCAACGGTGGCAGCTTAACACACTTATTAGATGAAAAAAGTATTAGTCATCGCTGTTTCTGTACTTTCCCTGTTGGGTTTGTACGCCTGCGACAACTCCCTTAACAAAACGTTCGATCCCGCAACGCCGTTTGTTGAATTCCAGCCAGCCGTACTAACAGCCAACAGCGTAGGTCGGTTTTATCCGCTCATCTCTACCGGTAATAGTGTAACGGCGGGTTCTACACAAACGGCGCAACTCAACCTGGTAGGCCGTCAACGTAGTAGTGAGCTGACGGTGCGGGTGTTGGTAGACCAAACCGGCAACCCCGCGGGTACAGGCACTACGGCTCAGTCATCGAGCTATACCCTCTCGAACGGAGGAACGGTGGTGTTTGCCCCCAACTCCAGCACCGCTGCCATGACCATCTCGGTAGGTAAAGCCACCAGTACAACAGCACCAGTAGCCAACATCGTACTCGTTATCGACAGCACCAGCACGGATTATAAAGCCAGCCAGAACTACAAACGGGTAGGCTATTCGTTCCGGCAGTAAGTGAAAGAGTGAAAGATTGAAATAGTGAAAGAGCGAAGGGCTTACGCGAGAGAAATGTTCTCCTGCGTAAGCCCTTCGCTCTTTCACTATTTCAATCTTTCACTTGTGAAACGACTGCCACGAATGCCAGAATTCCTGGTAGCCACGTACCGGGGTCAGTTGTTGACCCATTAACGATCCGCTCACCGCGATACCCTGCCGGTTCCAGACAGTGCCCGTTTCGCGGTCGGTAAATTGACCAGCTGCGGTGGGTGAGAAGGTGAGCGTTTTCTGCTGAACCGTCCGGCTCCAGGTGCCGAAGCTGAGGTTGTCGGGGGCCAGGGTGAGCAGTACAGGTTCGGTGCCTACTTGCCCGTTGATGACCCGCTTTCTCACCAGTTCGTTCCAGTCGAACGCTTTCGTGGCGTTGCCTGCCACTACCCCAACCACCCACGATTTAGGCTTCCACGATGCCGAATCGCGACCGGTAAGTTTGCCCCGCTTCACGCCCAGGTCGTAGGTGGCCAGGCTGTCGGTCTCTTTTTTAAACGCCGGGTCGGGCTGCATCACCAGCGTGGTGGGGTGTTCGGCAGACCATTCGGCCAGGGTCATTTGCCGGGCGGCTAATTCGTTCATCTTTTGGCCTTTGCGCGGCCCCAGAATAGCCTCGCCCGTGGCCTGCCGCCACCAGCTGCCCGTGCTTTGGTCTTCAAACATGGCGTTGAAATGGTCCATGCCCACCAGCCGGAAGGTTTCAGGTTTACCACCCACCACCGGGTCAAATACGCGGCCCGTGCGGCAAACGGTGCAGTAGGTAATCAGGATGGGCTTCCCGCCCACCGTGTCGCGCACCTGATGGTGATACCCAACCAGTTGCAGCGGATAGGCCCGCGCTTCGGTGCCTTCCACCACGCCCAGCACCAGCTTGTTGGCCGGAATGGTGTTCTGATCCAGTGGCACCAGCCGTTTGGTTACGGGCTGCTGAAACATCTGGTCGGCCATCATCTCGGTGTTGACCAAGTAGACCACTCCGGCATAGGCCAACAACAGGGCCACCACCAGCCAGCGGTGCCCCAGCCGGGCGGGCTTCACCATCACCAAAAACACCGGATACGCCACCGCCAACACGGCCAGCACACGCAGCAGCGTGGTGTGCCCATGCAGCCAATACGCCACCGCCACCCGGTCAGTATTGGCCGCGTTGTCAAGCTGACTGCCGGGAAACGGCATAATAAAATACACCCGCGCCGCCTCAAACAGGATGAGCGCAACCAGCCCAACGCAGGCCCATAATAGCAGTTTACGATTCATATAGTGGATATTGGACGCTAGATGTTGGACACTGGACAAGGGAACAGATTGATTAGTAGCATCCAATGTTCGATGTCTAATATCCAACGTCCAATATCTAGCCCCTTTACTGAATCTGCTTGGTAATCTGGTTGAAATCGACCACCGAAAAGCCTTCTGTCACTTTACCATCACGCACCGTGAACCGGGCGAAGCCGGGCACGGTGAAGGGTTTGTTGGTAGCCACCGGAGCCAGAAAGGCGCTGCTGTGCGTGCCCGAAAAATTACCTTTCAAAAATACAACATCACCCTCGGCCACCACTTCCGTCACCTCGATTCGGAAACCCGCGAACGTATTATCCAGCTTACCCATCATGGCTGTCAGCCCCTCGATGCCGTTGACGGTTACGCCCAGTGAATTGCGGAATGCCACGTCGGGCGACACGATGGTTTTCAGAAACGCCACGTCGCGGGCATTCAGCAGGGCATTGAAAAAAGCCACCGCCGTTTTGCCGTTAGCCGATTTCACAATCAAGCCATTGTTTTTCTGAATCAGCAATTCATTTTTTTGGGCCGCGCCCGTGTTCATGGCCAGGTACTGCGCCGAAGCAAAACCGGGTGCCAGCAATAAGCCAGCCGCCAGTAGAAGTTGTTTGTGCGTAATCATTTTTTATGTAAACAACTGATAATCAGTTTATTGAGAGTTAGAGACATTATACCCGTTATCCACTAGGTAGGCTGCACATAGCCCAGTGTACCCATGCGTTCGCCCATAGCGGCATAGGCGGCGGGATCAGTGGGAGTTAACGTGGCCAGCCCGTCTACGTAGCGGTTATACATACAGAAGGTTGCCGATAGCAGCACCGTGTCGTGAATGTCACCGTCGGTGGCTCCTTCAGCGCGGGCCGCCGCCACGATCCCGCTGCTCACGGTTCGGGCATCGTGGGTTACGTGCTCGGCAATCAGCAGCAGGGCTTTTAGTTTGGTAGACAGGGGAGCGTGGCCCACATCGGAAAGCGTTTGGTCAACCACATCGCCTTGTTCGCCGTAGAGGTAGCGGGCGGCGGCGGCGTGGCTGTTTTGGCAGAAATTTGTGCAGTTCAGGCTCGACACGTAGGCGGCAATCAGTTCGCGTTCGGCATCGGTCAGCGTGCTATCGGGCGATCCGGCGCGGAGTAGTGCCTGCGCCAGTTCATACAGCGGCTTGCCCGTGTCGGGCCGGTAGATGGCCAGGCTGCGTATGCCGGGCGCGTCGTTGTTGAGTTGAATGTGAGGCATGGGATTATGGGTGAAAGAGTGACTGAGCGAAAGAGTGGACTTATTCATTATTAGCTGTTTACACCTGAACGAATACGAAAGAGTACGGCCAGGAAAGCAACCAGAAACGCTACAGAGAACACCAGCAGGGCGTTGCCGAATCCGCCCAGGTTGGCCACCATCGTGCCGACGAAGAAGACGGCCGTGGCGGTGAAAAAACGCCCGATGTTGAAGCTGATACCCGCCGCCGTAGCCCGGATGCGCACCGGAAAAAGCGCCGGAATAATGCTTGACAATGCCCCCTGACTGATGCCGAAAAACAGGGCTACAAGGGCGGTTTCGGCATAAATGATGGGCGAAAACTGCCGGTTGGTCAGGAACAGCAGCGCACAGCCACCCGCACAACCCGCAAAGGTGAGCAGCAGCGTTTGTCGCGACCCAAGCCGATTCACCAGCAGGCCCGATACCAGCCCACCACCAATGCCGCCCATACCGAGCAGCATCATGGTCAGGCCCCGCTCGCGCCCGCCCGTTTGCGTGGGCGGCAACAGCGACTGTACCCAAGTGGGAATCCAGGAGAACGTGCCCCACAGCCCAATCAAGACCGCCCCAAATACCAGCACGCCCGTGAGCAAATTGGCACGGTCGCCCGGACCCCAAACCACCCGACGGTCGATGTGATGATCGCGGCGCTCGTGTTGCCAGCTCGTCGATTCGGGCAGTTTCGCCAGCATTAGCATACTTGCCGCCAGGGGCAGCACACCCAGCCAGAACGCCTGCCGCCACGCTACCAGCCCCACGTTCAGGCCACCCGTGGCCACAATACCCACCGGAAACATCACGGCCAGAATGCCCAGCACTACAGCACGATTTCGGACGGGCCATATTTCGGAGAGGTAGACCGTAGTAAGCAGCAAGACCCCGCCCACGCCAGCCCCTGTCATAAACCGGTACAGCAGCAGTAAGGGCCAGTTGGGCACGAAGACCGTGAGCACCATGGCCCCGCCATAAAGGGCCGTAGCCACGGCCAGTGCCCGCACCCGACCAATGCGGTCGCTGACAAAACCGAACGCCAGCCCGCCCGCCATCCAGCCGTACAGAAAGGCCGCGCTGATGTAGGCCCCAACATCGCCAAGTTGTGCGGCAGCCACCGACTTACCCAGCAGTTCAGGCACCACCACGGGCAAAAACGTTGCCATCAGCGTAGAGGCCGTACCACCCAGTGCATACGCCAGCGCACAGAGGCCAAAAGCGAACCAATTAGCCGTCAGCACATCAGGTTTTGTTTTTAGTGCTTCCATTGATTCTATTAATCCAGGGTCACGAACTAGCATGAGCCATTACAGCCTACCAAACAGGCAAAGCAGTAGCGGGAGGCCTGTTTTTCGCAGGCATTTAAGTAAAAAGATCATAAACGTTTTCGTGAAAAGTGGACGCAGTACCCTCCCAGCCTGGCCGAAAACAAGGTTTTCGCCCAAGAGCCGGAAGCGCAGATAAAGTAAAAGATATGCTACACGTTTGTAGCCGCTGGCGGCGGGGCGGGATGCCCTCCCGGCGGGCGGTTATACCCCCGGTTGACAATGCGGTCGCCCAGGATGTCGTAATAAGCCGGGTCAGTTGGTGCTACGGTTGCCATGCCATCTACGTACTTGTTGTAAAGGCAAAACAGGGCAGCAATCAGCACCGTGTCGTGGATCTCGCGGTCGGTGGCACCGGCTTGTCTGGCGCGGGCCACGGCGGCAGGCGTAACGTCCCGCCCCCCCTGTTGCGTAAGCGCAGCAACCTGGAGCAGAGCCTTCATCTTCTCGCTCACGGGGGCGGTCTCGATGTCGGCTTTCACAGCACGGGCCGTTTCGGTTTCACCCAGCAGCAGGTCAGCAGCTTTGGTATGGGCCGCCTCGCAGAAGTTGGTGCAATTGCGCGACGACACCAGGGCCGCAATCAATTCACGCTCCCCCTGCGTCAGCGACGATTCTCCTGCTGGCGCATCGCCCCGCAGCAAAATCTGGGTCAGTTCACGAATCGGCATGGCCGTATCGAGCCGGTATTCAAGCAGGCCGGTAATACCCGGCAAGTGCTCAGGCAGCGGTATGTAAGGCATGTTGCTGATTTACGATGTACGACTTACGAATTACGATTTTTACTGACGCCAGTACGCTAGTGCGGTCTGTACGCTAGCGTCAGCAAAAATCGTAATTCGTAAGTCGTACATCGTAAATGTCAAAGTCCCGATCCGTCGGCTTGTCCGCGGGCAACGGCGTAGGAGGCAATATTTTTGCCGCATACAAGGCCTGTTTCGCAGTCGGAACGGAAGTGAATCATACCGTAAACCCTTGACTCTGAAGCTTCTTTAGCCTGCGCCATAAACGCATCGGCCTTGTCGGGGAAGACGTAGCCCAACACCGTGGCTGCGGCTGCCGAGAATGTGGAGTGGCCTGAGGTGTAGCTGGGGAAGTTGGGCAGGCCAATGGACGTTTTTATGCCATACTGCTGCGGGCGGGGGGTGTAATAGAAAAACTTGGTCTCCCAGCAGCAGATACCCGCGTCGTGCACGGCCGTACCCAGCAGGGCCAGGGTCCGGGCCATACGTACCTCGCTAAATTTAGCTTCGTGGGCAGTGTTGGCGGCGGCGCGGTGCCAGTGGCCGGGGGGCGTGTAGCTACCGGGACCGTCGGACCAGTAGTTGGCAATGCGGGCCTGTTCGCGGGTCTGGTTTTTCTGCATCGACTGCAATTCGGCCAGTTCTTTATTAAACTGATCTGAACCGGGCAGCGGTGCCACGCCGGGACGCAGTTTCACTTTCGTGGCCGCGTCGAAGTTCCAGTTCAGGGCTGCGCCATAGTTAGGCAGCATTGGCGGACGAACCGGTATTTCCTGACTTGTCCACACCTCGGTTTGGCCACGTGCTTTGGCGGCTTCAATCATGCCCGCCGTCACGGTTTGGTTGTTGGCAGCGCTCATGCCGTCGGTTTTGGCGCGGCCCATCACTTTGGCCCCCACCTGTGAACCCAGGGCTACACCAGCGGCCAGATCGCTCTCGACGTTCATACCGGCCCAGAGGCGGCTGTTGCGGTGCTCGGCTACTTTGGCATCAATAAAGGCCACTTCACCAGGAAACATCGCCTTCAAAATCGTGGCCGAAGCTGCTGCCACCACTGCATCTTCCGAGGGGTATGCGGGCAACGCCGACACCGGCAGGGCTACGCGCACGGTAGCATCGACCTTTGAGGGGGCCACGCGCTTGTATTTGTACTTGTAGCTCCAGGCCGACACCAGGGCGTCGTACTGCGCCACGCTCAGGTAAGCCAGTGCCCGGGCCGTGTAGGGCGGGTTGGCAAACGGAAATTTCGGGTCGGCGGTGGGGTTGGCGGCGTCGGGCACGGGGTACTTGCCATCGGCGTTCGAGGCGGGTGGCACGTTGTAGCGGGCGGCCAGTTCGCGGGCAATTTCGTTCCAGCGATACACCGCTCCGGCACCCCAGAAAACGACGGCTTCCTGCTGATCAAGGCTCAGGTTGGCCGACCGTGATTTCAGGTCGGTCAGTTCAGCGGTGTATTCTGCCGAACTCGTCGACGATGGTGCGGCCAGGGTGGCGTCGGTAGGGGCCGTGAGCACGTACGTTTTCCAAGCACCCGCTTTCTCGTCGACGCTGGCGGGGGTGTAGCCCACGCGCTGCGGTTCGTCGATAGTTTTGTCGCAGGCTAAGAAGGTTAACGACAACGTACTGGCAATGAGTAATTTATGTAGATTTTTCATCTGTTCTGAACAGTAATCCACGCCCACATAGGCAAGGCGGGAATGGGGTAATTGTTACAAATTGAACTGGTACAGGAAGCCGAGCATGAACGACGTGCTTTGGCCCATGTTCAGGCCGTCGGTGACGTAGCTGGCGCGGGCGTTGAAACCGACGTTGTGCGGCTGGTATTTGCCATACCAACCCACGGTGGTTGCCTGCATGTTGTTGGTCAGAAATGGCATGTCGTTCCGCCGGATGTTATCGCCCGACACACACGAAAACCGCTCGGCAAACACTTCTGTCTGGAACGTGCGCTTCAGAATACCCAGCCGCACGGCAGCATCTGTAGCGTTGGGTACGGCCACCTGGTTGGTGTTGTAAATCTTGCCATCGAACTGATACGCGTCCTGGTCGAGTTTCACTTTGCCACGCCAGGTGTAGGTGCCGTGGGCGGTGACGTAGAGACCCGTGGGCGAGTGCTTGTAGTTGGCCAGCAACCGGCCCGATACCGTTTTGGCACCCATGCCAATCGACATCGGCAGGAAGCTGGGCACGTAGTCAGACACTGGGATAGAGGCACCCACGATGGTGTGCAGCGACAATCCTTTGTAGCGTACAGCGTTGATTTTCAGCCAGCCCGACAAATCCTGGAAGCCTTTTTGCCCCATCAGGTTGCCCGCGCTGGTGCTCGTGCTCACGTAAGGCAGGTTCACAATCAAGTTCACCCGGTCGGTCAGCCCAACGGCGGCCATCAGCGACGCGCTCTGCGTGGTGTGCCTGCCAAGGTTATAATTCTCGCGCTTGAGCGTGTTTTCCCAGTACCAGTTCCAGTCGCTTTTGCCCAGCATGAGGGCAGCGCAAATGGTCTTTTTGGGCATGTAAATGGCATCTTGTGGCATCTGTGCCAGGGCCGGACCAGCCACTAAAAGGGCAAATGCGGCCAATAAAGCGTGTTTTTTCATAATAGGTGGTGTTGCAGCCGGATATTTACAGATACCCGGCTGCCGACAAGTTAAAACCAGCGGGAAACGTTAAACGAGATCAGGTAATCGGCAAAAGCGGCATCGCCCTGCTTCACGCCCAGTGGGTCGAGGCGGTCGGCGTAGCTTTTGATCCGATTGCGATAGACGGCCACCGGCACGGTGAGGGCAGCTGAGTATTTGCCCTTCATGTAGGCCAGACCCGGCTCCACCGACACGATATAGCCGGGGCGACGGAAACCGGTGCTGCTGCCAATGGCGTCAATAGCCGGCACACCCTCAACCCGCCCGCCCAGCATGACGGCCAAACCGGGAATGAACCGGATGGATTGACTCACGCCCAGGCGGGCCGCAAATTGGTCGGCTACGGAAAAGGTACCCGTAACGAGGTCGATCGAAGTAGCTTCGGGGCTGCGCACTACGCCGTTGGTGGCGGCGGGGTTGAACAGGTAAAAGCCATTGGCGTAGGCCGTCAGGCCCTTGGTCAACTGCCAGTAGCCCTGCGCTTCGAGGCTGAAACCAACCCGCCCGTCGCCCAGCTGAATCGACTGATCTACAGGCTTGTTGATAGTGTAGTCGATGCCTTCTTTGGTGCGGCGGTGAAAATTGTCGGTGGCGGCGTAGTTGCCGGTGGGCAATTTCACGCCCAGACCCAGGGCCACGTTGGCTTTGGGCAGCTTGTAGGGGTTCACGAGCCAGTAGTTGCCCGAAATCCGCAGATCGCCAATGCCCTGCGAATTGGTATGGAACCGCAACTGGTCGGGGTTGGTAGCCACCGCATTGCCGTAGTGTTCATACAGCGACGACCGGTCGTTGTACTGAATGGGCAAATTGACCGATACCGACCACCGCAGCGACGGCATGTAGGTGATGCCCAGGTCGAGTGCGTGGGAGTTATTGATCACCTGCGTACCCTGTTCTACACGCTGCTTTTGCTCTACATCGCCCACAAAGTGCTTATACGAATTGAAGAAGCGATAGCCCGCCGACACCTGCCAGTGGCCGGTGCGCTGCTTGAAAAAATCGGCCGACGAACCTGTGGGCGCGGCGCAACTCATGTGACGAACGGCCACGCAACCCTGGGCCTTTACCAGTTGGGTAGGCAGAGACAGGCATAAGGCCAGCAGCCCTACGCGATATATAGATGTATTCACGTTGATGTTGATTCAGAAATGAACGACTTAATTTTCTTGCCATAGCCAGCCACACCAACCCAGATAGGGGTGCGCGTGTAGGCGCTTGGCAGTATGTTACCAGATCAGGCCGACGCTGGGCATTAGCTACGTTCGGTTGCGCGTATAGATATACACGAATCAATACGTATAGCATTGACGCTCAGCGTGGTAGCATTCCGATAACGAATAAGAAAACAGGCGTTCAGCCCCGTGGAGGGGGCGACATCACCGCAAGGGCGCGGGTGAGTACATGGGCAGGCGCGTCGGCAATTCGAACGTCGGCAAGCCAGGTGAGCAGATAAGGGGTAAGCGTAATACGGTCAGTAAGCTGATATTCTTTCAACAGCAGTTTCAGGAAAGCACCGGCTTTCTTCTGCGTGTCATTTTGGGAATGTGTACCAATGGTCTGCTTCACGAATGAGAGCAGGTCCTGCTGCCAGAAGCTGGCACTTTTGTCCTGCAACCCGGCAATGTGCAGGGTGTCGCCACGGAGTTCCACGCTCACTACGTCGTAGAATTTGCCATGATAGGCAAAGCCTTCTTCACTGGTTTGCTGCGCGAGTTCCTGCGCCTGCTGATTACCCAGCACCACCTGAAACTCAACCATACTGTCGACCGACGAATAAACCGTCAGGCTTTCGGTGAGGTCGTGCCGCTCCTGCCACCATACCCCTACCGACACCCACACCGTTGCCAGCGTGTGGTAGACCAGGAGGGTCAGGAAGGTGAGACTTAGCAGGCGTTTCATTTTAGGAGAAACAAGAAGGAAGAGACGAGGGGTAAGAAACAAGAACCAGGAGACCAGTATATAGGAGTGGTACGCTTTAGTACGAAAACAGTAGTCAAAAATAAGGCCAACAGCTTTGCTTACGCACGTCACTTCAGCTACTTCTTACTTTTTTGCAGAATGGATAGAACAAATATAGCATAATCCAGTTAACTGCTCGACATTAAATACAGGACAAATAACAGGCCAAAAGCGGTGCAATTACTCAGAAAGGTGGTGTCAGCAACCAATCGGCAATGCCGGTGAGACTGAAATTGGTAGCCCACTGCACCTGCACCAGGTGTAAATGCCGGTGATCCTGTGCGGGGTTACGCACTAGGTCCTGAAACTGATAGCCGATTTCTACCTTCCCCCACTTGCCGGTGTTATAGCCAATGCCGCCATAGACCCAGTCTTCGCCATAAAACGCATTTTTGGCGCTGATAGGGCCATTTTTGGCACCCGAGAAACAGAGAAAAGCCTCATTGGAAACAGCCGCGTAGAACCCGGTCTTCGTTTTTTTCGGGTCGAACAGCGGCAGGGTTATACCCACGTAGTAGCGGGCCAACTGTGCCAGCGACCATTTTTGCATCGACTCGCGGAAGGGATACCGCTCTTCGTAACGCAGCCGGTGGTTAAGTTTCAGCTTCGTGTCGGTGATGCCATGCGTCAGCACCGTCTGCGCCCAAACCCGGTTTTCGTTGACGCGGATACCAAACAAATTGTGCGAGACGTAGGCGTAACCCAACCCAAACTGTACGCTCGACGATAGATTATACAACAGACTCGGCTGTGCGTAGATCTGCAAATTAGTGGCCGGGTAATACTGATTATCAACCTTTTGCGGCAGCGCATCTATCGTTGATGATAGGAAAACCTGGTAGTTGAGCCGCTTGGTGATCGGTCCGGTTTGGCTGTATTGCGGGTAAAGCCCGAAGAAGTTGAGTGTTTGTGCGCTGCTCAGCAGTGGCAGGCAAAGCAAGAGGATAAGTAGCCGTTTGTGCATGGGTTTCGCTGGCGATGGGATACCAACGAATTGACCCAAAACAAGAATGGTGCCGAAGAAGAGTCGTAAGTCGATAGTCGTAAGTCTGGGAAGTCGTTCTAGTGTGGCTTCGCGCTTTAGGCCCCTCGACTGCGCTCGGGGTGACAGGCCAATAAGAGAGCATCCTAGCTTGCTTCAACATCGTTGTCACCCCGAGCGCAGTCGAGGGGCCTAGAGCGCGAAGCCACACTAGAACGACTTCCCAGACTTCCCTTCCTTATTTCTTCGGTGTCAAATACGCGAAGGGGATGATGATTTCTTCCAGTGATACGCCGCCGTGCTGGAAGGTGTCGCGGTAGTAGTTGACGTAGTAGTTGTAATTGTTGGGGTATGCGAAGAAATAGTATTCCGTCGTGAACACGTAGGCCGTCGAAACGTTGGGCTTGGGCAGGAAGAACCGCTCCGGCTTGCGGGCCACAAACAGGTGCGCTTCGTCGAAACCAAGATTCTTACCCTGCTTGTAGCGGAGGTTCGTATTGGTCTCACGGTAGCCCACAATCTTGGCGGGTTTCTGCACCCGAATCATGCCGTGGTCGGTGGTGATAATGAGGCGGCCACCCTTGTCGGCAATCTTTTTGATCAGCTCGAACAGGGGCGAGTGCAGGAACCAAGAGCGCGTCAGGCTCCGGTAGCCCGACTCGTCGGGGGCCAGTTCCTTAATCATCGCCATGTCGGTGCGGGCGTGACTCAGCATGTCCACAAAGTTGTACACTACCACGTTCAACTGATTCTGCATCAAGTTGTTAACGTTATCGACCAGCGCCTTTCCCTGGTTTACGTTCAGGATTTTGTGGTACGACGACTTGATATTCAGTCGCGCCCGGTCGAGCTGCCGTTTCAGGAATTCGTCTTCGTGGTTGTTCAGACCTGCCTCTTCGTTGTCGTCATTCACCCAAATGTCGGGGTGTTGCTTCTCCATCTCGCTGGGCATCAGTCCCGAAAAAATCGAGTTACGGGCAAAGCTCGTGGTGGTGGGCAGAATCGAGTAGTACGACGACTCTTCTTCCAGCGTATAGAAGTCGGTAATGAGTGGCTCGATCACTTTCCACTGATCATAACGCAGGTTGTCGACCAGGATAAAAAACAACGGTGCCGAGGGCGTTCCGGTCTCGGTGGTGTTCAGTAGCGGAAACACTTTTTTGCGCATCAACTGGTTCGACATCAGGGGTTTATCGCCCTTGGGGTCGTTGAGCCAGTCTTCGTAGTTCTCCATAATGAACTTGCAGAAGTTGGCGTTGGCCTCACTTTTCTGCATGTTCAGCACCTCCGACATGCTATTGTCCTGCGCACTGTCCAGCTCTAACTCCCAGTAAATGAGCTTTTTATAGACGTCGGCCCACTCGTTGAAATCCATCCGGTCGTTAAACTGCATGGCCAGGTTTCGGAAGTCCTGCTGATAGCCGATGTTGGTACGTTCGGTCACCAGCCGCTTATTGTCGAGGTTCTTTTTCAGCGACAGCAGCAGTTGGTTCGGGTTGATGGGCTTGATGAGGTAATCGGCAATTTTACCGCCGATGGCCTCTTCCATGATGTGTTCCTCCTCACTCTTGGTCACCATCACCACGGGCAGGTTGGGCCGCATCTGCTTGATCTGGGCCAGCGTTTCGAGGCCAGTCATACCGGGCATCATCTCGTCGAGCAGGACCAGATCATATTTTTCCTGGTCTACTTTTTCCAGCGCATCGGCACCAGAGTTGACTGGGGTAACGTCGTAGCCTTTATTCTTCAAAAACAACAGGTGGGGCTTCAACAGGTCGATCTCATCGTCGGCCCAAAGTATGGTGTAGTTCTGCATAGTAGTCGATAGTCGTAAGTCAATAGTCAAGAATTGCCCGCCGACTATCGACTAACGACTCTTGACTATCGACTCTCTTTTAACCTCAAACGACCCAGTCTGTTTATCTGGTTCGTGGGTTAAGGTTTATTAACAAAGCCTACGGGCCGAAATCGGGTTTCCCAGCCAACCGGATACGCCAATAAGTCGGGCAGCGTGGCACCTACCCCGGCGGGTAACTGCAGTAGGCTGGCCACGGCTTCATAGATGCGGGTGGGTGGCTCGCCCGCCTCACGCATGACCCGCACCGACGTGGGTCCATTATGCCCGTGCCCCGCCGATTTGCTTATTTTCTGGTCAGCTTGATCCAGCAATAGCGGGTGGTGCCAGACGGACGTATCCAGAAAATCAGTCCAGCCGAGTGCCTCAGCCAGTTGCGCCTGCCGGTCGGTCGATTCGTCGAGGTCCTGCCCCCGGATGATGTGCGTGACACCATACAGGTGATCGTCGGTAAGCGAGGCAATCTGATAAGCTGGCAACCCATCGCGGCGGCGCACCACAAAATCAGCATGGCCAGACCCCAGCGCCCGAAATCGCCAGGCTTGATCGGGTTGGGCAAAAGCGGCTGCCTGACGATCAAGCTGTTGCCAGTTACCCGACGCCTCCAGCGCCAGCCATTCCTGCCGCGATAACGTGCACGTATACAAGGCGTTAGCCTCCCGTAGCTGCGTCAGCGTAGCGGCATATTGCTCCAGCCGCAACCACTGCGACCAGCGTTGTTCCAAATCATCGGGATCGGTGGGGCCGAGGTCACAATCGAGGCCCAGCCAGTGGATTGTCTGGAAAATATCGGCCACATAATCGGGTCGTTTGCGGGTGGTGTCAAGATCATCGATGCGGAGCAGGAGTTGTCCGCCAAGTTGCCGGGCGGCCAGCCAGGTCAACACAAAATTGACGGCATTGCCGATGTGCAAAAACCCCGAAGGCGTTGGTGCCAGCCGAAACAGCATAGATCAGACTTCTTCGCCCTACGCCTTCACCCCTACTTTGTCCTTTTCGGCAGCAACGTTGCCAGTATTTCCCCGAAGGCTGAAATACAGACCGGCGATGAGCAGCAACACTAAACCCACGTTGGCAATCAAGTCCAGCGTGTTGCCTAAAGCAGCAGTTTTGGGGTCGAAGCGGAACTCGATAATGTGTTTCCCAGCGGGAATGCGCAGCCCTCGCAGCACATAATCGGTGCGGAAGTGGGGCGTTTCTTTACCATCGATGTAGGCTTTCCAGTCGTCGTTGCCGCGGTAGAATATCTCCGAAAACACCGCTACCTGCTCCGTTGGGCTGTCGCTTTGGTAGGTCATCTTGTCGGGCGAGTAGGCCGTCAGGGCAATCGTGCCGGTGGGGGTCAGCGTGGCGGGCAGGCCTTTCAGCTGGTCGGCATAGCGTTGGTCAACGAGGGCCGTAGTGCGCGGGTCGGCGGTTTTTAATGCGGCCATTTCGGCGTCGGCGTTGGGTACCTGCTGCACCTGTTGCACAAACCAAGCATTGCCCAGCGCACTGGGGTTTTGCTGCGCCTGCGGGGCACCCACGGGCCGGCCGGTGCTATCTGTCTGGGCTGCAATGATGTATTTCACGTTCAACATGTTCAGGATGTTCTCTGGATTACCAGCCCGGAAACCATACTGAATCAACTCCTGATACCGCCGTAGCTTGGCCGCATTATACCCCCCAATCGACTTGTGAAAATATGACGGGCGGTTGTCGCTCATGAAATCACCTGTATTGTCGAACACCCGGTAGCTCAAAGCTTTATCCTGCAAGATCTGCGCATCGGCGGGGGTTTCGTCAAACGCCGCATCCACCAGCGATTTCGACCGGAAGCTTTGATTGTTGATGTACCGCTTGGCCACCGAATAGATATCGACGGTCAAAAACAGGAACAGCAGCGGCAGGAAAAACGCGGCCTTCAACCGACCCGATACGTAGGCCCAGATGAGCGCGGCGGCTACCGTGATAAAGAAAAACGTGCGGAAGGCGTCGGCCCGCATCAGGCCAATGCGGTCGTTGACCAGCGCCTGCACCAGGTCACCACCCTGTGGGCCAAACAGTTGCGAGTCGTTAGGCCCACGGAAGCTCAGCAGGCTCCCACCCACCAGGGCCAGCAACAGGGCCAGCCCGCCCGTGAGACCGAAGCTAATAAGCAAAGGTCGTTTGATATCGGCAACCGTCAGTTTCCGCGCCACCACCGAGTACACCGCCAGCGCGGCGCCCGCCGCCAGGAACAGCTGCATGAGCGTGAGCGCCATGGTGACGGCCCGGAACTTGTTGAAGAACGGGAAGTAGTTGAACAACAAGCCGTTAATGACCATCATGTTTTTGCCCAGCGCCAGAATCAGCATAAACGCCGCCGACGCCAGCAGGTACCAACGCAGGTTCCCCTTGCTGATAAACAGGCTCAGCACAAACAAAAACACCACGATAGCCCCCGCATAGGCCGGTCCGCCAATGCCGTATTCGTCGCCCCAGTAAGCGGGTATTTGCTGCGACACCGCCACCAGCGCATCCTCGGCAGGGTAGCCCCGGCTCGTCAGCGCGTTGTACAACTCCGACTTTTCGGTTAGCCCACCCGAACCACCGCCAAACAGGTTGGGAATAAACAGGGTCAGCGCGTCGCCGATGCCGTAGCTGTACTGAAAGGCGTAGTCTTCATCCAGCCCATCGGTGGCTTTGGCGCGGCCCGACGTTTCGGCCACGGCAGGCTGCCCCGGCGAGGCTGCCACAGCCGTTGTCTTGGCCGTCAGCTCCGATTTTCCCCGGATGGTTTCTTTCGAAAATTCATTTAGAATCAGTAGTCGCTTGCTGTATGTGGCCATACCCAGGCCGGTGGTCACGCCAAAAATAACGAGGCCCATCACCAACTGTTTGGCCAGCCCCGCCCGCAGCAGCCGGATACCTTCGATGAGCACGTATAACCCCACGCAGAGGAACAGGTAGAACGTGATCTGCACGTGGTTGGCGCTGATGTTCAAACAGGCAAACAAACCCGTCACGGCTGCGCCCGACCAATACCGGCCCCGCAGGCACAATACCAGCCCCGCCAGAATACCCGGCGCGTAGGCCAGCGACAATGCCTTGGAGATGTGGCCCGCCTCGATGCTCAGGATGTTCCAGGAGCCAAACGCATAGGCCACGGCACCCATGGCAGCCAGCCATCCCCGCGTTGTACCCGACAGCGGCACCAATTCATCAACAACCTTACTGTCAGCGACCCTAACACTGTTAACCACTCGACTAACTGTGCCATTTCCGAGCAGCACAACGAGCAACATATACATGCCCACCATCTGCAAAAAAACTACATCGACAGGGCGGGGAAAAATGCGCAGCACGGCCGCAGCGGCGGTGCCGATAAAGGTGTTGGGGTATTCGGAAGCGATCAGGTAGCCGGGCATTCCGCCGAAGAGCGCGTTGGTCCAGTTGGGGTATTTGCCCGTTTCGGCTTTGTAGTGGCGCAACTCCATCGTGGCGGCATTACCCGTCCGCACGTCCTGCAACGAGAGTTCCTTGCCCTCCCAGGCGGGAAAAAAGTAAATGGATGTGAGCATGAAAAGCCCAAAAATAAAAAGCAAATGGGGCCTCAGGCGCTGAAATAAGGTTCGTTGTTCCATACGGGGGCAAAGATAGAAGGAAGAGGGAGTAAAGGGAAGAGGGGGACTAAAGGGAGGAAGGGGATTGCTTACGCGAAAGCAACTACGCTGGCGTAAGCAATCCCCTTCCTCCCTTTAGTCCCCCTCTTCCCTTTACTCCCTCTTCCTACGAATAACTCAACCCAAACTTTTTCAGCACGGGTTCGGGCACGCCTTCCCATTGGTTGGGGGTGTTACCCTTATAGCCCAGGTCTTCGATGCCGATTTTGCTGGTGTAAAAACCGCAGACCACGAAGTTGCGCATCATATTGAAAAACGCTACCCCCTGTGACATGTCCTTTTTCGCTTTCTGCGGATACGCAATCTGGTCCACCATCTCGATCTGCTGCGCACGAGTACAGTCGGCGAAGGGCTTGCCGTAGCGCTTGCGGCAGGTGTTATCGAGCCAGGCCAAACCGCCGCGCATAGGTGTCTGATTGGCAGGAATATCTTTCATCATAAACTCGATGAACGCCGGTACGCCCGCCTGCGTGGCACTCCCCGACTTGGCATCAGCCGGAATAATAATGTCCGACAGGATAGTGACGGTTTTCAACTCCTGGGGCGTAAAAAATTTGTCGGCGTGGAGCTTGGCATCGCGCTCCGCCTCGAACGGCTGCCGCCCACCCGGCACTTTCAGGGGCACCTTTTTATCGGGGGGTAATGGTACGCCTGCCTCGGCGGGTCCGACAGCCAACCCGAAAGTGATACCCGAAAATCCAAGGGCTTTTAGTGTGTCTCTGCGTTTCATATATTCTTCTTCTTTACCTGATCAATCACAAACTCCGACGTGCGCATGGAATTGGCCAGGATGGTCAACGTTACGTTCTTATCACCCTGCGAGACGAAGGGGGCGGCGTCAACGACAAACAGGTTTTTGCAGTCGTGGGCCTGCTGGTAGGCGTTCAGGGCGGAATTGTTGGGGTCTTTACCCATCCGTACCGTACCTACTTCGTGGATGATCTTACCGGGTGCCTCCAGTCCATAGCCGTGGTTGGTATCGGGACCGGGTTTATTACCCATCGGAATGGCACCCATCGCGTGGAAGATCTCCTCGAATGTATCCTGCATGTGCTTGGCCTGCTTCACCTCATAGTCCGACCATTTGTAGTTGAATCGCAGGGTCGGAATGCCGTATTTATCCACCTTGTCGGGGTCAATTTCGCAGTAGTTGCTTTCCAGCGGCACCGGCTCCCCACGTCCGGCCATGTGTACATAGGCCCCGTAGAACCGGCGTACGTCTTCTTTCAGGCCCGACCCGTAGCCACCGGCCGGTTTCATGGTCCCGTTGGCGGTGGGATATTTCCCGTTCATGTTTTCGGTGCCGAAGCCAAAGCCAAAGCCCGGCATGCCCATACCGCCGCCATATTCAATGTGGTAGCCACGGGGGAAATCGAGTTTTTTGTTATCGAGCCACCAGGGCGTAAACACGTGCATACCACCCACGCCGTCTTCGTTATAGCGGTCGCGGTCCATGAGTGCAGGCACAAAGGCGCCGCGTGAGGCCCCCGTGGAGTCGTTGAGGTATTTTCCCACCACGCCGCTACTGTTGGCCAGTCCGTTGGGGTGCAGCGCCGACTTCGAGTTGAGCAGAATCCGAGCCGACTCGCAGGCGCTTGCGCCCAGCATCACGGTCTTGGCCCGTACGGAATGCTCCTGCATGGTGCCGGTATGCACAAAGCTCACGCCCGTGGCCAGGCCTGTTTTAGAGTCGGTGGTCACTTCGCGGCACATGGCCCCGTTGATGAGGGTCACGTTACCCGTTTTAATGGCCGGAATACACAATACCGACGAGGCCGAGAAGTCGGCGTAGGCTTGACAACCCCGACCACACTGATTGCAATAAAAACACTGCCCACGTTCATTGTTGATCGCTTTTGTTAGGATCGCTAGCCGCGATGGGATCACCGGAATACCAATGCCCTTTGCCGCTTTCTGAATCATCAGCTCATGCAGCCGTGGTTTTGGCGGGGGCAGAAACTGGCCATCCGGTTCGTTTCGTAATCCTTCTTTCGACCCAAACACGCCGATCAATTTATCAACTCGATCATAGTAAGGAGCCACGTCGTCGTAGGTGATGGGCCAGTCGTCGCCCACGCCAGTGAGCGACCCACGCCGGAAATCGTCGGGGCCAAACCGGAGCGAAATACGTCCCCAGTGGTTGGTTCGTCCGCCCAGCATCCTGGACCGGAACCAGTGAAATTCCGTGCCGGTCTTGGCCGTATACGGTTCGCCATCGATCTGCCAGCCACCCCAGGCCGCATCAAAATCACCAAACGGGCGGGTGGTATTGGCTCCACGCCGGGGCGATTCGTACGGCCATTTCAGCTGCGTGATATATTTCGGGTCGGCGGGGTCAAAATAACCTCCCGCCTCCAGCAACACCACTTTGGCACCGGCTTTGGCCAGCATATAGGCGGCCATACCCCCGCCCGCACCAGAACCGACAATGGCCACGTCGTAGACCACAGGGGCTTCTTTAATCTGAAATGGATTCATAAACCGTTCGTTTTGATGTACCTCAACTGGAAAGCAATGGGGCAACTAACATAGGAAAGGCATCAGGGGGAGGAATATCACTATTAAACTAAGTGGTAAGTGCTGAGCCGGTCCGCCGGTGCGGGTAAGTGTTGAGTATGCTTCCGCAGGAGCAAGTACGCTGGCGGAAGCATACTCACCACTTATCACTTACCACTTACCACTCCGTTTTAGTTTCCACTCATAAACACTGCATTGCCGAAGAGGAGCTTGCCGTTGTACCAGAAACCCCGGAAGAGGGGGTTGTCGGCGAGGTAGATTACCTGCCCTCTGCCCAGGTCCTGAACGCCCACGGCCAGGGTCTGTTTCAGCTTCTCTTTGGCATTTTTACCGGCAAAGCCTGCCACTAAGTCGCTGTCTTTCAGGTAGCCCACGTTCCAGCCGTCTTTCAGGATCTCATAACTGTGAGCCTCCTGCACGAGCGAATAATAGTTGGTGGTCAAGCCAAATCCCAGCGGGTGGGTATCGTCGAGGTGGAGGCGGTAGATGCTGCCGGGCGTGTCGTCGGAAACGGCTTCGCGTTCGCGGTTAGCATAGATCTTCAGCGAATCGGTCGGGGCTTTTTCTTTGTTGCCCTTCCGCACCTCGTCTTTCTTGTCGTCTTTTTCCTTGATGTCGAAGCCTTCTTTGCCCACCAGTGAGCCAATGGCCCGTTCCATGGCAATGAGCTTGCCGCCACCCCGAATCCATTCGCGGAGAGCCGTGAGCACGCGTTCGTTCAAAATTCGGCTGTAGCCGAAACCCGTTGGCATCACCAGCACGTCGAGTTGCCGCCAGTCTACGTTGGCCAGGTCCGAGCCGTTGATCAGGCTGACGGGGTATTTCAGTTCCTGGTCGAAATAGTGCCACACCTCACCCACGGCCGTGGCCGTCAGCCCCTCGCCCGACACTACGCCCACGCGGGGAGCTTTGAGCGCCAGTACAAAGTCGGAGCCAAAGTCGGAGCCTTTCGTTACAAAGCCCGATTTGATAGGTGTCAGCTTCACGTTGAGTTTGGCCGCTTCCTGCTGCACAATCTCATCGAACCGGTTGCCGAGGCGTTCGTTGCCCGCCCGCGTGATCAGCAACGTGCCCGCTCCGTAGGTTTGCCCGTTGGTATCGAATGGCTTCTCGGCGGCCCTCACTTTCAGCTTGTTGGCCAGCAGTTGCGCCAGCAACTGCACCGACGGCATTGACTGCCAGCGGGCCAGGTAAGCATAGGGACGGTCTGCGCTCAGAATAGGTGTGGTGGTGCTGCCAGCCGGCATGGCAACCGGATCGAGGCGGGTGGTGAGGCCGTAGGTTTGCAGGCCATACGCGTAGGGTAACGACCAGGCTGTGATGTCGTAGGTAATCGAATCTTCCAGGGCCGTAGTAGGCTCAAACAGGATCTTCACCAACGTCGATTTTGGTTGAAAGGCGCTGATTACCAGATCTTCCGGCGCTACAGACACGTTTTTTACCGGCTGCTGGATGAAGTAATTGTATACCCCATCGGCTGCCGAACCCTTGCCCCGTGCGGTTGTATTGCCGCCCACGGTAACGGCCTTACCAGCCATGCCGTAGCGAATGTTGTTGCGGTCGAGGAGTTGGCGCAGGGCGTTCAGCTTGCCTTCGTCGCCACCGCTTTTCACCACATACGTCTTGTAAGCACCCACCGGCGTGCGCTGCGCCCGGTCGAAGAAATTACCAAATTCGGTCACCACCTCCGCCGACCGGTCGGCTACCGATTCAAGCGTGGCGAATGACGAGGCCACGTGGTGGTCGATGCGCTGCCGGAGCGTGAGCGTGTCGCCGTCGGCTTTGCGGGCGGCCACCCCCGCCCGGCCACTGCCGCCCTGTTCGTAGGTCATGCCAATGGCCCCGTTGTAGGTGGGATAGGTGTCGCCGTAGCTTGGGTAAAGCAGGTCGAAGCGTTCGCGGGTGTAGTAGAGCCAGTTGTTTTTGTCGAAATACCGGCTGCAATACTGGCCGATGATGCCCTGAAAATTCCGTTGAAAGGGCGTGATGTCTTCGTGGTAGGGCTTGGCCGAAGGCGCAAAATAATACGGACTCTCCAGGCCCATTTCGTGAAAATCGCCGTGCAGATGGGGCATCCACTGCTGATAAAGCGCCATGCGCTGCTGGGTTGTTTCCTGCGTTTGCCAGGCCCAGTCGCGGTTGGGGTCGAAGTAGTAGTGGGTGTAGCGACCGCCGGGCCAGGGTTCGTTGTGTTCACGGGCAAACAGGTTGGGGTCGCCCACGCGGCCGTGCATCTGGTTGTACCAGTTCACGTAGCGGTCGTGGCCATCGGGATTCAGGCCAGGGTCGAGGATGACCACGCTCGTTTCCATAATTTTAGCCGAAACCGGAAAGGGCGTTCTGGCCTGCGTGGGTACCAGCAGCCCGTGAAGCACCTCCATAAATGCCTCTGAGCTAACGGCTTCGTTGCCGTGAACGTTGTAGCTCAGCCACTGAATGGCGGGCATGGCCTTGCCGGAGGGCTTGCCTTCCAGCATACCGATGCGGCGCAGGTTATCGGTCCTGATTTCATCCAGGCGGGCCAGGTTGGCTTCGCTGGCAATGACCACCACCGCCAGCGGGCGACCTTCGTAGGTGGTGCCGTAGTTGATGAACCGAATGCGGGTAGGAGCCTGCTGCGCCACCTGACGGGCATAGTCGAGCACGCGGTGGTGAGGGGTGAAGCGTTCGCCGAGGGCATAACCCAGAAACTGGGCGGGACTGGAAATGGTGATTTGGGCAAAAACGGATGAGGCGAGCAGTACAAATAATGAGGCAAACAGGCAGGCGCCTAGAAATTTTTTCATGCCGACAAACGGGAGTAAAACAAGTTGATGTTGAGCAAATTGCTGTGCGTCAAAAATAGCAGTAAAAGGGGCTGAACTGCTTTCTCAGAGATTTTTTTGGGGGTATGTATTGCATTTTACAGGCTTAACCGTACTTTTGCATCACGATTCGCTGACGCGGTAGTTAAGTCATCAACAACCCGTCAGGTCTTTTACAAGACGGCCGATTCGTCTAGCGGTTAGGACATCGCCCTTTCACGGCGGTAACACGGGTTCGATTCCCGTATCGGTCACCTAACATGGCCCTCAGTTTTTCGACTGAGGGCCTTTTTTTGTGCATTCAAACTGCACAAGTGGTTAGGACATCGCTCTTTCATGGCGGAAACACGGCGGTTCGCCGCTGCGATTCGATTCCCGTATCGGTCACTAACGTAGCCCCCAACTTTTCCAGTTGGGGGCTTTTTTTGTTCCTTAAATCGATGCCATTACTCCAAGTGATGGCATCGATTAGTACCCCTTCCCCCGTTTTTTTGGTTCATACGTTATCACTACATGAGCCACCATGGCCAACGAGACGAGGAAAGATTCGCACATACCCCGCCTTCGCTCCGGCGAATTAAAAGGCCAACGACGTACCACCTGGGCCGAACTGCTCAACGACCTGGTGTACACCGCCATCATTGCGCAGCTGGCCAACCGGCTACTGCATCAGCTCGACGGGCTGGCTATGGGACAGTTTTTTCTGCTCTACGTACCCGTTTGGTGGCTCTGGAACGGACAAACCCACTACGCCACCCGTTTCGACAGTGAGCAGGACGTGGTGCATCGGCTACTGGGCTGTTTACAATTAGTAGGGCTACTGGTGCTGGCGGGGGCTATTCCAACGGCTATTGAAACAAATGCCACGATCTATGCCCTTACCTATGCCCTAGTGCGGGGGGTATTGTTGCTGGAATACATTCGGGCTTGGCATTACGTACCCGAAGCCCGTCCCTACATCAACGTGATCCTGATCGGGTTTTCTATTTCTGTTTTGATCTGGATTACTTCTATTGGCTTGTCGGCCCCCTACCGCTATATACTGTGGGCGGTGGCACTGATTATTGAACTAGCCACGCCAATCACCTCAGGTGGGAAGCTGCGCGATTTTCCGCCCGACGTGCGGCACCTACCCGAACGCTACGGCCTGTTTACGCTGCTGGTATTGGGACAAGCCGTAACAGGCATTGTGCAGGGCCTGGTGGCCAGTCCATTCCATGCCAAAAACATAGCAGCGGCTTGCCTGGGTGGCGTACTGATTTTTGGACTATGGTGGGCCTACTTCGACCGGCTCGACGATGATGCCGTGCGTAAACTGGCACTGGAACACCTGGAACACGAACAGACCAATAAGCAGAATCGGACCAACGCAGCCCAACCTGAGGCCGACCGCGATAAGCAGGGTAAACCCACGGTGCGTCGCTACACGGTCTGGCTCTACATTCACCTGCCGCTGACGGTGGCCCTGACCGTATTGGGCGTGGCCTTGACTTACACCATCAAGAGCATCGATCAGTTACCGCCTGACCTGCTTCGCTGGCTGCTGACGGGATCGGTCGGTATGTATTTACTGGCCGAGGCGGTGATTAGTTTGACCACGCTACACGCCGGGCCATCGCATGTGAGCTTTAAACGGGGCGTGATTGTTCGGTTGGGTACCGGGCTGGCGGTGCTCTTGCTGGGCTGGCTTACCCACCTGGATTTGCTGCTGTTGCTCAGTGCTGTTACCGGTATTGTCATGACCCTAATCATCAGCGATCAGTTCTCGCCCGATGCCCCCGATAGCGCCGAGCGAACGAGTGAGGATACACAGGAACCTACGCATGGATTTTAGTCATTGGTCATTTCGCTGCGCCCGCACCGGCGGACCGGTCATTGTTCCTGCGGGCGTCATTCGTTGCACTGTCATTGGTCATTCGTTGTATCCAGCGGCGGTATCCTGGCCCGTGTCTCCACGGGCCCACTCTGCCGGAGGTGCGCTGTTGCTTACGCACGAGTAGGCCCGTGTCTCCACGGGCCAAGGTGCCTGTCATTAGTAGCTGAATACGACTAATGACGGCGCAGCGAATGACCAATGACGACGAAGTCTAATGACCATTTCACTTCGTATACTGTCCTGTTTTCGTTATATTGCTTTTCAGAACAGCAGGTCGGTATGAAGCTTGTAAAGCAGACAAAACTTTATTTCAGAGAGGGCAATTCAGATAAAGTATATGAGGTTGACCTAGCCGATGTGGGGTCTAACCTTTATGTAGTCAACTTTCGGTACGGGCGGCGGGGGGCGGCCCTGAAAGAAGGTTCCAAAACCACGGCTCCGGTGCCGCTGGCCCAAGCCGAAGGACTTTTCAACGGTCTGGAAATGGAGAAACGCAAAAAAGGCTACCTCACCGACGTGGGTCTGGTCGACGTGCCCGCCCTGCCCACCGCCCCCACCCCGACCGACAAGCCAGCCACACCCGACGAAGCCGTTCAGCGGCGAATTCAGGCACTGGCATCGGGTAATGACACCGCCAAAACCGAATGGAAACCGTCGCGGGTGATCTGGCAGGCGGGGGAACGGCGGCTTACTGACACCCTACCCCTACTGGTGCGTCTGATTGAGCGGGCGGGCGGCATAAAAGCGGATGACCTGCACCGCTATTCGGCACTATGGGCCATTGGCCGGTGCGCTGCCGCCGTGCCGCCTGGCACCACCTTCGATGCGGCGCTGGTGAAGACCGTAGAGACCTACGCCACCAACCCTAACTATAGCGATAAAGTACGTCGCATTGCCAATGAAGCACTGCTATACCTCTTTACTGGAGAAGATCGTCAGGCTTACCTTGCCACGAAGCTTAACGGCCTGACCGATGATCTTAGAACGGTCGTTCTAACTGGCGACGCTAACCAGATTACGGCCTGGCTCACGGCCCATGTGCTCAACAGCACCCAGCCCGAGTACCAGGTGCTGGAGGTGCTCTACGCCCTGCTACCCGATTACCCCGTTCTGCGACGGCCGCTCACGCTGTTACTGCACGAGATTCCCTTTAAGCCCAGCTACTTCAAGCACGTCAGGCACCTGTTGAAACTAGCCGAACTGCGCGACGATGCCGAAACACTGGGTGTACTGGCCTACCGCTTCGAGAAGACGCGGGCCTTTTTCAAAAAACCCAAACACAGTTACTACAGCTACGACGAAGACAGCGCTGCCAAAGACCCGGCCATTTTTATCAGTGCGCTGAACATCAGGCTTAAACCAAAAGCCGAGCTAAAAAAACCCGACAGCCGTATTGCCTATTCCTACGCCACGCAGGTGTACTTGCGTCGGCGGATGCGGATGCGACTGAGCGCATCGGGCACTGCTAATGACCTTCATTACGTGCGGCTGGGTACGGCTATTTTGCTCAGCTACAACAAGCAAACCGACTATAAACCGCCCTATACGCAGACCGAATACCAGTGGAACGCTGCCAACCGCCAGTACGACTACCTGGAACGGGAGATACCGGCCTATAACGATAGCGTGCTGCTGAACCAGATTTTGTTTGGCGCGGGCACCCGGCTAGAACTATACGGTGGGTCATTTTGGCGAAGCAAAACCGTCCGGCTCCGGCAGCAGCAAACCACAAGTCGCCCAGCCGAATCGCGCGGGGTACTCGGCTCCCTCTTCGACCGGGTGGCCGACTTGCTAAGTGGCAAACGGCCCGATGAACAACCGGTTGACGGAGCATCCCCTACCGCACCCGGACGGGAAGAGCCGTATCCCGAACTGTGGGACAAGCTGCCGCAGGCCTACGTGCAGCTGCTGGTGCAGGCCCGCGTCGATGAAGTTCACGCCTTTGCCTACCGCAACCTCACGAACCACCCCGATTACGGGACCATTGAAGCCAAAATTGAGCTGCCCCTGCTGCGGCAACTCCTAACCTCGAGCTTCGATATTCCAGCTCGCTGGGCCGTAGATATTGTGCGGAAACGGATGACCACTCAGGCTGACCCCGCGCTGGTGGCCCTGCTCCTGCACAGCCCCGTGGCCGAAGTCCGGCAGTTGGGGCAGGAGTCGATTATGGCTAACCCCGCCGACTACCTGGCCGACGCCGCCTTTGTGGTCGACATCCTGTTATCTGTCCACGCTGATAACCGCACCTGGCTGCTGGATCAATTAAACAGCCATCAGCTAGCTGATAATGAGCAAAGAGCGCTTCTACCCCTCTTGCTGGACCGGCTCTATCTGCTGGCCAACGACGAGGTAGCCGACGCCATTCTGGCCAATGTTGCTCTGTTTCTGAACACACTGTCCAATACCCAATTCGAGGTGTTGCCCGAAGCATCGCTGGTGCAGTTGCAACAGAGTTTGGTGGCGGGCTGTCGGCGCGTAGTGGGGACATTACTCCTTCGCCGTACCGGTCTGCCGCAGCCCGCCTTGCTGGCCCGGCTCCTGGCCGACCCGGTTGAATCGGTGGCGCAGGTGGGGCAGCAGGTATGGCAACAGGTGGCCTCAGCCGCCCGCAACGACCAACAAACTTATGGCCTGACAGTGCTGGCCGAACTGATTCCAACCTTACTGAAAAAGGAACAAACCGACGGGCAGCAACATAGGCTGGTAGGGTTTGTATTGGCTCATATGCAAACCGAAATTGGTCAGCTGGCCCGCGAAACGGTACTCCGCCTAGTGTACTCAACGTTTGGTCCGGCGCAGGAACTGGGTGCTTTTGCGCTGAAGCAACTCCCCGCCGACACCCTGACCATACGGCAGATTGTAGCCCTTGGCAACCACGAAACGCTGGCCCTCCGGCAGTTTGCGTGGCAGTATTTTGCGCAGAACCCCGCCCGCATCCGCTACGAACGCGACGAGGCCATCCGCCTGCTCGATGCCCACTGGGACGATAGCCGCGCCGCCGCCATGCAGTTTTTTCGCGATCAGTTCACGGCTGATGACTGGTCGGCAGAAACGCTGGTGGGCATTACCGATTCCGTTCGTCCAGATATCCAAGCCTTTGGCCGTGAGCTGATTAGCCGTTTCTTCACCGACGAGCACGGCCCCGATTACCTCATGAAGCTGAGTCAGCACCCCACCGCCGCCGTGCAGCTGTTCACCACCAACTACCTGCAACGCTACGCCGCCAACCAGCCCGAACGCCTGCGCTCGTTGTCGTTCTACTTCCGCACGGTGCTCATGCGGGCGCATCAGGGACGCGTGGCCAAAGACCGGGTATTGGCTTTTCTGCGGCAGGAAGGCCTCGCCAGCGAAGATAACGCCCTGTTTGTGAGTCGACTACTTACCGAAGTGTCAGCCACTTCGGCCCTGACTGACAAAGCCACCTGCCTGCGTACCCTCCGCGACCTGAACCTCAAGTACCCCACCCTCGATGTGCCCTTCGTCCGCGAAGCCATCCCCGAACGAGTGTAAACCAACCAGCATATGCTCTTTAACTATAAATTCGGCGGGAGTACCTCGGTGGTGAGCAACGCCAACGCCACGGGCATGTCGTTTGCGCCCGATACCAATCGAACACCCACCTTTTTTGTGGGCAAACTCAATCGCAAACTCGCGTTCCGCGAAGCCATTTCGGCCCTGCACGACGTAGTAGTGTCGGACATGCGGTTTCAGCCCCGCGATAAATCGACGTACCTGGCCTGGGCCGCGCAACAGGAAGAACTATGGCTGGCCGACTACATGGCCGGGCAGGACGTGGGCGATGTTTCGACGCAGATAAAAGCCGTGCAGGGGCAACTTTCTGACATTTATAAGGAGATGGGCAAGCATACCGGCCCGTTCTACGACGCCCGGACCAAGTACTTCAAGTACCTCTATGAGAAGGACATGGATGCCTGGTTTGTGCTCGACCCGGTCATTACAGTGCACCCCGACGAAGTGTTTTTTGAATGCTTTTCGCAGGACGAATCGTCCTACGGTAAGCTATCGGCCAATTACAACGTCTTCAAGGAAATCAACGAGTTTGCCTGTGGTACCACCAACGTCGATTATTCGGCCGATTTGTACAACGAGTTCCAGAAAATCCGCGACTACAAAGAGACCGATTTTAGTATTGACCCCAGCGGTTTTTCGGTGCAGACCACGGGCGAGGAAGACTACAAGGAAGTAAAAATCGACCTGCCCGACAGTTGGGTAAGGGGCTTTTTGCAGGTGTCTTCGGCCATGACGCTGCCCGCCACCACGTTGCACCTGCACCCCATGGATGTCTATGACATTTGCTCGATGTTGCGGCGGTTCAAGGAAAAAGTAGGTCCGCGCTCCATCCGGTTCAAACTCACGCCCGGCGAACCGGTGAAACTTGTTTTCGACCCCTGGGGCAAAGAGTTGGTCTGCGCCCGGTCGCGCTACGACGGCCACGACGCGCAGGAAATCCGCATCTGGGGACGGCGGCGACTACTCACGCTGGAACGACTCGTACCCGTAGCCAAAAGTTTCACGGTCAGTCTGTTAGGCAGTGGCTTGCCCTCGTTCTGGGTGGCTGATCTGGGCGACATGACGTTTACGCTGGGGCTGTCGGGCTGGTCGGCCAACGACTGGTCGCGGTTGGGCAACTTCGATCTGATGGCTCCTCGTGGCGACGTGCTACCCACCACCGCTAAACAGGTGTTTGATACCCTGAAACAAACCTGGTTTGCCCGTCCCGAAGACCTGGCCAAAAAAACCGGCCTCGACACCAAAACGGTGCTGGCCGCCCTGGGCACCTATACTCAGGCGGGCCGCGCCATATACGACCTCCACCTGGGCGTGTACCGGGTGCGCGAACTGACGCAGGACCCTCTGCCGATGGACCAACTGCGGTTTGCCAACCCCCGCGAAGCCGCCGCCAATAAGCTACTGGCCAATGGCGGGGTGCGGGTGTATGCCCAAAACACGCCGGAGGGACTGCGCCTGACGGGCACTGTGCGCACGCTGAGCGGACAGGACCAACACCCCAACCTGCTCATCGACGCCGACGAACGCCTCACCCGCGCCACCTGCGACTGTGCCTATTACGCCCAACACAAGCTCATGACCGGCCCCTGCGAACACATGCTGGCGCTACGCTTAAAGCATGGCGGCGGGTAAGTTTAGAACCAAACTATTTCCATTAATCACGACTATTTAAACCCAAAAACCTTGCCCGGCAACGCGCTGGGGCGTATTTTAGCCGTATCAAGAGCGGGCGTGTGGGCGTCGGGTTGGGGTTGCAAGACCTTGCCTTTCCTTCGGGAAATGAATGATGTTTCGTCATTCTGGTACCAAGACTACACACGCCTCACTACGTCAATCGTTACTGTGGGGGAGGGGGTACTAGTGCACCTTCACAGTGCGGCTCCTGGGGAGTTGAAGGTGCACTAGTACCCCCTCCCCCTGGAGTTGATTGACATAGTCCTGAGTTTGTTCGAAGGCCTTCCCGCCCGCCGACCACACGCCCGCCTGATTCTTTTGGCCCGGTTTCGCTGCCGGTTGCCCACGCCCCTCCCCTGCTTGTCGGCCTGTTTTATTGCCGAATGACGCGCCAGGAAATCTACAATCGCATACAGGAGCTTGGCTCCAAGCAGTCGTACATCGCCGCCGAAATGACGCGGCTGGGCTTCTGGAACCAGGGCGGCGAACCCACCATTCCCGCCGAACTGACCCAACAGGCCACCGCCCTGCAAACGGAGCTAAACCAGTTGATGGAACGGCAGCGGCGCTACCAGAGCCGGCAGGCGATGTTGCAGGAGATGCGGCAGGCCCGCATGGCCGCGGCCAAGCAACGTCGGCTAGAGACCAAAGTCCGCCGCGAAGCCGCCCGCCTGGCCCGCGCCGAAACCTGGAAAAACAAACTGGCCACCACCGTGCCGTATCTGGGCGATGAGGTATCGGCGGGGCTAAAAAACACAACGTCAGACCCAGCCCGACTAGCCTACTTCGGCCTGCCCCACTTCGATAGCCCGCTGGCGTTGGCGCAGGCTATGTCGTTGCCGTTAAGCGAGTTGCGGTTTTTGGCCTACAACCGGGCGGTGTCTACGGTGTCGCACTATAAGCGGTTTTATCTGGCTAAAAAATCGGGCGGAAAGCGGCTTATTTCTGCACCCATGCCCCGGCTGAAAAAGGCGCAGTTATGGGTGCTGGAACACATTTTGCACAAAGTGCAGCCCACTGAATTCGCCCACGGCTTTGTCACGGACCGCTCCATTTTGACCAACGCTACACCGCACGTGGGGCAGGACGTGGTGATCAACGTGGACCTGAAAAACTTCTTCCCCACCATCGGCTACCCCCGCGTGAAGGGGCTGCTCACCAAACTCGGCTACAGCGAAGCCATTGCCACGATCCTGGCTCTGCTCTGCACCGAACCCGACACCGAGGCCGTACAGATGGACGGAAAAACGTACCATGTGGGCAACGGCGAACGAACCCTGCCACAGGGAGCACCCACCAGCCCGGCTATCACCAACCTGCTCGCCTACCGCCTCGACCGGCGGTTGCAGGGTATGGCCGCCCGCTTTGGCTATGCGTACACCCGCTACGCCGACGACCTCACGTTTTCAGCCACTGGCGCGGCGGCGGGCAAGGCCAATCAGGTGCTGTGGGCGGTGGAGCAGATCGTGCAAAGCGAAGGCTTCACGGTCCACCCCGACAAGGTGACGGTGATGCGAAAAGGGGATCAGCAGCGCGTAACCGGTATTGTGGTCAACCAGAAGCCATCTATCGACCGGGCTACGCTTCGCCAATTCCGGGCATTGCTGCACCAGATCGGTCAATCGGGCTGGGAGAGCAAAACCTGGGGCAACCCCAACCCCACCGCCGACATACAGAACGTGGTTATCGGTTACGCCAATTTCGTGATGATGGTCAAACCCGATTTGGGCCGTCAGCTCCGCGCCACCATTGCCGGTTTAATCAGCAAGCCACCAACCAGTTCGTCAGCGTCATCAATGCCAACTATTGCCGACGATCTATCGCCCGTTTCTGCGCCCATAACAACCCCGTTGGTACCTCCAACGGCTCCTCCGGCCAGTAAAGATTGGTGGGACGTGCTGTAGCTTCGTACTTTAGCGAGGCAATCAGATAAGTACCCCGATCTTCATGAATAGACTGCTATTATCCTGCGGCTTTTTGCTGCTACTCAGTCCTGTTTTCGCCCAAAAGAAGGCAAAAAAAAACATCCCGACTATCCCTATTGAAGTGGCTGCCACGTCGGCAGCTGACCGGTTGGCGGGGGCCATGCAACGGATGCAGCAGGCAAAAACGTCGCTGGTACAGAACCTGCCCGTTACGTCTATCGGGCCAACGGTAATGAGCGGACGCGTGGTCGACTTGGCGGTTAACCCCTTGAATGTCAACCAGTTTTATGTAGCCTATGCCAGTGGTGGGCTGTGGCGGACCGACAATAACGGCATCTCGTTTACGCCCCTGTTTCAGCATGAAGCCGTCATGACGCTCGGTGCCCTGGCCGTAGACTGGAAAGGGGTCAACACCGACGCCCACACGATTTGGCTGGGTACGGGTGAGGCCAACGCCAGCCGGTCGAGCTACGCGGGCGTGGGCTGTTACAAAAGCACCAACGGCGGCAAAACCTGGCAGCACCTGCCGGGGCTGGACGAAACCCACCACATCGGCAAAATTGCGCTGCACCCCACCAACCCCGACGTAGCCTGGGTGGCCACCGTGGGGCACCTCTACACCGACAACTCCGAACGCGGCCTCTACAAAACCACCGACGGCGGAACTAGCTGGAAGCGAACGCTTTACATTGACACGCAGACCGGCGCCATCGACGTAGACGTGGACTCCGCCAACCCGCAGGTGGTCTACGCAGCCATGTGGCATAAAGAGCGCAAAGCCTGGAATTTCGTGGAAAGCGGCGCTACCTCCGGCCTCTACAAAAGCACCGACGGCGGCAACACCTGGAAGCTAATTTCGGGGGGTACGTCAGGTCTGCCGCAGGACGCCAAAACGGGGCGGATGGGCCTGAGCATCTTCCCCGGCAACACCCAGACGATGTACGTGATTCTGGATAACCAAAGCGCCCGGCCTGAGAAGAAAACCAAAAAAGATGACGTAGTTGATGCCCGCAAACTGACCAAAGACCGGCTGCGGGTGATCTCGAAGGAGGAATTCCTGAAGGCCGAAGACTCGTTTATTGCCGATTATCTGGAAGAGCAAAATTTCCCCGAAAAATACACCCCGAAAACCCTGAAGGAGATGGTGCAGGCCGACAAGATCAAGCCCGTAACCATTCTGGAATATACCGACGATGCCAATTCGCGGCTCATCAACGCCGAAGTGATTGGGGCCGAGGTGTACCGGTCGGACGATGGCGGGGGCAAGTGGCGTAAGGTCAATGCTGATTTTCTGGATGGCCTGTTTAATACCTACGGCTATTATTTTGGTAATGTGTGGGTAGCACCAGATAATGCTGACAAAATCGTGATTGCAGGGGTGCCCGTGATTGGCTCGACGGATGGTGGCAAAACCTACCGTAGCATGGACGGTGGTAACGTGCATTCCGATCACCACGCGCTCTGGATTAATCCGGCCAACAGTAAGCATCAGATTCTGGGCAACGATGGGGGCATTAACATCACCTACGACAGCGGCAAAAGCTGGTTCAAGGCCAGTACACCCGCTGTAGGGCAGTTTTACGCCGTGGCCGTGGATATGGCCAAGCCGTATAACGTGTATGGCGGCTTGCAGGACAATGGCGTTTGGACCGGCCCCAGCACCACCCGCATCGGCCAAAAGGACGACTATGACTGGCAGGCCTCGGGCAAGAATCCGTACAAGTCGATCATGGGTGGCGACGGGATGCAGGTGCAGGTAGACTGGCGCGACAACAACACGGTCTACACCGGCTTTCAGTTTGGTAACTACTTCAGGATCAATAAGAACACGGGCGATATGAAACGTCTGGTGGTGCCAACGGAAGTGGGCGAACCGCGCCTGCGCTGGAACTGGCAGGCACCCATCCTGATTTCGCGGCACAACCAGGACGTGATCTATTTCGGGTCGAACCGGTTTCACCGCAGCCTGAACAAAGGCGACGACTTTAAAACGCTGTCGGGCGATCTGACCGCAGCGGCAGGGCGTAAAGACGACCGCGAAAGCGACGTTACGTACGGCACGCTGACCACCATCGATGAGTCGCCGATGCGGTTTGGGCTGCTGTATGCGGGGTCGGACGATGGGCTGATTCACGTCTCGAAAGATGGCGGCAACACCTGGACGCGCATCACCAACGGCCTCCCCGCCGACCTGTGGGTGAGCCGGGTGTCGGCGTCGGCGCATCAGGAGGGCACGGTCTACGCCTCGCTCAACGGCTACCGGAACGATCACTTCAATGCCTACGTCTACATCTCGACCGACTACGGGCAGACCTGGAACCGACTAGGCAATACAGGCACCTCTCCCCTACCCGCCGAGCCGGTGAACGTGGTGCGCGAAGACCCCAAAAACCCGAACCTGCTCTACGTAGGCACCGACCACGGCCTGTACGTGTCGGTAGACAAAGGCCTGACGTTCATGCCGTTTGGTGCCGATTTACCCGCTGTAGCCGTGCATGACGTGGTGGTACACCCGCGCGACAATGACCTGCTGATTGGCACCCACGGACGGTCGCTCTACACGGCCAACGTGGAGCAGTTGCAACAGCTGACTGACTCTATTTTGGCCAAGCCACTGCACCTGTTTGCGCCCAAACCAATCACCGTCAGCAGCCGTTGGGGAAAGAAAGATAGTCCCTACGACGATGTACCAACGTACTCATCATCAATCCCCTATGTAGCGAAAGCGGCCGGAAAAACAACCGTCACGATCCAGACAGAGAAAGGCTTACTGCTGCGCATCCTGACCGACACCACCGAAGCGGGACTGAACTACCTCACCTTCGACTACGCCGTAGACAGCACGCAGCGGGCCGCCTACCAGACCCAATTGAACGAAGCCAAAAAGAAGGACGATAAAACCATTAACCTGGCCCTGGCCGACGACAAAAAACTATATATCCAACCCGGCAAGTACAAGCTCACGCTGACCCAGAACGGGCAATCGGTTAGCCACGAACTGGAGGTGAAGACCCCTGAAAAACGTCCCCGTCGCCCCGTTACTTTCGCCTCGCCGGATGAGTTTGAACAGTGGCGCGAGGAGCAGGAAGAAGAAGGGAAGTAAAGTGTTTTGGGCAGGATTTCAAGATTGACAGGATTTTTTCTTTGCAATACAGCAGATAGCTGGAGTAAAAGAAAAAATCCTGTCAATCTTGAAATCCTGCTAATCCTGTCAAAAAATAATTTTGTCAAGAAACCTTAGCATAAACTCACAAATCCTCCGATGCAACCACTACTGAAAACATACCCCGTTTGGGGCGTGCTGGTTATCTGGATAATCCACCTGCTGCGCTATCTGCTGGTGGCGGGCATCTTCTACGCCATTTATTATAGCTGGCGTCAGAGCCGTCTGTCGTCCCGAAAAATACAGCCACGTTTCCCAAAAAACGACGACCTGCGGCGCGAAATAGGCTATTCCATTGCCACAACGGTCATCTTTGCCCTGGTGTCGCTGGCCATTTTCATGTCCGGCATCCGCAACCATAACCTGATGTATGCCCACTGGAGCGACTACGGCACGGCCTACGGGCTGTTTTCGTTTGTGGCGCTGGTGGTGTTGCACGATGCCTATTTCTACTGGACGCACCGGGCCATGCACCACCCCAGGCTGTTTAAAACGGTGCACCTGGTGCATCATAAATCGACTAATCCGTCGCCTTGGGCAGCCTACTCGTTTCATCCGCTGGAGGCCATTGTAGAAGCGCTTATTGTACCAATTGCGTCGTTTATTCTCCCCCTCCACGGCTACACGATCATGGCGTTTCTGGTATTTATGATGGTCTACAATGTTTACGGCCACCTAGGCTGGGAACTGTTTCCCGCCCGCTGGAACACGCACTGGGCCGCTCGGTGGCTAAATACGTCGGTGAACCACAACCAGCACCACCAGTATTTTCGGGGAAACTACGGCCTCTACTTCCGGTGGTGGGATGAATGGATGGGCACCACCCGCCCCGACTATGATGCCGCTTTTGACCGCGCTACGGCTCAGCCGGTTTCGCAGCCAGAATCAACCGAATCACCGGTAACGCTGCAACCTGTCCACTAACGGCCAATGGATTTCGGACTGTTCACCCTCTTCGTCGCTACCCTCACGCTAATGGCCTCGTTTGGTGGGGGGTTGTTTGACGTGCTCGTGAACGAAGAAAACCTGGTCCGCGGCTTTCCCGACAGTATTACCCATGTACGCAACTACTGGAAATACCGTAACCCTGGCGATTTCTACAAAGTACTTTCACCGCTTTTTGGGCTGTCGGCCCTGGCTGCCACGGTCTGGTATTGGTCGGACCCCGCCGGGCGGCAGTGGCTGGTGCTGGGTGCCATTGGCTGCTTTGCGCTGACGCAGGCTATCACGGTTATCTATTTTTTTCCGGGCAACAAAATCTTGCGCGAAGCCCCTGTCGATGAGGCCGTTGCCATGATGCAGCGGTCTCGAAAAACGCGATTGTACTGGGATTATTTTCGGCAACTGCTAACCCTGACCGGGTCTGTCCTATTGCTATCGGCTATTGCCAAACACGGCTAAGCCAGGCGGCAAAAACAGGGCAGCCTAGGAAAGGGGGCTGGCACGGCGATTCATACCGTGCATGACGTTGAGGTGCGGGAGCGTGATGAGCGAGAGGAATAAAAACAACAGCGGCAGGGGGTCCCAGGCTTGCGCGTAGCGGTACCACAGTCCACCCAGCAAGACCAGGCCTACCAGCGCCAGCGCCGTGAATGGTAATGACCGATACCACACCTGTTGCGCCGAAAGCGGGTTTTGGGGCCGATTGCGGAGGTAGTGGTAGATTGTCTGAAAGGAACTCAGCGCGTGCCAGCCGCCAAAATACAGCGCAAAAGCCACCAGCAACGGCAGTGGCCAGGTCAGTAGCAATACCAGCCCCAGCAGCGTAAATCGGCCACCGTCGATAGGTCCCGGCGCCAGGCGGTGGGCCACGCCAAACAACCCCAACAATCCAACTAAACCACCCCCCAACAGCAGGCCCCGGTGCGCCACGCACCACTGCCAGACCTGCATGGGCAGGGGATTACCCCGCGTGAGGCGGTCCAGAATAGGCGTAACCTCCGCCGGGTGGGTGAGCAGTAGAAACGCCAGCACCCAACAGCCCCACCCAAACCGAACGACGATCCAGGGCAGGGTAAACGGCACGTGTTCAACGTCTGTTTCGCCAAAGTGCCAGGCCGAGATCAGCAGGAAGACCAGCAGGCTCACCGTAGGAAAAAAGGCCCAAAACACGCCATAAACGGCCATTGTAAGTAGGTATTTGGCTAGAAAGGCCCCGATAGAATATCCCCGATTGGTGCGCCGGGCCGTTTCTTCGTCAATCAGGTGGTCGATAGCGCCGTGGGGAATACCAATACCAAAAAGCAACAGAGCCACCACCGTCCACTGCGCCCACAGCGGCACCGCGCCTGTTTGCCACTGACAGCCAACCAACACCACACCCAGCCCGACGCTTACCAACGCGGGTGTTTTTTGCAGACGGCGGGCAGTACTGTTCAATGCTTCCATTGCCGGATTAGCTGCGTAAGAAATGGGGTATATGGCAGGCGGGATATCAGGCGGGCCTCGTCGAATAAGGATGAATCTTCGTCCAGAAAACGCAGAATGTTGGTGAATGACGTATGCCGATATAAGTGGGTGAAGATGTCCACTCCCATTTCGGGCTGCTCGGTGAGGATACCCAGCAAAAGGCGGTCATAGAACCGGAACCGCCCGGTGGTGGTAGGCCAGTGGGCGGGGTTACCCGTGCTAAAAGCGTGGGCGAGTTGGGCACAGTCGCGGCCAATACGCCTGAACGCATAGCCCGTAGTGGGTTTCACCATGCCCGCCGCCGTACCCAGCAGTAGTTCGCCAGCCCGGCCAAACCGGGTAAACGAGTGGTCGGTCATGGGTATTTGGCCCTGCTCGGTGGCCTCTACCGTAACGGCCACGCCCGGATAGCGTTGTGCCAGGTAGCTGGTGAGCATAGCGTCGTATCGAGCTGGCGCATACGCTGTTGCGCTGGAAAAAGCCGTTAGTTCAACCAACGCCTGGGTAGGGGAAAAAGGCAGCACATAGGCAAACTGCACTGCGTCCTGTTGCGGTACGCGGAAGTCCATCAGTGTGGCTACCTGCTCCTGAAAAACGGGTCTGTCGGTGCGTATAAACCAACCCCGAAAATGTTGGGACAAATTCCAGTAACCCGGGTTGGGCGGAGTCTCATGCCGACTGCTGTATACCTGGCTGGCCCTGAAAACACCGGCAGTAGTCGTGATAGCAAATTGCCCACTGGTATTTGTCAGGCTGCATACGTTAGTAGTAACTACTTGAATATTAGAATTTTGCAAAAGAAACACGTCTTCGAAATAGCGAAAAAATGTATCGCCGGCAATGTAGTGATAGCTATACGGAGCCACGGCCTGCGTCTGCCCAAAATCAGGCGATTGAAACTCGATATCGGTCCACGATTTGGTGACAAGGTGTTGCAGTGGATGGTTATCTGTAGCCCAAAAACACCACGAACGTTGCAGGGGTATGCCATCTGAGAGCAGCAACACCCGCCACGATGACCAGGCTGGTTGTTGGGCCAGTTGATACAATAACTGGTAGCCTGCGCAGCCTGCACCGACCACGGCAATATCGTAAGTAGTTTCGCTCATTGGGTTACGGTGTAAGGAACAGGCAGGAGCCATTACCTCAACTGACCATAACCCCAAACTGTTTTGACTTATTCAAGCCGAAATGCTTTAAAATGAGAGCATCATCCCATTTTTTGTTGCGCTCAATGAGGCCACCATGCCAACAGGCATAGCCAGATTTGGGCTAACATGCCCGATGGGCACGTTAAACGCCACGGGGTAAGTATAATCCGCTACGGCGTCGGCAACGAGTTGTTCCGGCGTTTTGCCCAGCGGTGTTGTCGTGTTGTCGCGCATATCAGAGAAATGACCCACCAGCAGGCCCGCCAGGTTGGCCAGTTTGCCCGACCGCCGCAGTTGAATCAGCATCCGGTCGAGGGAAAAAAGCGTCTCGTCGATGTCTTCGATAAACACCAGCTTACCCGCCCAGTCTACCTCCGAGGGGGTGTCCAGAATATGCATCAGGAGCGACAGGTTTCCGCCGGCCAACTGGCCGCTCGCCCGGCCCGTACGGTTCAGTTCATGGACAGGTGCTGTGTAGGGGGCCACTTTTTCGCCAAACAGCCATTGGCGCAGCGTTTCAATATCCTGTTCGGTATGAGGCAGTCTAAACCCACGGGGCATAATGGCGTGCAGCGTGCCTAGACCCATGCGCTGACAGTGGCTGAGCAGGACGGTAATATCGCTGAAACCCACCAGCCATTTGGGTTGCTTCAGGAGCGGCTTGAAATTAACCTGTTCCACAAGCCGATAAGCGCCGTAGCCGCCCCTTGCCGCAAAAATGGCTTTGATGGCCGGGTTGTTGATAGCCTCCTGCAGATCGTCGGCGCGTTCGGCGTCAGAACCGGCAAAGGCCCCGGTACTAAGTTGCAGGGTTTTGCCTTCCCAAATGTTGAGCTGCCACTGGTTGCGCATGATGTCTAAAGCAGGCCGCAAGTCGGCGTAGGCAAATGGGCTGGCGGGGGCAATAATGGCCACTGTATCGCCAGGGCGGAGTGAGGGGGGGAAGATCATGTTGATGTACGATTTACGACTTACGATGTACGATTTTTGCTCACGCCAGTGTACGCTCGCTTTAGCCTACTGGCGTGAGCAAAAATCGTACATCGTAAGTCGTAAATCGTACATCCTTTAATTCAACCCTGCCACCACTGTTTCATCTAGTTGATCCAGGTCGACGAGGGTGCCGCGGCTGCCTTTGGTGGTTGATTGCGACATGATGGTAAACTTGCGCCCCCAGTCGATCTCGTCGTAACGGTAAGAAAAACGGCTGTGTACGGTTTGGTTGAAGGTGTCTTCGGTGGCACGCAGCAAGATCAGGAACTCGGCATCGCTTTCGGCCAGTTGCTCTTCAGTGCAATTGTACAGGGGACTGTCTTCCGTAATGGGGTGCACGATAGTCCAGTTGGCGGGGAAGAAGTTAACCTTGCTGCGTTCCAGTTTCAGGGCGTAATAGCGGCGGTTGGTGGTGCCATCGGCCTTCTTCTCCAGCCGCGACATCGACACTTCGACCTGTACGTCGATGAGTTGATTGGTGCGCTGATTGATAATCCGAAACATCCAGCCATTGATGTCGAGGTAGGGGCCGAAGAGTGCGGTTTTCGAGTAGCGGATGTTGGCCACGGGTCGCGAGAATCGGCCGTAGAACAAACCCGTAGCCAGCGCAAACATCAACAAACCAAACATCGACTCGACCGCTGCCAGCGCACTTGTCCAGTAACCCATGGGGCTAATGTGGCCGTAGCCAACGGTAGTGAGGGTCTGCGAGCTAAAGAAAAAAGCACCCATAAACCGCCCAAACGTGGTATCGGGGGTTACTTCGGCAATGCCTTTCAGGTTTTCGTAGCCCAGCAAGCCGTAGAGCAGCGCAAAGACCGCGTTGGAAGACACGTAGAACCCAACAACCAGCGACAGAAACTTGGGCCACCGCATGGTGATGAGCCGGTGGTAGAGATTGAGGTGATTCCAGAAATCCTGGTGCGCCCGGACCACATTAAACGACCCATCTTTGTTCACCAGCCGCGACGAGGCGTCATTTATTTTGGTGCCGAAACCGAGGTCTTCCCGTTTTACCTCCTGCTCTACCAGTGAGCTGTTGCCCTGCTTGCGGTCGGCAAGGCGCTGATCATCACGGGTGGTGTCAGCGGTTAACGAGGCTTGCTCTGGGCGAAAACCAGTGGTTGTTTTTTTAACCATACGTCAGATGGGTATCTGCCACTAGTACAAATCTGTGTGCCGTTTAATTCACGTTAAAAAACGTGAACGAAGCAACGCTTTGGGCCGGCAACACATCTCAGGGTTGGTACCGCTTGTCCGGCCATACCCGTTGTTTAACCGAAAAATGACCTTGTTCGCACGAAACAGGTGCCAATTTGACCAAGGCCATTCGTTATTTGTTTGCTACCCTAAACGTATAGGTACCTGTATGCACCACTCGCTACTTAACCCCTTTGTTGCCCTTATTCTCCTGCTGACCGGCTCCTTTGTTTGCCAGGCGCAGGGTATCAGGGGCATGGTGAAGGCCAGCACCGGCCAGCCCATGTCGTTTGCCACGATAGCCGCCAAAGGCACCACCCTGGGCACTATTGCCAACGAAGAAGGCCGCTACGAACTGCCACTAAAACCTGGTCAGTACGAAATCGTGTTTCAGTTTCTGGGCTACAAAGCCGCCATTAAGCAGGTAACCATAGCCACTGACTACCAGACTATTGACATCACAATGGCCGAGCAGTCCATTCAGTTGCAGGACGTAAAAATTGGCAAGAACACCGAAGACCCGGCGGTGAGCATCATGCGTCGGGCCATTGCCAAAGCCCGCTTTCACCAGCTTCAGGTGCAACAGTTCAAGGCGCGGGTCTACACCAAGTCGTCGTTTATTGTGCATAAGCTGCCCATGACCTTTCTGTATCAGGATAAGCTGAAGGAGCTGGAAAAAGAATCGAACATCAAGATTGGTCGGCCGGTGCTGAACGAGAACGTGGCCGAGGTAGAATTCAAGCTGCCCAATACGGTTAAGCAGCGCATCGTGGCCAGCCGTAACTCGCAGGTAGACAACCAGTTTGTGCAGGTAAACGCTTACTACAACGCCAACCTCTACACGCCTAAACTACTTGGAGCCGTCTCGCCCCTGGCCCCCAACGCCTTTGGCTATTACAGGTTCGAGTATGAAGGCACCTTCCACGAACAGGGCGTCGACGTGTCGAAGATCAAGGTCATTCCCCGGCAGTATGGCGACGGCGTGGTGCGGGGTACGCTCTATATTATTGAAGACACCTGGGCGATATATAGTGCTCAGCTTGAGACGATTAACGAGCAGGGCTTCACCATTAAGCTCAAGACTACGTGCAGCCCCATTCAGTCGGTTTGGATGCCCGTCAGTCAGCAGTTCGACGTAGACGGATCGTTTATGGGGGCTACGTTCTCGGCGCAGGCGGTGCGGAGCCAGACTTTCCGTGACTTTGTGGTTAACCCCGGTTTTGTGGAAGATGTGAAGGTGGTGGACGAACGCTTTAACGCCCCGGCCCGCACCCTGAGCAAGGCCGACGTGAAAGCCCAGCCCTTTGCCGAGGCCGTGGCGAAACAAAAGGAGTTTTCGACCAAAAACCTGAAGCAACTGGTGAAGGAGTACGAGAAAGCGGAATATAAAGCCCGCAAGTCCCGCAAAGAAGACGTGGCCGTGGTCCGCAACGACTCGACGGTGATCGACTCGCTGGCCCGCAAACGCAGCAACGCCTTCTGGGATTCGCTCCGCACCGTGCCGCTCACCAAAGCCGAAGTGGTCAGCTACCAGAAAAGCGACAGCCTACGGGTGATCAAACTTGGCACCGCCCCTACCGACAGCCTGAAAAAAGCGCAGGCCGCCGCCAAAAAACGCAAGGCCAATAGCCCCATCAACCTCTTATTTGGACAGCAGACCTGGAACCCATCCCGCCGCACCACCTGGAACTGGAGTGGGCCCCTTGGGCCAGAAAGTGGCTATTTTAACACGGTAGAGGGTTTTCCCATCACGGCCTCGTTGCGTTTTAACCGCCGCCTCGACAGCCTCAAACAGAACCGGATGTCGCTCGCCGGCGTGGCTCGTTACCAGACGGGACGGCAGCAGTTTATGGGCTACGGCTTGGCTACGTATACCCATAAAACCACTGCCGTCGAGCTGTCGGGCGGGCGGTTTGTGTCGCAGCTAAACGAAAACAACCCCGTCGAGCCGGTGCTGAACACACTGACGACGGTGCTGTTCGAGCGGAATCTGATGAAACTTTACCAGAAGGATTACCTGAAGCTGAGCCTGGTGACGCAGCCTAACGAAGGCCGTTTCCGGTTGGGGGGTAGCCTAGAATATGCCGAGCGCACCGAATTGGGCAACTACAAAGAGAACATCAAGCCGCTGATTAACTGGGAACACTTCAGTTACACGCCCAACCGCCCCACCACCAGCGAGGTCGAGACCGCGGGCTTTCCGGTACACCAGGCCCTGACGCTGAACCTGAACGCCTCCCTCCGCCTGGGCGAACTGCGCTACCGCATCCGCAACGGCAAGCGCATTCAACTCACCAACAGCGAGGCCCCGCTGGTCACGTTCAACTACCGCAAGGGCATCGCGGGCGTAGGCAGTTCGGACACCGACTACGATTTTGCGCAGCTTACGTGGCGGCATTCGGTGGAAACGGGCATCCGCAGCCGACTGGCCTACCAGCTGTCGGCGGGTAGTTTTCTGACCAGCAACGCGGTGTATTTCCCTGATTTCAAGCACTTTCAGGGCAACGAATTCTTCCTTCAGCTGGGTGATCCGGTCAGCGCATTCCGGTTTTTACCCTACTACCAATACAGTACCCGCAGCCGCTTTGCCGAAGCCCACGTGATGATGGAGTACCGCCAACTGCTGCTCACGCAGGTCACACTGGTACGGCTGCTGGGCTTCAAAGAAAACCTCTTCGTCCATTACCTGGCCACACCCGCCAGCCGAAACTACACCGAAGCAGGCTACGGCCTCGACGGCCTCATTCCCGGCTTCCCCTTCTTCCGCGTCGAAGTGGTAGGCCGTTTCCAGGGCGGCAACTACCTCGGCACCGGTTTCTTGATCGGCACAACGATGAAGTTTGGGGGGAATTGAGTGTAAGATTCAATGTCTAAAGTCCAAGGTTGCTTCGCATGCGGTACTCTGTTTCGCGACGCAACTTTGGACTTTAAACATTAAAAGAGGGGCAGTAAGCATTTTGCTTACCGCCCCTCTTTTATACCCTCGTGATCCGGCTGGGATTCGAACCCAGGACCCATACATTAAAAGTGTATTGCTCTACCAGCTGAGCTACCAGATCGTTCCCTACAGCGCTGTTAGTACCGTTTTGGGACTGCAAAAGTAGGGTTTCCCGTTTGGGATCGCAAGCCGGGTGTCAAACTTTTTTTAATCTCTCGGTCAGCATCACCACCTCAACGGCCTCGCGCACGTCGTGAACGCGCAGGATAGACGCCCCACCCAGCAGGGCCACGGTGTTCAGTATCGTCGTGCCATTCAAGGCGAATTCGGCGCTGGTATTCAGCGTCTTATAGATCGTAGCCTTCCGCGAAAGGCCCACTAGAATGGGAGCATCGAAAACGTTGAAAGCAGCCAGTTCGCGGAGGAGCAAAAAATTTTGATCAGCCGTTTTGGCAAACCCAAATCCAGGGTCGATGATGGCCTGCACCGGTCCGTGTGCCCGTAATTTGGCTAACTGTTCACCCAACTCGGCCACCACGTCGGGCACCAGATCGCCATACTGCGTCAACGACTGCATGGTCTGTGGCGTGCCGCGAAGGTGCATCAGCACATAGGGAACGCCCAGTGCGGCCACCGTGGCAAACATGTCCCCGTCCAGCGTTCCGCCCGATACGTCGTTAATGAGTACTGCGCCCTGCTCCACGGCCTGCCGCGCCACCTCGGCCCGGAACGTGTCTACAGAGATCAGCGCGTCGGGGAAGCTGTCGAGGATGGCTTCAATCACGGGTAGCACGCGGTCGGCCTCTTCGGCGGGGCTAATGTCTGTCGCGCCAGGCCTGGTCGAGTAGCCACCCACGTCGAGAAACGTAGCCCCTTCCTCCAGCATCCGGGCGGCCGTCGCTACGGCGGCCGTTGCTACCTCGCGCCCCAGGTCCAGCCGGCTGCCGACATAGAATGAATCGGGGGTGCTGTTGATGATTCCCATCACCTTCGGTACGGTCAGGTCAAGAGTTCGACCCCGGCAACTGAGCGTTTTTTTCGTAATTTCGGCCATTGAAAACAGTTCAATGTTTAACGTTTACTGTTCAATGTCTACACCTCTGCCGACAGTAAACGTTAGACCTCAAAGGCTAGCTGCCTTGGGCTATACACGTTAAACATTGAACCTTAGACTTTAAACTTATTTTGTCAACAGAATCCCAATATCGGCAGGTAATTCAGCGCTGCAAGGACTTATTTCTGAAAAAAAACCAGGACTACGGCACGGCCTGGCGCATTCTCCGGCTGTCGAGCATTACCGACCAGATTTTTATTAAGGCCCAGCGCATCCGCACGTTGCAGGAAAAAGGCGTGAGCAAGGTGGGCGAGGGCATCGAACCTGAGTTTGTGGGTATCATCAATTATTGCGTGATGGCCCTGATCCAGTTACAACTTGCCACCGACACCCGCACCGACATTCCTACCGACGAACTGGAACGCCTCTACGACGGGCAGATGAACCAGGTGATGGACCTACTCTTCGCCAAAAACCACGATTACGGCGAGGCCTGGCGCGACATGCGCGTTAGCTCTATGACCGACATTATTTTGATGAAGCTGCTGCGCACTAAGCAAATTGAAGATAATCAAGGAGCTACGCTGGTGTCGGAAGGTGTAGAAGCCAACTATATGGACATGATTAATTACGCCGTTTTCTGCCTCATCAAACTGACCCTATGAACACCACCACACCACAGCCCCCGATGAAGGCGCGGATCTCGAAAACGCTGATTGCCGCCCGTATTGCCCGTTTTGCGGTGGGTATTCTGTTTGTGATATCCGGTCTCATCAAACTCAACGACCCCGTGGGTACGCAGATCAAGATGGACGAATATTTCGAGGTATTTGCTCAGGATCTGCCCGTGCTGGCGCCGCTGTTTACCGCCACCCTACCATACATGCTTTTCATTTCGGTGTTCATGTGCGTGGCAGAAGTGGTGCTGGGCGTGGCCCTGCTGGCGTCTTACCGGCCCAAACTAACCACCTGGCTGCTACTCCTGCTGGTTAGTTTTTTCACGTTCCTCACCTTCTATTCGGCCTACCTCAACCGCGTCACCGACTGTGGTTGTTTTGGTGAGGCGCTGAAACTAAAGCCCTGGACGTCATTTACCAAAGACGTAGTGCTGATGGTGCTCATTCTCTACATCATCGGCCACCGCAACCGCATGAAGTCCCGCAAAACGGGCTGGCTGGTCTTCGTGGCCCTGGTGCTCTCGGTGGGGTTGGGTGTCTACGCCATTCAGTATCTGCCACCCTGGGATATGCTGCCGTATGCCGTGGGTAAGAGCATTCCGGCGCAGATGAAGCCGTCAGAACCGCTTCGGTATGAGTATGTTATGACCAAAAACGGCAAGACCGAACGACTCGACAAATATCCTACCGATACCACCTACAAGTTCAAGGAAATGGTGTTGCTCAACGAATCGGCCAAGCCCAAGATCACCGACTACCGGGTTTGGAACGATGCCGAGGGTGATTTCACACCGCAGACGTTCGAGGGTAACAAGCTGTTTGTGATCGTAAAAGACGTGAAGCACGTCGACGCCGGGGCCATGCCCGCCATCCGGTCGCTGGTCAACAGCCTCAAAGGCACGGCCGTGATACCTATTCTCCTCACCTCGGCCTCTGATGAGGACATCAACGCCTTCAAAAAAGAATTCCAACTGGTGTTGCCCACCTACAAAGGCGACGCTACCGTCCTGAAAACCATCATGCGCACCGACCCCGGCACCTGGCTCCTCAGCAACGGCGTCGTAAAAGGCAAGTGGCACCACAACCGCACCCCGGACAAGGCGGAAGTAGTGGGGTTGGTGAAAGAGTGAAGGAGTGAAAGAGTGGTTGCTCCAGCGTAGTGCGCAACAGCAACCACTCTTTCACTCCTTCACTCTTTCACCAATCACTCTTTCACTCATGAAGAACATCTTCCTGATCGGTATGCCTTCGTCGGGGAAGACGACGCTGGGGAAGCGGCTGGCCCGCGAACTACATTACCACTTTACAGATACTGACCGGGTTATTCAGCGCGAAGAAGGGCTGACCGTGGCGCAGCTTTTCGAGAAATTTGGCGAAGACCATTTCCGGGAGTTAGAAGCCCGTGTGCTACGTACCATTAAACCCGGTGCCAACCTGGTAGTGGCCACGGGGGGCGGTATGCCCATCTACCACGACAACATGGCCTATATCAAAGCCACGGGCGTGTCGGTGTTTCTGGACGTGCCACCCGAATTTATCTGGGAACGGATGTTGCTCCACGCCGAACAGCATCCCAACGAACAGGCCGAACGCCCCCTGTTTAGAGCAAACGATACTGAACTGCTCACCAACCTCCGCCTGAAATACCAGTCGCGCCTGCCCATCTACCAACAAGCCGACATCATCATCTCCGGCAACGCCACCGAGCAGGACGTACTAAACCGATTAGGTGACTGGCTGTGAATTGGCCAAAACTGCCCTAACAGCCGTTTCCCGTATATTTGTGGGTCTGTTAGCTATTCTTCATGAACGTCCCAGTTACGCCCAACCTTATCAGCCTTGTTGTTCCCGCCTTCAATGAAGAAGAGAACCTGCCGGTGCTGGTAGAACGGCTACACGAGGTGATGGAGCCACTGGGGCCTTATGAAATTCTGATCATTGACGACGGCAGCACCGATCAGACCAAAGCAGTGTTACGTCGGTTGAGTCAGGTGCATGAGCAGGTCCGGTTTATTTCTTTTTCACGAAACTTCGGGCATCAGATGGCCCTGCGGGCGGGCTATGAACACGCCCGGGGCGTCTGCGCCATCAGCCTCGACGCCGATTTGCAGCACCCACCTGAACTGATCCCGACCCTGGTACAGAAATGGCGTGAAGGCTTCGAGGTGGTCTACACCGTGCGCAAGCCCGACCCTACGCTTTCATGGCGCAAACGCTTTACGTCGCGCAACTTTTACAAGCTGCTACGGGCGGCCTCTGACCTGGACCTGGAAGACGGTGCCGCCGATTTCCGCCTGCTCGACCGGAAGGTGATCGATACACTAAAGACCTTCAAAGAGAACGATCTGTTTCTGCGGGGCATGATTTCGTGGGTGGGCTTTCGGCAGTGCCGGATCGAGTATGAACCCGCTGCGCGCTTTGCCGGCACCACCAAATACTCGTTTAAGAAGATGATTCAGCTGGCGGTGATGGGCATTACGTCGTTCACCACCAAGCCACTCTATGCCTCGGTGGTGCTGGGGTTAGTGATGGCCCTGTTCTCGGTACTTTTCGGCCTGGAGGTGCTGTATGAGTACTTTTTCATGGACGGCATTGTCTCCGGCTATACCACCGTGGTGCTCCTGACGCTGCTGATCGGGGGTGCCCAATTTATCGTCATCGGTATTATCGGCGTATATTTGGGCAAAACGTTCGTGGAAGTAAAACAGCGCCCACCCTACATTATTGGCGACACGAGCGAGATTGAGGAAGTCATTACATGGCAAGCACCAGCCCCCCGCGCATACTCTTCACCGTTGACGTAGAAGAATTTGATACGGCCCTCGAATACGGCCACGACCTGTCGCTCTTAGACCAGATTGCCGTTTCGACCAAAGGCCTGCGTCTGCTGGCCGAGCGGTTTGAGGCCCTCAACGCCCGCACCACCCTATTCACCACGGCCAACTACGCCCTGCACGAACCAGCACTAATAAACCAGCTGGCCCAGCGCCACGAGATTGCCTCGCACGGCTACTACCATACCACGTTTGAACCCGGCGACCTGGCCAAATCGAAACAGGCACTGGAAACACTACTGGGTAAGCCCGTTCGCGGATTCCGGCGGGCACGCATGGGCGACACTAACCCCCAGGAGGTAGCCGAGGCGGGCTATATCTACAATTCGTCGCTGCATCCCACGTTTATTCCGGGTCGGTATAATCATTGGGGAGAGCCACGCTTACCGTTTAAAGAACTGTCGGTCTGGCAGATTCCGGCTTCGGTGACGCCCCGGCTGCGGTTGCCCCTGTTCTGGCTTAGTCTGAAAAACTTTCCCTTCGCCTTCTACAAGCAGCTGTGCCTGGAAACGCTCCGCGCCGATGGCTACGTAAACCTGTACGTCCACCCCTGGGAGTTCACCGACCTCGCGGCCTTCGATAAAATTCCGGCTTACGTAAAGCGTCATTCAAACCACGAACTCCTCGACCGCGTAGAAACCCTGCTCCGTTTCCTCCGTCAGCACGGCGACTACGCCACGATGGGTGAGTTTGCGGAAACGCTCTCTACGTAAACACTACATCATCAATCACATCGGCGCCGACTTCTTTGTTGACGACCTGAATGAGCTTTTGCTTGGCGTTGACCAGTTCGTTGCGGAGGGGGGCCGACGACAGTTCGATGTAGAGGGTGCGGTCGCGGACGTAGAGGCGGGTGGTGCGGGAGGCAATCATAGGCCCCATCATTTTGCCCCAGAACGTTTCGAGGTAGGTCTCGTTGAACCGGCCCCGTAACTTATAGACCTGCAGCAGCTTATCGAACGCCTCCTTCACGGTGGTGGTACCCGGGTCGCGGGAAGTGGCGCTGACGTACTTTTTAGTCATTACAGAATACTATGAGGCGTATAGACAAAGATAACAACCGGGCTATGCGCTTGGCCTGCTGGCAGGAGAACTTTTTTAATGAACCGTTTTTGGCCCGGCAGGGGGCTGCGCAGGAGATTTTTTCTTGTGGGCATACTGGTAGGCATCGGCAAACGACTTACCCGTCTCAAGGTCAGCCAGTAACCGCGTCAGCGCGTCTGAGCCGGCCGTGGCCATCCACCGCGACACCTCACGGCCAGCGGTGAGGTAGGCCAGCATGACCCGGCTGTAGTCGCCGTAAAAAAAATCGCGCGTGGTCTCCAGTGACGATAGTTCTGGTACAAACTGCGGGGACAGTCCCGCCGGGCCATGAGCGCGGTAGTTCCACTGGGCGTCGTACTCCAGAAAACGCACGGCAGCACTGTTGGTGGCGGTGGTGAATCGGTAATCGACCATGAGCGCCAGGCCCTCGTTGAACCACTGCGGCACCTCTCGTTTGATGGTAAACCACCCCAGCCGGGCAAACAATTCGTCGTGGCAAAGTTCGTGGGCCATCACGTCGACGTTGTTACCATCGGGGCCTAGCACGAGGAACGAAGCTCCCCAGGGCATGCCGAGGCTGCACCCAGCCCCTTCGCCACCCGAACAGTACTGGGCATATTGCGCCTGCGTGGGGCAGTATATAAGCAACGCCCGCCCAGCCGATTTCCCCCAAAACTGGTTGATCCGGTCGCTGGCCTGATCGAAATGGGCCAGCAGTACCTCGCGCTGCCGGGGCGAGGCATCCTGACTGATGTAGAGGGTGCGGTTGGCCTCGGTCTGTGCTGTAAAGCCGGAAGCATACCGAATGGTGAGGCAGCGCCAGAGCGACGGGAACAGCAGCAGGGCTGCCAGCGGCAGGGCAATCAGGAGCGATAAAGACCACCGTAGCAAAACAGACCAACGCATGACGGGTTCAACAATGGACAGGGCTTTACGGTTTCAACCCTATGCCCACTATCCTACTCATCGGCGCGGGTCTCTCTGGCCTGACCGCCGCCCGCGAACTCACCCGCCAGGGCCATACTGTCACCGTGCTCGACAAAGGTCGGGGTGTGGGTGGTCGTCTGGCAACCCGCCGACTCGGCAACGGCCGTGCTGACCACGGCGCGCAGTATTTTTCGGCACAATCGCCGGACTTCCAAAGCCTTACGCAGAAAATGGCGCAGGCAGGTATTGTTCACGAATGGCACCTGGAGCAGTCAGACCCGGCGGACTTTAAGCACCCGCGCTGGGTTGGGTCGGAGGGTATGAACGGCATGGCCAAATACCTTGCCCGAGGTCTCGACGTGCGCACGGGTTGCACCGTAACGCGCATTACTACCAACGAAACGGGCTGGACAATTACGGCCAGCGAAGCCGATAATACCCTGACATTCAGCGCCGACGTGCTGATCATCACCATCCCCGCCCCGCAGGCGCTGGCCTTGTGCGCCGCGTCAGGTTTGGTGCTTACCGAGGCCGACAAAGCTGCCCTAATGGCTATTGAGTATGCCCCCTGCATGGCCGTCATGCTACAACTAGACCGGCCAAGCCAGCTACCAAAACCGGGTGGCCTGAAACAGACCGACGGCGATGATCAGCACAGCCCCGTTGCCTGGCTGGCCGACAACGAACAAAAAGGCATTTCGCCCAACCAAACCACCATTACCCTCCACGCCAGCCACGCGTTCAGTCAACAGCACCTCGACGACCCCGACCAGCAGGCCCTAATCCCCCTGCTCATCGCCGACGTTACACGGTACGTTCCCCAAGACGCTATCGTAGACCGCCAAATTCACCGCTGGCGCTACAGCAATGCCATCAAACGCCACCCTGACCCGTTCCTGGCCGCACAAGCCCACGCCCCCCTTCTCTTCGGCGGCGACGGCTTCGGCAACGGCAACGTGGAGGGGGCCTTTTTGTCGGGACTGGCGATGGGGAGGGAAAGCAATGTACAATGAACAATGTACAATGGCTTCGCAAGCGTATTTCGAGTGAGAAGCCGACCCGTCGGACCGCATTGTTCATTGTACATTATTCATTGTACATTATCCCTTCCCCCTACCTTTGCCCTTATGATTGAGATTGGACGGAAAAACCGGTTGACGGCCCTGCGGATGACCAGCGTGGGCATGTTTTTGGGCGATGAAGACGACAACGACATTTTGCTGCCTAATAAATACGTACCCGACACCCTCCGCGAAGGCGACGATATCGAGGTGTTCGTCTATACCGATTCGGAAGACCGACCCATTGCAACTACCCTTCAGCCTACCGTGATTCGTGACGAATTTGGTGCCCTGCAATGCGTGGCTACAGCGCCATTTGGGACTTTTATGGACTGGGGACTGGAAAAAGACTTGCTCGTTCCCCTCCAGGAGCAGGCAGAGCCAATGGTGGTAGGGCGCTGGTATGTAGTCTACTGCGGCTACGATTCGCAGTCGGGGCGGCTGATTGGGTCAACCAAGATCAACTCGCTGATTGACGACGATGCACCGGACGATCTGAAGGAAGGTGATGAAGTAATTGCGCAAATATATGAGCGTACCGACCTGGGCCTCAACGCCATCGTGAACAACGGATTTCGGGGTCTTTTCTACGCCAATGAACTCTTCAAGCCCCTCCGTAACGGCGATAAAGTGCGGGCCTACGTGAAGCGCATCCGCGACGATAAGCGCGTGGACTTAAGTCTGCAACCGGCGGGTTACGCCAAAGTGGAACCCAACGCCCAGGCCATTCTCGACAAGCTCAAAGCAGGCAACGGCTTTCTCCCCCTCACTGACAAATCGGACCCGCAGGTGATTTATCGGGCGCTAGCCATGAGTAAAAAGACCTTCAAACAGGCCGTAGGGGCACTTTACCGCGAACGCCGGATTGACCTGAAGGATGACGGGATCTATTTAATGAGTGAATGAGTGATTGGGCGTGCAGTCAGGTCCCCGACCTGACGGAAGCCGGGTCGGAATGCCGCATCAGCCCCGACCCGGTGTAGTGAAACTAGCAACCTTTATTCAAACGCCGGGTCAGGGGACCCTTGCCAGTCAGGTCGGGGATCTGACTGCACGGCACTACCACGCTTTCACATGATCGGCACGGACATATTTACGGCCAAGCGCTTTTTGGAGGCGGGAGACGTGGTGGGCATACCAACCGAAACGGTGTATGGCCTGGCCGCTAATGCCCTTGACTCCAACGCGGTGCTGACCATTTTCCGGGTGAAAAACCGACCCGCGTTTGACCCCCTTATTGTACATACCGATTCGCCCGAAAAAGTGCGCGGGCTGGTGCTGAATCTACCGCCACTGGCCGAAAAACTCGCCAGCGCCTTCTGGCCCGGTCCCCTTACGCTGCTGCTGCCGAAACAACCACACGTGCCCGATTTGACCACGTCGGGGTTGCCGCGCGTGGCGGTGCGGATACCCAATCACCCGCTGACGTTGAGTTTGCTGAAACAACTCGATTTTCCGCTGGCGGCACCCAGCGCCAATCCGTTTGGCTACATCAGTCCCACCACCGCCGGGCACGTGGCCGACCAACTTGGCAACCAGGTACCGTATATACTTGACGGCGGACCCTGCCAAATTGGGCTGGAATCGACGATTATTGGTTTTGATGAAGCCGAACAACCCACCGTGTTCCGGCTTGGTGGCATGGCCCTGGAGCAGATCGAAGCCGTGACGGGACCGTTGCCCGTGCGTGACCATTCCAGCTCGAATCCCGCCGCACCAGGTATGCTCAGCAGCCACTACGCCCCCCGCAAACCCGTCACGCTGCTGTTGCCGGACCAACTACCCACGCCCAGCAATCAGGCTGGCGCGCTCGTCTTCAGCAACTGGCTGCCGGGTATTCCCGCGTCTAGTCAATTGCGCCTGTCGCCTGCTGGTGATCTGGGTGAAGCAGCCAAAAACCTCTTCGCCTACCTGCGCCTGCTCGACACCATGCCCGTGTCGCACCTCTACGTACAACTCGCACCCAACCAGGGCCTTGGCCGCGCCATCAACGACCGCCTCCGGCGAGCAGCAGCCTAAACACAAAGAAGGTATCCACCAGAGGTAGATACCTTCAACGAGTACAACAAAACCACAGTTCGATGTGCACACAACCGGAGTTGGCGACACCACCTAAGCCTGTGGGTCTGCTGTTATATTTTGGTTCAAAGTTCAATGTCTAACGTTTAACGTTGCTTCGCGCTGTTACGCCGAACGCGAAGCAACGTTAAACGTTAGACATTGAACCTTGAACTTCCTCTACGCATCAATCAAGAACTCGTCGTGCTGACTGATGTCGAGGCCTTCTTTTTCGTCGGCTTCGGTTACGCGCAGGGGCAGGATCATGTCGGTTACTTTCAGGAGTAGCAACGACATGCCAAACGCAAAGGCCGATACCACTACCAGAGCAATCAGGTGTGTTGTGAACAAGCCCGTTTCGCCGAAGGCAAGGCCCTCTACCGTTACGGCCGAGTTAACGCCTTTGCTGGCGAAGATGCCCGTCATCAGCATACCCACCATACCACCAACACCGTGGCAGGGGAACACGTCGAGCGTATCATCAAGCGTTGATTTAGACCGCAGGTGAGCCACGTAGTTCGACACCATCGAGGCAATCGTACCCACGAAAATGGCTGTCGGCACCGTCACAAAACCAGCCGCCGGCGTAATAGCCACCAGGCCCACCACCGCACCAATACAGAAACCCAGTGCCGATACTTTCTTACCACGGGCGGCGTCGAACAGTACCCAGCCCAGACCCGCCGCAGCGGCTGCTGTGTTTGTCGTAGCAAAGGCCGTGGCCGCCAGTGGTGACGCACCTACTGCCGAACCAGCGTTGAAACCAAACCAACCGAACCACAGCAAACCCGTGCCCAACAGCACGTACGGAATGTTGGCAGGTGGCAAAATAGCGGCTTCTACGTGCGACTGACGACGTTTCAGGTACAAGGCACCCGCCAGGGCAGCCCAACCCGCCGACATGTGTACCACGGTGCCACCAGCAAAGTCAAGCACGCCCAGCTTGAAGAGGAAGCCACTTGGGTGCCAGGTCCAGTGCGCCAACGGAGCGTAGACGAACAAACTGAAGAGGATCATAAACAGTACGTACGACCGGAAATTGATCCGCTCGGCCATCGAGCCGGTGATAAGCGCGGGGGTGATTACAGCGAACTTCAACTGGAAGAATGCAAATACGGCCAGCGGAATAGTGGCTGCCAGCGACCAGGGCTTACCGTCGAGTACGCCCTTGAACATCAAGAACGTACGGGGATCGCCGATAATGCCACCGATTGAGTCACCGAAGGCCAAGCTGAAGCCAACCACCACCCACAAAATGCTGATAACACCCATGGCCACAAAGCTTTGCAGCATGGTAGAGATCACGTTTTTGTTGTTCACCATCCCGCCGTAGAAATAGGCAAGGCCGGGGGTCATCAACAGCACCAGGGCCGTGGCCATCAGCATCCAGGCGGTGTCGCCGGTGTTGATGCCTTCCGTCACAATTTGCGTGGGAACAGATGGACTAAGTACAGCCCAGACGCTGATCGCTAACAGAAGGAGCAGAGGAATTAGAGCAGGTTTTTGCATGACAGTATATTGGTTTTGTTGTAGAGGTTAAAATTTAAAGATCGCCGCCATACCCAGCGTGGCCTGACTCGTGGTGAGCTTGCCGTCGCCGTCGATGAACTTGTTTTTGCTGTAGGAGTCAACCCGGAATTCAGGTTTCAGCAATACGTGCCCACCACCTGTAGTGACATTGCCAGTGATGGTGATCGAACTCACCGACACACCGCTGCCATCTGCGGCAGTAAGCGCGCGGGCACCACCCGTATTATCGAAGACTTCGTAGCGGGCACCCAGACCGAATTTGTCTGACACAGCGTAGTTGGTGTATACCGCTACCCCGCCCCAACTCGTGGCCTTGTCGACATATGTACCCGTGGCGTACGCGTTAAGCTGCTGATAGCCACCGGTTTGCGAACCATAAGCAGCGTTCAGGCCCAGGAAAAATTTAGGCGTGATCTGGTAAGTCGTGGTCAGATCGAAGATAGAGTAGGTACCTGTGGTGTCGGTGCCGACATTCTTATCGGGCTTACTGCGCACGTTGGCTTCGTTGGAAATAGCGGTGTTCAAATAGACGTTCCAGCCGCTGACGGGGGCAAAAAACAGTTGGGCAATGAACCCCTTGGCGCGATTATTATCGAAGTTACGGTCGATGTTGTTAACCAGGCCGAGCATCAGATATGCCTTGTCGCTAAACGCATATTGCGCCTTCACACCGAGGTGATAGAAGGGACCGTTGTTGAAGAGGTTCGATAGCGAGTAGTTGTAGTTGACCGGCGCGTCGATGACCTCATAGCCAATGTGCGTACCAAACTGACCAGCCGTAAAGCTCAGTTTCGGGGTGGCTTTCAGGGTCAGATACGCCTGCTTAATGGCCAGGGCCGTGGAGGTAGCGGCACCTGTATTCAACGATATCGTGTTACCATAGTTGCCCAGGTCGGCGTTGTTACCGAAAGCCAGGTCCATTACCGCGTCGACCTTCTCAGACGTGTATGATGCTTTGGCCTGCACAATACCCAGCTGAAACTGCCCGGCCCGCTGATCGAACGCCCGTGCTGCGCCGAAGACACCAGTATTGAGTCGGTCTTGTGGGTTGTTGAAGTTGCCGAAATAATAAAAGTCGAGGTAGCCCGAAAAGGTAAATTTACCCGTGTCTTCGCCTTCCTTGGGGGCAACAGTAGCCACGGCAGCAACAGTTTTAGCCTTGGCAACGTCGGTGGTATCACCAGCCTGAGCGGCGAAAGCGGCACTTACTGAAAATGCAAGTAAAAGTTGTTTTTTCATCCTTTTTGTTTTGTCTGTCTCGACCTTAGTTGTAGTAATGAATTGCACAAATTTTACCCATCAAAATATTCTTTGCAACTTTTCTCCTGTGTAAACGGGCACATATCAAGTCAAAAAACGAATATTCATAGAAAATTTACATAATATTTTGGTAAATGAATAAGAATAGGCTGATTTTTCAAACGTTTGTATTGTTTTGTCATATCGCAAAAATACCAAATATTATTTGGTTGACGTTTTCTTTATATCTAATAGTTTTTTAATGCTATTTCTACAGTCATGACACAAAAAAACCTGCATAGGCAGGTTCTTTTACTTAGTCAACAATAACTAGTTTAGGCTACTTTACATTGAATTCCTTCCATAGACCGAAGGGCATTCAGCAATGTGTTGGCTGGCGATACGCGTAACGTGCGCGACTGTAGGTTTATGGCAATCCCATCGGTGGGGTCTACTACTTTCATAGACAGGCTACAGGTGCCGGGATGTGCTTTCAGCAGTTCGTTCACCTGCGCCACCAGTGATTCACTCAGGCAGGCAAGGTCGAGCGTGATGAGGAGTTCCTTGCACAGTTTCTCCCGGATCTCGCTCAGGTAACGGATACTGACCGGCTTGAACTCGAGTTGGTCCGAGTTCCATCGGTTTTGGGTTTTGCCCGTCACGTGCAAAAACAGGCCTACTTCCACATACTGCGCCATGCGGGCGTAGTCGTCACCGAAGAGGGTCATTTCCATCGACCCCTGGTAATCTTCCAATTTAAAGATCATGAAGGGGTTGCCGTTCTTGGCAATCCGCGTCTGCACCGCCGATACGATGCCGCCAATACGCAGATCGGGCGCGTTGGTTTCGTAGACTTTGTCGAGTGTACAGTTACAGAACCCTTCCAGCTCCACCTGAAACTCGTCGAGCGGGTGGCCGGTGATGTAAAAGCCTACCACGTCCTTTTCGTACTTGAGCTTCTCGATCTGATTCCAGGGCGTGACCACGGCGGGTTTTGGGCGCGGCATGGCCACGTCGTTGCCCGCGCCACCGCCAAAGAGCGACTGTTGCGAGGCAGCCTTCTCAGCATGGTGGGTGTTGGCGTAGCGAATGATCTTTTCAATAAACGTGGCATTGTCGCCCGGCACGATTTCGAAATACTGCGCCCGGTGGATGTCGGGGTCCAGGGCGTCGAACCCACCGGCGTAGGCCAGCGATTCAATGGTTTTCTTGTTCACCGTCCGCAGGTTCACGCGGGTGATAAAGTCGTAGATGTCCTGGAAGGGGCCGTTTTCGGTCCGTTCAGCAATGATGTTTTCTACCGCTGCGTCGCCAGAACCTTTGATGGCCCCCAGCCCAAACCGTATCTCGCCTTTCTTGTTTACGCCAAACACCCGCTCCGATTCATTCACGTCGGGACCAAGTACCGGAATGTTGATGTTCTTACATTCTTCCAGGAAGAAGGTAATTTTCTCGATGTTGCCCAGGCAGCTGGTCAACACCGCCGCCATGTATTCGGCCTTGTAATGGGCTTTGAGCCAGGCCGTTTGGTAAGCTACGAAGGCATAGCAGGTGGAGTGCGATTTGTTGAAGGCATAAGCGGCGAAGGCCTCCCAGTCGGTCCAGACTTTGGCGCAGGCTTTGGCGGGTAGTTTGTTGGCGGCGCACCCGTCCATAAACTTACCCTTCATCTTATCCAGCGTGGCGCGGTCTTTCTTACCCATCGCCTTCCGCAGCACGTCGGCATCGCCTTTGGTAAAGTTGCCGAGCTTCTGCGACAGCAGCATCAACTGCTCCTGATACACCGTGATGCCGTAGGTATCAGACAGATACTCCTCCATTTCCGGCAAATCGTAGGTCACGTCTTCGCGCCCGTGTTTCCGGTTGATGAAGTTGGGAATGTACTGGATCGGGCCGGGGCGGTAGAGGGCGTTCATGGCAATGAGGTCCTCAAACCGGTCGGGCTTCAGGTCCTTCATGTACTTCTTCATGCCGTCGGATTCAAACTGGAAAATGGCGTTTGTCTCCCCCCGCTGAAACAGCTTGTACGGTTCGGGGTCGTCGAGCGGAATATCGTCGATCTCGATCTCGCGCCCGTGATTTTGTTTGATCAGCCGCAGGCATTCTTTGATGATGGTGAGGTTGCGCAACCCCAGAAAGTCCATCTTAATCACCCCTGCATCTTCAATCACCTTACCCTCATACTGCGTGATAATCAGGTTGGTATCTTTCGAGGTCGACACCGGCACGATGTCCGAGAGATCACTTGGCGCAATGATGATGCCTGCCGCGTGAACGCCTGTGTTACGCACCGTGCCCTCCAGCCGCCGCGCCTGTTGCAGTACGTTCTGCACCTTCTCGGTGTCGATCAGCTTCATGATCCGACCCGTGTTCTGATCGCCCGATTCCAGCGCCCGCATCTTCCGCACGTTTTCGACTTCGTCGGGCGAGATGATGTTGCTTAGGCCCCCCGGCCCGTCAATCGGATCTTCAAAAATCCGTTTCAGGGTCATGTTGTAGGTCGGCTTGTCGGGCACGAGCTTGGCCAGGGCGTTGGCGTCGTTGAGGGGCAAATCCATCACCCGCGACACGTCTTTGATGGCCGATTTCGCCGCCATCGTACCATACGTCACAATAGCCGCTACCTGCTGCTTGCCGTACTTATCAACCACGTAATCGATCACCTTCTGCCGACCTTCATCGTCAAAATCAGTGTCGATATCGGGCATGGATTTCCGGTCGGGGTTGAGGAACCGCTCGAACAGTAGGTTGTATTTAATGGGGTCGATGTTGGTGATACCGATGCAGTACGCCACCGCGCTCCCCGCCGCCGAACCCCGGCCCGGACCAACCATCACGCCAATGTCTCGCCCCGCCTGAATGAAGTCGGCCACGATGAGGAAGTAGCCAGCAAAGCCCATCGTACGGATGGTAAACAGCTCAAAGTCAAGTCGTTCCTGCACCTCCTGCGAAATATCGACGTAGCGTTTTTTGGCTCCTTCGTAGGTCAGGTGCTTGAGGTACTCCCACTGATTCATCACGTCGTCGGCGTGCTGCTGAAACTCCTTCGGGATGGGGAAGTTGGGCAGCATGATGTCGCGCTTCAGCTTCAGCGTCTCCACCTTGCCCACAATCTCGTTGGTGTTGTCGATGGCTTCGGGCAGGTCGTGGAAGAGCGTGGTCATCTCCTGCGTGTTCTTGAAATAGAACTGGTCGGAGAAGAAGGCGAAGCGCGTGTTTTTGGGCATGGCCTCGTCGTCGCTGAACTCCTTCATGCTGGGCGTACTCTGCTTCTCGCCGGTGTTCACGCACAGCAGAATATCGTGGGCCACCCAATCGTCCTGATCCACATAGTGCGAATCGTTGGAGGCGATAATCTTCACGTTGTACTTCCGGGCGAACTTCACCAGCACCTGATTGGCCTTGATCTGATCGGGAATCTCGTGGCGTTGCAGTTCTACGTAATAGTCTTCACCAAACCGGTCGAGCCACCACTTGAATTCGATCTCACCGGCTTCTTCGCCCTTCTTCAAAATCGTCTTGGGCACCATGGCCCCGATGCAGCAGGTGGAGGCAATCAGCCCTTCCTTATACTGCTCGATCATGGCTTTAGTGATGCGGGGGTATTTGCCGTAAAGCCCCTCCATGTAGCCCAATGAGCACAATTTGGCCAGGTTCTTATACCCCTGCGCATTTTTGGCCAGTAGCAGCTGATGGTACCGTACGTCTTTTTTCTCCTTCGTAAACTGCTTGATCGTGTGGTCTTCGACCACATAAAATTCACAGCCCACAATGGGTTTGATGCCCTGCTTGGCGGCTTCGGCCACAAACTCAAACACGCCAAACATATTGCCGTGGTCGGTGATGGCCACGGCGGGCATATTATCGGCTTTCGCCTTCTTAATGAGCTTCTTAATATCAGCCTGCCCGTCGAGCAGGGAGTACTGGGTGTGGCAATGGAGGTGGGAGAACTGCATAGGGTACTGGTTTATATCTCAGGCTGTCCACCATCGGCCAGCGCGTACTGGGTGTGGCAATGGAGGTGGGAGAACTGCATAGGGTAAGCGGATTTACCTGTAAATTTGATGAAAAACCGCGCATTCTGATGGCCTATTCCAATTTTACGCTGGCAAAAGTGTACCGCCAATTTCAGCTCAAAGAGCGCCGCGAACGCTTATTCCCTGATGTTGAATCGGTTACCCTCAGTAGCTGGCTTACGCACTCTTTAGAAATCGCCAATCAGTCGGTCATGCTAACTGAAAAAGCTAAGTCAGAGCGGATTGTGTCTCCTATTCTCTTCGAGGCTAAGGAACGTCATGCCAATACATTCGAGATCTACTCCGGCTATAATCTTAACGTTGATGCTGATAATGATCTGAATGGTGAATGTGACTTCCTCATCAGTTTTCATCCGTCATACGTTGTTCAGGCCCCCATTTTTTCATTGGTCGAAGCTAAGAATGATAACATCGAATTGGGTTTAGGCCAATGTGTTGCCCAAATGCTGGGTGCTAGGTTATTTAACATAAAAGAAGACCATCCAATACCAATTATTTATGGCTGTGTAACCACAGGTGAAGACTGGCAATTTCTGACATTAGAAGATCAAATTGTAACTATTGATACAAAGCGTTATTATTTGAATCAACCAGGTACATTATTGGGTATTTTCGACTGGATTGTTGAGCGAATGCGGCAATACTAGGTTCAATCCTACTTATTATAAGTGATACTGTATTGAGTATGTCAAGTAGTTGGGAAAGCAGCATCTAAAATATCTTGCGCCTCTCGCAAGTTTTCAAGCGTGGCATCCATTTTTATCAAGCCATCGGAATCCTTGACACGATAATCTTCCAGGCGGGCTACAGTCATGTATTTTCCGTTACCCATCCGTTTTGGGCGCAAGTCTGTAGGGCTACTATGGGGAGCATTCGCCACTATTGCCTGAAACGCCTCCTCGCGAACCGCTGATCTGTCTGTCTGCTCATCAACCATAATTTTAAAGCACAACTCTCCTTCTTCTAATTGCAAGTAGGGAGAGAAGCCTCTACCATCTAATTGTTTGAAGTACCACCAATACCCAACAAAACCACCCGCAGGGTTGGCTACGTACCCCCAGTTGGCTCCATCATCCTCTGACGAGTTGCCTAACGCGGAATGTTGATCGTACAGAACCGTGAAGAAACCAACCCAGTCGTGGTATTCCCATTTGTCAGTTGGTTTGGTTGAAAAATGTTTTATAAGCGCGTCGATTTCAGTTAGGTGGACAAGAAAGTCATCATAAATCGCATTGACTACGCCATGCCGTTTTCCTTTTTGAAGCACAGCCAGAAAATCATTGCGTAAGTATGTTTTGTATATACCAATTGTGTCAAACTTGGACTGGTAACCCGTTTTAAAATAGAGCGGGATCATTTGATCTTTCTGATAACCAGCTTCTTCAACTACTTTAAGATACCGCTCTAATTGTCCTGAATGATTACTGGTATGCGTTTTATCCTCGACCAAAATAGCCATTTTATCAGGGGAATTTTTATTTATTTTGATTAAAATATCTAATTTTTGAAACTGTGGCACTATATCAACTGACTCAATGTCATTGATTTCAAAATCAGCTTTTACTTTTCTTACCATCGAAACAATAAACTCTTGCCCCGCTTGATGTAGCGCTTGATCTGCGTTCCTGTAGCTAGGGTCAGCCCATTCGGCGAGCCAGCAGATGAAGGCATCTTGTGAGAGTTCGCTTGTGGCGTAGGCGAAGAGATTTGGGCGGTCTTGGTTGGTTGTCATTGTCAATTTGTGTGATAGAATTTTCAGACAAAGGCGAAAGGCAGCGATAACTCCCCTTACTGCCCCATCGGGGCAACATAGCGCAGCGTGAGTAGCATAGAAGTCACCCCCAATACGAACCAAGTCCTGTTAGGGACGCGACAATACCAGGCGTTCCCAAACCGACGCTACGCTATTTCGTCCCTAACGGGACTTGGTACGTGGTGGGGTGGCGATCTAGGCTACCAACGCTGCGCTGTGTTGCCCCGATGGGGCAGGGATGGGAGTTACAACTACTTTATACCCTTGGTGATCTAGCTACGAATACGTTCCAGCCCTTAATCAATCGCCACACAATAAACTCCGAAACCACTGGCCGGAGGCTTTGATGATGCGGTGCTGGGTGCGGTGGTCTACGTACACAAGGCCGAAACGGGGACGGTAGCCCTCGGCCCACTCGAAATTGTCGAGCAGCGTCCAGACAAAATAACCAGCTAGGGGAATGCCCTCGGCCTGGGCCTGGCGGACCTGTTGCAGACACTGCACGTGGTAGGCAGCACGCTGGGTATCAATTACTTGCCCCTGTTCTACCCGGTCATAAAACGCCGAGCCACTTTCGGCGATAAAGAGCTGATGATCACCAGGATACTGGCTAAACTGCCGCACAATACGCAGTAAACTCTGCTCATGCACCTCCCAGCCCATTTCGGTAATGACCGGCACCTGACGGCGGTTGGGTGACACTTCTTTGGCCCACAGGTACGGCACCAGCATGGAATATTCGGCCACTACGGGAAAATAATGCTGCAGCCCAATCAGGTCGAAATTAAACGCCAGTTGTTCCATATCGCCGGGGCGGATGAAGCGCTTCATAGACGAGAGAAACGACAACTCGGCGGTGGGGTAGCCTAGGCCCAGGGTGGGTTCTACAAAGAGGCGGTTGAGCAGGGCATCGGCGCGGCGGGCGGCCTGTTGGTCGCGCTTGGAGGCGGGATTCATCGGCTCGACAGGAGAGCACGAAAAGGTAGTGCCCACCACCGCACCCGGCACCAGGCTGCGTACCACCCGCCCGCCCTCGGCCTGCGCCAGCGCGGCATGGTGAATCACCGCCGGAATAGCCCGAAAGTTTCGCCGACCGGGAGCATGCATCCCCACCAGGTAGCCCAGCAACGTAAAGGCCGAGGGTTCGTTGAGCACCAGCCAGTGCTTCACTTTGTGCCCAAAGGCTTTCACCACCACGGCTACGTACTCGGCAAACCAGGTCACTATTTCGCGGTTCATCCAGCCGCCGCGATCTTCCAGTGCCTGGGGTAAATCCCAGTGAAAGAGTGTCACCCAGGGCGTTTGCCCCTGCCGGAGGCATTCGTCGATAAGGCGGTCGTAGTAGGCCAGCCCCGCTTCGTTCACGCGCCCTGCTCCCTGCGGCAATATGCGCGACCAGGCAATGGAAAACCGGAAGGCGTTGAACCCCATTTGTCCGTTCAGGGCTAGGTCGGTGGGGTAGCGATGGTAGAAATCGCAGGCCATCGTCGCGTTTTCGCCGGTTTTGATAGCTCCTTTCTTTTGGGTGAACGTGTCCCAGACCGATGGCCCCCGCCCGTGAGAAATGGTGGCTCCTTCGATCTGAAACGCGGCGGTAGCCGTACCCCAGACAAAGTCAGGCCCGAAGTCGGTGCGGCGCAGGATGGTCCTTGTCAAAAAAAGCTGCGTTTAGATCAAGGATGCAAATTGGCAGATGAGCCTGAATACAAGGCTGTTTCGCTTGTTACGAAAGTGTTAAGCCCTGCCCCGATGCGGAGTTACATTTTCGTAAAATAGGGAGATATTGCTTCCTGAAAAGCCTGTGATTATCAGTGACTTTTCGGTGCTACCTAGCCTCTGTCGTTCTATGCCCTATTTTTTACTCCATACCAATTCCCTGATGGCCCTCAGCCTGGCCCTCGTGGTGGGCAACATGTGGCTCTTTGTGCTGAATGCGCCCAGCCGAAGCCTGAGCCGCCGGTGGTTGTTGATCTTCTACTTTTTCCAGTTCATCTGGCAAACCAGCGAGATTTTTCACTACGCCGTTCACCCGACCTATATCGGTAGCCTACCCTACAAAATATTGCTCTCCTGCTGGACGTTTCCGGCCCTGGCGCTTGTCGAGATTTCGTTTATTCAGTTCAACTACCTCTTTCTCGACGACACCTTTTCCAAAGAGCGACGCGTAGTGCGGGTGATTTCGTTTGGGCTTGGGGCTGTACTTTGCCTGTTTACAGTCTGGAATGAGTTTTTCAATAACAGCAATATCGATCAGCTTAACACCGCCGGGTTTCTCTATGGCTCCCTTACCAACGTATGGGCCTTGACCGTTTGTGCCCGGAAAGCGTTTCGGCTACGACACCAGGATGCAGAGACCGCCAGAGGCCTTCGCTGGATGGTAGCCGTCAACGGTGTGTTCGTATTTATGTGCCTCGTAGTGCTGGCGGTTGGTTTCTATTCAACCGTGGGCTATTGGATGTACTCTACGCTGCTCTGGTCGGGCAACCTGGCCGAAATCTTTGTGTACCTCAACTTCTCGGCTATCCCTACCAGCCTTAAAATCAAGCAGATAGGCTTTGCACAAATCATTGTGGCCACCATCCTGCTCACGGTTATGCTGGTATTTTGCCCCCCTATAGACATCCTGAATCTGCCCGCCCGGCTGCTACAGCAAGACAGCCTGCTGAAACTTTCGTTGCTTATCATCGGCACGGCAGCGGTTAATTTTCTCCTGCTACCCCGCCTCATCCACGCCACCCTTACCCAGCCCGTATTACGGTTGCTCGACGGGGTGCAGCGCATCAACGCCGGAGACTTAAATGTTCAGGTTGTACAGACCACCCAGGACGAGGTTGGCATACTCACCCAGCAGTTCAACCAAATGACCTGTTCGCTACACGACGCCCGCGCCGAACTGACCCGCTACGCCCAAACGCTGGAAGAACAAGTAGTCGACCGTACCGCTGAACTTCTGGCCGACAAGGCTCGCATTGAAGAACAGGCGGCGCAGCTACAGACGGTGATGCGCGAACTGCACCACCGGGTGAAAAATAACCTCGCCATCGTGTCGGGGTTGTTGAGCCTTCAACTGAACCGGCTGGAAGACAAACAGGCCATCAAGGCGTTTCAGGAAGGGCAGCGCCGTATCGACGCCATCGCCCTTATTCACCAGCGACTCTACCAGTCGGAGGAGCTAACGAGCATCAACATGGGTAAGTTTGTAGAAGAGCTAACGGCCAGCACCATGCAAGCCTATGGCTATTCCTCGAAATCGCTGGATCTCCACATCACCAGCAACGTCGATGTACTCGACATTGACACCGCCGTTCCTATTAGTCTCATTATCAACGAGTTTCTTACGAACTGTTTTAAATACGCCATCCCGCACGTGCCAAAACCGAGTCTGACGATTTCGCTGATGAAGGAGGCCGGTGGACTAATGCTACAACTGGCCGACAATGGGCCGGGTATTGACCTTGACCTCTGGCATCAGCCCACATCGTCGTTTGGCAAGCGACTGATCAAGGGCCTCAGTGAGCAGCTCGGTGGAACGCTTACCGTAGAAAACGCTCGTCCCGAACTAGTCAGGGTATCGGCCACTGCAACGCGGATGGAGACAATCCAGCCAAGTAACCTGGTTGCTGACCACTCGCGGGGAACCCTGTTTCGGCTCCATATTCCTGAGTTGACGGCCCTCGTTTAGCCCACAACTACCTGTATATATATTGTTCTATTTTTGGCCTTTCTCCCAACGCCCATGCTCGCTGCTGCCGACGCCGATATTATTCTGGCCAGATACCCCCTCACCCTCACAACCGAAACGGTACCCTTCGATAAAGCGCTGGGCCGTATTTTGGCCGAAACCATCGTGGCCGACCGCGACTTTCCGCCCTTCGACCGGGTAGCCATGGACGGTATTGCTATTAACTACGATGCCCTGGCCGACGGAAAAACGGCGTTTACGATACTGGGTACGCAACGGGCGGGCGAACCAGCACAACCCCTCCCCGACCCTGTAGCCTGCCTGGAAGTGATGACCGGGGCCATCTTGCCCCCTGGTGCCGACACCGTAATCCGGTACGAAGACCTTTCTATTGTAGACGGCACAGCCACGCTGACGGCCCACGACGAGGTGCAACGCGGCCTGAACGTGCACCCGCAAGGCACCGACCGCCGACCCCTCGACGTGCTGCTGTCGGCGGGGGTACAGTTGCGGCCGGTCGATCTGGCGGTCGTGGCATCTGTGGGGCAAACGAGCGTCTCGGTGCGGCGGCGACCACGGGTGGCGGTCATCTCAACCGGCGACGAGCTGGTAGACATACACCAGACACCCCTACCCCATCAGATCAGGCAGTCGAACGCATATCTGTTGCAGGCCGCCCTCCGCGATCTGGGCATCGACGCGGGTGTGTACCTGTTTGTCGACGACATTACGACCATCACCACGGGCATTTCCACCCTGCTGAGTACTCACGACGTACTTATCAGCACAGGTGGCGTGTCGGCGGGCAAGGCCGATTTTGTACCCGATATCCTGAGCGGTCTGGGCATCCATCGTCATTTCCATAAGATCGAACAGCGGCCCGGTAGGCCAATGTGGTTTGGCAGCAGCGCGGGCAACGAACGAGTGGTGTTTGCCCTGCCCGGCAATCCCGTTTCTACCACCATGTGCTTCTACCGCTATGTGAGGCCCTATTTGCAGCGTGCCATGGGTGGCCCCGCCGATCCGCCGCTGTTTGTACAACTGGCCGGGCCGGTCACGTTCAAACCTGAACTGACGTACTTCATCCCCGCCCGGATCGAAGATTCGCCAAACGGCCAACTGCTAGCTTACCCCCTCCCCGGCAGCGGCTCGGCTGACTTCACAAACCTCACCGCCGCCGACGCTTTTGTTGAACTCCCCCCCCATGAAAGCCTATTCCCCACAGGCACCGTGGCGCAGGCGTGGAGCATAGGGTGAAGTTTAGTGGTAAGTGATAAACGGTAAGTGATAAGTGTAAACTCACCGCTCACCGTTTATCACTTACCACCACCGATAACACCCCACCCCCTTTCTGCGTTATACCTTGAGTAGATAGTTCACACACTCAACGCACTTCGTGAAACGCTTTTTCCTGACAACCGGCCTTGTCATACTTGCCATCGTGCTACTGGTGGTTGGTTTTGCTACGCTTGTGGTCACCACGTCCTGGGGTCAACGCTTTGTTACACAGCAGGTTAACAGCTACCTTGGCAAAAAAATAAAGGCCCCGTTTCGCATTGGCAGCATCCGGTATCGGATCCCCGACTGGATCGAGATGGACGATGTTTTCTTCAAAACACCCCAAGGCGACACCCTGCTAAGTGGTCGCCATATGCGGGTAGATCTAGACATGCTGGCCTTATTGCAGAGTAAAGTGAGCCTCAACGATGTGCAATTAGAAGGGGTTAAATTGCACGTTACCAGGAAATTGGCCCAGCCAGGCGACACAACTGCCCCCTTCAACTTTCAATATATTGTCGACGCGTTCAACCCCGTCGATTCGCTGGCTCCCAAGCCCGTAGCCGAACCCGCCACCGACACCACGGCCTCGCCGTTAGCCATTAGCCTATCGGGGGCTAGTATGCGCAAGGTGCTGATCCGCTACGAAGACGACATGGCCGGGGCAGACGTAAATGCCTATGTAGACAGCCTACGAGTGAATTTTCAGGATGTCGACGTGGCTAAATCGCGCTACCTCATCCGCGACCTCACCGCCGACGGGCTGAACGTAAAAAGCCGCATCTACGAAGGCATTCCTTCGCCCCCATCAGCGGCGTCGGAACCAGGCGATACGCTGACGCTGGGCCTGGGTAAATGGGCGCTGACGCGGGCGCTCTGGAACGTGCGCGTGGAAACTGCCGACTTTGCCACCACCGGAAAAGTGGGTAAGCTGGCTATGGAGAGCGACCATTTTTACCTCACCGGCGAAAACGTAGGCATTCAGTCATTACAGCTATTAAATTCGGAAGTATCGGCTACGTTATTGCGTCCACAGCGTCCCAAGGCCCTTGCGCGGTCGCCAGAAGCACGAGTGGCCATCGCCAAAACAGGTCCGGCATCGACTGCTCCGCCTGTCAAAACGGGGCCGCAGCAACCCGCTGGCTGGGTGGCTCGGTTGGGGCGGGTGCAGTTTGCCAACAACCGTATTCAGTTCGACGATCAGACGGCACCCCGGCAACCACGCGGGCTGGACTATGGCCACCTCGACCTAAAAGGGCTGGGCATAGAAGGACGTAATCTGCTCTACAGCCCGAACCTGATTTCGGGGCAATTGCGGCGCGGACGGTTCAGCGACAAGTCGGGGTTTGTGTTGCAACACGTCGACGTCGATGCGCAGTACGGGGCCAAGCAAACGCTACTCTCGAACCTGTTTATCCGCACGGGTGCGCCGGGGCAGCCGGGGTCACTCTTGCGCGACCGGCTCGAAATCAGGTATGATTCTATCGGGCAGTTGTCGCGTGCTACCGAGGGCCGAAACCTGAACCGGGTGAAGGTGTACCTGAACCTCCGCCAAAGTCAGCTGGCCTTTGCCGACGTCATTCAGCTGGCCCCGTTTCTGGCCACTACGCCCCCGCTGGCGGGTAATGCCCGCGAGTTGGTACGGGCTAACCTGCAACTGCGCGGCACGCTGGCCGACTTGCGCATTCCCATAGCCGATTTTACCATGCTGGGTGGCACCGTGCTAAAAATGAATGGGCGCTTTACCAATGTCACCACGCCCAACCGACTAGGCCTGGATATAAATCTGATCGATGCCCGTACCACCCGCGCCGATTTGAAAAAGCTGGCTCCCAAAGGCACCCTGCCCGACTCGCTGGCTCTGGCCCCAAACCTGAAGCTGACCGGACGCGTTCGCGGTAGGCTCGACGCGCTCACTGCCGATGCTAAACTGGCCACCAACTGGGGCAACGCCACCTTCGACGGTACGTTGCGCAATTTTTATACGGGCAAAAACCAGGCGTACGAAGGCCGGGCGTCGCTGACAAAGTTCGAGGCGGGCAAGTGGCTCATGAACCCCAAACAGTTTGGCACGATCACGGCACGAGCGGGCTTCAACGGGCGCGGGCTGGACACGAAAACCCTGTCGACTAATTTCCGGGCGGTGGTCGACGAGGCGGGGTTGAACGGCTATTCGTACAAAAACGCCGATGTTAACGGTACGCTCACCAACGGTATCCTGACCGTGAAAGGCGGTATCAACGACCCCAACGTGCGCCTGGCACTGGACACCCGCGTGGGCCTGAAAACGGCTTTCCCCAGTATAACCGGGGCCATAAACATTACCGAACTGAACCTCGACAAGCTGAAACTCTACGCTGATCCACTGTCTATTAAAGGAGCTATTCAGCTAAACATGACCTCGACGGACCCCAGACGGCCTGAAGGCACCGTGAACGCGCAAAACGCCGTGGTGTCGCTGAAGGGCAAAACCTACCCCATCGACACGCTGTACCTGAAAGCCGGGACGGTGAATCCCGACCGGAAAACGCTGTTGGTGGGTCTACCCTTCGGGCAGTTAGGGTTGAGCGGACAGTTTGAATACACCCGCCTCTACGACATCATCGCCTCAGAGTTTGGGCGGTATTTCAAGATTCCGGGCTTGGTCTACAAACCCATTCAGCCACCCTACAGCTTCTACATCACGGGCAACGTGCGGCAGCACCCGCTGTTGCAGGCGTTTGTGCCCGCCCTGCGCAAACTAGACCCCGTGTCGCTCAATGCTTACATCGACAATACCCGCGACACTACTTTGGCCATGACCGTGAAAACGGGCCTTATCGACTACGACACTATCGTGGTAAAGGGGTCGTCATTGGGGTTGCTTGCCTACAATAATCAGCTGGCAGTGGCGGGGCAGCTCAATTCGTTGCAGACCAACTCCCTTAAATTCTATACGACTCAGCTTACCGGTAGTGCCGCCAACAACCGGTTTTCATTTGGGCTAATCAGCAAAGATTCGCTCAATAAAGACCGGCATGGGCTGGCTGGGCTGGTGTCTTTGGCGGGCAACGATTACCGCTTGCAAATAGGTCAGCGCGGCCTGCTGACCAACTACCGCACCTGGACCTCCGACAGCACGGGCTACCTGCAATATGGCGATGCCGGGGTGATTGCCAAGGGCTTTCTGCTGAGTCAGGGTAAACAGACGCTTAGCCTCAACAGCACTACCCCAACTCCCAATGCGCCCCTGCGCGTGGAAGCCCGCAACCTGAACCTACGCGACCTGGCGGCGGTGGCCAACCAGGATACAGCCCTGGCGGCGGGTACGCTCAACAGCAATGTGGTCGTGAGCAACTACCTCTCGAAGCCGGGCGGCGAACCCCTTAGTTTCACCGGCGATCTGACCGTAGACAGCCTGCGGGTAATGGACAAACCCATTGGTAACATAAACGGCAAATTCGCCAACGCATCTAATGGACGTATTTCGGTGGATGTCAGCCTGTTAAGTCGCGACAATGACGCCCGGCTATCGGGCTATTATAACCCCAACAACCCCAAAGACGCCCTCGATTTTTTGCTGAAGCTAAACCGGCTCGATGCCCGCACCATCGAGGCATTCAGCTTTGGCGAACTGCGCCGGGCAAAGGGAACGCTGCACGGTGAAGCCGATATTCTGGGCAGTACTACCTCACCCCAACTCAACGGCGGCATCTCGCTTGACTCCGTGGCCTTCAACGTGAAGCAGCTAAACGCCACCTACCGTATTGACCAGGAGCGCATCCGGTTGTCGGGGCAGACCATCACGTTTACCGATTTCAACCTGCGCGACACCCTGGGCCGTGCCCTGAACATCGACGGACGCGTGGTGCTAAGCAACATCCCCGACGTGTCGTACGATATGCGGATGCGGGCGCAGAATTTTCTGGCCCTGAACGCCGCCCGCAAAGACAACGGTTTTTTGTACGGGCAGGCGTCGGTGTCGGCCAACCTGCACATTGTGGGCAAAGGCGGCTCACCGTCGGTAGATGGCAACGTGCGGCTGGAAGATGGCTCCAAAGTGACCACGGTGCTCCCCAGCGACGAGGCCAGCCTGAACGATGCCCGCCAGACGGTGACGTTTATTAACCACAAAGACACCCTGGCCCTGGCCAAATACCTGCGCCCCCGCAAAGACACCGTGGCTGCGCCCCTCCAGTTCGACCAGCTTAATAACTCCAACATTAACTTGACGCTGGAGGCCGACGAGAAGTCGGAGATCACCATTATTGTGGACGAGCTGAACGGCGACAACCTGCGGGCGCGGGGCAATGCGCGGCTGGCCGTAAACGTGTCGCCCAGCGGCGAGTTGTCCGTTCTGGGGCGCTACGAGGTCACGGAGGGCCGTTATTCGCTCACCTACCAGGTGTTGCAACGGGAATTTACCCTGCAAAAAGGCGGCTACATCAACTTCACCGGCGACCCCCTCAAGGCCGACCTGAACCTGACGGCCATCTACCAGACCCGCACCACATCCGATGCCCTGATTTCGAGCGAAACGTCGGGCAGTACCCAGCCGCTGGCTAAGATTCAGGTGCCCTACAACGTGGCCCTGACGCTGAGCGGTAACCTGGCGGCACCCACCATTGGCTTCGACATTATTGCCCCCTCAGAAACCATCAGCCGCCTCGGTCAGGTAGGCGACGACGTGAGCCGCAAGCTCGATGCCCTCCGCGCCAACCCCAACGATATGAACAAGCAGGTGTTTGGTTTGCTCATCCTGGGCAACTTCATTGCCGAATCGTCGACTAATTCCGGCTCTGGCTTCAACGTGGGGGCCACGGCTACCGACCTGGCCCGAAGTAGCGTGAGCAAGATCATTTCGCAGCAGTTGCAGCAGTTCGCGTCGGGCCTGATTAAGGGAGTCGATCTGGACGTAAACCTCAATTCGCAGGCGGGCGAGGCCCAGACGGGTAGCGCCACCGGTAGCCGCACCGACCTGAACATTGGCCTCTCGCGCAGCTTTTTGCAGGGACGACTCACGGTGGCCGTAGGCAAGAATTTTCTGGTGCAAGGCTCTGAAGACATCAAGCAGGCTCAGAACAACAGCGCCGTGTTCGACAACCTGTCGCTCAACTACAATATCACCCGCGACGGTCGCTATGCACTCCGGGCCTACCGCCGGTCCAACAGTGACCGCACCATCCTGGAGGGCTTCGTGATCGAAACCGGCGTGGGCTTCGTCATCACCGTCGATTTCAACACCCTGGCCGACCTGGTGCGGCGGAGGAAGGAGGAGAAAGAAAATGTACAATGAATAATGTACAATGTACAATGGCGGTCCCGCGTCTGGGCTGACGCTCGCGTATCCCCAGACGCGGGACCACCATTGTACACGAGTGAACACAACGAAATGAAATCAACGAGTACACCATACCATTCACCCAGTCAGGCAGTTCACATCCGTAGGTTGATGCGAAGGTCATTGTACTGCATCGGCGGACCGATTATTCATTGTACATTATACATTACAATACTCCAATCCTGTAACGTGGCCAAGCATTTGCCGACAGGAGAGAAACTATATGTCGGAGCCGATTTCGTGCTGAAGACCGATTCGACCATTGCTAAGAAAGAGAAGGAACGGCTTGTGACCGAGTTGCAGGCGCTGGCGCGGCCACGGCCCAACTCGCGCATATTTGGGTTTCCGTACAAGGTGGCCTTCTACTATTTCGTGGGCGAGCCGAAAAAAGAAAAAGGCTTCCGGGCGGGGCTGCGGCGGAAGTTTGGCGAAGCACCCGTACTGGCCTCGGCGCGGGGACTGGCCGCCAACGGGCAGCTCATGGGCAACACGCTGGAGAACGAAGGCTATTTTGGCACTAGCCTCCAGGGCGACTTTGTCGACGTGAACGGCTACCAGACCAAAGCCCGCTACACCATTCAGGTGCCACAGCGCTACCTAATCGACTCGGTCTCGTTTATCGGCGACTCTACGCTAGTGGCGCGGGCCATGTTCAACGCCTCGCCCCAGTCGTTTCTGAAAGCAGGCAACCCCTTTGTGCTTGACGTAGTCAAGGCCGAAAAAGAGCGGATCGGGTCGGCCATTAAGCAGCGGGGATTTTTCTACTTCCTACCCGATTACGTGACCGTGCTGACCGACACCGCCGTGGGCAACCACAGGGTGCGGTTCTACCTGGCCATCAAACCCGACATTCCGGCGGCGGCCAAAGTGCCTTATTTCCTGCGCAACATCTATATTTTCCCCAATTACACTCTGGCCACGGCCCGCACCGACACCAACCGCACGCTGGCCTATCAGGCCCCTATTCCCACGGCGGCCGATTCGGGCAAGACGGCCCCGCCCGGCAAATTCTACATCGTCGATTCGTCGCGGGTGTACAATCCGGTGTTGTTTGAAGACGTGATCAGTATCCGGCCGGGGCGGCGTTATAACAGCCGGGCGCAGGACCTCTCGCTGTCGCGGCTGGTGAACCTGGGCACCTTCAAATACATCCGCAACCGGTTCGAGCCGGTGGGCCGCTACGGCCGCGACTCGGCCCTGATGGATGCCAACTACTACCTCACACCCCTACCCAAACGGTCGGTCCGACTGGAGGTATCGGGCAACTCGCGGTCGAACAATCTGGCGGGCACACTGTTGACAGCCAGCTACATAGATCGCAATTTTCTACGCCGGGCTGAACAATTGCAGGTTAACGCTACAGCTGGTATAGACCTGCAAATAGGCGCGGCGGGGCGGGGGGTGACCAACTACCGCTACGGTATCGATGCCACGCTAAGTTTCCCCCGGCTGGTGTCGCCTTTCAAGATCCGTTACGACCGGCGATCCATTCTGCCCAAAACAAACCTGACGGTTGGGTACGAAATTCTTCAGCGCGACTCGCTCTATAATCTTAGCTCGGCAAGGGCCTCGTTTGGCTATGCATTCCGTACAAGCAATAGGGTCGAGCATTCGTTTTCGCCTTTCTATGTCAATTACGTCAACATCTACAATTTTGAACAGCCGAAGTTCATTGCTGGACTGCTTGACACCTTGACCGGTCCGACGTATGCCCGTTTGCTGAAGGCCCAGTTTATTTTGAGTGCGCTATACACTTTTAATTACAATTCGGACCCACAAACGCGCCGTCGATACACGAACCGCCTCACTATCAACATGGAGCCAGCCGGGAATTTGGCAGGTTTGCTGATCAAGCCAGACGATACGGGATACAAAAACATTGCTGGCTTGCCTTTTGCGCAGTTCTTCCGGTTCGACCTCGACACGCGGCACTACTTCCAGCTTAGTCCAAAACTGACTTGGGCGAATCGCTTTTTCGGAGGTGTCGGCATTCCATATGGCAACAGTAACGAGATGCCCTTTATTCGTCAATATTTTATAGGCGGAGCCAACAGTGTTCGCGCTTTCCGTCCTCGAGCGGCTGGGCCGGGTACATACACCCCTGCAAAAGGCACACTATTCCAGGATGGAGGTGGCGATATTAAGCTGGAAGTGAACACCGAACTTCGGGCTAAACTGACGTCGTTACTTCAACTCGCCGCTTTTGTCGATGCGGGTAACGTCTGGAGTTACGCACGGGTAAGCACGTACGGTCCGGGAGCGGAGTTTACGAAAGATTTTGCCAAACAACTGGCTATTGGGGGCGGCATTGGGCTGCGCATCGACCTCTCCTATTTCCTGGTCCGCGCCGACCTGGCCACGCCGTTCAGCATTCCCTACCTGCCCGAAGGGCAACGCTGGGTGCTGAACAAAATCAACTTCCGCGACCGCGACTGGCGGCGCGACAACCTGGTGCTTAACATTGCGGTGGGGTACCCCTTCTGAGAAAAACCTGCTTACTTTTGCTGCCTCTTAATTACAGCAACATGAAAATCAGCGGCTTTTCGTATATCCGCAACGGCTTTACCTACCAGTATCCATACCTGGCCGCTATCCAGTCGATTTTGCCTCTCTGCGATGAATTTTGCATTGCCGTAGGTAATTCCAGCGACGAAACCCGCGGCGCGCTGGTGGCTCTCAACGACCCCAAAATCAGGATTATCGACACCGTTTGGGATGAGACCATGCGCGGAAACGGCAAGATCTTCGCCCAGCAGGCCAACATTGCCCTCAACGCCTGCACCGGCGACTGGCTATTCCATATTCAGGCCGACGAGGTGATGCACGAGCAGGACCTGCCTACCATCCGCGCCGCCATCGAGTCCGTTAATGACCGCCCCGACATCGACGGGCTGCTGTTCGACTTCCTGAACTTCCACGGCAGCTACGACTACCTCAACAACACCCGCAAGCAGCACAAAAAAGAGATTCGCGTGTTCCGCAACGGCATCAACGCCTACGCCTACCGCGACTCGCAGGGGTTTCGGAAATACAGCTCGTTTGCGGCGTATGAAGCGGGTGAAAAAGGCACCAAGCTCCGCGTGACGTACGTGCCCGTGCCGGTGCATCATTACAGCTTCGTGCGCCCCGCCGAGCAGATGTTTCAGAAATGGGCTTATTTCCGTACGTTCTATGGTCGCGATATGGATGAACCCGCCCTGCATACGCTGGCTCAGACCGAAACCAAACCCGCCCCCGCGGCACCGTCGAAGGTGTACGACTATTACGACATCTTCCGCATCAAACGCTTCGAGGGTACTCACCCCGCCGTGATGCAACCCTACATTGCCGCCGCCCCGAATGATTTCGACCCCACCAAGATTCACCACGTGCAGAGCCTGAAAGACAAAATCATCTACGCCATCGAAGACCGCCTCAAGCACCGCTTCGGCGAGTGGAAGAATTATAAGCTGGTGAAGTGATGTGAGGGTTGATGTTAGAAAGAGGTCGTTTTTCTAACATAATGGGCTGTTGATGTTAAGGTGCTTAACATCAACAGCCCATTATGTTAGATTTGCACCTGAAACCTAACATGACTCATGGCCTACGATCCGCTGCTACCTTATAATGACCTGCCAGACCTACCACCCGCCACGGACCTTGATGATCCCGTTATTCTTCGAGCTTTAGCAGAAGCATCACGCTATTTAGGCGAGCTAAATGGCTTATGTGCCTCGTTACCAGACCCGGCCATATTGCTCAACACGCTGGTTGTACAGGAAAGCAAAGACAGTTCGGCTATTGAAAACATCGTAACGACACAAGACGAATTATACCGTGCCATTGCCGATGATGCAGCTACCTCAGCAATGGCCAAAGAAGTATTGAACTACCGGGAAGCGCTTTATGTGGGCCTACATAAGATGCAGAAACAACATAACCTGCTGGTAACCAATCTTTTTGTAGACATTGTCCAAACACTTAAGCAAAACGGTGCCGGTGTACGCAATACACCTGGAACAGCCTTGCGTAATGCAAGCAGCAATAGCGTTGTATATACCCCTCCCTGTTGTGAAGACGTACTACGGCAGAAATTGGCTGCCCTGGAGCGGTTTATCAATGAAGATCAACCTGATGGAACAGACCCGCTCATCAAGATGGCACTGATCCATCATCAATTTGAAGCCATTCACCCATTTATGGACGGTAATGGCCGCACCGGACGAATTTTGAACGTATTATATCTAGTTCAGCAAAATCTGTTACCCCAACCCGTTCTTTATCTGAGCCGGTATATCAACGTATATAAAAGCGATTATTACCGGCTGTTGCGGCAGGTAACTGAAGGGCAAAACTGGACCGAATGGATTGTCTTTATGTTGAATGGTATCCGGGATACCGCTCAGCTATCCACGAGTAAAATTCGCCGGATGTTACAACTTATGGACGAGTTAGAGCCAATAACCCGACAAGCCTTAGGCAGCAGTTATGACCACGCTTTGCTCAAACTACTTTTTACGCTCCCTTATTTGAAAATTGATTTGCTCCAGCGTCGGGGTCTGGCTACGCGCCAAACAGCTTCGACATACCTGAAAAAATTAGCCGCTGCGGGCATCCTTACGCCCAACCCCATTGGCCGCACTACCTACTACGTCAACCAACGGCTGATCGACCTTCTGGCCGATTGACATAAAAGCAAAAACCCCGATTCTGAATCAGAATCGGGGTTTTTTGGTCATTGGTCATTAATTGTCATTCACTTCGCTGTCATTCAATAGTCATTGGCTGTCATTCGCTTCGCTGTCATATAATGACCACTGAATGACCACCATGTCACTAATTACTCGCGCCGTGGGCCATAACGGGAACCGACACGGTCATGTTGTCCCAGGCAATGGCGATGCTCTTGTTTGAGGGCGTAATGGTCAGGGTTTCAATGGGCGTCTTATTGGCCGACACGGGCACTTTCACCTCTACCACGTTTTTCTCCTTGAACTTGTCGTAGTCATAAGCACCCCACTGGCCTAGCTGGCTGTTGAGCACCACGCCCCACTCTTTGGGGTCGGGAAACGTAACCAGCGTATAGGTGCCGGCCTTCACCATTTTGCCGCCAAACATCACGTCGTTTTTAAACGTCACTTCGGTGGCTTCGTCGGCACCGGTGCGCCAGGGCTTACCAAATTTCTCCATGCTGGTGCTGCCTTCAGGGCCAAACGTGACCCGTCCTTTCTTCGACGGTTGGCCGTAAACGACCTTAATGCTCTTGTCGGGACTTTCGACGGTGGTGTGCGGACTCTTCCGATTTTGGGCTACGGCCGCCGACGCGAAGGCCAGTAGAACAACGAGCAGCAATGATACAGAACGTTTCATGTGGTTCATGAATGAGTTGGTTAGTTAGTGATTCAGTATTAAAACGTAAACGCAAGCCATTCCAATATGGTTTTCTACCCATCGTCTCCATTGCATCCAACTTTTTCCTACTTTTACATAAATAGTATGCATGCATACTGTTGATTTACGATGTACGAATTACGAATTACGATTTGTTGCTGACGCATGGGGTTACTCTACAGCATAGGAGCGCGTCAGCAACAAATCGTAATTCGTAATTCGTACATCGTAAATCAATACATCCTCCACTTACTCCAGGCTCTCCCATGTCCGCTTATTTCAGCAAACGCAACCTCAATTTCCTGCTGCACGACGTATTTCGTGCCGAAGACCTGACGCAGTACCCCCACTTCGCCGACCACGACCGGGGTACATTTGACATGGCGATTGATTCGGCTACGCACATTGCCGACACGCTCATGTACCCCCACGTGCGCGATGTAGACCGTAACCAGCCCGAACTGAAAGACGGTCAGGTAACGGTGCACCCCAGCATTAAGGCGTACATCAAAGCCGTGGGCGATGCCGGACTGATTGGCGCCGGCTTCTCCTTTGAGCATGGCGGACAGCAACTCCCCGAACTCATTACGTCGAGCATTGGCTTCATCCTGATGGCGGCCAACAACGGCATGATGTACACCGGCCTGACCTCTGGCGCGGCTGATCTGATCGTGTCGTTTGGCTCACCCGAGTTGGCCGAAGAGTTTGTACCCAATATGCTGTCGGGCAAATGGCAGGGCACCATGGCCCTCACGGAGCCACAGGCGGGTTCGTCGCTCTCTGACGTGACTACGTCGGCCACACCCCAGCCCGACGGTACGTATAAGATCAAAGGGCAGAAGGTGTTTATCTCGGCGGGTGATCACGATGTAGCCGACAACATCATTCACCTCATGCTGGCCCGCATCGACGGAGCGCCCAAAGGCACGAAGGGCATTTCGCTGTTTGTCGTGCCCAAATACCGCATTACCGAAGCGGGAAAAGTCCGCAACGACGTTACCTCCACGGGCGTGTATCATAAGCTGGGTCAGAAGGGCGTACCCGCCATGCACCTCACCATGGGCGAAGCCGACGACTGTATTGGCTACCTTGTGGGCCAGCCGCATCAGGGGTTACCCTACATGTTTCAGATGATGAACGGTGCCCGCATCGGCGTGGGCATGACCGCCGCCGGCATTGCCACTGCCGCCTACCACGCCGCCCTGCAATATGCCCGCGAACGGCCTCAAAGCCGCCGACTAAACGAGAAAAATGCCCTCGACACGCCCCAAACGGCCATTATCAATCACCCCGACGTGCGGCGGATGTTGTTGTTCCAAAAAGCCGTAACCGAAGGTTCGCTGTCACTTCTATTGGAAGCAGCCCGTGCCTATGACATCTCACGCGTGGCGGAAGGCGAGGAAAAAGAGAATGCCCACCTGCTGGTCGAAATCCTGATGCCGATGGCCAAAACGTACCCGTCAGAGATGGGAGTGCAGTCGGTGAGTCAGAGTTTGCAAACGTTTGGCGGATACGGCTTCACGGAAGACTTTCCGGTGGAACAGCTCTACCGCGACATCCGGATTACGCCCATCTACGAAGGTACCACGGGCATTCAGGCGCAGGATTTGCTGGGTCGGAAAATGACCATGAAGGGGGGTAAAGCAGCCCAGATTCTGATGGGCGAAATAGGCAAGACCATCGCCGAAGCCGCCACCCACGACGAGCTAAAACCCTATGCTGGGATGCTAAAAACCGAACTGGGCCGTATTCAGGAAGTATTGCAGGCCATAATGCCCCATGCCGGTGCTGGTGACTACGAACGCTACCTGAGCGATGCTACCCTGTTTTTGGAGCAAATGGGTATTGTGGTGATTGCCTGGCAGTGGCTGAAGCAAGCTATTGTAGCCAAGCAGGCCATGCTGACCCAAAACCCGCAAGGCGACGAACTGGCTTTTTACGAAGGCAAGCTCCACACCATGAAGTTCTTCTTCCACTACGAGGTGCCCAAGACCCTGGGCCTCGCCGCCCGCCTCAAAGACACCGAGGTACTGACTATTGTGTCGGCGAAGGAATTGGCGTTGTAAGGGGGAGAAGATGTAGTTGTACTGTTGCATGAGGCTACGCGCTCTAAGGCGGTCCGGCGTTCCGGCTTAGAGCGCGTAGCCTCATGCAACAGCAAATCGGAGTGCAAAGCCAACCACATCCCCCTTAAAACAGCAAAAGCCCTTCACACGAAGGGCTTTTGCTGTTTATAAACTGAAAACTCGAAACACTCTTCGCCTTACCGGCGCTTCGCCACGGGCAGGGGCCTGGTGAAGGGCGGTTGGCGCAAAAGTTGGAAGGCGTCTTCATCGCCGAGCATTACGGCGCGGCGGAGGTCGTTTTCTGCCTGGCTTAGCTGACGAAGCTCAATGCGAGCGCGGGCACGCCAACGGTAAGCGTCGGGGCGCTCGTCGCGGATGTGCCAGACGGCTTTGTCAAACTCGCGAAAGGCTTCAGTGTATTGCTCGACGTTGTAATGAGCCACGCCCCGGTCCAGGTAACAATCGGCAATGGTGTTGTCGCGGTTGAGGGCCTGGGTGAGATCATAAATGGCCGAATAATGGTTTTCGAGCATCAACTGACACTTGCCCCGAAACGCATAGGCCACCGCCGAGTTGGGGTGCTGCTTTACGGCATCGTTGAAATAATCAAAAGCCTCATTATACTGCCGGGCCGTAACCTGCTGAATGCCAGCTTGAAACCGCCGCATATCCTTATCCGTTGCCGTCTCGTGGTCGATCAGGTAATAGCGTAGAATCAGGTAGATGATAAAAAGGAATCCCAGCGCTGCGACTTCCATACTGTTGATGCGTCGTTTTTGAAAGCTAATTTACGAATTCCGGCTCAACCAATCGACCACTGGCTACGATTCGGCGGGCAACTGATTCAGCGTGGCCCGGATAGCCTTGGGCAACCCGCTTGCCACCAGTTCATACGAATGATCAATAAGTTCGCGGAGCATGGCATTGCGCAGAGAGCCATCGAAGGTGACGGTGTTCCAGTGCCGCTTGCTCATATGAAAAGCAGCCTCGATAGCATCGTATTCTTCACGCAGTTGAGCGGCCCGTTCAGGATCACATTTCAGGCTTACCCGCACCGGACGAGCGTCCATATCGCTGAGGGCGAACATTTTGCCAGCCACCTTAAACACCAGCGTCGTTTCGTCGAACGGTAATGATTCGGTGGTGGCGGGTTTGCTCAGGCAATACGTACGCAGGTCGTCGAAGGTCATCGAATAAAGGCTCGGTAGATCATCACCAGCAAACAGATCAGGAACATGACAATCGAAATCCGGTTGATTCCGTGCATCATGCGCAGGTTCACGTTGCTCGGTTTGTTGGGGTCTGGCTTGCGAAATACATTGATGAAGTAGCTAAACACAGGCCCAATTTTGAAATAATCAGCTAAACGGCTCACAATAAAGTTGTTTTGACGTGTGAAGGAAGAGGGAAACCCCTTCTCTAGTATAGCCATTTGTAGGCCGAAAAGGTTTACGAAATGGCCTGTTTCTGGCGTATTTTTCCTTATTCATCTACCTCAATTCCCGGCTCAATCCAGCGGCCATCTTCGCGGATCAACTCGATCAATTCATCGACCGCGTTGGCTGCCGAGACTGATTTTTTGATTACCTGCTGGCCACGGTATAACGAAATTTTGTCGCGGCCAATGCCCACATAGCCGTAGTCGGCGTCGGCCATTTCGCCGGGGCCGTTCACGATGCAACCCATGATACCGATTTTCACGCCCTTCAGGTGTTCAGTCCGCTGCCGGATGTGAGCCGTGGTTTCCTGTAAATCGAACAGGGTACGGCCACACGAGGGGCAGGAGATGTATTCGGTTTTGGTGATGCGCGTCCGGGCTGCCTGCAAAATGCCAAACGCCAGGCCGTTCAGTTGCTTGTGTTCATCGTGGTCGGATGGGCGGGTGGCTTCCAGCAGGATACCATCGCCAAAGCCGTCGATGAGCAGGCCACCCACGTCGGTAGCGGCGTAGAGGGGCAATTCGGCGGTGGGTACGCCTTCGTAGCGGCGTTGGATTACCACCGGCAGGGTCAGCCCGCGCTCGGTGAGGTCAACGAACAGCCGCCGGAGTTCGGGCATAGCGTGGCTGTTGTCGCTATACACCAACCCTACCACGTTGCGGTCGTTGTTCAGCGCATTGGCCAGTTCATCGGTCAGGTCGGCGAGGGTAAAGCGCACAAAATTGAGCCGGATGTGCAGGCCTTGCTGCTGCTGTCGGGCCAACAGGTATTGACTGGCCGTCAGCATGGGCAGCACGTTCAGCACATCGGGATGACTGCGCCAGATGCTGTAGTCGACCACTTCTTTCAGGCCGTTGGGCAGCATGAAACCAGCCGTTTGAGCACCCGTATAAAGATAATCGGCCCCCAGGTCGTTCATACGCCACTTGTCGGGCAGGGGCAGGTAAAAATGACCCACTGCCTTCAGCACGTCTACTTCCTGCACGGGCGTCTGGCTATAATCGGCCAGCACGCGGGGCACGTTGCTCCCCCCAAAGTTGGCCACCTCGTGCGTCTGCCGACGGGTGTACTGAAACGGGTCGTAGGGTAGTTCGGTCAGGGCCGGAATAGGTTTGGCCGTTTCGGCGCGGTGCGTATACCGGTCAATTAGGGCGCGGGCTACGGGGGCCTCAAACTCCGGGTCTTCCGTCAGCGACACCCGCACGGTATCGCCCAAGCCGTCTTCCAGCAGGGTGCCAATACCCAGCGCCGACTTGATCCGTCCGTCTTCGGCCTCGCCTGCTTCGGTTACGCCCAGGTGCAGCGGGTACGGTTTAAGTCCCTCTTCGTCAAGGCGTTGCACCAGCATCCGGTACGCCTGCACCATCACCTGCGGGTTGCTCGACTTCATGGAGAGCACCGTGTTGTAATAATTTTCTTCCTCGCAGATCCGCAGAAACTCCAGCGCCGACTCCACCATGCCCACGGGCGTGTCGCCGTAGCGGCTCAGAATGCGGTCAGACAACGAGCCGTGGTTGGTGCCGATGCGCATAGCCGTGCCGTACTCCTTACAAATACGAACCAGGGGCAGAAATTTTTCGCGAATCCGGTCCAGCTCAGCGGCGTAACCGGCATCGGTGTAGTCGATGTGTTCAAACCGCTTCCGGTCGGCGTAGTTACCGGGGTTAATGCGCACTTTTTCCACCACGCGGGCGGCCAATTCGGCGGCGTTGGGCGTGAAGTGGATGTCGGCCACCAGTGGCGTGGTGTAGCCCCGCGCCCGAAGTTCCTTGCGGATGTTCTCCAGGTTCTGCGCCTCTTTCACGCTGGGTGCCGTAATGCGCACGTATTCACAGCCCGCCTCGATCATGCGGATGCTCTGCTCCACCGACCCTTTCGTATCCATGGTGTCGATGGTGGTCATCGACTGCACCCGGATGGGGTAATCGGACCCCATCGGCACATCGCCGATGTTGACCGTGATGGTCTGGCGGCGGCGGTATTCGGTTAGCGAGGGGGCATACAGCGCGGGCGCTTTGGCTTTGTCGCCGGTAAAGGCATTGGTCAGAAAATCGAGCATGAGCGTGGCAGTATCTAGCGCCACAAAGGTAACACATTCGTCTGCAAGCCTGTTTCAATTAGGCTACGCCCGCACCCAGCCGCACTACGGTGGCCCGTCCGCCTGCTCGTTCAATGGCCTCAGCAACCTGTCGGCTGTTGTCGGGCGCATAGACGAGCAACGCCCCCGCCCGGCTGCCGGCAATGACCTTACCACCCAGCGCTCCTGCCCGCAGGGCCACGTCGAGCAGCCGGTCGGCCTGGGGCGACGACAGTTGGTAGGCATCGCGCAGGTAGGTATGGAGCTGGGTAAGTAGCTGACCTAGCCGGGCGTGGTTAAGGTGGGGCGCGTGCAGTAGTGCCAGGGCGTCGGTGGTGAGGTCGCGGCAGGCCAGGGTAGCTTTCAGCAATACGTAATCATCCTTGCTCAGCTGATCCTTATATTCCGTGGCTTCGGGCGGGATAGCCGTCTGTACCGAAAACCCCGGATTGACCCGACCAATACGCTCCAGTACGTCGCCCGATAATGACCGCTGATGAGGGTAGTCAGCTGTGCCCACCGTTTCCAGTACAGCATCCCGCCATTCGACCAGCATGAAACTACCCAGCGGCACTGGCAGCGACTGAGCAGTGCCAGCGACACCCTGAGGAAAATAAAGTAACCCACCCAGGGCCGTAGTCTGCTGGTCGATGTGGCTAGACGAATGGCCAAACTCAAGCACCTCTGCCGCGTAGGTCAGTTGAGCCAATTGCGCGGCTGTAAGCCGGGCGGGCTGATCGGCAAGCTGAGCCAGGGCGTTGAGCCAGTTTATCACCAGCGCCGACGATGCCCCGATGCCGGCCGGAAACTCGTCCTGGATGTCGCCTTCGATACCCCGGCTGAACGTAAATCCCTCGCGCAACAGTACGTTAATACAGGCCTGGAGGTAGTCATGGTCAGTCTCGTAAGCGAGCGGTATACCATCGAAGGCAACGCTCAGGCGCCGTCCGGGGTGGGCAAACCGAAACCGAAAACCGGGCTGGCCGTGGTGCCAAGCGGTCAGTTTGGTGCGCAGGGTGAGCGAAGCCGTCAGCACAGGCAGTCCCAGGTAATCCTGATCGTCGCCGAAGAGGCAAATTCGGGCGGGGGCAGTAGATATAACAGAAACAATCAAGGTCAGTGGAGCTTTATGTGGTAAAAAGGCGTGTGGAGATAGATCGTACCTGATGCCTGAAACACGGTTTTTTCGTCCATCTACTCCCATGCACATTGGGGTGGTTCTATAACCGTTTATCAGAGATGGCGGTTGTAGATTACGGGTAGTATTGTAGTATTGCCCCGTCAATCACCCACAAATCGGTATGGCAGACACAGACAAAAGTCTAGGTGAAAAGTTAATGGGGTTTTTCATTAAAGAAGACTCCAGTGCGCCGCAAGGCAATTCGGGCGGGGCTGCGCCCGCCGCCGGGCAGGGGCAGTCAGCACCTGCGAGCCAACCTGTTTCGAGCTATACGCCGCCCACAGGGGGTAGCGTGGCCGCCGGACCGGGCAGCATAGATACCAAGTTTGTCGACCACTTTGCAGCGGTGCTTGGCAAAGCCAACCTGCCCGGACCGGACTATTTCGAGTTTCGCGAGATTCTGCGCAACCTCAGTAGCCTGGGCCTGCCCGAAGATAAGCAGTTTCAGGCGGCGTGGGCCAGCTTCAAAGCTATGGCCGGCACGGCAGACCCCCAAACGCTATCGACGGCGGCCAACCAATACCTGGCTGCCCTGACCGCCGACCGGGAGTCGTTTCTGAAGAGCGTAGAATCAGCTATTCAGGACCGCGTGGGCGGGTTGCAGGCTGAGCAAAAAAAGCTACAGGCCGACAATGAGGCTATTGGCAAGCAAATTGCGGAACTGCAACAACGGTTGGGCAAGAACAATGACCGGCTGGCACAAATTGGCGGCGAAGTGGTAGAGCAGAGTACCAAGATCAACCAGAACCGGGCCAACTTCGAAGCTACCTACACCAATTTCACCGAACAAATCAAAGCCGACGTGAGTAAAATCGGCTCTTACCTAAAATGATTTACGATGTACGAATTACGATTTACGATTTATTGCTGACGCGCTCCTATGCTGTAGAGTAACCCCATGCGTCAGCAACAAATCGTAATTCGTACATCGTAATTCGTAAATCCCTACTCCTTAAACTAAACACATGGCTTCTCCTGATTTTTCACAACTGGCTGGCGGCAACTCATCGGAGGGTGCCAGCAAAGGCTCCTTCTGGAGCCGTCCCGAGGGCATTGCGGGTATGCTGGCCCTGGGTGGGCTGGGCGCACTTGGCCTGGTCTATTTCAACCGGATTCTGGAATTCCTGATCCGCGCTACCGAAAATACGCTCTATCTGGCAGGTCTGCTGGGGGTGCTGGCGTTGCTGGTGTTCCTGTTCACCAGCCGCGACGTGCGCACGGCGGTGTTCTTCCTGTTCAAAACATTCATGCGCAAGCTCACGGGCGTGGTGGTGCAACTGGACCCCATTGCCATCATGAAAATCTACGTGCAGGACCTCCGCGAAAAGCGCGAGAAAATGCAGGGACAGATCGACACGCTGGCCGGGCAACTCGTGAAGCTGAACAAGAAGATCAACGAGAACAACGAGAGCATCAAAGCCAAATTCAACGAGGCCAACAAGGCCAATGAACTGGCCGCTACTCGCCCCGGCATGAAAGAAGCCGCCACCCTGGCCACCATGGAAGGCGCAGGTTTGCAGGAGATGAACGAGAAACTGTTCCCCCTGCAACGCAACATGAAGCTGGTGCTGGAGTTTATGGAGAAAGTAAACAAATCGGCCGATTACCTGATCAAGGAAACCGATATCAAGGTAAAGCTAAAAGAGACTGAATACCAGATCGTTAAAGAAAGCTCGAATGCCCTGAAGACCGCCGTGAGCATCTTCAAAGGCAACCCCGACAAGAAGTTTTATTTCGACGAGTCGATGGAGTATATCCAGGACGACATGAGCAAAAAGCTGGGCGAAATGAAGCGGGCCATGGACCTGTCGATGGACTTCATCAACGGGGTAGACATCCAGAACGGTATGCTGTCGGACAAAGGGCAGACGCTGCTGGAGGCCTACAATAAAGGCGAGTTTTCGCTGGTGCAGCTAAACGCCCCTGCCGCCGACCGCGCCGTGGAAGCCCGCGTCATCAATCCCCCCAAAGACGAGGGTTATCGGAGCCTGTTGGACTAATGGGTGAAAGAGTGAATGGTGAAAGAGCGTTTTATACGAACCTATTGCGCTTAACTCACTCTTTCGCCATTCGCTCTTTCACCATTCACTCTTTATCTCTTTCACTCTTTCGCTTATGCAACGATTAACTACCGCAGGTCGCCTGCTGATTACGGCCCTGATTATTGGCCTTATTTATTTAGGCTTGAAATATGTGGCCGGTATTGACCTGATCCAGAAATTCCGGGCGGGCAACAAAACCGAACAGACAACGTCGTCCAATCTGCCCTCAAACGAAGACCATACGGCCCCCAACGCCGACGGGTCTGCTACCAGTGAGGCCACGAGCGAAGCCACGGCCACGTCTGATGAAGCATCGTCGGGTGGCGCGTCGTCGGGTGCATCGAGCGAGGCCAGCACGGGCGGTGCTCGTCCGGCGTTTAATTTTCAGGCGGCTGAACCCGTGGGCGGCAAGCTCAAGGGCGTAGTAGAACTGGGTGCCAGCGGCTTCAACTCGTTCATCGTGCGCGTTGACGACCAGAAGCGCTGGAAGCTGGAGAAAGCCGATTTTGGCAACAGCCTCGTGCTGGAAAACATGGCTTCTGACCTCGACATTCGCGAAGGCCTGAAACAGTATATTGCCAACATGCTCAATTTCGGCGTGAATGGCCGCGAGATCCAGTTTGTGGTTAGCTCAGGTGCCCTGAAGGCCGAAACGACCCAGAAGATCATCAAGAACCTGAAGGCACTGAACTATGTAGTCAACACCGTAACGCCCGAACAGGAAGGCCGGCTTGGTCTGCGGTCGGTGCTGCCCCCGGAATTTGACGACAACGCCTTTGTGGTGGATATTGGCTCGGGTAACACCAAGATCTCGTGGAAAAACGGCAGCGACGTGTCGGCCGTGGAGACGTTCGGGGCCAAATATTTCCAGAACGGCGACGACGACAGCAAGGTCTACGACGAAGTGAAAAGCAAAGCCAAGGGCGTACCCAGCAGCCACCGCAAAACGTGCTTCATCATCGGCGGCATTCCTTTCGAGCTGGCCAAGCAGGTGCGCAACGGCAAAGAACGCTACACCGTACTAAAAATGCCCGCCGACTACAAGAGCGAGAATGCCAAGCAAAAGGCGGGCCTCAACATCTATAAGGCCGTTGCCGACGCCACTGGTTGCCAGCAGTTCGTCTTCGACTGGGACGCCAACTTCACGATTGGGTACCTTTTGAGCTTGAAGTAGATAAGAAGTGGTAAGTGCTGAGCGGTAAGTGGTGAGTTTGCTTCCGCATAAGTAACTACACTTGCGGAAGCAAACTCACCACTTACCGCTCAGCACTTACCACTCTCTTTATGACCTTCCGCGACCTCTTCGATTTTGCTGCTGCCCAACCGGGTGTTGTAGCTCTGTTGCTGCTGGCGGTGCCCGCGTTAGCCTTTCTGATAAACCTGTGGGCGGGCACCACCGACGCCGAAATCTGGCGGTGGCGGTACGTCTATGCGGGTTTGGTCTACGCGGCCTGCATCCCCGGCATCTTCGCCCTGACACTAAACATCTACCTGTTTCTATTTGAACGGCAAAGCCTGTGGACTATGAACCTGGCTTTGCAAGTACTGCCTATCTTGACGATGATGGCCACGTTGATGCTCATCAAGCGGAAAATGCCGTTTAAATACATCCCCGGTTTTGGCCGGTTGTCGGGGTTCATGACCCTTATTGCCGCACTCATCGGCATTCTTTGGTTCGTTGACAGGCTGAAGCTTGTGGCGTTCACCTACGTCCCCTTCAGCTATGTCGTCTTCGGATTCGTAGCCCTGCTGATCATCATCCGCTTCGCCTGGAGCCGGGTGTTTTGAGCAAACCTTAGTATCCATCCACTAACAATACAGTACGTTTTTCGCAAAACAACACATCTTGCGCTGGTTAGGTATTGCTTTATCATAAGTCATTATGACAGGTTCATCGAACATAGCCAACGCTTACCGCCGCCATTTTGGGCTGCTACCTATTTGCCTGATTAGCCTGCTGGCTGCCTTGTTGGCCTGTCAGCCAGCTATTGAGCGTAATCCGACAACCCTAAATGGGGCACGGCTGGCGGCAACAACAACGGCCCCTATTGTGCTGGGTTATTTTCCGTCGTGGAGCGAAACGCAGTTGGTAAACAGCAGTAGTCAGCTTACGGCCGTCCCCGCTCACGTGACGCACCTCTTTTTCGCGTTTGCCAAACCAAATCTGCGTTATGTAAAAGGCTCGTATGACCTCTCACAAACGGGTATAGAGGTGCCCTACAACGGCCAAACGCTCCGAACGGCCCTTGCTATTGTAGCGCAAAAAGGCATTAAAGTCATCTTATCGCTTGGCGGCGAGACCTACTGGGCCACACCAGATGCCTATAGCATCAACTACCAGCAGATCAAAGACTTAGTGGATGACATGGGCTTTGCGGGCATCGACTGGGATTTTGAACCCGACGGGTCGTTTGACCAGATTGGCAGTCCCGCCAACGTAGCGCGGTTTATTCAGTTTATCAACTCGTCGCGCCAGCTGATGCCCAAATCGGCAGGGTATCTGATCGCCTGTGCGCCGTCTGGTGCCGGGGCGTTGGGCGGCCTCAATAACGACGACCCCGCCGCCAAGTACGCCTATGCCAAACGAAACCAGATCACGGGTGAGCCTGATACGTACCTGTACTCGTTCAGCGATGCCCTGCACAGTATCTCACTCTTCGGCTTCTCATCCACGGGCCACATGATTCCGGTGTTCAAGGCGGCAGGCAGCAACCTCGACATTGTGGCTTTTCAGGGCTATAACACCGGAGCAGCCAAAGACCGGACCCTGATGTTCAATGCCTATGCCTGGTATGCCAACCAATATGGCTTCCGGCTGGCGGCGGGTACCCACGTCCCCAACGAACCCTGGGGTCCCTACTACACCTATTCAGCGCAGAACACCGCCGCTCTAGCCGAATACATCCGCAATGGTGGAGCCGAAAACCGGGGTGGCAAAGGCGATGGCATCATGATCTGGCAGGTGTTGGCCCGCACGGCGCTACCTGCCGACGCGAATTATACGGGCGTAACGTACCTGAACGTGGCGGCAAAAGTATTGAACGGAGCCACGCCCGCCGCCGCCATTGCCGCCGCCTTCGACTACCAAACTACGCCCCCACCCGGTGTACCTGGTCCGCCAACCGTTTCCAGTACCTCCGTTGTGGTCAACAACCCCATCATCGGCACATCGGTATCAGGTACGCTGCTGGTGTTGAAAGACGGCGTTCAACTCACTACGCTAACTGTGTCGGGTACGTCGTGGAGCTACACCCCGACCACTGTGGGTGGCTATAGCTTCAGAATTCAGACAAGTGGCGGCACCTCAGCGGCATCGGCCACGGTGACGGTCACGGCGGGTAGTGGCGGTGGTTGCGGCTATGCAGCCTACGACGCGACCAAGTCATACCCAACAGCGGGCACCCGCGTCTACTACAACCAGAAAATTTACGAGAGCAAATGGTGGATCAACCCCGGTGATGTCCCCAACCCGAACGACCCGTGGGGTGCCTGGAAATATATTCAGGATTGTGCGGGTGGGCCACCAACACCCGGTCTGCCCCCTGCCCCCACGCCTACGTCGACCTCTGTAGCGGTGGGTACGACCATTACGGGCAGCGCGACCTCGGCAGGTACGCTGCTGGTGCTGATCAGCGGTGTTCAACTAACTACACAGCAACTTGCCGGTACCACGTGGAGCTACACGCCTACTACAGCAGGCAGCTATACGTTCAAGCTACAAACATCGGCGGGTACCTCAGCCGCGTCTGTAGCCGTGACTGTGTATACACCCACGCCGCCACCCAACCCCACCGGCTGCAATGCACCGGCCTATGATGCAACCAAGGCCTACCCCACCGCAGGCACCCGCGTGGTATATAACGGTAAGCTATTCGAAAGCAAATGGTACATCAACCCCGGTCAGGTTCCCGACCAAACCGACACCTGGGGACCCTGGAAATTTATCCAGATCTGCGCGAATTGACGGCTGGTTGGTAAGTGTATCTGCTCCACCCATCTCACCTGGAACCGGATGTGTTAGGGCATCAAGTGGCTGTAAATAACCCTGATTCAGCACCTTATTATTTCTGAGCCGATAGGGTAATCTCTGAATTCTCGGTAATAGTATCTTAGTGTGGCTTACTAGCTTACCAGCCGGTAGCGCCCTTCTCACTGATGCCATCGCTCCAAGCGATGGCATCAGTGCGTATCAGGAGTTTGATGTTGCGACTTTCTGGGTATAATCAACAAACAATAAGCCTGCTTTTTTAACAAACGAATTTATTGAAATAATGCAATACTGCGGGATGAATAATGGCGATTGGCTAGTTATTAGGCTGTTTTACCCAAACGCTTTGCCTATTTTTCAACATTTTTGCCCTGTCGTTGCCCGTCTCACAACCTTACGCAGCTTCCGTTGCCAATTATGAAAGACTACATCCGTCCCATCCAACGCCTGCTGGTGGCAAACCGCGGCGAAATCGCCATCCGTATCATGCGGGCCGCCACCGAACTGGGCATCACCACCGTGGCCGTCTACACCTACGAAGACCGCTATTCGCTGCACCGCTACAAAGCCGACGAAGCCTATCAGATCGGGCGCGACGATGAGCCGCTGAAGCCATATCTGGATGTAGAAGGGCTTATTTTGCTGGCCAAAAGCAAAAAGATCGACGCGATCCATCCGGGCTACGGCTTCCTCTCCGAAAACGTAACCCTGGCCCGCCGCTGCCGCGAGGAAAACATCATTTTCGTAGGCCCCACGCCCGAGGCCATGGAGGCACTGGGCGACAAAGTGCGGGCTAAAAACCTGGCTACCAAAGCGGGCGTACCCCTTATTCCCGACTCGCGGGAGGAGAACATGTCGCCCGAATTTGCGGCGGAGGAAGCGGCCCGGATTGGTTTTCCCGTCATGGTGAAAGCAGCAGCAGGCGGCGGTGGACGGGGCATGCGCGTGGTGCGTGAAGCCGCCGAGTTTGAGAAAGCCTTTACCGAAGCCAAAAACGAAGCCAAAAACGCGTTCGGCGACGATACGATCTTTCTCGAAAAGTTCGTAGAGAATCCCAAACACATTGAGGTTCAGCTACTTGGCGACACCCACGGTAACCTGATTCACCTCTACGAACGCGACTGTTCGGTGCAGCGGCGGTTCCAGAAAGTGGTGGAAGTGGCCCCCTCCTTTGGGCTGAAACAGGAAACCCGCGAACAACTCTATGCCTACGCGCTAAAAATTGGCAAAGCGGCGGGCTACAGCAACGCGGGCACGGTGGAGTTTCTGGTCGACAAAGAAGAAAACATCTACTTCATTGAGGTAAATCCACGCATTCAGGTAGAGCATACGATTACGGAGGAAGTGACGGGCATTGACCTGGTGCGGACGCAGATTCTGGTGGCGATGGGCTATAAACTCTCCGACAACGGCATCTACATCAACCACCAGGACGAGGTGCCCCTCAACGGCTATGCCATACAGTGCCGGATCACCACCGAAGACCCCGCCAACGGCTTTAAACCCGATTTTGGCACCATTATCGCCTACCGCAACGCCGCCGGTTTCGGTATCCGCCTCGACGAAGGCAGCAGCTACCCCAGCGTGAAAATCTCGCCCTACTTCGACTCCATGATCGTGAAGGTGTCGGCGCGGGGGCGGACGTTGCGAGGGGCTACGCAGCGGTTGCAGCGGGCCTTGGTCGAGTTTCGAATTCGGGGCGTGAAAACCAACATCCCGTTTTTGATGAATGTCATTGACCACCCCGTGTTTCAGCGGGGCGAGGCACGGGTGTCGTTTATTGAAAGCCACCCCGAACTGCTTAAACTCCGCAAGCCGCAGGACCGGTCTACGAAGGTGCTGCGCTACCTCGGCGAGGTGATTGTGAACGGCAACCCAGAGGTGAAGAAACGCGATGACAGCAAGGTGTTCCGCACACCCGTGGTACCTATCTATGAGCAATACGGCCCCTACCCCTACGGCAACCGCGACCGCCTGAGCGACCTGGGCCGCGAGGGTTTTGCAGGCTGGGTAAAGGAGCAAAAGCAAGTACTTTACACCGATACCACCTTCCGCGACGGCCACCAGTCGTTGCTCGCCACGCGGGTACGGACGCAGGACTTGCAACGCGTAGCTGAAGGCTTCGCCAAGGCCCATCCTGAACTGTTTTCGATGGAAGTTTGGGGCGGCGCTACCTTCGACGTCTCGATGCGGTTTTTGTACGAAAGTCCCTGGAAACGGCTACAGGCCCTGCGCGAAGCCATGCCTAATATGCTGTTGCAGATGCTTTTCCGGGGGTCTAATGCCGTAGGCTACTCGGCTTATCCGGATAATCTGATCGAGAAATTCGTGGAGAAATCGGCCGAAACGGGCATCGACGTATTCCGCATTTTCGACTCGCTCAACTGGGTCGAGGCCATGAAAGTAAGCATCCGGGCCGTCCGTGAACGCACCAACGCCATTGCCGAAGCCGCCATCTGCTACACCGGTATCGACGAGAAGTATACGCTCCAGTATTACCTCGACATGGCTCGTCAATTGGAAGACGAGGGCTCACACCTGCTGTGCATCAAAGACATGGCGGGCTTACTTAAGCCGCTGGAAGCCAGTCTGTTGGTAAGTGAACTGAAAAAGGCGATCAGCATTCCGGTTCACCTGCACACCCACGACACGGCAGGCATTCAGGCGGCCACGTATCTGAAAGCCATCGACGCGGGCGTGGATATTGTCGATTGCGCGCTGGGTGCGTTGTCGGGCCTGACGTCGCAGCCGAACTTCAACTCGGTGGTGGCCATGATGCAGGGGCACGAGCGCGAATGCCCGGTCAATCTGCCGTCGCTAAACGCGTATTCCAATTATTGGGAAGACGTGCGCGAGTACTATTATCCGTTCGAGAGTGGTATGAAGGCGGGCAGCGCGGAGGTCTACGAAAACGAGATTCCCGGCGGGCAATATTCCAACCTGAAACCGCAGGCCATCGCCACCGGCCTCGGCGACAAGTTCGAGTTGCTGAAGAAGAATTATTCCGTTGCCAATCAACTCTTTGGTAACATCGTGAAGGTAACGCCCTCCTCGAAAGTGGTGGGCGACATGGCCATTTTTATGACCGCCAACAACCTTACGGCCGAGGATGTGCTGGAGCGCGGCGAGGGGCTGTCGTTTCCCGAATCGGTGAAGGAACTGATGAAGGGCATTCTGGGCCAGCCCTACGGCGGTTTCCCCGAAGATATTCAGAAGGCCGTGTTGAAAGGCGAGGCACCCATCACGGGCCGCCCCAACGAGCACCTCGCCCCTATCGACTTCGACGCCGACGTGGCCCAGTTTCAGGCCGCTTTCCCCCTGGGCGACGGCTTCCTCGACTATTTGTCGTACAAAATGTACCCCAAAGTCTACGAGGAATATTACAAGGCGGTGGAGCAGTACGGCGACGTGAGCATCATTCCCACGCCCGCGTTTTTCTACGGCCTCAAGCCCAACGAGGAGATTCTTGTGCCCATTGCCGAGGGCAAAAACATCCTGGTGCGCCTGCTCTTCATGGCCGAAGCCGACGAGTACGGCATGCGCACGATCACGTTTGAACTGAACGGCCAAAGCCGGCAGGTACGTGTGCGTGACAAAGCCCTGAAAGTAGAGAAAGCGCGCAATCAGAAAATCGGCAAGCCCGGCGACGTGGGGGCACCATTACAGGGCCGTTTAACCAAAATCATGGTGAAGCCCGGCGACGTGGTGAAGAAGAATCAGCCCCTGTTTGTGATCGAGGCCATGAAGATGGAAAGCATCGTAGCCGCCCAGCAGCCCGGCACCGTCAAACAGGTCCTCCTCAAAGAAAACACCACCGTTGAGCAGGACGATTGGGTCATTGAAATCGGGTAGCTTTATATTTGGCGGTTGGTAACATGTCACGTCTTCATCCAGAAGCTTACCCGTTTTTCACTCCTACCCCCTCATGCTTCGTACCCTTCTCGTCGGTCTACTGCTGTTCTCAAGCCTCACCAACGTCCTTGCCCAAACCACTGAAAACGACTACAACATTATCCCGTTCCCAGCCAAATTTTCGGGTGGGGCGGGGCGGTTTGTGCTAACGGGGACTACCAAAATCCTGACCACGGGCAAGGACCCCGCCCAGACCGCAGCGGCGCAACTGCTTGTTGGTCAGCTGAAGACAACTAGCGGACTACCCATCAGCATAGCCCCGGCTAGTGCGGCGTTGCTGAAAACGAAGGCCATCGTGTTCGACAGGCATACGGCGGGCCGGTGCGGGCCGGAGGGGTACGTGCTGCGCGTTTCGCCCGACGGCGTGCGGGTGGAAGCCGAAACCCCCAAAGGCTATTTCTACGCCGTGCAGACGCTGCTGCAACTGCTGCCCACCGAAGTATATGGCACCACCGCCGCGCCCGCAGCCAACTGGTCGATGCCCGCCTGCGACATCCTGGACCGGCCCCGCTTTGCCTACCGTGGCCTGATGCTCGACGTGTGCCGCCATTTCATGCCGGTGTCGTTCGTCAAAAAAACCATCGACCTGCTGGCCTTGCACAAGATGAACACCTTCCACTGGCACCTCACCGACGATCAGGGCTGGCGGATCGAGATCAAAAAATACCCCAAACTGACGCAGGTGGGGGCCAAACGGCCCGAAACCATCATTGGCCATTACGCCGAAAACTACCCGCAGCAGTACGACGGCAAACCCACCGACGGCTACTATACGCAGGAGCAGATCAAAGACGTGGTGCGCTACGCCGCCGCCCGGCACGTGACCATTGTGCCCGAAATTGAACTGCCCGGCCATGCCCTTGCCGCCCTCACGGCCTACCCCGAACTGGGCTGCGAACCGGCCAAAGCCTACGCCCTGGCCACCCGCTGGGGAGTCTTCAGCGACGTGTTTTGCCCGACCGACAAGACTTTCGGCTTCTTGCAGGATGTGCTCTCGGAAGTGATGGTGCTCTTCCCCGGCAAATACATCCACATCGGTGGCGACGAGTGCCCCAAAGACGCCTGGAAAAAGAGCGCCTTTTGCCAGGACCTGATCAAAAAACTGAAACTGAAAGACGAAAACGAGTTGCAGAGCTATTTCGTCCGGCGCATCGAAAAGTTCGTTAACAGCAAGGGACGGGCCATTATTGGCTGGGATGAGATCCTGGAGGGGGGCCTGGCACCCAACGCCACAGTCATGAGTTGGCGGGGTATCAAGGGCGGCATTGAAGCGGCCAAACAGAAGCACAACGTGATCATGACCCCTGGCGCATTCTGCTACCTCGACAAGTATCAGGCCGATCCCGCCACCGAACCCCTGGCCATTGGCGGCTACCTGCCCATCGAGAAAGTGTACGGCTATGAGCCTGTTCCTGACGAGCTTACGCCCGCCGAGAAGCCCTACATCACCGGCTTACAGGGCAACCTCTGGACCGAATACATTGCCACGCCTGAGGCCGTCGAGTACATGGTGTTTCCCCGTGCGTCGGCGCTGGCCGAGGTGGGCTGGGTGCCGCAGGGACCAAAGAATTTCGAAGACTTTGCCGCCCGCCTGAAAACGCACCTCCGCCGCCTCGATCAGCTAAAGGTCAACTACGCCAAACGCCTGCTCGACGTGCGGGCCGAGACGCAGTTTACGGGTGAAGAGGGCGGGGCAGCCCGACAGTTGCAGGTCCGGCTCAGCAAGCTCGACTCCGACAGCAAAATTTATTTTACCACCAACGGCAAACCCGCCACTACGGCCTCTACGGAATACGTAGCCCCGATTTCGCTCAGCAAAACCACCACCATCCACGCCATTACGGTGCCGGGTTCGGACAAGGCGTTTGCCGAAACGTTCTACATCCACCGCGCCAAGGGTAAGCCCTACGCCTACGCCACCAAGGCCGCAGAGTTTACCGACGAACTGCGCAAAAAACTCACCGACGGGCAGGTGGCCACCTCCCCCCGCGACGACCGCCCCTGGGTGCAGGTGGGGGGCGGCAACGACCTGGAACTAACCATTGACTTGGGCGAGATAAAGCCCGTAACGAAAGTGTCGGCCACATTTTTGAAGAAAGTGCTGTTTGGCGTGATGCCCCCCAAATCGGTGGAGGTTTCGCTTTCGAAAGAGGGTGACTCGTTCAAAGAAGCCATTGCGCAGCCCATCAACGAACCGCTGGAAGGACCGTGGCGTATTTTGCCGGTAGTGGCCGATTTCAAAACCGCCCGCGCCCGGTTTGTGCGGGTGACGGTGAAAAACTACGGCACCGTGCCCGCCGGACCCGGCCTGGACCGGGTGACGGGAAAACCTGCCGCGTTGGCCATAGACGAAGTAATCGTGGAATAGGCAAGGCTGCGTCCCCTACCTTTGTGGCACAACCCATCTCTTGCTTCGTATGTCTTCACGACTACTGCTTTTGCTTTCCCTGCTTGGGGCCACTCCGTTTTGTAGCGTTGCGCAGACCATTACGCGGGGGCCGTATCTTCAGCGCGTTACCCCCACAGGCATTACCGTTCGCTGGCGCACCGACGTGCCTACCGACAGCCGGGTGCGCTACGGAGCCAATCTGTCTGGGCAAGTCACTGACAATCAGCAGACTACGGAACACGTTGTAGTATTAAACGGCCTGCAACCCGGCACGCGCTACATGTATGCTGTGGGCACGACCAGAGCTGATTTGTCGCCCGCCAACGATGCGGCGTATGCGTTCAAAACGGCCCCGGCATTTGGGTCCAACGCGCCGGTGCGGGTGTGGGTGCTGGGCGATTTTGGGGCCATTGGCACGCGGCAGGATCAAGCGTATTCGTCGTACAAAGCCGCTACCAAAAATCAGCCCGCCGACCTGTGGTTGTGGCTTGGCGATAATGCGTATTCTAACGGAAATGACGACGAATACCAGCGCAATGTGTTCAACTATTACCCCGACTACCTTCGCAGCCTGCCTTTCTTTCCCACGCCCGGCAACCACGATTACCACGACGACGTCAACGATTTCAACGTGCCCTATTTTGCTTTGACGACCCTGCCCACCAACGGTGAATCGGGGGGAGTACCCTCAAAATCAAGCTCTTACTACTCCGCCGATTATGGCCCGCTGCACCTGATTTCGCTCGATTCGTTTGGCAACGTTCCGGGTCAGGGACGCATTTTCGACACTACGAGCGCCCAGATCGACTGGCTCAAGCGCGACCTGATCGCTAATAATACCTCGGCTAAAAAACGGCCCTGGACGGTCATCATTTTCCACCACCCGCCTTATACCCAGGGGTCGCGCAACTCCGACACCGAACAGGACCTGATCCTGAACCGCGCCCGCCTAACGCCCATTTTCGAGCGCTATAATGTGGATCTGGTCATTTGCGGCCATAGCCACATCTACGAACGTACCTACCAGCTTCGTAACCACCGCGACCTGTCTACCACATTCAATAAGAAGACCATGACCACCGACACCAGCACCGGGCGGTACGACGGGTCAGCCAATTCGTGCCCCATTGTGCGCAAAGACGGCAGCCTGATCTACATCGTCAACGGGTCGGGCGGGGCAGCGGGGGGGCGGGCACCCAACTACCCCCACAAGGCCATGGTCTACAGCTATACCGACGAAGGGGGATCGATGGTGATCGACGCCGCCGAAAACCGCCTCGATGGGCAATGGATAGGCCCCAGCGGCGTGAAGGACCGGTTTACGCTGGTAAAAGACGTGAACCGCCGCCAGTCTATCACAGCCGAATATGGCGACACGCTTACCTTAACCGCCTCTTGGCCAGGCGATTACAACTGGTCGGGGGGGCAAACGGGACGAACCATACGCACCGTCAACCAGTCGGGTACGTTCCGGGTGAGCGACGGCAAAAACTGCCTTGCCGACGAGTATCAGGTGACGGCCCTGCCCAAACCACGCATTACCACCAACGCCCTGAGCGCCAACGCCTACTGCCCCGGCACGGTGATTGCCCTCTCGGCCACCCCCGAAAACACCACCAAAGCAACCGGCCTGACCTACACCGTGGAACTATCTGACGCGGGCGGCTCCTTCGCGGCGCCGCTGGTGGTGGGGTCTGGTTCGCTGGCCTCACTTAGGGCTACGCTGCCCGCCACGCTGACGGGCGGCGCGGGCTACAGACTGCGGGTGGTGCCCCAGAACTTTCCCGTGGCCGAGGTAGTACCCAGTGCGGTCTTCACCGTGCAGCAGCCCGCCACCGCCACGCTCCTGCCCGGCACCGGTCTGGTTGGTCAGCCCACCACGGCCACGCTCACGCTGGCAGGCACCGGCCCCTGGCGCGGCACCTTCTCCGACGGCACGTCTTTTTCGGCCACCACCAGCCCGGCCCTTGTCACGCTGCCCGCCACTCAGCCCGGCACCATCCGGCTAACCAGCGTAAGCGGGGCCTGCGGCGCGGGCACGGTACAAGGCACCGGCGAGGTGCTCATTCAACAAATTACTGCCACCGAACCAATCCCTCAGCTCGCTACTGTTTTCCCCAACCCCACCACTGGCCAAATCTGGGTAGCACTAGCCCCAACGGGCATCCATGCCGCCCAAATCGACATTTTCGACGCCCGGGGTGCCCGCGTGGCCAACCGAAAACTAGCCCCCGCCCCCACCCCGCAGCGACTCACCTTCCAACTCGATCAGGCAGGAATGTACGTCGTCAGGATTCAAATCGGCGATCAGACGATTACTCAAAAGGTAATAAGACAGTAATGATTTACGATGTACGAATTACGAGCGGTCCGCCGGGGGCGCCTAGCCGCTGCGGACCGCTCGTAATTCGTACATCGTAAATCCCCCAACGTTTATGTCCCCAACGCTTCCGCCTTCCGTTTCTCCGCCGCTCAATCGTACCCGCTTATGGTCGGCGCTGGGGGCGGTGTATATTTTGTGGGGGTCTACCTACCTCTTCATCCACTTCATGACCGAACAGATGCCGCCGCTGTACATGGCGTCGGTGCGGTACATTGTGGCGGGGGGTATCCTGTATAGCGCGGCGCGGCTGATGGGCACGGCGCGGGCCACGCGGGCCGAATGGGGCAGCACGGCCATTATCGGCTTTCTGCTGCTGACAGTGGCTAATGGCTGTCTCACCATGGCCATTCAGTACATCCCGTCGGGCATGGCGGCGTTGCTGGGGGGACTGTTGCCTATCTATTTGTTGCTGCTTAACTGGGTATCATTTGGCAAAAAACGACCGTCGGTGTTGGCTGGCATTGGCCTGGTGCTGGGGCTGGTGGGCATTTACCTGCTTATTGCACCCGAAAAACTGGTGAGCGCGGGGGGCCTTCATGCCAACCTGGTTGGTACGGGACTGGTGGCGCTGGGCAATTTTTCATGGGCCATTGGCACCCTGCTCACCCCGCGCCTGTCGCAACCTCACCAAACGCTGGCCAGTGGTATGCAGATGCTGTGTGGTGGTGCTATCCTTTTCATAATCAGCCTGGTGCTGGAACCCGTCACGCCCTGGAGCATTCTGTCGGCACCACCCAAAGCGCTCTGGTCCATGCTTTATCTGGTCATCTTCGGCTCTATCATTGGCTTTTCGGCCTATGCGTGGCTGGCCCGGAATGCACCGCCTACGCTGCTATCGACTTACGCGTTTGTAAACCCTGTGGTGGCCTTGTTGCTGGGCATCACCTTCGCGGGTGAGGTATTCTCGGTGCAGTCGCTGGCGGGGGCGGCGGTGGCCCTGCTTGGCGTTGTCTTTATCACCCTGGGCCGGAAATGAGCAACCTGTCGCTTACAACGCTGCTGACCAGAAGCGAAGGCACACAACTCGAATTCAAGCAGACGTTGTCGAGTGCCTACCGCATTGCCCGCACGCTGGCCGCGTTTGCCAACACCAGCGGCGGCACACTGGTCATTGGCGTAACCGACGACAAAAAAGTAATTGGCGTGTCGTCTGAAACAGCAGAAGTAGAAACCCTGGAACGCGCTACCGACGAGTTGATTGAACCGGCCCTAATGGTGAGCTACGAAACCCGCCGTCACGACGGAAAAACGGTGCTGCTTGTGCGGGTACCCGAAAGCGACGAAAAACCGCACCGCGTTTTGACCGAGCAGGGCGAGTGGCAGATCTACGTCCGGCAGCGCGACAAATCAGTACCTACTACGAAGTTTATAGCTGATAATGAGTCTGTTGATAAAAAGCTACTGCAAACGCCGGTGGTGCGGAGCCTGATGCTTTACCTACAAAAGCACGACATCATCACGGTAGAACGCCTGGCTAAACTGGTGAATATCTCGGACTACCGCGCCAAAAAACTCCTCCGCGAACTCACCACCCAGGGCCTGCTCCTCTTCGTAGACCAACCCCGCCCGGGGCGGTACTCGTTGAAGGGGTGAGGTGAAGCCGCTCACCCCTTCCTACCCCTAACTACAAACTGCCAATTGCTTGTCAATCTGAGCGATAACGTGCTGAAGATCAGCGGGGTTATTGGCATAGTCGAGGTTATTAACGTCGATGGTGAGCAGGTCACCGCTGGTGTAGGTGCTGGCGAAGGCTTCGTAGAGGTGGTTCAGGCTCTGGAGGTAATCCGGGCTGATGGCCTGCTCGAAATCGCGACCGCGTTTTTTGATTTGGGCCGTCAGTTTCGGCAGGTCGGCGCGGAGGTAGATCATCAGGTCGGGCGGGCGCACCAGGCTCAGCATACTGTCGAAGAGGCTACGGTAGGTGTCGTAATCGCGGGGACTCATGTTGCCCGTGTCGTAGAGGTTTTTGGCGAAGATGTAGGCGTCTTCGTAGATGGTCCGGTCCTGCACCACGCTCCGGCCCGACTCCCGAATTTTACGCACCTGCTCGAACCGGCTGTTCAGGAAATAGATCTGGAGGTTAAACGACCATCGGGCCATGTCGTCGTAGAAGTCGGCCAGGTAGGGGTTGCCTTCCACGGCTTCGTAGAGCACGTCCCAGTGGTAGTGGTTGGCCAAAAGTTGCGCCAGCGTGGTCTTGCCAGCGCCAATGTTTCCGGTAATCGCAATGTGCATGTGGGAAGAGTTTTGAATTACGATAGACGATTTACGATGGACGATTTATTGCTGACGCGTGAAGAAGCAGGCTGAAGCCTGCGCTACACTCGCGTCAGCAATAAATCGTCCATCGTAAATCGTCTATCGTAATTCAAAACTCCTGCTTTCGGGGCGCTTTCGCAACGAAAAATGCATGGGGCAGGAAAATAGTAGTGGTCGTATCTTTTGTCTTTGTATGTTGCTGATACTCATTCGGGCGGAAGAAGCACTGCCCCTACTATTCACAAACCTATGCCCACGTCACGTCGTCAATTCCTAGCCTCTATAGCGGCTACATCAGCTGTGGCTACGTTGCCTACTACCAAACTTTTGGCGGACAAAATCAAGCCACAACCAACTGGCAATCAACTAATTTCCTGCAATTCATACACCTGGCTCACGTTCTACGGCCGGGAAAAAAAGCAGTGGATGGCCGACCCCGACGCCTCGCTGAAGGCCTTTGCCAGTTCGGGTTTTACGGCCTATGAACCCGGTGTTTCCAGCCTGAAAGATGTGCAGGGCCTAAGCCCGCTGCTGAAAAAGTATGCTCTCGCCATGCCGTCGTTGTACGTAAACAGCCTGTTGCATATTCGCGAAAAAGCGGATGCCTCCATTGCCACAGCCCTCGCCATTGCCGACGCCGCCAAACCATTGGGCACCCGCATCATTGTCACCAACCCCGACCCCATCAAGTGGGGATCGCCCGAAAACAAGTCCGACGACCAACTGGCCGAGCAACTGCGCAACCTGGACCGGCTGGGGGCCGAACTGCAAAAGCGCGGCATGACCCTGGCCTACCACACCCACGCGCCCGAACACCGCGCCGCCGCCCGCGAGTTTCACCACATGATGGTGGGCAGCAACCCCAACCACGTAAAGCTCTGCCTGGATGCCCATTGGGTGTATCGCGGCTCGGAAAACTCGCAGATCGCCCTCTTCGACGTGGTGAAGCTCTACGGCCCGCGCATTGCCGAAATCCACGTCCGGCAGTCGCAAAACGGCATCTGGTCGGAGACGTTTACCCCCACCGGCGACATCGACTACCCGCGTCTGCTGGCGGCGGTGAGAGCGGCCAAAGCCAATCCTCAGATCGTGATGGAGCAATGCTTGGAAACGGGTTCGCCCAACACCCTCGACGCCGTGGCCGCCCACCGGCAGGACCTGACCGTGGCCAAAACCGTGTTTGGCCAATGACCATCCGCCGCGCTACCTTGGCCGACCTACTTCCGCTGGTGGCCCTGGCCCGGCGTTGTTATGCCGAGGCATTCAGCCAAGACAAATACCCCGGCAACCCCATCGACGGCTTTATTGACGAACACGTCACCACCGCCGTTTACGCCCAGGAGTTCGCCGACCGCCGGGCCTCGTTCTGGCTAGCCGAAAACGAAGCGGGTGAGGCCATGGGCTTCCTGAAACTGCGTCGCCATGCCCCGCCGCGCCGCCTGGCTGAACGGAATGCGCTCGAACTTGTACGGATCTATTTGTTAGAGCAGCACATAGGGCATGGCTACGGAAAGCAACTCATGCAATTTTGCCTCGACTATGCCCGTAGTCAGGGGCACAAGGCCGTTTACCTGGGCGTGTGGGAGCACAATGCCGTGGCGCAGGCCTTCTACCGGAAGCAGGGCTTTACTCCTTTTGGCTGGCATGTATTCCCGTTTGGCGGCGAACGCCAGCGCGACATCTGGATGAGTCGGGCGGTCTGATCCGATTCATCGCAACCCGCAACTAAACCTTTTGCGTATCTTCTTCGTCTAAGCCATAACTAAGTTGGTTTATACGTTGCTGCGCCTAATTAGCCATACATGTCTGTAATCGTTTTTGTGCTGCGTCATTACCGCCGATGTCTGGGTTGGGCATTGCTGGTTCTGACTATCCTGCTGAGTAGCCATACCGGGATATGGGCACAAAAAATAGACAGCCTACCGCCCACCCGCCCCGCCGTTATAGACACCGTCCATCGCCGGTCAACAGCCGATTCGCTGGCCACGGCCTATGCTACCCACGTGGCCGATAGTGTGGCTCACGTGAACGACAGCCTGCTCTATACCTCGCTGAAACGGCGTATGTATAAGCACCGCCTCACCCACCAGCTTTATGATCTGCTTTTTCGGGACGTGTATAACAGTCAGGTCACGGGCGAAGTGGCCCAGATTGAAGTGAATCCCTTCGTGCCATTCAGGGGGCGCATTATTGGCAAAATTTACATTCAGCGACTGGGTGTATTTGGGGCCAGCGTGTACGACACCACTCGCAAAGCGGCCAACTGGCTTGAGCGGACAGGCAACAAGCTGCATATTAATACTCGCGAAAGTGTGATCAGGCGGTCGTACCTACTCTTTGGTGAGGGCGATGCCGTTGACCCTACCGTGCTGCGCGATAACGAGCGGCTGCTTCGCCGAATCGGCATTTTTCTCGATGCGCGGATTCTGGTTATTCCCCGCCCAGGCAGCAAACAGTTTGTCGACGTTTATGTAGTCACGCAGGATGTCTGGTCGCTGCTGCCCGACGGGGGTGTGGGTGGCCTAAACTCGTTTCAACTGGCTCTCGACCAGCGCAATTTCAGGGGATTGGGTCAGCAACTGGTGAACCGAATCAACTACGACGGCAACGACCCGTACCAGAAACTGGAGTACCTGGGGCGGTACGTGAACCCCTACATTGGCAAAACATTTTTGACGGGGCAGATCGATCTTCAGCTACTTCGTTTCCAAAAACTCTTATCGGCTAAGTTGTTTCGGCCGTTTATCAACCCCGACACCAAGTGGGCTGGTCAGGTGGAGTTGGGGCAGTACTGGCTTCAGAACCGCGTGCTTATACGACCCGATAGCCTGGTGCAGTTTCCGCTCAATTATTTCTACTTCGACACCTGGGTGGGCCGCTCGTTTCCATCGCCGTTCAGGCTGCGTAACCCCGAAGATCGTGCCCGGATTGTACTGGCCGCCCGCCTGAGCACCTACAACTACGGCCGCCGCCCCGAAGTGCGGGCCGACACCAACCAGTTGTATCAGGACCGGCGTACTACCCTTTTTAGTATTGGCTACACCCAGCGGCGCTACGTGCGCGACGTACTCATCTACGGCTTTGGCCGCACCGAAGACGTTCCCTACGGTAGCACCATTTCGCTGGTGGGGGGATTCGAGCGGGCCGAGCTGGGTGAGCGGGTATACACAGGTATCAACCTGTCGCGGGGGCAGTACGTCCGGAAGCTGGGATACCTCTACGGCTTCATGAGCCTGGGCACTTATTTTGGCCAAACCGGGCGGCAGCAGGCCATCTTTTCGCTGATCAGCAACTACTTCAGCCCCCTGCACAAAACAGGCTGGGGGCAGATGCGCCATTTCTTCAATACTAACATTACCCTGGGTAGCGACCGGTTCAATAACGAGTATGTGTACCTCAACGGCGACCGGAGCTTCGGCGTGAACAGCGACGCGCTCATTGGCACCAAACGTTTGCTGATTAACTACGAAAACCTTCTCTTCTCGCGCATCAACGTGCTGGGGTTTAGGGTGGCCTTTATCACATTTGCCAACTTAGGGATGGTGTCGTTTCCGCCCAATTCGCTGCTGAGCGGGCCGCTGTACCAAGGGTACGGCATCGGATTCCGGCTTCGTAATGAACACCTGACCTTCAACAGTATCCAGATCCGGCTGGCCTACTACCCTAACCTGCCCGACAATGCTACCCCCTTCCGCACCACCTTTGAAGGAGTTCCAGTGCTGCGCTTCCGCGACTTCGATATTAACTCACCGCAGGTCATTACGTTTCAGTGATGGTCATTGGTCATTCGCTGCGCTGTCAGTCAATGGTCATTTGCCTGACAGCGCAGCGAATGACCAATGACTACTGACCAACTTGAACTTATTTTTTTCCATTACGCTTGTATTAAATGTATGTACATTATATTTGCATCATCACCGTTTTATGCAGGACGATTTACACGAATTTGAGGCCGTCTGCAACGTTTAGCCCGAAATAGACGTAAAGACACTAGTTACCACCGTATTTTTTCATAACCTCTTTTTAACGTGTTGTCGACTACCATGAGAATTGAAGATGAGATTAAACAGGAGACCTTCCGGTCGCCCCTGCACAGGCTTCTTGTGAACCTGATGTTTACCAATAACTGGCTGTGTGACAGTCAGATGCGGTTACTGAAGCCATTTGATGTGACGTTGCCACAGTACAACGTGCTGCGGATTCTGCGAGGCCAGCACCCCAAACCGGTGAAGATCAATGACATCACTGAACGGATGCTCGACAAAATGTCGAATGCCTCGCGGTTGGTAGATAAACTGGTGGGCAAGAAGCTGGTACTGCGCAACGAGTGCCCCAGTGACCGCCGCGCCGTCGACGTGGTGATTACCGACAAAGGGCTGGCGTTACTGAAGCAGATTGATGCAGCACAGGAAGCGTGGGAACGGCAGTTCGATGGGTATACCGCCCCTAACGCCGACCAGTTGAATGAGTTGATCAACGATTTCAGAAGCCGGGCCACCGACGATTAATTCTTTTAAGTACGCGTACATTTCTCTCACTATAAACAAGATTATCCAATGAAGTTCAACCTGATTCTGGCGGGCTTAACCGCCGCTACGCTAACCACGGCGGCCGTGGCTGGCCCCGGTAAAAAAGTAGCCACAACAGCCGCTGCTGCCAAAGCCGTAACGTATAAAGTAGATGCCGCCAAAAGCACGATGCTGTGGAATGGTAAAAAAGTGACTGGCGAACACTCGGGTAACATTAAAGTAAAAGACGGGGCATTTGTTGTAGATGGCAACAAAGTGACCGGAGGCGAATTTACCTTCGACATGAACAGCATCACCGACACCGACATTGCCGATGCTACGTACAATGCCAAACTGATTGGTCACCTGAAGTCAGATGATTTCTTCAGTACCGCCAAACACCCTACTTCTACCTTTAAAATCACGAAAGTGACCCCCAAGGGCGGTGATCAGTATGACGTGACGGGCAACATGACCATCAAAGGCATCACCAACGCCATCACCTTCCCCGCCACGGTAAAGGTGACCCCCGCTGGTATCTCTGCCGATGGAAAAGCCACAATTGACCGTACGAAATTCGACATCCGCTACGGCTCGAAATCATTCTTCGAAAGCATCGGCGACAAAGCCATCCACGACGATTTCACAGTCGAGATGAAGCTGGTAGCTACGAAGTAATAAACCTATAAGATCTTGTAGACCTGATAGGTTTACTGAAAAGCCTCGGCCAACGTCGGGGCTTTTTTGTTACTTCGTCCTCCAAATCACGCTTCTGATGAAACCTGAAACCGTTGCGCTACTTTCCACGCACTACTACGACCGCAACGCGGGTGCGCTGGCGCCACCCATCTACCTCTCTACTACCTTCGAGCGCGATGCCGACGGGTCGTTTAAGCACGGCTATCTCTATGCCCGCAACGCCAACCCCAACCGCGATTCGCTGGAACGCAGCCTGACGGCCCTGGAGGGTGGTTTTGCTTCAGTAGCCTACGCGTCGGGGCAGGCCGCCACCATGAACCTGTTTCTGGCCCTCGCCCCCGGCGACCATGTGCTCATTCCCACCGATGCCTACTACGGCACCCCGGCCCTGCTGGAAGAACTAATGCATCCCTGGGGTCTTACCTATACCCGCGTCGACATGACCGATCTGGCCGCTGTGCAGGCCGCCATGCACGACAACACACGGGTGGTCTGGGTCGAAACACCGTCGAATCCGCTCCTCAAAATCGTTGACATTCAGGCGCTTGCCGAAATTGCTCACGCGGGCAATGCCGTTTGCGTATGCGACAACACCTGGGCCACGCCCATTCTGCAACGCCCCCTCGATCTGGGCTGCGACGTGGTCATGCACGCCACTACCAAATACTTCGGTGGCCATTCCGACGTACTGGGGGGGGCGCTGGTGTTCAAAGAAGATAGCAAGCTGTATCAGCGCATCCGGCGGTTGCAGTCGGTGGGGGGGGCAGTGCCTTCGCCGTTCGAGTGCTGGCTGGTGTTGCGGGGCATTAAAACGCTGGCGGCGCGGGTACGGATGCAATCTGAGACGGCGGGCAAAGTAGCCGAGTTTCTGTCGCAACATCCGCACGTGGAGGCCGTTCATTACCCCGGCCTGCCCACCGACTCCGGCCACGAACTGGCCAAAAAACAGATGACCGGCTACGGTGCCATGCTCTCGGTACAAATTCGCGGCGGTGCCGACGATGCCATACGCGTAGCGGCGAAGTTGCAGATTTTCACCCGCGCCACCAGCCTCGGCGGCGTAGAAAGCCTGATTGAACACCGCGCCAGCGTAGAAGGCCCTAACAGCGCCACGCCCCCCAATCTCCTTCGTATGTCTATAGGCCTGGAACACGCCGACGATTTGATTTTTGATCTGAAAAGGGCGCTGGAGTGAAAGGATTTACGAATTACGATGTACGATGTACGATTTGTTGCTTTCGCGTCAGCCTATTCTTGCGTAAACTGACGCGAAAGCAACAAATCGTAATTCATAATTCGTAAATCTCTACTCTCCCACCATCTCCGCGCTCATTTCCCACAGGCGTTTGGCGTAGAAGCCGTTTTGGGCGTCTTTGGTGGTGGTTTTGGGCTTGCTGTCGGAGAAGTATAGGCCTGTAACGTGCTCGACGGCGGGTGAGGCGGCGAGGTAGATACTCGTGGCCGCACCCTGTTCGGGTGTTTTTAGAAAGGGACGGGCCAGATTAAGCAACGTGCCAAAGACGGTGCCACTGTCGGCTCCGAAATTGGTGCTCACCGTGCCAGGGTGCAGGCTGTTCGACGTGATGCCGTCATCTAGTAGCCGTTGCGACAACTCGTTGGCAAACAGAATATTACATAGCTTCGATTTGCCGTAGGCCTTTATAGAACTGTATGATTTGGGGCGGGCCAGCTCATCGAGGCGGAAGTCACCCGCAAACCGGTGCGCCTCCGACGACACCGTTATTACACGAGGATCCCGACCTTTTCTGAGCAGATCGAGCAGGAGGTTAGTGAGCAAAAACGCGCCGAGGTGATTGGTGGCAAACGTCAACTCAAAACCATCGGGCGAGTACTGTTCGTTGGCAATGACGAGTCCGGCGTTGTTGATAAGCACATCGATGTGCTCCACGCGGGCATGCACTTCGCCCGCCGCCTCGCGAACGGAAGCCATACTGGCCACGTCGCAGCGGATCAGGTCTATTTTCTGGGCGGGGTTGGCCGCCTGGATTTCTTGTTGAACAGGCCGTGCTTTGTCGAGGTTACGGCACAACATGATGATGTCGAATCCCTTTTTGGCCAGTTCCTGGGCCGTAATTTTACCGATGCCCGAATTGGCTCCCGTAATAACACAAATGCGTGATGAGGTCATAATAGTGGCAACCGCAGGCTGCTTTTAGCGCTAAACTATCTGTACAAGGCCGGGGTTTAATTTATATGCAGCCGCCAACGCCAACTTCCGGGCGACTGCCACCATACGCACTCCATGAAAATTACCATCATTGCGACATCACCACGTGCCAACAGTAACACCCTGCGGTTCTGCAAATTTGTTCGAAACGTGCTTCAGGAAACGGGTGAACACGAGGTAACCCTCGTCGATTTTGCCCATTACGACCTTCCTTTTGTGGGGTCTGTATGGATAAAGCCCGAAACGCTCACCCCCTTCCAGCAGGAATTGATCGCCGCCTGGGGCGAGGCCGACCTGGTCTTTTTTGCCTCGCCCGAATACAACTGGACGGCTACACCGCAGATTCTCAACGCCTTCCACATCCTGGGCGGCCCGGCGTTCAGTCAGCTGTTTACCAACAAAGTCTTCGCTATGGTGGGCGTATCGAACGGGCGGGGTGGTCGGCAACCGGCGCTCGACATGACTACGGTGCTGAACAAAGTGGTGAGCTTCACCAACAACTTTTCCATCACGTCGCCGAAACTCTACGAGTCGCACGAGACCGACAAGAATCTGGACGCCGACGGTCAGTTCATCGGCCACCCCGTCTACGACACCACCGCCCGCGCCTTCATCACCTATACCCTCGCTGTAGCGCAACGCTGGCACAAGGGTGAGTTGGCGTTGAAGTGAAAGGATGTACGAATTACGAATTACGAGCGGTCCGCCGGGGGCGCCTAGCCGCTGCGGACCGCTCGTAATTCGTAATTCGTACATCTATTTCAACACTCCCATATACATTTCTGCTACTTTGGCAACGGCAAAGTCAACGTCGGCGGGGGTGTTGTACTTGCCGAATGAGAAGCGGATATTGCCGCGCTGCGGGTCGAGGCCGGGCAGCGCGCCCAACACGTGCGACCCTACTTCCGAACCACTCGAACACGCCGACCCGCCCGACGCCGAAATACCGGCAATATCGAGGTTGAAGAGCAGCATGTCGCTGATATCAGAGGGGGGCAGGCTCACGCTGAGCACCGTGTAAAGGCTATTGTCGAGGTCGGCCGAGAGACCGTTAAAGCGTATCTGCTCGCCGTTGTGGTCGTTGAACTGGGCACGAAACTGATCGATCATGCGCTGTTTAAGGCTTTCGATATGCCGACGGTGCTCATCCATTTCGGCGTAGGCAATCTCCAGCGCTTTGGCCAGGCCCACAATGCCGTAGACGTTTTCGGTGCCGCCGCGCCGGTTACGTTCCTGCGCCCCACCGTGAATAAACGGGTGGATGGCCCCGCGATCAGAGGGGCGTGAATACAGAAAACCAACGCCTTTGGGTCCGTGGAATTTATGGGCCGCCCCCACAATGAAGTCGGCTTTAAGGGTCTGCAAATCGTGGCGGTAATGGCCCATGGTCTGCACCGTGTCGGAATGCCAGACCGCGTTGTACTCCTGACACAGGTCACCTACCAAGTTCATGTTCAGCAGGTTACCAATCTCGTTATTGCCGTGCATAAGCGACACCAGCGAGTTTGGATTGGCCTTCACCAAGCTTTCCAAGTGATCATAATCCAGCCAACCAGCGGCATCAACGTCTACCAGGCTTAGTTTGATCGCACCGGCTTTGGCCATGTACTCCAGCGTATGCAACACGGCATGGTGTTCCAGCGGCGAGGTGATGGCGTGGGTAATGCCGTAGGTTTCGATACTGCCCATAATGGCCGTGTTATCGGCCTCGGTGCCACCCGACGTGAAGAAGATCTCGGCGGGGGCAGCATGGAGCAAACTCGCAACCGTTTTTCGCGCCTTTTCAATGGCCGACCGCACCACGCGACCGTGGCCGTGAATGGATGACGGGTTGCCATAGTTGTCCTGCATCAGGGGTAGCATGGCTTCCAAAACGGCCGGATCGAGCCGGGTGGTGGCGGCATTATCGAAATAAACGCGTTGCATAGATTGAATGATGATCGTTCGGCAAAAGTACGAGTACCCTAGCGACTAACCGAAAAAAAGGCCTGCCCGGTTCAGGGGCAGGCCTTTTTGGTTGGTGGTTTGTGGTTGGCTGACGCGAGAATACGCTTGCGTCAGCCAACCACAAACCACCAACCACTTTCCCCCTACTTCACCGCTGCTTTGAGCGTGATGAAATAGACACGGTTTTTGTCAACGGCGTTGGTGGCGGGCAGGATTTTGGCTACGTAGGTGCCGGTGCCTGTTACGCCAAAGTCATCATCGTTGGAGACAGCCAGCAACGTGGGCGACAGCAGGGCCATACCCTCGGCCTTGTCGTGCGGATAAATCGGCGACACGTCGGTGGCCAGATCGAGCACCAGCGACTTGCTTACGGGCACAATACCGTTGGTTTGCAGCGCCGCTGCGGTTTTGAGTTCTTCTACGGTTTTTCCGCCATACAGTTTTCCATTGGCTCCGTTGGCCGGGTCCGAAATGTCGGTTGCACCACTCAGGTCGATCTTATAGACGCGCTTGAAGAGGGTGGCCTTGTTGGCCTCGGTGCCATACTCGCCATCGCGCTCAAGCACCAGGAAGGTGGTGTTGGTGATGGCCGTAATCTCGCTAACAGCCTGAAGGGTAGAGCGTTCAATGAGATACACAAACTGCTTTGTAGCCCCGGTGGCGATATCGAACGTTAGAATCCGCGTGACCAGTGAGCCTGAAATCGCCGCCGACGAGGGATTATAGAGCGGAAACTGCATCATGCCCACCAGCGTCTTACCATCGGGCGTAATGGTCAGGCCTTCCATGCCCCGGTTAGCGCGGCGGGTGGCAAATACCAGCGGAATCCGGCGACCGCCCGTTCCACTGCCAAACGGGTTGATCCGCTCGATAGTCTGGCCATTGGCATCGAAGCGCACAATGTGGGGTCCATACTCGTCACTTACCCAAAACGACCCGTCGGGTGCAATGGCCAACCCTTCCGAGTCGATCCCGTCAGCGCTGGTGCCCAGGTTAGTGCCGCTTACGCTCAGGGCCGTTTCGCCTGTGCCGCCCTGATTAGCGGGATTGGGCAGACCGTTGAGTTTACCGCCGGTGCTGTTTTTGAGTTCAATGACCTTTTCCAGCGTCAGTTGGCCGTTTATGAGTCGGAACTTGCCAATCTGCGGCGCAAAGCCGGGCACGGCAAACACTTTGGAGTTCGACGCCGTGCCGTCGATGTTGGGGCCACGGTCGGTCAGCATATAAAACACGGCCGGGTCGGAGGGATCGGCAGCGATGGCCGAACCAAACCCGCCATTATATACTTGTACACCATTTACATTGGTGAGCACCGGGGGCAAAAACGTACCCGGGTTGAGGGCATCGACAACGGCTGGAAAACCTACCTGCGGCACCATCCGGTGGTCCTGACAGGCACCAATCCCAAGAGCAATAGCAACAGACGCGAAGAGTGATTGACGTAGCGATATATGGTTCATAAGCGACGAGCAGCGTTAACATTTTGTTAAAGCTGCAAAGCTCGTTTTCCCGTATTACCTCAATGTAAAGGGATTGTTACGATTAGGGCTTAGTGCGCGAAGCCACTCGCGTCAGCCAACCACCAACTACTTGCTCAGCACACCAAACAGCACATCCAGTCCGGCGGCGTCGGGCAGAGGTTGAGACTGGCGACTGGTGCCTAATAGCATCACCTGTTTGTCGGCAGCGGCAAAGGCGGGCCAGCGGGGCAGGCCGCTGCCGTTGGGGTTGCCGGTTTTAATAAAATTCGCCCAGTAGGCAGCCATGTCGTGGGCCAGGGCCTCATCGGCGGGTTCCAGCAGCCGGAGGGCGTGGTCAATGAAGCGCAGGTTGTCATAGGCATAGGCCACCTCACCGGTGTGAAAAGCCCCATACGACGCATATTGGCCCGTGGCGGGCAGTTTCCGGGTGAACCGGTACACGTAAACAGGCTTTTTTAGCTTATTCTGAAGCGTGGCCCAACGGTAATTCTGCACCCCAAACGTCACATCGCGCGAGAGTCTCATCTGCGACGTGGCCGCGGCGGCATCAGTCGTGGCGGGGTAATAGTGTAGGAGTTGGGGCGCATCGGCACCGTACTGTTTCTCTACTTGTTGGCGGTAATCGGCAGCAGTTGGAGGTGGGCCAAACGCCATGCCCTCATCTTCATTCCAGCCCGTGAGCAGGGCCACGTCATTCTGGGTTCCGTCGGCGAAAAGGCAGGCAACGGTTTTGGGCAGCACATACCCGTCTACAATAGGGCCGCGCAAGGCGCCCTGCCCTTTCTGCAACAGTTCGGCGGCTGGTTTAGCCCGCAGTTCGGCCAGCGACGAGGCACCCATCGCGCTCATTACCGTCAGCCCGTTGGCTTCGGCTTCTTTCAGCAGCGGCTGTGGCCGGGCAAAACTGGCTCCACTTTCGGCAATGGCTTTAGTAAACAGTCCTTTCGCCACCGGACTGGCCACCAGACAGTTAACACTCATGGACCCCGCCGACTGTCCGGCGATGGTTACGTTGGCGGGGTCGCCGCCAAACTGGGCAATGTTGGCCTGCACCCACCGGAGCGCCGCAATCTGGTCCATTAGCCCGTAATTCCCCGACGCGTTTCTGCCCGATTCCCCGCTCAGTTCGGGATGGGCGAAAAAGCCAAACGGCCCCACCCGGTAGTTGATGCTCACAAACACGATGCCTTTGCGGGCGGTGGCTTCGCCGTCGTAAATGGGTGCCCCGCTCCCACCGCTGCCAAACCCGCCGCCGTAGATCCAGACCAGCACCGGGCGGCGCGCCGTGGTTTTGGCAGTGCCCGTCCAGACGTTGAGGTACAGGCAGTCTTCGCTAATAGGTGCTGCGGGAATCAGAAATTCGGCGCTCCAGGGGCCAAACGGAGCCGGTACACCCTGCATGGGGCTAGGCCCGAAGGCGTTACATTGCCGTATGCCGGTCCAGGGTTGCACGGGCTGGGGAGCTTTCCAGCGCAGATCGCCCACGGGTGGTGCGGCAAACGGTATACCCTTAAAAGTTTGAATATCAGCCGTTTGATTTAACGTACCGACAACCAACCCACCCGTAATACGAATGGGTTCGGGGGCATTGGTTTCTGGAGAAAAAGCCGTGGTAGCCAGGAAAAGGCAAAGCAGGAAGAGGATTGAGCGAGTCATGACGATGGGGATTAAAGCAACAAAAGCCAGCAAAGGCGAAAACACTACTTCGTCTGTGCTGGCTTTTGCTGGTCAATGCCGGTCAGGCCGAAGCGTCGGACCGCTTCAAATCTTGACCAGTCTTGATCTACACTATAAACTTACGACTACCCGAACTGCTTCAGCAGGCGGTCTTTTTGAGCGCGCGACACGGGAATCGACTGGCCGTTGGTCATTTTCCACGAAGGGTTGCCACAGCAGGGGCGGCAGTTGAAGCTCATCCGCATGAATCTCCCGGTCGAGGTCGATGACGTAGCGGGTTTACCTGCCGCCCGCGAGCAACTACATACCGGTGAATCGCGTAAGAAACTGGCCGAGCGAACTACAAAGCGCAGCCCTGCCCCGGCGTGCTATTCTCGATGCATGATGGCAAAGACTATTCAACTATGAGCGACCGTTTCGCCGGGAACAGCGTATGGGTAAATTGTCATGTTTTTGTCATCGGCTTTTGTTAACTTCTGGGCGGTGTGTTACCTATACTTGTTGCGTAAACCCTTTTAACTAGCCAGATGACATACGCGAAAGTACCCGCCAGCGGAGATAAAGTATTATTTCCGGCTGAAGACAGAGCCTATATAATAATTGCTAAAAGTAGTGATGTTGCATTCCTGAAACACGTAGTTGTAACATCGCGTGATAATGTAAGCATGTGTCCGTGGTACCATTTCAGTAAAATAGACTATGAGATGGCCTACCATAAATTCGTGCCGGGGTTGTTCCACGACATCACATACGCCAGCACGTCGTTGCTGCGGGGGGCATCGTAGGGTTCAATATACATGGTGGCGGTGCCGGGAATGGGCACGGTGGCCCATTGATTACTGCGTGCATCATACTGCCGGATGGTCTCGTTGATGCCGTCGCTGAGGGTGACGAAGAGAAAATCTTTCGACGATCCCATGCGGGTGATGTGCTGCTTGCTTTCGGGAAGCAGCACGGTGGCCGTGGCTACGCCAGGGTTGGTGGCGTCCGTCACCAGAATCTGGCCGTTGGGAGCGCCTTTGATGCTTTGCAGAAACAGTCGGTTGCCCAATTTCAGGTACGCATACACACTGTCGGTGGGGCTGGCCAGGCGTTTCCAGGCAATGCTCGGTTTGGTCAGGTCAGCCGGGTTGGCAATCCAGACGTTGGCTCGCCGGTCTACCGACCCCACATCGCCATACAGTTGCGTATCGTCGTCGGAGAGATAGACCGCCGGGTATTGGTCGGGGCGAATGCCCATCTCCGGGTTTTTTGCCCGCGACAGCAGTTTCGGGTCATTGGCAGGGTCGGTACCTAGTTTGTGCAGCCGCGCTTTGTTTGTGCAGCCGCGCTTTCGTGTCCAGGTTGCCGTTGGAGTCTTTGGTGTCCATCGAATTGTTGGGCAGGTACAGAAAGCTGTTGTCGTAACGAGTAGGCAAACGGATACTGGGCGCATAGTCTGATGAGGATCAAGGTGTGTGTTTCTTACGAATGACAGAAGGTATCTCTTTGGCTCTTAACTGTTTATTGGATATATATATGACTTGAGCAACCAATAACCTGACCGCTATCAGCGGTCTTATGTGTTTAGTAACCTCCTGTAGCAGCGCATCAAACCGATTAATAACTTCATAACAAATCACCTGGCCCGTTCCCCTATTCCGCACGGGGTAAAACGGTATTTTGGCAAACACATTCCCGTTCGCTCTATGACCACTGCCTTTGCTCCTGACTCATCAGCTGATGACGACCGCACCAGCCAACTGTTGCACAATATCACCACTTCACTACTCGACCTATTTGATACAAACGAAACGTTCTTTATTTCTAATCAATCCATGCGGAAGCTCATCACGGGGCTATCGAACCGGCTCGATAAAGCCGTAGAGGATGGCCAGGAAGACGTACTGTTCAAGCACTGGAATAGCACCATGCCCCAGACGAAAAAGAATCTGCTGCTCATAGGCCGTGAATCCCCCCTACTATTGTCCGACGGTCGCCAGATGCCGCTGTTGACGGAAAACCTGGCCGAGCGTATTCTCGCCCTCTGCAGACCGCCTGAATATTAAGGCATATCCCTATGGCCAACACTGCCTCATCCACCGGCAAGAAGGACCCATGCCCAGAGCTGGAATACAAAGACCTCACTCCGGCTTACCCTGACATTCACCTGCCGCCCACGCTGGACTGGTACCGGCAAGCAGCCAACTGGCTGGTGGGGCTGGCCACGGGTGCCCTGGCGGTGGGGCTAAGCAGTGCCGACCATATTCCGTTCAACACCCACTACCAACAGTGGGTAGCGGGGTTGACCATTGCCTGTTTTCTGGTAACGGTTGGCAGCGGTGTCGCCTTTTATTTAGCGATTACCCGGTTTGCCAACTGCCTGGAACAACGCGAAAAGTATGGTGCCTGGTACGAAGGAATAACCCTTGCTGAACAGAAGGAAATTATCCTGTGCAAGCATCGGAAAGCCGACAAAGATTCTAAGGCTGCTGAAACTACATATGGCTTTTTCTACGGGACTATGCTGTGGTCTTTTCTAGTCGCCGTGGTCGGTATGGTGCTCACGCTGGTGGGTATTTTACGAGCCCCAGCGATCCCTAAACCCCAGAAACTGACCGTTTTCACCGCCAGTATACCCCGAAGCCAGCAAACCATTTTGCTCGACGAAACCAGCAACCGCACCTGGCTCCTCACCACCGACACCGCCCGCCGCCTGATCTGGCAACCCATCCAGATCGACACCGTAACGGGTAAGAAGAAGTAGCTTAAGGGTTAACGTTTCGGAATTGACCCAGGGTGTTGTGTTTGGGTGATAAGCTATACCAATACACTTACTTGCCTACCGTCAAATACTGCACGGCCCGGTCCAGCACTTCGTCTTTCCCAGCCCGGATGCCGCTGAGGGTGGGTCGAACCAAGATTTTGGGCTGTAAACCAACCTGTTGCAGTTGCCGTCCGTCGGCGTGGCGCACGTCGTGGCCGCTGAAACTCAAGGTGATACCACCTGGAATAGCAAAGTTGGTCACGTCGCCGTTGGCCCCGGCGGTGGGGCTGCCAATGAACTCGGTGCCGTTGGCAGCTTCAAAAAACAGCCCGCTATGCTCAGCCTGGCTCTGGGTACGTTCGTCAATGAGCATCACGGTTTTCCCCCGATACACGCGCTGCCCCGTATTGCCCGGTATTTGCTGGTCGAAAAAGGTTTTCTGGGTGGTTCCGCCCTCATCGCCACTCAGCAGCAGAGGCTGGTTGGGCGAATACCGAACGAATTTTGCGCCCACCACATTCTTACGGTCGGTCAGGTAGGGTGTAATGGCCCAGGCCGTGCCGTTAGGGTAGTTGCGCATATCGAAAATGAGGGCCTTGGTTTGTTTAAACGCCTCGAACATAGCGGCCACCTCGCCCCCCTGAAGCCGCCCCATGTGGGCATAGCCAATGTTGCCCGGCAGTAGTCGGTAACTCCGGCCGGTGTCGGGCGGGTTTTGCAGTTGGCCTGCTTCGAGGCTCGTTACGGATACCGTTTTCGGTTTGCCGTTGGCCCCCAGCAAGCCAATACGAATGGGTGAACCCGCCGGCGAACGAAGTAGCCGGTTGGCAAGGTTGCGGCGGCGCGTCCACTCGTTAGAGGCGGGTTGAATGGCGGCCATCCGGGCTATGCGTTCTTGAATAGGTTCACCATTCACGCTCGTGATGATGTCGCCCACCAGTAGCCCTTTTGCCCGCAGCGAGTCGGCATACACGCGGGTAATGACAGGTTTTTCGTCGATGAACCGGACATCGACCAAAACGCCACCCGACCCGGCATAATACCGCAGCGACGTGGCCCCACCTATGAAGCCGTGGCTATCCTGAACGTGGCGGTAAAACCGGGCCACCGACAGAGCGTATTGGGTGGAGTCGGTAGCAGCGGCCAGTTCACCAACGGCTGTGTGCAGGGCCTGAGTCCAGTTGGTGGGCATCAGTTCTTTGTAGGCAAAGAAGTAATGAATCACCGACCAGATTTTGGCACCGGCCAACAGCCGATACCCCAGCGACGGGTAATTACCAGCGGGGTACGTGACTGGCGGGGGTGCCGTGGGCAACGTAGCAGGGGCGGCAGCAATGCCAATGGTGCCGTCGGCGTTGACCAGTTCACCCGTTCGAAACCTCACGCTAACGGCCTCGTTAAACGTGAACGTGGTCGTCGGCACCAGCAACGCATCGGAGAGCGGGCCGTCGCTGCTGAACCGAACATGCGGCTGACTCCGTAGCGCATATAGTTCGTCGGAAAACTCGGTCTGTTTGTTAACGGCAATCTGCACAGGAACGGCAAGCGGTTTGCCCATTGGGGCGCTTGTAGTGCCGCCGCGCAGGTAGAAACCGGACCAATATCCTCCGCTAGACGAACCTTGCTCCGGCGCAAAGCCACTGTGCTGTCGCAGCCGCTTTCCGGGCGTAAGTAGGGGGCTGGATGCCAGCCGTTTAGCCATGTCGGCTTCGTCCAGCATGTAGCTGAAATAGCCCGCCGACTCAGCCGGAATCGGACGTTCGCTTCGCAAATCGAGCCGAACAGCGCGGGCTTTGGGCAGTTGGCGAACAAACAAATTTAGGGTCTGCATGACACCCTCGTAATTGGTTGCGTTCACGTTGGCGTAGTTGTTGGTCGTCAATACAAGCGTACTGTCCGGCCCGAAATACACCTGGACTGTATCGGCTGTTTTGGTCGTGGCTGCTGGCGTTGCCCCGTTCTTCACCTGCACCGTGGTAGCGTCATCGTTCAGCACCGCCAGCAGTTGCCGTAGGGCCGTTGCCGTTTCTTCGTCGGTTTTGGCCTGGGCCACCAGCGGGGCGGCTACCGCAAAAGCAGAGTCCCAGTTGATGGGTTTGTAGCCCAGATACGGATGAAAAAACTTGATGTGGCCGTATAATTCCGAGAGCTTGGCCACCCGCTCAACCTGAGCGGGCGTGTAGGTTACGGGCTGAGCAAGCAGCAAGGTGGGTAACAGCAGGAGAACGAGTAGTAGGCGGTGCATGTCTAGTAGCGTAGAAACAGGTGGCTAGTTCTGGGGTGCAGCTGATTTTTGTAAACTTACTCAGCCGGAATAAGCCCATACTCATTGATTGAGTTACCGGTTTTGCGGCTCTCGGCGGTGCGTTGCAAGGGCAGGCTGCTATCCGTTGGCGGGGCCGTGACGTAATACTCAATGCTACCAATGGTATTGGTGGGCTTGGGCACCAGGTTCTCCAGAATGAGCCGTTTATTATCCGGCGACACCGACCACGTACCCACCAGCGTACGTCCGTCTATGTCTTTGAGCTTTACGGTCTTGGGATCGGTCAGGTCGAGGCGGAAGCCCGCGTAGCCCGGCTTGGTGCTGCTGGCGCTGCCTTTGGTATACACCAGTTGGTCGCCCTCTTTCACCGTCTGCGCCTGCCACACCTTACCAATCAACCCCGAAATGGGATCAGGCGATTTGGGTTGACAGGAAAGGATTAATGTACAATGTATAATGAACAATGTACAATGGGTGAGGGTACGCATGTAGTGTCGGCTTAATTGACCGGAGCGAAGCCGACCCGTCGGACCACATTGTACCGCATCGGCGGACCGGTTGTTCATTGTACCGCATCGGCGGACCGATTGTTCATTGTACATTCTTTTTAAGGTATCCATAACTTCTTGGTATAACGGGTGGTGGCGGTATCGAGCGAGAGGATGTAGATCCCGGTGGGGAGATGGGCAACGTCGTATTGAAACTGCGTACCGCCGTTAGACCGGCACTGGTCGGTGAGCAGGTCGCGGCCGGTCATACTAACCAGGTGCAGGGTGGTTTCCTGGAAATAGCTCCAATTAAGGGTCAGCATCAGCGTTTGATTCGTCACGTAGGCAGTCACGCCTTCGGGCAGGGGTTGGCGACGTACGGCAATGATCGTTTCGGGCGTGGTCACGGTCTCTACGTTGCTATTGCCCGACGGGCCGTACATGTTCACCGCCCGGATGCGGTAGTAGTAGGTGGTCTTCTCGGCCAGGTCTTTGTCGGTATACTGCGTGGCCGTACCCGCCAGTTGCGTCACCGACGCAAACCCACTCGTGGGGCTGGTCGACCGTTCTACTAGGATGCTCGTGGGGCCGTTACCAATGGGACCCCAGATCAACAAAACACGGTCATAGTCAGCCAGTTGTGCTTTCAAATCGACGCTAGTACTGGGCACGGGCAGGTTGGGCGTGAGGGTATTGGTCGTCACCCAGTCTGATTGTTTGGCGGAGTTTACGGCCCGCAGTCGGTAGTAGTATCGGGTGTTGGCGGTCAGGCCGGTATGCACAAACGTAGTTACGTTGCTGGTCTGGGTGGGTAGGCTCGTCCAAGGGTCGTTGCCGGTGGTGTTCCATTGCAGTTCAAAGCCCGTTTCGTTGTCGCTTTTGTCCATCCACGACAGGTTGACGACGGAAGTAGAGGCCGCAGTTGTCACGAACGCCGTGGGGGCAGCGGGCGTAGTAATGGGCGGGGGCTGGGTGGTGGCGCAGGCCGGACCGGCATACGCCGATTTCCCCGCCCCGTTAATGGCGCGCACCTGGAAACAATAGTTCCTGCTTGGCTGCAATCCACTGACTATGAATTCTTTGGTATCAGCACCAGTCGTCTTGATGTTTGTAAAAGTGCTGGTCTGCGTATCACTCTGCTCAATCTCGAAGCCGCTTTCATTGGTGCTGTTATCGGTCCACGCCAGTTTGATTTCCGTACTAGACAGGGCCGTTATCACCAGCCCCGATGGGGCCGACGGGGCAGTCACAGGCGGGGCCTGCGTAATGTCATTGGCCACATCCGACCAGTCGCTGTTGAGTGTAGCTGTAGCCAGTACCAGCACCGCCCGGATTCGGTAGTAGTAGCGCGTAGAGGGGTTGCGGCCTCCGTCCGTTTTTTCCTGCGTGTTGGGACCAATGTTATTATCGACGTTCTCCCAGGGGTCGTTACCGATGGGCGAACGTTGCAGTTCAAAGCGCGTTTCGTTGGTGCTGTTGTCGGTCCAGGTCAGCTTAATCTCCGTGCTCGACTGGGCCTTGGCCTGCAGGTTAGTAGGCTTGGCCGGGGCCGTTGGCGCGGGCGTCTGCGTGGTGTTGCAAACTTCGGGGCAATAGTCCGACGGGGTGTTGTATTTGGTCCTCACCCGGTAGCAGTACTGGGTGTTGGCCGCCAGACCCGTGTGCGAAAAAGTCGTAGTGGTAATGCCGTTCAGGTCGGCAATCTGGCTGTAGTTTCCCCCCTGCTGTCTGGCTTCCACCAGATAGCCCGTGCCGAACGTAGACGTACTGGCCGTCCAGCTCAGGTCCATGCGGCTTGTAGAAACGGGCGTAGCTTTCAGGTTGGTAGGCGGACTGGCAACCAGTTGGGCGGTGGTAGCGCACTTCGTTTCTGATGCCTCATGGCCGCTCTCCTGTATCCGGTAGCAGTATTCGGTACCCGATGGCAGGCCCGTATCGGTAAACTCGCCACCGTCGGCAAGGGTATTAATCGACTTATCCCAGGCCCCGTTCTGGCCCGTCCGGCGCTCGATGGTGATGCCCGATTCTTTGCCATAGCCCGTCCAGGTCAGCTTAATCGAATTGGTGCTGCCATTGGCATTGGCGCCAAAATTTTTGATGTTGGTGGGCAGCAGCGGCGTAGTCTGGCAGGCATTGGGCGAATAGCCCGACGTGCCTGCCTGCGGGTCTTTGGCCCGCACCCGGAAGCAGTAGTTTGTCCCCCCGGTTAACCCATCGCTCTTGAACGTAAGGCTGGCGTTGCGCCCCGACGCCTGTGTGTTGATCAACCGCCACGAGCCACCCGCCGATTGCATCTCCAGCTCATAGGTCGTGGAAAGCTGCGTGTTCCAAGTTGCCCGAATGGTGCTGGCCGTTATCTCCGACAGCGTGGGAGCGGCGGGCGTGGGGGGCGAGCCTTTGGTAGTGCCACTTGCCGTATTCGAGTAGCCCGTAAATGTGCTGCCGGTTTTGCCCCGTACCTGGTAGTAATAGGTGGTGTTGGAGAGCAGGTTTTCGTCGCAGTAGTTGCCCACCGCCAGGGTGCCACCCGCCACCGCCGCCGACTCGCCAACTTTGCTAAACGAACCGCTACGCCCGTTTGTAGACCGTTCCACCTCGTAGACCGTAGCCGCCGTGATGTTGGGTTTCCATTGCAAACAGATCGACCCACCATAGGTCACGTTGACCGTCAGGCTCGTAGGCGCGTTAGACTGCGCCCACAGCGTACCTGAGCTACTGATTATCAGCATTAGCAGGTAGGTGAGCGCAAGCAGGGTTCGGATTCGGTTCATGGTGTTGATGTGGTAAACACGGGTTGTGCGTGACAACGAACTATGGTTTATAGGTTATCTGCGCCGGTTGACTAAGTGCCGACTTTCGGTTCGGCGCAATAAGCTGGACGGCATACGTATAGGTCCCGGCTTCGGGCAAATCGTGGTCTACAAAGCGGTTAGCCTGGTCGACCAACTGGTATTGCAGCGGCCCTTCCCGATTCACGCCCCGATAGATCATAAATTGCACTGGCCCATCGTAATCGCCTGTTTTCCAGCTTAATACAATACCCTTCTGCCCTGGATCATATACGGCCCGTACCTGCGCAGGTGTAGGCGCGTTCAACTTTGTGAGGTTGACATAGTGAGCCGTAACCACAAACGACCGCTCGGACTGACGACCGCCCCCATCAGTGGCAATAAGGCTATATTCGTAGGTTTGCTGATGCGTCAGCGTACTGTCGAAGTGCGTAATGATCCCTTGCGGATTTCCCGGAATGGTGCGGATGGGTTGCCAGCCGCTGCCCTGTTCACGCCGGTATAGCGTGTGTTTTGTTACGTCTTCGCTCAGGCTCGGAATCAGCGTTAGCTGAATGCCGCTGTTTAACACCACCGCGTTCTTGATGACGGGGGTGGCCGGTGGCACTTTGTCGGGAATATCAACAACGATTGGCTCAGAAAACAGCGAATGGTTGTTGCTCAAATCGACCGCCACCAGTTTATAATACGCCTGCCGGGTCAGGGTACGAAGCGGCAACGTATCTACAAATGCACTATCGGTCAGGATGTCGCAGGTGCGCTGCTGGTAATACTCGTTGTTGCGTTGATAAGAACGATACAACTTATAGCCCAGCGCGTCGGGTTCGGTACTGGCGGGCCAGCGCAGTGTGACGATGCCGTTGGTGTCTACTTTTGCCGTTAGCCTTTTAGGGGCAGCAGGCGGGGTTTTGTCATCTATGAGGGCAGCAACGGGGTAGCTGAAGGCGGTATTACCTGCAGTGTCCACCACGGCTACGACGTAATATTTACCCAGATACGGCACCGGCTTGTCGTTGACGAAGGTGCGGGCCGAGGAGGGCAGCAGCGTTTTCATCAGGGGTTTATATGGCCCTCCATACTCGTTGGACTGCCCTATATAAAAGCCTTTCAGGTCGGGAGCCGGTTTTGGTAATGTCCACGTCAGCACAATGCGACGGTTATCTTCTACTTTCTTCCGAATGTCGATGGGTGGGCGGGGCGGGGTCAGGTCGCGCCCACTGCCCACAATCACTTTCGAGACCGGGCTGAGGTCGGCAAAGCTGTTGATGCCGATGATACGGTAATATAATTTTCGGTAATTGACCCGCACCGAATCGAGGTACGTAACCTCGTTCGGGTTAAGCGGTTCGCCAGATTCGAGGGTGGCGGTGTCGCGCTTCGAGGCCACATAGGGCACGTCATTTAGCCGTTTGAAGGTCTTGCCGTCGGTGCTCCGTTCTATGTAATAACCCGAATACGTACCCATGTTACTCTGCTTTAACCACTTGATGGTCAGTACACTATCACCCGCATCGACACCAACAACCTGCGGAGCGGCCAGCGCCGTTACAATACGCGGCGATACCACAACAGTGGCGGTGTCTTTCAGGTCGGTAGGTCGGGGTTTAAGGCCGGGGTTCATCCAGAGGCGGTACTCGTAGCGGGCGGCGTTATTATTAATCGTTCGGTCCACCCAGCGCAAACCGAGGGCCGTGGCTGCACCCGCCGAAAATTCAGCCGCCATCGCCGCCGTGAGGAACTGCCCCTGCTGCCGTTCGTAGGTCTGGTAAAAACCGGCCATCGCGCCCTTATTGGGTTTCGTATTGAGTTTCCCGTGCAGGATTTGGGCGGCAATCGCCACAAAACGGTCGTTCCGGGCCAAGTGTTGCTTCATCGAATCGAGCGACCAGGGCCGAATGGTCGCCAAACGCACCCGTTTCCGTACCGGGGCCAACTGCGTACCGGCGTATTCGATCCGTTCGAGTACATAGCCGCGTTTGTTCCCGGCCAGCCAGAAAGCGCCCCGGTCAACGTTCCAGCGTAACACGATGGAATCACCGTAGTTGAATGCGTTGATAAACAAGTGGGGTGGCTCTACCGTCACACTATGGGGGGCCGTGGCTCGCGGGCGGGTGGGTTGCCCAACGGCGCGACCTGCCAGCCCCAACAGTGCAGTCAACAGGCCAATCAGAAAACAGTGTCGAATCGTAGACATAACCTGTGTAGCTCAAGGCAGTTAGTTGAAATTGAACGGATAAAAAACGGGTTGCATGAACACCTGAAGGAGCGTGGGGTCGTTGATCGACCCTATCGTAATGGTTTTGGTTGTGCTCTTCACCGACCCACCGGGGCCGTAGCTGAACACCACCGTAATGGGTGAGTTTTTACCCCGCTCAGGCCCGCCGTAATGGTCTACGCCCTTGTTATCGGTGTAGCCTTCCACTTTATAGTAATTGTCTTCCGCGAATTTCCAGTACTGCTGCTTGCGGTAGAATCCACCCTTGAACTCGTTGATTATCAGCGTCGAATAAGGCGAACTGGCGATAATCCGGCCAGAGCCATCGTAGGTCACGCCATCGATCATCTTATAATTCGGATTAGGCCAACTGCTGGCAGGCTGGTTCTTTCCGTTGCCATCGATGTAGGCCGGTTTGGAGTAGATTGGGGTGTATATACCGCACGACTCGGCGTTAGGGTCGTGGTAGTATTTGGTTAGATATGCCTGATCGCTCATGCCTTTGTCGGAGCTATACTGTTTCCCGCCCCTCACATCAGCATTGTTGAGCTTCACCAATGCCTGCATAATGCCACTGAGAGCTACCAGATCCCAGTAGGCCAGTTTATCGCGGACAAACCGCCAGCTCATCGGTGTACCAAACGGGTTATAAGTCGCCTTTGTCAGGTTCAGTAATAAAACCCGCTGCGGTGCCCCCCCAACGCTCGAAATGCCGTTAGGGTCGCTGTACACGTCCCGGTCGTAGGGGTCGCTTCCAGTTTGCAGTTGAGCCAGCGACGACAGTTTGAAATCGTCGCTTTGCGGGTTGTATGGATCATAGGCATTGTAGGTGCCGGTGCCGTCCTCGGCCAGGATCTTCATCTTGTCGTAGATCATGGTCCGTACCTCGTTATCGTAGGGCGTGTTACCAAACGGCGTGGCGTAATTCAGCAGCCGGGCCGACGTGAAGTTGGGGTAAATGGAATTGTTGAAGAGGTCGATCTTGTCGAAGCGTTCGTACAATTCCGTCGCCGGTTTAATAAAAATTTCCTGATCACCCTTGTAGTCGGTGGCTTTCAGGTTCAGCGCATTTAGCTTCTCGGCGAAGGTGTTGTGCTTGCTCGTTCCGAAACCGAGACTGAAGACAATTTTGGCCTGATTCGCCTCGTTGGCGGCTGCCAGCGCCTGCACAGCATTGACGTTCAGCGTAGTACGGTATAGTTGCAGCTTTGGGCTTTGGGCCATCGTCACGTAGCTAGAGGTCGCCAACGCACCCGATGGTGCGCTACTTTTGCTCTTGGCCTGCATACTCATCTCCAGCGTATACGGCTGCTCGTTCTTCAGGTTGGTCGGTATGGCAAACGTGAGCGTTTTGTCGCCGTCGTAGGTGATCGGCGATGCAAGCTGCGACCCATCGGCTCCTCTAAAACGGGCCGTTAGTTGCTGGTCAGGCCCCGGCACAATGCACTCCAGTCCTTTCAGCACGGTGGCCTCCAGCATACCCGTTGGCTGATGTCCCTTCAAAAAATACTGCTGCCCGTTGATCGGCCACGTCTTCGTGATGGTCTCCAGCGGAACCGTTTCGGGCTGCTTGCCTAGCGTGAAACTGGCGCTTTTCAGCTGACTGCGAGCTTCGCGTTTGCCCGTATCCACGTTGAGGGGGTCTTGCGGGCTACCATATTTTCCGCCCACCAGTTCTTTGATCGTGACTGACTGGGTAAGCTGAATGGTCGCCAACGACGGCTGGTAGGACTTCGCCGACAGGGTGCATGACCGATAATCGGGCGACCATTTCAGGGGCGTCAGATCGGTCAGCGTGGTCTTTGACCCTTTGGTTGGTTTTACCGTTACAGCCGGTGTACTGGCCATAAACTTATAGTACCGGATGTCGTCGTCGTTGAGGTAAATCTCGAACGTCTTGTTCATGGGCATGTTGAACGCCACCGCCATCGTGGGCAACGTCGATACGTCGGTGGTGCCCTCTTCAGGCGTGATTTGAGAAATGATCTCGATGTCTTTGAGCGGGTCGCCGGTATAGACGGGCGTACACTTCTCGCCGAAGGCAAAATCCTGCGTCGTTTCCACCGAAATCAGCCCGTCGAGTACTTCGCCAGCCACCTTCACGCGGCCATCTGCCCAGTTGGGGTTGGGCAGGCCCGCTTTGAACAAGGCACCCGCCTGCAACTTCATCAGTGTAAGCGACCCCGAAAAAAACCACGTATCGACATACAACTCAATCTTGGCCCCGACGTGGGCAAACGCCTGCCCCATACCATACCAGCCACTAATGCCCACCGGTTTGACGGTGGGGTCTTCGCCACACGACTGATCTTTCATCACCGCTACGTCGAAACCCACCGTTGCATTCCCTGACAGGCGGAACGGCTCCACGTCTACCTTCAGCCCGCCCGTGATGGCCGCACCGAATAGCAGCTTATAACTCCCGCCAACGGGTGCCAGATTGGGCATCTTACGGGCATTATAAGCCGATTTTGCTTCAGAAAGGGTATTTTCGCCCGTTTGAAGGAAATCAGACACCACCTTCGGCACGGGTGGCAGCCCACCCAAACTGGGTCCAATACCGGCCGCCAGATAGGCTTCGCCTTTCAAAAAAACTGACACTGGACCCGCGTTCAGATCGAACAGCGTGACCGATATACGCTTATTGGCCGGGTTGGGGTCGCCCAGTTTGACACACCAGTCGCTTTTAGAGGCGACGTGCATCGAGAAGGGAATTTCAACAGTGGCGGTTAGGAACTTAGCCTGTACGGACAGACCCGCATCGAATTGGCTTTGGGCGTAGGTTACATCCATCGTCGCATGAACCACGCCGTCGGAGCCGTCGCCATCGCCAGACGTACTGATGACGTTGGCGTTGCCGTGCAGATTGATACCGCCGAGGGTACCCCCCGCAAAGTCGATGCTCATGGCCAGGCTGGAGTTGAACACGTGGGGGTCGGCCAGGCCCGCGTATACTTTGGCCGTGAAACCCCAGCCGCCCTGTTTCGGCGTAAATGAAGCCCCCGACATGGTTTGGCCGGGGTTTAGCAGGTCAATGGCGGGTTCTGTTTTCAGATCATTGCTCGTTTTGGCGAGTTTCGTTACCTGATCGGGCGTGCTGGTGGCATCCACCCCATTGACCATCATAGTCATGTTGTAGTGCATTCCGCCGCCCAGGCCCGTAAGCAGCACCGGTCCCACAATGGGTATGCCCGGAAACTGCGCGCTGCCATCCACAAATCCGTATTTGTAGCCGTTCACGTTGCCGAAGAGCATCATCATCTTGAGTTTCACGTCGAAGCCTGGAATCTTGACCTCCGCCCGGCCTTTGATGCCATCGCCGTAGGTGGTATTCGATTTGATGAAATCCAGTCCGCCACTGACGGTCAACGGCCCCACCGATCCGTTGATGCTCAGGCTGCGCGGATACGTACCGGCATAGCTGGGCACAAACCGGTCTCCTTTAGTAATGGTGCCCAGAATATCGACCGAACCATGCGCCTGCACGAAGCTGTTGTCATCTTTGGCCTCGCCCAGGTGCAGCCCAACCCCCAGCCGCACGCCAGTCCCCTCCTTGGTATTCACAAACGAGGGCGGGTCGAAGTCGAGCGGGAAACCGGCCAGGGTGGGCTTGGCCTCGTCGGGGGCCAGCCACATGGCCATGTCGTCGTCGGGCGACCAGGGACCACCGCCATTTTTAGGCGCTTTACCACCCGACGATGGACCGAAGTCACTCGCCTTAGCACAGTCGGTATCCAGCTTCCAGGTGCCCGCGCTGGCATATAGTCCCGAACCGCCAATGGCTGTTACGTTCGCTGCCGCCATGTTGGTGAGTAGAAAGTCCTGAAAGCACAGCTTCGGTACGATGCCGTCTATGATTTTCCCGACAGTGCCATTGCCCGCAAACTTCTTCACGTTGATGCTCACCTTGCCGCACACCTTCATGCTCACCTTCAGGTCCTGACCGGATTTGTACGTCACGCTGATAGTCGTGTTGGCGTTCAGGTCCATCAACGCCGCAAACAGCGGTACGTCGTAGCCGTCTTTGGGCGAAGCCGTAAACTGGATGGCATCGAACCCGCCCGACAGGTTGCAACTATAGCTGAAGGCATCGGTGCTGATCGGGAACTGGAGCTTGCCCAGGATGTTGCCCCCCCGGTTGCTGTTCTGCACAATTGTCCACTGGAAATCGTCAATACCGAAGCCGAACCCGGCAATAGCGGCTTTGTTGTAGTCCAGAATGGGTTTGCTGGCAGCGGCGATCAACCCCGTAAACCCGCTGTTGTCGACGATGCCGCCGTTCACACCCACCGCAATACGCGGGTTGTTCTTAAATGATTTGGGCAGTTCGACCGTAACTTTTTTAAAGAAAATACCCTGAAACGTCGGTCCCTTTTCGCCTTTGTATTCGGCAGGCAGGGTGAAATTGTCGGGGTTGGTTAGGTCAGAGTGATCGTAGATGACGTCGTTGCCGGTGAACGTTACGCCACTGATGCCGGGCAGTTGAAACGAGGGCAGCGTCACGGCTCCCACCCAATCCTGCCACTTCACAAAATCGGCGGTGAGCGTAGCTACTACGTCACCTGGTTTGGTGCCACCCTGCCCATCATCCAATTTCAGGAGGGTCCCGCCCAAATTCAGGTCGAGCACGGCGTGGATTTTATCGAAATCGCCGTTGGTGATTTTGGCGTAGGTGCCTCCCGGCGTACCACTGTTTGGGTCGCTTTTCTTAAACGTAAACGTCTGGCTGGCACCCGGAATGGGCAGCGCAAAATCACTCACCAGGTAAACGGTGCCGGTGGTAGGTACCTTCTGCTGCGGACGGATACAAACGTTTGTGGTTGCCAGCAACAGCATCGACTTGTTAGACGGGGCACCGGGGATAGCCACGCCCAGCACCATGTCCATCTGAGCACCAACCGGGCTAAACTGCATCTGATTGACACCAATTTTGCCCAGCTTACCATCATACTTAAGTGGCAGCGGTACTGAACCGGCCTGCTTGGCCTGCGCAATGGCATCGTCGAGTTTCGTCTGAACCTGATCGAAATAATTGTTAGGCAGGTTGGCATAAGAAGGTAGTTGCCCCAGCGACACGTTGGGTAGTTTCGGGCCTTTGTTATCCGACACCACCGTGCCATCAAACACCTGATTTTGGCCGTTTACCTTCAGTTTCGAGAAGGTAACCTTAATCGGCACGTTGTTCCAGTTCACGCGCCCATCGCCCGTATAGCCCTCTTTGCTAAACGCGGCCTGATTGATGGTCAGGTCATATTCGCCGAGTTTGATTGTTTTGCCGTTCAGCGAGCCGCTCTGCGAATTTTTACTATCAGGCAACTCAACCGCTTTACAGATCATCTTGCCCTCGGCTACCTGCTGAGGCTGCACCTTGCTGGCAATGGCCGTTGCTGCGGCGGGTGGCGTATTGGCGGGCGCGATGCTGACGTTAGTGGTCTTGGGTACCACAGGTGTCTGTACCAGTTCGTAGCCAGGCTTAAACACGTCGGCAGGCAGGTCTTTACCATAAGTAAACAGGCAAACCGGAGACTTACCGTCGTTCAGAAAGTTGGTACGCCCACTGAGGTCACGGGACTGCACGCGCCAGGCGTAACGTTTACCCACCACCAGTGGCGGATGCACCACCGAGTATAAAAACGTACTGGTCCGCAAATTTTTGACCTCCAGCCCTGATTTGGGCAGCACCACGGCGTCGATAAACACGTTCGGGTCTACGTCTATCTGTGGCAGTTCCACAATCCGCAACGTGTAGTCGACCATCGCGGGCGACACACCGATGGGGGGTGTCCAGGTGAAGATCAGGTTCTGCGGGGTTAGCGGCTGCACCTCGTTGTCGCAGAGTGGGGCAATTAGAATCGGCGGCTCCACGGCCTTGATCGGAAAAGGCGGCGAACACCCCAGCGGATTCTCCGGCGAAAGGGGCCGACTTGTGGCGTTATCAAACGCCCGGATGCATAGCTGGTAGCTTCCCTCTGGCAAGGGCAGCCCTTTGTACAGATTGTTGCGGTCAACACCCTGAACGTCAAGCTGATTCAGGTCAAATAGCCCTGACAGGTCAGCGTAGTTCAGCAGCCGGTTTTGCAGCGGCTCCAGCGTCAGCGGCACGGGCGGACGGTAGTTGGGCACGGTCTGAATCACCACGCCATTGTCGCCCGTGACGCTGCCCTGTAGGCGCACGTTGAGGCGCGCTGTGGTGGTGTTGCGCACAAAAATCTGCACCTGCTTGCCCGCCCCGGCATAGTCCTGGATGTAGGCACTATAAGGCGGCAGCACGCTGATGGTGATCTGCACGTCGTTTTGGGCGTGGGCAAAATTTGCCGCGAAGAGGAGTATTATAAACCTATAAGGTTGGAAAAGAAACCTTATAGGTTTGTTGCTTTTAAAAAGAGATGCCATAGCCAAGGTTGCCTCTGAGTTCGTTGAATTTTTGGGCAGTGATGCCCGTATCGGTGTTCAGGTAATAGAGCGACGCGTTAAGCGTCTGGCGCTTAGCCAGCTGGTAATTACCTGTCAATGAGGCCGTTAACACCCTACCCGTTACACCCAACTGCTTGTTTATCAGGTAGCTGGCGTTGAACGCGGTGTTGAGCTTCTTGTCGAAAAAAGCCTGGTTAGCCCCCACTGTGGGGCCGTAAAAACGCACAATACCGTCGCCCGCTTTGGGAATACCGGTGCTGTCGGGCAGGCCGAGGGTGGCAGCCACGGGCAGGTTAGTCTGGGTGTAGGTCAGCATACCCGTGAAGCCCCAGCCGGTGGTGGTCTGCTGGTAGAAATAGCTGAGGTTAGCGTTCAGGTTTTTGTTTTCCGTCTGCGCCGCCGTGCGCTGATTCAGGTCGCTGAGTTGCTGGTAGGTGGTGGTCAGATTAAAGCTCTGCACGACGTCTTCTTTCTGAAGCGTGTACCGCAAATTGGCCGTGGCCGAGAGGTTGTTCTGCGCCAGCCGTAGCGTGTCGATCACGGGCCGCAACCCCGCCTGCTGACTGATGCCGTAGTTGCTTAGTTGCAGGTCGAAACCAAACTTGGTAGCAGGGTTATAACTCACTAGCAATGAACCGATTGACCGCCCCGTACGCACGTTTCGCGAGTTGGCCAGGTTATCGAACTGTACGCCATAACTACCCGACAGCCGAAGCTTGTTTTCGAGCAAATTCACCGACGGCGCAATGGCGTAGCTCTGGATATCCGACTGGAAGTAGTAAGCACCCATGGTCTGGAAGTTCGGGTCGATGCGCTTGTATTGCAGCTTCAGTCCGCCCCAGGTGTCGCGGTAGCCGATAGACGCCTGCACGGCCTGCGTGAGCTGGGTGCTGAGGCGCGGCGTGTAGAATCTACCGAACAGCCGCACCACCGGGTTGCTCCCCTCTGCCGCCACCTCGCCCGCCCGCAGATCGCGGGTGTAGGCACTCAGCGCGGCATCCAGCTCTACTATGAAGTACTTGACAATCAGCAACCTCGACGTGACACCCACCACCAGGTTTTCGGCGGGCTTCACCGTCTGCGTGGCCGACTGCGGCAGGCTGGCAATAGATGACGAGTCGTCTTTGGCACGGAGCATGGTAAGGTCGATGTAGTTACCGGGCTTGCCATAGCCGAGCTTTACGGCGTAGCCGGTGCGGCCATAGCTGGGCAGCACGTTGGCGTCGGCGAGGGTGCCGGAGATGGCGTTGTTGAACCGCCCGTAGATGGCACCGAGGCGCAGTTTACCGGGGTTCAGTTCTACGCCGCCACCCAGAAACGTGTGCCCCGCCAGCGTAAAGGGCGAAAACGTGACGTTGCGGTAGCCCGCGTGGACGGTGGCCCATTTGTAGGTGGGCGAAATGCCAAACTGGTTGAAGGGCTGGCGGACGCTGTAGCTGGCGCCCTGGTTACCCACCACCGCCGTAATCGGGATGCTGATGCCCTGCGGCAGGGTAATGGTCACCTGCCCGCTTAGGCCAATAGGTGCGGGCTGGTTGCGGGCGGCAATCCCACTGGCGGTGTAGAAACCCGCATAGGCATTCAGCCCGCCCGACACCTTCACGTATTTCGAGAATACCGACGGTGCTTTTTCCGGTGGCGCAGCCTGCCCGAATACCAGGCAGGCCGACCCCCAGAGTAACGAGAAGATTAGCGTGGATAGCGCTTGATTCATGGTGTGGCATCAACGAAAGAATTCGCCGTTGACGTGGTCAAAGCTACGCCACCAACCACCTGCCTATCAATCGGATAAATGTATGATATGATCGAAAGGTCACACATCAATCTACATATAACCCATTGATTATCAATGCACTAAAAAGTTTACATAAAACCTGCGACACGTAGAACTACGTATCATATCGCGTAACCAGATTACGTACAGCTACGTTGCCCGCAAATCACTAAATTGGCTCAGTCGGCTTAGTGAAGCATCAGCTTTAAATCAACTCAATACTGCCCTGATTTCATGGCCCGCGCTACGGCCTCCGATTTTGAGTTGACGTGCAGTTTCTGGTAGATGTTCACGATGTGCGTGCGTACCGTGCCCATGCTGATGTGGCAGTGCGCCGCAATGAGTTTGTAGCTGTCGCCCTCTACCAGCCGGCGGAGTACCTCGTGCTCCTTATCGGTGAGGTCGAACGCCGGTGGGCGAACGGCTGAGCCAGCCGGTTTCTGGAAGGTACTGAGTAGTTTGGCGGCAATGGTGGGGGTCATTACGGCCCCGCCCGCCGCCACGTCGCGGAGGGCATCGATGATGCGGTCGGCGGTGGTTTTTTTAAGCAGATACCCCACCGCCCCTGCCGACACCGCCTCGAAAACGGCTTCGGGTTCTTCATGGACGGTGAGCATCAGAATACGCGGTGGCTGGGGCAGCACCTGCAACAGCCGCACCGCCTCAATCCCCGACCGGCCCGGCATGTCGATGTCCATCAGCACCACGTCGGGTTTGTTCTGCTGCACGTGGTCGACTACGTTGAGCGCGTCGGGGTAGTCACCCACCACAATAAGGTCGTCGGTAGCGTCGAAAACCATAGCGAGGGTTTCGCGCAGGGAATCATTATCGTCGAAAATAGCAACGCGGATCATGGTCTGGTGTGGCCGTAGCAGTCAGGGGTTTAATGGCCAAATGTAGCCGCTTACAGCATGAAGCTCAATCGGATAAATGTATGACTAGGCCGGGCTTACTTCGAGCCGTAGTTGGGTGCCTTTGCCCGGTGCCGACTGTACGTTGAGCGTTCCTCCCATGGCCTGCGCCCGCTGCTGCATACTGGCCTGACCCGTACGTACCGACGGCTTCGACGGGTCGAACCCCTGCCCGTTATCGTCAATCTGCACGGCCAGCTTCCCGTCTACATGGTCGAACCGGATGGTGGCCTCGGTAGCTTCCGAATACTTAATGAGGTTGTTAATAGCCTCTTTACCAATAAGATACAGGTTACGGCGAATATCCATCGGCACGGGAACGTCGGCCAGTCGGGGCGAAATGTCCGACGAGAACCGAATATTTTTCGACTCCATCAGGGGCTGGGCGTATTCCTGCAACCGCATGGCCACCCGGTGCAGCGAGTCGTTGCCGGGGTTGATCGTCCAGATGATCTCGTCGATAGATTCGAGAATCTGCCGGGCGTCGGTATAAATTTTCTGCACCATTCGCTGAGCCGTTTCGGGTTTGTTCTGGCTCAGCAGCATGTTGGTATGACCACTCAACAGCGAGATACTGCTCAGGGTGCTGCCTACTTCGTCGTGCAGGTCATGGGCAATCTGTTTGCGCAGCGTCAGCGCCTCTTCCAGCCGCTGTACTTTGGCGCGGTTCAGCAGCCAGGCACCAATGGCCACACCCAGAAGCAGAAGCAGGCCTGCCCCCAGAACCAGGGCGTTGCGCTGCCAGCGACTACGGGCTGCTTCTTCCTGCTGAATCCGTTTTTCCTGTTGCAACAGCCGGATCTGTGCCTCTTTCTTGTCTGCTTGGTACCGGGCTATGAGTCGTTGCACTTCGGCATTCGTGTTAACCTGTGCTGCCGAATCGACGAGGTTGTTTTTTTGAAGCTGATACACATAGGCCTGTTGAAAATCCTTCTGCTCGCCATACAGGTCAGCCAAATGTTGCGACGCCTTTTTCAGTTCGTCTTTGTAGCCGTTTGTATTCGCCAGTTCAATCGCCTGTTTGAAATACGATGCCGCCTGCTCATACTGTTTCTGGCCCCGGTACAGATCGCCGAGCGTGGTGTAGGCCGTACAGATACCAAGTTTATTTTTTTGTTTCTGGACAATCGCCAATGCCCGCCGGGCCGGGGCAAACCCCTCTGCCGGGCGGTTCAGGGCCACCAAATCGTTCGCTATACCGTTGAGGCCGTCGAACTGTAGCAACTCATACTGCAATGCTTCGCCCAGTGCCAGTGCCTGCCGGTGATGGCGCAGCGCTTCGGCTGGTTGCTTCAAGTCCCGATAAAAATCGCCAAGTTGATACTCAAAAATGGCAATACCCCGTTTGTCGCCCAGTTCACGAAAAATCACGCCGGCCTCTTTGTAATAAGGAATGGCCTGCTGAAGACGGCCCATTGTTGCCAGCGCCCCCCCAATCAGGCGGTGCGGTATTGGGAAGCGGGGCGTAATGTGGTGCTGCTCCTGGTAGCGAATGGCACGCAATGCCGTTTGTAATACCTGTTCAGGCTGCCCCGATTTGTCATAGGCTACTGCCAGGTTACACAATGACCCGTAAATGGTTTTGGGTGGCAAGGCATGTTGCTCGGCTACTTCCAGGGTTTTCTGGCTAAACAGGAGTAGCTGTTTGTTATCGGCCTTGAGCTGAGCAATGATTGCCCGATTTCGATAGGCACCTACCAACCCCGTCCAGAAACCAATCCGGCTGGCCACGTCGGCCATTTGTCGGCTCAGCGAATCGGCCCGGCTGTAGTCGGCTTTCTTGAACACATACTCAATGATTACCTTATCCATCGCCCGAACGTAGACAGAATCGGTTGGGCTGTGCGTACGCAAATACACCTCCAGGGAGTCTATCGGTGATGCCGATTGTGCCGTGGCCACTGTTGCGTTTAGTAGCAGCGTGGTAATAACCAGGATAAAGCTATAGCGCATATGGGTAGTCGTTTAGCGCACTGAATTACAGTAAATCGACGCGTTAAAAAAAGAGCCATGAGAAAAACCTGTCTTCAGTTTACTCCCTTCCAAAGACAGTAAACTGAAGACATAAAAAAGCCGTATCTTTGCGGCCCCGTTTACCTTTGGTCATTCCCTATAGCGGCTGATAGTCAGCGGGGTTAAGCAAAAACAGGCAGTCCGATGCAGACTGCATTTTTCCATGAAACGAAATTCGAATTCTAACGACCGCCGTGATGGTGAGGGTCGTTCAGGTGGCCGTCGCGATGATGCCCGCCCAGCCTATAACCGCGATGACCGGAGTGGGTCAGACCGTCCACGTAGCAACGCCCCCCGCGAGGGCGGCTATGACAAGCCCCGCAACGGCGGACCGGACGGACCGCGGAAACCCTACAAACCCTATATGGGCGGCAGCGGCAACGCGCCCCACAAACCATTCGAGCGTAAGCCCTACGATGGCGAGCGTAAACCATACGCCGGTGGTGACCGTACCGACGGGCCACGCAAACCCTATGCTGGTGGCGACCGTGCCGATGGGCCACGTAAACCTTGGGGCGATAAACCCCGGGCTGCCGGACCACGCTCATTTGACCGCGACCGTGATGACCGTCCCCGCGACGGCGACCGGTCTACGTTTGAGCGGAAGCCATTCAACCGCGACGATAGACCACGTTCCTTTGATCGCGACGCCCCACGAAATGACGGACCGCGTGAGCCGCGTTCCTTTGACCGCGATGACCGTAAGCCATTTGAACGCAAGCCATTTGACCGGAACGACGGACCGCGTGATGCGCCCCGTGGCGAACGTCCGGCACGGCCGTTTGATCGGGATAGTCGTGATGAGCGTCCGGCCCGTTCGTTCGACCGGGAGGTCAGCCCCCGTAACGACCGGCCACGCGACAACCGCGACGAGCGCCCCGCCCGGCCATTCAGCCGCAGCAACGACCGCCCCCGTAACGACGGACCGCGCGAACTACGTTCCTTTGATCGCGACGCACCGCGTGAACCCCGGACTGCCGGACCACGTTCGTTCGACCGCGATGACCGTAAACCATTTGACCGGGACGCGCCGCGTGAGCCACGGCCGCGTACGTCGGGTTCGTATGACCGCGCACCACGCCGTAATGACCGCGACGAGCGTCCCCGCACCGACGAAAATGGCGAACGTCACATCGAGCGCCGCACGGGCCACTACAAAACCGCGCCGAACTACAACATGGATCGGATGAAGGAAAACCTGCCGCAGTCGCGGAAGGTGGCCCGGAATCTGCAACGTGAGAGCGACCCCAACGCCATTCGCCTGAACCGCTACATTGCTAATGCCGGTATCTGCTCACGCCGCGAGGCCGACGAGCTGATTGCCAAAGGCGATGTGCAGGTAAACGGTACGGTGATCACCGAGATGGGCTACCGCGTGAAACCCGGCGACGTGGTGAAGTATGGCAATAAAGTGCTGAACCCCGAAAAGATGGTCTACCTGTTGCTAAACAAGCCGAAAGACTACATCACCACCACCGAAGACCCCGAGGCCCGCGAAACGGTGATGGACCTGATTGCCGATGCCGGTCCGTTCCGCCTCTATCCCGTTGGTCGCCTCGACCGCAACACTACGGGTCTGCTGCTAATGACCAATGACGGCGAACTGGCCGGTAAGCTGACGCATCCGTCGAACAACGTGAAGAAGGTGTATCAAGTGGAGATCGACAAGCCCATCACCGACGAGCATTTCGAGGCAATTCGGGCGGGTGTCGAACTGGAAGACGGCTTCATCAAACCCGACGACCTGGCCATTGTGACGCCTGACGCTCAGGTGATTGGCGTGGAAATTCACTCAGGCCGCAACCGCATCGTGCGCCGCATGTTCGAACACTTCGGCTATGTGGTCACCAAGCTCGACCGCACCGTTTTCGCCGGGTTGACCAAAAAAGAACTACCCCGCGGCAAGTGGCGCTTCCTCGAAGCCAAAGAAGTAGTGAAGCTTAAGTATTTGTCGTAGAGCAGAGAGGTAAGAGCTAAGAGCTAAGAGCTAAGAGGTGAGAGCCAAGAGCTAAGAGCCAAGATGGCTGACGCAGGCATATCCATGCGTCAGCCATCTTGGCTCTCACCTCTTGGCTTTTCAATCCAACGAGATGAAATAATTTAGCCCAAGGCCCACTTTAATCTGGGTGACGTCAGGTTTTTCGTTGGTGCTCTGGTTGTTGATCTGGAAGGTGCCGAATGAGCCGAAGGCACCCGTCAGGCCCAATGAGAGGCTGAAGCGGGGGGTGATGAAGCCCTGCAACCCCGCCCCGCCTGTGAAGGCTCCGCCCGTGAGGCTATAGGGGTAGAGTTGGCCGTTGAAGTATACCGGCTCAATGAGCAAACTCATGCTCGAATAGCCCGCCTCCAGGTAGGGCCGCAGGGGTTGGGTGGTGCCGCTGAAATGCCAGCGTACGCCCAGCCCGAAATTCCGCATCCGGTAGGTATCCCACTCCAGTTTCTGTTTAAACGAATAGCCTTCGTAACGCAGGTAGACGCTGATGCGCTGCGTGAAACCGTAGCCCGCCTGCAAGCCCCCACCCCACCCTAACGGCTCGGCCTCGTCGAGGTTGCTGAAATAATCGGACGACCAGTTCGAGAGGCCACCGAAGGCGGTGAGTTGCAGGCCCTCCGTGTCGGACCGGACCGAAAGCGTGTTTTGAGCCAGGGTGGGCCTGGTCAGTATTGAAAGGAGGCAGAGCGAAAGGAGATATACTTTATTCATTGTCAGGGAGATAGTGTAAGGGTCATGCTCCGCAGTCGGGCTTCGATGCGGGTGCCACGCGGAAAGTCGACGGGGTTCGACGAGCTGCCGCTGCGGCTGATGGGTGGGAATTTGATGGGTATCCAGCCGCCCCCGGCCGTGGCTACTTGCCGGAGGGTAATCTCCAGAAACGTACGCCCCTTCTCCGACCAGCTTCGGTCGGTCACCGTGGCCATGGCTGCCGCGCCTGCCTCCACTACCGTAATGCCGTCGACTACCACGGCCCGCACCACGCGCAGCCGCACGGCATCACCCACCTTGGCCCCTTCGGGCGACACGGTTTCGAGCAATTCCAGCAGCACGTCTTCCCCCCGAATGGTCACAGAGCGGGCTTCGGCGTGGCGGGCGGGGGTGCGGGGTGGTTCGGGTTCCGGCTCGGGTTCTTTCGTGTGTGGTTCGGGTTCCGATCTAGGCGACGTCGTTTCTGTACTGAGTCGTTTTCGGCCCGTGGCGGGGGCTCTCTCGGCGGGTTTGCGGGTTTCTGAAACGGGGGCTTTTTCGGTTGGTTTGGTGGTGGCGGGCGGCGTTTTCTCGTCGGGTTTTGGTTTGTCTGGTTCGGGGTCTATCGGCCGTATTTCGGTTGAAACGGGCTTTTTCTCCACGTTTCGGGGATCATCGGTCAGAGGGCCGACTACTTTTGGCAAGATCGTTGCCTGCTGCCCGGCCGAGCCAGACGTTGGGGTGTTCTCAGCCAGGGTCTGCTCGCCACCCAACGGTTTTACGGGTTCCTTCTCATCGGGCGTTGTCGGCCAAACCGTTATGCTCAGAATGGCGGCTGCAAACCCCAGCGAAGCCAGCAGAATCAGGCCTTCCGTGGTACGCACCTGTTGCCATACACTCGCCAGCCAGTTGCCGTTGGGCCAATTTACCTTCCCCAAAACAGCTCCTCCCCGCAGCTTACTCAACCACGACGACCCATTTGCCCCCACCAGCCGGGTGGCGGGCACAGGTGTTGGCTTGGGCACACGCGGGGCGGGTAGCGCCAGCAGGGCCGTCTGCAAGGCCTGCGCCGAGGCGGGCCGCTGCGCGGGGTTTTTGTGTAGCAGTTGTTGCAGCAGCGTACCTACTTCACCTGGTAAATTGGGCTGATACCGGCTGATGGGAATGCGCTTTTGCTTGGTGATGGCGTCGATCAGGGCGGGTTCAGACGTAGCCTCAAACGGCACCTTACCTGTGACCAGCTCATACAGCAGCACCCCCACCGCATACAGGTCCGAGGCCACCGTGGGCGGTTGCCCCAACAGCAGTTCGGGTGCCATGTATTCCAGCGTACCAATCAAATGATTCACGCGGGTAAGCCTTTGACTGTCAGAGCGCTTAGCGATACCAAAGTCCATCAGCTTCACCCGCCCGTTGGTGGTGAGCATGAAGTTGGCGGGCTTCACGTCGCGGTGCAACACGCCACATTCGTGGGCATGGTGCAGCCCGTTGAGCGCCTGCGTGAGCCAGTCGACAGCCTTGTTGAGGGGCACGGGACCGTGGCGGCGCACGTACTGATCGAGGGTTTGCCCGTCCACAAATTCCATCACCATAATCCAGTAGCCGTCGTACTGCTGAAAGCTGTAGAGGTTAGTGATCTGCGGGTGGTTGAGCCGCGCCAGGGTCTGTGCCTCGTGCCGGAACCGTTCCAGAAAAGCCTGGTCCGACAGCAGGTGGCGGTGCAGTACTTTTAGGGCCACGGGCCGCCCCAGGCTGACGTCGTTGGCCCGAAACACCACGCCCATGCCGCCCTCGCCCAAGAGTTCTTCAATGCGGTAGTTTAGAATGGTCTGGCCAATAGTCATGGTGTATCGATGGATTTTGTGGGGTGGTTGGCCTCAAGCAGTTGCCGGTCCATGCGCTCGATCAGCACTACCGTCAGGTTGTCGTGCCCGCCCCGCAGCTTGGCCAGGTCGATGAGGTAGCGGGCATCGGCGCTGAGGGTCGAAGCCATGCCAAAGCGGACGAGTTCGGCGGGCGAGATGTATTCATACAGGCCGTCGCTACAGAGCAGCAGCCGTTCGCCGTAGGCTAGCGTGTGTACACTGTCGGCCAGGTCGATGCTGACGGTGGCGTGGGTACCCATTGCCCGCGTCAGCACGTTCCGGTCGGGATGGCGCAGGGCTTCTTCAGCAGTAATCACTTGCTGATCAAGCAGTTGCCGTACCTGCGTATGGTCGACGGTGAGGGCAATGGCCTCGCCGTTTTTCAGGTGGTACAACCGGCTGTCGCCCACGTGGGCCAGCCAGAACCGGTCGTCGATGAGGGCCACGGCGGTACACGTGGTGCCCATGTTGCGGTGCGCCGACCGTTGCGACGCCGCCTGCCAGATAGCCTGATTCGCCTTGTACAACGCCTTGTGGAGGGCATCGTCGGGGGCTTCGTTTTGTTCATAGTAGGTCTTGGCCACCACCTCTACGGCCAGCGCCGAAGCCACCTCACCGGCCGCATGACCACCCATGCCGTCGGCCACAATGGCCAGGTACCCACGGCGGGTGCGGAGGTCGGCGTCGGTAGGGCGGATAAACCGGGCGGCGTCTTCGTTGTTGGTCCGCACGCAGCCCACGTCGCTCAGCACCACCGCCCGCAAATCGGCATCCCCCACCGAGGCCATTGGCTCCTCATCAGGCATGGGTTTTGGTCGAAAGAAGCTCCAGAAAGACATGGGGATTTTGGATTGCGGATTTGGGATTTCGGATTGGGCTGACGCCGGTCCGCCGGTGCGGTTAGCGTGCTCTGACATAGCTGACCGCACCGGCGGACCGGCGTCAGCCCAATCCGAAATCCCAAATCCCAAATCAGTTTTTCGTCAGCAGCTCCAGGCCGTATTTAATGGGGATAGCGAAGGTGACCAGTTCGCCTGCCGAGCCGGTACGCGACATGGTGAAGATGCCGATGACCTCGCCCTTGCGGTTCAGCAACGGCCCGCCGCTGTTGCCCGGCCCGGTGGCGTTGATGCTCAGCTGCAGGTAGTCGCCCATGGTCTGCTTGTTGTCGAACTCGGTCGAGCTTTTGATCAGGTTCGTTATTGTGCCCGACGTCATGGTGGGGTTGGCCACGGTGGTGGGGGTTGCCGCCCGCTTGAAATTGTCGTTCGACTTTCGCACCGAATAAATCTCCGGCGATACGCCGGGGTAGCCAATGCACACCACCGACTCGCCTTTGGGCACGGTATTGTAATTATCGAGGGTAGCTACCGGCTCAACCGGCTGCGCCAGAGCCACTTTCACCAGGGCTACGTCGTGAATCTGCGAGGGCGACACCAACGTGGCCGCGCGGCGGTTGGTGCTGCCGGGAAACACCACGTTCATGTAGCTGTTGCGGCCACTCACCTGTCCCGGCTGCCCATCAACCAGCTGTGTTTCAGAGGGTATCCAGGATACAGGCTGGTCGATGAAGCCTTTTTTAGCGAGTTGCCCTTTCTGGTCCATTTCCACCAAAACGCCCAAAAAACGCCCGCCAACGCTGGGAAAGTTGTAGCGCGTGTCCCAGCCTGCAGCCACGTGGCGGTTGGTGAGCAGCAGCCCGTCTTTGCTCACCATAAACCCGGTGCCACTGCCCGCCTCAGTCACGGGCAGGCCCGGCAAGTTGCTCTTGGCTTTGAACAGGTACGCATCCAGGTTACCATCCTGACGGCGAATGAAGGCCGGGGCGTAGGTACCCACCGTGTCGATAGGGACCCACAGGTGCCAGAGGGGTTCGCCGGTGCGGGCATCGAACAATGACCAGCTCATCTCGATCTGCACCACTTTGTCCATTACCAGGGCGCCCACCTCGTTGTCGGCCAGGGGTTGGTTTTTGGCTTTCTCCTCCAGTTTTGTCAGGTTACCCCGCAGGCCCACGATCTCTTTATTCAGCACCGCGTTGAGCGAATCACGGCTACCTACCAGTTCGTCGGCGGTTTTTTTCTGGTGCTGCCAGATCGCGTAGCCACCCGCGCCCACCACCAGCAGCAGGCCCAACAGCACCGCACCCAGCCGCTTGTTCGACTGCTTGCGTTCCGACCCGATGGCCCGCTCGAAGGTGTCGCGGCCAATGCCCACTTTCGGCAGGGTATCGACCTGTACCAGTTGCGGCACCTCGTTCATACGTACTTCTTTGGTGGCTTGTTCCATGCCCACCAGCCGGGTGGCGGGAGGCCCCTGTGTGATTTCGGGGAATACGTCGAGCACAAAGCGGGGACCATTGGCACCCACCTGCACCATATCGCCTGGTTGCAACGGGGCCGAATCGGTGATGCGCAACCCGTTGATAAACAACCCATTTTTGCTATTGTCGACCAGCCTGAACGGCTCGCCGGGGCGGGCGGGCAGCAAAATGCGGCCGTGTTGGCGGCTCACGCTCAGGTCCTGGTCGGGGTCGAACCGGATGTCGCTGCCCGTATCTCGACCAATGGTTAGTTCAACCCGGTTGGCGTCGAACTCGTCGGTCTGATTAATTTTTGCCCCGTCGACGTGCCGGATGCGGATGGTTTGGAAGGCGTTGCTCATGTAGTGTGACGTGGGGAATAAGACTGAGGGTTAGTACGTATGTTAGCCAATGCAAACATCTGACCCTCAGCCTACTGCAACAATCCATGAACGCCTGTAATCTGCCTATAGGAAAACCTATAAATTGCCCCGCCGCACTTGAGGGAACGGCAAAAACGCCGTTAGTTTGATCAAAACCTACGTACGCTACACCATGCATCTACGCCTGCTTCTAATCAGCTGGTTGAGCCTCGGCCATGTGTGGGCACAACATGGACCCAATTCAATCAACCCCGCGCCTAATCCGATCATCGACACGCTGCTAGCCAAACTGACGGGCCTGCGGCAACAGCCCGCATCGGTGGGGCGCGACACCACCCTCTGGCTCACGACCAGCCTGGTTACCGAACGGCTCTGCAACCTGCGCGACCCCCGCGCCGCGGCCTACCTCGACAGTCTGCGGCAACTGCTATTGCGCCTGCCGTGGGCCAAAGGCGAGGGTCTACTGTGGCGGGCTACGGGTAAAAGTTACGATGCCAGCGGGCGCTACCAACCTGCCCTGGCGGCTTACATGCGGGCAGCCACGCTGCTGGAAAAAGCAGGCGGCGACACCTACGAACTGACCTACACCTACATCCTGATTGCCTTTGTGCTCAACAATACGAACCAAACCCCCGCCTGCATTCGCTGGCTCGAAAAAGCCCGACCACTTGCCACTAAATCACTGAATACCAACAATATATGCTGGATACTGGATTTCTATGGCGACTATAATTTCTACGAAAAATGGGGCATCCGTAACTATAAAAAAGCCCTTGGCTATTACCTGGCTGTGGAAAGGCTGCTGCCCCGCGCCACCAGCCCCCGCCTGAAAGCCGATAACCCGCATATGCTGGCAGCCTGCTACCTGTACCTCGGCGATACGCTACGGGCCAGCACCTACCGTCAACAGGCGCTGACTATATCCCGCCTGGTCAACGACCGCATCGTGCCCTTTGCCGTTCATGCCGACCTGGCCGACATCAGCGCGTCGCGGCACCAATACCCGCAGGCCGTGGCCTATGCTGACACCGCCCTGCACTACGCTCAGCTTTCCGGCTGGCCCGAAATGATCAGCCGCGCCGAGGGGGCACTGGCGCGCTATAACCACCTGGTGGGCAACGACCGCACCGCCTATACATTGCTGAACCAATTCCACCGCCACGAAGACAGCCTGAGCCGGGTAGCCGTTCAGAAGCAGTTCAACGAATTACAGACGAAATACAATGCCCAAAATAACCAACTAAAAATTAGTCAATTAGAACAGGCATCAGCCCAGCGAGTGCGTAATTCGCTCTGGATATTACTGGGTATTGGCGGGCTAATTGGTGGGCTGGTGATCTACGGTAACCAACGACTGCGCCGGGCCAATCGGCTCTTGCTGGCTAGCCACGAGGCCACCCGCACGGCCCTCATGACGGGGCAAACGCAGGAACGCAAGCGCGTGGCCACCGAACTCCACGACAGCCTTAACACCAAGGTGGCGCCCATTCGCTGGCGTTTACAGGCCGTACCCACAGGCCGGTGGCCCCAGCGCGACCAGGTGAACTACGCCGAAGTGCTGGCCATGGTCAATGAACTCTATGACGATATCCGGTTGATTTCGCACGGGATGTTGCCGCACAACCTGGCCACCCAATCGCTGCATATGGTGCTGCAAAAGCTGGTTGGCCAGCTCAACCAACGTGGCCCCATCCGGTTCCAGCTTGTGGCCGACGACACCACCGCCAACCTTACCGACCCCATCAAATTTCAGGTTTACAGCATCGTACTCGAACTGACCAACAACGTGCTTCGCCATGCCCGCGCCAGCCACGTCTGGATCAGCCTCAGCCAAACCGATACCACGCTGGTGCTCACCGTGAGCGACGATGGCCTGGGCTTCAACCCGGACCAGCCCTCGGAAGGCATGGGGCTGCAAAACATCGACAGTCGGGTGCAATCGCTGGGTGGTGTGTGGGCCGTCACCAGCCGCCCCAATGAGGGTACGCAGATTAGGCTCACCGTTCCGAAGGGGGTGGTGTAGGGGGTTTGTAGTTGGCGGTTGGTGGTTGCTTCGCGCTCTAGATGGCTGTCGCCTTGTCTTCAGAGCGCGAAGCAACTACCAACCGCCTACACTACTAAATCAACTGATACCGGAGGGCGTATTTTAGGATACCCACCATGTTGCGTATACCCAGTTTACGCATGATGTTGTGGCGGTGGGTCTCTACTGTACCGGCGCTGATAAATAGCCGTTCGGCAATTTGGGTGGTGGAATATTCCTGCGCAATAAGCCGAATCACGTCTAGTTCGCGCTCAGTCAGTCGCACCGGATCAATCTGATTGTCAGACTGTTGTGTAGCAGGCGAAAGCAGGTCGTGAAGTACGGCTTCGTCGAAATAGCGTTCGCCCCGGATCACCGTGCGCAATGCCCGCTCCAGTTCCGACTTGTCGGCTTTTTTCAGGACGTAGCCGCCAATGCCCGCCCGGTAGGCATCGCGAATAAGCGAGACCTCGTCCGACACCGTCAGCAGCAGTACAGGTATGTTCGGAAACGCCTGCCGCACCAGTACCGTGAGCTGCACCCCGTCGAGGTAGGGCATGGTGAGGTCAGATATCAGCACGTCGACGGGGGTGGTGGTCATAAAAGGAATTACTTCACGGCTGTCGCTCAGTTTGGCCACCACCTCTACCCCATCGATAGATGATAGCAGCATCGACAGGCTGTCCAGAATGATACGGTGGTCATCGACCAGCAAGATACGGATGGGCATAGTGGCATGGCGGAAAGTACCTAACTGTAAAGTAAGATAGCCATTACCCAGACTGCATTGCCGTTAAATAGAATCTGCGCAATAACTAGATAATTAGTTTTTCAACTAACATAATAGTACTAAATTCGTTTACTACACCAACAGACCAACCTATGCGCGAATTAACCAATGCCGAAGAAGACATCATGCGTGTACTCTGGCGGCTAAAAAAAGGCTTCGTCAAAGACGTACTCGCCGAATTACCCGCTCTGGATTCGACGGGCGAAAAACCGGCCTATAACACCGTATCGACCATTATTCGCATTCTGGAGAAGAAAGGCGTGGTGGGCTACACGGCCTATGGCAAAACCCACGAATACTACCCGCTGATTTCGGAAGATGAATACCGCCGGTTCCAGACCGAGCAGTTGATGACCAATTATTTCGACGGGTCTCTGCAAAAACTGGTGTCGTTTTTTGTGAAAGAACGCAACGTGAGCCTCAACGAAGCCGATGAGATCATCGACCTCCTCAACCGGCAAAAACCATGATCGCGGCACTGTCCGATTCGCCCCTGCTGCTTTACTGGTGCAAGGCCAACGGTTATCTGGCCCTGTTCTATGGCTTCTATTGGCTCTTACTCCGGCGGCATACATTCCTGACCCTCAACCGGGTTTACCTGCTGGCCTCAGTAATGGTGGCGTTATCGCTGCCATTGGTAAATATTCCGGGGTTAGCCTGGACCTGGCCCTGGGCCGACGATGAGCCGGTGGTGGCCACCGTCGGGGTAGACATGGGCAGCGTAATGGCCGTGGTGGTCGCCCCGGAGGCCCCCCTCCTGCCCGACTGGCCCGTGCTGGCGCTCTGGCTGGCGGTGGTCGTGGCGGCGGGTCTGCTCCTACGCACGGCCTGGCGCACGGGGGCGTTGCTGCGGCTCATCCGACAGTGGCCCGCGCAGGTGCTGCCCCACTACACACTCGTACGCCCCACCGACGACCGAACGCCCACGTTCTCGTTTTTCCGGTACCTGGTTCTCAACCCCGACGATGCCCAAACCGAGGCCGTCCGGCTGCATGAGCTGGTGCATATCCGGCAATGGCACAGTCTGGACGTGCTGCTGCTGGAAGTGCTACAGGCCCTCTGCTGGCCCAATCCGGCCCTTTTTGGCTACCGGAGGGCTATCCGGCAAGTGCACGAGTACCTCGCCGACCGCGACGCGCTGACCACCACTACCGACCGCGACGCCTACGCCCGTTTCCTGGTAGACTACGCGTTTCACCTTGCCCCCACCGACGGCCTGGCGCACACGTTTGGTCCGTCGCAGCCCGAATCGCCAACCTTAAAACAACGTATACAGATGCTTTACCAACAACACACCTCTCGCCGGGCGCTCTGGAAATACGCGCTCATTGTGCCCCTCGCCACCGCCCTGCTGGCTATGACCACCCGGCCCGAATCGGCTCCCAAACTAACTACTGAAGCAGCCTTTGCGACAACAATGCCCTCTGAAAACGCACCGGCTGTGGCCACCGCAAAGGTTGTACCCGATACGATGCTGGTAGAAGGGCGGGTCATTGACCGGGCCACGCGCAAGCCACTACCCGGAGCCAACATTGTGGTCAAAAATGGTACACGAGGCACCACCACCGACGCAGCAGGTAATTTCAAGCTAGCGTTGCCAAACAAAGAAGGCGTGGTACTGATGGTCAGCTTCGTTGGTTTTAAATCTCAGGAACAGTCCATCAGTGCCAAGTTGGAGCAGGTAGTCTTGTTAATTGCCCTCGAAAGCACTACTCTCGACGCCACCTCGATGCCCGTAGCCACGACCCCCAGCACAGCTACGGCCCCCATCAGTAACGATGGCGAGGTGTTTACCACTGTAGAGCAGCAACCCCAGTTTCCAGGCGGAATGCAGGGGCTGTTCAACTATGTAAATGACAATCTCCAATACCCCGAAGCAGCCCGACGAGCCGCCGTATCGGGCAAGGTATTCGTTCAGTTCGATGTCAATACCGATGGCTCTATTGGCAGTGTCCAAATTCTGAAAGGCCTTGGCTTCGGCTGCGATGCCGAGGCTGTTCGGCTGGTGAAAGCCATGCCAAAGTGGATTCCCGGTCAGCAAAGCGGACGTCCCGTAACGGTACGGTATACGCTGCCGATTGATTTTCAAGTCACCGAGAAAAAGAAGACTGGATATGTGCCGAAAAGTGAAAAAACGCCAGATGCAGAAAACATTCCACGGACTCTCGCCTTTCTCCGTGACACGGTTACTGGTCACGAACCCACCCGGTTTCTACGCATGGAAGGTGTTGGCTTCTCATTCCCAAGCAGTGGACTTGCTCTAACCGATGGCCGCGAACCATTATTTTTTATTAATGGCAAAAAAGCTGACAAAGCCATGATGTCGGCACTTGAGCCTAATTCAATTCAATCTATTAACGTACTGAAAGACAGTTACGCCCGCGACAAATACAAAGAATACGACGATGAAGCGCAGTATGGCGTGGTGGAGATTTTCACAAAGAAGAAGCAGTAGGGGCGGCCCATCGTGGCCGCCCGCTTTCGGACACGATAGTGGCCGCCCGCTCTCGGACACGCAGTGGCCGCCCTTAGTGTGTAATCAATGCACTAATTACTAGTGGTCAGGCGAGAATCTAGCGAAATCTAGCGATGCCATCACTTTGAGTGATGGCATCGATGCGTTCAAGAATCCGCTAAACTTTTGCTCGACCCCTTAGAAGCGTGTTACTCGCACATGGTTGGTAATCAGCGCATTGCTGTCGCGCGGCGGGCGGCCACGATGGGCCGCCCCTACAGGTGTACGTTGCGAAACTGGGGCAACCATCAAGAACCATTATTAGAAAACAGCACCGAACGAATTTACTCGCGCACTACTTTGCGCTGGATGCGGCCTTTGTCGGTGTCAATCGTGATCACGTATAATCCTGTTGGCAAGGCACTTACGTCTAATTCCAGCGGTTTTTGCACGGCGTTGGTATGCTGCTGCACCACGGCCCCGGCGGTGCTGATCAGGTCGGCGGTTTGCCAGGCGACACCCGTGGGCAATTCCACCGTGAGACGGCTGCGGGTGGGGTTGGGAAACAGGCGTACGTCGCCAAGCCAGGCGGGTTCGGTGGCCAGTAGCTGCTGCACGTCGATGCTGCGGTCTACGGGTGTGGCAGCGAACGTCTGGGCATTCCCATCCTGAAACGCCCGCACCGTAACGGCCCCTGCCGAACTCATTTTCAGCACGTTACCCGCCAGTGTGGCCGGACCGCTCATCACCTTGAAGCTCACCGGCAAATTGGCCGACGACGTAGCCGAGAGCGTCAGATCGCCTTCGCTCAGGAAGCGGCTGCTGGGCAGGTTAAACGTCAGCGTCTGGTTTACGCGGGTGGGCAGTGCCCGAGCCACATTGCTGTACCAGACCGGCCATTTCGCGCCCGTTACCAGGGGTGTGGCGGCAGTGCCCGTAGCCGTAATCTTGTCGGCCCCAACGCCCATCAGCGCCACCGACTCTTTATTGTTTTTGTCGAGCGTGCCAAACACCACGGCATTGTCGGTGCGCGAATAGCTCGGAAAACCCAGCGTGTTGTTTTCGTAGATGACCTGCACGTCGCTGGTTTCGATGTTGGCCCCCAGGACGTAGTTACTCTGGTCATTTTCGTCGAAATAATCAAAGGCAACCACGTTGGGGGCGGTCTTAGCAAACGACGGATTACCGATGCTCACGCCCTCATCCAAGTCGGTAAAGAGCTTTTCGATGGTGCCGTCGGCGAAGTTTTTCTTAGCCCCGTCCCAGGCCCGCATGATACCCACGTCCCAATAATCGACCGCTGTGCCGGTAGCGTTTTTGAGCTTGTTGTAGGCATCGTAGATGATGTATTCGCCCGTGTAATCCCACTCGAAGGAGTCGGCGTAGGCCACTTCACCCGTTTTTATACCCTGCGCCGTGGTGGGGTTGTAGAGCTTGAAGGTCTGCCATTTGCTCAAATCAAAGCTGTAGACGTAGATTTTACCATCCTGCTTGTCGGTCAGGGCCGCCAGGCGCGTACCATCTTTCGACACCGCCACGTTGGCCCAGCCTGCTTCCTGCGATACCACGGTTTCAGAAGCAGGGTTGGTGAGACTGCTGGCCCGGATCTTGCCGTCGCTGCCCACAAACACAGCCAGTTTACCGTCGTCGGTTACGCTGGGGCGGCGCAGCAGTTTCGAGGTGCTGCGGGCCGTAAACGTGCCGATGGGATAGGGCGTGGTGTAGAGTTTTCCATCACCCACGCTCACCAGGCTAATAAAATCCTGCCCCGTCGAGGCCGGAATGGTGGGTTTGGGATCGACGGGAGTGCTGCTGCCTTCCACAATACCCACCGCGTCGAAGGCGGCTTTGGCGGCTGTCACCTCGGCGCTGTTGGCCCCATGGATGTCGGTGGCGGCGCGGATAACGGCCAGCCGCATGTCCAGGAATTTCGACGAGCGGGTGAGGTATTGGGTCAGGGCCTTGTAATACACCTGCTCGGCTTTGTCTTTGCCCACGCTGGCGTTGTTGGCAAAGAGGAAGAACGCGTAGTTGGGAATGCCGCTGTTGATGTGTACGCCGCCGTTGTCTTCGGTGGTGTTATCATACTGCGCCATCGTTTTGGGCTGGTAACCGTTGTCATTGGTGCCGCCCTGATTGGGGTTCGACATGCTTCGCAACGCCCCCGATGGGAAGTAGGCCTTCACGACCACGTCTTCGCCAATGTTCCAGTTTGCCCGGTCGATGAGTACGCCAAATACGTCGGCAAAAGATTCGTTGAGGGCGCCCGACTGGCCCTGGTAGGTCAGGTTGGCCGTATTCTGGATCACGCCGTGGCTCATTTCGTGCCCGGCCACGTCGAGTGCACCAGCCAGCGGCTTAAAACCTTTATCGCCATTGCCGTAGAGCATATACTCGCCGTTCCAGTAGGCGTTGTCCATGCCCTTACCTGTTTCAGGGTCATTGACGTTGATAATCGACGTGATCGTACCGTTTTTGTCGTTAATGGATTTACGATTGAACGTTTTCAGAAAATACTCGTAGGCAACCCCCACATTATACTGCGCCGACGTAGCCGTGGGACTCCAGTTGGTATTGTTCGTAGACGACACCTGCCGCCAGGCAAGGTTGTCGCCGTATGTATTAGCGGCATCAATGGTCCACAGCCCACCCACGGGTGCGTCGGGCAGTTTCGACTTGTTCTTGTCATACATGGCCCGGCTGGCATCGAGCATGATGTAGTTGGTGCCGTAGAGATACGTTTTGAATGAACGCGTCACCCCGTTAAGGTCTCTGGCCGAGGCATCTTTCGAGCCGTCGATACTACAGGTGTTGTTGTGTTTGGCCAGCACCGCCCCGGTTTGGGCGTCGATCACGTACTGCCACCGTTGCAGCAGGTTGGGCCGCACGGTGAGGTCGTAGGCCAGCCGGGCGGGGGCGGGCTGGTCAGACGTACCCGCGTAGATGCAAAGCTCCCCCGTTACCGGCTCCATCTTCAGGATATTCTGCCCGAACATGCGCACGGGAATGGTCTTGCCCACGTCGCGCAGGGCCGCTTTGCCCGCCGCCGTCAATGATAGTTCAGGCTGCACATCAAGGGTAGTAGGAATGGGCTGATATTGACCATTTACCAGCGTTACCTCGCCGTTGGTGAGGTGGACGGCCAGTTCAGCCCCATAGACGGGCACCCCCCGATGCGTCTGGCTCAGGCGGTAGTGCGTCTGGCCCATATCGTCATCTATCGTCTGCCGAATCTGCAACGACTGTTCGGGGTCTTTTACGCCTAGCAATCCCTTTATCTGGCCCAAAAACGCATAGGCCGTGGCCTGCATCGACCGTCGGCCGTTGCGGTTCAGGCCCGGACGCGGGTCCAGGTTCTCGATGTAAATCGGCAGGCCTGACCGGCTGTCGCGCACTATTTTCAGCCGCAGGGGCGGCACATCGACAGGGGCTTTGCCCGTGGCGGTAAGCGTTAACGGCTGTATCCGGTTGGCGGGCAGCGGGGCCTCGGTGGCTCCAAGGCGCTGGGCTAAAGCGGGGTCGGCGGGGGCGGTTTTCAGTTTCCGCGAAAAGCCGGGTACGCCCGTGGTTACAGTTACACCCGTGTCCACGCGGGTGGCCAGGTCGGAGGGGTTGGCCAGTTGGGGCTGCTGTGCCCAGGCGGTGGTGCCAGTTAGCCCGGCGGTCAGGGCGGTGAGGTAGAGGACGTGTTTCATAGAGTGGATATTTAACAGAGTGACTTACTTTTTGGGGAGCATGCCCATGAAGCCGGTATATACTTTTTCGTAGTTGGGGGGCAGCGTTTTGTCGCCGGGTGCCCAGGTAACCCTGTGTTTTTCAACGCCTTTTCGCCACTGGACAAAGCGGTACATGTTGCCCGGCTTGTCGAACGTAGTTTTCTTGATCTGACACCGGTCTTCCACCGACCAGAATACGCGCTTGGTGTTTTCGGGGGTTTGCGTACCCAGAAAGGTGTAGGTAGTGGCCTTGCTTGTCTTGCTAAACAGCCGCCCATCGTCAAGGAGTGAGTAAGCCGTTTCCAGCCCCACCACACCACCACCCGACCCTACGGTGAGCACCCGACCTTTGTACACATCAGGCACTTCGCGCGACGTTTTACGGACCGATTTAACAAGCCGGGGGCCTTTACGCGCCTTTTTAGGTGTCGACAGGCTATTGGGCTTGGCAGCCGTGGGAGACTGCGCCAGCAGGCTACGGGCCGACACCAGCGTGAGCAACGTAATGACAACAATACGAATGAGAGCGGGCAGGTTGGGCATAGGTAAAGAGTGGTACGTGGTGGGAGGTAAACGGTGATTGGTGTTAAAAATAAGCAACTGATTGGTTAGCCTGATAAGGGGCCGGGTAGGGTATTGAGTCAGCGGTAAGCTCTTTGCGCGAGCGGTCGGCATAACCCAGACGTGTAGATCGTAGTCGTTGAGCAGCTAAGTAAGGAGCAAGTCAAACCGCTAAATAAGCAACGGCGACAAAGCAAACGGATGAGTAGCATGAGGGCGTTGGTGGGGGGAGGGATGACCATTTTGTAGAACTTGTTCCCCGCCAACAAGGTACGTCAATCAGTTCATTTGTTTATCTCAAAAATGACAACTCACTGATTTATAGACAACTGGCTATCTAATTGACTCATACTGGCATCTTGGTACGATATTTTCGAAAGGATGGTCAGACGTTTTGATCCATTTCACTAAACGTAATCCAAGCACATGAAATCGTTACCCGGAATTCTCCTAGGCCTGGCGGCTGGTGTTGTAGTGGGGGTGCTGCTGGCTCCTCAGAGTGGCAAAAAAACCCGCGAAGGCTTGTCGTCAGATACCGATAGTTTCTTCAAAAATTTGCAGGACCAACTGCAAGAAGGTCTCGAAAACATCCGCAGCCAGTATAACGATTACGTTGATACGGCGGCGTCGAAGACCAAGAGTGTCGCTGGCGAAGCAAAGCGCCGGGCGAAGTTTTAAACTGATTCACCACAAACCGACTAACACAATGCGTAGCACACGTGATTTCCTGACCGGCCTGTTGACAGGCGTAGCCATTGGTATTCTTACAGCCCCCCGTAGTGGTAAAGAAACCCGCGACAAACTGACTGAAGAAGCCAACAAAAAGACTGAAGGCTTGAAAGATCAATGGAACAAGGGTGTAGCCCAGGCCAAAGATCAGTTCGACAAAGTAAAAGAGCAGGCAGGCCAGTATGTTGATCAGGCAAAAGATCAGTTCAACCAGGTGAAAGGTCAGGCCAACCAATACGCCGACCAAGCCAAAGATCAGTACAACCAAGCCAAAGGTGAGGTAAAAGACGAGTTCAACAAGAACAAGTACGAAGCCAAAACCGACTACAACAATAAAGTAGACGAACTGGCCGACGACGCAAAATCGGGCATCAACTCGGCAAAAGACGCGGTAAAAGCGAACTAATTGCACCCCGTTTTTCTGATTTACTCAACATCATGAAAGAATAGCCCCGGCCCCACAGGCCGGGGCTATTCGCTTTTTACGCAGGGTGTAGACACATATGCCAGCGCTGACAGATTTACCTTTGTCGATGGATTATTTTACAACCCTGCTGGATCTGCTGAAAACAGAACGGGAAGCAGACCGGCAGCAGTACCAACAGCTTACCCAGTCGGCGAGTGTGGCCGAACGCCGTGCCAATGGCCTCACCTGGTACCCCATCGCCATCCGCGGGTCGGAGCTGGGGCGGGGCGACTATCTGACTGTAGAGGTTGAACGCACTACCCACCAGGACTTGTCGCACCAACTGCGCACGGGTGTTCCGGCAGCACTGTTCAGCAACCACGACCCCAAAACCGACCGCGTAGAGGGCACCGTCAGCTTCCAGAATGGCAACCGGCTCAAGATCACGCTCCTGACCGACGAGTTGCCCGACTGGTCGCGGCAGGGTAAGCTGGGTATCGATATGCTGTTTGACGACACCAGCTACGACGAGATGCAGGACGCCCTCAGGCAGGCAAACGCCCTGGCCGAAACCGGCACCAACCAACTCATCAACACGCTGATCGGCACGGCAGCAGCTACCTTTCGCCCCGAAATCACCCCACCTGCTCTACCCCGATTAAATGCGAGTCAGCACCAGGCCGTAGGGGCAATTCTGGCGGCTAATGAGCTGGCCATTGTCCACGGCCCGCCGGGTACGGGCAAAACCACCACGCTGGTGCAGGCCATTAAGGCGCTTGTTGCCCAGGACCACAAGCAGGTACTGGTGGTAGCACCCAGCAACGCCGCCGTCGACTTGCTGAGCGAAAAACTACACGACGAAGGCCTGAATGTGTTGCGGGTGGGTAATCCCAGCCGGATATCGGAGCGCTTGACGGCCCTCACTCTCGACCACAAGATGGCCGAACACAGCCAGATGCGTGAGGCCAAAAAGCTGAAGAAGCAGGCAGGCGAGTTCAAAAACATGGCCCACAAATACAAGCGCAGTTTTGGCAAAGCCGAACGCGACCAGCGCAAGGCCCTGTTTGACGAAGCCCACCGGATTATGAAGGACGTGGCCAACACAGAACAGTACATCATCGACGATCTGGTGGGCCGGGCGCAGGTAATCACGGCTACGCTGGTAGGGGCCAACCAATATATGGTTCGGGGCCTGACTTACCATACCGTGGTGATCGACGAGGCCGGGCAGGCGCTGGAACCGGCCTGCTGGATACCCATCCTGAAAGCTAAAAAAGTAGTGCTGGCGGGCGACCCCTACCAGCTGTCGCCCACCATCAAATCGGCCGAAGCGGCCCGCAATGGGCTGAACGTCACCCTGCTGGAGAAATGCATTGCCCTGCACCCCGACGCCGTGACGATGCTAAACGAGCAGTACCGGATGCACGAGCAGATCATGGACTATTCGGCCCGTATTTTCTACAACAACCAGCTACGGGCGCACGCCTCCGTGGCGGGTCACTTGCTTTTCTCGGGCGACAGTCCGCTGGAATTTATAGACACGGCGGGTTGCGGTTTTGAGGAAAAGCTGGAAGGCACCAGTTCGACCAATCCCGAAGAGGCGGCACTGGCTATCAGGCATTTAGCGCAACTGGTGGCTCAGCTAGCACCACTCTATGCACCCGCCAGCTTCCCCAGTGTGGCCGTGATTTCGCCGTATAAACAGCAGCTGGTGTTGCTGAATGAGCAACTGGACCACACGCCGGACCTGCAACCGTACCGCCACGCGATCTCGGTGAATACCATCGACAGTTTTCAGGGGCAGGAACGCGACGTTATCTACATCTCCCTGACGCGCAGCAACGACCGGGGCGAGATTGGCTTCCTGTCCGACATCCGCCGGATGAACGTGGCCATGACCCGCGCCCGCAAGAAGCTGGTCATCATCGGCGACAGTGCCACCTTGGCCAGCCACCCCTTCTACGCCGACTTCATCACCAACGCCGAGCGCCTGAACGCTTACCAAAGCGCGTGGAGTTTCATGGCGTGAACAGTTGTTAACCAATCCATAACAGGCCGTGGCCGAAAGGGGCGTAAGTTTGTCTAAAAACTACGCTCATCATGCGAACCCGGCTTTTTCTCGTTGGCCTGCTCCTACTGGCGCACGGCACCTACGCCCAAACCGCTACCCGACTTACGCTCCCCAACGGCTGGAGCCTCTCGCCACTGGGGCGGTCGCTCCCACTGGGCGATTTACCCCTCAATATGGCTATATCCCCGAATGGTAAGCGACTCGCAGTCACCAACAACGGGCAAAGCACCCAGACTATTCAACTCATCGACCCGGCGGGTGAGAAAGTGCTGAGCGAGGTGACCATCCGCAAATCGTGGGTGGGGTTAAAATTCAGTCCCGACGGCAAAACGCTGCTGGCATCGGGCGGCAACGACAACCGGATTCTGCTGTACGCTACAGCGGGCGATCAACTCGTAAAGACCGACTCGGTGGTGCTGGGTAAACCCTGGCCGACCAAGATTTCGGTGGCAGGCATCGAGACTGACAAAGCCGGTACCACGCTCTATGCCGTTACCAAAGACGACAGCGCCCTGTACATCTGCGACCTGACCACAAAGCAGGTAAAGAAGCGCATCAAGCTCCCCGCTGAAGCCTATACCTGCCTGCGGTCGCCGGTATCTGACGAGCTGTTTATTACGGTCTGGGGTGGTGAAAAAGTGGTGATCTACGATCCGAAACAAGATAAACTGACCGGCGAAATCGCCACGAGTAGTCACCCTAACGATCTCATCTTCAGCCCAAATGGCCGATATCTGTACGTGGCCTGCGCCAATGACAATGCCGTGTCGGTAATCGATGTCAAAAGCCGGAAGGTGCTCGAAACCGTCATCACGTCGCTGTATCCCAACGCCCTGGCGGGCAGTACGCCCAACGGCCTGGCGCTGGTGAAAAATCAACTGCTCGTGGCCAACGCCGACAACAACTGCCTGGCCGTGTTCGACGTATCGCAGCCAGGCAAGAGCCGGTCGCTGGGGTTCATTCCTACGGGCTGGTACCCCACGGCGGTGAAGGCCATCGGGCAAAACGTATACGTGGCCAATGGCAAGGGGTTTACCTCCAAAGCCAACCCCAACGGCCCAAACCCCAACAAACGCCGCGACGCCAACACCGAATACATTGCCGGGCTGTTTAAGAGCACGTTGTCGATGTTCGCCATGCCCAACGCCGCTGCCCTGACGGGTCTCTCGAAGCAGGTGTACCAAAATACACCTTACAAAAAAGAGCAGGAAACAACGGCAATGGGCGAAGCCGCATCACCAATCCCAATGCGCGTAGGCCAGAAATCGGCGCAGATCAAGCACGTCTTCTACATCATTAAAGAAAACCGCACCTACGACCAGATCTTTGGCGACATGCCCGGCGGCAACGGCGATTCGTCGCTCTGCATTTTCCCCGAAGCCATTACCCCCAACCACCACGCCCTGGCCCGTGAGTTTGTCCTGCTCGACAATTTCTACGTCGACGCCGAGGTTAGCGCCGACGGCCATAACTGGAGCACGGCCGCCTACGCCACCGACTTTACCGAGAAAACCTGGCCCACCAGCTACGGCGGTCGCGGCGGCACCTACGACTACGAAGGCAGCCGCCCCGTGGCCTACCCAAAAAAGGGGTTCATCTGGGACTATTGCCAACGGGCGGGCCTCCGCTACCGCAGCTACGGCGAATTTGAGGCGTATTCGAGACGCAAAGGCTCCGCCCTCGACGGTCGGTTTGCGCCCAACTACCCCGATTTCGACATGACGATCAAAGACATCAAGCGGGTGGGCATCTGGAAAAAAGACCTTGACTCGCTCATCGCCATCAACGCCGTGCCGCACTTCAGCACCATCCGGCTGGGCAACGACCACACGAGTGGTGCCCGCGTGGGTGCCCCCACCCCCATCGCCCACGTGGCCGACAACGATCAGGCGCTGGGGCAGTTTGTGGACTACCTGTCGCACAGCCCAATCTGGAACGAGTCGGCGGTGTTTGTGCTGGAAGATGACGCCCAAAACGGAGCCGATCACGTCGATGCGCACCGCTCTCCGGCGCTGGTCATCAGCCCCTATACGCGCCGTCACTACATCGACCACACGGCCTACTCTACGTCGGGCATGTTGCGGACCATGGAGTTGATCCTGGGACTGCCGCCTATGAGTCAGTACGATGCCGCTGCCCGGCCCCTGTTCGCCTGTTTCACCAATACGCTCAACGCCACGCCCTACACGTTCATCCCGGCCAAAACCGACCTCGACGCCCGCAACACGGCCTGGACCGAACCGGCCCGTCAGTCAGAAAAAATAGATCTGCGCTACGCCGATAAAATCGACGACCGGCTCTTCAACGAAATCATCTGGAAGACCGTCAAAGGCGAACACGCGGTTATGCCCGCCCCTCGCCGCGGTGCCTTCCTGCAAGTAGCCCGGAAAGATGATGACGATTAATTGAGTGGTGAGTGGTAAACGGTGAGTGGTAAGTACTGTTGTCGCTTAACACTCAGCACTTAACACTCACCGTTTACCACTCCCTTTACTACACCCCACGCCCGCCGAAGAAGTCAAACGTGCCGAGGACGAAGTCGATGATGCCGGTGGCGTGGGTACGACCGCGCAGGCGGTAGAGCGACACGTTGGTGGCGCCACGGCGCTGCATGGCGTCGTAGGCATTTTGGGAGTTGAAAAAAAACACCGTATTGTCGGCGTCGCCGTGGTAGAGTCGGGTGGGCGTACGGAGTTTCCAGTCGTGGATGTCGTTGTCCTGCACGGCCTTGATGAAGGCTGCGTCGGTACCGTTTTGCACAGCCGTCTTAAACTCGTCGGTGAGGGCTTCATTGAAGCTCACGTTGATGAGCGCCCCCTGGGCGTTGGCTTTCACGCGGCTGGCATAGGGTTCCTTGAAATAGTAAGACGCCGGACGGTTTAAGCCATAGACGCGGTCGTAGGTTAGTAACACCCACAAATACAGCCGGTTATAATCGATGCTGCCCTGCGTTTTGTTGCCCACGATGTAGCGCATAAACGCGGGCTTATCGTAAGCACCCGCCCCCACGCTCGACGCCACAAGGTTGAATTCCGTCGGGGCCTCTTCTTCCAGTTTCTTTTGCAGGGCCATGGTGGCATAGCCGCCTTCTGAATACCCCGCTGTGTAGAGCCGACCGTTCCAGTTTGTTTTCTGATCGGCCAAAAACTCTTTTGTCGCCCGAAGCATGTCGAGTGACGCTTGCCCTAGACTCCGGTTGTGTTCGTAGGGGTGTGGCAGGTTGTTTGAAGCCCCGTAGCCGATGTAGTCCGGTGCGGCCACGATGTAGCCCACGGATGAAAATACGGACCCAAACTGATACGCTTCGCTGCTTGATTTGTAGTACGACGGCGCCTGGTCGTCGCCGCTGATGGTGCCATGCTGCATGCTGATCAGGGGCAGCGAGTCAGTCGTCATAGGTACCAACACCGCACCCGAAGCTGTTACAGCCTTGCCGTCGGTATTGGTGGTATGGTAGGTGAGTTTGTAGGCCCGGATGCCGTAGCGGGTAAGCAGCCGCAGAAACGAGGTGGCGCCGTTATAGCGATTTCTAAGCTGATCAGACGTGTAGGTGCCCAACAGTTGGGCGTCAATCAGGGTACGTGCCGGGGTGGCCGCCGCCTCAGGCTGCGCCGATTGGCGACAGGCTGATGGTGCCAGTGCAGTCAGCCCAAAAAGAACCGACAACAAGGTGAGTTTGAGCATGAAAAACGAATTGAGAAACGTTGAGAAGTGTACTTAAAAAACACCGCCACAACGCGCTACGTTCCGTTTTCGGTGGTTATCAAGCCGATTTAGCACCGGCCACACCTGGCACGTCACGGAGTGAAAAATAAACGGGAATCCCGCGCTCCTGGGCTAGTTTCACGTCATTGTCAGCACCTGCCGAAGCCCCCTCCAACCGTAGCACCGCATCGCACTTGTCGAGCAACTGATGCGCCACCGGATACTGTATTTCGTTCCAAACGGCATCACCAGGCTTCGTTGACCCACCCAGTCGAATCAGAGGCAGGGCAACCCATTCGCCAATCATAGGCAAATGCCCCGCCCGAAACAGCGGTAGGGCTACCGATTCCAGGTGAGCCAGATTTTGGGCCATCAGCGCCGGATCATCGTTGGTGCCACCCCGATAGGGGGCAGCGATCAGAATCATCATATTATTTCTTGTTTAACTGGTTGATTGTCAAGTAATACAATAGCATGATCGTTTTGCCGTCCATGATCTCGCCGGTCTGAATCATGCGCATGGCTTGTGACAGCGGCAGTTCAAGCACCTCGATCTCCTCTTCATCTACGCCTCCCCCACCCTGCCGGGCCGTGTTGGCGCTATAGTGGGCAATGTAGAAAAACAGTTTTTCCGTCACCGAACCGGGACTCATGTAAGCCTCCAGCACTTTTTGCACATCGGTGATCTGGTAGCCCGTTTCTTCCTCCATCTCCCGCCGAATAGCATAGTCGGGGTGGTCATTGTCGAGCAGACCCGCGCAGGTTTCGATCAGCATGCCCGTGGGGTTACCGTTGACGTAGGTAGGCAGACGAAACTGCCGTGTCAGAATCACGGTGTCGGCTTCCGGGTTGTAGAGCAGTACCGTGGCTCCGTTACCGCGGTCATAGGCCTCCCGCTGCTGCGTGATCCACTCGCCGTTCTTCTGCTGGTAGTCGAAGGTGTAGCGTTTCAGTATGTACCAGTTGTCGGAGAGCAGCTTCTCATCTGTAATACGGATAGCTGGGGCAACAGTTTCGTTCATTTTTGTTTAGATATGTTTATTTTTGAGCAAAAGAAGCCTATCCTAATGAATTTTCAACACCGTAAGCGCTTAATTCTGCAAACTCTTGAGCAGGCGGGCACTGCCGACGTGCATGAACTAGCCTTGTTGCTACAAACGTCGGACATGACCGTGCGGCGCGACCTGATCGAACTCGCCGGGCAGGGGTTGCTATATCGCACCCGCGGCGGGGCCATGCGCCTCGATCTGGCCAACAACCCGGTTCGGTTCGAGAATAAAGTAGCGCAGCGGGTCGAACAAAAAACGCACATTGCCCGCCTCGCTGCCGACACCCTAACCGATGGCGACAGTGTGTTCCTCGACTGTGGCAGCACCGTTTTCCAGGTGTGCCAATTCATTCGCCATAAGCGTATCCAGGTCATTACTAACTCGTTACCTGTCGTGGCCGAACTGATCGGGTCGGTGGTGAAGGTGAATCTGGTGGGGGGTGAGTTAGATGCCGGGCGGCAGGCCGTACATGGCCTCATGGCCGACTGGCACATGCGGCAGTACCGGGCCACAAGGGCTTTTATTGGTGTCGACGGCGTATCGGTGGCTAACGGACTGAGTGCTAATAGCGAGTATGAGGCCAGCACGGCATTGGCCATGGCACAGCAGGCTACCCATACATACCTCCTCTGCGACTCGTCGAAGCTGGAGAAGAACAGCTACTTCCACTTTGCGCCCTTGAGCCTGGTCCAGACGCTCATCACCGATGTAGAAGCCCCACCAGCTTTGATCGATGCCTACCAGGCTGCGGGGCTTACCGTGCTAGTCTGACAATCGGCTTTAGTACGGGTACTATTACTCCACATACTACGTAGAACTAATTCCCCATTTTGTCGACCATACGCTATGCATCTGGCTACCAATGTAAAACACCGACAACCTACTAGACTTATTTTATATACTAATAACTAGCTGATTAGTAGGGCTTAAGCCTTGTTGCTACTGGCAATTTGCAGTGGCTGATCCGGTGTTGGTACGTGTTTTGGCTAATAGATGAGTGAACAATTCACAACGCTATGTCCAACTTCATCATCAATCGTAACACAGCCATTGCTTTGCTGTTGCTTACGAGCCTTACCGCCAGCGATGTGCTGACGAGTTGTAAATCTGTTAAAAAGAACACCAACAAGACTCAACGCGGAGCCGGCATCGGAGCCGCATCAGGGGCCGTGGTGGGTGGCGTTATTGGCCGCAAATCGGGCAACACTGTATTGGGTGCCATATTGGGTGCTACCGTGGGTGGGGCCGCAGGGGCCGTTATCGGTCGTCGGATGGATAAGCAAGCCGAAGAACTGAAGCGCGATCTGCCCAACGCTACTGTAGAACGGGTAGGCGAAGGCATCAAGATCACGTTCAACTCCGATATCCTGTTCGATGTCAACAAGTATGACCTGAAGGATGCCACTAAACGTCAGTTGACCGATTTTGCCAAAACGTTGGATAAATACCCCGACACGGACCTTGTCATTGAAGGCCATGCCGACGCTCAGGGACCAGATGATTACAACCTGAAATTATCGAAACAACGGGCCGATGCCGTTGCCTCTTACCTGCAATCATTAGGTGTGAGAGGTGCGCGAATTGACGAAAAAGGGTATGGTGAATCGCAACCCGTTGCCGACAATTCGACAGAAGCTGGCCGGGCAAAAAATCGCCGCGTTGATATTGCTGTATTCGCGAATGACAAGTTGAAAAACGATGCCAAAGCTGGCAAAGTAGAATAATCACCTAATTATTGGCGCAGGAGATAAATACCTGCGCCATTTTTTACTATGGCAGCGCAACACGCCGACGACCAAAAACAGGTTTACGCCGATTTCAAGGAAGCAGTAAACATGACCCCAGCTGCCATAGAGAAGTGGCTTGACACGCCGGAGTCAAAGGAAGTAGGCCAAAAGAAAGATGGTGCGTCAGAGTCGACCGGTCATCAGTCTGGCAAAAAGATTATCGAGATTCTGCACAAGAAGCAGGCTGAGCTTACTGATGATGATTACGTACACATGCACAAAGTAATTAGCTACGTGAAGCGTCATTCAGCCCAGAAACCAGCCGAAGTTGAAGGCAGTAACTGGCTTTATTCTCTGAAAAATTGGGGGCACGATCCACAAAAAAAGTAAATCAATAAAAAGTAAACAATTAATAGAAACAAATTGTCATTCATTTGTCGATAAGCTGCATTTAGATGACAATCTTCTGTTAATTGACAAAAACAAATTCCGTTATGAACGTGAAAGAAACCCGGGGTGAAATCCTCGACCAACTGAACAAACTGTTGACCAGCGCCCATGACGCCGAGAAAGGCTACCAGGAGGCCGCTGAGAATGTAAAAGACGCCGAACTGAAGAGCCTGTTTCTGGCCCAGTCGCGGGAACGCGCTGAATTCGGCACTGAGCTTGATCGCGAAATCCGCGCCTTGGGTGGTGATCCCGATAATGGCACCAGCCTGGCTTCAGACCTGCACCGCGCCTGGATCAACATTAAGTCGGCCGTGTCGGGTAGTTCAGACAAAGCAGTAGCCGAAGAGTGCCAACGCGGCGACGCTGAGGCCCTGAGTGAATATAAAAGTGTGCTCGAGCAAACCGACGTAGCGGCCAGTACTCGTGAGTTGTTGCTCCGCCAGAAGAGTAAAGTCGAGTCGGCCCATGCAACAATGGGACGCTTGGCTTTGGTAGTGTAGTGAATGGTGGGATCGGAAAGCCTGCGCTCATTGAGTGCAGGCTTTTTTGTTTTTAGGGGTAAACGCTTCTGAACGTTACTAAAACAGCTTCGTGCTCCAGGCTTCGGACGCATCACCCTTCGAAAAATATTGTATCTTCTTTCGACAAAATGGTTTTGCATTGCTGACGCAAGCGTAGGCCTGTGGAGACACAGGCCAGGGTCGCCTGGTCAAGACAACGGTCATAATCTAGCCTCCCATCGTCCTCCATCCCAACATTTCGCCCCGAAATCGGTTTAATCTGTGGTACTCTATACCATTTACAACAACCGTTATGACAACTTCTCCTCACGCTTCGACGGCCACCATACCGTCGCGGCCGGGCCAGCCTTACCCGCTGGGTGCCACTGTCGATGAACAGGGCGTTAACTTCTCTATTTACTCCGAAAATGCCACGGGCGTGTCGCTATGCCTGTTTTCCTCGAAACGCGGTGAGCGCGAAACCCACCGGATCGAGCTGACCGAAAAGACCGAAAACGTCTGGCATATCTACCTCGAAGGCATCAAGGCCGGGCAACTCTATGGCTATCGCGTTGATGGCCCCTACGCCCCCGAAGAAGGCCATTATTTCAACGCCAACAAGCTCCTGCTCGACCCCTACGCCCGCGAAATTCACGGCGTGGTAGGCGGTGAAAACGATGCGCTGGGCTACGACTATACATCTGATGCCGACGACCGGTTCATGCTCATGAGCGATGTCGACAGTGGCAAGGTGGCCCCTAAAAGCGTGGTCATCGACTCGACTGAGTTTGACTGGGCCGACGACAAAGCGCCGCGTACGGCCATGCACAAATCGGTGGTGTATGAGATGCACGTGAAGGGCTTTACCTTCCAGCACCCCACCATCGACGAGTCCATTCGCGGGAGCTACGCCGCCCTGGGTACGCCCGAAGCCATCGACTATTTCAAGAAGCTGGGCATCACGTCTATCGAACTGTTGCCGGTGCATCAGTTTAGCAACGAAAGCTACTGGGGATATAACAGCATCGGTTTTTTTGCGCCCCACAACGGCTATGCATCCAGCGACAACGTGGTGCATGAGTTCAAGCAGATGGTAAAAAACCTGCACGAAGCGGGTATCGAAGTGATCCTCGATGTGGTCTATAACCATACCTCAGAGGGCAACCAATTTGGGCCTACGCTGTCGTTTAAGGGCATCGACAACCGTGTGTACTACCATACTGTACCCGAAGACCCGCAGTATTACATGAACCACACGGGCACAGGCAACACGTTTAACCTGACCCACGCCCAAACGCTGCGGCTGGTGATGGATAGCCTGCGCTACTGGGTACAGGAAATGCACGTCGACGGCTTCCGGTTCGACCTGGCCTCGGCCCTGATTCGCAACCTGGGCGACAACGTGTCGTCGTTTCTGGATACGGCCAACCAGGACCCGATCTTGAGTCAGGTGAAGCTCATTGCCGAACCCTGGGACATTGGCTCGTATCATGTGGGGCAGTTTCCGGTGCGCTGGTCTGAGTGGAACGGTAAATACCGCGACTGTGTGCGGAAGTTCTGGAAAGGCGACGAAGGCCTGGCCCACGAAATGACCCTGCGCACCCTGGGCAGCCCCGACCTCTACGCCGATGGCCGCGGACCGGGCAACAGCGTCAACTTCATCATCGCGCACGATGGCTTCACGCTCAACGACCTGGTCAGTTATAACGAAAAGCATAACGAGGCCAACGGCGAGAATAACAACGACGGCGAAAGCAACAACGAAAGCTGGAACATGGGCGCCGAAGGCCCCACCGACGACCCCGCCATCAACGCCGCCCGCGAACAGCAGAAACGTAATTTCCTCACCACCCTCCTACTCAGTCAGGGCGCGCCCATGTTTATGATGGGCGACGAATATGGCCGTACTCAGCATGGCAACAACAACGGCTACAACCAAGACAGTGAGATCAGCTGGTTCAACTGGAACTGGGATGATAAAAACCAGGCCCTCTTCGACTACACCAGTCAGCTGATTGCCGTGCGCCAGAAGTACCCGCTGCTAAACCGCCGCAAGTTCTATTTGCAGGAAGAAATCGATTGGCTACGGCCTGATGGTCAGCCTTTTACGCCCGAAGACTACGCCAACCCCGACACCCGCTGTCTGGCCCTCTGGATCGACGGAGCACGGGTAGAAGAGCAGGATGAAACAGGACAGCAGATCAGCGACACCGACGAAGGCAAGAGCAAGCTGCTCTGGGTCATGAACAGCTACTGGGGCGAAATTCCCTTTACGCTGCCCGCCCCCCACAAGTCGCGGACGCACTACGAAGTGATCGTAGACACCGCCGCCGGCGAAGTAGAGTCCGGCAAGCGCATCGACGTGAAAACCCCCTTCGTAGTACCCGGCCGCAGTTCGGTATTGCTGAGAATGGTATAGGTGAAAGAGCCAAGAGGTGAGAGCCAAGAGCCAAGCTGGCTGACGCAAGCGTATTCCTGCGTCAGCCAGCTTGGCTCTTGGCTCTCACCTCTTGGCTCTTTTATTCTACCAACAACACCTTCCTCGTGGTGCGTTGGTTGTTGTGGAGGAGGGTAAGGAGGTAGTAGCCGCGGGGTATATCACGGACGGGGACCGAGATGGTCTGCTGACCGGTGGCGTGCGGGTGGGTCTGTTTAAGCACCGAAATGCCCGCCAGGCTGTTGAGTTGCAGGTTCGCTTCGCCGGCTTCGGTGGCCAGGAATTTCACCGTCAGCTCATGCTGAGCCGGAATGGGGTATACCTGCACCTGGCTTGTCACCTCCTGCGTGAGCGATTGAACCACGGGTTCGCTGTCTGCCGCTATCCGCGATGAGGCCGAGCCGGGATATAGCCGAACTTGCGGGATAACCTGCTGACCCTGACCCGGATACGACCATTTCAGTTGCGCCATGGCCCCTACCGCGCTTTCGTAATACTCCATTCGGATAGCGTATTTCTGCCCCGCTACCAGGCTGATACCCTGACTGTTGTCAGTAGTGGGGGGGTGGTCGTTCCAGTTGTCGATCACCAGGTTGTTGTTCACCCACAGGCGTACGCCATCGTCGGCGGTGGTGGTAAAGACGTAGTTGCCGCTTACGGGTGCTTCCACGAGGCCAGACCAGCGGATCGAGAAGTTATCGACGCTGATGCCGTTGGCGGGTGAGTTGGTATCCCAGTTAAAATCGATGGTAGCGTCGGTGCGGGAGAGAACACTGGGAGCCGTTAACGTCTTGTTGTTAAAGTAATTACCCAACAAACCAGTGCCCGTACCACCTGCTGGTGGGGGTGATCCACCACCCACCCGGTAGAACGCCGATGCAGGAATGGTTTGTTTGCCGATGCCGGGGCCACTGTAGCTTACCACCAGGTTTTGCCCGCCGCCACCTTCAAAATAGGGGATGCTGATGGCATGTTTACCGGCCTTTAAACCAATGCTGCCGCTGCGCTCCTGCTCTGGATGCCCTCCGTCGTTGTCGACCACCTGCGTGGTGCCGATGTATAGTTTACTACCGTCATCCGAGTACGTATAGAACGTATACTGCCCGTCGGTAGGTACGTTCACATAGCCTTTGAAGAGCAAGCCAAAGTTGTCTTCCCGGTTGCGCTGACTAAGATCAGGCTGCCCCGCCTGCCCCGACTTTACAGACGTAAGCGTACTAAATTCAGGCAGTTGACTCCAGCTACCTTCATAATACCCGTAGTCAAGGCCATTAACGGCGTTGGCTGGATTCTCCGGGTCGCGCAAGTTCGAGGCGGGCGGGGGTGAGCCAGCACCCACCCGAAAAAAAGCCCCTGCCGGAATAATCTGTTTGTCAATGCCGGGTCCACTGTAGCTCACGCTCAGGGCCTTGCCCCCGCCACCCTGCAAGTACGGAATCGTGATGGCGTGACGGCCCGCTTTCAGGCCGATAGTACCGCTCCGCTCCTGCTCGGCATGACCAAAGTCATTGTCTACCACCTGCGTAGTGCCGATGTAGAGTTTGCTGCCGTCATCAGAGTAGGTGTAGAAGGTATACTGACCATCGGTGGGAATGTTGATGTAGCCCGTAAACTTCAGTCCGAAGTTGTCCTCTCGGTTGCGCTGACTCAGATCGGGCTGGCCTGTTTGCCCCGACTTAATAGGCGTCACGCCCGTCAGGTCCGACACCTGCCCCCAGGCCCCTTCATAGTAGCTATAATCTAGCCCCACCACGGCGTTGGACGGATTTTCCGGGTCGCGCAGGTTGGCTGGCGGCGGTGGTGGCGGCGTGCCAATCCGGTAAAAGGCCGACGCGGGAATAACCTGCTTGCCAGTGCCTGGGCCGCTGTAGCTCACGCTCAGGGCCTTGCCCCCGCCACCCTGTAAGTAGGGAATCGTGATGGCGTGACGGCCCGCTTTCAGGCCGATAGTGCCGCTCCGCTCCTGTTCGGCATGACCAAAGTCATTGTCTACCACCTGCGTAGTGCCGATGTAGAGTTTGCTGCCGTCATCAGAGTAGGTGTAGAAGGTATACTGACCATCGGTGGGAATGTTGATGTAGCCCGTAAACTTCAGTCCGAAGTTCTCTTCTCGGTTGCGCTGACCCAGGTCGGGCTGACCCGTTTGCCCCGACTTAATAGGCGTCACGCCCGTCAGGTCCGACACCTGCCCCCAGGCCCCTTCATAGTAGCTATAGTCTAGCCCCACTACGGCGTTGGCCGGGTTTTCCGGGTCGCGGAGTGGGGCGGGCGGCGGGGGGCTGTCTACCTTCAACAGCACCACCGAGGTGAACGCCGCCAGCGTTATCTGGTTAGTGTAGAGCGTATTGCGAGCGTCACGGTAGTTGCCGCCCAGCGAAATCGTCTTATCGCTACCCGTATCGTTATACTCCAGCCGAAGGTAGTCGTTGGGGTTTTGCATAGCCGGGTTGTACGTAATTGGGCTGTTGGTCGAACCGGCATCCTGTCCCGAACGGCTCTGCCAGTCGGCCAAGGGGCGGTCAGCCCCGATCAGGTTGCCGTTTACGCCATAGACAATGCGAATCTTGTTGTTATCGTCAAACGGTCTGGCATATACGTTATTGCTGTACTGCCCGTAGTTACCCAGATCATTCAGGTGCGACTCATATTTGGCCACGAGTTGGTCGGTCGTGCGGCTCACGAATACGTTGTTCTGAATGACGTTTCCGTTAGGCGAACACGAGTTTGGAATGCTCGTCATTGAGAGTTGCGCCTCGCCATTGTTGTAGGACGTATTGTTCTTCAGCTGCACCGCCGACGAGCCGTGCAGGTAGATACCCAGTCCTTTACAGTTAAACACGGTGTTACCCGTTACCTCAATGTTGGTCGTACAGTCGTCGAGGTAGATGCCGTTGGCCCCCGAATAAGCCCCGCCGGGTGTGCCCTCCGCCGTGCCAATGCCGTTGAAAACAATGTTGTTCAGTAGCCGTACACCGCTCATGGCCTGATGGTTGCCGTTCCAGATATACAGCCCGCCGCCGTCGCTTTTGGTGACGCAGAAGTTCGACACACGGTTGCGCTGCAGCGTGGTGTTGTTGGCAAAATTGACCCCGTTATACCCAATCTGATCAATCACATTATTCTCAATCAGCGTGTTGGTATTCGATGCCGACTGGAAACCGGTGTAGGTACCGTCGCCGCTTTTGCCCCGGCCCGGCACCAGGCCAATGCGCTGCATAGTGTTGCCCCGAAAGGTGACGTTCTGGTAAGTACCAATGGCAAAACCATTGTTGTTTACGTCCTGAATCAGACCGTTTTCCATTAATACAGCATTGCCGCTCCCCTTAATCAGGACCCCATCTTCGCCTGCGTTGGTCACTTCCACGCCCGACAGTGTAATGCCTGATCCGTTGTTAATCAGTAAGTTAGTACTCAACGCCTGCGTGAGCTGTAGGTTGCGGAGCGTAACGTTCGAGACGCCGTTCAGGTTGACGGCTTCGCTATAGGCCGTGGCCGTGATCGTCTGCCCGTTGGGATCGCTGCTGTCATATATCCGCAACGTTTTATTAGCCGGATTATAGTACCACTCGCCCGGTTGGTCGAGCGTGGCGGGGTGATTCTGAATGAAAAACCCGAAACCGTCGGCTATGTCGTAGCTGCTGTTGTTGCTGAGGTTCAGACTTTTACCGTTTTGCTGCGTGATGGTGGCCCGATCCATGATCCACTGCGTACTGCGCATAACGGCTTCACCCCCGGTCCAGTCAATGCCGCCAAGATCGTCTTTGCTGTCGAGTTTTCCTTTACCAGTATGCGACTGAATGGTGAGGTAGCCCCGGTTGGCAGCATTCAGGTTCGGGTAACGGCCCAACGGCAGGGCCGAACCGTTTTTGTAGACCCCCGTGGTGCGGCTACCCAGGTCGATGTTTGCCTGCCAAGTGTTGTTGCCTACGTTGCTCCAGTTGGTCACCGGCACCGCACCCGTCAACACGGGCTTGTTGCCCGACCCGAATGCGTCGATGGTGATTGGCTGACCGGCGTTGCCCGACTGCCGAATCAGCAGGGTGCCCCGGAAGGTGTCGCCCCGCCGAAACAAGACCTGATCGCCGGGTTGCAGCGTCAGGCTATTGACCTTATTGAGGGACTGAAATGCATTGTCTGCTGAGCGCCCTCCGTTGCCGTCATTACCCGAACTGGCAACGTAATAGGTGATTTGTCCGGCAACAAAAAAAGCATTGCCAAAGACGAGCAAGGCGATGAATCCGAACGTAACAAGTGGGCTGACTTTGGGGTGGTTGGGTTTCTGATGATGCACAGGAAGAGCGTAATCATGAAGATGGATGAAGAGACCAGGCACGAGCTTCTGAGTAAAAATACCCTTGTTGTTCTGTAAACTTAGTGTGTTAAAACCATTCGATCAAATTATATTTTTTATTTACTGAATGGATGTGACGTTTTTTTTAACAGCGAACAAACTGATTATCAGTGTGTACTAACAAAAAACAGGCCAATTTTTAACGCGGCAAAATGCTTGTGTAATATAATATAACTACCCAACTTACCTTATTGTATATGTTTTTTTACTTTGTGAAAAGTTTTTATTTTTAGAACCTAACCAGCTGATTTTGTTATTGTTATTGGCTAAATTATGCACCCACGGTATGTAATTAATCTACTTACAAAAAAAATAGTACTGGTGGAAGGCAGCTTCTTTAAGCCCTATTCTTTACTGCAATAAGTCAATCACTAATTTCGGCCGCTAACCTAAGTCAGGTCAGCTGTCAGGAGTTGTGTAAACCACAGGCCCCCACTATTGCCAACTGTCAGGCGTGAGGCCGACAGTTGGCAATAGTGGGGGCCTGTAAATCGGGCGGATTCAATACTGTTTTTATCGCGCAGTTGGTAAGGCTAACTAAAGTTTATAGCTGCTCTTTACCACACCAAACCACAGGCTGTCGGGTAGCAGCTTACGCAGGCGCAACAGCAAAGGGGCGGGTGCGCCTACGGGATAACGCAGTTTCCGACTGCCGTCGGTGGCGGCTTTATAGATGGCGGCAGCCACCAGTTCGGCCGATTCGCCTTGGGCACCACTCTCCTGGTTTACTTTGTCGCACTTGGCCACGAATGCATCATAAGCGGCTGTACCCATAGGCTTTACCATCTCACGACCAGCTCCGTAAAATTCGGTTTTGATAGCCCCCGGTTCAATTAGCTTGAGCCTGATATTGAACGGGTTCAGTTCATATTGCAACGATTCGGTAAACCCTTCCACAGCCCATTTGGTGCCATGGTAGATGCTGAACAAGGGAAACGCCAGCTGACCACCCATAGAGGCAATCTGAATGATGGTGCCGCCACCCCGCTGCCGCATGTGCGGGATGAGGGCGCGGGTCATGCGCATAAGGCCAAAAACGTTGGTGTTGAACTGCCGCTCGATGATCTCGTCGGTCATAGCTTCAAACACACCATCCACGCCATAACCTGCATTGTTCACCAGCACGTTCACCTGACCAAAGTCGGCTAGGATGGCCTGTAGCGCCGTATCGATGGATGTCGTATCGGTCACGTCGAGAGGGTAGAGACTTACGCCCGGCCAGTTTTGCATGTCTGTTTCTCTGGCGGGGTTGCGGAGGGTAGCCGCTACGCGCCAGCCGTTGTCGGAGAATGCTTTGACGGCAGCCCGGCCAATGCCGGATGATGTACCAGTGATGGCCACGGTACGGGAAGATGAAGCGATAGACATGAAATATATTGGTTTATGATGAAAAAATATTCAGCAAATAGGCAAAAAAAGCTGATCGATTCAGCCCGTTGAAGCGTAGTTGTTATCGTTTAACTCCGTCCCAGATCACCGAGAAGGTAATATCCCAGTCGCTGTCGCTGACGGACTGCCCCGTAAAATGCGCCTGCTTGGCCAATTCATCGAGCATACCACACACGAGCGTCAGGAGCAAATCGGGGTTAGCGTCTTTAATGATCATTTGCTGCTGACCGGCCACAATCAGGTCATAAACAGGCTGCATGACAGTGGTTTCTTCGGCCCGCAGACCGTCGCTGAGGACGTAGTAGGGCGACCGGTAATACTGCTCAAAAAAGGCGGTGTAAGCAGGATTATTTAGGTTGTCATCCAGGTAGTTACGGGTTATTTTCTGAATCTTCACCCGCAGCGGATCACTCGCCTCGATGCCCGCGTTGAGGTCGCTCAGACTTTTGCGGAGCAAGTAAGCATAGAGCCGGGTGATCAGGTCAGGCTTATCGGCAAAATAAATGTAGACCGTGCCCGTAGCCACGCCCGCTTCTTTGGCTAGTTCCGACATTTTCAATCCAGCCAAACCCGTCTGCATAATGAGTCGCAGGGCAGTGTCGAGAATGAGTTGTTCTTTGGCTTCGTCTTTGGTGCGCATGATCTGTTGGCGAATGAGCACCACAAAGTAAGCTGAATAAAAATTCATCTGCAAAAGATTTGTGAATTTTTATTCAGCTTAGTCAATCGTTCCATACAACACCCAGGCTGCCCTTCACGGGAGATCATTGGTACACCAGGGGCCAATGCCGGTGCCGATAATAATGGTTTCGCCCCGCGATCCTTCAAAATGTGGGTAGCGAAACGGGTCAACGCCGTCGATAAGCAGTAGCAGGCATACACGCAACAGGTTCATGGTCATTCGTTTTGGTTGCTGACCAAAAGTAGAACTGACGAACGGCCCTGGAAACCCGGTTCTTGCGATGTTGAGCAACTCAGTCAGCCAACGGCGTCGAGAAACTGTCGGCGGTAGCGGTCGCCAATTGGTACGGACACCGTACCCAGACAAACCATAGTGGGCTGGTATTCTGTGACTTCCGAGAGGGTTACGATATAGGACTTATGCACACGGATGAACTGATCGGCGGGGAGCAACGTCTCCAGATGGGTCATCGTTTCGGTGGCCAGCAGCAGCCGACCGTCGCGCAGAAACACCTTCACATAGTTGCCGTAGGCCTGCCAGTAGCGCACATCCGCCAGCATTACTTTCACTATTTTCTTGTCTACTTTCAGAAAAAGGAACGTGGCCGCCGCAACAGGCTGGCTGGTTGATTCGGCTGGCTGCGCCCGGCCCAGAGCGCGGTCAATAGCCCGCAGAAACCGGGCAAATGAAAAAGGCTTGACCAGATAATCGACGGCTCCCACCTCGAAACCATCGAGGGCATAGTCGGAGAAAGCCGTTGTCAGGATGACCTTGGGCGGCTTCGATAGGGATCTGATCAGTTCAATACCAGATACCTGAGGCATTTTTATGTCGGTAAACAGCAAATCGACCGGTTCGGTATGGAGCACGGTCAGGCCCGACAGCGCGTCGGGGCAACTGGCCACCAGCGTAAGGCTGGGAAGCTGACCAATAAACTGAGTCAGCAGGTCACGGGCCAGGGGTTCGTCATCTACAATCAGGCAGCGGAACGTCATAGCTGTATGGCGAGCGTGGTTTTATACGTCAATGGCTGGTCATCGATAGCAAGCTGATATGTGTTGGGATACAGCAGCGCGAGCCGCTGCCGTACGTTAGACAGCCCCGTGCCTGTGTTGGGCGAAGCGCCTGTCAGGTTAAGGTGGTCTGGAAAGAATGGCTCCGCAGGTTTGCTGTTTTCGACTTCAAAAAACAAGTCCCGATCCTGCACCGCCAGCGTCACCGCTACAAACACCTGCCCTGTATCTGTCTCAACACCGTGTTTAAAGGCATTTTCCACGAAGGGAATCAGCAGCATGGGAGGCAGTTGAACCGTTGCCACTGGTCCCTGTACTACAAACGTGATCACGGCCCGTTCTGTGCTCAGCCGGAGGCGTTCGAGGGCAATATATTGATCAAGGTAAGCCACTTCCTCCGTTAGCAGAACCCTGTCGGCATGATTGGTCGTAAACAGGTAGCGCATCAGGTTAGCCAGACCCAACACCACATCGGGGGCCTGTGGCGACTGGTTTAGGGTAAGGGTGTAGAGGTTATTGAGCGTATTGAACAGGAAATGAGGGTTCACCTGCGCCTTTAGCCGGTCTAGTTCCAGCCTGTTTTGCTGGCTCTCCAGTTGCAGCAGTCGGTTGTGGGTTTTCTGCCGATGCACATACTGGTCGATAAAGCCAAACGCGAAGGCCAGCGTATAGAACCGGGCAATCAGAAAAATGAGGGGTGGCTTTTCGAGGGTTACGAACTTGAAGAGCCAGGTACCTGCCCAGGCATAGGGCAGCAGCACAACCAGCGTGAGCAGGAGGTAAGTCAGCCGCTTGCCCGTAAAGAAAAACCGGGGCAGAAAATAAAGCCCATTCGCATAGACGGGTAGCCCAAAATAGACCCAGCCAAATCCCACCGCCAGCACGGTTCCCCCTACCGACATACGTTCGAGGTAATACGGGACGGGCGGGAGCAGAAACAGCCCCCACAGCAGCAGGTGGGCAATAATCAGGGACGTGTCTGGTCGGCTGCTCCATTTCATACAACAATATTACCCAACAAAGTCCGGCTCTGTCACCCAACAGGAAGGGTAAATGACAAACGGCTGTTGAGCCTAAAATCTGGGCGTTCGTCCTGTTTTAGACGGGTTTATCACTTCAGTTTGATAGCCGAAGCACAGGCCGCTTCTTTTGGCTAGCAATCAATGCCGATTTCATGAAACACCTCATCACCACCGCGTTTTTACTGCTGACCATCCTGACTGCTCAGGCACAGGTCGACACGATCAATACCGCCAACCTGAAGCTGAATATGGCTGCCTGGCGCGACACGAAAGCCAGCTATGCCGTATTCTTCGAAGACTCATTGGGTAAGCGGCTCTCCTCGGCCGATATCTGGGACCGCACCCTGCGCCGAACCACCGTGGCCGGTCGACCCCAGTATCAGTTTGTCTGGGACTGGTTTCACCGCGATTCGCTGATGGCCCACGTCACGGCTACTGGGCAGTGGCCTTCGCTGGCCCCGCTTACTCACGATGCGGTGTACACCAGGCGCGGGAAACGAAATTTTGTGTTCAACAACACCGTCGTGACCATCCCCGATTCGGCCTGGCGAACGGCAAAAGACAGTTCGTTCAGGGTCATCACCCAGCAGGCCGCGTTCGAGTTTCCGATGGATCTGGAGATTTTTGCGCTGCTACCCTTCCGCAAGGTGGGTCAGCAATTTGCCATAGCCTTTTATGAGCCGGGCAGCCCTACGTCTGCCTATTATGCCCTGCGGGTAACGGATCGCCGGAAACTCCCGCTGCCCGGTCAGGCCACGCTCGACTGCTGGTTGCTGCGCATCGACTACCGGCCGGATTCCTACGCCACGTTCTGGATCAGCGACAAACCCCGCGAGGTAATCAAAATGAGCGAATACTTCCGTGGCCGCTACCGCTACAAAGTGAAGTTATACTGAGCGTTCGGATTATTTTTCTCATGCTGGCAACACCCGGAAGATGATAAAAGCGTGGATACGGGATAAAGGAGAAAACACCTTTTCATGACGTATCAGGAACCGGCCGACCTCAAAAGGGACCCCAAACTCGTGAGCCTTTCCCCACCCGAAGCCCAGGTATGGCTGGCGTTCGACCACAGCATCGAGCGTGAAGACGGTCAGATTCCCCGCAAATACCGGGAGTTGATGGCCGTGGCGGCCTCGCTCACGGCTCAATGCGCCTACTGCATTGACCAGCACGTGCGGGCGGCCAAACGGCTGGGCGTTACCCCCGCTGAAATCGCCGAAGCTGTTATGATTGCGGCCGAGCAGGCACCGCTCAGTCGTCGTGCTGCCGGAGCAGGTCGCGGCCATGGCGGCGGGCTTGCTCCAGGCATTTGTACTTCTGGTTCTGGGCCGTGTGCCGGTTGGCGTAACCGGCCGTATCGATGGATTTACGCTGGAAAAACAGGGCCGTGAGCAGGCGGTAGAGAAACGTGAAGCCGGTCGGCTCATTGGCCCGTAGCTGCGCTAACACGTGTTGATCAGACGGCGTTGTTGCGGTGGTCATGTGGGGTGAGCTGGTCAGTGGGTGGCAGACTTACGGGCGGTTAATTTACGCATTCCACGCAGCAGACTGTACCCCACGCTACTGGTGATGCAAAGCGGGCAAATGCCAAACCGAAAGAAAAATAAGGCTACCTGCTTGTACCAGGGCAGGTTCACTGGCGTAATGGGACAGCTGGCGCCGTCGCCTTCATACTCCTGAATGTTCCAGATGTTCATGGTCCTATGCGTTAATGAGTGAGTCTTAGCTGCGGCCAAACAGCATATACAGGCAGCAGATTGTGATTAGGCAGGCGGCTATAAGCAATAGTTTGATAGGTGGCTTTTTCATGAGCATGATCTGATTAAACGAACCCACTAGCAGGCCCGATACTCCTTAATCACATTATGGCTCATTTATCACCCGCTGCCGCTTACTATTTTCTAACTAAATCAACGCATTGACAATCAGTATAGTAAACCAGTACCGTTCACACAGTTGACCTATATAACTAGTGGATAGGCAAAAAAATGTCAGTCTATTTACAGTCCTAAACCAGCTACCGATATGAATCCGAACAAAGCATTGTGGGAAAAAGGTGATTTTACCAAACTCGCCGCCTGTATGCGCGAGAGCGGAGAGGCGCTCGTGGCCAAACTGGGCATCAAGCCGGGACTTTCTGTCCTTGACCTCGGCTGTGGCGATGGTACCACCGCCCTACCTGAAGCCCAACTGGGTGCCACCGTCCTGGGCGTGGATATTGCACAAAACTTGGTGGAGGCAGGCAGCAAACGGGCCAAAGAGGCTGGGCTTACCAACCTGCGCTTCCAGGAAGGCGATGCCTGCGATTTGCACGACCTGTCCGATCATTCGTTCGACCTGGTAGTGAGCATTTTTGGGGCTATGTTCGCCCCAAAACCCTTCGATGTAGCCCGCGAAATGGTGCGCGTTACCCGCCCCGGTGGTCGCATCGTAATGGGCAACTGGATTCCCGGTGACCCTACACTGGTGGCTCAGACGCTCAGGATTAGTTCGGCCTATACGCCACCACCGCCCGACGGATTTGTTAGCCCGATGCTCTGGGGCATGGAAGACCACGTGATTGAGCGCTTCGGGAAGGCCGGTATAGCCAAAGAGGCCATAGCCTTCAGCAGAGAAATCTTTACGTTTATTGCCTCCTTCGCGCCGTCCGAGTTTTTAAATAGATTCAAAAACTACTACGGCCCCACCATGAACGCCTTTACCGCCGCCGAGGCAAACGGGAAAGCGCAGGAACTGCACCAGGAATTGACCGATCTGTTTACCAGCCAAAACAAAAGTTCCAGTCCCAGCAGGACATCCATACCAGCAACGTTTCTACTGGTAACGGTGCAGTGCTAATTGATTGGTGCCCGCATACTGCCCGGATCATCAGGAAGCCAGCCCTAGCAGCTTACTAGCGTTCTCCTTCAAAATCAACGGTTTAACCTCCTCTTTGAAGCCCGCTACCTCGAAATCTTTCAGCCAGCGTTCGGGCGTAATGAGCGGAAAATCGGTACCAAACAGCACCCGGTGTTTTAGCTGCGTGTTGGCGTATTGCACCAGCTGCGACGGAAAATACTTCGGCGACCAGCCACTCAGGTCGATGTAGACGTTGGGCTTGTGCATGGCTACCGACAGGGCTTCGTCCTGCCACGGCCACGAAGGGTGCGCAATGATGATGGGCGCATCAGGGAAATCAATGGCCACGTCGTCGAGGTGAATGGGGTTGGAGTATTCCAGCCGCAGCCCTCCCCCACCCCGCACACCCGACCCAAACCCCGAATGCCCCGAATGAAACAGCATGGGCAGTCCGGCCCCGGCAATGACTTCGTAGAGGTGGTAAGCCATGCGGTCGTTGGGGTAGAAGCCCTGCACCGTGGGGTGGAATTTGAAGCCTTTCACCCCATAGTCTTCGATCAGCCGTTTGGCTTCGCGCGCGCCCATCCGGCCTTTGTGGGGGTCAATGCTGGCGAAGGCGATCATGACGTCGGCGTTTTCCATGGCCGCTTCGGCTACTTCTTCGTTGGGAATGCGCCGCCTGCCGGTTTCGTGCTCCGAGTCGATGGTGAACATGACAAAGGCCATCTGCTGGTCGCGGTAGTAGGCAGCCGTTTCCTGAATGGTAGGCCGGTGGCTCGATTTAAAATACCGGGCAAAGGCCTCGTCGAATTCGGGGCGGTAGTCGTCGTGCGGCTGTTTGCACGACACTTCGGCGTGGGTATGTACGTCGATGGCGACGATTTTGTCCAGATCAATCATAGGGGGAGCCTACTACATTATTAAAAGTTTTACCAGTAGATACAGCACCGACGGGCAGAGCAGACAGCCCAGACCGGTGTAGAAGGTGGCCGTCATGGCTCCGTAGGGCACCAGTTTAGGGTCGGTGGCGGCCAGTCCAGCAGCTACGCCACTGGTGCTACCCAGCAGCCCGCCGAAGATCATGGCCGTGGCGGGGTTGTTGAGGCCTATGTACCGGGCAACAAGCGGGGTGCCAATCGTAACCAGGATCGACTTCACCAGCCCCGCCGCGATGCTGTTGGCAATCACGTCGGACGAGGCACCGATGGCGGCCCCTGTCACCGGGCCGACCACAAACGTGCAGGCGCCTGCGCCAATGGTGGTGATGCTTCTGGCGTCGGTGTAGCCCATGCAGCGGGCAATAATGGCCCCGCAGGTGAACGTGAGCACCACGCCGATAAACAGCGAAATTACCCCAGCCAGGCCCGTTTTTCGGACTACGCCAAAGCTGACACCCATGGCCGTGGAGACGATGGCGAAGTCGCGCAACATTGGCCCGCCCATGAGTTCGAGGCCACTGAAGGGCTTGCTGTCGGCCAGGCCTTTGTTGCCGCCCGTGAGCGTACCACCCACGTAGGCCAGCACCAGCCCAACGAAGATCGCGATGGCCGAACCGGGCAGTTTGTTGCGGGTCAGGTGGGCAGAAAGCCAGTCGGCGGAATAGCAGACCAGTCCGATAAACAGAAAGGCGACGATCAGTCCGTTTTTGACCAGCAGGGTGGTAATGTAGTCCATCAAAGGGTTGTTTTTTGGGCCGATTTAGCCAGCACAGGCACCAAGGCTACACAGATAAGCACCGGAATCACCCCCGCCAGCAAGGCAATAAACCCACTCGACACCGCTACCCGCACATTTTGCACCGACGACATAGCCACAATGACGGGGATGTACATGCTGCTCCAGAAAAGAATACCGCTGGCCAGCTGAGGGTTGAGCAGGTTGCGCCTTTCCAGCCAGTTTTGGGCAAAAATCAAGAGCAGCATGGCAAAGCCCACCCCGCCCACATTGGCGTCGATGTGAATAAGCCGACCCAGGGTTTCGCCCAATAGCTGACCAGCTATGAAACAGCCCGCCAGCAGGGCAACACCTCTAAAAAGCATGATTACGGGGTTGGTTTAAGTGAGTTGGAACATTTTTTTCAGGTCATTTTTGGTCACTTTCCCCATGGCGTTGCGCGGCAGTTCGGCCACGATCAGGTAGCGACGGGGCACTTTGTAGGCGGGCATCCGTTCGCGCAGCCAGGTGTTCAGCACGCCCGTGTCGAGCTGGGGGTTGCTGACTACCAGGGCCGCCACTACCAGTTCGCCCCACTCGTCGTTGTCGATGCCCACCACGCTGCAATCGGCAATGTCGGGATGGGTGCGCAGCACCTCCTCGATCTCCAGCGCCGAGAGTTTGTACCCCCCCGACTTGATAATGTCGATGGAACTGCGGCCCAGCATCCGGTAATACCCGTCCTCCAGCACCGCCACGTCGCCGGTTTTGAACCAGCCATCGGCAGTAAAGGCCTCGGCGGTGGCCGTGGGCTTGCGCCAGTACTCCAGAAATAAATTGGCACCCCGCACCTGAATCTCTCCGGGCGAAGCGTCGCCCGCAACAAGCGCATGACCAGCATCATTCACAAGCCGGATGCCGACGCCGGGGAGTGGCTGGCCAATGTGTCCGGCACGGCGTTCGCCCTGGTAGGGGTTGCTGATGGCCATACCCAGTTCGGTCATGCCGTAGCGTTCGAGCAGGCGGTGGCCACTGATGGTTTCCCATTTTTCCATGACTGACACAGGCAACGCCGCCGAACCCGACACCATCAGCCGGAATGTGTTCAGACTGGCCGTCAGCCTCATTTGCTGGTCGTTACTGAGTGTCTCGAAATAGGCGATGAGCTTGAAATAAATGGTCGGTACGGCCATAAACACGCCCACGTGGCCTGCATTAGCCGTTTTCTCGAACCAGTCGAAGACAGCCGCGGCCGAAAAATGGGGCAAAAACGCCACCGTCCCCCCCGCCCGAAGCGTACACGACACCACGTTGATAATCCCATGCACGTGGTGCAGCGGCAGGCAGCAGAGGCTATAGTCGGCATCGGAATAGGCCCAGGCATCGAGCAACGTAGTTACCTGCGCGTCGATGGCGGCGTGGGTGGTGACTACCCCTTTGGGCAAATTCGTCGTGCCGCTGGTGTACAAAATCATCGCCCGCCGACTGTCATCTATGGTGGGCAGTACCCCGCTGGCTACGTTGTCAGGCACGTTTTCCTCCCGACCCAGCACGATAAACCGCAGTCCCCGTGCCTGTACGTACGCAGTAAGCAGCGATTCAAATTCAGGTGAGACCACCACAATCCCGGCTTCCGTGTCTTCGATCACGTACTGCAACGACGCCAGCGGATAAGTGGTACACAGCGGCACGGCCACGCCTCCTGCCAGCCAGATTCCCCACTGCACCCGCACATAGTCGGCGCCGGGGCTGACCATAAACGCCACCCGCGCCTCGGCCAGATCGGCCTGCCCGTCCAGCAGTAGCCGCGCAAACTGCGTTGAGGTCGCCTGCAATGCGCCATAGCTGGTTACTTGATCACCCGTGATAATGGCCGTTTTCTGGGGATCGGGAAAAGGCTGCTGGATGGCATGTATCATGGCGTTCCCCATACGTTTATGGCCGTATTCACCACCAGTTCCATCTTGCGCCACTGATCGTCGTGGGTGAGATCGTTGCCGTGGTGGGTGCTCGAAAACCCGCACTGCGGACTCACGCAGAGGTTATCCAGCGGCATGTAGCGGGCGGCTTCATCAATGCGTTTGGCCAGTTCATCCATGCTTTCCAGCTCCCGCTTTTTCGACGATACGATGCCCAGCACCACCATCTTGTTGGCGGGCACGAAGCGCAGGGGCGCAAAATCACCGCTACGCTCGTCATCGTATTCCAGAAAATAGGCATCCACGTTGATGGCGTTAAAGAGAATTTCGGCCACGGGTTCATAGCCCCCCTCGGCAAACCAGGTGCTGCGGTAGTTACCCCGGCACAGATGAATACCCACCGTGAGGTCGTCGGGGCGGCCATCAATGACCGAATTGATCAGCGCGGCGTAGGTTTTGGGCAGTTCGTTGGGATCTTCGCCCCGCTCTACGGCGGCGGCCCGCATCTTGGGGTCGCAGAGGTAAGCCAGGTTGGTATCGTCGAGTTGCAGGTACCGCAGCCCGGCTTTATACAAGTGGTCAATTTCCTGTCGGTAAGCCGCGGCCAGATCATGGAAGAATTCGTCCATGTCCGGGTACGAGTTGATGTCGATGGATTTACGACCACCCCGAAAATGCACCATCGTCGGCGATGGGATCGACACCTTGGGCGTCTGGCTCACCACCGACTTCAGAAAGGTAAAATCGGCCACCTGAATGTCGTGAACGTGGTTGAGCTTGCCCGTCACGCTCAGTTTGGGTGGCGTAAAACCGTCTTCGGCGACCTTAGCATTGGGGTTGGCCTCGATGCCCCCCGTCACGCTGACGCCTTCGAGTTCTTTCAAAAAATCGAGGTGGAAATAATCGCGCCGGAACTCGCCATCGGTAATGGACCGCATACCCGTCGACTCCAGTTTTTTTACGGTATCAGCAATGGCGGCATCTTCAATGGCGCGCAACTCGTCGGCAGGCAGTTGGCCATTTTTCCACTTCTGACGGTTGTCTTTAACGGCCGTCGTTCGTAATAAGCTGCCAACATGGTCGGCGCGGAAGGGAGGAGTTTTCATAGAGTTACGGGGGTGCTCTTTCACTATTTTGCTGCCATACGAATGGCACCATCGAGGCGGATGACTTCGCCGTTAAGCATCTGGTTATCAAGGATATGCTTGGCTAGTGCAGCGTATTCGTGGGGTTGACCAAGGCGGGCGGGAAAAGGCACCTGCTGCCCCAATGAGGCCTTGGCGTCTTCGGGCAGGCCCGCCAGCAGGGGGGTTTCAAACAGACCGGGAGCAATGGTCATGACCCGGATACCGAAGCGGGCCAGTTCACGGGCGATGGGCAGGGTCATGCCCACAATGCCGCCCTTGGAAGCCGAGTACGCCGCCTGCCCGATCTGCCCGTCGAAAGCCGCGACCGAGGCCGTTGCGATCAGCACACCCCGTTCGCCGCTGGGGCCAGGTTCGTTGGTTTGCAGCACCGCCGACACCAGCCGGATCACGTTGAAGGTGCCAATCAGGTTGACCGTGATAGTTTTGGTGAAACTGGCCAGCGAGTGCGGACCGTTCTTGCCCACCACCCGCTCGGCGGGGCCGATGCCCGCGCAGTTGATAGCCCCGTGGAGGCCACCAAAATGGCTTTGAGCCACCGCAATAGCGTTTTGTACGCTTTCTTCGTTCGTCACGTCGGTCTGAACAAATTTGGCGTTGGTACCCAATTGTGCCTCAGCGGCTTCGCCCGCCTGAGTGTTGATGTCGAGCAGCATGGCATGACCGTCGTTGTCGACGATCATTTGGGCGGTGGCCAGCCCCAGGCCCGATGCGCCACCGGTAATCAGAAACGTGTTGTTGGAGATTGTCATGAAGATTGACTATAAATCGTTGTTACTAGCTCAGCGTGGTTGGTCAGCACCGCCCGCTGATTGATTGATCCTTTGTCGGTGACTTCGCCGCGATCCAGCGACGGCACGAACGGGGCGAAAATAGCCTTTTTTACCTGGCTGGCGCTGCCGCCGGAGCCATTGTCGGCCAACGTACCCAGCACGTCGGCCAGCGCAGCCAGCAGGACGGGCTGTTTGCCCACGTCGTCCAGAGTGAGCGTTGCGCAGCCGCACAACTGGCGACAGTAGTTGAGGTCGGGAAACACGATGGCCCCGACATAGGCACGGTCGTGACCGGTAATGACGGCGTCGGTAAACAGGCCTCGCCCGGCTTCGATCAGCTTCACGCGCAACGTACCCACGCTCACCCACGTGCCGGTGTCAAGCTTAAAATCTTCGGCAATGCGCCCGTCGAACACCATGCCCGCGTTGGGGTTTTCGGGGTCTACGAATTTGAGCGCATCGCCGGTACGGTAGAATCCCTCGTTGTCGAAAGCAGCGGCGGTAGCGGCGGGGTTACGCCAGTAGCCGGGCATCACGTTACGGCCCCGATAGCGCACTTCCAGCTTGCCGCCGTTCGGCATCAGCTTCAGGTCGAACGCGGGCACGGGCACACCCAATAGTCCTGCAAACCCGCCTGCTTTGGCCGAAAACAGGGCCGACGGGCTGGCTTCGGTACAGCCTAAACCTGTGGCGATCACGATTTTTTCGCCCACCGTATCCACCGCCAGGGCCTCCAGCGCATCCCAGACGTGCTGTGGCATGCCCGCCCCAGCGTAGAACAGGAGCTTCAGGTGGCTGAAAAAATGCTCGCGCAGTGCCCGGTCGCGGCGCAGGTGCGGGATAAGGTCGGCAAAGCCCCTGGGTACGTTGCAGTACATCGTGGGTTGGCATTCGCGGAGGTTGGCCACCGTGATTTCGATACCCGCCGGGGTGGGGTTGCCCTCGTCAATGTAGAGCGTGCCGCCGTTGTAGAGCGTCAGGCCGAAGTTGTGGTTACCGCCAAACGTATGATTCCACGGTAGCCAGTCGATCAGCACCAGGCCACCGTTGGCCATAAATGGAAACGTCTGGGTGATCTGTTGCCAGTTAGTGCAGACGTTTTCGTGGGTGTTGATCACGCCTTTGGGCAGCCCCGTCGAGCCGGAGGTGAACAGGATCTTAGCCACCGTGTCGGGCCGAATCTGGTCAAAAGCAGCCACTACAGCCTCAAAATCGGGGTTTTTGTTGGTCAACAGCTCACTTAACAGCGTAGTGTGCAGACCCGGCGGCGGGTGGCGGATCAGCAGCACCGGCGCAGTACCCGCTACCGCCCGCAACGCCTTTTCGTAGCTAGCCCCATCCGACGCAAACAGCAACCCCGGCGTGAGCAGATCGACGGCGTGGCGCAGTTTCTCGAAATCAGTGGAACGCAGCGAATAGGCCGGGGCAATCACCGACACAGGCACGCCAATGTGCAGGGCCGCCAGACACAGCAACCCATGCTCGATACTGTTCTCCGACAAGATCACAACAGGCCGCTCGGGCGACACACCGGTGGTCAGCAGCCAGTTGGCAATTCGCAGCACCTGAGTCAGCGTCTGGGCGTAGGTCAGTTGCCGCCACGGCCCTAACTTGCCAGCGGGGGCCGGTTCGCGCTGGGCCAGAAACACCCGGTCGGGCGTGTGGGTGGCCCAGTGCAGCAGCCGCTCGGTCATGCGCAACGGGTGGGGAGCCAGCGGTTCGGTGGCCCGCAACAGCAGGGCGCCATCCGCGCCGATGGTCTGCTCAATGCGGGGCGTGACGGTCGCGACGGGCCGAAAAGGGGCCGCTTGCAGGAGGTCGGTTACGGCGTTCATTGGCCTACTTTTTTGGCTTTTCCCGCCAGAAACTCCGCCAGACGCGCTTTGGCTTCGGGGGCATTTTGGGCAATGGCCGCCGTCAGCGACTCCATCAGCATCCCCTGCTCCTGGCTGGCATCGACAATGCGCGGCAGCACGTGCATGAGCGCATAATTGGTCATCCCGGCGTTAGAGGCCACTTTTTGGGCCAGTTCAATCGCCTTTTCCAGCGCCTTACCTTCCTCTACCACATACTGCGACAGGCCAATGACCATGCCCTCGTCGGCGCGGTATACCCGGCCTGTGAGCATCATGTCGGTCATGCGGGCCAAGCCAATGAGTTTGGGTACCCGCACCGAGGCTCCGCCGCCTACGAAGATGCCGCGCTGACCTTCGGGCAGGGCGTAGAAGGTGCCTGTTTCGGCCACGCGGATATGGCAGGCGCTGGCTAGTTCCAGCCCTCCCCCCACGCAGGCCCCATGAAGCGCGGCAATGACGGGCACGGTGCCAAACTGCACCTGATCCAGCGCCCGGTGCCACATGCGCGAGTGGTGCAGGCCCTGCACAGCGTCGCGCTCGGTCAGCGCCGACAGGTCCAGCCCGGCGCTGAAATGACCTCCTTCGCCATACACCACGGCACAGCCGATGCCCGCCGGTACGTGAGTGAATACGTGTTCAATAGCCAAGATCAGCTCGTCGTTGATAGCGTTGCGTTTTTCGGGTCGGTTAAGTTTAACCAGCAGGATGTTATCCTGAACAGTTACCTGTACGGAGCTGGGCAGGGTAGTGAAGAGCGTGGACATAAGGAGCAGGCGCGGGTTGGGTGAGTACGCCGTTTAGGAAAGGATGGCTGGTTGACTGGCGCGACGTTCGCTGTCGATAGCCTGCCGGTAGGGTTTTAGAGCCAGCAGGCCAAGCACCAGCCCCATGCCGCCGCCAAGCCCGTAGAGCAGCACCAGCGAATACCGGATCATGCTTTCGTCGCGAAACACAAAATCGGTAAACAGGGCAACCAGCGTGGGGCCGAGGCCGATGCCAATCAGGTTCAGGATAAACAGGTAGATAGCCGACGCCAGCCCACGCGCCTGGTTGGGCATCAGTTCCTGAATAGCCGCTGCCGCCGCGCCAAACGGACACGCTAGGCCAAAAATAGGAATGGCCATGGCCAGCAATGCCCACTCGGCTTTGGGCAACAAGGGAATGAAAAAGCCACACAAGGCCAGGCAGGCACTCAGCACACCTACCCGCAACCGCCCGTCGGTGAGACCTTCTCTGGTGAGCTTATCGGCATACCAGCCCCCAAACACCACGCCCAGCAACGACGCCACGATGGTGACCAGCCCGAAAAAGGCCCCGGCGCGGGGCACTTCCCAGCCGTAGGTGCGGGCCACGAACGTGGGCACCCAGGCCGAGCAACCGTAGTTGATCAGGGCCTGGCAGGCCGTGGTGAAGCAGATGAGCAGGTAGGCCGTCCGATAGCGAAAAACAAGCCGAAGCGATTCGGCAAAGGAAGGCAGAACAGTGGCCCCGTCGACCTGAAGCAGGTTGGTACGGCGCGGCTCGCGGATGGTGAACAAGAGCAACCCGATCACCAAACCGGGGATGCCGACATACAAAAACAGCAGTTGCCAGGGGAAAACAGTGCCAAAAACGGGCAGGGTTACCAGTCCCGCCGTGGGCAGCTTAGCCACAATGCCCGACCCGATCAGCGTGGCCAGACCCGACCCCAGGAAAATGCCCATCGAAAAGATGCTCAGCGCCGTAGCCAGCCGCTTTTTGGGAAACAGATCGGCAATCATCGAAAACGCCGAGGGCGATAGCGTGGCCTCACCCACACCCACGCCCATGCGCACCAGAAAAAACTGGGGGTAGGTACGTACGCCGCCGCACAAAACGGTCATCAGACTCCAGACGTTAATGCCCCCGATAACGATGTTGCGGCGACTGTAGCGGTCGGCCAGCCGCCCGATCACCATGCCGAAGACGGTATAGAACAGGGCGAAACTCAGCCCCATCAGCAGGCTCATCTGGGTGTCGGAGAGGTGCAAATCGTACTTAATGGGCTTCACCAGCAAACTCAGAATCTGCCGGTCGATGAAAGAAGAAATGTTGGCCAGGGTCAGCAACGAGACCACATACCAGGCGTAGCGCGAAGAAGGTTGAGCGTCCATACCGGGGTTGATTAATGAATCTGCCACACCTGAATAGTGACCCCACCCGGCTTACGGATCCCTTTGGCAATGAAGAGGCTTCTCATGAGCCACTCATATTTGCCGGGAGGCGTTTCAAAAGAAGGTGCCGCCCGAAAATAGTACTCCGAAGGAGCCACGTCTTCCCCGTTCAGCAGCCGCTTGGCTACCTCGGCAGTGGCCACCCGAATACCCTTGTTGACCACGTAGATAAGCGTGCCGTCGTCGGTTTTAAGGGTATAAAGGGCGTTGAGTTCGGTGGTATTGTCGGGGCGGACAATCTGCCAGTCGGCCCCGCCGTCGATGATCGTCCCGTTGAGGTTTGGGCCGCTGAACGTACCGCCTTTGATGGGCACGATACGGCGGGTGCCGTGTGGGGTATCGCCCACCACCAGCGGCGGGGCAACAGCCACCTGCAATTCGCAGACAAATTCTAGTCGGGGGGATTCCGGCGCAGCTTGAGCCAGTGCCAACGAGGCGGGGGCGATCACCCAGAGCCAGAACGCCAGCTGACGAACGCGTAAAACTGATGTGAACATGGGTTAGTAGGAGTTACGTACAAAAAGATAAAAATATCCTTATAAAGTCTAATATGGCTTTCTAACCGTGTAATAAGTAATTCTTATCAGGCAGTGTATTTGCATAAGCATAGCGTGTCGATGGCAGGGTAAATGGAATTAAGGCAATTGAAATACTTTGTGGGCGTGGCCGAAGAACTGCATTTCGGTCGTGCCGCCGAGAAACTGTTCGTATCACAACCCGCTATCAGTCAGCAGATTAAGCTACTGGAAGAGGAGTTAGGCGTTGAATTATTCGTTGGCACCAAGCGGACGCTGTTACGCAAAGTAGAGCTGACCGAAGCGGGGGCGGCTTTCCTGGCCGATGCTAGGCGGATTCTGCACCTGAGTCAGAAAGCAGTAGAAAAAGTACGGCAGGTGGGGGCTAAACAACAGGCAATTAAGCTGGCGGTCTTCAAACTGATCCTGCCCGAACGGATTATGACTATGCTCAACCTGTTTTCCTCGCATGTCCCCAGTCTGGAGGTCAACCTGATCGAGTTGTCGAACACCAATCAGGTGCAGGAATGGGTGCTGAACGAGCAGGCTGACCTGGGCATGACGGTGCTGCCGCTGCTCCACGACGACTTCACGGCAATACCCTATGCCGAAACCGGTTACAGCATCCTGATGAGCCGCAGCCATCCCCTAGCCTCGCAGTCGGCCCTTGAACTGACGGCCTTGCAGCAGGAAAAATGGATCGACCACGGGCGGGAAGCGGGGCTATTTTATCAGCAGATCGAGGCCATCTGTCGGCAAGCCAACATAGACCGGGAAGGCAACATCGTGCAGGTGGTCCCCTCCTTCGACCTGCTCAAGAGTATGGTGCGGCTGGGCCGGGGCATTGCCTTCATCCCCGCCTCGCTGGATCTGCAACAGGAACCCACGCTGGTCTCCATGCCCATCATCAACCCCGACGGCAGCCCCTTCAAAGCGATCATCATTCAGCACGTGCTCATCCACAAAACCGACCGCGCCACCCCGCTGGTACAGGCATTAGCCGGGCTAATTCAATAGAGTAGTAGTAGTCTGTTGAGCGTACTAGCCGGGGCCGATGCTGAAGTCGGTAACAGCCTCAACAGTATAAGCGGCAGGTACACCAAAAGATGTTGACGAGCATAACACCCAACGCCAACGGGGGGTGATGGTGATCACAAAACTCGCTGAAACGAACGTACCTGAACCTTTACACACCCGTTTGGTTGGGCTGAAAACACTGACCTACCGGCGTGCCCCCTGTCGCCCGCAACACGGCCCCAGCGCAACTTTACTACTTAGGTATTTGGCTGGTCTGTTTACCCAAATACCCGCCTAAATATCCGAAGAAAGCAGCATATTAAGCACCTCATTCTTCATGGTGTACGAATCTGCTTCGTCTGAATTGCATAAAATAACAAAGCCAAGCTGACGAGAAGGTATCAAACACAATACAGAAACATATCCATCATCACGCCCATCATGATTGACAAGATTAACCCCACGGTAAGGATAAATAAACCAACTTAAACCGATGGCTTGCCGAGAAGATGAATCTATTTGAAAGGTAGGGGTTTGCATGAGGGCAATACTGGCCGCAGACAAAATTCGGCTTGTCTTATACACGCCTTCGTTCAGATTTGCAATCATCCAGTGTGACAGGTCAATGACATTCGTATTTAGTGTTCCACTGGCTGAATGCATCCGATTGTAAGGGTAAACAGAATTGACTTTTAGGGGAATGCCTGTGTGGGGGCTAGTGCGCCAAGATGAGCTTACCTCAGGTAAAAGCAAACTGCTTCTAACCATTTGTAGTGGCTGCAAAATGGTTTCCTTAACGTATTGCTCGAAGGGTTTTCCAGTTACTTTGGCTACAACGTCTGCTAAGACATCATACGCCATATTGCTGTAGTGATATGCTGTACCTGGCGTAGCTAGTAACGTCTGATTAGTTAAGCTACGTGTCCATCGTTCAGCGGCTCCTTTGTCGGCTACAGCTTTTTCCCATTCGTACTCTTCTACATCAGGCATACCTGATGTATGATTTAAAACTTGACGGATGGTAATGTCCCTGTAACGCTTATCAGCCATTGAGAAGTAGGGTAAATAATGAGTCAGTTTTTCGTCCAGTCGAAGTTTTTTCCTCTCTATTAGCTGAAGAATGGAAGTAGCTGTAAATGTCTTCGTGACTGAGGCAACATGAAAAGTGTTATCGGATTTCAATGGCTGCTTTGTTTTGATATTAGCTACGCCAAACCCTTTCAAATGGATAAGTTCTTTCCCTTTTACAATGGCGATAGAGATACCCGGCACAGGGCTTTCCTTAGCCGTATCAATCTGAGCCTGTATGTATTTGTCTATTTGTGTGAACAGCCGTTTTTCTGCTTCTACTTTATGAAGAGACTGGCCGCTTCCTGTGAATGGAAGGAAAAACAACACTAACCAAAACTTGATTGGCAGATTCATAAAATTGCAGACTAAAGATCTATTTTTCACGCCAACAAACAGATCGAATTTGACCGACGCGATAGCAAAAATAAAACAATTGATTAACAAAGGCTTATGCTCTAGGGCGTGCCAACTGTCAGACGAAAGACGGACTTGAAAGCCCACAACTTGACTCACTTCTGCGTGCGAACTGTCACACGAAGCTATCTCACGCACCGCCCGACGGCTCCACCGGCGAGCAACCTGTCGCACGCTAAACGGAACACGCCCAAGCCCTTTGCACGCATGGCCCCGCCCAACAAGTTAATGTACGCCAGATAGCTAAATGCTAAACGGTTGACAGTCAGCATATCTGCATTTTTTGTTTGCCAGATTACTGGTACGTTTGCGGGACTGTTCAGTAAGTACTTGACTGTCGTGCAATTACAAATTGGGAGGTCGATTTCTACGAGTAAAATGGCAAAAAATTGCGTTAACCGCGTTGGTCGAACGGATGTGGGATATTGAAGGCTTTCTTAACTACTTCTTTTTGTTAACTGTAGTAGACTGCTCAGCGATTGATTTCTACCAACAGCGCCCAGCCATCAAAAACAGCTTTAACCACTGAAATAAGTATAGCAGGAACAATCCAATACGTACCCATCGGCCAACCGGCTGTCATAGCAATACCGGTTATAATGAAACAAACAGTAGCCAGTTGGTCAATGAGCATATTAAACAGATACTGTCGTCTGTGCTGCTTTTGCTTGTTTTGAAGGTTGTTCAGATCAAGTCGAAAAATGAACAGCCAACTAAGGATGCCGATCACTAACACAGCGGTACCGGCTGTTTGGGTCGTTAGTGCTGGAACTAAGAACAAAATAGACAGCACAAGCACCGTCAGCAGCAGCAGTATAGAAAGCAACGCTCGGTCAACTAACCCCTTGATGGACAGTATCTTGGTTAGGTTAATCGACACGCCCACGAAAATAAGTCCGGTCAGTGCGGCAGATGCACTGGCTACGGCTAAATAGAAATCATTCCACTCCTTCATCGCTAAGGGCAAAAAGTGATGCTCAACGTGTCAATTCCACAACATCAGGGTTTGGGCTGCGCAAGGCCATAGACTTCATCCAGCCAATCGAAGGCCCGCTGATTGAACAGCGAGCGGTTGCCGTCCTCGCAGTGTTCACCGGCTCCGTCGGCATTCTTGAATAGGATATATTGTTTCGGACACGTCAGCCCGTCGTAGACGTGCTTGGCGAACGAGGCAATCTCATCGTTTTCTGCCGCGCAGACCAGCGTTTCGCAGCGAATACTATCGACCCTATCCTTATAGGTAAAGGTTTTGGTGGCTTCGATGTAGTCCCTCACCGATGCGGCTTGATGCACAGCCAATCCCCGGCGTAGCGACCACCCTTTAACCGGGTCCCGAAGCACGCGTTTCAGGATCAGGTTAGCAAGCCCATTTTTGAAACGGCTGTCGCTGAGGAGATAATTCAGCAGGAAACCCGGCATGCGTTTTGTAACGGCATCGTACAAATCAGACTGGGCGGGGTCGGCAATCAGGGCCGAGACGCGGTGTTCCTGCGTAACGGCTCTGGGTGCCAGATACCCACCGAAGCTGATGCCTAACTGGGCAATACACGCTGTGTTTACATCGCTGCGGGTGTGGAGATAATCCACAACGGGCGTCAGCACATGCTCCCAGTCGGGGCGGAACGGAACGCCTCGCTCGATAATCATTTCGCCCTGCCCCGGCCCGTCATAGACCAGACAGTTGTAGCCACGACGCAGAGCGGCTTCAGCACTAAAGAAATACATCTCTTCGGCGGGGCAATCGTATCCGCCCGTGATGATTAGGGTGGGCCGCACCGTCTCAGAACGGTCCACTTTGAAAAAATAGCCCGTCATAAACGTCTTTTCATACGGTATGGAGATCTCTTCCACCGAATAGGGAGCGTACTTCATGGCTTTACGAAACGTATCGCGCTGATTCCGGTAGGCCTCTTTCACGCGCGGGTCGGTAAGCGAACCGATGTGGAAAATGTAGGAAGTACGGTAGTAGTTAGATGCCTTTAGATACCCCTCCCGTGCACTGACCAAATGGCCCGCCTTCTCACTGGCCTGTGCCTGTTGGTCGATACGCTGGGCGGTGGCTGTCCATTCGCGATACCAGCTTTCCGTGTCTTTTTCCCGAATACGGGCCGCCGTCATCATGCATTCGCCGACGTCAGCCCCGTTGTGATACACGTGATTGACGGCCCGAATCAACTGTCCGTCGAACATCGGGTCTTTAAAGAACAAGTGCATCGTGCGTGTCAACATGACCATGAGCGTTAGGGTGTGTGCCTGATTGGGTGAGTGTATGCAGTTTGGCCTGTAAGACCATCGACATAGTACGGGCGCGGATTTTGGCGGTTTCAGCTACCGTACCGATGAACAGGTCGTCCACCGTCAGGCAGAACAGGCTTACCCAGCGGTCGAACTGAGCGGGCTGGAGGGCCTGCTTCAAATGCAGTTCAACGTGTTTTAGAATGACGTTACCGTGATACCGGTTTTGTCCGAAGAGCACGGTTTCCCAGAAATCGCCCAGGAGCGGAAAGTGGGTTTCGGGCGTTACACGGGCGACCAATGTGAAGACCAGTCCGATTTGTTCATCGGCGAAGACCCTTCCGTAAAAGGTCGCTACCAAGTGGTCAATGTCTGTGCGGTTTTGGATATCGTGCATGGCAGAGTTACGTTGACATAAACAGGGATGAGTAGAAATAATAAGCCCCCCAGCCCAGGAAAGCGATCACCAGTGCCCACACCCAACTGGGAATGGCTTTGGGGGTTTCAGACGCCACCACCACAAACGAATCGGTTCGTTCGCTGCCGTAGGCATTGACCGTAAGTGGAATGACATCCGACACCGTGTCGCCCTCGGCAATACCAATGACCGAAATGGCCGGCCCATTACGGACCGTGAAAGAAATGTGCTGCACGCCTTCCCGCCCGTCCGACGAGCGGGCCACGATTTTCAGCGCGTGCAGACCATCCGTCAGCCGGGTCGTGTCGATGTCTAATTTGATGGGTGGGGCGTAAGCCGCGAACGGGACGGGGTTGTCGTCGAGAAAAAGCGTGACAAGCTGCGAGGTCTTAGCCATGATTCCAGTCGATAAGCGGGGGGTGAACAGCCCGTCGCGGTTTAACACTGTAGTAAATCAGCAGCCCGAACGTCAGCACCACGACGCCAATCGAGCTGTAGAACACGACGTAGTCGAATAGCCCTTCGGGACCCGTGCCGTGGGTAATGTTGGCGAACCCCTTCGGTTGCCGTTTTCGGCAGAGCGGACAAGCGAAGCTCCATAGGCTCAGCAGGCAGAATAGCAGCGTCAAAAAGCGTGTTTTCATAGCTATTGGGTTGTTTCGGTTTCTATAGCCGCCCGGATTTGGCGCACCAGCTCAGGAGTCACTTTTTCGGCTCTATTACTCCAGGCACTTCGCTCATGGGTGGCAATGGCGGCAATCTCCGCGTCTGAGAGTTTTTGGGCAAAGGGAGGCATCACGGCGTATTCAGCGCGGGCATCGTAGCCCTGTAACACAATCCGAACCAGCATCTCGGCATTGGCATCGTTTACAATGGGGCTACCTTTCAGGGGTGGGAAGGCCCCTTTAAGTCCCTCGCCACCCGCCTGGTGACACGCCTGGCAATGCTGGGCATACAGCGCAGCACCGTCGAGCACCGCTTCGCCAGAAGCGGTGCCACTACCCGCAGCCGGTTTCGGTTTTTTGTATTCGAGAAAGGCAGGTGACTGGCCATCAGGCAAATCAACCTGTTTGAGCGACAGCAGATAGGCGACCAACTGCCGGGCACGCTCGGTCGGTACGATGTGGCCCGTAATACCCTGCCGGAACTCGGCCGGTACGTTCAACTCTTTATCGTAGCTGCCCACCGTCGATTGGGTGGTAAACAACCACGGGTAGGCGGGCATAATGGATTCCTTGACGACCGAGCGCGGATTGAACAGGTGCAGGTAATGCCAGTCTTCACTGGGTTGCCGCTCGCCTAGTTCGGTCAGATCGGGGCCGGTACGTTCCGTGCCCAGCACCGAGGGCGTTGCCCGTAGGTTGTCCAGGCGGGCGTTACGGGCGTAGTCGGCGGGAATACCGGGACGGCCACCCCAGGTCTTGTCCATGTCGATGTTACGTACCTGCTGCGTATGGCAGGCCATGCAGTTCTCGCTCACAAAGACATCCAGTCCGTTTTGAATCTCGGCATTCGTGGGGGACGCATCCGGCAGCGGTGCGTTGTTATTCTGTACCGAAAAGGCGGGCATAACGGCAATCAGCGTACTGAGCAGGAGGAAAACCCCAGCCGCCAGCCCCAGAAACAGCCGGTGGTTTTTATGCAGATTCAGCCACATGATGGGTGTTGTTTAAATGGGGAACAGAACTCGCTTCAGAGGCAGGGGCCGATTTAAGGAGCATCTCGTAGAGGTTGAAGGCGAAAACGAAATGGGAGAGCAGCATCAGGGTACCGCCAATGGCCCGCCAAACCCAGAAAGGGGCCATCAGCACGACGCTTTTGATAAACGGCTCCCCATCCAGCCAGCTCAACCCCTTCAGTGTACCACCAATCATCATCGAGACGATGTAAGCCAGCAGCCCCAGCAGAGCAAACCAGAAGTGAATACCCACCAGGAGCTGTCGCGGCTCGCGGCCCATGAAGCGAGGCACCAGCGTATAGATGCACCCCCAGAGCAGGAAGGCAATAATGCCATACATGGTAATGTGGGAGTGCGCTACGTTGAAGTCGGTGAAGTGCCAGACGACGTTGGTGAACCGAAAGGCCTGCATGGACCCCTGCACCGAGCCGGTAAAGTAGAACAGGACGCCTACGGCCAGAAACGGCAGTGAATAACTGCTGGTCACGTGTTTGCCGCTGCCGCGAAAGGTCATCACAAAGTTGGTGGTACCGGCCAGCACCGGAATGAACATACCGGCACTAAAGACAATGGCCACCGCCTGAAGCCACCACGGAACCGGGCTGAATACGTAATGGTGGGTGCCAATCAGGGTATAAAACAGCAACTGCGTCCAGAAAGCCAGCACTCCCAGTGAGTAGGAGTAGATCGGCTTATTGAGCGACATGGGCAGGAAATAATACACCAGCCCCAGCGTAAAGGACATAAACCACATGCCCACGCCCTGGTGCATATAATAGCCCTGGATGACGGTTTCGCCTAAGCCATTCTGGTAAAAGGGCAGGTAGGCAATAACGGACAGGATAATAACCCAGGACAAAGCACCCAGCATGTACCAGTTGGAGATGTACATCTCCTCGATCTGACGGTGCGCCACGGTCTGGTAGAAGTTGTACAGGCTAATGACCAGGCCGATGGCAAACAGGGCCATCACCGGCCAGATAAACTCGCGGTATTCGCCCCCGCCGTTGTTGATACCGTTCATCAGACACAGCGTACCCAGCACTAAGCAGGCGTTGATCAGTCCCAGCGAAAGCCAGCCCAAGCGGTAGCTAAACAGGCGAGTGTTGCTGGTTCGGGTCACCACAAACAGCCCCAGGCCCAGCATCGACAGCGACGACCAGCCCCAAAAGACCGTATTGGTGTGAACCGGTCGGAGCCGCCCAAAGGAGAGCCACGCGACATGGTCAATATCGGGCCGGACAAACTTGATACCCACGTACCAGCCAATGGCCGTTCCGAAAACCAACCAGAAAGCCGCACTCAGCAGGTAGGCGGCAATGAGCCGGATAAGCGCGGGTTCTACTTTACCGTACCGGAGCGTGTGCTTCTTTTCGGCCACTAAGGGCGCGTGCATGTCCGTAGTTACGTGGCTGACCAGCCCTTTCTCATCTTGGGGACGTTGCTCACTACCCAATTCACGACCCGTCAGTTGATAAGAACGGGCCTGCCGCCGTTCCAGAATCTGGTCGAGCTGGTCGGTTGTCAGATTGGCCACGGTTTCCTCAAACGTCTCGTTTTGTTGCTGCTCCAACGGGGTAGACAACTTGTTGAGCACACCACCCAACCGGGCAATGGCCAGTACCAACACCCCCGCCATTACGATGACCAACAAAATAATGGTCCCGATAATACCCGGCTGACTCCACACATCACCGACCGGACTACCCTGAGCAAGCACGGGTTGAACACTCAGCACCAGCAGTAGACTGGCCCAGTGCCAGCGATTAAGGATAGAGGATTCCATAGCTAATTTTCGGTTAAGAGATTATTGAACAAGGTGTTACCCGACTGTGGCCGTGAACGATACACCGGTTTCGACAGAGCACGGAAGCCAAGCCAGAGCAGTAGGGTTACTTTAATCACTTCGGTGACTATGTAGTACCAGTGGGCGCAGGAGGGTCCGGGTATACGGTTGTGCTGGTACAACTCAATGCGATGGCTGAGAAACTGATTTTTTGTAATCTGCCGTGTCATAGATGCTAACAGTTAAATAGTGAAACACCTTTTTATCTCTTAATTGGCCAAATTTTTTAGCTTCTGCCCAAAAACAACTGTTGTTGGTCTAATAAGTCATTGAAGTTACCCAGCGTAGCTGATTCCAGCATCTGTTGAATATTGGCTCGAATGGCTTTAAACTCATTATGGAGCGGGCAGGGGTTTTTCTCAGAACAATAGCTCAGCCCCAGGCCACAATCGACAAAAAGTTTATCACCATCCATAACCCGGACTACATCGGCTAAGCTCTGGTTCATGGACTGCTGATTCACAAAAAAGCCACCCGTGGGCCCCTTTGCCGATTGAATAACATCGCGCCGACTTAAGTCTTGCAGGATCCGGGCAATGAATGATTCTGGTGCGTCAATGGCTTTAGCAATTTGTTTGAAACTTACTTTCTGGTTCTGCTTGGATTGTTGAGCAATATAAATAACGGCTCTTAGCGCGTACTCACAGGTCTTGGAAAACATGATTCAATCAACTTTACGAGGCAAATATAGGTGCCGCTATTAAAATACAAAAATATATTCTACTATTTTTTGGCAAGCAATAGGTAATGTCGTTCACTCAACTGGTACGAAAACGTCGTCTGCATAGTACACCGTTGTTGCCAAGGACAAGGCTGCCACTACGGTACAGGCGTTGGGAGCAACGCTCGTCCGCAGTGGCCCCTTCACTGTACCGGCCTGACGGGTTGGCAACCAATCCAGAATCCAATTCACTGTTTCAGTGTCCAGGTCTTCGTCTCAATGGGGGCCTGTTGCAGGGCGTTATACAGTTCTCTGTCGTCGGCGAAAACCAGTTGAGGTACCGTACTTTGTTCAATGCTGACGGTCAGTTGTACAGGGTCGTAGGGCCAGGGGTCGAGACCCAGGGTGCCATCGGGGCGTTGGAAAACGTAGTAGGGAGTGCCGTCGGGACCTTTGCTGATCTCCAGTCGGCGGCCTTCAGGGGGTACCTGATCAAGGCACAGGATCAGCGAAAACGCATCGCACCACTGCACAAAGTCATAGGCGTAAGTGGCCTCGGCTTTGGTAACACCATATTGCCGCCGCCACGACTGCTGGTTTTGCTTCTGTTGATCCAGAAATTCATCCAAAGCTGGGTCAGTGTCACGTTTTTCTTCGTACAAAAACGTGCTGTGCATCGACACCATCAGCGCATTCCAGCGGCTTTTCTGAAGGGCAATGCTGACCATATTCCGCATCTGTTCGACGGAATAAGACAGTTCCTGAAAATTGAGCGGTGCACCTAGTGGTGTAAGGTGATTGCGGCCCTCGTAAGGTTCCTGACCGTCGTCGTGTTCGGTGAGGGCAATTAGGGTTTCGGGCCAGTGGAGGGGGCGTTTTGCCGCTTTCCATTGCTGCCCTAACTGAAACGCCAGCAACCCATGGGCCGGTTGGTGAATAATTTCCCAGCCAGTTGAGGCGAGTTTTACGATCATAGAAGCGAAGGTGCGAAAGAGTGAATGGCGAAAGAGTGAAAGAGTGAAAGAGTGCCGGATCACACTCTTTCACTCTTTCGCCATTCACTCTTTCACTAATTATATAGTGCGTCGCGGAGGTCGATGCCGTAGAAAAGCGACGTGGGAGTGTTCTTATGGGGCTGTACCTTATCGAGGTCCATATGTGGAGCCATATTCAGGATTGTGATGCAGCTCATGATGGTCTGCTGGCACATGGCGTACACCTGCCGCGCTTTCTCGTTGTTAAACTCGCGGGCTTCACTGGCGCATTTCTCGCACACTTCAATACAAGTTTCGGCCAGCAGCCTGGTATTTTCCGACCCCCGTACGTAAAGCATGGCCACCTGACGGCAGATGTCGGCACAATCGAGGTTGAGAAAAATGAAGCGGTACCAGTTTTCAATATCCACCGACCGTGAGGATTCTGTTGCGGTTTCATCGCAGAGGGCGGCGCAGCTAGTCAGGGTGTCGTATACTGATTTATTCCAAATCATGAGGTTACTGTTGAAGACGTGAGTGAATCAATGTTGTGGGAAGGTAAAGGCAGTCCGCGTCGCTAATTCGAGTTGGGTGGTTCGTGCCCAGGAGCGGGCTTCAGCAATGCTTTGTTCAATCACCTGCTGACGGTTACCCTCACCGCGTTCTACCAGCGTGTTGGCAATCTCGATGGCTTTGGCCCGCGTGCTTGGGTTTAATGAACGCATAGCTGCGGGGAAGTGAGTAAGGGTCCAGTTCATAGGGGCGTGTTGTTGCTGTCTCGACTGTTTCTGTAGAATAATTATGCCAAGTCAGCGGCATAGTACCATCTACCTATGTCAAATATGATTAACATGCTCACTATCAATCATTTATTTGTTGAACAAATCCATTTAAATACGACTCTAAAGCTTGATGCCGCGCCTTCATGTAGCGTTTTTTCCACAGATTACTTATCAAAAAAATCCCCGACCTTCCACAGTCGGGGATTTCATCTAGCCAATACTGGCATTGACTACTTATTTCTTCTTAAGGTCGTCAACGCGGTCATCAACGCCGTCTTTCACTTTTTCGATGGCCTTTTTGGTTTTGTCCCAGTTCGCCGCCGTTACCTGATCGAGTTCCTTAAGCAGGCCCGTGAGGGTAGCGCGTTCCTGTTTTAGCTTAGTCAAGTTGGCTGTCAGCGTTGTTTTGGCGCTGGAAGTAGCGGTTTTCAGATCGCGCTCGAAGGTGGCCGTTTTCTCGTCGATGTCTTCAAGCTCACGGTTGATCTCCTTGCGCATATCGTCGCGGTCGGTATCCCAGGCTTTCTTGAAGTCTTTCCGGGCCGAGTCAAGGTCGGCCTGTTTGTCCATTACCTCCTGTTTGGTGCCCCCGGCCTGTTCAGTTTCAGTCACTTCCTGCTTGGCTTCTGCCACGTCGTCGGCCTTGTCTTTTGTCTTCGATTCGCAGCCCGACAGGGTAGTGCCCAGGGCCAGGGCCACTATTGCGGCCAGGTAGGTTAGCTTTTTCATAACGTTGTCGTTTAGCCTATTGGCAGTTTGAACCAGCCAGTTTTGACCGTCAGAACCGCCTTTCCTACTAACTTTGGCTACGGCCAAAGGTTCTGCATCCTGAGCTACCGACCGCTCAAACAAGCCAATACCACCCCCTTACGATGTACATCGATAAAATAGAAATTACCAATATCCGCGCCATTGAACAGTTCGAAATGACGTTCACTCAGCACGCTGGTTGGCACGTATTAATCGGAGAAAACGGATCGGGAAAATCATCTTTTGTGAAGGCTGTAGCGGCTTGTTTAATAGATGATGAATCACCGGCCGTTAGGGAGAATATGTTCGAATGGCCAAGAGATGCAGATAATACTAGTAGAATTAATATTGAGTTTATAAAACCTCATATTAGCTACAAGTTAGATTTTATTTCTCTACCATTATCTCAATCTGCTATACGTCTTTTTACAGGAAACTCTACGCCGATTCCTAAACAGGAATTCTCAATGGCTTTTGGTCCTTTTCGTCGATTTACAGGTGGTAGATCTGAAGACGCAAGCATTTTTAAATCACATCCTAAAGCAGCAGCCCATTTATCAGCTTTCGGCGAAGATATAGGTCTAACAGAAGCGCTTACATTCATCCGCGAGCTGTACATACAAAAAATAGATAACAAGTCTGATGGCAGAGAATTGGCCGGAATTGAGCGATTTGTTAATGAATCAAATTTGCTTCAGCCGGGAGTAATAATCGAAAAGGTTGATTCAACTGGCATTTTCTTTCGTGACGCCAATGGCAATTCTGTACCGGCAACTCAACTGAGTGACGGGTACAGGTCAATACTTAGCCTGACGTTCGAAATGTTTCGCGAAATGGTTCGTCTTTTTAGCGTAGATAAAGTCTTTGCTAATATTGAAAAAGGTGAGATGATTATTGATACTGAAGGTGTCGTTTTAATTGACGAAGCAGATGCGCATTTGCATCCTACCTGGCAAACGCGGATTGGACAGTGGTTTGTCGAGCATTTTCCGAATATTCAATTTATCGTCACCACCCACAGCCCGCTGATTTGTCGGGGTGCCGAAAAGCGAGGTTCCATCTGGCGGTTGGCGGCACCGGGCAGTGATGAACAATCAGGAGAGATTACGGGCATTGAGCGCGACCGGCTGATTTACGGTGATGTGTCGGAAGCCTACGGTACGGGGGCATTCGGTGACAATGTAAATCAGGGCGAGGCGGGTGTGAAACTGGCCCAAGAAGTGGCTCGGCTTAACGTGAAATCAGTCAAAGGCACCATTACCAAAGAAGAGCAACAGCGGCTGTTCGAGCTTCGTGCTAAACTCCCCACCGCCGGATGATTCGTCTTTATCCTCCTGCGTTATCCCAGCCAACCGCAGATTCTCTAGTCGCATACGGGCAACAAGTAGTTGACGCAGGCAATTACACTGCGCAAGTAGCCGAAGCAGCCAAACGCTTCAAGCAATACAATACGCAGCAGAACAGAGCTTTCGCAGAAGTTAGGAAACACCTGGGCGACATGTGCTGCGGACCACGCCGATGCCATTACTGCGAAGACAGCGTTGCCGACGAGGTAGAGCATATGGCCCCTAAATCGCTGTATCCCGACCGTGCCTTCTCCTGGGATAACTATTGCTACGCCTGCGGCCCCTGTAATGGCCCAAAAAACAACAAGTACACCGTGTTTAGGCATAGCAATCCTGATAGTTTATACAAGATTCCGCCTCATCCTGATAAAGCGCTTGTGCTATCGCCACCACCGGCTGGGGTAGACGCGTTAATTGACCCGCGACGTGAAAATCCGCTTGCCTTCATGATGTTGGATTTGGGGGGCGGGGCGCTAGGATTTCGATTCAGTGAATTAGACGATGATCCTGATTCACGTGATTTTAAGCGGGCTAATTACACGATTGAGGTGCTTCATCTGAATACACGAACAGAACTTGTTAGGGCGCGTCGATTAGCTTACACGAATTTTCGTGCTCGATTGCAGGCGTATATACACGAACGAGATAACGGAGCAACATCGACGCATTTAGCTGATTTACAGCAACATATTCAAGATGAGAGCCATCAAACCGTCTGGCAGGAGATGAAACGGCAGTACCACATCATACCTGAACTGACTAGGTTATTCGCAGAGGCTCCAGAAGCACTCGGTTGGTAATCATCCCCAATGTTTTTCCTTTTTATAGAGCAAAGGTACGAGTGCCGCGTGCCGTAGGTACGCCATGTTTGTAGCCCAAGGGGGTAGTTGCGCGAGTGCGTATAGCGTGCCATAGGTACGCCACAACAGAGACGTGGTGGTCGCGCCTACGGCACGCTATACGCACTCGCGCAGCTACCCCCTTGGGCTACAAACATGGCGTACCTACGGCACGCGGCATCCCCCATTCATCTCACCATCTCCCATCCTTCTGTACTCCCTCTCCTCCTCTCCTCCCACCCTCCTTTCCTCCTTCTTTTTTCGTACCTTTGCACCCTGATTCTTAGAAAAGTACCAAATGAACAGAGAGCAGGAAATAGCCCGTCGGCGTACGTTTGCCATCATCAGCCACCCCGACGCCGGCAAAACCACACTGACCGAAAAACTGCTGCTCTTCGGCGGGGCCATTCAAACCGCTGGAGCCGTAAAATCCAATAAAATCAAGAAGTCGGCCACCTCCGATTTCATGGAGATCGAGAAGCAACGGGGTATCTCCGTAGCCACCTCGGTAATGACCTTCGATTACGACGGCAAGAAGATAAACATCCTCGACACGCCCGGACACAAAGATTTTGCCGAAGATACCTACCGAACCCTCACCGCCGTCGACTCCGTTATTCTGGTTATCGACTGCGTAAAAGGCGTGGAAGAACAGACCGAACGACTCATGGAAGTATGCCGGATGCGCGACACACCGGTGATCATTTTTGTGAATAAAATGGACCGCGAAGGCCGCAACCCGTTCGACCTGCTCGACGAGCTGGAAGAGAAGCTGACCATCAAAGTGCGCCCCCTGACGTGGCCCGTTAATATGGGGTCCGACTTCAAGGGTGTCTATAGCCTCTACGAGAAAAAGTTATATTTCTTCCGCGTCAATAAAACCAAAGTAGAAGACGACGTGCTGCCTATCGACATTGACACGCCGGTGCTCGATGAAAAGGTGGGTGCCCGCGATGCCGCCCAACTCCGCGAAGATGTGGAGTTGATTGAGGGTGTCTATGATCCGTTCGATGTGGAAGCCTACCGCGCCGGGCAGATCGCGCCGGTGTTTTTTGGGTCGGCGGTGAACAACTTTGGCGTGAAGGAACTGCTTGACGGCTTCTGCCAGGTGTCGCCCGAACCCATTGCCCGGCCTACCGACAAGCGCGTGGTAGAGCCGGAAGAAGCCAAATTCAGCGGCTTTGTCTTTAAGATCCACGCCAATCTCGACCCCCGCCACCGCGACCGGATCGCGTTTCTGCGGGTGTGTTCGGGCCTGTTTGAGCGGGGCAAGTTTTACCACCACACCCGCCTCGACAAAGACGTGCGGTTCTCCAGCCCGTTTAGCTTCATGGCCGACGCCAAAGCCGTGGTGGAAGAGGGTTTCCCCGGCGACGTGATTGGCCTCTACGACACCGGCACATTTAAGATTGGCGACACCCTGACCGAAGGCGAAGACCTTCAGTATCAAGGTATTCCGAGTTTTTCGCCGGAGCTATTCAAGGAGCTTGTCAACCTCGACCCGATGAAAACAAAGCAGTTGGACAAGGGGATTCAGCAGCTCACCGACGAAGGCGTAGCGCAGTTATTTACCCTTGCCCTGGGCAACCGCAAGATTGTAGGCACGGTGGGCGAACTGCAATTTGAAGTGATCCAATACCGCCTCGAACACGAGTACGGTGCCAAGTGCCGGTGGGTGCCCATGAACACAAGCCGCGCCTGCTGGATCACGTCGGATGACAAAGTAAAGCTCGACGAGTTTATCCGCCTGAAGGGCAATCAGATTGGCTATGACAAGGACCAGAACCCCGTATTTCTGGCCGAATCGGACTGGATGTTGCGGATGAATCAGGACAACAACCCGGCCATTACCTTCCACAAGACGTCGGAATTCAAGACGGAGATGGTGTGAAGGGAGTAGCAGTGGATAGCGGTCTGACCGGTCCGCCAGTGCGGTATCGGGGCAGTAGGCACTGCTACTTATTTAGTTTCACTGTGAAAAGGTGATTAAAAACGGGCCGTTCACGCGGTTTCAGGTGTAGAGCGGTCGGATTCGTACGTTGTAATGGGGTAAACCAAAACAAATCTACGATTATGAAAAAGTTGATCCTGTTTGCCGCCCTGTTGATTGCTGGTACGTCCATCTCATTTGCTCAGGATGACGCGGCAAAGGCGGCGAAGAAAGAAGCCAAGCAGATGAAGAAAGAGGCTCGCCACATGAAGCATGAAGCGGGTAAAATGGATGATCCTGCGGCTAAAAAGGAAGCCAAAATGGAGAAAAAAGAAGCCAAAAAAATGAAGAAAGAGGCTGCCGATATGAAGAACTAGTGTCTTCTGTTGGTATCTATAAAAAAGGGATCGGCCAATGGCCGATCCCTTTTTAGTTTCCATGCAATCCGCTTCAGGCTGTCGCTACCTTGCGACGAGCCGCCAGCGGGTGCGGCGACATGGGCTTGTGTTCATCGAGGTTAATGACGTGAAATTCGCCACCGGTCGCCTTACTACTCTGCTGATTTGTGTGATGTTTCACAACGCGTTTCCGTAGGTACCCAACTCGGCAGGCTGCTAGTGGCTGGCGTGGGGAGTTGTATAGGTCTTTTCTGAATAGGTTGACGGTTGACTGTTATTCCATGAATGTCGTTTTTTTACTTGTGGTATCTGCCTGTAGGCCAGTAGGTTTGTGAAGAAACATAAACCGCCACAAACATGAAAACGTCTATTGGTATCCTGCTATCCGCACTGATTACCCTTTCTGCCTTCGGTCAGCCAACTGCTAAACGTACGCCGCGAACGTACCTGTTCGTTCACGGCGCGTGGGGTGGGGGCTGGGAATACAAAACAGTAGATTCGCTGCTGCGGGTGCAGGGCGACAAGGTATATCATCCCACCCTGACGGGGCTTGGCGAACGCGTCCATTTAGCCAACCCCACCATTAACCTGAGCACCCACATCACCGATATTGTGAATGTGTTTCAGTTTGAAGACTTGCACGATGTTATTCTGGTGGGGCACAGCTACGGCGGCATGGTGATTTCGGGGGTAGCCGAGCAAATTCCTGACCGGATTAAACAACTGATTTATCTGGATGCGTTTGTGCCGAACAATGGCGAAAGTTTATTCGCTTCGCGTGGGCCAAATGGCGATGCTATGACCAGGCCGCTCACCAAAGATGGGTTTGTTGGCTATCCGTTTGGACCGGTCAAACCAGTACCCCCAACCGATGTGCCGCAACCCTTGAAGACCTTCAGCGAGCCGCTACCAATCAGAAATCCGGCTGTCCCGAAGATTCCGACGTCGTATATTCTGATGACCCAAAACGGAGATATACAAAAAGCCGGATTTGCGCCCTTTGCCAAACGAGCCAAACAACGTGCCTGGCAAATTTTAACCCTGGAAGGGGGGCATTATGCCATGCGCGACCAGCCCGCCAACTTGGTCCAATTGCTGGAAAAATGTAAGTAGCTTTAGCCGTTGCTGTTGTTCTGAAACCCGACAAGGCTATGATTTATCAGGAAATACAGCCCTGCCCTGCTTTACAGCCTTTTGTGCGAAACTACTTGCTGGTTCACTTTGACCACTTGCCAGATAATCAGCGTGTTAAGCCCTATCCGACCCGAATTGAACAGGCACTTGTGTTTTTCGCCAAAGGGCGTATCAGATCGCACGACCCACTAACGAACACCACGACCAACATTGCCCCAAACGCCCTGTTTGGTCAGCACGTTTCCCGGCTCAACTTTCACACCTTTACGGAGCCTGATTTCCTGATGTTGATGGTTATTTTTCAGCCGGGAGCAATGCATCGGTTGCTGGGTTTTTCGAGCCACGAACTCACGCAGGAATTTTGTGATGCCGAAGCGGTGATGAATGCCGGGTTGCAGTCGGTCAATGACCAGATTGCGAATTCCCCCACGTACCCAGCCATGATTGAACGGGCCGAAAACTACCTGCTCCGAAAACTGAGAACGATACGAATTGACGCACACCCCATCGACCGGATTGGCGAGTTGTTGCTACATAACCCAACGCCGTTTTCGCTGGATTGGCTGGCTGACCAGGCCAATTTAAGCCCCCGCCAGTTTGAACGAAAATTCAGCGAACGGATGGGCATCGGACCGAAACTGTACAGCCGCATTAGCCGGTTTTACCAGACGTTCGACTATAAAGAAAAGAACCTGGCTACCGACTGGCTCACGGTGGCAATTCAGTTTGGCTACACCGATTACGACCATTTGGCAAAAGATTTCAAGCAGTTCACCCACGTTACGCCAAACCTGATTCTGAGAGAATACGCCCAGCGACCGGAGATGGTTGTGAATCTGTGATAGGCTAGAATATCCTACCGTATGTTCATTGAAGGAAAGCGATTTTCGTCAATTGACTCTTCGTCGGCCATAAAAGTATAGTAATCCAAGAACCCCATTACTGGGGCTTCACGTTCACATACAGCGTGTCGGTGTTTACGCCGGTGAAGATGCCGAGGCCGTTAACCACCGTGGTGGGGGGCGTGGCGATGTTCTGGGTGCTGGTGCTGTTTTGTTTATACAGCGCGGCGTAGTCAGGGTTGAGGTGAAACAGCACCATCCGGTGGCGACCGTAGTACTGAAAACTCTGCCCCCGCACATCGTCGAAATCGCTTTGGGTGGGCTGATTGCGGAAACGGCGATTTTGTTGCAGGGGCCGGTTGGGGTTCACGTTCTGGTTAATCAGCACCGGCGTGGCTTCAATGTTATCCACCACCACAAAATAGTAGTCGGCGGTGGGGTTTTGCCAGCTTAGGCGTACGGCTCCCTGCTGCTGCGGCCCGCCCCCGCCACCCGGTCCACCACCGGGGCCGCCCTGTACAGGGACCGTGCGGATTAACTCGATCACGTCCTGGGCGTAGCCAACGGGTTTGGCGGGCATCTGCGTGGTGGCTGTGACGCGCTGACCGAGGTAGTCGAATGCCAGGGTGTAGGTCTGCCCCAGGCGCGGCATCACGTCGGCGGCGCTTTGGTAGAGGCCATCACCGATGTAGCGGAGGGCGTAGGTAGCGGTGTTGCTGCTGATTTTCAGGGCCAGTCCGGCAATGGGTTGACCCTGCCCGGTGGTGTCGGCGTTGAAGGGGATTTGCTTGGTCACGTGCACCGTCATGGGCTGTCCCGGCGCGAGGTAGGCTTCTACCACGGGCTTGTCGTCGGGGGCTAGCGTCGTGACGGTTTCCTGACAACCGAGCAGGGGTATCGACGCAACGAGGATTGGGGCGAGTGTGCGATATAGGTTCATCTAGCGAAGGCGGTAAGAAAAGGTGAGGTTGGGCGTAAGGCCCAGGTACGTGACGTCGGTAACGACCAGCTGACTGTCGCCGCCGTCCTGCACAGAGGTGAATTTCTTGTACCAGACGTTCTGCCGGTCCAGCACATTGAACACCGATACGCCGAGGCTGCCGTGGCCGAAATTATACGTTGCCGAAAGATCAAGGCGCTGATAATCAGGGAATCGGTTCGCGTTTTTGGCCGATGGGTTAGTAAATGTTTTGCTCGTGCCGTCAAGGAGCTTCACGCTGTATTCGCCCACGATAGAGGTGTAGGGTTTGCCCGTGGCGTAGATGAACGTGGCCGCCAGGTCGAGGCGTTTGTAGCGGAACGTGTTGATGGATTTAAACTCGTGGCGCACGTCCTGATTGGCGTAGTAGGGCTGGTCGCCAAACTGGGCAATGCTGCTTTTGGCCTGAGCATAGGTGTAGCCAATCCAGCCGGTGTAGGCCCCGAATTTCTTCTGTACCAGCACGTCGACGCCCCGCACGGTACCGGTGCCGTTGAAAAACGTTTCCTGCGGCACCAGCCCCCGGCCAATTTGCGGGGCAAAACGCAGGGTGTATTCCGTCACGCCGCGCAGGTCTTTGGCGTAGGCCTCTATGTCGAGCAGGTAGCCCGCCGTTTCGTAGGAAGCCCCCGCGATGTAGTGCCAGGCCGACGACACCGGCAGCGACGGCGTACCCGACAGCAGCCAGAACGTACGGTTTCCCTGCGAAATATCTTCGCGCGTAACCTGCTTGATAAACTGGTAATACTGCCCCGTGGCGGCCTTCAACCGCAGCCGGTTGTTGACCCGATACGACGCCGATAGCCGGGGTTCGGCGTAGAGTTGCCCCGTCACGCCATACTGCGTGGCGCGCAGGCCGGGCGTGAGAATCAGCCTGTTATCGAGCAGCGACAGCCGGTCCTGCACGTAGGCGGTGAGCAGGTTGCCCCGGTCGTTTTTGCCCAAAACAGTCAGCGTGTCGTTTTGTTTATAGGCGTAGTCGATGGCGAGGTGCGAAAACTGAATACCCGTTTCGATTTGCTGATTGGCCGAATACTGCCACGTCAGGTCGGTTTTCAGCGACTGATCGATAAGGTTGTTATCTTCCAGCGTACCAAAGTTGGCATTGTTGCGGTTGCCGTTGGGGCCGCCGCGCTGAATAGACACCTGATTGGAAATGTTGCGCTGACTGTAGTAGTTGGAATAGCTCACCAGCGTGTTGGTATAGAATCGATCTGACCACCGCCGCGACCATTTCAGGCTGCCCCCGGTGTTGCCCCAGTTCGAAAGATCAGTGTTGGTGAGCGACCCACCCGTAATACCCGGTTGACCACCCTGCCCACCCCGCCCAAAGGCCGGGAGGTTGATGCTCTGCCCATTGTCGAGGTAGTCTTTGCCGTTATAAACACTGAGTGTGATTTGATCCAGGTCGGTGGGGCGGTAGGTGACACGACCATTAAAATCATAGAAATAGGAGGCCACCGTTTGGGTAGTAGACAGCAGCCCGCCCCGCCCCTGCCGTTGTGGCTGCACGCTTTGCGTGGTCTGAAACTGGTCGAACAGCTTGGTATACAATGGCCCCTGAAACGACCGCCGACCCGCTACCAGCACCGATATCTTGTTGCCAATGGGGGCTTCGGCAAAGAGGTTGGCACTGAGCGCACTCACATCACCCCCCACATTGACGGCCTTGCGGCTACCTTCTTTCCCCGTCATTTCGGCCACGCCCGACAGCCGTCCGCCATATTTAGCACCGAAGCCGCCCTTCTGTAACTGTATGTCTTTCAACGCATTATAGTTAAACGCCGAAAAAAAGCCATACAGATGGTCTACCTGATAGACCGTGAAGCCGTCGAGCAGCACCAGCGTCTGGTCAGGCGTGCCACCGCGGACGTAGAGACCCGCCGACGATTCGTTGGCGGCACTCACGCCGGGCATCAGTTGCAGGGCGCGGAAAGGGTCGCGTTCGCCCACGTTGGGCAGTTTGGTGAGGTTGCGGGGCGTGAGCTGAATCATACCGATGGTTTCGGCGGCGCGCATGACCTCGGTTTTTTGACCGCGCACCTGCACCTCCTGCAAGTCGGTCCGGTTGGGGTCAAGCTCAATCGTCAGCCGCCGCGCCGATTCGCCTGGCACCAGGGGCAGCGTGGCATCTTTGAAACCGATATAGCTGACTTCCAGCGTACAGGTGTCGCTCGGCACATTGAGCAGCGTAAAAAAACCATCGACATTGGTTTGGGCAATCTGCCGCGTGCTGCGTACCCGCACGTAGGCGAAGGGCAGGTTTTCGGCGGTGGCAGCGTCGGTCACGCGGCCCGACACGGTCAGGTTTCGCTGCTGCGGCACCCGCTTAGTGCGCATGGGTGGCAGGTCCTGTGCGTGGGCCGAAACGGCCAGTAAAACAGATAAAAAGACAAGTAGCGGTTTAGTCATAGCCTACAAGATTACAGCGCGAAGAACGTACTTTTCATTACGGGAAATGCCCACGTTCTGTTGCAGATTCTACCGACACATCAGGGTTTTAATAGCCACAAGGAGTTTGATATTTGATGTTGGCTACGCGCAGTAGTGGGCTTCGCGCTGTAGGGGCTGACGCGCAGCAACACACACCTATTCCCGATGCCTTTTTTTAAACTGAAGGGGATTTTCGCCCGTGACGCGGCGGAATATTTTGTTGAAATAGGACAGACTCTCGAATCCACTGGCTTCGGCCGTTTCAGTTACGGTATGGTTGGTCAGGAGTAGTTTTTGCGCCTGATTGATACGAAACTGATTCAGCAACTGCGTGAACGTGAGGCCTGTCATGCGCTTGATGTAGCGACAGAAAGCAGCCTCTGTCAGGTTGGCCACGGCGGCAATTTCGCCCAGGGCAATGGGCCGCTGAAACTGCTCTTCTACGTACTGGTATACTTGCCGAAGGCGCTGCTGTTCGGCCAGGTTGTACTGCCCCACCACGGGCTTGCCGTGCAGCGACGTGGCCTCCGGGCTGGTGGCGAGTTGCTGGAAAATGGTCAGCAGGGCCATAATCCGCTCGAAGGGTTGCAGACCGGGCAGCTGCTCGAGTTGCGCCCCCACCTTCGCCTTGGTTTCACCCGAAAACGACAGTCCCGCCCGCGCCGCGTCGAACAGGCGACTGATGGCCGCAAACTCCGGTGCCCGGCCAATCAGTTGCCCTAAAAAGCCCTCGTCGAGTTGCACAACCACTTTTCGGTAGTCGGTCGTTACGCCATAGTCAAAATTGAGGTGGGGAATATTGGGGCCGATGAACACGAGGTCGCTGCCTTCGTAACGCGAAATATGGTCGCCCACGTGCCGGGTGCCGCTGGCTCCGTCGATGAAGACCAGTTCATATTCGGGGTGGTAGTGCCAGAGGAAGACGTTTTCCAGGTGGGGCGTCAGCAGGATATGGAACGAGCTGTCGGCGTCGGGGCGGATTTGTTCGAGGGCTAGTTTCATGGGTGGTAGTGCTGGCAACGAGAAGCCACGCGGAGCGCTAATCTCCACATTTTTGCTCTTCAACCATCCTTTCATTCCTATCAACAGCAATATCGTGCAAAAACGGGTCATTCGTGTGCTAACCTTGCCACCTATTGATGGCGTAGATTTGTACTATTCAATCACAGCAAAATCAAACACGGCTATGCAACCGACCATGACGCCTATCATGATTCCCGACAATGCCCACACCGACATTCCGGGAAACCCCTCTACCGCCACCAGCAGCAAGCAGGCACTAAATGACCGCTCAAACCGTGGCTATGGACCGGGCGCACCTCTTCGCGTTTTGTCAGAAGCAGACTGGACGTTTTGGAAAGAAAATGGCTACGTGATCATCAAGCAGGCCGTGCCCCGCGAACAGGCCGACCGGTTGGCCCAGCTGCTATGGGAGTTTGAAGAAAAAGATCCCAACGACAAGGCCACCTGGTATGCCCCGCCCCGCGCCGAGATGCAGATGAAAGAACTCATCGGCAGCGGCATGGTGGAACTGTACAACCACCAATACGAGTGGGACAACCGCCAGACGCAGCGCGTGTATGATGCCTTTGTGGACATCTGGGGCACCGAAAAACTCTGGGTCACCATCGACCGCGCCAACCTGAACTTCCCCGTCTCGCCCGACCAGCCATTCAAAGGCTTTATTCACTGGGATTATGACCCCGAAACCCGTCCCCAGAACGTGCAGGGCGTGTTGGCCCTGGCTGACCAAACCGATGAGAACATGGGTGGTTTCCAGTGCATTCCTGAACTCTACCGCACCTACGACACCTGGAAACTGACCCAGCCCGAAGACCGCAACCGCTTCCGCCCCGACACCACTGGTTTCGATATGGTGAAGGTGAAATTGGAAGCTGGCGATCTGCTGATCTTCAACAGCACCCTGGCCCACGGCATCCGGCCCAACCTGACCGACAATAAGGTGCGCATTGCCCAGTACATTTCTATGATGCCCGCCCAGCCCGAAAACGAACCCCTGCGGCAGTGGCGCATCAACTCGTGGCGCAACCGCCAGGCCCCCGAAGGCTACGCATTCCCCGGCGACCCCCGCAACTGGGAAAAAACCCGCTACCAAACGGCTGAACTGAGTGAGTTGGGAGAGAAGTTGTTAGGACTGCGAGCGTATTGATGTACGACTTACGATGTACGATGTACGATTTACGATTTTTGCTGACGCAAGTGTAGCCCGGACGCGGGACCGCCCCCGCCCTAAAGGGGGCCCGCTGG